>NZ_QTUB01000001.1:1445207-2890414 GCF_003386665.1 Xenorhabdus cabanillasii | reverse complement strand
ATTATTAATGTGCTGATTTTCGCAACGCTGCTCGTAGTATTAGCTAAAACGAGTTCAGATCAATGGAGCCTATCCAAGAAAGTTCTTATTGCCCTGATTGTAGGCGTTTTTTTTGGATTGGCATTAAATGTGATTTATGGTGCACACGATCCTATTGTGAAAGAATCAATTAAATGGTTCAACATTGTCGGTAATGGTTATGTACAATTGTTACAGATGGTCATTATGCCATTGGTTTTTGCCTCTATACTGAGTGCAGTTGCACGACTGCATAAGGCGTCTTCTTTAGGCAAAATCAGCTTCCTGACTATCGGTACTTTACTGTTTACTACCGCCATTTCCGCTTTAATTGCTATTGTTATCGCCAGTATGTTTGGCTTAACTTCTGCCGGATTAATTCAAGGTACGCAAGAAACTGCGCGTCTGTCAGCGATTGAAGCAAACTATATCCATCGGGTTTCAGAGCTGAGTGTGCCGCAATTAATCCTTTCTTTTATTCCTAAAAATCCATTTGCAGATCTCACAGGAGCAAGCCCAACTTCAATTATAAGTGTGGTCATTTTTGCAACATTCCTGGGAATTGCTGCATTACAAATGATAAAAGATGACCGCGAGCGTGGTGAGCGAGCACTTGTTGCTATCGATACTATGCAGGCATGGGCAATGAAACTTGTCAGACTGGTTATGCGCCTCACGCCATATGGTGTAATGGCCTTAATGACTAAAGTTGTTGCCAGCTCCAATATTCACGATATCGCACAATTAGGTAATTTTGTTGTTGCTTCCTACGTCGCTTTAGGTCTGATGTTTGTTGTACACGGCGTCCTTCTGGCATTGACAGGCATTAATCCTCTGAAGTTCTTCAAAAAAGCAGGCCCTGTACTGACATTTGCCTTTACCAGCCGTTCAAGTGCTGCCAGCATTCCGTTAAATGTTGAGACACAAAGCCGTCATCTTGGTGTCCCGGAATCTATAGCCAGCTTTTCCGCCTCATTCGGGGCAACTATCGGTCAAAATGGCTGTGCAGGTATTTATCCTGCCATGTTAGCAGTAATGGTTGCTCCAACTGTTGGAATTGATCCTCTTGACCCCCTATGGATAGCCACTCTCATTGGTATTGTGACAATCAGCTCTGCCGGTGTAGCTGGTGTTGGCGGTGGTGCTACTTTTGCTGCGCTTATTGTTCTGCCTGCAATGGGATTACCTGTCACTTTAGTCGCCCTGTTGATCTCTGTTGAACCTCTTATCGATATGGGCCGCACGGCGTTAAACGTCAACGGATCAATGGCTGCTGGCACAATTACCAGCCAATTAATGGGTAAGACTGATAAAAAACATTCGAACAAGATAAAGTAACATTGCGTCAATCTTAATCAAGATCAACTCATTACTCCCTTCCCTCACCTTTGTATCTCAGTAGCAAAGGTGGGGTTCAAGATTTATCCCCCTTCCTTTTCCTCCATCCAAACTTTCTCAGTTCAGTTCCATTTCTTATCTGATAAACAGTATCAAAAAAGCCGGAGTTCATTGAATCCCGGCTTTTACTTTAATTACTTTTTTAATCTTTCATCTAAAAATCAGAGAAGAATGTTACTTTATATACTCACCGCTACGCAGAGCTTCAATACGCTTATCTAATGGAGGGTGAGATAAGAATAACTCACTGAAGCTTTTAGACTTACCATTAATACAAAACGCCATCATGCTGCCTTCTTCCTGAGGCTCATAACTGGTTTTGAGACGTTGTAATGCAGCAATCATCTTTTCACGTCCGACAAGTTTCGCTGACCCTGCATCTGCGTGAAATTCACGGTAACGGGAGAACCACATGGTAATGATGCTTGCCAGAATACCAAATACAATCTCCAGAACCATGGAAAGGATCATATAAACAATAGGGTTACCATTACTGCTGCTTTCGCTCTCATTATCGCTGCTGGACAGGAAACTTGCAGCCGCTTGTGCGATGATACGTGAAATAAAGATAACGAATGTGTTTACAATCCCTTGCAATAACGTCATTGTGACCATGTCACCATTAGCAATATGGCTGATCTCATGAGCAATTACAGCTTCTGCTTCATCACGACTCATGTTATTCAGTAACCCAGTACTAACAGCAACCAAAGAAGCATTACGGCGAGCTCCTGTCGCAAATGCGTTAATATCAGGTGCATCATAAATAGCAACCTGTGGCATGGTAATACCAACCTGATCAGACTGGCGACGGACAGTTTCCATCAGCCAAAATTCCATTTCGTTAGACGGCTTTTCAATAACCTGACCACCAACAGAACGTAATGCCATCCATTTAGACATTAACAGAGAAATAAATGCACCACCAAAACCAAACAACCCAGCCATTATCATGAGACCAGCTACACTACTGCGCTGAACTCCTGTGAGTGAAAGTATTATCCCAAACACTACCATAACAGCCAGATTAGTGAGCAGGAACAAAGCAATTCGCATCATATAAATTGGCTTCCTATAATAATCAAACAGTTCAACTAAAAGTAAATCATAAGATGGGGGCTGAACCCGTATTATTCAATTTTTTTAAGACGTTAAGCGACAGAATCGACGTAACTTTACAATATTATATAAGATCCAACCAGTAATAGAAAAGCCGACTATCAAGCCGGCTTTTTATCCATAACGAAGTTTGCAATCACTTCGCCTGAGTCATTTCAGCAAACTGATGAGACAAATCTAAAGCAATCTGTACTGATTCATCTAAATAAGGATCTGGACCTTTATAATCTTTTGCCAAATCATCAAGTGATGTAAGTGACTTCTTCCCTTCACGTTTAAAACGCTCATTAATGCGATTTAATTTTATCGCCTCATATTCTTTATTTTCTTTATCTCGCTCTGCATAGTTTAACGAATAAACACCATGACGCGCTTTTAGCACCTTGTAATAGGCAATATCCTGATTGATATATTTGAACTCAGGGTCATTGGTGATACGCTGATGATGCAGTTTGGTCAATAGCGGTACTAACTCTGAAATTTTCTTTGAAGAAGTATAACTTGCCGATTGAATACTATCCCATGGCAGGGCATTGTCTTCCTGACTTTCACTTATGTCAGATGGTTCTTCCCCTGTTGGCATAAGGATATCAGGCGTTACACCTTTAAGTTGAGTACTACCACCATTCACCCGATAAAATTTCTGAATAGTATATTGTACCGAGCCAATCTCTGGCCAATCAGGGCTTAGCATCTGATCATAAATGCGATTCAAAGAACGATATTGTTGGACAGTTCCTTTACCAAAAGTAGGCTCACCAACAATCAATCCACGCCCATAATCTTGCATAGCAGCCGCAAAAATTTCAGATGCGGAAGCACTTCGGTTATCAACTAAAACAACCAAAGGCCCTTTATAATAGATTGCCTCATCAGTATCCGAATCTTCTTTAATCCGGCCTGTATTATCTCTAATCTGCACAATCGGCCCCGTTGAGATAAACAAGCCAGAAAGTGAGACAGCTTCTGTTAGCGCACCACCACCATTACCACGTAAATCAACGACAATTGCAGAGACATTTTGTTTCGCCAGTTTTTGCAGCTGTACTTTTACATCATTAGTCAAACCGACATAAAAACTTGGTATATCAAGGATCCCAACCTTCTCTTTACCAACAGTTTTAACTGACATCTTAACTGCGTTATCTTCAAGACGGATATTTTCACGCGTTAAAGTGATAATGTGATTTTTAGCGCCTTTTGTGCCTGGGATGACGTCAAGGCGGACTTTACTACCTTTTGGCCCCTTAATCAGAGCAACAACATCTTCCAGACGCCAACCAACAATATCTACAATTGGTTTACCAGCCTGCCCCACTCCAATAATTTTATCTCCAACTTTGAGTAAATTACTTTTGGCTGCTGGCCCTCCCACAACCAGTGAGCGAACAGATACATATTCATCATCATACTGCAAAACAGCCCCAATCCCTTCAAGAGAAAGGCTCATCTCTGAATTGAACTGTTCTGTATCACGAGGAGAGAGATAGCTGGTATGCGGATCTATTTCACGAGCAAAAGCCATCATAATTGTTCGGAAAACTTCTTCACTTTTACTCTGAGTAAGGTGTTTCAATAAAGTCCGATAGCGTTTTGTCAGTACTTCCTTGATCTCTTTGTCATTTTTACCTGACAGTTTGAGATTTATCCAATCGGATTTAATCTTGGCATCCCAAAGATTATCTAATTCTTCAACACTCGTAGGCCAGGGTGCCTTATCACGTTCAGTTTCAAGCGTATCGTTGCCATCTAAACTGATAGGCTTTTCCAATCGGGAAAGAGCATATTGATAGCGTTCAAAACGGCGTTTCTGCTGTAAATTAAATAATACGTATGGAAGATGTAGATCACCATTTTCAAGCTCTTTGCCTAAAATCCCTTTTTGCGCAGCAAATTGTGCAATATCTGATGCAAGAAAAACATTGTGTCCATAATCCAGCATATTTAGGTAACGATCAAAAACCTTACCTGAAAAATCAGCATCCAGACTAAAATGGCGATAATGAGAGCGGAGAAAACGGGAAACGATCCGTTTACTCACTGTAGGATGTTGTGGTTCTGGCTTTAGATCGGGTAACTGATTGATAGTAACAGTAAGAGGATTATTTCCACCTGCTGTACCAGCACCAGCTACATCAGCATTAGTGGCATTACTATTACGATTCACACTGTCATTAACAGTATTTGCGTGCCCTATACCAGAAAATGTTAGCACTAAAACGAAAGCCAAAGTAATGAGTTTGTTCATGCCCAAGTTGGCCTCCGTATCAGAACTTTAAGTGTTCTGCGCGTACAATCATTGCCAAACCAGTAGGTAATTGCACTCTTACACCATCTTTTGCAATTTCCAGCACAGAAGCATCCATGAGGCTTTTTCCTACATTCACTTTGATTGTCTGACCGACTTTCAGAGAGGATACATCTGTTACTGAGGTTAATTCAGGTTGTGCAATTTTTTTGGCCATTTTATCTGCTGGCTTACGTGATTGTTGCAGACTATCTTGCGAACGTGATGGACGCTTTTCATCCTTTTTACCTGCTGATGGGCGACGACGAGGCGTTGCCTTTTTATTCACAGGACGTTCGCTTTTCTTGTCAGATATGTTTTCTGTTTCACGTTTTTTGGCACGTTGTTCAGCTCGTTGAGCTTGTACCCGAGCTTTAGCTTCCGCTAACTGCTGACGCGCATGTTCAATATGTTCAACTTCCAGCTCACCACACGCATTACCATCAAGGTCAATACGTTGGGCTCCTTCTTTAACTCCATAAAGGTAGCGCCAACTGGAAGTATACAAGCGCAGAGCAGAACGGAGCTGTGTTTTACTTAAACACTCTTCGCCCTGAATACGTTCAACGATATCCTGAAAGATCCCGATTTTTAAAGGACGTGCTTCGCCTTCTGCGGCAAAACAAAGCGGGAATCGTTCAGCCAAAAAAGCAATGATTTCTTTACTACTGTTCAACTTAGGTTGATTTTCCATGAAATTTCCTGATTACAACGGTTTTGCCAACCAGCGCAGGCATGAACAGGCGACATTATAATAGTGTTGCTGATAAATGCCACGCCATACATAGGTTAAGTTACATTCTGTTGCAGATAATTTGGCACAACACATTGCTCCAAATGCTCACAAAGCCTGCTAACAAGCACTGTTAAGCCATATTCATCATGTTCGTCAAACCGATCAAAAACCGTGCTATCAATATCCAGAACGCCAATAATTTGCCCATTAATTTCCAAAGGAAGGACAATTTCAGCATTACTGGCAGCATCACAAGCTATATGACCGGGAAAAGCATGTACATCGGAAATACGCTGGACACAATTCTTTGCTACAGCGGTTCCACATACACCTTTCCCTATAGGAATACGAACACAAGCAATTTTACCTTGGAATGGCCCTAAAACTAGGGTATCACCATCTACCAAGTAAAAGCCAACCCAATTAACATTGCCCAAACGGGCATATAACAATGAACTTGTATTTGCAAGAGATGCGATCAAGTTATATTCGCCTGATAACAGAGCTACTAAGCTATCTGATAGTTCCTGATAGAATTCACGTTTGTCCATACACACCTACACAAGAGCCAGGAAAATAACAATTTAATAATAAGAAAACAACAACTTAAGTTTTCCCAAGAACATCAAACCATTCTGGTAAATCTTCTACTATCCTTATATCGCTGTTCCAGAATACCGTCTGAATCTCAGAATTAAAATTTTCTTTTAATATTTTACCAGTATTCACTTATGAAATTCAGTTAGTTATCACAGCTTATATTAGAAAATCACCTAATTTGCAGCCAAAATCGTGCCCTTGCTCATATTATTATCAAACACTTCGTCAAAAACGAGTAATCAGCCACTTGCTATTTAGGTATTTATCTACCGCCACACTAAAGCTTGAAATCCATGAGGTATATTGAATAGATTATACAAGTTCAGAAAAAGAGATAATTTTGCGAAAAAAGAGTAAAATTATTCAGTTCTCATAGTAAACATAATAAAAAAAGGCCGAGCTTACTCCTCTACTCAGCCTAGGGAAAATGGCTCTGTTTAAAGAGCCGTGCGCTAAAATGCCATTGAGACGTAGAACAACCTACCTCTTAAAGAGTAGTTGACACACGGTAAATTACCAAATTTTGTTAATTATTTAGCTCGTTAATTAACATACATATCAGCAGTAAAAATTACGGTTATTTTTCATCGCTTGATTTACCATTACTTGTTTGATCATTGCATAGCAACATAGCCGCTTTCTGAAATGGCTCAATACTCATTTTTCGATTGCGATGTTCAGGATCATCTAAGAGTATTGTACTTAGTGGGGTTGCAATAACTTGATTATTTTTCATCATTTCTACTGCGCGATCATTGAGTGGATATTGCATAAGCGTACTGGGATTGATCACAAACAACGCACTTCCTGAACGGCAATCAAGCATAACCTCTTCACGAGTAAAAGCCCATTGTTTCCCGAACTGTAATTTACTGATGGTTTGTATTGGAGCAGCAATCCCCTGGAAAGAAAAAAATAAAAAAGATAAAAACCAAAATACTCGTTTCATCATCATCCCCCTGATAAACATACAAGCTGAATTCTACCGCCCTTTTTCTTGTTTATATACCCATCGTTTTACAAGTAGCAGCTTTATTGGTCACAACTTAAAAAACCATAGAGGTATATCCAAGCTCACACCAACTATTCAAGGATCACACAGGAGGCTCTGTCGCAAAGATAGCAACACACAATAGAGCAACAGTTCCCAGAATGATTTCCAACCAACTGTTCACCATTAGTAATTCATAACGTCCTTTCTGCTTTAATTTGGGCACCAGAATATAACGATTGATTAAGGCCAAAAGAACCATAGCTGTAACAAGTATGATTTTCAGCCATAGCATTGATTGATATTCGGAAGCAGGGGCATCAAAAGTCAGCCAACCAGGAATTAAAATGGTACTGCTTACGCTTCCTGTGACGATCACCAAAAAAACGGCTATATGCCCGTAGTTAGAAAATCGCCTCATCGCAGCTACACTTTCATCACACAGACTATTCTCCATACTATAGCTATCTATCTGGTGAAAAGCTGAGTTTGGTTTGGAAATATCTTTTAGCCGCGAAAATTGCAGGCATAACAAAAAAGGCCATAGCCCTCCGAACCAATAGCCTGCACTAAGCAAATGAACAATCTGATTTACCTGAAGCAGCAAGCCAAGCTCCCTTTCATACATAGCGGCATGACCAATGAAAGCATGGCTTGAAAGCAAAATGACAGAGCAGCCTAATAATAAAAAATTCTTTGTCTTAGAGTCACCAACATTAGTACGTAAAAAGAATATTCCCCCAACAGCAAGGGCAGCAACCAACAATTGCCATTGCCATACTTTACCAAAAGCAGTTGTTAACACTGCCTGCCATATTTCAAATTGATAAACGTCGTGCCAGCCATCTCCCATCAACCCTGTCTGTACAATAAACCAGATCATTGAGGTGACAAAAGCCAATACCGTGCTAATTGCCAGACCGACTCCCAACCGTTTTTTTAATTAAAACTAAAAAATGGCCTGAAGCAAGTATGGTAGTAAACAAGCTGAACCCAAACATCAGCATAACTACCACAAAATGCAAGAAACGGCAGAGTATGTATAACGCCTCAAGTGAAATCATTATCTTACAGTAAAGTTATAAACACCCTTCGTCTTATGACCGTCAACAGAAAGAACACTCCAGTCAACACGATATTCCCCTGCTGCCAGTTTATCCTCTACGGGCAGGATTAGTTGCGTTTTAGTCGCAGGATCAAGTGCTAACTTACCTGTTTTAATCTCTTTTTTTTCTGGGCCAATTAATTTTACTTTGCTAAATCCAAGTTCAATACGCTCTGAGAAACTCAAGGTTATAGCTTGTGGTGCAGCTTCCACCGTTGTATTTTCTGCCGGAGTTTGATCTTTCAAGTGAGCATGAGCTAAAGCCTGTTGACAGGACATACCGACAAACAGAACAACCAAAGCAGACAGATTACTCCAGAATGAACGGATGTTAAAAATAGACATGATAGAATAACCCTTTAATATACCGATGAATTTTTATGCTTAAAGGGGATTTTATAACAAACGATAAATTTAATCTGTGGTGAAAGTCCTGACCTGTGAAGCACTGCGCAAAAAACAAAAACAGGAGATAAAACAAAAAAACCGTAATTCCTGCTTAAAAATAAGCAAAAACAGGAAATACGGTAAAAATAATGCAGATTAATTTATTTTAGTGCTTTCTTAAGCATGAGCTGGAACGGATAATCCTTTCAAATCTTTATCCAGTAAAAATAAAGACTTACCACTCTCACCCACCATATCCAGTTTATCTAAGATAGATTTGAATAATTTTTCTTCTTCGTGTTGTTCAGCCACATACCACTGTAAGAAGTTAAAAGTAGAGTAATCCTGGGTTGTCACTGCTAAGTGAGCCAGTTTGTTGATCTTTTCTGTGATCAGTTTTTTCGTGTTCATAGGTTTGATTGAACACATCAGAAATAGAATTAAATTCAACAGGTGGAGCCTGAATAGCACCCAGTACAGGCATTGCTCCTGTATCGCCCAGATAATCAAATAAACGCTGCATATGTTGCATTTCTTCTCGTGAATGGGTTTTTCAGAAATGCTGCCGCACCTTCGTAACCTTTATCACTACACCATGCACTCATTTGCAGGTACAAATTGGCAGAATAAAACTCCAGATTTAATTGCTCATTTAATTTCGTAATCATTTCTTGTTTTAACATTAGCCCATCCTCCTAATATTTTATTAATTGCTGCATATTATGCCCATTAAAAATCAATAAAACAAAGATAAATTTTAAAAAAATAATGCATTGATATTTAAAGAATTATTTTTATTTTATCGCAAGAATAAATCTCATTAAATATGAGAAAATAAGAATCAGTTTTATTTAATTAAATATTTAATCAAAGAATTAATATTTAATAAAAATGAGAATTGATATTATTAATATTTAAGAGGTGTTTTTTTATGCAAATAATGACTTGCCAAATAAAGAAGACTCAATTAATTTTATCGTCTGAGGTTACATAGTACTTTTGGAGAGGAAATGGTAGAGCATAACTTAGCCAAGTTATCTAAAGATGAGATGGATAAGGTCAATGTTGATCTGGCGGCATCAGGGGTTGCATTTAAAGAGCGCTATAATATGCCTGTCATTCCCGACACTGTTGAGCAAGCCCAACCACAACACCTGCGAGAATATTTTCAGCAACGATTGAACCACTATCGCCAACAATCGAGATATTTGTCTCGCTTACCTTATGAACCTAAGAACCGTTAAATATGAATAAAAAAGTAACCACCGCATAAGCGAGTGGTTACCACACCTATTTTCCAATAAATTTATCAGTTGCTTCAATTAACTGATGCAGAATTCCCGGCTCATCAAAGGAATGACCTGCACCTTCTACAATATGAAACTCTGCCTCTGGCCACGATTTCGCCAGATCCCAGGCATTCTGTAACTGGCATGCCATATCATAACGCCCATGAATGATGACTGCTGGAATATGCCTGATAACGTCAACATGATCTAATAACTGCTGTGTCTCATCTATAAAACCGTTATTGATAAAATAATGGTTTTCAATACGTGCAAACGCCAACGCAAACTGTTCTTCTGCAAATGAATCTGCATGCTCAGAAGGTAATAGTGTAACAGTTTCCCCTTCCCAGGTACTCCATAAACGGGCAGCTTCCAACTGCACTGCGGGATCATTACTCGTGAGACGTTTATTGTAAGCCTTTATCACATCAGTACGTTCTTCTTCAGAAAGAATAGAAAGTGTACGCTCCCACTTTTCAGGAAAAAACCGGGAAGCACCTGCCTGATAGTACCATTGCAATTCTTGAGGCCGGAGTAAAAATATTCCCCTTAATACCAATTCTGATACAGAATTCGGATGTTTTTTGCGCATAAGCCAGAGATAACGTTGACCCCCATGAACCACCAAAAACCAGCCACTTATCAACTCCCATCCGCTTACGTAAACGTTCAATATCATCTATCAGGTGCCATGTTGTATTATTTTCAAGACTTGCATGAGGCCTGGAACGACCACAGCCACGTTGATCAAATAACATGACATGATAATGCTCTGGATCGAATAACTGCCGATGATAATTTGCTATTCCCCCTCCGGGCCCTCCGTGGATAAATACCGCAGGTTTACCTTCAGGATTACCGCAAAGCTCCCAGTAAATTTGGTGCCCGTCCCCAGTATCCAGATATCCGGTTTCATATGCGTCATAAGCTGGATAAAGTTTTCGTAATTCCGTCATAAAGAACCCTCACTCATAAATAAAACGGGATACATTTCCAGTATCCCGAATATATTTGAAGCTGTCATGACAATTTGTTTATTTAACTTCACGATAACTGATAGTCTCTTTTTGGCAATCAATTGTGGCATTGTAACTTTTGTCTTTTTTGGAACCCCGGACAATAAGCGGAATCTGTAACACATCTTCATCACCAGTAATATCATTGACATTTACCCACGCAACGGGTTTTTCCTGTACCCAGTTGTTGCCTGTCTTTACCCCAATGATTAAGACGATTTTGTAAAAAATCTTGCTTAACTTGCGCTGCGATTTGATCTTTAGTCAAGTTTTTACAGGAAACAAATTTAGCCACATGATCATGTTCAGCGGCTGACGCAGCAAACGAAAGGAAAAACGCAACAGTTACACTCAATAACCCAGTACGATGAATAAATTGGTTTGTCTTCATATTACCTCCTATTACCATCCAAATCATATGGATTAAATGTTCGGTTAAATTAACATGTAATAGAAAGTAATTATGTGAGTTTTGTTAAAAATGCGTTGCTGCTATTTTACATCATCCTCAAATAAAACATGGATCTGCTCTTTGTCCTGATACTTTTCCCGCAGATCCTGAGCAACAATGGCAATGGCTTCTCCACTTCCCATCCCTTCAGAAATAAGTTGATGGATCCTTTCTACTGCGACTTGCTGTTCTTCATGGGACAATGCTGGCATACCTGAAAACATAGCTTTAACCTCAAATATACGACAATAATTAGCGACAAGCTGTGATTATATACTCAATCAATTTTAAGTTGCAGTGTGACAACCAGTGAACAAGTATACCATTCTATGGTACTCTCCGCGCATTAATCAGTTATTTTTAATTGCCCAGCCAATACGGGTTCCGCCATGAAGATTACATTACAAAAACGTCAGCTACCTTATTCTCCCAGTCTTGCTACCTATTATTTCGCTCCGCTCTCTGCCTCTCCCTGGGCAATGTTGTTACATTCAGGTGCAGCCCAACATCCACATAATCGTTTTGACATTCTTGTGGCTGAACCCCTTGTGACTCTTGTAACACAAGGGGAATCGACAGAAATCAAAAGTCGTGATGCAGTTTCTTATTCGCAAGATGATCCCTTTCTATTGCTGAAAAAACATCTTCATGCCTGTAATCTTACCGCACAATTTGATCCCGACTTACCATTTCAAGGAGGAGCTCTGGGAATATGGGGATATGATCTCGGACGACGAACTGAAAAATTACCCGCTACGGCCATTAATGAACTGAATTTTCCAGATATGGCGATTGGGATCTACGATTGGTGTCTTATTATTGACCATCATCAGCAAAAAGCGACTTTACTCAGCTATCACGATATTGATAACCGTCTGGCATGGCTAAAATCACACAAAAAAAATCAAGAAACCGATTTTGCGCTCACCAATTCATGGCAATCTAATATGAGTGAACAGCAATATCATGAAAAAATCGCCCAAATCCACCGTTATCTGCGTGATGGAGATTGCTATCAAGTCAATCTGGCCCAACGTTTTCATGCTGACTACCAAGGTGATGAATGGCAGGCATTCGAGCAACTGAATGAATGTAACCGTGCTCCTTTTTCAGTTTTTATCCGCTTGCCCGAAAATTGCATCATTAGTGTTTCACCTGAACGATTTTTATTGCTGGAAGATAAGCAAATCCAGACCAGACCAATCAAAGGGACACTACCACGTGATCAAGATCCGGAAAAAGATCAATTGCAAGCTGAGAAATTATCCAATTCCCGAAAAGACCGTGCTGAGAATCTGATGATCGTTGATCTCCTGAGAAATGATATCGGACGTGTTGCAATACCAGGATCCGTCAAAGTTCCGGAATTATTTGTCGTTGAACCTTTCCCGGCAGTACATCATCTCGTCAGTACCATTACCGCCACACTGCCAGATAAATATCACGCGACCGATTTACTACGCGCTTGTTTTCCCGGTGGTTCCATTACTGGTGCCCCAAAAATTCGGGCTATGGAAATTATCGAAGAATTAGAACCACATCGCAGACACGGATATTGTGGAGCTATTGGCTATATTAGTTTCTGCGGTACAATGGACAGCAATATCACTATACGTACTCTGCTGACAGAAAAAGGAAAAATATACTGCTGGGCTGGTGGCGGTATCGTTGCAGATAGTATTGCGGAAAAAGAGTATCAGGAAACATTCGATAAACTTGGACATATCTTACCTAAATTAAGGGAACTCCAACTATCATGACATCTCTTTCTGATTTTATTCATCGGTTTCAATTGCAACTTCCTGTACAACCAAAGTATCTAAGCAATAATCAACGGAATGCCGCTGTATTATTGCCAATTACTTGTAAGCCAGAACCAACGCTTTTATTGACTCAACGAGCTAAAAGTTTACGTTCACACGCAGGGCAAGTTGCTTTTCCCGGTGGTGCAGCTGATCCAGAAGATCATTCATTGATCGCTACAGCTTTGCGTGAAGCAGAAGAAGAAGTCAACATTCCACATCATCAGGTACAAATTCTGGGGCAACTCGCCCCATTGGACAGTAGTGGCGGGTATCGTGTTACACCTGTCGTCGGGTTGGTTTCGCCTCCCTTTTCTTTTCAGATCAATCCAACAGAAGTAGACAGAGTTTTTGAAATTCCACTTTTTGATGCACTCTCTCTTCCTTGCTATCAATATTTGGATGTTAAGCTGCGAAATCGACAACATCGGATCTATTTTTACTGGTATCGTGAGCAGATGATTTGGGGATTAACCGCTGCCATTATTTACCAACTGGCACAGCAAGTTCAAAAATCACTCTAGGAACGGCTTACGAGGCGTTATAAATCTGTTTATTTATTATCCAAAATCATATCAATAGCTATTATAATTAAAAAAAAACTGTAAACTCCTTTATCAACACCACTAAATAACAGTAAAGTAACGCGCTTTAATTATAAATATACTATATATCTTTCTTCTCTAAGGAGTCTGGCGTGATTAGCGTTTTCGACATGTTTAAGGTGGGTATCGGCCCATCCAGCTCTCATACTGTTGGCCCTATGAAAGCAGGAAAACAATTTGTCGATGATCTTGTAAACCAGGGGCTGATGTCCTCTATCACGCGTGTAGCTGTTGACGTATACGGCTCACTTTCATTAACCGGGAAAGGTCATCATACGGATATCGCCATTATCATGGGGTTGGCCGGTAATATGCCCGCTACTGTTGATATTGATTCAATCCCTGGTTTTATTCGTGATGTTGAGCAAACTCAACGTTTGCCGCTGGCAAATGGTTTACATGAAGTCGATTTTCCTCGTGACGGAGGTATGAATTTCCGTAGCGATAACCTTTCATTGCATGAAAATGGTATGCAGATTCATGCAATTGCAGGTGACAAAAAAGTTTACAGCAAAACTTACTACTCCATCGGTGGTGGTTTTATTATTGATGAAGAACATTTCGGTAAGCCATCTCAGGATACCAAACCTGTGTCTTACCCATTCAGCTCTGCTGCTGATCTGCTGATGAATTGCAGCAAAACAGGGTTATCTATTTCTGGCTTGATGATGAAAAATGAGCTGGATTTGCATAGCAAAGAAGAAATTGCTGAATACTTTGCAGATGTATGGGACACCATGCAGGCCTGTATTGAACGAGGTTTGAATACAGAAGGCGTTTTACCTGGCCCTCTGCGTGTACCTCGTCGTGCAGCCGCTCTGCACCGTATGCTGACATCATCAAATAAACTGTCTAATGACCCAATGAATGTCGTTGATTTAGTCAACATGTTCGCTTTGGCAGTCAATGAAGAAAATGCCGCTGGTGGGCGTGTTGTGACCGCACCAACCAATGGTGCATGCGGGATCGTGCCGGCAGTACTGGCTTATTACAACCATTGTATCGAGCCTGTTACTCCTGAGCTGTACACGCGCTACTTCCTGGCATCAGGTGCAATCGGCATTCTGTATAAGATGAATGCTTCCATTTCTGGAGCCGAAGTCGGCTGTCAGGGAGAGGTGGGAGTTGCCTGTTCAATGGCAGCGGCAGGTCTCGCAGAATTACTTGGAGCAAGTCCTGAACAAGTTTGCATCGCAGCCGAAATAGGCATGGAGCATAACCTTGGTTTGACTTGTGACCCTGTTGCCGGACAGGTACAGGTTCCATGTATTGAACGTAATGCCATTGCTTCAGTTAAAGCGATCAATGCCGCTCGTATGGCATTGCGCCGCACCAGCGAACCACGGGTTTCACTTGATAAAGTTATTGAAACCATGTACGAAACGGGTAAGGACATGAACGCGAAATACCGTGAAACATCACGTGGTGGTTTGGCAATAAAAGTACAGTGTGACTAATCAAACCTGCAACTTAATTAATATGTTCATAAGTTAAACTGTCACCTATTTTAGGTAAAATCTTACTTATCTGAAAAAATCCCCGCTATACAGTAGGGATTTTTTTTGGCTGAAACGGATCAATTAAGTACATTTTTTCTTCTTTCCAGTCTAAGGTATCAAAATTTTTTATCTAAAAATTAATAAAATGCTACCGGAAATAGTTTCAAAAATCATAAAAACAAAAATTTAAAGGAAAATAAGTTACTAATTTATGATGAGTAGAATAAAAATCTTATTTTAACCTCTCAAAATAGTCCATCTTGAATTTTCTGACTGATAGCAATTTTCTTAAATGCTTCCAATGATAATCTAATGATATATTTTCTTATGTAACGAAATATAAACCATGAGAAATGAAATACTTGAGATGGATCCTCGATAAAACACGATGTTTGTAACTATCATATTCGTTAATAGCTGTCATCATTATTAATCGATATACCCTATGGATTTCAAATCTGCATCTTGAAAGCAGCGGGTATAGTGCAACATATTGGAAATATTGAGTATGAGCTTGCAATAAATCCGAGTTCAATTGTTACAAAAAGGGGAAAACAAGTGAGTATAGCCATTATGATTGGCACACACGGGGCTGCGGCTGAGCAACTGCTTCACACCACAGAGATGTTGATTGGGGAACAAGAAAACGTTTCTTATATTGACTTTGTGCCCGGTGAAAATGCCGATACGTTATTCGAAAAATACAATAAGAAGCTGGAGTTACTTGATACAACACAGGGGGTCTTATTTTTTGTCGATACTTGGGGCGGCAGTCCATTTAATGCGGCGAACCGTATCGTAATGGACAAAGAAAACTACGAAATCATCACTGGCGTAAACATACCAATGCTGGTTGAAGCCTTTATGTGCCGTGATGATGATCCATCAATGGAAGAACTGGTTTCCGTTGCATTGGAAACAGGGAAAGAAGGTATTCGAGCCCTTAAAACAGAGCCAGCCAAAGAAGCTGATAAACCTGAACCAACCCAACCTGCAACTCCCATGACTTCCCAGACTACTGCACCTGTTGCTGGTGGTCACATGAAAATTGCCCTTGCTCGCATTGACGATCGTCTTATTCATGGTCAGGTTGCAACTCGCTGGACAAAAGAGACTAACGTTAAACGTATCATTGTAGTCAGTGATGAAGTAGCACAAGATACTGTACGCTCTACGTTATTAAAGCAGGTTGCACCTCCCGGTGTCAGTGCACATGTGGTCGATATTGCCAAGTATATCCGTGTTTACAATAACCCTAAATATGCCGGTGAGCGCGTTATGCTGTTGTTCACCAACCCTACTGATGTACTACGTATTGTAGAAGGCGGTGTTGCACTGGAATCTGTTAATATTGGCGGCATGGCTTTCAAACAAGGTAAAACCCAAATCAACAATGCTATCTCTGTTGATGCAACAGATATTAACGCTTTCGAAAAGCTGAATTCTCGCGGTATCGAGCTTGAGGCACGCAAAGTTGCCAGCGATGCACGCTTAAATATGATGGATTTGCTCAAAAAAGCTTAAAAAAACAAAAACAGATATTTTTTTATTAACCATTACTCAATAACGAAATTCTTACCAAATTACATTTGGTTACAGGAGAAAACAATGGAAATTACCGTTGTTCAACTTTTATTGATATTCATCGTCGCCTGTATTGCGGGTATGGGTTCCATTCTTGATGAATTTCAATTCCACCGTCCATTAGTTGCTTGTACATTGATTGGTTTAGTGCTTGGTGATATGAAAACCGGCATTATCATCGGCGGTACACTGGAAATGATCGCCCTGGGCTGGATGAACATCGGTGCAGCGGTTGCTCCTGATGCAGCTCTGGCATCCATCATTTCAACCATTCTGGTTATCGCCGGCAGGCAAGATGTTGGCGCAGGTATCGCGCTGGCGATTCCACTGGCTGCTGCGGGTCAGGTTCTTACCATTATCGTCCGTACTATGACTGTCGGTTTCCAACACGCAGCGGATAAGGCTGCTGAAAATGGCAACCTACGCACTATCACTATCATTCACATTACTGCTTTAATACTGCAAGCAATGCGTATTGCTTTGCCTGCACTGGTTGTTGCATTGTCTGTCGGAACCTCTGAAGTTCAGAGCATGCTGAACGCTATTCCAGAAGTTGTCACCACTGGCCTCAATATTGCTGGCGGTATGATCGTCGTTGTTGGTTATGCAATGGTGATTAACATGATGCGTGCCGGCTACCTGATGCCATTCTTTTATCTCGGTTTTGTGGCCGCTGTATATGTCCAGAATCTCGTTATACTCGGTGTCGTTGGCGCTGTTCTGGCCATCCTGTATATCCAACTCAGCCCTAAATACAACCAATCACAAGCCACTGCTCCGGCTGGCAATACCCCAAATAACCTTGATAACGAATTAGATTAAGAGGATAAACAATATGTCAGATACAGCAAACATGGGGCAGAAAAAACTGACACAAAGCGATATCCGTGGTGTCTTCCTACGCTCTAATTTATTACAGGGTTCATGGAACTTCGAACGTATGCAGGCATTGGGTTTCTGTTTCTCAATGGTCCCTGCCATTCGTCGTCTCTATCCCGAAAATACCGAAGAACGCAAACTGGCTATCAAACGCCATCTTGAGTTTTTCAATACGCATCCTTATGTCGCTGCTCCTATTCTGGGCGTTACAATGGCGATGGAAGAACAACGGGCCAACGGAGCTAATATTGATGATGGTGCAATCAACGGTATTAAAGTTGGTTTAATGGGACCCTTGGCAGGTGTAGGTGACCCTATTTTCTGGGGAACTGTCCGTCCTGTTTTTGCAGCACTTGGAGCAGGAATTGCTATGAGTGGCAGCTTGCTTGGCCCTATTCTGTTTTTCTTTTTGTTCAACCTGGTGCGTTTATTGACCCGCTACTACGGTGTTGCCTATGGCTATAAAAAAGGAATGGATATCGTTAAAGATATGGGTGGCGGTTTCCTGCAAAAGATGACAGAAGGAGCGTCAATCCTGGGGCTATTCGTGATGGGAGCTTTGGTTAATAGCTGGACGAAAGTCAATATTCCATTTGTTATTTCCAAAGTACCTGATCCCGTCACAGGAGTGGTGAAGGTAACAACGGTCCAAACTATTCTTGACCAGTTGCTACCCGGTATAGCCCCGCTATTGCTGACCTTTGGCTGCATGTGGCTATTACGGAAAAAAGTAAACCCTCTATGGATCATTGTTGGGTTCTTCGTAATCGGCATCATCGGTTATCATTTCGGTTTTCTGGGCTTAGTTAAATAGTTTTGTTAGAAAGTTGATTTATTAAAAATATGGGGAGGAAATTTCCTCCCCCATTTATAAAAACAAGAGCTATGAGTTAGAAAATCAGAGGTAACAATGAGCCTGAATGACATCGTATTGATGATTTCAATTGTATTAATGCTCGCTTTTGCTGTGTATGATGAAATTATCATCAACTATCTCAAAGGCAAGACTCTGTTAAACATAAAATTAAAAAGAAAACATCGAATTGATGCTTTAATATTTATCGTCTTAATTACTATCATTATTTACAATAACGTGATAGCGCAAGGTTCTCCACTAACGACTTATCTATTATCTTTTGTCATCTTAGTGACAATATATCTTGGTTATATTCGTTCACCTAAACTCATATTTAAAGAAAAAGGCTTTTATTATTCCAACCGATTCTTTAATTATGATCAGATTAAGGCAATGAACTTGTCTGAAGATGGTATTTTAATGATAGATTTTGAGTCAAATAAAATATATATTGCCGTAACAAAACCAGATGACTTAGAAAAAATTTATCAATTTCTGCTAAATAACAAATAATCCTTCCCTGGTTCATATTAATCTTGAATAAGGCTGCAACATTATATCAGCCTTATTTTCCACCCAAGAAGTTAATGATAACTATTATCAATTCCTTATTTGACATATATAGTAAAATATTTTTGCCTTTTATGCCAATTATGATATTGTCCACACCAGTCATTGGGGAGTAGCCTGTTCCAGAAGACTTCTGGAAAATTCGTATCAACATACTCGTTTGCATAAAACGTGGTACGAATGCCAAATCGGTTGGCAAGACCATAGACACATAACGTCACCATTGGTTGGGGGTGATTTATGTGTATGTGGAATCACCCAACCGAGGTTATTTTAATGAATCTCTATACGACTCTTACTCTCGCATTAGCGCTATCTATGGATGCCTTCGCTGCTACCGTAAGTAAAGGAGCAGCTCTCCATCGCCCACATCTGCGTGAAGCAATCCGCACTGGTCTTATTTTTGGTTTGATTGAAGCCTGTACTCCTTTAATCGGCTGGTCTCTGGGGCTTTATGCCAGCCAATATATTATGGAATGGGATCATTGGGTAGCATTCTCATTATTGTTTATCCTTGGTTGTCGGATGATTGTCGAAAGTTTCAAACGTGAGCCGGAAACCGCGGTTAAATCCACTACCCCCCGTTGTTATAGTTCATTAACATTAATATTTACTGCCATTGCAACCAGTCTGGATGCGATGGCAATTGGTGTTGGTCTCGCCTTCTTACAGGTAAATATATTACATACTGCAATGGCGATCGGAATGGTGACAATGATTATGGCTACTCTGGGAATGTTAATCGGACGCTATATCGGGCCATTATTAGGTAATCGTGCAGAACTTATTGGTGGACTGGTATTAATTGCTATTGGTTTCAATATATTATTTGAGCATCTAAAATTATTTATGTATGCCTGATAATATTAATATTCTCCGCGGAATAGATATTTTCCAGATATCTATTCCGGCTCCAGTTTTATAAATATCTTTCCATAATAAAATCTGAGAACTCCTCGCGACGCGAGGAGTAAGAAAATGTCCAACAAATTAAATACGACGGTAAACTTTCAACATAAAATCAACTTCACAATTAAATGACTGCTTAGCAATCAAATTGTTTTTGATCTCTTCAGAGGTCCGCCAGGCAAACGGCGTCATCTGTAATAAATTACAGGATTGCTCACCATCCAATTGCATTTCATACGCCAGAGTTTCCGCCGAAATCAATTCGAAACCTCCCAGTTGTTCAGTATTCTCAGGATGCAGATGAACTTCCTGATAAATTAATTCTTTCAATTGATATAAATGACGCGGGCCAGGTGTAACAGTCAGGACAACTCCTTCTGATTTTACTACTCTGGATAATTCCGCTGCTTTGCAGGGAGCATAAATTCGCAAAATCCCATCAAGGGAGCTATCCGCAAACGGCAATCGATGGCTGGATGCCACACAAAAGCTGACATCCGGGTAACGTTTAGCACCATAACGAACGGCGATTTTCGCCACATCCAAGCCATACACTGTAATACGCTGTTTAAGGTTCAACGCCTTTTGTACCGATGCAGTGTAATAACCTTCTCCGCAACCAATATCCAGCAATGCCTCAGCCTGTTCAGGTAAAAAACGATCAAATAATTCAATGACTTTTTGTTGTAGTGTCTGATAATAACCTGCTTGTAAAAACGCCCTTCTCGCCTGCATCATCTCAGCACTATCACCCGGTTCTTTTGAACGTTTATGCTGAACTGGTAGCAAGTTAACATAACCTTCTTTTGCACAATCAAACTGATGATTCTTTTCACAGCGCCATTGGTGATAAGAAAACAGCAGTGGCAAATGACATAACGGGCATTGATAAGACATAACATTCCGATGGGATAAAAGACAGAACAAAAACCTACTATACCATGTTTCGTTTAGCATGTTTTTATAAAACCGGGGTGATATCAAATTGACTGCTAACCATCTAAAACCCATTATATCCTTCACCATAAATTAACATTTGATTGTGCGGATAAAGATATGTCATTTAAAGATCTGGAAACTAAACGCCTTTTGTTAAAGAAATTGGCTTATGATGATGCTTCTCAAATTCAACAAAAATTTCCTCACTGGGACATCGTAAAATATTTAGACAGTAACGCCGTACCCTGGCCATATCCTGATAATGGCGGTGAAGATTTTGTCAATAACATTGCCATGCCAGCAATACAAGATCAAAAAGCCTATATCTGGTCGCTCAGAATTAAAACCCGTCCTGATGAACTGATCGGTCTCATTGGGTTATACAAAAAACATGATAGCAATCGCGGTTTTTGGCTTTCTCTTGAATATCAAGGAAATGGGTTAATGCGTGAAGCATGTGAAAGAGTTACGAGTTATTGGTTTAACGAATTAGGGCAAACTGTACTCAGAGTAACCAAAGCCAAAGTTAATGACAACTCAAGAAAGATTTCATTAGCTGAAGGAATGAAGGTAATTAAAACAGAGAGAAAAGAATACGTATCGGGTAAATACGATTGTGAAATATGGGAATTAACCAGAGAAGATTGGTGTAACCGACAGAGATCACACCTCAGTGAGAGCAGCTAACTCTGCTCCCTTTACTGAGGAAACTGGATATATTATTTAACTGTATTAGTGTGATTTAACGCAGAAATACCGCTTGCAGTTTAATGACTGAGACGGTATCTCAGCTCTGCTTAATTTGATAAAAACTTTTATTGTGTCTCAGGCACTTTTAAGTTCCCTTCTTAAGATTTGTGCAACTGGCCAATGAGATTGACCAGTTACTTAACACTACGCCCTGAAGCCTTTTTCATCAACTTCAGTTCTATCGCATACTGCGGTAGACGAAACGGCTGACATCAGGGTTTAATGCCGTCAGTTTGGCCATTTTTCCAGTAAGTGAATTATCTTCATCTTCAGCGTCGGTGCTTTCAAGCCTCATATGGCGCTTAGCCGCCTGTCAATACTGACAATGCCTATACTGGTGTCTGATGCCTGATGAAACAGCACGATATCTTGGCCACTGAGCCATAGTGACAGGTTGGCTATGCCGGCGGTATCAGAAAACCGGATGACTGAACCCTGACCCCGATCATCTATCGTGATATGCCGATAGTGAGTCAGCGCTTCGGCGGGGGAAAGCCAGTAATACGGTTTTTCTGAACGTCCGGTGATGGCCAGCCGATCGGTGCCCGCCAGTTGTGGCAGCAGGATTGTTCCATCCGGAGAAACCTGACCTACCTGCAATACCAGCCTCTCCGGCGTTCGGTTAACAAAACGGTAATTCCCCACCAGGGTGGACTTTTCTTCGCTGACTTGCCACAAATCTCCGGTAATCTGGTCATGGACATAACTGGCCTCCTGCCCGGCGACCTGCCCCAGGTAATGCAGAACATGATCCGGATTAAGTGTGCTGGAACGAAGCGTTTTCCCTTCCTTCGGCAGATACCACGCAGGATAACCATGCTCAGAAAACAGTCTAACGGCTTGCGATAATTCAGCCTCATTCTTGCGCTTGAGCTCCACAATGGCTGAGGTAATTTCACTGTCTGGTTGCCCCTGCACATGCCAGGCAATCAGCACCGGGCGGTCTGTCATCTTGGCGTCGGCTGACAGCAGCAAGACCGCGCCGTCCAGGGTTTCCAGCCGGAGTGTATTGCCCTGACGAACCGCACTGCGGTATCGATAGCTGGCCTGGTGCCAGAGTTCCGCTGCGGCAGGTTCCCCAGAGAGCACCCGCTTTTCACTCACCTTAAGGTCAGTTTCCGCCGACAGTGGCTGGCGATATAACTGATGGTTGTCGGTGTCAAAAATCCATGCCTGCCTGCCATTTTCCGCTTTCGCTAAACCAAGATAGGCCAGAGTGTGTTCTGTATTGAGACCAACTCTGCCCTGCACCACCAGCTCTTCCTTACTGTCATACCAGGCACTGACGGGTTTTCCGTCTCTGTCCTGCAACCCCAACAGCAGCAGGGTGCTTAACTGATCTGGAGTATCCCGCACCAGCTGACTCAGTGCGGCTGTCAGGCCCTTCTGGTGAGGTTGCAGCAACCAGTCTGCCGTCACCCCGATCAGACGGATACTGCCCTGATCATCTGCCCGCCACAGCACTCCACTGCTGGAAAGTACAACCAACTGGTTGTTCGCTATGGATACGGATCTGATATCATCAACCGCCACCTTGCTGGCCGGGGTGCCGGACAGACCACTATCCTGCTGAAAATAAAGACTATGTCTCTGATGGCTGTAAAAATAATAACCCGGTTTATCACCGGCTGTGGTGAAAACAAGGGTGAAATCTGCCGTCAGGGCCAGCAGATCCAGAGCCGGATTTTTCTTTTTCAGCTTATCCAAAATACCGGCATCCTCCTGATCCGGATTTATCCGGTTCATTCTGACCACATTTTGCAGCTGTCTTCCATCAGTCTGTAACCAGTAATGTCTGTCCACACCCGCTACTCGCCCAGAAAAGCTGATCACTTCCGCCGGACTGCCTTTAACCTGACGTTCCGGCGCGCAGAGATCGCCGCTGAACCACTGACTCGCCGCCAGTGGTGCCAGCAGGCCATTAAACTCACCGTCACTGGAACCAAGGGGGACAGGCAGCGAGATTTTTTCACTGACTTTATCCAGGCCCGCCAGTATGGCCGTATTCCCGTCAACTGCCACCAGTTTCAGTGCTTCCTCTGCCACCTGATACGTATACGAGATACGACTTTCATCCCGCTGCTGTTCCACCACGAACCAGAGCTGGTCATTGCTTTGCATCACGTGGCTGCTGATTTTTTCCTGATCACTTCCCGGAAACTTTATCGGCAGGTACTGCCGCAGAACTTCGCCACTGACAATGTCCACTTGCCAGAGCGTGGCATCCCGGTAAAGCCATGCCTTATTACCGTCAACTTTCGCCAGCTCTGCATAGTTGAGAAAATCTGCTGCGTCAGGGACGTTGGTGTAAATCATACGATCGCGACCGGTCTCATAGAATGCACGGCCGACTGGACGGCTTTGCGGCGAGTGCCGGTAGTGTTCCACCACTATATATGGCCTGTTGTGATGCTCAGAATTGCTTAACCGCCTGAGATGATCATGCAACCCTTGCAGGCTGTTAAACCGCTCAGCATTTGTTTCGATCTCTGTTATCTGCCACTGATGCTCTTTGTTCTGCTGAACAGAAAATACCCCTGCATTATTTATCAGGGAAATATTATCCGACGCTTCAGGCAGGGTTATCTTTATACTGCCGAGCAGTAGTTGGTTATCTTTTTTGCTGAGACTGGGGTTAACATCAGAGCCGATATGACGGGCATCCAGTATCCAGTGAGTATCGGAATTATTTCCCTGTAAGGACAGAGAGGCACCCTCCTGCAAGCTGATACGGTATTTGCCCTTCCCGCCGGTCAGCTGATAGGACAAGCGACCGTGAACATCCTTCGGCAACGGCGGGATGACAATATCCCGGTCTTCATCGTTCAGAATGACGTCAACCGGCGTCTTAACAAACTCCGGCGTTATACGGCGTACCACGCGCTCAGAGGGAAAAGCATAAAAATCAAAGTCGAATCGTCCGTCTTCTTCCAGTCGTCGCAGAACGTCAAATCCCCGGTCGTTGCGGGTAGTGACGAAGGGCAGGATCATATATTCGTAATTAATATAGGACTTCATGGTAACGGGCAGGATCAGTATGTCGCTGCTTCTGGGATGGAAGCTGAAGCTGACCTGCGCCTGTTTGTAACCGATACCTTCACGGATATTAATTGCCTGCTTTTTATCAGTATTAGCCGCCCGGCCGGGCCACCAGAAAAAGTAATTACTCCGGCCTGAGCCTACTGAGTAAGTTGGGTCGTTACGATAGAGATACTGGCTGTCAAAAGTCAGATTACCGTGGCGCAAATCGAGCTGACGGATCACTGCGCCGGGGATTGGCTCCATCACCGTATAACGGCTGCCATCTGCTGCCTCTTTTTCCGTCTGCCGGTATCCCCCCTGCTGATAAGCGGCGTCCAGATCGGCAAAATAATTGCCTACTGCCTTTACATCATCGGCTACCCTGCCGAACGCCTCGGCCAGGGCTGTAAAACCAATCCCTAAACCCGCCAGTGGCACCGCTAGCGAGGAGGCAGAACCTGCAATAATGGGGGCACCGAGGGCACTGGCACCAATACCCACGCCAGTTGTCACCAGACCAGCACTGTCAAACGCCAGCTGAGTACCATAAACAGCCTTCTGGGATTCATTCTGCGCATGCGCCAGTTCTATGCTGTCCAGTACCACACTGGTGATATTTAACCCCGCCCCGACACCTGTGCTGATATGGGACAGCGATGAAAACAGGCTGCTGGTCACTCCCCGGCCTTCACTGGCCACCGCCTTGTACAAACTGACGAGTTTCGCACTGTCCTCCAGCGCACCATGAGCCATCTGAGTCAGGTTAACATAAGTGTGCACTCGCAGTGCGGTCTCTAACGTATTGGGCATCGTATTGTGCACCTTATCATTCGCTACGGTGGTGCGGTTTCTATCGGCAAACCAGGGGATCAGCGTCTTAATGATAAAGGCGGAATTCAGCCCGTGCACAGCTTCTGCTTCGGGGATACCTGTGCGCCGGGTGTGCTTCCCTTCAGTATACTCGTAGTTTTTTCTGACAACCTTGAGATCGTTATCATAAGAATGGATAAAATCGATAATACGCCGGTCATCCGTCGTGAATGTCCGGGGCGGAAGCTCAGAGCGTGCTGTATTAATAAACTGTAAAGAATAACTTCCTGGCTGGGACTTATCTTCCCTGAAGCTACCCAGTACTGGCAGCCATTCTTCTGCGGACAGTGCGTTTTTACTGTACAGCTGCTCCGTGGCCTGCTGAAAATCCTCTGCACGGTTAAGCATCGCCAGCAACCGGATGTCAATCTGCACATTGTCTGAAACCGGAGCCGTTTTGTTTCCCAGTGGTGGGTTAACCATCCCCCCTGAAGGGACTGATTTAGCTGGCGTTACTTCTACTGTCCATACCTCATGCTTCTGATTAAAAACAAACGTGGCTTTATTACCGTCTTCCGTGGGTTGTTTCCGTCCGTCAGGGCTGACTGTAACTGGCGTGGCATAAGCCTTAACAGAATACGGACGAATACGCTGGTCAAGCGACTGAGCAAACTTTAGCGCATAGCTTTCCTGCTGGCCTTCACCAGCCAGTGAACAGCTCACCATACTGATATGTTCAGGGGGCGTTTTAACGCCGGAGTCTGTGCAGAACTGGCTGAGTTGTGACGCCAGGGCTTCCGGAGTGCGTTTGGCCAGCGTCTGGTGACTAAGCTTAGTCTCACCATCGCGGCTATGACCAACCAGCTGCCAGCGGATTTTTTCTTTATCCTCCAGAATAGTCAGGTCACCATGAACCACCCGGTATTGACCCTGTGCATCCAGCTGCACCAGCACCGAATCAGGGTGTTTTCCTGCCAATTTTGCCGCTGCCTCCATGACTATCGGGTCGTTTTCAAGCTGAATAATCAGCTGACCATCAAAGCGGGACTTTCTCTCCTCATGGTAAGCCTCAACCACAGGCTTTTCCCAGTCACTGACAGGTTTTTCATCGAACGGAGCAATGCCTGCTGGTTCCTTCTTATCCAGCAGCGCAGGCATTGGACCAAAGCGAGTAAAACGCGGTGAATGGAACTTTTCAGCCTCTGGCAAGCCCTGATTGATGATCGGCAAGACTCGCTCCATCACCCCGTCATACAGTTCACCCTGTAACGCCTTCTCTCTGCCTGCATCGCGGTACTGGTCGAACATCTGTAACATGTCCTTGCCGATACTGCCCGCGCCCTCCGGTTCGTAACGCGCAGCGACATAGAAGGTTTCAAAGAACGAGTGATAGCCGTTACGGATCATGAAGGCCGCATTGGCCATCTGAAACTGCCAGTACTGCTTGACGCTCAACGTGTGACCGAATAATTCCGGCAAGACGTTACTGACGGTTTGGGTGGTCCCGGAAATCCCGCCCACAAACGGGGTATCCAGGTCATTCATGTAGCGCGTAGCTTCATTTTCAGGGTCGGGACGGAACTGGTTGTAACTGCGATATTTATCTTCCTTGATCCGGTACGAGCCATCGGCATATGCCAGCTCCGGGTGGGTATTGAGGATAAGATACGGGTCTGGCTGATTCAGTCGGTTATTGATTATGACCTTATTCTCACCGCTTTGCGGCACCAGCTCAGCATGGGGATTAACCGGCACCGCTGCCTTGGAAAAGCTATCCGCTATCGGGCGCAGGGCATGGAACAACGCCTGCTTGCGCAAGCTCCGGCCCTCATTGCCCGACAGCAGCGCCTCGGCTGTCTGGTACAATTGCACATCGTTAATCTCCAGGCCCTCCGGGCCGCGCAATAACAAGGTGAACAGCTTGCTGTCCAGTGACCGCTCCACCGCAACCTGATCGAAGACATATACTCTCGGGTTGTTTGGATGCTGCGCCGCGTTTTCACTGGCGACCCGTTCGGTTTCCGCGTCGATAGCCTGCTCACGCCATTGCTCGTACAGCGGTGCCAGTAGCAATTTGGCCTGGGCAATGTCACTCTGCACATAGCCACCTTGCAGGATCTTGTTCACATCATAATCTCTTGCCAAGTTTGTCGCCAGACCGAACAACAGCGAGTCGTTATCGTGGCTCTGCCAGACCGTCTCGGCGAAGGCCCGTTCCCACAGTACCTTGTTCAGGTTGTTGCCCTTGATATCGCGCATGCTGTCACGGGGGTACTCTGGCATTAACACTCCTGCGGGGGTGATGTGGTTACGTTCGAGCAAACGCGTCAGCTGTTGCTCAAATCTAGCGTATTCGGGGCTTTCTTTAAATTTACTATACTTGATATCACCGTTACGCAGTTTTCCCAGTGTCTCGAAAAAGGCGTCGTTGTGTCTATACAGCCCGTCGATCTGCGTCTTGCTCAAGTGACTGCTGCTGACCTTGTCACCCTCGACAGTCATCATCACAAAAGGTGTCGCGGAACGGTAGCCGTAGTTCTCAGGCATTTCCAACAGATACTGGCGCTCGGTAAAACCGACAGAGCGTTCAAGTTCATGGATATTGACAAACAAACCGTCACGATCCGGGTGATAATTGTTCTGGCGAAACCCTTCAACGCCGATAGTCTGGAAGCTGGTGATATCCGCGTTTTGATTGATCAGCTCGCTCAAGGCGCTAGCCAGTGGGACTACGCGGGTGATGGTGGTATTCGGCGCCTGGCCGGAGACCTGGATCCCAATCTGGTTCGGAACCTTGCGATCAACGTTGGTCAACAGCAGCTTGTGACCGTTACCGAGCAACTGCGCCTTGAAGCCTTCTCGCAAGGAGTGTTCCGACACCAGATGGTTGGCGAAGTACTGCTCGACGAACCCGGTTTTGACCAGCACTGAGCGAATCGGTGCATAGGTCGGCGAACGGAAGGAAGGTGGCTCGTTCTTTAGCCGGTATTGTTGCTGCCAGGCCAGGGAACGGGCCGCAGTACCGAAGGAAAAGTTGAGTACCCCGTCAGTTGGTACGACCAGCTTGCCGTTCTCCAGGAAGAAGTCCTTGAAACGACCATCAGTGCTGGCATTGACCAACGCAACGTTCATGCGGATGTAGCCAGGGCGCTCCTCCATCATCAGCAGTGAAATATTCACCGGCAGATCATCGGAGGCTTGAGGTATCTTGACGAGAGCGTCAAGGGCCGTGGTTTTCTGTTGCTCAGGCGGTGCATTGAGAAATTTGTCGTAGCGGGTCTTGACCTCCTTGTAGGCTTGCAGCCTGGAGAACAACTTCACGTATTCTGCGGTGAATGTGGACTCAGCCACCTGAATGGCCAACTGTTGTTCCAGTTGGCTGATCTGCTTATTCAGCTGGTCTTGTTTGGCCGGCGCATTGGCCATCAGGCCTGCCATCTCCGGGGGCTTGACGCTGCCGTTATTGAGCTTGACCAGAGCCTTTTTCCAGGCACTGTCATAGCTCGTGATGGCCGTCTGCTGGCGGCTGTACAACTGAATGTCGCGGTCTAGTTGCTGCTTGTAGGCAGTGGTCGCCGGGGTGTCGGGTATGGCGTTCATCTGCTGTCGTCGTTGCTGTAAAATTTGCAACTGGTCTCTCACCGAGATGGGGGTCTCCTGAAAATACTGGGCTGCCAGCACACTCAGGGTACTTTGCTGCATTTCCAGCAGGCGGTCGCCAACCTGATTGATATACTTGTCACGCTCATCGGGACTCATGTTGAACCATTCGGTCTGATGACCCGCCGCCTTGATCTGTTGATCGATCAGGGTATTTAGCAGTGTTTTGAAGCCATTGGACATGTAAGCCATTGAAGTAATCCTTTGTCTGTTTTTAAGTGAAGCTCTTCGCGCCTCGAACGTTAGTCAGAATATCTAAAGATATTTAACCTTATTGATAATTATTATTAATGATGATAACTAATATCAATTGCCATTTAAGCAAATAGTTACATCTATAAATTAATCAGTTAATTTATAACGATAATGTTTGTTATCTAGTTGTTTTGGTTTATTTTATTATCTGGATATGACGGTATGCTATTTGGAGCATTTGGTATCTTCGTCATTTTCGGATAGCGGAATTGAGAGCAGAAATATGAGCGGTATCACCTGGATAAAAGCGCAATAATTATCAAATGATGAAAATGGATGACGTCGGTGTCATCGCTGAGGAAATTGGGCTTGCAAAAAAGGCAGTAATAATAAGCCAATCATGACAGCACAAACAGAAATAGTAATAAATAAGCCTGTCCAGTGGTAATTTTCTAAAATAATCGCAAAAGGATAGCCACCAAGTGCTGCACCAGTATAAGCAAAAAGGCCGACAAATCCTGTTGCTGCGCCGGCAGAATCTTTATGCGAGCACTCTGCTGCAGCCATACCAATCAATAATTGTGGGCCAAAAACAAAAAAACCAATGGCAAAAAAACCCAACGATTGGAACACCAAATCGGTCACCGGCATCAACCATAAAGCCGCTACTGATAAAAAAATCCCTATTGAAAATATTAAATTAATAGGACCACGATTACCGCCGAACAACTTATCGGAACCCCAACCAGCAACCAATGAACCCATAAGTCCTCCAACCTCAAAAAGTGACACGACAAAATTTGCACTCACTAAATCATAATGGTGGTATTCAGTCAGATAAAGATTTCCCCAATCGTTGATAACCGTGCGAACGATGTAAACCAACACATAGCTACAGGAAAGTAACCAAATGTATTTATTGCGGAAAACGTAGGTCCTCAATATTTCTCTGGTACTTAACCCTTTCCCCTGGTTCTCATGCTTTTTTTCCAAAAAATCATTGCGATACTGGCCAATAGTCGGCAATCCCATTGAAGTCGGTTTATCACGTAATCGCCAGCACAGTAATATTCCACTCATTAATATAACTGTGCAATAAACTGTGAACATATACGTTTCGCCCAAAGACGCTACCGTGGATGAAACAATAGCGTCAGAACATTTTTCATAGAATTTACGGTGATTTTCTGCTATTTCGGATTTTCCGCTCTTCAGCAATGGCAACAAAAACAAGTAAGCCGATACAAATAAATGCAGAAACATCAAGTGCCGCAAAAGTGCCTTTCCAGCCCGTTAAACCAAAAACAGGCACACCATCAGCAATCATCCCCAGGCCCAATTTAGCAAAGCTGTCCCCGATTAAATACGCAAAAGTACCTTTAACACCATCTGCAACACTGATTGCCTTTTTCGGTACAAAACCAACGGCTGCCACACCAATCAACAGCTGTGGGCCAAATACCAAAAATCCGAGTACAAACAGGGAGCCTAAGTACATAAATTCACTGGTTGCATGTTGATAGAATTCAAGACTAACAATGATTAAGCCTAATGAGATGCATGCGACCAGAGCACGACGACCATTTGCCAAATCTGATAAATAACCCCACATTAGCGTTCCCACCAACGCGCCGACTTCAAACATGGTAAAACCAGAAATCGCAATCTCTTTTGAGTGCCCTAATTCCTGATATGCATATACTGTTGACCATTGGTCAATACCAATCCGCACGATATAGAGGAAAATATTGGCAAAGCAGAGAAGCCAAATCACTTGATTTTTCAGGACATATTCAACAAAGATCTCACGCTTGGTCATTTGGTTTTCTTCTGCCGCAATATCTTCTTCGCTGACCTTCTCACCAAACAATTCTTCAACTTTACCCAAACCGTAACTTTCCGGTGAGTCGCTACCGTAACGTAAGCCGATAAAACCGATGATCAACGCAATGATAGAAGGGAAAATAAACATCCCTATCACATGACCGTCAAACAAATAGTTAGCACCAAACAGTGCAACCCCGGCAGCACCTGCACCACCAACATTATGTGACATATTCCACAAACCAAGATAAGTTCCCCGCTTACTACGGGGTGTCCATTTGGTAATGGTGGAATAACTTGCCGGGCCTCCTATACTCTGAAAAAAACCACTCAAAGCATAGAATGCTACCATCAGGAAAATACTGATGCCTGAGTTGCCCATACTCATACTGAAACCAAGCATGGCAAGACCAGACAAGATCAACATAAATGGCAAGAATTGCTTGGTATTCTTTCCATCAGCATAGTAAGCGACTAAGGTTTTACCAACACCATAAGTAATAGAAAAACCCAACCCTATCAGACCAAGCTGTGTCATCGACAAACCATAAGTGGAAACCATATCGTTCTGGGCAATGTTAAAGTTCTTTCGCACCAGATACATAGCCATATAGCCAATAAAAACCACCAAATACGACTGTATAAAAGGCTTAAACCACATTTTGCGGCGTACTTCGATTGGTAAATCCAACGTTGGTTGGCGGACTTGTTCAAGAATTTTAAGCATGTGAAATCCTCAGATAACCACGATAAAAAGAACCTTCTTAATGCAGGTGGAAATCCAAAAAGGTGGATCGCTGAAACGCGAAATTTTTCGTAGGTATTATTATTACTGATAGTGTAAAGGAGTGATAAAAGGTTGGCTTGAGCTATAGTCTTAGTTGAACTAGGAATATTTCCTAGTTTTAGGTTTATCTACTGTAAAGCGTGAAAAGAGTCACAATCTCTGTCTGGTAAGGAAAGATTTTAAGGGGGAATACAAGTGCGATGCGAAGACCAGGCTCCATCCATTAGCCTCTTTTATCCTTTGAAAGGCCGCCACTAACAACTTTATTATCTATTGCATGCCTATGATTTTGATCTTTAATTATCTTAGGTTATTTTATTTCTGATTATCCAGCATTTTTTTATACTGTTCTATTTGCCCTTTGTTTTCTGCTGCAAACTTTTTCCACTTTGGATTATTTGCTAATTGCAGGCAAGATAGATCAATTTTCTTACAAATAGAGAAGTTGTTAGTTGATAAACTAACTAATTTTGTTAATGCCACTATAGCAACACCTTTCCTATTAGATCCATCCCTGTCACCATTAATTGCTTTATTAATTTGCAATACCAGAGATTGGGTTACTTGCTCTTTCACACTGCTTTCTGGTATGCAATCCTTTACAACAGGTTCACCAACAACCGTCCCAACCACTTCGCATGCCAGGGTGATCTTTTGCCCCTTGTGTAATTCAAGGGCATAATCTTGAAAGTTATTACCTAATGCTGCATGTACGGTATCTAAGAAACTACCGGCACTTAATGCAATAAATGACTTACCATCAGAAAGATAATTATTTATGCTTTTAATCTTTCCAGAAATAATAACTTTTTTATATTTTAACTCTCTGTTTGCTCTTACTTCATTCTCTGAATATTCTTTGTATAAGTCTCTTGCAGTTATGTACTTATATCCATAATTACCGGATACCTTACCGCCAGCAAATAACTTATTGACATCATTATCAACCAAAGATTTCGCGAACTTCGCATCATTCTCAGTAAAAGGAATAATTTTATTGCTTGCCAAAGCTATTTGCCCAAATAACACAGAAGCAATAGTAATACCTGTTAACATCATTTTTTTATTCATAATCAAAGGCCTAATGTGAATATGATGAAGTCCATTTTATGATGGATTTCTATTCACATTACATTGGATGATAATCAATGTAAAATATAATATTTAATTATTATTATCACTATATACGTCACTATCAACCAACAAAGCACATAGAAAAAATAGATATATGTGCAGGCATAACAGTATTCCTTGAATGGGGAAGAATAGTCAGTAGCTCACATGATGCTATGCCTGTCTATTTTTCGGGGATTTCTTAGCTCCAAAGTAGGTTATTAAATATGGCTATATTACAGCTGGTATAGTGTGATTTGGTGAGATCCAGAGATAAAAAGGCCCTTAAATCAGGGCCTTAATGAGAAAATCATGATAATTTGGTGAAGCCTTGGAAAGCTTTAGCTTATTCCCACTCGATTGTTGCTGGTGGTTTACCGCTGATATCATAAACGACTCGCGATATACCATTGACCTCATTAATGATACGGTTTGATACGCGGCCCAGGAAATCATATGGCAGATGTGCCCAATGTGCAGTCATAAAGTCAATGGTTTCTACTGCACGCAGAGATACAACCCAGTCATATTTACGACCATCTCCCATTACACCAACAGAACGAACTGGCAGGAATACGGTGAATGCCTGACTGACTTTATTATACAGATCTGCCTTATGCAGTTCTTCAATAAAGATAGCATCAGCACGGCGCAGCAAGTCACAGTACTCTTTTTTCACTTCACCCAGTACACGAACACCAAGACCCGGCCCTGGGAATGGGTGACGATACAGCATGTCATATGGCAGGCCCAGTTCCAGACCAATGCGTCGAACTTCGTCTTTAAACAGCTCTTTCAGCGGCTCAACCAGACCCAGTTTCATATCTTCCGGCAAACCACCCACATTATGGTGAGATTTGATCACATGTGCATTACCTGTCGCAGAGGCCGCAGATTCAATAACGTCTGGATAAATCGTGCCTTGTGCCAGCCACTTGACCTGAGTTTGCTTTGCAGCTTCTTCGTCAAATACATCAATAAACACGTGACCAATAGTTTTACGTTTAGCTTCAGGATCATCAATTCCTGCCAGCGCAGAAAGGAAGCGATCTTCCGCTTTAACATGGACAATGTTCAGATCAAATTTACCCGCAAACATTTCCATCACCTGATCTGCTTCATTCAGACGCAGCAGTCCATTGTCTACAAATACACAAGTCAGACGCTTACCAATTGCACGATTCAACAGCAGTGCAGTTACAGAAGAGTCAACACCACCAGACAGCGCCAGAATAACGTGATCATCGCCAATCTTTGCACGCAAACGTTCTACGATATCGTCAATAATAGAAGCCGGCGTCCACAGCGCTTCACATTGGCAAATATTCAGCACAAAACGTTTCAGTATATTCAAGCCTTGATGGGTATGAGTCACTTCCGGGTGGAATTGCACACCATAAAAACGTTTTTCATCATTTGCCATGATAGCAAATGGGCAGCTATCCGTGCTGGCCACGGTTGTAAAACCTTCGGGAATAGCTGTTACTTTATCGCCATGGCTCATCCACACATCCAGTACCGGCGTACCTGATTCATTTAGTGTATCCTGAATACCACGGAACAGCTTGCTGTCACCTTTGATCTCAACCTGAGCATAGCCGAACTCACGCTCATTAGAATTAGAAACTTCTCCACCCAGTTGCATGGACATGGTTTGCATACCATAGCAAACTCCCAATACTGGCACGCCTGCGTTGAAGACATACTCTGGTGCACGTGGACTGTCGTTTTCAGTTGTGCTTTCCGGGCCACCAGAAAGGATAATGCCGTTCGGGTTAAATGCGCGGATTTGTTCTTCAGTGACGTTCCATGTCCAAAGTTCACAATAAACACCAATTTCACGAATACGGCGGGCAATTAACTGTGTATATTGCGAGCCAAAATCAAGGATCAGAATGCGATGTTGATGGATATTAGTTGTCATTCGAGGTGAATTCCCAAAACAAGTGGCAATTAAAAAAATAAAAGTCAGTGACCCGCAATTGCGGGCCACTTTAATAAATAAATTACAAACCTAAACGATAGTTTGGCGATTCTTTGATGATAGTCACGTCATGGACGTGGCTTTCCTGAATACCAGCACCACTGATGCGAACGAATTCTGCTTTAGTTCTCAGTTCGCCAATCGTGGCACAACCTGTCAATCCCATGCAGGAGCGCAAACCACCCATTTGTTGGTGGACGATATTTTTCAGCAGCCCCTTATAGGCAACACGGCCTTCAATACCTTCTGGCACCAATTTGTCAGCCGCATTATCAGTCTGGAAGTAACGATCAGAAGAACCTTTGGACATCGCGCCCAAAGAACCCATTCCACGATAAGATTTGAATGAACGGCCCTGGTAAAGCTCAATTTCACCCGGAGATTCTTCTGTACCAGCCAGCATTGAACCTACCATCACACAAGATGCACCCGCAGCAATGGCTTTGGCAATGTCACCTGAAAAACGGATACCACCGTCAGCAATGACTGGAATTCCAGTTCCTTCCAGTGCTTCCACTGCATCAGCGATTGCAGTAATTTGCGGAACACCAACACCCGTAACGATACGAGTAGTACAGATAGAGCCTGGGCCAATACCTACCTTAACTGCGTTCACACCGGCTTCCACCAGCGCTTTAGCACCTTCACCAGTCGCTACGTTACCACCGATGATTTGCAGATTAGGATACTTGGCACGAGTTTCGCGGATACGCTGCAAAACACCTTCTGAATGACCATGGGATGAGTCAATCAGCAGCACGTCTACACCCGCAGCAACCAGTGCATCAACACGCTCTTCATTGCCCGCACCGGCACCAACCGCAGCACCAACACGCAGACGCCCCTGCTCATCTTTACAGGCATTCGGTTTACGTTCTGCTTTCTGGAAATCTTTCACAGTAATCATGCCGAGCAAATGGAAGCTGTCATCAACAACCAGCGCTTTTTCAACACGCTTCTCGTGCATTTTCTGCAATACTACTTCGCGGGCTTCACCTTCTTTTACCGTCACCAGGCGCTCTTTTGGCGTCATAACGGCTGTAACAGGCAGATCCAAGTCAGTCACAAAACGGACATCACGACCAGTAATGATACCCACCAATTCATTCGCTTCTGTCACTACCGGGTAACCTGCGAAACCATTACGTTCAGTCAGTTCATTGACTGCACGCAGTGTCGTTTGTGGAGTTACAGTGACAGGATTGGTCACAACACCACTTTCATGTTTTTTCACGCGACTGACTTCTTCAGCCTGACGTTCGATAGACATGTTTTTGTGAATGAAACCAATTCCCCCTTCCTGTGCCAGTGCGATAGCCAAGGCAGATTCCGTCACGGTATCCATTGCCGCAGAGAGCATGGGCACGTTCAGGCGAATAGTAGATGTTAATTGAGTGGATAAATCTGCTGTATTAGGCAGAACTGTAGAGTGGGCAGGAACTAACAAAACGTCGTCAAAAGTTAATGCTTCTTTTCTAATTCGTAACATGGGCAATATCTCACCAAGCTATGTGGCAATAAGGGATAAAATATTGCCGCGGCATTATACAGGCCGTAATTGGTTGCCTCCAGCATTTTCTGAAAAAATTTCTTGATTAGTGGTTATGAGTAGTTATTATCAGTCAATTAAGTCTTTGTTTTGAAATTTGATCTAGCTCACATGTCACTGCCAACCAACACTGGAATTTTTTCTGTTAGTCGTCTGAATCAGACGGTTCGTCAGCTATTGGAGCTGGAAATGGGTAGAATTTGGCTAAGTGCTGAAATTTCTAACTTTTCCCAACCTTCATCCGGGCACTGGTATTTCACGCTGAAAGATGAACGGGCGCAGATCCGGGCAGCTATGTTTCGTAGTTACAATCTGCGAGCGGCATTCCGGCCACAAAATGGTCAGCAGGTATTGGTCAGAGCGCAAATCACCCTGTATGAGCCACGTGGTGATTATCAGCTGATAGTAGAAAGCATCCAGCCTGCCGGTGACGGGTTATTGCAACAGCAATTTGAAGTATTGAAACAGAAACTCGCCGCAGAAGGGTTGTTCGAGCAGATCTATAAAAAACCACTACCCTCACCGGCTAAATGCCTTGGAGTGATCACCTCAACCAGTGGTGCAGCATTGCACGATATTCTGAATATTCTGAAACGTCGTGATCCTTCTTTGCCCATTATTATTTATCCGACTGCGGTTCAGGGGGCAGAAGCGCCATTGCAGATTATTCGGGCGATTGAGCTGGCAAATACCCGACAAGAGTGTGATATTTTGATTGTCGGGCGTGGTGGTGGTTCGTTGGAGGATTTGTGGTGTTTCAATGACGAACAGGTAGCTCGCGCGATATTTCAGAGCCAAATTCCTATCGTCAGTGCTGTTGGGCATGAAACTGATGTCACAATTGCAGATTTTGTGGCTGATTTGCGTGCTTCGACTCCTTCTGCGGCGGCAGAATTGGTTAGCCGTAATCAAATTGAATTGTTGAGGCAAGTTCAGTCCCTGCAACAACGTCTCGAAATGGCGATGGATTACTTTTTTGCCAAAAAGCAGCGTATTTTTAATGGATTACAACATCGGCTTCAACAACAAAGGCCTGATTTGCGACTGGCTCGTCAACAGAATCGTTTATCTGAATTACGGCAGAAACTGGTCGATGGTTTATTACGCTGCCTGAAACAAAATTCAATTTCCTATGAAAAATTAAATCAAAGACTGCTACAGCATAATCCTGAACAGGAAATCCGGTATTATAGCCAGCATATTCAACAATATGATTTTCGGTTAAAACAGGCAATTGAACGGCAATTATCTCGTTATAAAGAGAGATTTGTGGTTTCCTGTTCACGAATGGAAGCCGTAAGCCCGTTGGCAACGTTGAGTCGTGGTTATAGTATCAGTGAAACGCCCGATGGAAAGTTGTTGAAACAGGTTAAGCAGGTCAAAGTTGGGGATTCGCTGAAAACCCGGTTGCTGGATGGCTGGGTTGAGAGCCAGGTAATAAAAGTGAAAAAAGTTAGCAAGAGAAAAAATAACGTATAAAAGTGTCTTATCTGTTTTGTGATAAGTTCCAATAAACTTTATAAATTTGGCGTGGTGTATAAAAAAGCTCAACATATTATGATAAAAAAACATAGAGATGAAAAGGGATCTATTAATGGTGTTTCCAGTGGTAATTCATGTAAACCGGTATATTCTCCATTGACATCATAAACTTCATATAATCCTCCACCTCTGCTATACAGATAGCCAATGCAAAGGCCTGTTTCATCATCAATGATAGGCGATGAATTTGCCATTTTATCTTTATTTTTTTGTGGTTCAGTTGAGAAAAATTCATCACCAGGAAGCGGAGAGTTAAAAGAGTAATATCTTCCACTATCACTCAGTTTCAAATACCCATTTTAATCATTCATTATAAACCTTATGATATTATTTTAATTATAAATAAAATTTACCCTGTATATTAATTTCAATGAATTAAATAAAAACATTATACAAAATACTAATAAATAAGAATGCATACTATATATAGTATGGCAATCATCTAAAAAACAAACAATTTTAAAATCTGTGGTAATAATAAGAAAAAGAAAGATATTTGGTACAAAAATATGTAAAAAAAGTGGTGCATATGCACCACTATTATATCGACTAACCATTATCAGAAGCGAACCTCAGCCCCTATCACGTAAGTTCTGCCACGGGCTGTTTGAGCTACAGCTTCCCCTTCCGCTATATTTGGTGAAGAATTCATGCGATTCAGGGCATCAGCATAATTTTTGTTGGCCACGTTCTGTACAGAAAATTTAACAGAAATATTCTCATTGATTTGGTAATCCGCATATAAATCAATAATGGTCGGTATCTTATTATCTTTTATCATCTTATCACTGATTTCCGCATTTCCATCTACATCAGGATTTTGGTGATAAGACTGATCTGTATATTTCACTATCGCACCAACACGAATTTTTTCTTCCAGTAAACGAACGCCAGTATCTAATGTCATATATCGCTCCGGTAACTGAGATGCTAGATTTGTTCCCATAATACTTGCCGAAAGTGAGGTTGGTTGTTGTGTTTTTTGCTGGCTATATGCTAATAAGCTGTAGAATATGCCAGCATCATAATTCGCCGAAAGCTCATAGCCACGCATAGTTACCGGTGCCAGACTATTACCATAAATATATATATTAAAGTTAGGATCAACTTCTCCCCACTCTTCATCTGTCAATGTCCCATCATTTTTACAAATTCTACCTTCTGCACAAACCAGATAAGATTCACTGAAGATATAGTTTTTGATTTTGGTATGAAACATCGTTGCTTTCAGACGAAATGAATCTCCTTCTATAAATAAGTTCGGACGATAACTATTAAACCCAATCTGATAAGTATCTGCTCTTTCTCCTTTCAGGAATGGATTCATTGAAATTCCTCCTTCATTGGAATAGAAAACTTCCTGTGCATTTGGTGCCCGCATTGCATGGGTATAACTTATGAATGGCTGGAATGCAGGTGTAATTTCTGCTGATAATAAAATACTTGGATTAAATCCACGTGATTTAATATCTAATTGTACTTCTCCTTGAGGGAAACAGTTTACTCTCTTATCACAAGCCGGTTTTCTTCCCTTTATGCTGGAGTCTAAATAGTTTAATCCCAAATTAGCGGTATAAATACCATGTTCAACTTTTAACTGACTATAAATACTTCTGATATCTTGTTTCCCGCCTGGTGAAAATGGATTGTGTTCCTCTGAGGATGTATATTTTTCACTAAGGCCGATACCTGTTTTTTTCCTGTATTCAGTGCGCATCAATTTACTACCAAGAGTAAATGCGAAATCAGTGTCACCATAATTAAATCGGCTAGTATTTTTAACATCGATAGCATTAGATTTATTATGTGATTCGCCTTTACCTAATCCACTCATAGGATAAACAAAGGACTGTTCACCCTTTCCTGAACTCAGTAAAATTTTAGTATCAATTAATTCACTAAATGGTGTGTAATGATATTTCAAATGATAATCATAGCTATCGATATGACGTTTAGTAAACTTATTATGATAAAAACGTCCAGACAACTCCAAATCATGAAAATCATTTGGCTTAATATTTATTTTCATCAATTGTGAATTTGGTTTCTGCTTAAATGTCTTATCCGTACCAAATTCTTCGCTGCTGATCCCCATGCCATTTTTATAGTGAGCATCAATACTGTGACCACTAACAGCAAGCATAGCACCAATGGAACCTTCCGGGCTGAATGCCTGCGTTTTTCCCGCAATGGCAATCATGCCATTTTTGCCTATGCCGTTAGTGCCATAGGTTGATTTAGTTCGTATACCCAGTTTATCACCTTCGAAAACAATATCTTCAATCCCAATGGTATGGAAGTTAGCACTTCCCACCAATGCATTGATTGAATCCCCATCGTTAGTCTGCCCACGATCAATATCTGTCCGGATAATAAAATTAGGGTCAATCAAAACACCAAACTGATTATAAGGCATTCCCCCGTGTCCAAATGAATTCGGCGCTATACCATAAAAACTCTGACTAACACCGTCTACCATCATATTGACACGGCCAAAACCACTTAGTCCACGGATATTAACGGCTACTGTTCCCTGACTTACATCCATCTGAGTGTAAGTCCCCGGCAAAGCACGTAATACGCTGTCCATAGATCCAAGTTTATTATCTTCACCCACAGAACTATAAGCACCGGGTTTTTCCATTGCATCAATTTGCGGCGAGTTCTTATTATCCTGAGAACCTGAAATTTTCAGTGTGCTAAATCGCATGACTTTTTGATTTTTATTGTCATTTATATTTTCAGCATAAGCCAGTCCCTGAAGCCCAATAAATACTGCGCTGGCTCCAGCTATTTTTGCCATGATTTTCATTAACATCATCCTAAATCAAAAAATATTTATTAAGACTCACATTGCTTCGAAAATTTGGCGATAAAAAATCCGGACACTAATAACGAATTATCAGCATCCATATTTATTAATATATTTTTATTAATCTTTTAAGGTTGGAAAATATGTTTTAGCATCATCTAACATAAGCAGAAAACTATAATCAAAAGCGATATCATTCAATCGGTTAAAACGCCCCGGCTTTCCACCATGCCCGGTATCCATGTTGGTTTCCAATAATAACAGGCTATTCCCTTTTTTCATTTCCCTTAATTTAGCCACCCACTTTGCAGGCTCCCAATATTGTACCTGAGAGTCATGTAAACCCGTTGTCACTAATAAATGAGGGTAACGCTGGTGTTTAATATTATCGTAAGGGCTATAAGATTTAATACGGAAATAAACTTCCTTATTATTTGGATTACCCCACTCGTCATATTCACCTGTTGTTAAAGGAATAGATGGATCAAGCATGGTAGTCACAGCATCAACAAAAGGCACTTTAGCGATCACACCACGGTATAACTCCGGTGCCTGATTAATCACCGTGCCCATCAGTAAACCACCTGCACTGCCACCTTCCGCATAGACACGCCGGCTGTCACCATATCCATCAGCAATTAATGTTTTAGTCGCGTCAATAAAATCGTGGAAACTGTTCATTTTATTTTCTAGCTTACCTTGCAGATACCAGTTCCGGCCTAAATCGCCACCACCACGTATGTGCACCAAAGCATAAACAAAACCACGATCTAAAAGACTCAGCATTGGAGAGCTAAAATATGGATCCATGCTGATACCATAAGCACCATAGCCATAAATCAGAATTGGGTTCTGGCCTTTTTCAAACAAAGACTTGCGGTAAACCAGAGAAACAGGGACTTCCACACCATCCCGTGCTTTTATCCAGATACGCTGGCTTTCATAGTTCTCTTTATTGAACCCTTTAACTTCTTGCTGCTTCAGCAATTCACGTTCGCCTGTTTGCATATTCCATTGGAATACAGAGCTTGGGGTTGTCAGAGATGAATAGCTATAACGCAGTAAATCAGTATCTGGCTCCGGGTTATAACTTAATGATGCCATATAGGCCGGATCGTCAAACTTAACCCGTTTTTCCCGCTGAGTTTTCCAATCAATCTGACGAATCTCCGCTAATCCTTTCGTACGTTCCTGCACCACCAACCAATTGTTGAACAGTTCAAAATCTTCTAAATCAGTATTTTCCTGTGGCGCAATCACAGTTTCCCATGGCTTATCGAGAGCATCCGTCCGGTATAAGCCAAACAATGGATTTTCATAGTTGGAGCGGATATAAAATTGTCCACGAAAGTGATCAATATAATATTCACGTCCAGCCTGACGAGCAGAGAAAATCTGTGGTTTTAATTGCGGGTTATTAGCATCAATCAGTCGATATTCTGAAGTTGAGTAACTGGTAATCGAAATCAGAATATAATCAAGAGAAGTACTTTTCGAAATTGATAGATAGAAGCGATCATCATCTTCCTGATAGATTTTTTTATCCTGCTTCGTATCTGTACCATATTGATGGCGGAATAGCTGGTAAGGCAGCAGAGTTTGTGGATCTCTGCGTACATAAAACAAAGTATTACCATCATTAGCCCACAAGATATTGCCTGAAGTATTTTCTATGACATTATTCTGCCATTCATTATCAGCAAAATTTTTGAAAGAAATTTGGTAGTTACGACGACCTTGAGTATCTTCTGCTACGGCGATACGCTTATTGTCACGGGTAACCACAAATCCACCGATTTGATAAAACTTATGACCTTTTGCCCGTTCGTTACCATCAACCATTACCTGCCAGTCAGTTGCATTATCAGCTGGCTTACGCTGATAGATTGGAAAATCTTTTCCTGTCTGATAAACGGTACGATAAATATAACCATTATAAGTATAAGGAACTGACTGGTCTTCTTTACTCATTCTGCCAGTCATTTCGTTATACAGTGTTTCCCGCAATTCTTGGCCAGATTTCAGCGCCTCCGCGGTATACTTGTTTTCAGCCGTCAAATAATCAATGACTTCTTTATCCTGACGATTGTCGTCACGTAACCAGTAATAATGATCAATACGGGTATCACCATGAATGGTCATTTCATGTGGCTGTTTTTTGGCCATAGGCGGCACCATGTTTTCCTCCATTGCGATGGTCGTAACACTATTACTCAACAAACTTCCTCCCAACAAAAAACTAAGCACGATCCTTTTTGTTAGCACGGCTTTTTGGGTTTTTGGTGAAAACACCGTTTTATACTGTGACATGCCATTCGTCCTATTTTTTATTGTTATTGGGATAAAGTGAAATCAATTGGCAGTTCAACTGTAACACTGCCATTGGTTAAAATGACATCAGGTGGAGCTGGTAAAGGCTGTGCTCTTTCCAATACAAGCCTTGCTTCTCTGTCAAGTGAATACGTCCCGGAGCGTCTTGCTAATTCACTGTCAATCACTGCGCCAAATTGATTAACTGTGAATTTCACCATTGGACGCCCTGTCCGTTTTCTTCTCTGGGCATCCGCCGGATATCTTTTATAACGGTTTAAATGACCACTAACCTCAGCCTGCCAGACTGCTTTTGCATCAGCAACCGCATCCGAGTTACTTTCATAAGAGGCGGCTGTCCGGGAAGTAACATTATCCGCTGTGGCGCTACTGGTTGTCGGCGCTGAACTACTCTGGGACTTTTCACTTTCCTGCTCTTTTGCCTTCACTCGCTTAACAGGTTGGGCTTTTTTAGGTGCATCCTGCTCTTTTTGTTTTTTCTTTGGCTTATAAACTAAAATCTGTGCTTCTTCATTCACCGCCAATTTGGGCATATTGATTTCATCAACCTTGCTTTCCTGCTGATGACTGGCAACAGATAATAATTGTTCAATCCCAATCGGCTGTTTTTCAACCTTATGTATTGCTTCTGTCTGTAGCGATACTTCCATCATAACCGCAGGTGGAGGCAAAAACGCCTCAAGATCAAGATCCTCCGGTTTATAAATCAACCATCCGACCAATAAGACATGAAGTGTGATAGCAGCGAGAAAGGATTTTGTCACGTGACCAACGTGAGCGGTTTGGTACGTTGTATACGTCAACATTTTTTATAGCGCATTATGTCAAAGATAAATTTAGTGAATGATAATCAATTGAATATATAAATGAAAACTATTTTTATTTATTAAGATCACCACATCCTTGTGATAGATACAACTAATTAGTTATATTACTGGCCACTTTAGGGGTAAACCAGACAAAATCAGCATATTCGTTGTTCAAAGAAACCCCTTGTTCAGCGATGACAAGTACAGCAACCCGTTCATTGGGTGCTATTTTTTTCACATGCTGAGGTACTCCCATCACTTTTACGGCGTGATACCCTCCCGCAAATAACAGTACTGGTGATGGTGCTTTAATCAATTGTTCTGCCATTCGCTGATCACGTAATTGCTGAATTCTGCTCATGGCAGAGAGATGAAGTTCATCTATATTTCCACCATGGGAATTTTTGATAGTTTCGTCGATACGTTTTTTGACATCATCAGAGACTAGTGAAGTTCTGTCTCCAGCTCTGTAATTTTTGTATGCCTGATCAATTTCACTACGATCCAAGTTTGCTGCTAACAATGGATAAGGTGCTTTCATCAGCGCCATAACCAGTTTTCCATATAACTCCCAAGGCCAGCCTTGCTGCCACGCTAACAGATTTTTAATGCGCTCATCTCTGACTATTGGATTTCCCTGCAACCAGCTTTTAACTTTGTTCACTTTCTCTTGCTGGTCTGGGTTAATCATTTCCAGTAATACAGAGCCATGAGGGCGTTTTTGCTCAAGTTGTTGAACCAGCCATAACTCGATTTGATGGTGATAAGGATTATCGTGTTTTTCACCCACAATGATTCTGGGATAGGTTGCCAATTGTTCGAGCAATTCATCAGAAGTGATAGATTTGCCGGTGTTCATATCAAGCAAAACACCTGATTGTGTTAACTCACTGGGAAGAGATTGCTTTACTTCTTGAGAGTTATTTTGAGGGGTAGTCAGTGATGTTGCACAACCACCAAACAGGAAAGCACATACCAAAAAAATTGTTTTTATACAGATAGATGTTTTCATTGATGTTCATTATCACATTAAAAATTTCTCTGCATACTATAGATAATGAGAATTATTTACAAATAAAATCCCCTGCCAGACAAAGGCCCGGCAGAGTTACTTACTTATTCATCCCTGTCTTAAACCAGGATTTTAATACGAATGAGTTATAGAGGATCAGTTTGTGCTTCAACCGCAGCCAATGCCACCATATTAACAATGCGACGGACAGAAGCGATCGGCGTCAGTACATGTACTGGCTTTGAGACCCCCATCAGTACCGGGCCAACAGTTACACCATCCGAACCGGTAACACGTAATAGGTTATAACTAATACGCGCAGCTTCCATATTCGGCATAATCAACAGGTTAGCAGAACCTTTTAATGGGCTGTCCGGCATGATGTCACGACGAATACTTTCTACCAGGGCTGCATCACCATGCATTTCACCGTCAATTTCCAGTGACGGAGCCATTTGCTGTACCAGTTCCAGCGTCTTACGCATTTTTTGTGCAGAAGCACAATCAGAAGAACCAAAACTTGAACGCGATAATAAAGCAACCTTTGGTTCAATACCGAAGCGACGTACAGTTTCAGCCGCCATCAGCGTGATTTCAGCCAATTCCTCTGGTGTCGGATCTTCATTGACATAAGTGTCAGCAATAAAGGTATTACCCATTGGCAACAATAAAGCATTCATTGCACCGGCTGTGCACGCCCCCTGACGGAAACCAAGGACATCTTTTATAACTTGGTAGTGTTCACCATAACTGCCAACCGTACCACAAATCAGACCATCCGCTTCACCACGATGTACCATGATGGCTCCGATCAATGTCGGATTACCAATAACAGCGCGGCGAGCCTGTTCCTGAGAAACACCACGGCGTTTCATCAGTTGGTAATATTCCTGCCAGTATTCTTTGAAGCGCGGGTCATTTTCGTTGTTGACTACTTCAAAATCTTTACCGGCTTCAATATGAAGTCCTTGCTTTTTGATACGCATCTCAATAACACTTGGGCGACCAATCAGAATAGGGAATGCCAATCCGAGAGATACGAGTTCCTGAGTTGCATGCAGCACCCGAATATCTTCCCCTTCCGCCAATACAATGCGTTTTTTCTCTTTTTTCGCCTGAACGAAAATCGGCTTCATAAATAAGTTGGTTTTGTAGACAAACTCACTCAGTTTTTCAATATAAGCGCCAAAATCAGTAATAGGACGAGTTGCAACACCGGAATCCATCGCCGCTTTCGCTACAGCAGGCGCAATTTTTACAATCAGTCGTGGATCAAATGGCTTCGGTATGATGTATTCAGGGCCAAAGAACAGATCCTGATCACCATATGCAGAAGCAACTTCCTGACTTTGTTCAGCCAGTGCCAAATCTGCAATTGCATGTACACAGGCCAGTTTCATCTCTTCATTAATGGTTGTTGCACCAACATCCAGTGCGCCACGGAAGATAAATGGGAAGCAGAGCACATTGTTAACCTGATTAGGATAATCAGAACGGCCGGTGCAAATAATTGCGTCAGGACGCACAGCTTTTGCCAGTGGTGGCAAGATCTCAGGTTCCGGATTTGCCAAAGCCATAATGAGTGGATTTTCCGCCATGATTTTGACCATCTCTGGTGTCAGAACGCCCGGCCCGGAACATCCGAGGAAAATATCAGCATCGGGAATTACATCAGCGAGTGTCCGGCTACCGTTATCTTCAATAGCATAATCCGCTTTGGTTTTTTCCATGTTTTCTTCGCGACCACGATAGATAACACCTTTTGAGTCACAAACAACAATATTTTCACGTTTTAAACCCAAAGCCACCAGCAGGTTCATACAGGCAATGGATGCCGCACCCGCACCAGACACCACCATACGTACTTTACTGATGTCTTTATTAACAACACGCAACCCGTTAAGTACTGCCGCAGTACAAATAATTGCCGTACCATGCTGATCATCATGGAATACAGGAATTTTCATCCGCTCACGAAGTTTCTGTTCAATGTAGAAACATTCTGGCGCTTTGATGTCTTCAAGGTTGATACCACCAAAAGTCGGCTCCAACGCCGCAATGATATCGATTAATTTATCAGGATTGGACTCATCAATTTCAATGTCAAAAACATCAATGCCAGAGAATTTTTTGAATAGCACCCCCTTCCCTTCCATGACAGGTTTACCCGCCAATGCCCCGATATTGCCCAGCCCCAATACGGCACTGCCATTGGAAATAACAGCCACCAGATTGCCACGTGCAGTATATTTATAAGCCGCCAATGGATTTTCTGCTATTTCAAGACAAGGAGCTGCGACACCTGGCGAATATGCTAAGGCTAAATCACGCTGTGTAGTCAGCGGCTTAGTCGGAGTAACAGTGATTTTCCCCGGTTGCGGGAATTCATGAAAATCAAGGGCACTTTGTTTTAATTTTTCGTCCATCGTCTGATCCTTTGTGAGTCATGTCTAAGTAAAAATCTGCTCAGTATAATAGTTAAGGAAGGTTATATCATGATACTAACAATATTTTTGTTAATAGCCACTGAAATAAATGATCATAAAATGATCTACTAATGGTTTCATATTAGCCAATAATATATAGAAATGCCTTAATTATACTCATATAGAGGTATTCCCATTTTCCATTCATTAATAACTCACTAAATTAATAAGAGAGATATCTAAGAAACAACTTAAAATGAGTTTACAAAAACAAAACTTAATCTATAAAATAATCGCAGTCATTTGATTTAGAAAATTATTAGCAATTAGGGAAACTCATTTTCTTATGCCTGTGAATTTTATTTCACCTAAATGGATAAACCTGTTTGCGATATTTCTTTTTTTATATCAGGATATATTTTCAGGATCTCTATTATAGATGATTCAATATACTCCATAAAAATCACACAGCTATTTAACATAAAGCAGAATTCTGTTTTTTTATGTTTTATCAAAACATAAGATCTGCATTTCTATTATGGGAGAAGGAACATGCATAATCATACAGTCATGATAGTTGATAATCATCCTATCATTCGTCACGGTTTAAAAGGGTTGATTGAATCAGAGCGCGAACTCATTGTGACTGCTGAGACAGATAACGGCGAAGATGCCATTAATATCGCTTGCCAAATAAAACCAGATATTATTTTAATGGGTTTGGAAATCAACGGCTTTTCCGGGATTGATACGATTAGGTCACTCCGCCGCAAAGGGCTTGATTCCTACGTTCTGGTACTTTCTGATTCAGCTAACCGAAGCGATGTTTATGATGCTATTGATGCAGGTGCGAATGGTTATTTATTAAAAGATATTGAACTAACCCCTCTGCTGGTTAACATAAAAAAAGCTGTAAATGGGCAAGCAGTATACAGTGAAAAAGTTCATCAATATTTATCTACTCGTCATCTTTATGTTGATCCTTTATCAAAATTAACTAAACGTGAATTAGACGTTTTAAAAGAAATCTCAGAAGGAATGACAAATAAAGAAATTGCTGATTTTCTTTTTATCTCAGAAGAAACTGTGAAAGTTCATACCCGTAACTTATTGAAAAAACTTAAATCCCGCTCCCGTCTCGAAGCTACCATCATCTATCTGAAACATAGAAAAGCAGATTTAATATAGCACTTGACAGTCAATCTCTATAATAGAGAGACACAATTTCCCTGTTGATAAAAATCAGGGAAATTGTGAATTAAACCAGATAAAAGTTAATTATAATTAATTCAATTTAATTCATAGTTAATTACATTATAATAAATGCAATTATTGTATTTATTTGAAACTAATATTTTGGAATTAATTTATTCATGAAATATATATATGTAAATTATGCCTAATGGTTCTCAAATTATCGTATCAAATTACCATATATTGTTGAATAAGTATAAGCAGTCAGAACATTATTTGACAGACAATCAGGTAAAATACAGAGTTCAGTTCAGCCAGAGTATATGAAAGGTTCGTGTTATCTGGATAAAATGACAAATTTCCCGCATTATACCCAATGGACTTCAAGATGCGGCCAGCAAAGCGGCAACCTGGAAGATGACAGGTATACGCCGGATGTGTAAACAAGACTAAGGATCTCATAATGTCAGATACCACTCCTCAAAAAACATTCACTCTGTACGGTATCAAAAATTGCGATACTGTGAAGAAAGCACGTCGTTGGTTAGAAGATCAAGAGATCCCATATCAATTTCATGACTACCGTGTTGATGGCTTATCCCCTGAACTACTGCAAATATTCATTGAACAAGCAGGTTGGGAAGCTTTACTGAATACCCGTGGCACAACCTGGCGCAAATTGACTGATGAGCAGAAATCCACTATCAACAATGCCGAAGCAGCTAAGGCACTGATGCTGGAACAACCCGCTATCATTAAACGCCCACTATTAGTTTCAAAACCCCTGGTTTCAAAGCCAGTCACCTCAAAACCATCAGCATCGGAAGCAATAGCATCAGCAACAGAAAACTACTTACTGGGTTTCAAAGCTGAACAATACCAACAGTTTTTTTCTCATGACTGTTCTCTTACGGCTAAATAAGGGCTTACTGATGACTTGTCCAGTGATTGAACTGACTCAGGAATTAATTAAGCGACCTTCCGTCAGCCCCGATGATCAGGGCTGCCAGGAACTTCTGATCCAGCGTCTGCAAAATGCGGGTTTTACAATAGAAAGGATGCCGTTCGGTGATACTCTGAATTTCTGGGCCTATCGTGGAACAGGGGTAACCTTTGCTCTCGCTGGGCATACTGATGTTGTCCCTGCTGGTGATACCTCAGAATGGCAAAACCCACCATTCGAGCCAATTATCCGTGACGGTATGTTGTATGGTCGTGGTGCAGCAGATATGAAAGGCTCCCTGGCTGCGATGATAGTTGCAGCAGAACGCTTTGTTGCTGATAACCCTAATCATCAGGGCCGCCTTGCTTTTTTGATCACTTCAGATGAAGAAGCTAATGCAGTAAATGGCACTGTCAAAGTCGTTGAAACATTAATGTCACGCCATGAACGATTGGATTATTGCCTGGTGGGCGAGCCTTCCAGCCAGAAACGTCTCGGTGATACTATCAAAAATGGACGCCGTGGCTCCCTGACCGCCAATGTAACCATTCACGGTGTTCAAGGGCATGTTGCATATCCTCAATTCGCTGATAATCCTATTCACCACTCACTCCCCTTCCTACAGGAGTTAGTTAATACTAAATGGGACGACGGTAATGAATTCTTCCCTGCCACCAGTATGCAAATCGTGAATATTCTGGCAGGTACGGGAAGCAATAATGTCATACCGGGTAAATTGCAGGTTCAGTTTAATTTCCGTTTCAGTACCGAACTGACAGACACCGGGGTCCGCCAGCAGGTGGAAGATATGCTGAAAAAACATAAGTTGAAGCATGAAATTGAATGGTGGTTATCCGGTCAGCCTTTCCTGACCTGTAAAGGGGAGCTTGTTGATGCTACAGTTGAAGCCATCAAACATTATCGTGGATATCAGCCAGAATTATCGACAAGCGGCGGCACATCTGATGGGCGCTTTATTGCCAAAATGGGCGGGCAGGTCGTGGAATTGGGGCCTATTAATGCAACTATTCACAAAACAAATGAATGTGTCAGCGTGTCTGATTTACAGGAGTTAAGCCTGATCTATCAACGTATCATGGAGCAATTAATCAAATGATGACCCCTGAAATGCTGACTGGTGTATCGACAGGTCATTTGGTGACACTATCTGGTAATCATCGTTTACAATTTGACGCCACCAAAGCATTCCTTGCCATGCAACGAGACGCTGCCAATGCAGGCTTTAAGTTACAGCCCGCCAGCTCTTTTCGTGATTTCACACGCCAACAAACTATCTGGAATGAAAAATTTCGTGGTCAACGACCAGTATCAGATGTCAACAGCCAGCTTCTTGATATTACTCAAATGGCCGAAGGAGAAATTTGTGAAGCCATTCTCCGTTGGTCTGCCTTACCGGGGGCCAGCCGCCATCATTGGGGAACTGAGCTGGATATTTATGATCCTTTTCTGCTGCCACAAGGCAAACAGTTATTATTGGAACCATGGGAATATGAAGAAGGTGGTTACTTTGAATCACTATCAGATTGGTTAACAGAAAACATGTCCCGTTACGATTTCTATCGGCCCTTTACCCACGCCACGGTGCGAGGTGTAGCTTATGAACCCTGGCATATTAGTTACTGGCCGCTATCTCACGCAGCCGAATGCTTATTCAATGAACAAATTTTATTAGATGCCTGGCAAGATCGTGACATTGCTGGCATTAATTGGTTGACTACGAACCTCTCCTGTGTTTTTGAAAAATACATCAAAACAACAGAAGAGGTTTAAGGTCAATCACAATGTTAGAGGAGCCTGTTATGCACTGGCTAATGGATTATTGGTGGGTAGTTCTGTTGTTACTTGCAGGCATTATTATCAATGCAATAAAAGAACTGAGCCGGATCAATACAAAACGTTTTTTGGATAACAAACCTGAACTCCCTCCTCACCGGGATCTTAATGCTGCATGGGACGATGAGGACGACTGGCCTCAGGCAGGTGGCAAGAAAACGGATCACAAGAAATAGCCCGATCTTTCCATTGCCTGGCAAGTATTTCATCAATACTTGCCAATGCACTTGCTGTCTCTTCTCGCCAGCGTTTTAACAACGCATTACGTCCATTCAGAGACAAATCACGCACACATTGCTCAATTTCCATCTCCTGTTGGAGATGTTTTCTCAATGCAGGCAGAGCCAGATCATTCGCTAACAATAAGCGTTGCAATGCAAAATAAGAAGCGGATAAAGGACGATGTGCAAATGCAAAACCAGCCAGCTCTTGCCAGTCATTCTCATCAAGCTGGCTATCATCTTGATGAGCAATAGGTAAAACAAACCCAATCAATGACTCCAGCCACTTCACATCACGGGATAATTGTTGCTGTGCAGACTGAGCAAGCCATATCCCTTGTTCACTCAACGGCAAAATAGCCATCGCGGTATAGCAACCACTGCTCGCTTCAAGATGCGTTCCCATCCGCACTAATCGAAAACCGCATTTTTGCCAAAGTGCCCAAAGTTCAGCAGTGTAACCAAAACTGACCGACAGGAAATCCAGATTTTGCTCACGTGCTGCCTGACATTGCTGAGTAATTAAACACTGCGCGATACCAAGGCGACGATATTGTGCTTGCACCGCAATACGACTGACTCTTTGTGATCGCATTATGGCAGCCTGAGAAAAACCACTGTGCGCTGCCAGCGATTGAGCCACCAGATTCCCCCTTGGGCGACGACGGCCAGCCCATATTTCATGCGCCAGTGCCGGTGACAACCCGCCTTCATTCACTATCCACAGTGCACCAATCAGCTGTGGGTTATCATGCACAACACAAGAAGACATAGCCGCCAGAAATGTCATTCCACTGCCATCCAGCAAACGACGCAAATCAAGAGGAGAAGTTCGATAATGGGCACTTGTTAATAACCCATAGAACTGTCGCAATAACCAGGGTTGTTGTAACCACGTGGCTTGTTCAATGGAATTGAAGGATAAATTTTTTTCAATATCAAAATGAAACGGTTGTTGACAAAACAATCGACTATCATCAATACCGTTATCAAATAACAATGCGCTATCCAGCCATGTTTCTAATGGATCATTTTCGGCCCAGCGCATGGGTGTTTTCAGCTCTCTGATATGACAATCGGGTAAAGCAGAACAGAATTTCAATAAAAATCCTCGTCCGGTTCCTTCATAACCCTGTACAGTTGTGGTTAGCAGCACACGTGGAAAATGTCGAATAAGTTCCGCTAACTGTGGAATCGGAATTGCAGCGGCCTCATCAATCAAAAGCCAGTCTGCCGCTACCTTCTGTTCTGCACTATTATTGTCTGTGATCTGTTTCAGTCGAAGAAATTTCAGTAAATTATCGACCGACCAGAATAGTGCTCCCTGTTCGTCAGGATCAGAATGATCAACCCCCCCGGAATAATAACGAATAACTTCTGTTGTCACTTTTGCTGGTGCGCATAACCAACATTTTCCTCGCCACTGGCGCACCAACATTCCGGCAAGCGCAGACTTTCCTCGCCCACGCGGTGCAGTGATCACCCAAACACCTTGTGAAACTTGTAACAACTGTTCAAGGATCAACTTCTGACTGCTTGTTGGGTTCCCATCCGGCATGCTCCACAACTGAGTTTGAGGCAATAACTCCGGCTGAAAAGACGCTTCCTGCCGCCATAATAAACAATCAGGAGAAGTAAGGAGTTGCCATTGAATATGCTGAATAAAGCGCGGTGTGGGGATCACACCAACAGACTCATTCCAGCGAGAACTATCTTCATCTGGCAAATTAGCCCATTGTTTCCAGACAGGAACGCGCATCACCAGCCAGCTGCCTGCTTTCAGCGTACCCGCCAGTATTGCTAACGCTTCAGCATTAAAGCCACGGGTTGCATCAAAAACCCCGTGTAAAAATTCTCTTCCCAGTAAACCAGCCGATTTTGTGGGTTCAACAACATTTTTGGATTCAACAACATCATGAGCGTTGGAAGTAATTGTGATCCAATCCCCCTGAAACACCCCTTTCAAATAAGTGACGATCTGTTCACTCCACTGACTCTCACCGCTTAATACCAGCAAACGGCGTTGTCCTTGTCGTTGCATTTGTTCCTGCAACGCTATCCATTTCAAATCCAGTTCTGTCATGACTTGCCAATCACAATGGACAATATGCCTGCCGCAATCAATGGGCCGACCGGAACCCCTTTAAACAATGCTACACCTAACACCGTACCGACCAATAATCCCGCGACTGTAGAAGGTTGATTTGACATCAGGGATACGCCCCGACTACCTAGCCACGACACAAAAACACCGACGGCAATAGCGAGCAACGATTTCCAGTTCAGGAATGAACTGAAGATTTCTTGCGCAGAAATTTTTCCACTGGCGACAGGAGCCATGACTCCTACTGTGAGAATCAAAATACCCAGTGTTAAACCATACTTTTCAACCCAAGGGAAAAATTGATTCAATGGGGTAAGGCGGAGGACCAGCAAAAACAACATGGCCAGTATTACTGTCATGTTGTGGCTAATAATGCCAAGCCCAGCCAGTACTAATAAGATAAGTAAAGTGGGATCAATCTGACTCATAAATTCCCTGTTTTCTATCAAAATAGAAGATAATGCTTCTGACAGTAATCAATATATTATCTGACGCAGAGCAGAATAATAGCTTAATTACCTGGCATGTCAGTAAACCTATTGATGTTCGGTGGAAATATACCAACGAATAACTATATTTTCATAATAAAATAGTTGCTAATATACCCTGAATCTTTCAAGTTATCTCTATGATAGATATTAATGCTTTTATTAAGGTGAATGCGGAAAGATTGTGGGGAATACCTCGCAAACAGGATGCGTTCGTACAGGAAATATGAAAAAATCAGCGCTTTTAATCACTATAAGTGTGCTATTAACTGGTTGTACCACTCAATGGATACCCGCAAGGAGTAATCCCACACCTTTTCACGAAGCAAATGCAGAGTGCAATACAAGTGCTCTACAACGATTTCCAGTGAAAAACGAAGTGGCTCAAACTTCTCACCTTAGAACAGTCAAAAATTACTGTGGTAAAGATTGTTCTTATGAACAAAGTGTTCCTATGACTGAAAGTTATATCATTGATGTCAACGAACGCTCCAGAAATCAAATTTACAGATTTTGTATGCAGCAAAACGGCTGGCAGCAAAAAACAAAATATCTGCTGTAACCCGTGGCAACTAATACGTAATTGCTTTCATGCATTTCATTTTTCAGGTTGCAGCTAACAAAGCTGCAACCTGAAATTTATTGGATACAGATATTGCCGAATGGCTACATCCATTTAAGTAATCGTTTGCGTAATCAATCTAAAAGAACGCCAATACGGTGAGCTACCTCTTCATACGCTTCAACTAAGCCACCAAGACTTTGGCGGAAACGATCTTTATCCATTTTATCCATCGTTTGTTTATCCCATAAACGGCTACCATCTGGTGAAAACTCATCACCCAATACGATTTTCCCTTTGAACAGACCAAATTCCAGCTTAAAGTCCACCAAAATTAAGCCGGCATCATCAAATAACTGACTTAAAACTTCATTGGCTTTGTAACTCAGACGCTTCATCTCAGCTAAATGTTCCTTGCTGACCCAGCCGAATGTTTCGCAATACGATTCATTAACCATCGGATCATGTCTGGCATCATCTTTCAGGAACAAGTCAAACAAAGGTGGATTCAGAACCATTCCCTCTTCCACACCAAGACGTTTCACAAGTGAACCCGCCGCACGATTACGAATAACACATTCAACAGGCACCATATTCAGTTTTTTAACCAGAGATTCATTCTCTGATAGCAACTGTTCCATCTGGGTCGGAATACCTGCTTCTTCCAATTTACGCATAATGAAATAGTTGAACTTATTATTCACCATTCCTTTACGATCAAACTGTTCAATGCGTTCACCATCCAATGCTGATGTATCATTACGGAATTCCAGCACAAGCAGATCAGGATTATCAGTAGCGTACACTGTTTTTGCCTTTCCACGATACAACTCAGCTTTTTTCTGCATATTACACTCCAGAGATGCGACATCTTTTTTAAACGGAAAATTAAACAAAACATCTAACCTAAAACATTTCACTCAAATATATAAAGGGGCTTAAGCCCCTTTATATGTTATTTGTTTGTGGTCTTGCTAAATGCTGCTTGCAGCACTGCGACCATTTGATCATTTTCGGATTGAGTCAGCGGCTTACCTTTTTCGTTAATAAATTGCAAACTGCTTCGGTTATCCAGATCACCTACCTGTAACTTGTAGTTTCCTTCACTGATAGTCGGTGCCTCAACACCTAATGCTTTCCAGCCTGAAGAAGATAGCTCTTTATAAGTTACCGCTATTAAGCCAGTCGAACGGGTACGATCGGTAACTTGCATGCCGATGCTTTCCAATGTATATGGCAGCCTGTTCCAGACTGTATTGTATGATGCACGGACAATAATTTGTGGCAACCCTGTGTTATCGCTACCGCTCTGTACCGCCAAAGCACCCGTATCCTGAGTACCGTTCTGAGCCAACAGTTCTTGCTGTTCACTCAAACCTCTGGCCAATTCATTAAGCATCAATGTATTGTAATGCTGGATTTCCAGTGGATTGCTGACAACCTTATCGCCATGTTCCAGACCTGCATTTGAAACAGTCAAGGCTATTTGATAACCCTGCTGAGCAACCGAAATATGGTAACGTCCTTTATAAGGCACATTTTCATCTGACCGTGGCCACAAAACCCAGTCAGTTGTCAACGTTTTGGTGGCATCATTGCGTTGACTGACCTGATAACCTTTCTTAGCTAAGAAATCATTCACTTGTGACCACAATTTGCTGTATTCAGGCGTATTTTCAAGCAACAGCTTACTGCTTTGTGCGCTATTTTCAACACGAGATCCTGTCAATAACGCCAATGCCTGCAATGGTGGGCGTATATCAAGAGCCTTTCCGGTTGCCCCTTCTGAAGCCACTGGCGGAATATCATATTCACCATTTTGTAGTGGTAAGCTCATCCCAGCGGGAATATTCAATATCTTCAAAGGAGGCGTTTCAAGATAAGACTCATCACCACTTACCTGACGTTTATAGCGCTGATCGCTGGAGCATGCTGCCAGCAAGACAACCAATGACAGGCCAGCAATCTTCATGACCTTCGATTTTTGCAATAATGTTGCCATTAAAATTCCCTAAATTTTACAGTAATTCAGCCACTTTCAAGGCATTTTCAACTGAAATTTGCCCTTCTTGCGTCAATGAAACCATTGGCAGACGCAATGTGTCATCGGCAATTAACCCCAGTTTCTGACAGGCCCATTTAGCTGGCGCCGGGCTAGGTTCAACAAATAATTTATGATGCAATTCCATCAACCGGCTGTTCAGGCTACGCGCTTTCGCAAATTCACCACGACGAGCCAACTCACAAATTTGTGCCATTTCTGCCGCAGCCACATTCGTTGTTACAGAAATAACCCCTTTTCCACCAAGATGCATGAAATCGAGAAAACTTACATCATCACCACTCAGCAGAATGAAATTTTCATCATTAACCAATTCACGGATCTGACTGACACGACTTAAGTTCCCTGTTGCTTCCTTAATTGCGACAATATTTTTCAATTTCGCCAAACGTGCAACAGTCGATGGCAGTAAATCACATCCAGTACGAGATGGCACATTATACAGAATTTGTGGTAAGTCGGTATTCTCAGATATCGCTTTATAGTGCTGATATAAACCTTCCTGCGATGGCTTATTATAATAAGGTGTCACAGACAGGCAACCAACAACTCCGGTATTTTCAAAGCATCGGGTCAGAGAAATAGCTTCCGTAGTAGCATTTGCGCCTGTTCCGGCAATAATCGGAATACGGCCATCAGCTAATTCAAGTGTTGTCAGTACAACATCTACATGCTCATCATGAGTAAGTGTGGCACACTCTCCGGTTGTCCCAACAGAAACAATTGATGATGTACCACTGGCGACATGATAATCAATTAACTTTTTCAAACTGCTCTTGTCAACCTGACCTGTTGAATCCATTGGTGTGATTATTGCAACCATACTGCCCGTAAAATCGAAGTACCCACTCTCCATTACCATTTCCTCTTAACTAAATCTTACACTGCAAACAAGAAAATCATGGTACTTTCTTGTCATAAGGAAGGAAACTCTTTAACCATACGATTTCAATGAATTTTGTTAATACCAAATGTAGACGATTAAACAGAGATTATAATCGTAACCTTTCTCCCATAAATGCGATTGACCTTCCCCTGATCATTTTTTATGTTTAATAACGATATGTATAGCAGACATCTACCATAGATAAAGGAAATCACTTTGCCAAAATCAAAACCACATTTTTTAGTGATCACTGCTCTCGGTGCAGATCGCCCTGGTATCGTCAATACCATTACCCGCCTTGTTAATACATGCGGCTGTAATATTGAGGACAGCCGTCTGGCAATGTTTGGCGAAGAATTTACCTTTATCATGCTGCTATCTGGTAGCTGGAACTCGATTACCTTGATTGAATCCACTCTGCCCCAAAGAGCAGCTGAACTTGAATTACTCGTTGTGATGAAACGTACCCACAGCGGTGCTCAGACAAAATTTCCTTCAACAGTTTCAGTCCGGGTAGATGTAGATGATTCTCCCGGTATTGTTGAACGTTTTACTAATCTGTTCACAACCCAGAATTTCAATATTGCTGAACTGGTATCAAAAACCCATCCGGTCGATGAAAATATGCCCGCTCGTTTGCAGATCCAAATTACAGGCCATAATCCACTGGATGATAACGGGATTGTATTTAAAGAAACCTTTTATCGCCTGTGCACCGAATTGAATGCGCAAGGCAGTATTAGTGTGCAGGAAGCGTTGGATGGTAAGGCTTGAGTACACTCGCCACAATAGGAATTGGCCCCAGAGCAGATTTTCCGTATGAACACCTTGGGTTAAAATCCCACCTTACTTTATCGAATAAAAATAAAGTGGGATCACCAGATATTTACCTTGCTAACATCGTATTGAGCGCCTGAGATAAAACAATTCTATTTTCTTTATCCTCAAATAAACTGGAATGATTACCGGGTATAGCAATCAGCCGTATTAAAGAAGCAGGCATCACTTCACTCCATCCTAATGAACAGTCCATAATTAAAGACGTCTGTTCAGAATCTGTGGAAACTGACATAGATTTAGAGGGAGGAGGATCTATCGCATAAAACTAATGTAACGTCACTGTCAATGTTTCTGGCACATAATCTTTAACTATTTGCGCATAATTTTCTCTCTGCTCCAGCTGTTTTGCGGCCAAGTCTGTTAACCTTATCACCACTATTCAACCGTTGCTGAACAATGGCATAAGCCAGTATCCCACCAGAAGAGTAACCACATATCCGGTATGGGCCTTCAGGCTGAACGGCTTTCATAAAGGTGATAACTCTGGCGGCCAGCATTTCCATTGTCGATATCAGTTCCTCATTCATAGACGGCCAGGGCAACGCATAAACCGGATAACCTGACTGGATATGTTCAGTCACCCCGAAAGTATAGGAATAATCGCCTGTTCCAGTGGGAACAAAGAATAAAGGCGGTAGTGCTCCGCCAGAACGTACAGTATTCCCGAAACCGCGACAGGCCACGGATGGTGAGTGCTTAATTCAGGGATAGCAATTCCAGAAAGTGTTTCACCATTAAGACTATTTCCCGCTGTAGCAATGTTATCTTTCATTTATTACCTCATCTAAACGAATCTGTTAGTTGTTTAAAAATGATCAATCTGTAGGATTATCAAAAATATTTTTTCTTGCTTTTTGTTTTGTTCATTTGACTGGAGAGAAATATAACTCATGCCTAAGACATTATTCAGAATATTTAATTGGTATTTTCTATCAGACTTTTAAATTTCATCGTTTAATTTTTGATTAATAAACATCAACTTTACAACAATTTTTCTAATAACGGAGTAAATAATTAATTTGGCAAATCAGAATAAGATATTCTGTCTTCATTTTTATTTTTCTAGATGAACTCATTCATTTTTTATTGACTACGTTTATTAACCTAATAAATAAAAATTATCTTAGCTTAAGAATAATTCTATTTAAAATTATTTTATAAATGCAATTGCATTTATAGTGATGATTAAAAATCATCAATAAAAATTAATTTCACCTCTTGTTATTTAATTAAAAAAACATGAACAGAGTAATAATCAATACAATAAGATGTATTACAGTTAGTTTATTCTTTGATGTAATATTTCAAACACTCAGAAATATCTTACAGCCTGAGACAAACTGCGAAAATAGAACCATCGGTTTTTGTTCAGATAGACTCCCTCACATCCTCATAGCGCCCTAATTTTCGGTAAACGAAGAAAGTTAAAAACAGGATGAAGATCACACTATTTTTAAATCAGGAATTGGGTACGGAATGACGGATATATCCGGCTTCAAAGAGTCCTGATGAAAATCCGTCTTCTGCATAAGACAGAGAGCGATTTCGCATGAGCTCAATGCCCAACACCAGCCATTCGGCCAGTTGCCAGCTCTTCGAAAGATGCAGAATACGTATTAATGAGTGAACATCTGGTAGTATTAGTGTATAAAATCCATTTGAATAAAAACGATTAAACGGAGAATGCGTGATGAGTCCATTGAAAGCCGGAGATAAGGCCCCTCAATTCAGCCTTCCTGACCAAGATGGTGAAAACATTAACTTATCTGACTTCAAAGGTCAGCGTGTTTTAGTTTATTTCTATCCCAAAGCAATGACACCGGGCTGTACTGTTCAGGCGTGTGGTTTACGCGACACGATGGACGAACTGGAAAAAATTAATGTCACAGTATTAGGCATCAGTACAGATACTCCCGAAAAATTATCCCGCTTTGTCGAGAAAGAGATGCTGAATTTCACTCTGCTTTCTGATGTTGATCATCAGGTTGCCGGGCAATTTGGTGTTTGGGGTGAAAAGCAGTTTATGGGAAAAACCTATGACGGTATTCATCGCATCAGTTTTTTAATTGATCCAGCAGGTAATATTGAACACGTTTTTGATAAATTCAAAACCAGTGACCACCACCAAGTTGTTCTGAATTATCTAAAACAGCATTCATCTTGATAAACTTACAGGCTAATAACACAATCCCCCATCAATCAGATGGGGGATTTTTTTACGGGCTATTATATTCCATACCATTATAACCACGTGCTTGACAATAATCGCAACTTAACCACTTTTGCGGTGCTTCTGCATTGTCAGCACTATCGCGGTTCACTATGACTACTCTTCTGCTTTTTCTTCTGGCCAGACATTAATGACCGCTTTGATCAAAGTCGCCAATGGGATAGCAAAAAAAACGCCCCAGAATCCCCATAATCCACCAAAAATAATAACAGAAAGAATAATAACCAGTGGATGGAGATTTACTGCTTCTGAAAACAGAATAGGTACAAGCAGGTTTCCGTCTAATCCTTGTACAACCGAGTAAGCGATAAATAGTGTCCAAAAATCTGTTCCGAAACCCCACTGGAATAATGCAACTATAATCACAGGAATAGTAACAATCACCGTACCTACATAGGGAATTAACACGGACAGGCCAACGAGTACAGCAAGTAGCATCGAATAATGCAATTTAAAGAAAGCAAATACCGCGTAAGTAAAAATGGTCAGGATAACCATTTCCATCACTTTTCCACGGATATAATTCGTAATCTGTTGATTCATTTCATGCCATACTTTCCCGGCTAAACCGTGGTTACGTGGCAATATACTTTGTAATGCTGCAACCATCTTATTTTTATCTTTCAGCAGGAAAAATACCATAAAAGGAACAATAATCAGGTAAATAGAAAAAGTTAACAGCCCAATCAAAGATGCCACGGAAAACTTAACCACAGATTCACCGGCTAAAGAAAGTTTGCCACGCAGATTTTCTGCAAACATTTCAATGATACCTGCATCAACCAGAGCAGGATAACGGGAGGGTAAAGTATGGGCATACTCATTAAAATGGTTAATCATATTTGGCAGATCAGAAAACAGATTCACTCCCTGTTGCCAGACCGTTGGGGCAACGATTAGGATAATCAGGGCACTAATCCCCATAAAAATGGTTAATACAATAGTCACAGAAAGTGAGCGGCTACACCCTAATTTTTCCAGTTTTACCGTTGGCCATTCCAGTAAATACGCCAGTACAATTGCGGCAAGAACTGGTGCCAAAATGCCATTAAAAAAATAAATGATGCCAAAACCTGCTAACAAAATGAACGATAATGCAGCAATTTGTGGATCAGCAAAACGGCGGTGATACCATTGCATGATCATATCCAACATAGACAAAACTCCCTGATAATAAAACTTAACAATTATTTTACTGAAATTGCTTACAACTGATTGATTTTAAGTTACCCTTTTCTATCATACACGTATCCCGAAAATGATAGCTAACTGGACATAGTGTTTTTATTAGAAGTGTTTTTATGAGAATCGCTTTATGAAAAAAACGTCTACTAAAAAATCCCTGATAGCGATATTGGTTAATCTGACACTATTTGGTAATACTCCGGCCCTTTCCGCACCTGTTGCAGATTCATTACCAGATATTGGTACAACAGCAGGATCTACACTCAGTATCAATCAAGAAATAGAACTAGGTGATTTCTATATCCGTCAAATACGTGCTGAAACTCCGCTGATTTATGATCCACTATTAACAAAATACATCAATATGCTAGGCCAGCGGTTAGTAAATCACGCAAATGCGGTCAAAACGCCTTTTCATTTTTATATCGTCAATAACCCTAACATTAATGCGTATGCTATTTTCGGTGGCAATGTTGTACTACACTCAGCCCTGTTCCGTTATAGCCGAAATGAAAGCGAATTAGCGTCTGTCATGGCCCATGAAATCGCCCATGTCACTCAGCGTCATTTAGCCCGCCGGATGGAAGATATTCAACGAAAATCACCGCTGGCATGGGCTGGAGCATTAGGTTCTATCTTACTGCTAATGGCTAATCCACAAGCAGGAATGGCAGCATTAAGTGGTACTCTGGCTGGTTTTACACAAGGCATAATCAGCTTTACTCGTGAAAACGAACAGGAAGCAGACCGTATAGGTGTGCGGATATTAAACCAGGCCGGATTTGATCCTTATGGAATGCCCAATTTCATGCAAACTCTAGGAGATCAATCCCGGTACAGCTCTAAACTGCCAGAAATGTTATACACCCATCCACTGCCTGACAACCGCTTAGCTGACGCCCGCAATAGAGCCAATCAATACCCCAAAAAATCTATCCCAGAATCACAGGATTATCTGCTTGCTCGCGTGCGTATTCTGACAATAAAGCCTACAACACAATCTTATGCACAATCTCCCTATACAGAGGAGTTTCTGAACAAATACAGCCAAGGAACCCCAAAAGAAAAAATTGCCGCCTCTTACGGGCGGGTTCTCTTGCTAATCCAAAATAAAAAATATGCTGAAGCCAGAACAATACTGACTCCATTACTGGATGCGCAACCAGATAATATATGGTTTATCGACGCCATGACAAATATTGATATTGAACAATCACAGTATGCGCAAGCTATTACCCGCTTACAACAAGCCTTTCAAAAACATAAAAATGATCCAGTACTACAAATCAATCTCGCTAATGTCTATATTCAGGCTAAACAATATCCAAAGGCTTCACAGCAGCTATTCCAATATACCTTTAACTATCCTGATGATTTAACGGGATGGTCATTAATGGCAGAAGCGGCAGGTAAACAAGGAAAACGCAGTACTGAATTGGCAGCTTATGCAGAAACCATGGCATTAAAAGGACAGTTTGATAGGGCTATAAATTATCTCAGTCAGGCCAGTGCATTGGTAAAATTAAATAGTTATGATCAAGCCCGCTACGATGCCCGCATTGATCAGTTACGCCAACTGCAACAACGTTATAGCCAATATGAGAAATGAGGTTTTTTTACATGCAAGATATTATTTTTTATCATAATCCCCGTTGCTCAAAAAGCCGGGAAACGCTTAAGTTAGTTGAAGACCTTGGGATTACACCAGAAATCATTCATTATCTCGATACACCTCCAACAGCAGAACAACTTGCTGTTTTATTAAAAAAACTGGGTTTCAACGATGCCCGTCAGTTAATGCGAACTAAAGAAGCACTCTATAAAGAACTGGCGCTTGATAATAGTGAACTATCACAGGAAGCCTTACTTCAGGCAATGTCCGAGAACCCTAAACTCATAGAACGCCCAATTGTTGTGGCAGGAGATAAAGCACGCTTAGGACGCCCGCCAGAGCAAGTTAAAGAAATTTTAGGCGATTAATTAATCTGAGATAGACAAAAAAGTGATAGGGAAATACCGCTATCACTTTTTCGCCCTTTGCTTCCTGACCCGACTTGTTAAAGGTCAAGAATATCTTTTACAAACGGAATTGTGAGTTTACGTTGAGCCACAATAGAAGCACGGTCAAGCTCATCTAACGTCCTGAATAGCGTTTGCATTTCCCTATCAAGTCGTTTTAACACAAAACGGCCTACATCTTCAGGTAATTCAAATCCCCGTAGCTTCGCCCGCAATTGCAATGCCTGAATTTTTTCATCATCAGACAGTGGCTGCAATTTGTAGATCTGTCCCCAATCCAGGCGAGATGCCAAATCTGGTAATGTTAAGTTAATTTGCCGGGGAGGACGATCTCCGGTGATCAAAAGACAGGTTCGGCCGATCTCTACAATTCGGTTATAAAGATTAAAAATAGCCATTTCCCATAACTGATCACCTGCAATACACTCCACATTGTCAATGCACACCAATGATAAATGTTCCATACCATCAAGAACTTCCGGAACAAAATAAGCACGTTTATCTAATGGTACATATCCTACAGCCTCCCCTTGTTGGGACAATTCGGCACAGGCTGCGTGGAGTAAATGGCTCTTGCCCCCACCATCGCGGGACCAAAAATAAATATAACTGCCATGTGATTGACTAATAGCCAATTTTATTGCTGCTAATAAAGACGTATTCTCACCTGCAAAAAAACTGGCAAATGTTTCATCATCAGGCAAATATAAGGGCAATGAAAGCTGCGCCGGTGTATTCAGAAGCACCTCAAACAGAACGGATAACGAACAGCACTAAGTCTACCATAAAAACCAAGTCTACCGCAAAAAACAGCAGCAAATGAAATGAATCCGGCTTGTATCAAAACCTGTTTTTCATTTTAAGGGATTATTCATCCAGATATTCGTTAAAAAATACACTATAGAGCAGACTTTCAAATCACCATTGACTATGTAATTAAAAATATTATACAACGTCAAAGACGATATTCGGTTATTACATCATCAGATATATTCGAGGAATTCACCATGGATATTGAGAATATTTTAAGACTAGTCACCAGACGAGCACAAAACACATTTAAAGCTGGCTCATCAACCCATATCCCCTACTCTACAAAAGATATTGATTGCATTGGAGATACTCTAAATCCTAACATAGAAAAATTCATAGATACCTTTTTTAAAGTTCACACTAACGTAGAGAAAATGCGTAATACACTTATACAAAGAAAGAAAGACGATGATATTCCCTATAGCTATGCTTATTATACCGTTAATAAATTCAGAAGAAATCTTGCTGGAAATTGTCACGAACTTAGCGATTATGCTCTTCATGAATTAATGAAACTCCACTCACTTGAAATTTTTCATCATTATAGAAAAATAGATAGAAATCCAACTTTTATAGTTTCATGTAGTCTCACCGCCCCCTATGATCATGTTTTTATTATGATATACCATCCTCGAACCTGTTCTGATGATATTCAGCATGAATTCGATAAGCTCAATACCCTTCAACCAGAAGCCTGGATATGCGATCCCTGGGCTGATATTATTTGTCAAGGTTCACAATATCCTTTTGAATGGCAGAAAAAAATGCAAATATGGTATGTTAATGATCACTATGTGCCTTCAGTAGTAGACAGCCAAAAGTGTAATGAAATCAAAACTGACATGTATAACCAATGTTTTTCTCCTTTACGACAACTTATATTCACGACCATACGTGATAAGGCAGAAGTTATACTTTTAAACCGAGCATTTATTGATGGGACAGGTAAACTTTATCAATTAACAGATAAAAATATAATAACTGATTATAATACATCCGAAATGAATAATATGAGTTACACTAAACTCTTTGACTATTACAAAGAGTGATAAAAAAAATAGTAAGAAAAAATGTAAGTGGCTATGGCTTCATTAATAATGAAATGATTTTTTTTGATGAGTTATTTTTCCTTATCTGACTTAGAAATTATCAAAGCGTTAGCTTCTTTCAAAATTTCACTGATTTCATCCTTATCTAGATCACCTTCAATAGATATGGAGCTACCATCACTTTTAACTACAGATATTTTTAGGTTACGGCCACCTCCGAGGAGTGAAATTAAAGCTTTTCTTATATCATCAAGATATCTTAAATTATCTTTAAAAAAAGTGAGCGTTGGTTTAACTGCATTGAACGTTTTTGGACGATATCTGACTGAATCAACTTCTATGTGAAATTTAGCAAGCTCAGTATAAAGCGCTTTTATCAGAGACTCATCTATATATAAAGTAATAGTGCTTATGTTTTCCATTCTGTCCCTCTATACTTTTCATCTTATTGTCATCTAACCTTTTTAGTATAGTAAAAATTTATGGAAGAAAAGATATCGAATCAATAGACAGGAGTACAACTGATATATGTATTGATACTACGAAAAACATTACACAACTTATCACTATATAAAAAATATGAGAAAGAGTTCGTTCAAAAACTCTTTCTCATAAAGCAAAGCCAATATAAATTATTTTAGGCCCTCACTCATTTTTTTATTATCGTCAAGAGATATTATTTTGTACCAAATATCTTATCGCCTGCATCCCCCAGGCCAGGAACAATATACCCATGTTCATTAAGACGTTCATCGATAGACGCGGTATATAACTCAACATCAGGATGAGCTTTCTCCAGTGCTGCAACACCTTCTGGTGCGGCAACCAAAACTAATACCTTAATGACAGGGCAACCTGCTTTTTTCAGTAGATCAATCGTAGCAATCATAGAACCACCTGTTGCCAACATCGGATCAACAACCAGCGCCATACGCTCATTAATGTCAGAAACCAGTTTTTGGAAATAAGGCACAGGCTCAAATGTTTTCTCATCACGATAAACACCGACAACACTGATACGGGCACTCGGAATATTTTCCAAAACTCCATCCATCATTCCCAAACCTGCACGCAAAATAGGCACTACTGTGATTTTTTTTCCTTTGATCTGATCTATTTCTACCGGACCACACCATCCATCAATGGTCACTTTCTCAGTTTCTAAATCAGCAGTTGCTTCATATGTCAGAAGATTTCCCACTTCTGAGGCCAGTTCACGAAAACGCTTAGTGCTTATGTCATGGTCGCGCATCAGGCCCAGTTTATGTTTAACGAGTGGATGTTTAACCTCAACGATCTTCATGGGTTTCTCCTACTGTATATAGCCGGCAGATAAAAAAATCGCGGGATTATACCTCCTTTTTGATATCGCGCCACTATCCATCTATTGATTTTTAGCAACCACAAGTATTTTTCTTCAATTTTTTTATCCGTAATAACCTACAGAAAGCTATCGCAAACGTTTGCCCAGACTGTTAGAATTATTTCCGTTCTGTTTTATTCATTCAAATGCAATCGCCTGGGAGCGACACAGTGACCAACAAAATCTCTCTTAGCTATAAAGATGCCGGTGTCGATATTGACGCTGGTAATGCCTTAGTCAATCGTATCAAAGGCGTAGTGAAACAGACCCGACGCCCTGAAGTGATGGGGGGATTGGGAGGATTCGGCGCATTATGTGCCCTGCCACAAAAATATCGCGAACCTATTTTAGTTTCCGGCACAGATGGCGTTGGTACTAAACTGCGTCTGGCAATGGATCTGAAACGTCATGATACTATCGGAATTGATTTGGTCGCCATGTGTGTTAACGATCTGGTGGTTCAAGGTGCAGAGCCGCTGTTCTTCCTTGATTATTATGCGACAGGTAAATTAGATGTTGATACAGCATCCAGTGTCATTACCGGCATTGCAGAAGGCTGTAAACAAGCCGGTTGTGCACTGGTCGGTGGAGAAACAGCCGAAATGCCCGGCATGTATCATGGAGAAGATTACGACGTTGCGGGTTTCTGTGTCGGCGTGGTTGAAAAATCAGAAATCATTGATGGTAGTCAGGTTCAGGTCGGCGATGCACTGATTGCATTAGCATCCAGCGGACCACACTCTAATGGCTATTCATTAATTCGCAAAATCCTTGAAGTCAGTCAGACCAATCCTGAGACAACCAAACTGGATGATAAGCCATTAGCTGATCATTTAATTGCGCCGACCCGTATTTATGTCAAACCATTACTTGAATTAATTGAGAATGTTGAGATCCACGCGATTTCTCATCTGACGGGTGGCGGCTTCTGGGAAAATATTCCCCGTGTTCTGCCAGAAAATATGCAGGCAAGAATCGAGGGGACTAGCTGGCAATGGCCTGCGATTTTCAAATGGTTGCAGCAGGCAGGTAATGTCAGCGATCACGAAATGTACCGCACATTCAACTGTGGAGTCGGTATGATAATTGCCCTACCACAATCTCAGGCAAAACAGGCAATTGAGTGGCTAAACACAGCGGGTGAAAATGCGTGGCAAATCGGCAGCATTGCTGAACTTGGTCACAACGAACAGCAAGTCGTTATTAGTTAACAGAAAGCCAGTTAATAAAAGCCTGTCAATAGAAAGTCATCCTATGAAAAAAATTGTGGTATTAATTTCTGGTAATGGCAGTAATCTACAATCCATTATTGATGCCAGCCGACAAAACCGGATTAATGGGCAGGTCTGTGCAGTATTCAGCAACAATGCCAATGCTTATGGCCTGCAACGGGCAGAATGCGCGGGTATTCCCACGCATTTTCTCAATCCGAAAGAGTATTCAGATCGTGCAGATTATGATTTTGCCCTACTCACCGCTCTTGATCGATATCAGCCCGATTTGGTCGTTTTAGCGGGTTATATGAGAATATTGTCACCCGGTTTTGTACAGCATTATCGCGGACGCCTGATTAATATTCACCCATCCCTGCTACCGAAATATCCCGGTCTGCATACCCATCGTAAAGCAATAGAAAATGGCGATCAGGAGCACGGTACTTCTGTCCATTTTGTTACTGAAGAGCTTGATGGTGGTCCCATTATCTTGCAGGCTAAAGTCCCAATCTTTGCAGGCGATCAGGAAGAAGATGTTATCAGACGCGTTCAAACTCAGGAGCATAATATCTACCCGCTGGTCATCGGCTGGTTCCTGGATCAGCGCCTGAGAATGGATAACAATACCGCCATTATGGATGGCAAGATATTGCCACCACAAGGTTATGCTTCAGAATAACCAATATTATTAGATCAATTACAGCATTGTGTTCAGAATTAATGTGTTCAGGTTAGCATGTAAAATTAATGCATTGAGATTAATACGCTTTAAAGCTAATGTATTAAAGCTAATCATGTTAAAATAATGAAAATTAACCAGACACTTTGCTGTATGTTATTATTTCGGAAAGTTCTTTTTCCATATTTCGTTCTTTTCCTATATTTGTTGGCTCTGTCAATACAGTGCTGATCCAAAGCTGCAACTTGAAAGGCGACGGGGATATCTAGTAATAATTAACTATCCGTATATCATTTCGTACAGACCAAAACTAAATCGGCCCTTATCGTAAAAACACTGAGGTATCTAATGTCCAGTGGTTCTGGAAATCCACCTGTAAACTTACGCCCCCTCGAACGGGAAGATCTCCCTTTCGTCCACCAGCTTGATAACAATGCCAGTGTCATGCGCTATTGGTTTGAAGAGCCTTATGAAGCTTTTGTCGAATTATGCGATCTCTATGACAAACATATCCATGACCAAAGTGAACGCCGTTTTATTATAGAGAACATGAACGCTAAAGTCGGTTTGGTTGAGTTGATGGAAATTGATTATGTTCACCGCCGTGCCGAATTTCAGATCATTATTGCACCAGCTTATCAAGGGCAAGGCTATGCAACTGAGGCCGTTAAACTTGCGATGGAGTACGCATTTTCTGTACTCAATCTCTACAAACTCTATTTAATCGTTGATAAAGAGAACGAAAAAGCAATTCATATATACAATAAGTTAGGGTTTTATAAAGAAGGTGAATTAATCGATGAATTTTTCGTAAACGGCTCTTATCATACTGCTATTCGGATGTGTACTTTCCAACATCACTATTTTGCTAATAAAAGTCGTCATTCTCAGCGTAAAAAGCAAGATCGTTAACCCAATAAATGGACCAAATGGAGTCGTAATGTCCCACGACCGCCTCTATACAGAAAAAGAACTCAGTTGGCTCTCTTTCAATGAACGCGTACTTCAGGAAGCGGCTGACAAAAGCAATCCACTTATTGAAAGAATGAGGTTTCTGGGGATCTACTCCAATAACCTGGATGAATTTTATAAAGTTCGTTTTGCTGATGTAAAACGTCGTATTCTTATTAGCGAAGAACGGGGCTCTGCAACCAGCGCCCGGCAATTATTCAAAAAGATCCAGTCTAAAGTAGCCAAAATCGATCAAGAGTTTGATGAACTCTATAACGATTTATTATTGGAAATGGCACGCAACCAGATTTTCTTGATCAATGAACGGCAGATATCTCCCAATCAACAAATCTGGTTGCGGCAATATTTCCGGCAACATTTACGTCCGCATATTACACCTATCGTTATCAATCCAGAGACTAATCTGGTTGAATTTTTGAAAGATGATTACACCTATTTGGCCGTGGAAATTATTCGGGGACAAGAAACAACATATGCCCTGCTGGAAATTCCAGCAGACAAAGTTCCCCGTTTTGTTAATCTGCCACCAGAAATGCCAAAAAAACGCAAATCAATGATTTTACTTGATAACATTTTGCGTTATACACTGGATGAAATTTTCAAAGGTTTTTTTGATTACGATACACTGAACGTCTACTCCATGAAAATGACCCGTGATTCTGAATACGATTTAGCAACGGAAATGGAGTCCAGTTTGTTGGAATTGATGTCTTCAACCCTGAAACAACGGTTAACAGCCGAGCCGGTCCGCTTTGTTTATCAACGAGATATGCCGGATGAAATGGTAGAGCTACTACGCAATAAGTTAGGGTTGTCTAATGATGACTCCGTCATTGCTGGTGGCCGTTATCACAACTTCAAAGATTTCATTAAGTTTCCCAATGAAGGAAACCGGACCCTCCTGAATAAACCAATGCCACGCTTACGTCATACCTGGTTCGATCATTTCCGCAACGGTTTTGATGCCATCCGTGAACAAGATGTTTTGCTCTATTATCCTTATCATACTTTCGAGCATGTACTGGAATTACTGCGGCAGGCATCATTCGATCCGAGTGTATTATCAATAAAAATCAATATCTATCGTGTAGCTAAAGACTCACGCATTATTGATTCTATGATCCATGCGGCTCACAACGGTAAAAAAGTGACGGTAGTAGTGGAGTTACAGGCACGATTTGATGAAGAGGCTAACATCCACTGGGCAAAACGCCTGACTGAAGCAGGCGTGCATGTGATTTTCTCTGCTCCGGGCCTGAAAATTCACGCTAAGCTGTTTATCATTTCACGCCTTGAAAGCAGTGAAATTATCCGCTATGCCCACATCGGTACAGGAAATTTCAATGAAAAAACGGCACGCTTATATACCGACTATTCCCTGCTAACCGCCAAGCCAGAAGTCACCAATGAAGTACGTCGTGTATTTAACTTTATTGAAAATCCTTATCGCCCTGTAACATTTGAGAATTTGATGGTATCACCCCAAAATTCACGTGCAATGCTCAATAAGTTAATTACTCAAGAAATCGAAAATGCCAAAGCGGGAGAAGCAGCAGGCATTACCTTAAAAATAAATAACCTGGTAGACAGAGAATTAGTGGATCGCCTGTATGATGCCTCCGAAGCGGGTGTCAAAGTACGTCTTCTGATCCGGGGCATGTGTTCTCTGGTTCCCAATCAACCCGGTTTTAGTGAGAATATTCAGGTCACCAGTATTGTAGATCGCTTTCTTGAGCATGATCGGGTTTATGTTTTCACCAATCAAGGGAATGAAAAAGTTTTTCTCTCTTCCGCAGACTGGATGACCCGGAATATTGATTATCGTATTGAAGTCGCAGTTTGTTTGTTAGATCCCCTGTTAAAACAACGAGTTTTGGATATCTTAGAACTCCAGTTTAACGATACAGTCAAGGCGCGCTATATTGATAAAGAACTGAGCAACCGCTATGTGCCACGGGGAAATAAGCGTAAAATCCGCGCACAAACTGCCATTTACGATTATCTGAAAAACCTGGAACAACCGGAACCAAGAGCCTAATTTATGCCGTTGAAACACGATAAACCAACGCCTAAGCCGCTGGAAATTGCAACCATTGACCTGGGTTCTAACAGTTTTCATATGGTTATCGCCCGTATTGTAAATGACGCATTACAAGTTATAGGGCGTCTAAAAAAACGGGTTTACCTTGCTGATGGCCTCAATGATAAAAATGAGTTAAGTGAAGAATCTATCAGTCGCGGTCTTGACTGCCTGTCGTTATTTGCTGAACGGTTGCAGGGTTTCTCTGCGGAAAATGTCTGCCTTGTAGGTACTCATAGTCTACGGGAAGCAACCAACGCGGAAGAATTCCTGAAACGAGCCAAAGAGGTTATTCCTTATCCAATTGAAATTATTTCCGGTCATGAAGAAGCCCGTTTGATCTTCATGGGGGTAGAACATACTCAACCTGAAAAGGGCCGTAAGCTGGTGATTGATATTGGTGGTGGTTCCACCGAGTTGGTCATTGGTGAGGACTTCGAACCTTTATTAATTGAAAGCCGCCGTATGGGATGCGTAAGTTTTTCCCGTCAGTTTTTTCCTGGTGGAGTAATAAATGAGCATAATTTCCGCAGAGCAAGGCTTCAGGCAGAACAAAAACTGGAGAATCTCATCTGGCAATTCCGCACAAAAGGCTGGGATTTTGCTCTGGGAGCATCGGGGACTATCAAAGCAGTCCATGAAGTACTGGTCGAATTTGGTGAAAAAGATGGTTTGATTACACCAGAGCGCCTCCATATGCTGGTGAAACGGGTATTAAAATACAATAACTTCAATTCTCTGGATTTACCCGGTTTACCCGAAGATCGCAAACAAACTTTTGTTCCGGGTCTGGCTATTCTGTGCGGTATATTTGATGCCTTGCATATTCAGGAATTACGTTTGTCTGACGGAGCATTACGTGAAGGTGTTCTTTACGAAATGGAAGATCGCTTCCGCCATCAGGATATTCGTCAAAGAACAGCCAAAAGCCTTGCTGATCACTATAATATTGACAGGGAACAAGCCAGCCGTGTCTGGAACACAGCCAAAACACTTTATGACCAATGGGCGGTACAAAATCCCAAACGAGTACAACCACAACTGGAAGCCATTCTGCTCTGGGCAGCGATGCTTCATGAAGTTGGCTTAAGCATCAACCTGAGTGGTTTACAGCGACATTCTGCCTATATCCTGCAACACACGGACTTACCCGGCTTTAATCAAGAACAGCAATTATTGTTAGCAACATTGGTTCACTATCACCGCAAAGCAGTTAAAGTTCATGAACACCCCCGTTTCTATCTGTTCAAGAAAAAACAATATCTTCCGATGCTCCAGATATTGAGATTAGCAACCTTGCTGAATAATCAACGCCAATCCACGACGACACCTGAATCTTTAAGGCTGGAAACAGATCATGGTCACTGGACACTTTATCTTCCCAAAAACTATCTAATTCAGAATGTACTGATGCAGTTAGACTTAGAGAAAGAACAGGTTTACTGGGGTGATGTGACGGGTTGGCACTTACATATCCAGGAGGAATCACCAACTGCGGAGTTGGAACATCATCAGTAAAAACAGCAAAATATGATGGAACAAAATGGCAATCCTAAGACAAAATAGCACCATATCCTCCCAAACCGGGTAGCTTTGTACAGATTTTTGCAAAAACTATTTGCATAAATTAAAGGTAGACTATGTTACAACCAGCCTTTAAACCTGATAATGGGAATGTCACCAGCCAACATTCCCAAAAGCTGGCTCTAATTCGCCAGAACCTGTTTTCGCTGCTCATTGACGATAAGCTATTTGTTGATTCGTTATTGGGGCAAGCTGATGCACATGCAAAAATTAGCGATGACCAATTATCAGGGAAGATTGAAGAAGTCAAATCCCTTCTGACCAATCTGCATACAGCAGATATTGCCGATATTCTGGAAGCATTACCTTATGATGAACGTCTTGCTTTATGGCGGCTCATTGATAATAACCAGCGTGGTGGAGTGCTGGTGGAAGCCTCTATTCCAGTCTGGGATAACTTAATCAAAGACATGTCTGATCTGGAACTGCTCAGAGCAATCGGAACACTACACGTAGATGAACAGGCTTATATTGCTGAACACCTTCCCAGGGATACAACACGCCGTTTACTGACCTATCTGGAACCTGGTCAGCGTAACCGCATCCGGGAAGTATTACAGTACCATAAGGACAGTATCGGCCAGATGATGGATTTCGAATTTGTGACAGTACGAGGTAATGTCACACTCAGTACTGTTCAGCGTTTCCTGCGTTCCCGCGGCTCTATTCCAGAAACAACGGATAAAATCTTTGTCATTGATCGTAAAAATCGCCTTCAGGGAGAACTTCTACTGACGACTTTGCTAACCAATGCACCGGATAAACTTGTAGCTGAGGTGATGAACATAGATACCGTCACTTTTTCTGCCTGAGCAAAAAGGCGAAGATGCTGCCAGTGCGTTCGAACGTTATGACTTGATTTCTGCTGCGGTAGTGGATAGTAACGGGCGGTTGATGGGTCGTCTGACTGTCGAAGATATCGTTGATACTTTAAGCGAAGAAACGGATACCAATATCCGACGTATGGGCGGCCTGAGCCGTGAAGAAGATGTCTTCGCACCGGTTGGGCAGGCAGTAAAAACCCGCTGGACTTGGCTCGCCATTAATTTGTGCACAGCGTTTGTCGCTTCACGTGTTATCGGCCTGTTTGAACATACTATTTCCCAACTCGTCGCTCTTGCCACTTTAATGCCTATTGTAGCAGGCATCGGGGGTAATACCGGTAACCAGACTATCACCATGATCGTACGGGCACTGGCTCTCCACCAGATCCAAACAGGGAGTTTCTCTTATCTTTTATTGAGGGAACTTGGTGTTGCTCTGATAAACGGTGTCATTTGGGGAGGTATTATGGGTATTGTCACTTATGTGCTCTATGATGACCTTGCAATGGGGGGCGTAATGACAATGGCAATGATACTAAACCTGCTGATGGCTGCATTAATGGGGGTATTGATACCTTTTATTATGATGAAGTTAGGCAGAGATCCTGCGATTGGTTCCAGTGTTATGATCACTGCAATTACTGATACTGGCGGTTTCTTTATCTTTTTGGGATTGGCAACGCTGTTTTTGGTTTAATGAGTTCACCAATATTTAAGAAACTCTGTATTCAGGAAACGCCGATTAAATAATCGGCGTTTTTGCAAATTATCAATACACTCTCTCGTCCCAGACACTATATCCAGATGTTCCTGCCATATGATGACGGCAGATAATATCTTTATATTTAATAGAGACTATTTCTTCCGGTTGTGATTCTGCATGGTTAATACTATGCGGATAGTTTGGTGACAATTCAATGATTGTTGCATCACGACATTCAATTGAATAATAGAGTTCCTGAGATCCTAATTGTGAGGTGCGATAAAAATCAAATTTCAGATTCAAACTTTCATTATTTGAAATTGCCATCATTAATAACGGCGATGATTTATCTTGTGGTTTTACAAATACAATTGGACTATGGTTAACATTTTGTTCTCTATGAATAGAATGATGCAGATTCAACACAAAGATTTCATCTTCATGACCAGCCTGATATTTATTGCCGATGGACTCAATCGAAGAACAACCTTGTGAAATCAACCCTTGTTTGTCTCCCTGCAAGGTTAAATAGATCATATTCGCCATAATAACTTCCTGTTTTGGTTAAGTTTGAAAGTACTATTAATCGCGTCTGGCATATTTTGAAAAACTATTGTTTTTCAAGGGAAAATGTGATTGAAGTTACTAAACAATAACGTTTACAGCCAAACCCTATTTATTGCTGTTAACTTTAACCATTCATTTTATCAGCGATTATGGAATATTATATCAACGAAAAACAGGACAAGATACGCCCTTTACTTAAAAATTTACCAAGGAGTTCCTTAATATCTATATATCGTATTTTTCGATCATTTTTATTTTCTGAATGTCATATTTGTATTTACCTTTTAGCTTTTTCTGTGACGATTTTACTTTTATACAATATTTTTCAAGCCCATTCTCTATTACCTTTTTTCAATTGTCGGATTAATGACTGCCCCATCCACCAGCTAAATGGTTGACAAGTCTCCCTTATGAAAGCAGGTTACATCAGACCCTTTAGCGCCTCTCATGAAAACTTAAAAATTCAGCTCTTACATTCAGCTGACAATAGTATTTATTTCATTGACATAATTTCCACATTTTCTCCATGATTGGCTATTTCTCTCCGAGTACACTAATTAAATATATATTTACACTGATTTAGCATAAGATGTGTGTGACTGATTATCGGCACAATATGAAGAGAATATCGATTATATGAGCAATAAATGTCGTACCTACTTTTTTGGGTTTGCTGTATTAGCCGTTATCACCGCGGCTGCTTTTTTTACATGGAACTATTTTAAAAAATCAGCCACACCGGGAGAAAAATCAGCACAAGTGTCAGAATCGCAGAAAGATTCGCACCTTATCCCCCCCCAACCCGTTCAGGTGGCCACCGTTAAAATGGAGTCTGTCCCCCATTATCTGGGAGGATTGGGAACAGTTCAGGCCGCTGATACAGTCAATGTTACCAGCCTTGTGAATGGGCAATTAATTGCCCTGCATTTTAATGAAGGCCAACATGTCAAAAAAGGCGATTTACTGGCGGAAATTGATCCCCGTTCTTTTCAGGTCAAACTAGCGAAAGCACAAGGGCAATATGTCAAAGATCAGGCAATATTGGCTGATGCTAAACAGAATTTAGCTCGCTATCAGCAATTAGCGAAAAACAAATTAATTACTCAACAAGATTTGGATAAGCAGTTTTCCTTAGTGCGCCAGTATCAAGCCGCCTTAAAGACTGATCAGGCAGATATTGATGAACAGAAACTGCAATTAACCTATAGTCGCATTACTGCCCCTATTTCAGGTCGTGTCGGTCTGAAACGAATAGATGTTGGTAATTATGTCTCTTCCGGGGGAGAAAATCCGATTGTAGTCATTACACGTGTCGATCCTATCAATGTGGTGTTTTCCCTGCCTGAAAACGATCTCAGCACTATATTGAAGGCACAAAAGAGCAATAAAGAACTTGCTGTTATCGCCTGGGATCGCAATAACCAGCTGCAATTGGCACAAGGCAAACTGCTCAGTATTGACAACCAGATTGATGCTGCTACTGGCACCATCAAAATGAAAGCACAATTCACTAATCAAGATAATGCATTGTTCCCCAATCAATTTGTCAATATTCAGATCAAAGTAAATACGCTCAACAATGCCATTGTGATCCCAAGCGCCGCATTACAGATGAGTAGTGAAGGTTATTTTGTCTGGATGGTGAATAAAGATAATAAAGTCAGCAAACATAAAGTGACTATCGGATTACAAAACACCGACCTGGTTGTCATTAACAACAGTTTGTCTGTCGGTGACCGGGTTGTTACAGATGGTACTGATCAATTGACAGAAGGTGCTATTGTCGAGGTTGTTAAGCCCCTGAAACCAGAGTCAGATAACAGCAACAGCGATAAGTCTGACCAGTCAAACAGTAAAGTGGAGAATACTTAATGCTTTCTGATTCTCCAATAACAGGGGGCGGCCCGTCTCGTTTGTTTATTCTGCGTCCGGTAGCTACTACACTGTTTATGATTGCAATATTGCTTTCTGGTATCATCGGCTACCGAATGTTACCAGTTTCTGCATTGCCTCAAGTAGATTATCCTACTATTCAGGTTGTTACGCTCTATCCCGGTGCCAACCCAGACGTAATGACTTCTGCTATAACTGCACCATTAGAACGCAGATTCGGGCAAATATCCGGTTTGAAGCAGATGGCATCACAAAGCTCCGGGGGCGCTTCTGTTATTACACTGGTATTCCAGCTCTCCTTGCCACTGGATGTAGCAGAGCAGGATGTACAGGCCGCCATTAATTCAACCATTAATTTATTACCCGATGACCTGCCTTATCCGCCAATTTACAGTAAGGTCAATCCGGCTGATCCGCCTATCTTAACACTGGCCGTAACCTCTGATTCCCTGCCGATGACAGAAGTTCAGGATATGGTGGAAACTCGCGTTGCTCAACGCATTTCTCAAATCGGTGGTGTAGGTTTGGTCACTCTGGCTGGAGGACAGCGCCCTGCTGTGCGTGTGAAGTTAAATGCGCAGGCTATCGCTGCACAAGGGTTAGACAGTCGTACCATTAGCAATGCAATTGTAAATGCGAATGTAAATTCACCAAAAGGTAGTTTTGATGGCCCGACCCGTTCGATCACTTTGTCTGCCAATGATCAAATGAAATCCATTGATGAATACCGCAATTTAATTGTGGCCTATAAAAATGGGGCTCCGATTCGCCTGCGGGATGTTGCAACAATTGAGCGAGGTGCAGAGAATACCAAACTGGGTGCATGGGCAAATGAAAAACCCGCTATTGTTATCAATGTCCAACGTCAGCCGGGTGCTAATGTTATTGAAACTACTGATAATATTCGTTCCATGTTGCCAGAGTTGATCAGCAATCTACCCAAGTCAGTTAATGTAGATGTTCTGACTGACCGAACTGTTACGATCCGCTCTTCAGTCAAGGATGTGCAATTTGAGTTGTTGCTGGCAATTGCATTGGTTGTGATGGTGATTTACCTGTTTTTACGCAATACAATTGCCACCCTGATCCCGAGCATTTCCGTGCCACTTTCCCTGATCGGCACATTTGCGGTAATGTACTTTTGTGGTTTTTCCGTCAATAACCTCACCTTGATGGCATTAACCATCGCAACAGGCTTTGTAGTTGATGATGCCATTGTGGTTATCGAAAATATTTCCCGCCATATTGAGCGAGGAGAAAAACCGCTGGCTGCTGCATTGAAGGGAGCCGGTGAAATCGGTTTTACCATTATTTCACTGACTTTTTCTTTGATTGCCGTTCTGATCCCTCTGCTGTTTATGGGAGATATTGTCGGTCGTTTATTCCGGGAGTTTGCAATTACGCTGGCGGTAGCGATTTTAATTTCAGCCGTAGTTTCACTGACATTGACACCAATGATGTGCGCAAGAATGCTGAAAGCAGAAACGGATATTAAATACAACCGCTTTGAACAAGCCTGTGAACGTTTCTTCGAGTGGATGATTGCGATATATGGCACATGGCTGAAACGCGTTCTGAATCATCCCTGGATAACATTCGGTGTTACACTCAGCACTCTGGCTTTAACTACCCTGCTCTACATCATGATCCCAAAAGGATTTTTCCCCTTGCAGGATAATGGATTAATTCAGGGAACACTGGAAGCGCCACAATCCATCTCTTTCAGCGCTATGGCAGACAAGCAGCGTCAGGTAACTTCATTGTTACTGGAGGATCCGGCTGTAAAGAATGTAACTACGTTTATTGGCGTTGATGGTAGTAACCCAACATTGAATAATGGGCGTCTGCAAATTACGCTTAAACCTTTTGATCAGCGTAACGATAAAATTGAAGAAATTATTCCCCGCCTGCAAGCCCGGTTAGCCAAAGTGCCCGATGTAACCTTGTATCTACAACCGATGCAAGATCTGACTATTGATACTCAGGTTTCCCGTACCCAATATCAATTTACTTTACAGGCTGCTTCTCTTGATGAACTTAATGTCTGGGTTCCCAAATTACAGGAAGCACTAAAAAAACGTCCTGAATTGGTTGATATCAGTAATGATTGGCAAAACAGGGGATTAGTTGCTTATATTGATGTGAATCGCGATATGGCCAGTCGGTTGGGTATCTCCATGGCTGATATTGATAACACACTGTATAGCGCTTTCGGCCAAAGGTTGGTTTCGACCATTTACACACAAGCGAATCAGTACCGAGTCGTGCTGGAACAGGATACAACTAATTCACCCGGTCTTGATGCGCTCAATGATGTCCGTCTTATTAGCACTGACGGCAAGACAGTGCCCCTGACTGCTATCGCTACAGTGAAACAGCAATTAGGTTATTTATCCATCAATCATCTACAACAGTTTCCTGCTACCACTTTCTCATTCAATGTTGCACCAAATACTTCTCTGGAAGCAGCAGTTAATGCAGTAAAGGCAACAGAACACGCAATAAATATACCAAAAGATATCAACACACAATTTCAGGGAGCAACGCTGGCATTTCAGAATTCACTGAATAATACCTTATTGCTGATACTGGCTGCTGTCGTTGCGATGTACATTGTGCTTGGCATACTGTATGAAAGCTTTATTCATCCGGTAACTATCCTGTCAACACTCCCCACTGCTGGCGTCGGAGCATTATTGGCTTTAATGCTGGGTGGTTATGAACTGGATGTTATTGCCATCATTGGGATTATTTTGCTGATTGGTATTGTGAAAAAGAACGCCATCATGATGATCGATTTCGCCCTGGTAGCAGAACGGGAAAACGGAATGTCACCCTATGATGCCATTTTTCAAGCCTGCCTCTTGCGTTTCAGGCCAATATTAATGACAACGATGGCTGCACTATTGGGGGCATTACCATTAATGCTCAGCAACGGAATTGGAGCTGAACTGCGCCGTCCACTGGGGGTTAGTATGGTCGGCGGGTTGATTATGAGCCAGATCCTGACCTTGTTTACAACCCCTGTTATTTACCTGCTATTTGATCGGCTAGGGCACTATTATAAGTGTAAATACAAGTATAAGAGTAATCATAAGCGACAGAACGACACTCAAACAAAATTAGCTCATTCTTCTACTGACCATCAGGAGCCGCTGTGAAATTTTTCGCCTTATTTATCCAGCGGCCTGTCGCAACCACACTATTAAGCGTAGCCATTACGCTATTTGGTGCTCTTAGCTTTACCCTGTTACCAGTATCACCATTACCGCAGGTTGATTTTCCGGTGATTACAGTTTCTGCTTCAATGCCCGGAGCATCACCGGAAACTATGGCTTCTTCCGTTACCACCCCATTAGAACGTTCACTCGGTAGAATTGCTGGTATTAAAGAGATGAGTTCCAGCAGTTCATTAGGCTCCTCCCATATTTATCTGGAATTTGAGCTGAACCGGGATATCAATGGCGCTGCACGAGATGTACAGGCAGCTATAAATGCAGCGGAAAGCCTGTTACCTTCGGGGATGCCAAGCCGCCCAACCTATCAAAAGGCAAATCTTGCTTCTGCCCCAATCATGATTCTGACTTTGACATCAGATAGCTATGGTAGAGGGCAATTGTATGATATCGCCTCAACACACCTTGCCCAAAAAATTTCACAAATAGAAGGTGTCAGCCAAGTTAGGGTTGCAGGTAGTTCACTACCCGCAATACGGGTCGAACTGAATCCCAATGCCCTATTCAATCAGGGAGTATCTCTTGATGATGTTCGAAAAGCTATCAACAAGGCTAATGTCAGACACCCAACAGGACACGTTGATACAGATAAACAAAGCTGGCAAATACAAACTAACGATGAAATCAAGCAAGCGGACAATTATGCCTCTATTATTGTCCACTATCGTAATGGTTCACCGGTTCGTTTAAAAGATGTCGCAACTGTCAAAGATTCCGTCGAAGATACCAAGGCAGCGGGAATGTCCGGCAATGGACCTGCTATTGCACTGGTTATCCGGCGGGAATCAAGTGCAAATATCATTGAAACCATCAAGAAAATTCGTGCTGAACTCCCGGCCCTGAGAGCATCAATACCCGCTAATATTCAGCTGAATGTCGTACAGGATCGCTCTCCCCCTATTCGGGCGTCCCTGCATGAAGTGGAACGGGCACTTGCCGTTGCCGTTGCTCTGGTGATCCTGGTTGTTTTTCTATTCCTGCGTTCAGGACGTGCCACACTTATCCCGGCAATTGCAGTTCCGGTATCATTGATTGGTACGTTTACGGCTATGTACTTATGTGGTTTCAGCCTGAATAACCTCTCATTGATGGCACTGACCATTGCTACGGGTTTCGTTGTCGATGATGCCATTGTGGTACTGGAAAATATTTCCCGCCATCTGGAAGCCGGGTTGAAACCAGCACAAGCCGCTCTCAAGGGAGTAAGAGAAGTTGGTTTTACTGTTCTTGCTATGAGCCTTTCACTCGTTGCTGTCTTTATACCCCTGATACTGATAGATGAGTTACTTGGCAGACTATTCCTTGATTTTGCCGTTACGCTCGCAACCGCGATAGGTATTTCACTGCTGGTTTCCCTGACTTTAACGCCGATGATGTGCGCTCATTTATTGAAGTCTTCACCGGAAAAATCACTGAAGAAAACCCGCGGTTTCGGCAAAGTTTTACTGAGACTCCAGCAATACTATGGACGCTCATTAAAATGGATACTCAACCATACTCGTTGGGTTTTATTGACACTGGTTGGGATTATTGCGCTGAATGTCTGGCTTTATATCAGTATTCCGAAAACTTTTTTCCCCAGACAGGATACAGGCCAATTAATAGGCTTCGTTGTTGCTGATCAAAGCATTTCATTTCAGGCCATGCGTAAAAAAATGGAATATTTCATAGGGGTTATCAATGCAGACCCAACTGTTGAAAATATTACAGGATTTACAGGTGGGGACAACATCAATGTCGGTTTTCTTTTTATGGGCTTAAAACCATTGAATGAACGAACAGAAAATATCGAACAAGTCATAACCCGTTTAAGGAAAAAATTATCCCACGAGCCGGGGGCGGAACTCTATTTGATACCTATTCAGGATCTCAACCCTGGTGGAGGCGGAGGTAACGCCAGATCCATTTATCAATTTACCTTGCTGTCAGATGATTTTTCTGAACTTCGTAAGTGGACACCTATTATCCAAAAAGCCCTGAAAAAAGTACCACAACTGACAGGGGTAAATTCGGACGATGACAGTAAAGGTTCCGAACTCACAATCACCTATGATCGTGATCTGATAGCTCGCCTCGGTATTAGTGTCGCCCAGGCCAATAGTTTGCTCGGCAACGCTTTCGGACAACGACAGATTTCAACCATCTATCAACCACTGAACCAATACAAAGTAGTGATGGAAGTCGCGCCTGAATATAATCAGGATGCCAGCTCATTAGAGAAAATTTTTGTTATCAATAAAGAGGGAAAGCGTATCCCACTCTCTTATTTTGCAAGCTGGCGACCAACCAATGCCCCATTAGATGTTTATCACCAAGGGCTTTCAGCCGCTTCTATGATCTCCTTCGACATTGCAGAAGGTTATACGATGTCTGATGCAACCAGAGTAATAGAACGCACGATGACAGAACTCGGTGTTCCATCAACAGTACGTCTTTCTTTTACTGGTACAGTGCAAAATTTTGAAGAAAGTCAGCGTTCTCAGTTACTGGTGATCCTTGCAGCGATTATTACTGTTTATCTGGTGCTGGGCGTACTTTATGAAAGTTATATTCATCCTCTGACAATTCTTTCCACGTTGCCTTCTGCGGGAGTTGGAGCCTTGCTGGCATTGGAACTATCCAATACTCCGTTTAGTCTGATCGCCATGATTGGGATTATGCTGCTGATTGGTATCGTAAAGAAAAATGCCATTATTATGGTGGATTTTGCTCTTGAAGCTCAACGAAATGGCCGGTTAAGTGCCCATGAAGCAATATTTCAGGCCAGTTTGTTAAGATTCCGGCCAATCATGATGACTACGCTTTCAGCCTTGTTCGGGGCTCTGCCTTTGGTACTGAATAACGGTGATGGCGCTGAATTACGTCATCCTCTGGGAATTACCATTGTTGGTGGTCTGGTAATGAGCCAGCTTCTCACGTTATATACCACACCGGTGGTCTATCTGTTTTTTGACCAACTACGTGAAAAATGGCGTCAACGCAGAGCAGCAAAATTTCAGAGAATCAAGCCATCGTGAAATTCAGGATGAAAGCAGGGATCAGCGGAAAATTATTTCTGGCAATTTTTGCTACCTGTATGCTGGTACTAGTAACAATGCACTGGGGGATTCGCCTCAGTTTCCAATATGGATTCATTGGTTATATCAAACAAAATAGCCAAATGCGTGCCAACATGCTGGCAGAAGCATTGACAGAGCAGTACCAGCAATACGGTCATTGGGATTTCCTGACCAAAAATGATCGCGTTATTTTTCAGATTATCCGTGATATTGAGCAGAGCAGTAACAATCATCAGGGGCCATCCCCCCATGACTGGCGTACTCAGTTCTGGGTTGTTGATCGCCATATGAATCGTTTGGTGGGCCATGCAGATAATATGTCTGAAGAAACTTATCGCAAGCCTGTGATTTATCAAAATGAAGTTGTTGGTTGGGTAATTGTCAGTGCCTCTGACAAAATTACCCGTCAGGCCGATATCAGTTTCGCCAGCCAGCAACAAGTGACCAGTTGGATTATCGCCGGCTTTTCCACTATGTTGGCTTTGATAGCAACTTTCTTCTTATCCCGTGGATTTCTGAAACCTGTTAAACGACTGGTCGAAGGAACACATAAACTGGCTTCCGGTGATTTTAGTATTCGTGTAGCAGTATCCAGCAAAGATGAGATTGGCCAGCTGGCATCGGATTTTAATCTTCTAGCTTGTACATTAGAAAAAAATGAACAGATGCGTCAGGATCACATGGCAGATATCTCTCACGAATTACGTACTCCACTCGCTATTCTGCGTGGTGAGCTGGAAGCTTTGCAAGATGGTGTTCGACAACCGACACAAGCAACTATCCATTCCTTACTGACCGAAGTTACTATCCTGACAAAACTAGTGGATGATTTGCATTTGTTGTCCCTGTCAGATCGAGGCTCTCTGGCTTACCGGAAAGAGCTAATGAATGTCGATGAACTACTGAAAATAGTTGTGGCTGCTTATCAGGGACGTTTTGCTGATAAACAGATTACGCCGGAACTACATTTACCAGAAAACACCGTGTTGTTTGCCGATCCCAAGCGATTAACACAGTTATTTCAGAATTTACTGGAAAATAGCCTACGTTATACCGCTGATTACGGAAAAGTAGTTATTTGCGGACATATAGATCAGCAAAAATGGGTACTGAACTGGCAGGATAGTGCTCCCGGTTTGACTGCTGAGCAATGCCAACGTATTTTTGAACGGTTCTATCGCTGCGAATCTTCCCGCAACCGTGCCAGCGGTGGTTCGGGTTTAGGTCTGTCGATCTGTTATAACATCATTGAAGCACATAATGGTCTTATCCAAGCAGAAATATCACCTTTAGGTGGTCTTAAAATTCACGTAGAATTACCTCTGACCAAATTTTCCGAACATAAGACGCTGAATATAAAACACTGAATATAAGAATAATGAGTGCACAATATACCGTTCTGATCGTGGAAGATGAACCCAAACTGGGGCAGTTACTTGTTGATTATCTACAAACTGCAAATTATCAAACACAATGGTTGGTACGTGGTGATGAAGTGATTGCTCATGTCCAGCGACACCAACCCGATATCATCCTGCTCGATCTTATGCTGCCCGGGCTTGATGGTTTGTCAGTCTGTAGGGAAATCCGCAAATTTTCTGATATTCCCATCATCATGATGACAGCCAAAACAGAGGAGATTGACCGCCTGTTAGGGCTGGAAATCGGTGCGGATGATTATGTTTGTAAGCCTTATAGCCCACGAGAAATAGTTGCCAGAGTGAAAACGATTTTACGTCGCTGTTATCGCCCACAAGATATCATTAGCGAACAAGGAGCTCTGACAATTGATGAAAATCATTTTCAAGCTCGCTATCTTGAACGGGTTCTGGATCTGACACCGGTTGAATTCCGGTTACTTAAGATAATATCCAGCCAGCCTGGGCGGGTCTTTTCCCGTGATCAGCTACTGAATAATCTCTATAACGATCATCGTATTGTTAATGATCGTACTATCGATAGCCATATCAAAAACTTACGCAGAAAATTAGAACAATTAGACGAAGATAAATCTTTTATTCGCTCAATTTATGGCCTGGGATACCGCTGGGAAGCCGAAATTTGCCGTCTGATGTGACTACCTAATTTTTGTTAAAAAAAATCCACCTGAATAAATTTCAAGCTAAACTTAAGCTGATAATTACCCAATCAGGAGAATTTCTTATGGCTACTGGGCACTATGATCTTAAGAAAGCAAAGAACGGGCAATTTTATTTCAATCTGGTAGCAGCAAACGGTGACATTATTCTCAGCAGTGAAATGTACACCACTAAAGCTGCTGCTAATAAAGGTATCTACTCGGTACAGGTCAACTCTCCGGACAAAACTCGTCATGAAGTAAGAAAGAATAAGTCTGGCAAAAGCTATTTTGTCTTAAAGGCAAGAAATCACCAGATTATTGGAATCAGTGAATCTTACGGTAATGAAACCGCGATGAAGAAAGGCATACAGTCTGTCATGAAGATCGGGGCAACAGATAAAGTGCGGGATTTGACCAAACGTAATTAATTAACTGCGCCGTTACCGGCGCGTTTCTGCTTCTTTCCCCATTTCTGTTTCCCCATCTCCACAATAAGTTTGTGTCATCAGCAGAATAAGCGCTAAAATCCTTCTCCTTTAACCTTACCCTTAGTAATGATAAACAGATAGGGTGAGGTCTGATTTGAACTCAGACTGAGAACGTTAACAATATGTTTACTCCAGAACTACTTTCTCCCGCCGGCTCCTTGAAAAACATGCGCTATGCTTTTGCCTATGGCGCGGATGCCATTTATGCCGGTCAGCCCCGTTACAGCCTTCGTGTTCGTAACAACGAATTTAATCATGAAACACTGGCTCAAGGAATTAAAGAGGCACATGCATTGGGCAAGCGTTTTTATGTTGTAGTTAATATCGCACCGCATAATGCAAAACTAAAAACCTTTATTCGCGATTTAAAACCTGTCATTGAAATGGGGCCTGATGCACTGATTATGTCCGATCCCGGCTTAATTATGATGGTACGTGAAGCCTTCCCTGAGATAGATATTCACCTTTCCGTACAAGCGAATGCCGTTAACTGGGCGACGGTGAAGTTCTGGAAACAAATGGGATTAACACGAGTTATTCTCTCCCGTGAGCTTTCACTGGAAGAAATTGCCGAAATCCGTCAACAGGTTCCTGCAATGGAGCTTGAAGTTTTTGTTCATGGCGCACTCTGTATGGCCTACTCTGGACGTTGTCTGTTATCAGGCTATATCAACAAACGTGATCCCAATCAGGGCACCTGCACCAACGCCTGCCGCTGGGAATATAATGTGCAGGAAGGAAAAGAAGATGAAGTCGGAAATATCGTCCATATCCATGATCCTATTATGGTTAAAAATATTCCGGTTAAAAATGTTGAGCCAACTCTGGGAGAAGGTGCCCCGACAGACAAAGTATTCATGATCGAAGAAGCCAGACGTCCCGGTGAGTATATGAGTGCATTTGAAGATGAACATGGCACCTATATTATGAACTCTAAGGACTTACGTGCAATTGAGCATGTAGAACGACTGACCAAAATGGGCGTTCATTCATTGAAAATAGAAGGCCGCACAAAATCTTTCTACTATTGTGCCCGAACTGCTCAGGTATATCGCCGTGCCATTGATGATGCAGTGGCTGGAAAACCTTTCGATCCTACATTGATGAGCACACTGGAAGGTTTGGCACATCGAGGTTATACAGAAGGCTTTTTGCGCCGTCATACTCACGATGCTTACCAGACTTATGAATATGGTTATTCAGTATCAGACACACAGCAATTTGTCGGAGAATTTACCGGCAACCGGGTCAATGGTCTGGCAGAGGTGGCAGTAAAAAACAAATTTTTCGTTGGTGACAGCCTTGAGGTTATGACCCCAGCGGGCAATATCAACTTTATGCTGACATCAATGACAAACAAAAAAGGCCAGCCCATCGAAGTCGCGCCGGGGGATGGTCACATCGTTTATCTGCCTGTTCCTGTAGAAATTGAACTGAATTATGCTCTGCTGATCCGCAATTTAAAAGGAGGTAATACCAGAGCACCGCATGTGAAAACGGATCTTTTAAAATAATCTGGCATGGATTTTAAAGAAATAGTTCCATTTTTTTAGAAACAGATCACATCAATACTATTTTATTTCTCGTATTATCAGCTCTGAAAAATGAAGAACTAAAAAAGTTTCACTGTAAGACTAGGAACCACCTCCTTGGCTAGCTCAATCTCCCTTGGGCTAGCCTTTTTCTTTTATATAAAATGATTTAAATTCAAACAATTAACCATAACATCAAACATCAGCAATCATTGATTAAATTAATAATTATTGGATTTCTTTTTGCCAAAATTGACGCATATTTAATAACAAAATTAATTGTAAATAAAAAAACCATCTCAGATAAATATTATTCAAATTACTGAAGGCATTTTTAGAGAAATATATTTTCGATTGGCAGATCCAAAAACGCGCTGAAATACTTATTCACAACAGATTGCCCCAACATTATTTCATTGCACACACCTGCATAACGGGTATGGAATAGTGAAATTTTAATAAACATAGCATTAACTGTAAAAAATAGCTTCGACTGAAGCGATCCACTACAGTTTCCCTCTCTGCTTATCTTGTACTCAGTACAAATATAAACAACAATCAGTAGCGCCTTTTGCAAACTGGAGTTAAACATGACTGATATAGTGAAGTTGTTAGGAAAAGACGCAGAAAGTTTATTGCAACATCAATGCAATACCATTTCACATGAAAATCTTTACCTCCCAGGCACAGATTTTGTCGATCGTGTAATGGTTGAAAATAATCGGCCAAACTCTGTGTTGCGCTCAATGCAAACTTTGTTTAATCACGGGCGCCTGGCTGGAACTGGCTATCTTTCAATTTTGCCAGTCGATCAAGGTGTTGAACACTCGGCAAGTGCTTCTTTTGCAACCAACCCACTCTATTTTGATCCTAAAAATATTGTTGAATTAGCAATCGAAGCAGGATGTAACTGTGTTGCCTCAACTTATGGTGTTCTGGCATCTGTCTCCCGCCGCTATGCCCATAAGATTCCGTTTTTGGTGAAACTTAATCACAACGAGACGCTGACCTATCCAGCTCAATATGACCAAACCTTGTATGCCAGCGTTGAGCAAGCGTTTAATATGGGGGCAGTTGCAGTTGGTGCTACGATTTATTACGGCTCTCCCGAATCACGCCGCCAGATAGAGGAAATTTCTGCCGCTTTCGAACGAGCGCATGAATTAGGTATGGTAACTGTGCTGTGGGCTTATTTACGCAATTCAGCTTTCAAAAAAGATGGCGTTGATTACCATACAAGTGCCGACTTAACTGGTCAGGCAAACCATCTGGCAGCGACTATCGGCGCAGATATCGTTAAACAAAAAATGGCAGAAACCAATGGCGGATATACCGCAATCAGTTTCGGGCACACAGATAAACGTGTCTACACTGATCTAACAACAGATCACCCTATCGACTTGGTTCGCTATCAACTCGCCAACTGCTATATGGGACGTGCAGGCCTGATCAATTCTGGCGGAGCTTCGGGGGTGAATGATCTGAGTGATTCTGTGCGTACCGCAGTCATCAACAAACGTGCCGGAGGTATGGGACTGATCCTGGGACGCAAGGCATTTAAGAAATCAATGAAAGAAGGCGTTTCACTGATCCATTCTGTTCAGGATGTCTATCTTGACAAGAGCGTCACCATCGCCTGATAGAATTTGCTTAATTTACTGTATTAGAAATGGGGATTTCATATCCCCATTTTGAATCACACTACCACGATATTATTGTGATAATTCCTACGGCTATTTCTTACCACCACTGATGAAAATGATGCACAGGCCCTATTCCTTTCCCGACATTTAGCGTATCTGCCTGCATTAAAGCATTCTGCAAATAGGCCTTTGCCACGGGTATTGTACTCTGCCAATCGGCATAACGCGGCCGCAGTGCTGTAAGAGCAGCCGACAACGTACAACCAGTTCCGTGTGTATGGCGTGTATTAACTCTGGGTGCCGTAAAACGCCACTCCCCTTCAGACGTAAACAACCAATCCGGACTTTCTCCATTGTCCAAATGCCCTCCTTTTAATAAAACAGCCTGGCATCCCATTGATAATAGCTCGCGTCCTTGTCGCAACATTTCAGCTTCTGTTTCAGCAAGAGAGCATTTCAATAATGTTGCGGCTTCGGGTAAATTTGGTGTAATCAAAGAGACAGTTGGCAACAATAATTCCGTCATCGCTTTTACCGCTTCCTGCGATAATAAAGGATCACCGCTCTTTGCCAGCATAACGGTATCTAACACGATATAAGGAACCGGATAACGGTGGAAAACTTCTGAAACGACATGAACGTTGGCAGAATTAGACAACATGCCGATCTTAACACTATCTATTCTGACATCTGAAAGTACAGATTCAAGTTGAGCAGAAATAAAGCAGGGTTCAATATTGTAAACTGTCTGCACTCCTGTTGTATTTTGCGCAACAAGAGCTGTTATTACAGTCGTTCCATATACGCCAAGTGCAGAAAATGTTTTTAGATCAGCTTGAATGCCGGCACCACCGCTAGGATCGGTTCCTGCAATGGTCAATGAATTAATTCTCATGATGGTAGTTCCTGCCACCAGCCCAAGAAAAGCGGATATCAAACCAGAGATACCAAGACTTCCCTACGCTGGCATTATCCAGATCAGGTAATACGGGTACTTCTCAGTTCATTTAAGAACGCCCCGAGCCAAAATAAAAATCACTCTATTAGTATCCCAATAGAGTGATATTTGCAATACGTTATCGTTAATGAATGGAAAAGGTTAACGATAGATATATTCAGCCAGCCACCAACATACCAGCTAAAATAAATTTGTTACTACTTCTTACTATAAAGTCGTGACATTTGCAGCGGCTGGACCTTTAGGGCCATCCTGAATTTCAAACTCAACTTGTTGGCCTTCAGACAATGTTTTAAATCCATCTTTCATAATTGCAGAAAAATGTACAAATACATCTTTGCTGCCATCAGCTGGAGTAATAAAACCAAAACCTTTAGACTCGTTGAACCACTTCACAGTACCAGTGATTTTTGCCATTTCAAAAATTTCCTTTGAATCACTTTATTCGCCGATTGACATAAAAAGAAACAAACCAGTATTCGTTGCTGCTATTCATTAACAGAAACAGTACTTCGTTTACCCAGGTGTTTTATTACATACTCTTTATATAATCGCAAGCCATTTTTTTCAGGTGCACGAGCTAACGCACATATTTTAAATTCTTAATATCTATTCTGATTTAATATTGTCCGAAAGCATTTATATTACATAACCACATGAATTAGCAGAAAAATAAAACATTAACTTAATGAAATGATTTTTACTTATTTAATATATAATTCTGTTTTCTACACCTATTAAGAGGTACTCTAGAGAGTTATAACTTTTAAAATAAATTGAAGAAGCAATAAAATGATAGCTAATTTTATGTTAATGCCTGAAAGTAAAATATGATTACTCCAAATTTGGCTAGTTTACGTTTTGTTTAGCCTTTATTAAATATTGTTCAATTAAAACACTCATACTTCAACTTTTAAACTCCAGCTATTCTAGCAATATGTCAGATGATTACATAATGTTTATAACACCGGAGTGACTGAACTTTAAATAACAAATTGTCCAGATATCAACCTACAGTAAATATCATTATAGGATAACATTCATTTTATATGCAATTTTGTAGGTATTTTTTTAAACGATTTTCTTTTGCTTAAATAACACTTTGTCATAACGCTCTAATAAAATTGGTTTCATTATAAAAATCAGCCGAGCATAATGCCCGGCTGGAAAAGTGTACGCATTTTCAGCAAAACAATTTATGCCTTGACCTTATTTGATTTGGAAGATAAATAACCTACCCATAATATTCCGATCCAAAACGGCATCAGGATAACTGATACACGTATATCAGGCATCGTCAGAATAATAACAAGAATGAAAGCCAAGAAAATCAAACAGAGAAAATTACCAAATGGATACCAAAATGCCTGGAATTTTGTCTTAACACCTTCTGCATTTTTTGCAGCGCGAAATTTCAAGTGTGATATACAGATCATAATCCAGTTAATCACCAGCGTTGTAACTACCAATGCCATCAAAAGCTCAAATGCTTTACCAGGCATAATATAGTTAATCAATACGCCTATTGATGTAGCCAACGCCGACAATCCAATTGACAAAACGGGAACACTACGCTTGTTCACTTTAGTCAAAATACTCGGTGCATTACCTTGTTTCGCCAGACCATACAACATCCGGCTATTACAATAAACACCACTGTTATAAACAGACAACGCCGCAGTCAATACAACAATATTCAGAACATTTGCGACCCAAAAACTATTCAGATTATGGAAAATCAAAACAAATGGACTGCCTCCCTCCACAACATCCTTCCACGGATAGAGAGAGAGCAAAATGAACAACGAACCGATATAAAATAGCAGAATACGATAAACAACCTGATTAGTTGCCTTTGGTATATTAACTTCTGGATTTTCAGCCTCTGCCGCAGTGATCCCGACAGTTTCCAAGCCACCAAATGAAAACATGATAACGGCCATTGCCATAATCAGGCCGACAACGCCATTAGGCATAAAACCGCCCTGCTGCCATAAGTTGGTTACACTGGCCTGTGGCCCTCCCGTGCCGGAAATGAGCAGATAAGAACCAAAAAGGATCATTCCGATGATAGCTGCAACTTTGATAATAGAGAACCAGAACTCAGCTTCCCCATATAACCTGACATTAATCAGATTTACGGCATTAATCAGCACAAAGAATATCGCAGCAGAAACCCATGTTGGAGTTTCAGGCCACCAATACTGGATATACATACCAACAGCGGTGAGTTCCGCCATCCCGACAAGTATAAACATTGCCCAATAATTCCAACCGGACAGAAAACCCGCAAAATTACCCCAATATTTATAAGCAAAGTGGCTAAACGAACCCGCTACCGGCTCTTCAACAACCATTTCACCCAATTGACGCATTATCAAAAATGCAATAAATCCACTAATGGCATACCCAAGAAGAACCGAAGGCCCGGCCATTTTTATCGTTTGAGCAATGCCCAAAAATAACCCTGTTCCTACTGAGCCACCGAGAGCAATAAGCTGGATATGCCTGTTCTTTAAACCACGCTTAAGCGTAGATTGTTCTATTTGTCCTGTCATCTAGTCCTCTTTATGATGCTTGGAACCGGTTTAAACTGTTTTATTTGTTGTTGTGGACCTGAACAGACCGAAGAAACCTTATATTTCCTCTATCATTATGTGATCTGCCGTAGCCAAACTACCCTGGTGTGGTTGCTACCAAGACAGATTCTGATTTTAATCCAATAATTAGTTTACTCATTCAAATCAAGTGAATATTAAAGCATCATTTACGAAGAATGAATACCGAAAATGAATGTTTACATACATACTTGCAAGAGAATTATTGGGATGTATATCAAAAAAGCAAATATTGGATAATAGTGCAGCTTTCTAATTCAAATCTTCTATCACAATGCTTGTAATACATATCCAGATCCAATAAGCATAAAATTAGGCGTATTATTATCTATTAAGCATAAAACTAAAATCTTGAAAAAAAGTTGTGTATACTTCCTCTCACCTTTAACCAATTTATAATTGTAATGCCACAGGATAATCACTTAGCACTTGTATGCGCACTAAGTAAATGGATAGAAAATCACCTTGGGCGAGTCATCCATCTTGAAGAACTTGCTGCTTACTCTGGCTATTCGCTTTGGCACATGCAGAAAATATTCAAGGAAGTCACCGGAATATCGCTTGGTAAATATATACGCCAACGTCGATTAGCGGGTGCTGTGCACCTTCTGAAGAACAGCTCCCTACCCATTTTTGATATCGCCCTGGATTTTGGCTTCGGCTCTCAATCTCACTTTACTTATATGTTCCGTAAAGAATATGGCATTACACCTTACGACTTTCGTCAAAGTACAGATACAGAGCTTGAAGTTAAACTTCCTCTGCATCTGACTTACAATTGCCAATCATGAAACACGCTATTTTGCGGCCAGATATTGACGTCAGGCCGCAATATTACCAGCCTTAATCTCTCTCAGTCGTAAGAGAGCGTGGTACTGCTACTACATTCATTATCATTTCATTTATATTTTTCGATTAATGCCAAAGCTATCGCTTCAGTTTCTGCATCGGGATTACCCCGAATATCTGACGGACGAAAATGCATCTGAAACACCTGAATTACCTTCTGAGTATCTTCATCCAGAAAACCTGTCTGGGGAATGGAATAGCCATAAGCAGCCAAGGCTTTTTGTATTCCAATAACAGGAACCAGAGTATCTGGCAATCTGTTAGCTAAATATCTATTTACTGTAGTAAGATCAGGCCAAGCACCAATACCTTGCTCATAAAGCTCCCGCCACGGAAAAACAGGACCGGGATCTTCTTTCCGAAGTGGTGCGATATCAGAATGACCAACCACATTTACTGCCTCGATTTTATTCCTGCGAATGATATCTTTTGCCAACCTGATCAAGGCATCAATTTGTGATGGGTGATATATGCACCACTCTTTTTTTAATAAAATATTGCTTAAAACCACAATTGACAATTTCTATGCCAATAGAATAACTGTTTAAATTCTTATACCCTCTCCACTCACTTCTACCTGCATGCCAGGCTTTTTCTTTCTCAGAGGATAATTGAAAGATAATCGGCTCATTATTCTTATAATTAGGTTGAGATGGGATCAGATATTGAACACTGACATTACCATTCGTCAAAACTCGCAGAGAGTTCCTATCATTCAGTGCCGTATAGTGCAACACAAGAAATTTGACCGATTCAAGGTCCTGCCTGGTCGAATACGAATAAGAATGATCAATAAGATAATTATCTCTTTCTTCTAATGGGGTTTTATGACTGCAACCAACCAATAGTGTAAGGAATACACCTATTAAGATTTTTCTCATCATATTAAAACAATAAAAAAATTGAATGATGTGCTACGTATAGTAGATGAAATTACAATAAAAATAAAAGCCGGATATCAATTAAATACAGAATATCCGGCTAATACATTTATTTTCTTAATTTTATAAATTACTGCTTTTAGCGATATCCACTATCTTCGTTATTGTAAGCAACACTGATTAATGAATATCTGCCTTAATCTCAACTCGCTTCTGGTTATTCTGAACTGAGTCTTTATTCCAGATACCTTCTTCAACTTGCTTTTGAATTTCTGGATACATATTGATATCAAAAGTTGGCAACTGACCCGCTCTCCTTTGCTGGTTATAATCCTTCGCCAATTTCATCGCAATGCCTGATAACAAGAGAATAGCAACCAGGTTCACAATAGCCATACAAGCCATGGATATATTCGCCATATTCCAAACTAATGGCACATCTGCCATTGTACCAAACATCACCATACCTAATGCAGCCAGACGTAAGATGAACAAACCTGCAGTGTGGTTACGCTCCAAGAATATCATATTACTTTCAGCATAAGCATAGTTAGCAATAATAGATGTAAAGGCAAAGAAGAAAATAGCAATGGCAACGAATGTTGTTCCCCAATGCCCAACTGCAGATGACAATGCGCGTTGAGTCAATTCAATTCCACTGATAGCTGTGACATTCTCATTAAGGATACCTGAAGAAAGGATAATGATTGCTGTAGCACTACAGATAACAATCGTATCCATAAATACCCCCAACATCTGTACATATCCCTGAGAAGCAGGATGTGGCGGATATGGAGAAGCAGAAGCCGCTGCATTTGGTGCAGAACCCATTCCCGCTTCATTCGAGAACAGCCCCCTTTGCACCCCTTGCAGCATAGCTTGGGAAATACCATATCCCAATGTTCCTGCTATCGCTTCCTGAAGACCAAAGGCACTTTTAAAAATTAATGCAAATACATCAGGAATACGTTCAATATTGTGGCCAACAACCCAAAATGCCAATATTAAATAAGCCCCCGCCATAAATGGCACAACGAATTCAGCAACTCGTGCGATTGAACGCAATCCGCCGAAAATAATCATGCCACTAATGATGACTAAGACAATACCGACATACAAAGGTTTAATATCGAAGGCAAAGGAAGCCGCTTCCGCAATTGAATTTGCCTGAACAGCATTGAATACAAGACCAAACGCGATAATAAGGAAAATAGAAAATAATATTCCCATCCATCGCTGCTTCAACCCTTTCTCCATATAATAGGCAGGGCCACCACGATAATTTCCTTGATCGTCTTTCGTCTTGTACAACTGGGCAAGCGTGCTTTCCACAAAAGAAGTTGCCATACCAATAAATGCAACAACCCACATCCAAAAAATAGCCCCCGGGCCACCAGCAGTTATTGCAATTGCAACCCCAGCAAGATTACCTGTTCCTACACGTGCCGCAAGGCTGGTACATAAAGCCTGAAAAGATGAGATACCTGAACTATCTGATTTATTACTATGTTTCAGAACTGAAAACATGTGACCAAAATGACGAAGCTGTATGAAGCCAGAGCGTAGTGTGAAGTAAAGGCCAACCCCCAAAAGCAAATATATTAATACGTAGTCCCAAAGAATGCTGTTAATGCTGTTAATCAGATCCATCAAGATATTTTCCCCTTACGTAGTTAGCAAACATTAGATTAGCTGACCATAAATGTAGTATCCATAGAGAATTTATTGTGCTTAATATTCTTTAATAATTAACAAGTAACACAATTCTGTGCATGAAACACAGAGATACTAGCCAGTAAAACGTAAAGAATGTAACACAATATCTATTTCAATGGGTAACTTTTAATGAATTTTTTACATTTACTTTAGCAATTATGAACATTAACATTAAGTTACATTAGTTCCCGCAGCCCAATTTTAAGCCTCTTAATCACAATTCCCGATTGATAAACTGCCCATTACAGTACTCTCAAATACATTTAATGCACATATAATAATCAACAAATTTTATACATAAGCACAACAATTAAAAAACAAGGCAACAAAGATTTTAAAACGTAATGCAATACAAAACTCCCATAATAATATGTTTTCATTGATGCTTGTTACTCACGCCAGCCACAAAGTGTGTTGTTTATTCTTAACTCACTCCATACTTCTATTCTACCCGCGTAGCCATAACAACATTCATTAAAAACACTAAAATAATTACAAAATTTAATATTGAAATCTCTTGAATTTGCGAAAACATACAGCAATATTTTTCTTCAAATGAGATTATTAAATTTTAATGCTGTGATAATTGGAAAAAACCACCATTACATATTAAGATTTTCAATTGTTATTTTTACATTGGAAACAAAAACAACAAGTTAGTAAGATATTAATATTCCACTATCTGGCCATCAGATAATCTGCTAGTGAGGTTATGATTGATGTTAAAAAGAAAAAGAAAAAATCCAGCGGACAATATTCTGCCAAAACGGGTATATAGAGGAAAGTCGAAATATGAGTATCATCCAGCAACAGGCGGTTCTATCTCTATTTGCTGCTTAAACTCACCATTATCTGTTATCTGGAAAGAATACAACAAAATTGTAGAAAAAATTGAAAAAAAACAGTACATAGAGCTTGATATATGTCAAAATTAATAAGACGGGAGTTTCTGCTCCCGTTAACTTTATCTATTTTCAAATTAAAAACAATCAAAGTATAATATTCAGGCAATCATTTATAAAATAACAGTCTATCTTCACTAGAATAATTTTTATTAATTACAGTAAAATTCACCTATATTATGAAATATTTCCCACCCGTTTATTCCCATAATCATATCTTTTAAAACCCAATAAAACATAAGAAAAAATAATAATTAATATTAAACTCCTTCCCTTCTGGTTCTATTTCCTCAGCATAATTTTCTCGATTTATCTTTTCTTCATCAACACTATCGGCTTTTGAAATCCATGCTACGATATAAATTTCTACTCTCAACTTCTGCTATCTGCACATTGAAGCAAGACACGAATCAATGATCAATGAGGTATTACCTATGATTATAGATAAGAGAATAAAGTTTTCCGTGCTCTTAACTCTGCTCACTCTATTTTTATCACATACAACCTTTGCGAAAGATGGGACATTGATTAATTTACCTGATAAAAAATTTGCGGTTATCTCAGCGGGTGACTTGGAAAGTGCATCAATTGGTAGTTATTCCATTGCCGTTTTCGAAGATCAGGAGCTGACAGATTTTAGTACTGGCGCAGTTTTTTCCCGTAATGGTTCGCTATTCGAAGATAATGGTAAGCCAAGAGTGATGTTTGCAGACATTGATGGTGATGGAGCCAAGGAGCTAATCGTCTCCAAACTCACCGCAGGTTCAGGAAACTATCTTGAAGTTGATGCACTCAAGGTTACTGATAAAAATGTCAAATTACTCACTCGCATCAATACTGATAGCAAAAATGATCTCATTAAATTACTCCGTACCCATTGTAAGAAAGAACGGTGTACAGAACAGAAACGCTGATCATGTTCGAATCAATACGCACTGTTACCATAAAGATACAAGGCAAACGATAGATAATGTACTATTGTTAATGTTATCGCTGCTATCACGGTATTGCTGATATAGGGGAATTTATGAAACGTTTTTTATTACCACTTTTTTTGATCCTATTCTCACTCTTTTCTTATGCCGCACAGGCAAATATAGATAAGATCGCAGAAACTTATTGTGATTTGTTTGGCAAGGCTTCTGTTGAGGCATTCAAAACTAATGATTCACCAGATGTAATAGCCCAGAAAAGTCTCAATCTACTACACAAAAAAGGATTAAACCTTAAAGAAATTCATTCCAATAAAGATGAATTCGTTGCATCAATCAAACAAACAGTTATTGGAGTCAGAAAGAATAAGCAAACATTCCCAACTAGCCGCCACTTTGACGAATCCCTCGTTAAATCAGTCGAAAACTGTAAGATCCAAACAAAACATACCTTATCTCAGCATTCCCGGTAATTATCTCTGGAGCGACGAAAATTCGTCGCTCTCTGAGTATTTACTTTTGGAATATTAATCGCGAGAAAAATTATAACGGGGTTAATTGATATTTATATGTACGGCCTGCAAATCATATTCCAAGTATGATGAAAATTGCTACTAGCTTGTGTAAATTTATTAAACGGTGAATTCAATAATAATTACATTAGTGAAAGAAAATTCTTAGTCAGTCCATTCACTGTTTTGAAGAACAACCCTATAACCATCTACATCTTCAAAAGTTTTTCCAACTATATCCCAATAATCATTGTACGATGAAACCTCCTTAAAACCAGCATCTATCATGCGTTGACAACATTGCTCCCAACCCCCCTTTTCACTGAAATAAAAAACCAGCAGATTATCTTTTGTTGGTGCGCGCCCGACTGTAGTTCCATGATGATGAGTAAATTCTAAATGATAATTATGTTTTTCGTGCCCAATTATAGAACCATCAAAATCATTATGCCCCTGAAATTCACCTAATAATTTAAAGCCTAAGCCATTAATATACATATCAGTAATAACTTTAAGATTATCAGTAGGCCTGGCAACTCTTAATACCGCTGATTTTGGGATCATTACATTCTCCTTATGACTTGACTTAAAATATTTATGCATTTTATTTTCAGCCTGATGATTATTTTTATTTTGAAATTATATATAATTCAATAGTTCATCAATAAATTAAAATATATTTCCTATTTATTTTCGTTAACGAATATGCATACTCTAAAACCTCAAGTTAACTTGAGTTCAAGTCATATTTCCATACATTTCACAATCAATTTATTACTATCAACTTATTACTAACTGAAAGCCAAGCCCACAGGATGTAGCTTTCAGTTAGTTAAATGGATAACGGGAGCGACTAAGCCCCCGTTATCTATTTTGTTAAATAATTAATTATTACATATGAGAGATAATTGCATCACCAAACTCGCTACATTTCATCAGCTTAGCACCTTCCATCAGGCGTTCGAAGTCGTAAGTCACCGTCTTGGCGGCAATCGCACCTTCCATTCCTTTAACGATTAAATCAGCAGCTTCGAACCATCCCATATGGCGCAGCATCATCTCAGCAGAGAGGATTACTGAACCCGGATTTACTTTATCCTGCCCTGCATATTTAGGTGCTGTGCCATGTGTTGCTTCGAACAGAGCACACTCATCACCAATGTTTGCACCAGGAGCAATACCGATACCGCCTACTTGTGCCGCCAGCGCATCAGAAATGTAGTCACCATTCAGGTTCATACAAGCGATAACGTCATATTCAGCAGGACGCAGCAGGATCTGTTGCAGGAACGCGTCTGCAATTACGTCCTTGATAATAATATCTTTACCGGTTTTAGGGTTCTTGATCTTCACCCACGGACCACCATCCAGCAGCTCACCACCAAATTCAGTACGCGCTAATTCATAACCCCAATCCTTAAAGGCACCTTCGGTAAATTTCATGATGTTGCCTTTATGAACCAAAGTCACTGATTCACGGTCATTATCAATCGCATATTCAATCGCAGAACGTACCAAACGTTTAGTGCCTTCTTCTGAGCATGGTTTCACGCCAATACCACACTGCTGAGGGAAGCGGATTTTAGAAACACCCATTTCATTCTGCAAGAATTTGATGACCTTATCAGCTTCCGCAGATCCCGCTTTCCATTCAATACCGGCATAAATATCTTCCGCATTCTCACGGAAAATAACCATGTCAGTTAATTCAGGATGCTTAACAGGGCTTGGCGTACCTTGATAGTAACGAACCGGGCGCAGGCAGACGTACAAATCTAACTGTTGACGCAATGCAACATTCAGAGAACGAATGCCGCCACCAACCGGAGTTGTCAGGGGGCCTTTGATTGCAACACGATATTCACGGATTAGATCCAGAGTTTCATCCGGTAACCAAACATCTTTACCGTAAACATGGGTAGATTTTTCTCCTGTATAGATTTCCATCCAGGAAATTTTGCGCTCACCGCTATACGCTTTCTGAACCGCAGCATCAACAACTTTCAGCATGACCGGCGTTACATCAACACCAATACCATCCCCTTCGATATAAGGGATTACCGGGTTATTCGGAACATTTAATTTACCTTTGGTATCAATGGTAATTTTTTCACCTTCCGCCGGAACAACTACTTTGCTTTCCATTAACCTCTCCTTTCAAGTAAGCGCAATGCCTTGTTAATTTTTTGTAAGGGACGTGTCAATATTACTTGAATATTCTGCAAACGCCAACGGGCACAGATTTCAGGTATAATATCCCCTTCATTTCGAGCAATAACTTATCATGACAAATTTCTCTATTAAAAAACGCAAACTTAATCGATTCAGTCAAAGAAAAAATAGCGCTCCCTCAAAAAGCATTACTGATCCCCGTCGGGTGTTGATATTTAATAAACCTTATGATGTTCTCCCCCAATTCACAGACGAAACGGGAAGAACAACGTTAAAAAATTTTATTCCTTTTAATGACGTTTATGCAGCAGGTCGTCTGGATCGCGATAGTGAAGGGTTGTTGGTTTTAACTAATGATGGAAAATTACAAGCTAAATTAACGCAGCCCAGGGAAAAAACTGCCAAAGTTTATTATGTTCAAGTAGAAGGAATACCCGATGAAGCCGTACTTAACAAGCTACGCAACGGTATTATTCTGAAAGATGGTGCAACACTCCCTGCCGGAGCGGAATTAGTAGAGGAACCCGTCTGGCTTTGGGAACGAACACCGCCAATTCGGGAAAGGAAAAACATTCCGGTGAGCTGGCTGAAAATTACGCTTTTTGAAGGTCGTAATCGCCAGGTACGTAGAATGACAGCTCATATTGGTTTTCCAACATTACGTCTTATCCGTTTCAGTATGGGTTCATTACAATTGGGGGATCTGTCCCCTGGAGAATGGAGGGAAATTGATTTTGTTTAGTCCACATATCACTGTTGCCTGCATAGTACATGCAAAAAATCAATTCTTAGTTGTTGAAGAGCTTATCAATGGTAAACCTCTCTGGAATCAGCCTGCCGGTCATCTTGAAGCTGATGAAACGTTACTGGAAGCTGCTGAACGCGAATTGTGGGAAGAAACCGGTATTCGTGCTAAGCCACAAGCATTACTGAAATTACATCAATGGGTCGCTCCTGATGGAATACCTTTTATTCGTTTTCTGTTTCTGATTGAACTGGAAAAAACCGTGAACACGGCTCCCCAGGACAGTGATATTCATTGCTGTCATTGGCTCAGCGCAGAAGAAATCATCAATAGTTCACAACTACGCTCACCGCTGGTTGCTGAAAGTGTGCGGAGTTATTTAGAAAATAAGGTTTATCCATTAACAATATTGGGTAGCTATGGGCCACCTTTTACCAAATAATTTCTTATTAAATGGAAAGCAAATCACAAGAGCGTAAAGACGTTTGGTGCACCTTGCCTGCCAACGTGCTACAGTGTTACGTTTATTTTTTTTCCGCAGTGAGATATATCCATGCCAGATAACAGCCAGAAAAAAGTCATCGTCGGAATGTCCGGCGGTGTTGATTCATCCGTTTCCGCTTACTTACTGCAAAAGCAGGGTTATCAGGTAGCTGGCCTGTTTATGAAAAACTGGGAAGAAGATGACGATGAAGAATATTGTTCAGCCGCCACTGACCTTAACGATGCTCAGGCAGTGTGTGACAAATTGGGCATTGAACTACACACCATCAATTTTGCAGCCGAGTATTGGGATAATGTATTTGAACATTTTCTTGCCGAATACAAAGCAGGCAGAACTCCAAACCCAGATATTCTCTGCAACAAAGAGATTAAGTTCAAGGCATTCTTAGAATTTGCCGCAGAAGACTTAAGTGCTGATTACATTGCAACTGGTCATTACGTCCGCCGTCGGGATGTGGCTGGTGTCAGCCAATTGCTTCGTGGCCTAGATGGCAATAAAGATCAAAGCTATTTTTTATATACCCTGAGTCACCAGCAGGTTGCAAAAAGTTTATTTCCAGTCGGGGAACTTGAGAAACCTGAAGTTCGCCGCATTGCCGAAGAAATCGGGCTGGTTACAGCAAAGAAAAAAGATTCCACAGGTATCTGTTTTATTGGTGAGCGTAAGTTCCGTGATTTTCTGGGGCGTTATCTGCCAGCCCAACCCGGCCAGATTGTTACCGTTGATGGACAAACTATCGGGCAACATACCGGCCTGATGTACCATACACTCGGTCAGCGCAAAGGGTTAGGTATCGGAGGAACTAAAAATGGCAATGAAGAACCCTGGTATGTTGTTGATAAAAATGTTGAAAATAATACGCTGATTGTTGCTCAGGGGCATGAGCATCCCCGCCTGATGTCTGTCGGCTTAATTGCACAACAACTTCATTGGGTTGATCGCCAGCCATTGAAAACAGAAATCCGCTGCGTGGTAAAAACACGCTATCGTCAGCAGGATATCCCTTGTACCGTCATTCCTTTGAGTGAAGATAAAATTGAGGTTCATTTTGATAGCCCCGTTGCCGCTGTCACCCCCGGCCAATCAGCTGTGTTTTATCAGGGAGACATTTGTCTCGGCGGTGGTGTAATCGAACAACGTATACAGGAGTAATCGTGGCCAAAAATTATTACGACATTACATTAGCTTTGGCGGGTATATGCCAGTCAGCTCGTCTGGTACAGCAACTGGCTCACGAAGGGCAATGTGATGCCAGTGCCTTTGAAATAACACTCAACAGTATCCTGAACATGAGTCCGGCTTCCACATTGGATGTCTTTGGCAATGAAACGCGCAACCTGCGCGTTGGCCTTGAAGCTGTTATGGGGATGCTCAATGGCACAAACAGCGGAGTTTCGGCTGAGCTTACCCGCTACGTTTTGAGCATAATGGCACTGGAACGTCGTCTAAGCAAAAATTCATCGGCAACAAATGAACTGGCTAAGCGTATCTCACAGCTGGAACGCCAACAGGCGTATTTTGAGCCTATGTCCGAAGGAATGCTCAATGCTCTCGCTGGCATTTATATCGATGTCATCAGCCCATTGGGGCCACGTATTCAGGTTATGGGTTCTCCTGAAGTTTTGCGCAATACGTTAGTTCAGGCAAAAGTCCGTGCTGCATTACTGGCAGGTATACGTAGCGCCGTATTATGGCAACAAGTAGGCGGTAGTCGTCTGCAATTTATGTTTTCACGTCAGCGCCTGATCCGACAGGCAAAAGACATTCTTGCTCGTTGTTAAATAAATCGTTAAATAAGATCCGGGAGTTTCTACTAATGGAATTATCCTCACTGACCGCTGTTTCTCCTATTGATGGCCGTTACGGCGATAAAGTTAGCGCACTGCGCGCTATTTTTAGTGAGTTCGGCTTACTGAAATTCCGCGTGCAGGTTGAAGTACGTTGGCTACAAAAACTGGCTGCCACAACAGAAATCGCAGAAGTCCCTGCTTTTGATGCAAACGCAAACGCTTACCTCGATGAAATCGTTGTAAATTTTAAGGAACAGGACGCATTACGCATCAAGGAAATTGAACGTACCACTAACCATGATGTTAAAGCCGTTGAATACTTTCTGAAAGAAAAAGTAGCTCACATTCCTGCTTTACATCAGGTTGCTGAATTTATTCACTTTGCCTGTACCTCAGAGGATATTAATAATCTGTCATATGCATTGATGCTTAAAACTGCCCGTGAGGAAGTACTGCTACCGCAATGGCGTCAGTTGATCGATACTATTAAGCACATGGCTCATAGCTACCGTGACTTACCTTTGTTGTCACGTACACACGGGCAACCTGCAACACCTTCCACTGTTGGTAAAGAATTTGCGAATGTGGCTTACCGTATGGAACGTCAGTTCCGTCAACTCGGTCAAATTGAAATTCTGGGTAAAATCAACGGCGCGGTCGGCAACTATAATGCTCATCTGTCAGCCTATCCTGAGGTTAATTGGCTCCAGTTTAGTGAATCATTCGTGACTTCTCTGGGTATTCAATGGAATCCATACACCACTCAGATCGAACCACATGATTACATTGCCGAACTATTTGATTGTATCGCGCGTTTCAATACCATCCTGATTGATTTCGATCGCGATATCTGGGGTTATATTGCCCTTAACCATTTCAAGCAAAAAACAGTTGCTGGCGAAATTGGCTCCTCCACTATGCCACACAAAGTCAATCCAATTGATTTTGAAAATTCTGAAGGAAATCTGGGGTTGGCAAATGCAGTATTTGGCCATCTTGCCAGCAAGCTTCCGGTTTCACGTTGGCAACGTGATCTGACTGATTCCACGGTGTTACGTAATCTGGGAGTTGGTCTGGGATATACATTAATCGCGTATCAATCTACCATGAAGGGTCTGAGTAAGCTGGAAGTCAACGAGCAACACCTGTTGGATGAATTGGATCAGAATTGGGAAGTTCTGGCAGAGCCAATTCAAACTGTCATGCGTCGTTATGGTATTGAGAAACCTTATGAAAAATTAAAAGAATTGACACGTGGTAAACGTGTTGATGCCGAGGGAATGAAAAGTTTTATTGATAACCTTGAACTTCCTGAAGAAGAAAAAATACGTCTTAAATTTATGACCCCTGCAAATTATATCGGCTATGCTGAATTACTGGTCAATAAATTAAAATAAAGCTCTTTTATTTATATAATCGTGAACGGGAAAATTCCCGTTCACGTATTGCAAAATAGTCAAACCTTATATGAAATATAAATAAGTTGTAAAGTTATAAGCTATTATTGAATCAACTTATTGTTTTTGACAATTCATTCATTAACATACCAACAATAGACTGAATAGTTACTATACTTGGTTTAATCATAACAGTATATCTATAATCTATTTAAATCCACTGATTAATTTGACTATCTGGCTATTTAAGATTTATTTGATAAATTTTACTAGTTAGCATAAGGAATCATTATGCGAATATTAATAGTTGAAGATAATGCGTTACTTCGCCATCACCTAAAAGTACAGCTCCGGGATATTGGCCATCAGGTTGATGCTGCCGAAGATACAAAGGAGGCAGATTATTACCTGAAAGAAAACCATCCTGATGTCGCAATCATTGATCTGGGATTACCAGGAGAAGATGGTTTGAGCTTAATTAAACGCTGGCGTAGCGATCATATTAATATCCCCATTCTCATTCTCACTGCCCGTGAAAGCTGGCAAGAAAAAGTGACTGTGCTGAATGCCGGAGCAGATGATTACGTTACCAAGCCTTTCCAACTAGAGGAAATTAATGCGCGTATACAAGCCCTGATGCGTCGTAATAGCGGATTAGCATCTCAAGTTGCCGAATTACCACCGTTTTTAATCGATCTTTCACGTAAGGAGTTTTCTGTTAATGGTAAAAAGATAAAATTGACCGCCTTCGAATATACGATTATTGAAACCTTGATGCGTAATAATGGCAAAGTTGTCAGTAAGGATTTATTGATGAGGCAGTTGTATCCTGACGCTGAATTACGTGAAAGTCATACAATTGATGTATTAATGGGGCGTTTAAGAAAAAAAATCCTGAACGAATGGCCGGATGAGGTTATTGTTACTGTCCGTGGCCAAGGTTATCGTTTTGATGTGAAATAGCGTAATGTTTAAATTACCGAGAAAGCATGTCTCTCTGAGAACACGATTTCTCATGGCGACGACAGTCATTATTCTCGCATTGACTTTGCCATATGGAATTGTCGCAATTGTCGGGTATTTATTGCGTTTTGATAATGATACTTATGCTATACTCAGTAACCAGAGTAATTTATTTTACTCCCTTGCCAGATGGAAAGAAAATAAGCTGGATATTCTTTTCCCAGAAAATTTCCATACAGGTAATCGCTCATTAACCCTGATTTATGATGATAAAAATAAAATCCTCTGGCGTCAGCATTATGCACCAGAACTTGAAAAAAAAATCCCCTCTGGCTGGCTGAAAAAAAATGGCCTATATGAATTAGAGGATTATTATACAGATATAAATTCTAAGCTATATTCTGAATCAGACAATAAACACACAACAAATAACCATACTGACGCCAATAAGAAGAACAATATCAGCAAAAAGAGCGGCACTAACAACAAGGTTGTTACCAGTAGTGATGACATAGATGAGCAAGAGCTGTTAACTTATTCTGTTGCTATCAATATTTATCCGGCAACTGATACTCTTCCAGCAATGACCATTGCTGTTATCAATACCATTCCACAGAATATACTGCCGTCAGAAAAAATCTGGGAATGGTTTGGATATGTATTGATTGCCAACCTGATTTTAGTTGTCCCATTGATCTGGCTGGCGGCTGACTGGAGTTTACATCCGATTAAATCGTTAATTGTTCAAATAAGTTCTCTGGAAAAAGGTGAACGTGAAGAATTAGACAAAAACCCTCCATCTGAATTAAAAGGTTTGATTAAAAACTTAAATGCATTATTGGACAATGAACGTCAGCGTTATACAAAGTACCGAACAACCTTATCTGATTTGACACATAGCCTGAAAACACCTCTGGCAGTGCTGCAATCCACACTCCGCTCCCTTCGTTTAAGTGAACAGATGACCATTGAGCACGCTGAACCAATCATGCTTGAACAAATTGACCGGATTTCCCAACAAATTGGTTATTATTTACATCGAGCCAATATATACAACGATCACAACCTCATTCTGAAAAAAGTTTTTTCAGTTCCAACCTTACTCGATAGCCTTATCAATGCATTGACCAAAGTTTATCAACACAAAGGGGTCAACATCACTTTAGACATTTCCCCTGAACTGACTTGGTTAGGTGAAAAAAATGACTTTTTAGAAGTCATTGGGAATATTTTGGAGAATGCCTGTAAATATTGTCTGGAGTTTGTCGAAGTGACTGCTCTGACAGGTGAAAATTTCATTACCATTATTATTGATGATGATGGGCCAGGTGTTCCTCCCAATAAACGCAGTATCGTTTTCGAACGAGGACTAAGAGCAGATACATTACGTCCGGGACAAGGATTGGGATTATCGATCGCATCAGAAATTGTGGAACAATATGACGGTGATATCAGCATTGGCAATAGCCGTCTGGGAGGTGCCAGAGTGAGTGTAACCTTCCGAAACCAACGGATAACGAACAACACTCCCTGACAGTTTTCATTAACAACAAATGATTAATGGGAGCAGGCTCGAAATATTTCATCCAAATCTGATAACTCCATTGACTATCCGTTATAATAGCCAGAAATTTTCTTGTCACTCAGGATATCACCATGAATTATCAGCTGAATCTGGACTGGCAGGCGTTTTTGCAGAACCATTGGCAAAAACGACCACTGCTGATCAAACAGGGTTTCCAGCAATTTATCGACCCACTTTCTCCCGATGAATTGGCTGGATTGGCAATGGAAAACGAAATCGATAGCCGTTTAGTCAGCCAGAAGAACAGTCGCTGGGAAGTTTCTCATGGGCCATTTGAAAACTATGACCATCTGGGCGATAAAAACTGGTCACTACTCGTACAAGCCGTTAATCATTGGCATCACCCCTCCTCTGCACTGATGAAACCATTCCGTGTACTTTCTGACTGGCGGATGGATGACTTGATGGTTTCTTTCTCCGTTCCGGGCGGTGGTGTCGGCCCTCATCTTGATCAATATGATGTATTTATCATCCAAGGGCAAGGTCGCAGACGCTGGCGTGTTGGCGACAAGATCCCGATGAAACAGCATTGTCTTCATCCCGATTTATTACAAGTTGAACCTTTTGAAGCCATTATTGATGAAGAAATGCTGCCGGGAGATATCCTTTATATTCCACCTGGCTATCCACACGAAGGTTATTCAATTGAAGATTCACTAAATTATTCTGTAGGCTTCCGCGCACCGAATGCCCGTGAATTATTTAGTGGGTTTGCCGACTATATTCTGGCGAACGAGTTAGGAAGCCATCGTTATAGTGATCCTGAACTGACATTCCGTGATAACCCCGCGCTAATTCAGGAAAATGAACTGACCACCCTACGTGCCATGATGCGGGATTTACTGGAACAACCTGAAACATTCCAAAACTGGTTTGGGGAGTTTATTTCTCAGTCACGTCATGAGCTGGATATTGCTCCACCAGAGCCACCCTATGAAAGTGACGAAATCTATGAATTACTCAAACAGGGTGAAAACCTGATTCGTCTGAGCGGATTACGTACTCTGCGCGTCGGTGATAAATGTTTCGTTAATGGCGAACTGATGGATACACCTCATTTGCAAGCGGCTGATGCACTTTGCCAATATGATAGTGTCAATACTGATACTCTGGGCGATGCCATTGATGATGTATGTTTTATCAGCTTGCTTACCGCCTTAGTTAATAGCGGTTATTGGTATTTTGATGATTAACTGATCAATGACCAAATTGAATTTTAAGTTTTATTAAAGCAGTATCGGTGAAAAAGCAGTACCAGTGAATGCCCCAGTCACATAGCTAACAATGTGGCTGGGAGAACATGGCTGATGAATGTAACCAAGATGTGTAACTGAGAAAATATCAATCCATCTGCTGGAGTAGTGATTGAATATATCGAGTGACTATTTGGCTGGCATTACCATAATGTTTTTCATCAAACATACTTTCAACCTGACTAGGCTCCAAATTCAGCTCAACAGTATGAGCACCGGATAACTTCGCTTCATGCACAAAACCTGCCGCGGGATAAACGTGACCGGAAGTACCAATAGCAATAAAAATATCTGCCTTAGCCAAAGCAGAATAAATTTGTTCCATCCCTAGTGGCATTTCCCCGAACCACACAACATGGGGACGCAGTAACGAGGGAAATTGACAGCAATGACAGCGATCTTCCATAGACAGTTTCGATGTCCACTCAATGACTTGCCCAGATTGACAGCAACGGACTTTCAGAAGTTCACCATGCATATGAATAATACGCTGGCTTCCCGCTCGTTCATGCAGGTTATCAATATTTTGTGTCACTAACAGAAAGTTATCACCAAGTTCTTGCTCAAGTTTTGCCAAAGCGTAATGTGCAGCATTGGGCTGGATTTCCAGCTGTTGTAGCTGCTCTCGACGTGCATTGTAAAATTCCTGAACTAATTCAGGATCACGCTTAAACCCTTCAGGTGTAGCAATATCTTCAACACGGTGCTCTTCCCATAAGCCATCAGAAGAGCGAAAAGTTCTGATCCCTGACTCAGCGGAAATACCCGCTCCGGTCAGTACCACCACATGGGGATTTTTTATTTTATTTACCAAGCGAATATCCCTGTAAAAAATTTGCCTATGAAATCGCTGACGCCGCAGTCGCCTAATCTTACAGAATTTACTGAGCCGATGAATAACACGCATATGACCATCTCCTTAAATTATTCCTTTTTGAAGAACAGTGGCTTTTTAAAATCAGCTTCTTTAGGAACATTCCCTCAGCTTCTGTTAATTTTACCGCTGTTCTATCCGGGACATGTTCAAGCCATCTTTTCTGCTCAGTTAACTCCGTAAGATAACGCGCTTAGGTAATAGTTAATACTATGGAATATTATTGACCACTCAAAATCCGCGCTGGATCAAGTTTACTGGCCCGACGAGCAGGATACCAACTGGCCAACAAACTCAAGATCAGAGCTGTTGACAACACATAGAAAATATCTATGGCATGTAACTCTGACGGCAGAAAATCAATAAAATAGATATCCCCGGATAGGAATTGATGCCCGAACAGCCTCTCCACCCATTTAATGATAGCCGTCAAATTAAACGATGTGAAAATTCCGGCAATAGCGCCAATGATACTACCAACCATGCCAGTCAATAATCCATACCATAAAAAGATCGCCCTGATATGCCCATCTTTGGCACCCAATGTACGCAGGACAGCGATATCACTGCTTTTATCTTTGACAGCCATAATCAGCGTTGAAACGATATTAAAACAAGCTACCCCAATAACCAGGATCATAGCCAGATACATGATGCCACGTATCATCTGAATATCGTTATACATGTAGCCGTAATCTTTGATCCATGTACTGATATAGACATATCTTCCTGTTGCTTTACCTGCATCCAAAACGCGCTGTTCTGCGGCAAAAACATTGTCAGCTTTGATGGCAATGCCGGTAATAGCATCACCATAATCCAGATATTGTTGTGCATCAGATAATGGAACCAAAGCCAAACGGTGATCCAGCAAACCACTCAACTGAAAAATTCCAGTAACCTGTAAACGGATCCGTTTAGGTTGTAATAATTTCAGACTCGGATCGCTATTAGGTATCATGACTGTCAGCCAATCACCTTTCTTCACATTTAGTGAATTTGCTACTCCTTGTCCCAAAATCACCTGATGTTTTCCCGCCTGAAATGTCTGCCAGGAACCGTTGCTAACAAACTGAGGCAAAGCACTGACATCAGTCTCAGTGGCAGGATCTACACCACGTACTTGAACAGCATGGAGTTTATCACCTCGCTCCATCAACCCGGTAAATTCGATATAAGGTGATACTCCTACAATGCCCGGCGTTCGTTTTACTTGTTCAAGTGCGCGTTCCCAATGCTGAAAAGGTTGTTCCACTGCAAAAATTTGCCCATGTGGTACAACAGAAAGTACCCGGTTTTTCAGTTCACGTTCAAAACCATTCATGGCGCTCAGTCCGATAATCAACACCGCAACACCAAGCATAATCCCCATTGTCGAAATAATTGAGATAAGAGAAATCATTCCCGCACGACGACGACCCCGGCTGAAACGTAATGCAGTAAACAATGCAAGAGGCAAATTTGCCATTACATTTCCCCCATTAGGGTTAATTCATCCTGTAAATATCCGTCGCGCATTTCTACCTGACGTGCCAATCGGTCAGCCAATTTCAGATCATGAGTTACTACCAAAAATGCCGTACCTTGCCGTTGATTCAGCTCTTTCAAAAGCTCAAAGATACTGTCAGCATTACGTTGATCAAGATTGCCTGTCGGTTCATCAGCCAGTACTAATGACGGCTCATTGACTAATGCACGGGCAATGGCAACTCTTTGACGTTCTCCTCCTGATAATTCAGAAGGTCGGTGGTGTGCCCGATTTTCCAATCCGACTGCCGCCAGCATATCCCGCGACTTTTGTTGAGCCTGACGCGTTTTACCTCCGATAAGTAATGGCATAGCGACATTTTCTAGTGCATTGAAATCAGGTAACAGATGATGAAACTGGTAAATAAAACCAATTTCACTGTTCCGTAATTCCGCTCGCCCGGAAGCAGACATCTTATTAAGAGATTTTCCCTTGAAAAGAACTTCACCAGCAGTCGGTGAATCCAATCCACCAAGTAAGTGCAACAGAGTACTTTTGCCAGAACCAGAACTCCCGACAATCGCCATCATTTCTCCTTGTTGCATAGAGAAAGTGACGTTTTTTAATACCTCTGTAGAAACCTGCCCTTCCTGATATTTTTTGCACAAATGATGACATAGCAATAAAGGTTGGTTACTCATAACGTAAAGCCTCAGCAGGTTGAATGGCAGCCGCGCGCCAGGAAGGGTATAAAGTTGATAACAATGAGATCAGTATGGCAATAATGGCAATGATCACCACTTGAACAGGCTCAATGGCGACAGGTAACTGCATACCTTCAGTCAGCAAGCCTATAATGGGCATTAATTTATTGAGTTGACTGGAAAACAGTATTCCCAATCCCGTTCCCAGTAAAGCACCAATGATGCCCGCTCCTGCCCCTTGGATCATAAAAATAGCCATTATCTGACAACGGGTCAGCCCTTGTGTCTGCAAAATAGCAATCTCTCCCTGTTTTTCCATCACCAATAAAGAAAGGGAAGTAATAATATTGAAAGCAGCTACTGCAATGATCAGACTAAGCAATAATCCCATCATATTCTTTTCCATTCGCACAGCCTGAAAAAACTCTCCCTTGCGTTCGCGCCAATCTTTCCAGATTAGACCTTTTGGCAGCAGTTGCTGGCTCAATTCATCCACTTTCAATGGCTCATTGAGGAACAAACGCCAGCCCGTAATATTATTTATGGGATAACGTAAAAGACGTGCTGCATCTTGCTGATTAACCAACATTTCTGTGTCATCAACTTCGCTGTTAGCAAAGAATGTTCCGGCTACCGTAAATAAACGCTGACTGGGGATCCTGCCCATTGGGGTGAGTTGGCTGGCACTCGGCACAATAACACGAATTTGATCACCCCGTTTGACTCCCAATCTTGCCGCTAGTTTTTCCCCTAAGATCACAAAATAGCGACCAGGCTGTAATTGGCTCAGATCAACATCAACCGTATATTCTGCTAATGGGGTATATTCACCTGACGTAATACCCAACATCACTCCGACACCAACATTACGGGCACTTTGCAGTACAACATCCCCCTGAACAATCGGCTCGATACGGCTGACACCTTTTAACCCTGAAAGCTGGCTATCAGGATATTTGACAGGATTAATCGAACCTTTTTCTGAAGTAATGATCGCCTGAGGCATAAAACCCAGAATACTGGCTTCCAATGAACGCTCAAAACCGTTCATCACTGATAACACAGTAATCAATGCAGCCACTCCCAAAGTGATGCCAATGGCTGATAACCAAGAAACAAAGCGGCCAAACTTATCGACCGCTCGTCCACGCATATAGCGCAATCCGATAAATAATGAGACAGACTGAAACATGGAATCCGCCGTATCAAAGGGAATTATTTAAAAACAATAAATTAATAGGAAAGGTCATATCTTATCTCTATTTTGCGTATTCATTTTTACATCTGTATTTTTTACACACACACTCTGTACAAAATTCAACCCACATAGTTTACTGATTACATATTATCACCGTTTAACTGAGATTTGCTTATCACCCTTTCAGGTTGAAGATAAAAATCGTGGTTTTCCTTTCCGGCTCAAATTTCTTATCAATTATTCATCAACCATCGATCACTTTAATTATTTTAATTTTCTGAAAAAATATTACCTTTGGTAACAAAATTTCCATATTCATTGAATTAATATATCGCCTCAATACAAATATTAAATCTGTTACTCCCCTGTTGCCAAAGCAAAGTGTTCGGGGATAATAAAGGGGAGTTGTACCTTCATGGAGCCATTCATACTTCGGTTCTGTGTTTTTTACTTTCTCTCAACCTGCCTCTCAACCTGCCGGCATATTTATTGTAAAGGCTACTGGGTTAAAAATGTGTTGGGAATGGACTGAATCTTAGAGAACACATTAAACGCTTATGTCCGCAAAATATCGTTATCAACTTCCTGAACGTCGCGGTGATATCCGCCAATTAGGCCACCTGATCGGCGCTGCTTGTGCCATCGAATGCGCCGAAATCATTGAACGTCACTCAGGGCCTGTTCTGCTAGTTACAAAAGATATGCAGAATGCCTTACGGTTGCGTGATGAAATTCCACAATTCACCCACTCCCCAATAAACATGCTGTCAGATTGGGAAACATTGCCTTACGATAGTTTTTCACCCCATCAAGAAATCATTTCAAACCGTTTATCTACGCTGTATCAATTACCTTTCATGATGAAAGGCGTTCTTATCTTGCCTGTAAATACATTGATGCAGCGGGTTTGCCCGCATGAATATCTCAGCGGGCATGCTTTGATCATGAGTAAGGGGCAACAACTTTCCCGTGACAAATTACGTGCTGACCTGGAACAAGCTGGCTATCGCAGTGTGGATCAAGTGCTTGAGCATGGTGAATTTGCTACACGCGGCGCCCTGTTTGATCTCTTCCCTATGGGGAGTGAACACCCTTACCGTATCGATTTTTTTGATGATGAAATCGATAGCCTGCGTACTTTTGACGTGGATAGCCAACGTACTCTCGCGGAAGTGGAAAAAATCAGCTTACTGCCCGCCCATGAATTCCCAACAGATAAAGAAGCTATCGAATTATTTCGCAGCCAATGGCGTGAACAATTTGAAGTTCGCCGTGATGCTGAACATATTTATCAGCAAGTCAGTAAAAAAACGCTACCGGCAGGCATTGAATACTGGCAACCATTGTTCTTTGAGCAGTCTTTATCCACACTCTTTGATTACTTGCCAGAAAACACCTTACTTATTACACAAGACCTAATGGCGACAACCGAACGTTTTTGGCAGGACACAGAACAACGTTTTGAGAGCCGTAAAGTTGACCCAATGCGGCCATTACTGCCACCTGAACGAATTTGGCTTCCTGTCGATAAACTATTCGCTGAATTGAAAAACTGGCCCCGCCTCCAAATCAGAAACGAAGAACTGCCGCAAAAAGCCGGGAGTATCAATCTCGCTTACCAGCCTTTACCCGATGTATCCGTTGCTGTGCATCAAAAAGCCCCTTTGGATAAAGTACGCCGTTTTATAGAACAATTTAACGGTAAGATCATTTTTTCAGTGGAAAGTGAAGGACGTCGGGAGTCTGTAAACGAATTACTATCGCGGATCAAAATTCATCCAATAAAAATACGACAGTTAGCGGATGCTAAGGAGCCGGGCTGTTTTTTAATGATCGGTGCAGCAGAACAAGGCTTCGTTGATGAGGAGAAAAAACTAGCCCTGATCTGTGAAAGCGACATGCTTGGTGAGCGAGTGAGTCGCCGCCGTCAGGATAACCGTCGCACAATCAATACTGATACCTTGATCCGTAACCTCGCAGAATTGCGTCATGGTCAACCCGTTGTACACCTTGAACATGGTGTTGGACGCTACCAAGGGCTGACGACACTGGAAGCAGGCGGAATTAAAGCGGAATATCTCATCCTGACCTACGCCGGAGAGGATAAATTGTATGTTCCCGTCTCCTCCCTACACTTAATCAGCCGTTACGCTGGAGGAGCAGAGGAAAATGCACCTCTGCACAAACTTGGTGGTGATGCCTGGAATAAAGCACGCCAGAAAGCAGCAGAAAAAATTCGTGATGTCGCGGCTGAATTACTGGATGTATATGCGCGGCGTGCCATTAAACCCGGTTTTGCCTTTAAGCACGATCGGGAGCAATATCAACTGTTCTGTCAGAGTTTCCCGTTCGATACAACACCGGATCAAGAACAAACCATCAATGCTGTATTAAGTGATATGTGTCAGCCCATCGCCATGGACAGGCTGGTATGTGGTGACGTTGGTTTCGGTAAAACAGAAGTGGCAATGCGCGCTGCTTTTACCGCTATCAATAATAATAAACAGGTCGCCGTTTTAGTTCCAACTACCCTACTGGCTCAACAGCATTATGACAATTTCCGTGATCGTTTTGCGAATTGGCCTGTACATATTGAAGTTATGTCCCGATTCCGCAGTGCTAAAGAACAGCAACAAGTTATAGATATGGCGGCAGAGGGGAAAGTCGATATTATCATTGGCACTCACAAACTGTTACAGAATGATCTCCTTTGGAAAGATCTGGGATTATTGGTTGTTGATGAAGAACATCGGTTTGGTGTTCGTCACAAAGAGCGTATCAAAGCTATCCGTGCCAATGTTGATGTTCTGACCATGACAGCAACCCCCATTCCCCGAACACTCAATATGGCAATGAGTGGTATGCGCGATTTATCAATTATTGCCACACCACCAGCGCGTCGTCTGGCAGTGAAAACTTTTGTGCGTGAATATGATAGCTTAGTGGTTCGAGAATCTATCCTGCGTGAAATTTTACGTGGTGGTCAGGTTTATTATCTTTATAACGATGTTGAGAATATTGAGAAAGCAAAAAATCGATTGGAAGAGTTAGTTCCTGAAGCGAGAATCGCGGTCGGCCATGGGCAAATGCGCGAACGTGATCTGGAACGGGTCATGGCAGATTTTCATCATCAGCGTTTTAATGTGCTGATATGTACTACGATTATTGAAACAGGTATTGATATTCCTACAGCCAATACCATTATTATTGAACGCGCAGACCATTTTGGTCTGGCTCAATTGCATCAATTGCGGGGACGTGTTGGCCGCTCTCACCACCAGGCTTATGCTTATTTACTGACTCCTCATCCAAAGGCGATGACCACAGATGCCCAAAAACGGCTGGAAGCAATTGCCTCCCTTGAAGATCTGGGGGCAGGATTTGCGCTGGCAACTCATGATCTGGAAATCAGGGGAGCCGGTGAATTTTTGGGCGAAGATCAAAGTGGGCAAATGGCGAGCATCGGTTTCACTCTCTATATGGAGTTACTGGAAAGTGCAGTTGATGCACTCAAAGATGGGCGAGAGCCATCACTTGAGGATCTCACCACTAACCAAACCGAAGTAGAACTACGCATGCCAGTACTTTTGCCCGATGATTATATTCCTGATGTGAATATGCGCCTTTCTTTCTATAAACGTATTGCAAGTGCGCAAAATGACGATGAGCTGGCAGAATTGAAGGTTGAATTAATTGACCGATTCGGTACATTACCTGATCCCGGCCGACAGTTATTGCAATCTGCTTCTATCCGCCTGACGGCCCAAGAATTGGGAATTAGGCGCATAGAAGCCCATGAGAAAGGTGGCTTTATTGAATTTAGCCAAAACAACAAAGTGGATACCAATTACCTCATCGGCTTATTGCAAACTCAGCCCAACATTTACCGACTGGACGGGCCTTCTAAATTAAAATTCATGACTGATTTAACCAAAAGGGCAACACGTTTATCGTTCATCCAAACATTATTGGAAACATTCGAACAACATCAGATATAACAGCGACTATACCCAATAAATTTCAAGTTGTGTCGCTGCGGCCAGGAAACCAATCCCCGGGAGCATAGGTAACTATGTGACTGGGGTGCAGCTCCTTTTTGAAACGGCCTGTCTCTACAAATATGGCTTGAGAATTAATCTCCCCTTTTCATCCAGAGGAATAGTTTGTTCTGGTCTATGTGTCACTCTCACTTTACCAGGTTTATCACCGATCATATAAATAACGTCATACCCAATAATACGTTTTTCCTTGACATGAACCATGACACAATTTTTTAATTGAGAATAGTTCAATGCATGATATTCTCTTTTTATATTTAACATTTCAATAAGAGTGAACATACTATTCTTATATACAGACAGATGGTCATTCTCAATATTTCTCAATCCGATTAGAAATGGTAGCAAAGCCCCATTACAATAATATTGAGGAGCAGAAGCCATTGTTTTGATAGGCTCTGAAGAGAGCACCTGTGCAATTTTAGGCTGCGGGTTTTTAAAATAAAATATTGCAGCGATACCAACGGCAATCATAACAATCAGAGAGTAAATCCCACACTGCCTTGTCTTTAGTTTACTCACATAGCACCTTGTTATATTAATAATTTGATATACTCCTGGATTTAAACATGTTCATTAACTATTTTTAGAAACCAAAAATGCGTTCAATTCATTATTAAGAAAAATCCTATGAGGTTCCTAAAATAAATGTTATCTATATTTTAGCCTTTTGATTTTTATTAAGATTTAAAATCTATTGAATAGCGTTTTTTCATTCAATTTATATCCCTTATTCTTTATATATCATTAGATTGAATGTTTTTACTAAATGTTTTCAACTTTAACATATTGACATACATTGTTATTCTATAGTTACCTATTTAAAATTAGTCTTATTACAAGGATTAAACAGGTTTAAAAAATAATAGAGAAATAATTATGAAAGGTATAACAAAAAATATAATAAATAATCAAGATAAAATAAAAAAATATTTAATGGTTCATCTGAAATATTTTGGATATCTTAAATCCAGATGAACCACTTTAACTCAATTAGTGCAATTTCAAGCGCGGACGAATAACACGGTTAATTCCACCAACCAGCATCATTAAGCCTGTTTTAATATATCCATGTAATGCGACCTGATGCATGCGGTATAAAGAGATATAAACAATGCGTGCAATACGCCCTTCTACCATCATGGAACCACGCATCAAGTTACCCATCAAACTACCAACTGTACTGAATTTAGATAAAGATACCAGTGAACCGTGATCTTTATACACATACTCCTTCAGTGGTTTCTCACTCAATAGAGCCAAAATGTTGTCATAACAACGACTTGCCATCTGGTGAGCAGACTGGGCGCGCGGAGGAACAAAACCCCCCTCTTTTTTCGGGCATGATGCACAATCACCAATAGCAAAAATATTGTCATCCAATGTTGACTGCAAAGTAGGTTTCACAACCAACTGATTTATGCGGTTTGTTTCCAGTCCCCCAATCTCTTTCATAAAGTCAGGCGCCTTAATTCCCGCAGCCCAAACCATCAAAGAAGCCTTGATCTGTTCACCATCTTTGGTATTCAGTCCATGTTCATCGGCACTGGTTACCATAGTTTTGGTCAGGACTTTAACACCAAGTTTGGTTAATTCCTGATGCGCAGCACTGGAAATACGTGGCGGCAATGCCGGCAGAATTCGTTCACCCGCCTCAACCAAAGTAACATTCAATGCGTCTGAATTCAGGCTTTCAAAACCGTAACTGTTCAACTGCTTAACGGCGTTATACAGCTCTGCTGAAAGCTCAACACCTGTTGCACCACCACCAACAATCGCAATGTTAACTTTCTCTTCCGCACATTGATTTGCAGAATATTTCAGAAACAGGTTTAACATCTCATTGTGGAAACGATGTGCTTGTTGTGGATTATCAAGGAAAATACAGTTTTCTCTTACACCTGCCGTACCAAAATCATTCGATTGGCTACCCAATGCCATAACAAGAATGTCGTAAGCCAACTCACGCTCTGGTACTAGTAAATCATTTTCATCGCGGATCTCAGCCAGTGTGACTTTCTTTCGTTCACGATCGATATTGGTGAGTGTACCTAACTGAAAGTTAAAGTAATGGTTACTGGCATGGGCCAGATAACTTAATGCATCAACACCATCATCAAGAGAGCCTGTTGCGACTTCATGCAACAATGGCTTCCATAAGTGGCTGTTGTTGCGATCCACCAAAGTAATTTCGGCTTTTTGCTTACGCCCTAATTTATGTCCCAAACGTGTTGCCAGCTCTAAACCACCAGCACCCCCACCAATGATGACAATTCTTGTCTTTGGCGTTGTCATGACTACCCCACTGAAAATACAACTAATGTTATGTAAAGTGCTAAAACAATTTTTGGATAACGTTCTTAAATAACATTAGGCATAATAAATTTCGCACTGAAAATATCTCCAGAATATCATGGCTAGTCAGCAGGTCATACCAAAAATAGCCCCTATCAAATTCTTTTGATTAATTAGACACCAATCACAAAATTTGTGTTCTTAGTTTAATTAATCCAACTTAAATCTGATTTATGAAAATTTGTAATTTACAATGTTAATATTGTGTGATTTATGGAAATTTTCTGACAAAACGATATTCTGGAACCAACTTTAGGGAGAAATAAATAAAAAGGGACAAAAGAGATAGGATCACCAGGCAGTAACCCTATCCCAGATTTGATAGCAACCAATCAGACAAATTCAATGATCAGCCGCAGCTTAGCCACTGGTCACATAAATTATTCAATTGCTTGTTTGCTTGCTGCCAACGTTCTGATTTTTTCAACTCTTCCAAACTGAACTGACCTCCCTGATGATATAACCGTGTTATTTTATCCGAGTTAATCATTGGTAAGTTATCCAAGACATTCGTTGCCCCTTGACGGTTATTGCACACCAAAATCATGTCGCATCCCGCTTCCAGTGAGGCTTTCGCACGTTCAGCATACCCGCCCATAACTGCCGCACCTTCCATTGACAGATCATCAGAAAAAATAACGCCAGTAAATCCTAGCTGCTGGCGCAAAACGTTTTTCAACCAGTAAGGAGAAGCACTTGCCGGACGATGATCAACCTGAGAGTAGATCACATGAGCCGGCATAATTGCATCAAGCAAATTTCGTTGAATGAAATCACGGAAGATCAACATATCGTGACAGCTAATCGCATCCATTGAACGATCATCCAATGGCGTTTCTTTGTGAGAATCTGCTGTTACTGCTCCGTGTCCGGGAAAATGTTTACCCGTTGATTTCATTCCTGCTGAATGCATGCCTTTGATAAATCGCTCAGCCATTATCATCGCTGGTTCAGGCTCTTCATGAAACGAACGTTCACCAATCGCAGTGCACTTATGTCCCAAGTCCAGTACAGGAGCAAAACTGATATCAATATCCATTGAGATCATTTCTGATGCCATCAGCCAACCGGACTCTTCTGCCAAATGTCCCCCCAACAGTTCATCATTCAAACAGGCAAAAGACTGTGCAGCAGGTAAGCGAGTAAAACCTTCATGAAAACGCTGTACACGTCCCCCTTCCTGATCAACAGCGATAACTAAACGATGGCGGGAGGCTTCGCGGATCTGACGAACTAAATCACGTAACTGCTGAGTATCGTGAAAATTGCGGGTAAACAGGATCAAACCGCCCACTAATGGATGTTGCAGAATTTCACGTTCTTCACTATCCAGCTCATAACCAACAACATCTAACATTACTGAGCCCATAACTTTCCTCACTTCTATTTGTACTGGTTATCTATTAGATATCACCATCCAGCGGACTAAAACGCCAGATTAAAGCTCAAGCGCAAAGGATGAGCCAATGCTGAAAATTGTGGCTCTTTTGTCCGCTGCCAGCGTACTTCATACCACATCAGCATCATGTATCTCACCCACGGCTCCCACTGCTTAATTTTTTGCTCCAATAAAACGATATCAATGTAGCCTGATGCGTAGGTACAATAATAATTCAAGAAAGTCTTCTGCTGTATCTCATCCCATTGATTACCTTTAAATAAGGTTGCCAATGAAAAACCAATATCGACATCCGTTGCATATTCCCAATCAATCAATTTTAGGCCTTCTGAAGTTATAAGCAGGTTATCGGGATGAATATCCATATGAGCGGGTGCTATTTTCAAGGGAGCAGGCATTTTTGCTGTCATAAATAATTTATGTAGCCGCAACCAATCCGGTGAAAGCCGATGCTTATCAATCTGCTGCCACTGGGATGCGATTTGTTGTTTAAGCTGGAGAGAATAACCCAATGGCGAATGGTGATAGAGATTAGCAACTATTTGCGCCAACGATTGTTGAAATGACGGTAAACCAAATGCTTCAGCCGTAACTTTTGTTCCGCTCAGCCATTCTAATAACAGCCAATCACCACGCATAGCGATGACTTTAGGTGCAATACCGACAAAAGAGAGCTTGCGTAAGATCCGATTTTCCCGTTGACGATTCACCCCCAGAGTTCCACCATGCCACGTTTGCCTGCGCCCTACCATCTGATGCACACCATCCGTAATATAGTGGCTTCCCTGGGTCAAACCTGTTAATGGCCTGATTTCCCAATTTTTTGCAGGAATGTCAGGCCATTTCTGACGCAATACCTCAAGTAAGGCTTTATTATTAGTCAATATCACCACTACCTGACCAAAGTATCTCGCCCGTTTTGACCAGCATAAGCTGCATCTCTATCTTACGCTGTTCATTATTACCAGACACGACAGAATAGAGTACATAATCAGCATTCAGATAACGCGCCAAGCCGATAGATTTACTGCGCAATGACAGGCTATCTTCTGATGACAACCCTAATGTCTGCCGAGCGTAATACACCTGTTTTTTCGGTACTATCTGAAAAACCTGTGTTTTACTGACCATATCTGTAATCGCATCAGTGGCCTGAAGTGTTCTCAGTGAGCCATTTGTGTTGTTTTTAACTGTATCAACAAGCAATACTTTTCCCGCCTCTACGCCCTGAGCTTTGGCCAATTGTTCAATTAATGGCTGGATAATGCTATTCCAGCTAATCGACGGAATCTTTGGAGGTTGAGGAACTTTCTCCAGTGGCTTTGCCGGAGGTTCTGTTTTTTGCTCCGGTTCAGCAGGAGTAACAGGAGCAGGCGGCTGTGGTGGTATTAATGAACAACTCGCCAGCAGTATTGCTGATAATATAACTAAGAGAACTCTTTTCATTAATCTACTCCAGTTACAACACTATCGTGCACAGAATCATGTACAACATCATGCACAACTATCATACGAATCGGTCATACACAGTTCCATTAACATAAATCCATTAACGAAAACTTATTAGCAAAAATAGTGACGTATAATATTACCCTGCCAATAGCGGGCCTAATGGATGTCCACCCACCAAATGCATATGGATATGAAACACTTCCTGTCCAGAATGGCGGTTACAATTCATGATAAGGCGATAACCATCTTCTGCAATTCCTTCTTGTTTGGCGATTTTCGCTGCAACAGTGAACAAACGCCCCAATGCAGGTTCATGCTCTGGAGTAACATCATTAACTGTTGGAATAAGTACATTAGGGACAATCAGAATATGAATTGAGGCTTGAGGTGAAATATCCCGGAATGCCGTCACCAAATCATCCTGATATACGATATCAGATGGAATTTCACGACGAATGATTTTGCTGAAAATAGTTTCTTCTGCCATCTCACTTCTCCTTTCTTATCATTTAATTTTCTTAAATATTAATATGGAACAGGTCACAAAAGTTTCTTGTCGTTACTTCTGCCAACTTCTCAATACTGACCCCTTTCAGTACTGCCATATATTCAGCAACATCACGTACATAAGCAGGCTGGTTCTGCTTACCACGATGAGGAACCGGAGCCAGATAAGGTGAATCAGTTTCTACCAGAATACGATCGAGAGGGACAAATCTTGCAGCTTCACGAATTTGTTCTGCATTACGAAATGTAACAATACCTGAGAAAGAAATATAAAAACCGAGATCCAGTAAATCCCTTGCTGTATCTTTATCTTCTGTAAAACAGTGCAGCACTCCGCCACAATCCTGTGTGTTTTCTTCTCGCAAAACCGTCAGAGTATCATCTCTTGCTTCACGGGTATGAACAATCACAGGCTTATTTAATTCACGACCGATACGGATATGCTGGCGAAATGAAGTTCTCTGTAATTCCGCATTTTCTTTCTGATAATAATAATCCAGCCCTGTTTCCCCCAGTGCGACCACATCATTGTCCGCAGCTAATCGAGCAAGTTCATCAAAATCGTAACCTTCATCCAGATTTAATGGATGAATACCGCAGGAATACGCGACATTTTCACGTTTACCAACCCTATTTTTCATTTGCTGGAAACCAGGCAACGTAGTCGCTACCGCCAGCATATACTTCACATCCCTTTCTGCGGCTTTAGCCACTACATCATCTACACTTTTGTGCAGTGTTTCATAATCTAAACAGTCGAGATGACAATGTGAATCCACTAAAAACATAATATGCCCGTATCTAAATGTGTTAGCGAGTGGAGCAAAGCTGACTTTCCCAATTGAGTAATTGTTCAGTCAGTAACAATTCCCGATTGATGCCCGCTACGGATATTAATTGATGACGACAACGCGTCCAATCATCAACCATATTTAATAATTTTTCCACACTTTGGCCAGTAGCCAGATGGTGGATTAACGCCTGCTGATCTTGATTGATACAGTAATTTTGTGCCTCTTGCCGCCATTTCACCGCATCAGACAGCAGGCTAATCAGCCAATATAACGGTTGCTGTACATCATCACGATTCAATAATGGTAAAAGTGATAAAGTATCATAGTCATATAATGCCTGTATAATGGCCTGACAAAATGCAGTTCTCTGTTGCCATTTTTCAGTTTGGAGTAACTGTTTTGCAGCCAGTGGAGCTCCCTGTGACAACTTTAATGCCGTCTGAATATCCTGCGATGATATTGCCGGAAGTTGATTTTGCAGCCAGTACAATCCTGTTTGATTTTCGGGAGCAGGCAGAAAATAATAAAAACAGCGGCTTCGCAATGTTGCCAGCAAACTCGCCGGACGTTGGCACCTCAATAAGAAATAAGTATTTCGGGGTGGTTCTTCTAACGTTTTCAACAAGGCGTTAGACGCTGCATCAGTTAGTGCTTCTGTTGATAGTAACCACACAATTTTAGCGCCACCCTGTTGAGAATACTCGTAAAGTTTCTCACTAAGCTGACGTACTGCATCCACACCAATGATACTTTTCCCCTTTTCGGGAGCAAGAACATGCCAGTCAGAATGGGTTTCTGCCAGCATCAAATGACAACCGTGACACTTACCACAACTTTTTGCTCCTTGTTTATCCTGACACATCAGCCAGCGGCTTAATCCATAAAGTAATGCTTCCGCTCCTGTTCCCTCATGAGCATGAAGCAAAAGGGCATGATGCCCACGACCTTGTTGATGAGATTCAATCAACTGGCGATACGCATGGTTAAGCCACGGATACCAATTCATTCCTGCATTTCCCGTTGTTTCAACCAATGAAACAAAATCTGACGAATATCATCCTGTACTTTTTCCAGTGACTGTGTTGCATCTACTTTTTTGATGGTCTTATCTTGTTCTATAAGTTCAAGATACCTTGTGCGGGTACGATGGAAAAAATCCAGCGATTCTTTTTCAATACGATCCAATTCACCACGCTCGCGGGCACGCTGTAAACCAACCTCTGGCGGTAAATCAAGATAAATGATCAAATCAGGGTAAAAATCACTGAGCGCTGCTCCACGCAATGAAGACAATAAGCTCTGGTCAATACCACGGCCACCACCCTGATATGCCTGAGAAGACAGATCATGGCGATCTCCGACAACCCAACTGCCTTTCGCCAGAGCAGGCTTGATCACATTCTCCACTAACTGAACTCTGGCGGCATAAAGCATTAATACTTCAGCTTTATCCGTCAATATCTCTCCTTCAATCTCTTCTTTGATCAATTGACGTAATTTTTCCGCTAAGGGAGTTCCACCCGGTTCACGGGTAAAAACAAGATCAGAAATACCATGCTGTTTCAGTGTATCAGCCACAGTTTGGATTGCCGTAGTTTTTCCTGCGCCTTCAAGCCCTTCAATAACAATAAATTTGCTGTTCATTTATCCTGCTTTAACCTCTGGCGATAAAGATTTACCGCTTTATTATGCGCTACCAAATTCGTAGTAAATGTGTGACCTCCATTGCCATCTGCAACGAAATATAGATAATCAGTCACAGCCGGATGTGCGGCTGCCTTGATCGATGCAAGACTTGGCATGGCAATAGGCGTTGGTGGCAGTCCCTCAATCATATAAGTATTGTATGGCGTAAATGTGGTCAGGCTGCTACGAAAAATGGTTCCGGTATACTTATCTCCCAACCCATATATGACTGTCGGATCTGTCTGTAATCGTATCTTTAACCGCAGACGATTAACAAATACTGACGCAATCTTAGCGCGTTCAGAATCTACCGCAGTCTCTTTTTCGATAATAGATGCCATAATTAACATCCCATAAGCACTCTTATACGGTAAATTCTCTGCACGGTTTTTCCATTCCTGCTCTACTAACATGACCATTTTTTGGTGAGCACGTCTGAGTAATTCTATATCACGTGTACCTGCGGTATAGAGGTAAGTATCAGGGTAAAACCACCCTTCCAGTGATCCACCTGTTTTCATATCCAACAATTTTGTCAGCTCTTGTGGCGTCTTACCTTCTGCCTCATGTTTCAAGTATGGCGCATTCTGCAATATCTTTGACCAGTCAGAGAGACGACTACCTTCAACAAAGCGGATAGAAAATTGAACTTCTTTACCACTGGAAAACAATTGCAGTATTTCTTGTAACGTCATATTTTTTTGTAGACGATAAGTACCTGCCTTAAATTCGGCTAATTCTGGTTCTAAACGAAACAGCCACTGCAATAACTGGTTATCTTCGATTAGTTTATGCTGAATTAATAGTGTCTCCAGCCCGGCACGACCTATTCCGGCAGGTACTGTGAATATAAGATCTTGAGTCAGATTAACCTTCTGAGCAGAAAAATTTTCTATTTTTTTTGCAAAAAGTAAAAATGCTATTGCTGCAATAACAATAATCAATCCAGGTAAAATAAGAATGCTTTTTTTAAGTTTCATCCGATTACCACTTTTATCTGTCTTTCAATGATAGAGGCGGGATAACCGCTGTTTCATACCTGCGAATTACAACTACAGCCTTAAACATTCAGGTAATAAATATTCATATAATTCTCTGGATTGATATTTCCACGCAGGTTGATTTTTATGTGCCAGGATCTGATTAACAGCTATCACAGGCATCAATGAATTACAAATAATTACCTCATCGGCATGTGCCAATACTTCAGGATAACGCATGACACATGACAAGTTATAGTCACTTTCTTCCAACACCTGGATAATCTTCTGTCGCATTATTCCTTCTACACCACATTGGCTTAAATCCGGTGTATAAACGTTTTTACCTCTTCGCCAAAAAATATTAGCGGTACAACATTCAACCAATAAACCATCGCTATCAAGTACCAGCGCTTCATCAATTTTTGCTTGTTCAATAAACCGTTTTATCAAAACCTGCTCCAATCGGTTCAGATGCTTGATGCCTGCTAAGTGAGGATTAATTCCCATAGCGACAGGGCTAAGGCCCAACGAAACACCTTTTTCACGCAGAGTACGATATTGTTCTGGATATGGACTTAACGAAAGGATTTGATTTGGCTCATCAATGCTATCAACGCTGTACCCACGGCCACCATTTCCTCTGGAGAGGATCACTTTCAAAACACCTGATTCACACCCCGCAGCAACTTGTTTAATATGGTTTTCCAGTTGCATCCAATCCAGTGCAGGCATAAACAGTTTTTTAACGCCTTTTTGCAACCGTTTCATATGCAAAGACAACAAAGCCGCCTGACCTTGCTCAACTCTTATTGTGGTAAAGCAGCCATCACCAAATTGTACCGAGCGATCATTAGCAGAAAGTTGATCGTGCAATTTGCCGTTAATCCAATACATCATCTTATTTTCTGATTCTTAAATAAAAAGGCGTGAAAACCTCAGCTTATAAGGGGCGTTATAATAGTATATGAATCTTAGCAGTGCAAAAATGTGCATCTGAAAGGCACAGAAGTAAAACATAAAAAAACCCCAACATAAGAGTTGAGGCTTTTTCTGGGAAATTGAGCGTTTTACATCTTACGGAAAATCAGTGAACCGTTAGTTCCACCGAAGCCGAAAGAGTTACACAACGCGTATTCCATTCCTTCGATGTTGCGTGCCTGACCAGGAACAAAATCCAGGCGACAATTTTCATCCTGATTAACCAGGTTAATGGTTGGAGGAACAATCTTATCACGCAGGGAAAGAATCGTGAAAATAGATTCCACCGCTCCAGCCGCGCCCAGCAAGTGGCCTGTCATAGACTTAGTTGAACTCACTAATACTTTAGTACCTTCACCAAAAACAGACTCCACTGCCAAAGCTTCAGCAAGATCACCTGCTGGTGTTGAAGTACCATGAGCATTAATATAACCCACCTGATCCGGAGAAATGCCTGCATCTCTCAAAGCATTTACCATAGCAAGTGCTGCACCTGCTCCATCTTCCGGTGGCGATGTCATGTGATACGCATCACTACTCATACCGAAGCCAACAACTTCAGCATAAATTTTCGCGCCTCGTTTTTTGGCGTGTTCATATTCTTCAAGAACAATAACGCCAGCACCATCACCCAAAACAAATCCGTCACGATCTTTATCCCAAGGGCGGCTCGCACCTTGAGGGTCGTCATTACGGGTCGATAGCGCACGGGCAGCGCCAAACCCTGCAACACCAAATTCTGTACTTGCTTTCTCAGCACCACCCGCCAACATGATATCGGCATCATTATACGCAATAATACGCGCCGCATGGCCGATGTTGTGCACGCCAGAAGTACAGGCAGTTGCAATAGAAATACTAGGACCACGAAGACCATATAAAATGCTCAAATGGCCTGCTACCATATTAATAATGGTTGAAGGTACAAAAAATGGGCTGACCTTACGAGGCCCGGCCGAAAGCAATGTACTATGGTTCTCTTCAATCAGGCCCAAACCACCAATACCAGAACCAATAGCAGCACCAAAGCGGCTAGCATTGGCTTCTGTTACTTCGATTCCTGCATCTTCAATAGCTTGAATGCCAGCAGCAATACCATACTGAATGAACAAATCCATCTTTCGTGCATCTTTGCGCGAAATATTGAAATCTTCATGATTAAAATTCTTCACCACACCAGCAAACTTAGTTGCATGGTTAGCGGTGTCAAAATGTTCGATAAGGCCGATACCACTCTGTCCAGTACAAACAGCGTTCCAAGAAGACTCTACTGTATTGCCGACAGGAGATACCATGCCTAGTCCGGTCACGACTACTCGACGCTTAGACACGGTTATCCTCCAGGGAGGGAAAAAATGTAAGACAAAAAACATAGGCGGTCGAACGACCGCCTAGGTATATGTGCTTATTTACCTGCGTTTTCAACGTAGTCAATAGCAGCCTGAACTGTAGTGATTTTTTCAGCTTCTTCGTCTGGGATCTCAATATCGAACTCTTCTTCCAGAGCCATTACCAGTTCAACTGTGTCAAGAGAATCAGCGCCCAAGTCATCAACAAATGAAGCTGTGTTTACAACTTCTTCCTCTTTAACACCCAGTTGTTCAACGATGATTTTCTTAACGCGTTCGTCGATAGTGCTCATACTATTAAATTTCCTATCAAAACTCGCTTTTGCGATGGTTTTCGTAGTTTATAAAATACAGGAAAAGATGCAACCAAATCCCGGCTGGTCGAACCACCAACTGTCTTTTTTGTATAAAAAATACATCGAAAACAGTAGGTTCGCTCATTTTTAAATCATGTACATGCCACCATTGACATGTAATGTTTCACCCGTAATGTAAGCGGCCTCATCAGAAGCAAGAAACGCTACAGCACTGGCAATTTCCTTTGCATCACCGAGACGATTAGCAGGAACTTGAGATAAAATGCCTGCTCGTTGGTCGTCTGTCAACGCTCTGGTCATATCCGTTTCGATAAAACCAGGCGCAATAACATTGACGGTAATGCCACGAGAAGCGACCTCACGGGCTAATGATTTGCTAAAACCAATGACCCCTGCTTTCGCTGCCGCGTAATTCGCCTGCCCTGCATTTCCCATTGTTCCAACAACAGATCCAATGGAAATAATACGCCCATAACGTTTTTTCATCATAGAACGCATTACTGCTTTTGACAGACGAAAAATCGAAGAAAGATTAGTGTTAACAATATCTTGCCACTCATCATCTTTCATACGCATCAACAAGTTATCACGTGTGATGCCCGCATTATTCACTAGAATGTCTATTTCACCAAATTCAGCACGAATATTCGATAGCGCTTGTTCAATGGATGTCGAATCTGTGACATTCAGTACAAAACCTTTGCCTTTATCACCAAGATAGGCACTGATTGCCTCGGCTCCCTTTTCACCAGTCGCAGTGCCAATCACACATGCGCCACGTTCAGCCAATAATTCTGCAATCGCTCGACCTATACCACGGCTGGCACCAGTAACTAGTGCAATTTTTCCATCAAAGCCCATGTTTTCCTCAGTCATTTATTCAGAGCAATTGTAAGTGATGATACATCATTTACTGCTACAGCACTTAAAGTATCAACAATTCGTTTTGTTAAACCAGTTAATACCTTACCTGGCCCTATTTCTAAAATTTTATCAACACCTTGCGTTGCAAAGTATTCAACAGATTCTGTCCAGCGTACAGGATTATACAACTGACGAACCAGCGCATCCCGAATTGCATCAGCAGATTCTTCTACCTTCACATCCACATTATTGACAACAGGGAACTGCGGTTGGTTAAACACAACAGATTGCAATGCAGTTGCTAACTGGTCTGCCGCAGATTTCATCAGAGCACAATGTGAAGGAACACTGACTGCCAAAGGCAGAGCTCGCTTAGCACCAGCCGCTTTACATGCAGCCCCCGCACGCTCTACTGCTTCTTTCTCGCCAGCAATTACAACTTGTCCGGGTGAGTTAAAGTTAACAGGTGAAACAATTTGTCCCTGTGCTGATTCTTCGCATGCTTTTGCAATGGACTCATTATCCAGGCCAATAATGGCATACATAGCACCTTGCCCTTCAGGTACTGCCTCCTGCATCAGTTTCCCACGGAATTCAACCAACTTGATAGCTTGTTGGAATTCGATTACACCAGCACAAACCAGCGCAGAATATTCACCAAGGCTATGACCAGCCAGCATGACAGGGGTTTGCCCTCCCTGCTCCTGCCATATCCGCCAAATGGCAACGGAAGCCGCCAGCAACGCAGGCTGTGTTTTCCACGTTTTATTCAGTTCTTCTGCTGGCCCCTGCTGAACTAATTCCCATAAATCGTATCCCAGAACCTCAGAAGCTTCTGCGAAGGTTTGTTCTATAAGCGGAAATTCTGTAGCTAAATCAGCTAACATACCAAGGGATTGAGAACCTTGGCCAGGGAATACCATTGCAAAATCAGACATGTTTATCTTCCTGTTAAGTTAAAAACGTACTAGCGCTGAGCCCCAGGTAAAGCCACCGCCAAATGCTTCAAGTAAAACAAGTTGGCCACGTTGGATTCTTCCATCACGTACCGCTTCGTCAAACGCAGTCGGAACAGATGCCGCAGAGGTATTGCCATGACGATCCAGTGTCACAACAACTTTATCCATAGCCATATTCAATTTTTTAGCTGTCGCAGAAATAATACGTAAATTCGCCTGATGAGGAACCAGCCAGTCAAGCTGCGAATGATCTAAATCGTTAGCTTTCAAAGTTTCATCAACGATATTCGCTAATTCTCGCACGGCAACCTTAAATACTTCATTGCCAACCATTGTGACGTATGCTGGTGAACCCAATTTTTGGCGATCTTGATGAGGGACTGACAGTAATTCGCCATAATGGCCATCTGCATGAAGGTGAGTTGACAGAACGCCCGGCTCTTCTGAAGCGCCAACAACCATCGCACCTGCCGCGTCACCGAAGAGGATAACTGTACTGCGATCTTCAGGATCTACAATTTTGGAGACAATATCAGATCCAATAACCAGTGCATGCTTAGCGGCACCAGTTTTAATAAATTGATCAACAACACTCAATGCATATGCAAACCCGGCACAAGCAGCCGCAATATCAAAAGCCGGAATACTATTAATACCTAACAACTTCTGGATCTGACAAGCACTGCTAGGAAAAGCATGGCTTCCCGTTGTTGTTGCAACAACAATCAAATCGATTTGCGTTTTATCGATACCAGCCATTTCAATGGCTTTTTCAGCTGCCCTGAATCCCATAGTAGCAACTGTTTCACCTTCAGCAGCTATACGGCGCTCACGGATACCTGTACGAGTCACGATCCACTCATCCGTTGTATCCACCATTTTTTCTAAATCTGCGTTAGTACGCACCTGAGAAGGCAAATAACTGCCCGTGCCTAAGATCTTTGTATACATTTATGCTTATTCACTCTTGGGTAATACTGCATCTAGTCGGGCTGCGATCCTTTCCGGAACCTGCTTCTCTACCGCCTTAACGGCTTGCTCGATAGCAGCTTTGAATGCGTATTCATTCGCGGCACCATGACTTTTTATGACAATACCACGCAATCCTAATAGTGTTGCGCCGTTATACTGATCAGGGTTTAGATGACCAAAGCGTTTTGCTATTTGTTTGAGCAAAAACTTCCTGAATATTTTCACCAACCATGACGATTTTTTCTTCTGCCCACCTGGTGATTTAACCAGAGACAGAATCACTCTGATTGCGCCTTCCATTGTCTTCAGCGTAACATTACCTGCGAAGCCGTCACACACGAGGACATCTGTTTTCCCCGTTAATAACTCATTACCTTCCACATAACCTATGTAATTAATTAAATTACTATTCCGTAATATCATGGCGGCTTCGCGGATATTATCTAGCCCTTTGGATTCTTCTTCCCCGATATTTAGTAATGCCACACGTGGATTGTTTGCACCTGCAACATCTTCTGCCATAACAGCGCCCATAATGGCAAATTGCACTAACATACGACTATTACAATTAATATTAGCGCCTAAATCTAATACGACTGTTTTCTGTTGTTTCAGATTAGGTATAACTGTTACTAAGGCAGGCCGTTCAATCCCCTCTATAGATTTCAACATCAATTTAGCCAGCCCCATTAACACTCCGGTATTCCCCGCACTGACACATGCTTGCGCTTCACCTGATTTCACTAAATTTAGTGCAATACGCATTGAAGTGCCGTGACTGGAACGAATTGCCTGAGAAGGTTTTACATCGTTAGCAACAACATGTTCTGCAGGAATAATTTGCAAACGGCCGAGCAGCTCAGCATTTTTATTTGCAAGCAAAGGAGAAATGGTTTCGGGATCACCGACCAACAGCAGTTTTAATCGCGGATTAGATGCCAGTGCCTGCAATGCAGCAGGCACCGTGATGCGAGGACCAAAGTCCCCGCCCATAGCATCTAACGCTAAGGTTAGATTGGCCAAGATATCAACTTGCTAATAATTAGCTGAAATTACTTGTTGATTACCTTGCGGCCACGGTAGTAACCATCAGCAGTCACATGGTGACGCAGGTGAGTTTCACCAGAAGTTTTGTCTACAGAAACTTGTGCTGTAGTCAGTGCGTCATGAGAACGACGCATACCACGTTTAGAACGAGTTGGTTTATTCTGTTGTACGGCCATTGACCTTACTCCTTAAGTACTTTTCTTTAAACTGGCTAATACGGCAAATGGGTTTGGTTTTTCCACTTCAGGAGGCAGAACACCAAACACCATGTCCGCGTCGGACACTTCACAGTGTTCAGAATCATGTACCGGAACTACTGGTAGAGAAAGAATTATTTCGTCTTCAATCATAGCCAGTAAATCTATTTCACCAAATTCATTAATGTCAATTGGCTCATACTCTTCCGGTAATGCCTCAACCTGCTCATCGTTGATGATCGGGCTAAAACAATACGTTGTGTGAACATGATGACTGAAATTACTGCCACAGCGCTGACAGGCAAGCGTAACATCCACATCTGAATGCCCTTTTACAACCGCCAGACGCTGATTATCAATCTGAAATGATAATGAGCTATCTACATCACTATCCACACTGACCACAGACTCTAAGAGACGAGACACTTGTTCAGCAGAATAACTACCTTTGTAGTCTAATCTTTTCTGGGCTGCACGAAGTACATCAATGGTCAGGGGTAATTTTACCTTCTGCATAAGGCGCGCATATTATCTTTGTAACGAGACATAGTCAAAGAAAAAGGCCACACATCTGCACCTTTTCGCCAAATATTCGCTTAATAAGCGGTGTATAGTTTAAAATGCCTGCAAATATTTCTCTACGTATTTTATGGAAAAATGATGCTTCCGATTGTTTTATCGTCAACTTCGATATATCGCCGCTTATTGTTAGAAAAAATAGGTTTACCTTTTACCTGTGCCGCACCATATGTTAATGAAAGTTTGCAGGAGAATGAAACTCCTGAGCAATTAGTCATGCGCCTTTCACAAGCAAAAGCTACCACATTACAAAAACATTATTCCAGTCACCTTATTATAGGTTCCGATCAGGTATGTGTTTTAAACGGTAAAATTACAGGAAAACCCCATAATTTTGAGAATGCTCTCTCACAACTAAAAAAAGCCAGTGGGCAACGCGTCACTTTTTATACTGGCATTACGTTATTCAATAGCAAAACAGGAAATACCGATACGCGTTGTGAACTGTTTCATGTCCATTTCAGAACACTGACTGAAGCTGAAATCATCAACTATCTAAAAAAAGAACAACCTTTCAATTGTGCGGGCAGTTTTAAAAGTGAAGGTTTGGGAATTACGTTATTTGAAAAACTCGACGGTAAAGATCCCAATACATTAATTGGTCTGCCATTAATTACACTGACAGAAATGTTTATCCGCCAGGGGGTAAACCCCCTGACGGCACAATATTCATAACCAACTTATGACTATCTAATTACATTTGACGCAATTTTTTTAAACATTGGCGTAACCCGACATCCATTGGCGCTTCAAAACGCAAAGTCTCTCCTGTTGATGGATGGGTAAATTTTAATGAACTGGCATGCAGAAATAGCCGATTAATCCCTGTTTCTGCAAGCTGTTCATCAAATGTTTTGTCACCGTAGCGATCATCAAATGCAATCGGATGCCCCGCATATAAGGTGTGCACACGGATCTGGTGAGTACGTCCCGTTACAGGGCTGGCTCGCACCAGTGTGGCAAATGCATATCGCTCTTCAACCTTGAAGCGCGTCTCAGATGGTTTACCCTCACTGCTAACCTTAACGACCCTTTCACCGCTTTGCAGAATATTTTTTAATAAAGGTGCCTGCACTATTTTACAATGGGATTGCCATTGGCCGCGCACTAATGCCAAATAATCTTTCTGCATTTGTTTTAAACGTAATTGCTCATGTAGTGAACGTAAAGCTGAACGTTTCTTCGCAATCAGTAAAACCCCGGATGTATCGCGATCGAGGCGATGTACCAATTCAAGAAAACGCGCTTCAGGCCGTAATGCACGCAATCCTTCAATCACACCAAAGCTCAGTCCGCTCCCACCATGTACGGCTGTTCCTGATGGTTTATTGATAACTAAAATATAATCATCTTCATAAAGAATGCATTCTGCCAAAGCCGCTACTTTATCCAGCTTCGCAGAAACAGGAGCATCCTGTTTTTCTGCAACTCTGACAGGCGGAATTCTGATAATATCATTGGCTGTCAATTTATATTCAGGCTTAACCCTTCCTTTGTTGACTCTAACTTCACCTTTGCGCAAGATCCGATAGACCATACTCTTAGGTACACCTTTTAAGCGAGCCAGCAAAAAGTTATCAATTCTCTGGCCTGCTTCATCGTCATCAATAGTGACAAACTGTACAATTTGATTATTTGTTTTCATAGACGCAATTTTAATTATCCAGCAAACAGAGTGCCAATCATTTTTAAATTATGTATAAATAATATCCATATTTTCATTCTTTATTATTAAATTGTCTTAGAATAAAGGCTAAAGATTAACAACTTATCACCATTTCATGATAAAAAACTCCTAAAGCGATAAAGTCACCTTGCTATCACCCCAATAGCAATGGAATAATGCTTTCCGGCCACAGTTTACTAAACTATGAATGGCAGATTGAAATTGTTTGTTATCTGTTTGTTTGAACAAAAACGCAGCAATGGCGTAAGACGTAATGTTCAATCAAACAATTTATGGGCTGTGGGTTGCAACTTACTGGACTGGGTAGAACCTGTACTAATTTATTACAGTATCCCCCAATAAAGAGCGCTGCGTTTCTTCCAATGAAAGAAATGAAATTCAGGCTTGCCGACAATTAGGCACCTCTATACAAACGATAGCCGTGAGGCTGACGGTTTTGTAAAAGACACGAGGTCATCGGTTACCAGTAGTGCTTCTCTTTTTACTCGCAGCTCTATACTAATGTAAAAAATAATGAGTAAGTTAGAATGAAAAGAATGTTAATCAACGCAACCCAACAGGAAGAGTTGCGCGTCGCCCTTGTTGATGGGCAACGTCTTTATGATCTGGATATTGAAAGTCCTGGACACGAGCAAAAAAAGGCAAATATTTACAAAGGTAAAATTACACGGATTGAACCTAGCCTTGAGGCCGCTTTTGTTGATTATGGTGCAGAACGGCATGGCTTCCTTCCTATAAAAGAAATTGCTCGTGAATATTTCCCAAGTAATTACCATGCCCACGGTCGCCCCAACATTAAGGACATACTTAAAGAAGGCCAGGAAGTTATCGTTCAGGTCGATAAAGAAGAGCGAGGCAATAAAGGAGCAGCCTTAACAACCTTTATCAGTCTGGCTGGCAGCTATCTGGTTTTAATGCCAAATAATCCAAGAGCAGGCGGTATTTCCCGTCGTATCGAAGGTGATGACCGCATTGAATTAAAAGAAGCACTCTCTTCCCTTGAAGTCCCTGAAGGTATGGGGCTTATCGTCCGTACTGCCGGTGTCGGCAAATCCGCAGAATCCTTACAAGGAGATCTGAACTTCCGCCTGAAACACTGGGAAGCAATTAAGAAAGCTGCAAGCAGTCATCCAGCGCCTTTTTTGATTCACCAGGAAAGCAACGTTATCGTACGAGCTTTCCGTGATTATCTGCGCCCGGATATCGGGGAAATCCTGATCGATAACCCTAAAATCCTCGATTTGGCACGCCAACATATCACCGCACTCGGCCGTCCTGATTTTGCCAGCAAAATCAAACTGTATAGTGGTGAAGTCCCCCTGTTCAGCCATTACCAGATAGAATCCCAGATCGAATCCGCTTTCCAACGTGAAGTGAGACTGCCTTCCGGTGGTTCAGTCGTCATTGACACCACTGAAGCGTTGACCGCAATCGATATCAACTCATCCCGCGCAACCCGTGGGGGAGATATTGAAGAAACCGCTTTTAATACGAATCTGGAAGCCGCAGATGAGATTGCCCGTCAATTACGCCTGCGAGACCTCGGTGGCCTTATCGTTATCGATTTTATTGATATGACACCAGTTCGCCATCAGCGTGAGGTTGAAAATCGCCTGCGTGATGCAGTTCGCCAAGATCGTGCCCGTATTCAGATCGGCCGAATTTCCCGTTTTGGTCTGCTGGAGATGTCACGTCAGCGCTTAAGCCCGTCACTGGGTGAATCCAGCCATCATGTCTGTCCACGCTGTAGCGGTACGGGAACTATTCGCGATAATGAATCACTTTCCCTGTCTATTCTTCGTCTGATAGAAGAAGAAGCTCTGAAAGAAAATACTCATCAGGTTCATGCCATTGTTCCTGTTCAGATCGCTTCCTACCTGTTGAATGAGAAACGTAAAGCTGTCAGTGCGATTGAACATCGTCAGGGTGGTGTCGGAGTGGTTATCGTTCCAAACAACCAAATGCAGACCCCACACTTCTCTGTTTTACGTGTTCGTAAAGGTGAAGAAATTTCTGCCCTGAGTTATCAGCTTCCACAATTTCATGAAACGGAAATGGCAAATATTCAGGAAGATGCACAGCATGAACGCAAGCGTCCTGAACAACCTGCTATTTCGACTTTCGATCTGCCTACAGAAACTCCTGCACCTGTAACGGCAAAAACAAAAGAGAAAAAAACACCAGCGAATAATCAGCAAAAAGCAGACAAACCCGGTTTGTTCAGCCGCCTTTTAAAAGCCCTGAAAAAAGCATTCAGTGGTGAGGAAGAGAAACAACCACGGGAAAAGAGCAAAAAATCTTCCGGTAACGATAATCGCCGTTCATCTGAGCGCCGTAATTCACGCCGTCAAAACCAACGTCGTGAGCGCAATGAGAATGAAACTCGGAATAATCGCGAGCGTGATGAACAGCGTAAAGGACGTAATGCTCAGCCTAAAAATAATGTGCAGGATGATACTGTAACAGATAACGAGTCTCGTGAAACTCAGCAGCAACAGCGCCGTGAACAGCGTGCAGAGCGTCAACGCCGTCGTCAGGAAGAAAAACGTCAGCAACAGTTGGAAATCAAAGCGCAGCAAGTAAACAAAACTGAAGTTCCAGAGGCAGAAATCGAAGAACGTCAACCTGTTATGCCGAGGCGCCAACGTCGTCAGCTTGAGCAGAAAATTCGTATTACAGATAGCGTGAAAGAAGTAGCTGCTATTGCTACCTTGCCAGCAGTCACATCTGAATCTGCACCAGTAATCGTAGAAGAAGAGAAAAAAGTTTCTGTACCGGCTGTTATCAATACAGAAATGGAAGTAACAGCTCAGTCTTCTGCTTCAGACGAATCCATTACGCAAAATGCAAGTGTGCAAGTTTCATCTGTACAAAGCTCTCTGCAAGGTAATGAGCAACAAGATAACATCATGCCACGTCGTTCTCGCCGTTCACCGCGCCATTTGCGTGTCAGCGGGCAACGTCGTCGTCGTTATCGCGATGAACGTAATCTGACCCAATCACCTGTACCTCTTGCAATGGCAGTAGTTTCACCTGAATTGGCATCAGGTAAAGTTTGGGTTCGTTACCCAGTCACACCTGTAGTAACAGTTTCTGAAACAGAAATTTCAACTGAAATTTCTGCTGTTGAAGGAATAGCATCAGAGCAATCCGTTGATATTATGCAAATTCCCGCGGCTGCAAAAATTGCTGAACCAGTCTCAATCTTTACTGTTACTGAAGCAACAGAGGCAGAGAAAACCATAATCAATTACGAAGATGTTAAAGCTGAGTCAGTGATCCATTCTCCTGTGGCATCAGCTACAGAGCCTGCCTCTGAACTGACTGAAGCGCCAACACAGGAAACTGTAGGAGCAGCTATCAGCAATGATATCGCATATCAGGTTGAAACTGTGCATAACACGGTATTACATGAATCTGAGGAAGAAGCACATCGCGCAGCAGAACCGATCATCGTTACCTCTGTCGCTGAACAGGAACACTATAAAGAACAGCCAACTGTCGCAACGGAAATATGCTCTCAGGTAACGGAAGTTAAAGCGAAAGAGACAAAAGCTGCTGAATCACAGATCATCGTGGCAAAAAATCATCACGCTTATTCCCCAATGACTAAAGCGCCGGCACCGGATATGGCGGCGCAGCCAGTCATTATTACTGAATGGCAACGCCCTGTTTATCCATTTAAAGGAAAAGGAGGTGCAGGCGGGCATTCTGCAACGAGCGTCGCAACATCAAGAATGTCAAAGCCACAGTCATTCGAATAATCGAATAGCATAATCACCTATAAAATCAAATGGCTCCTTTTCTGGGAGCCATTTTTTTATCATTTACGTTATAAAAGCTGTCTGCTTCATTTCCTTTGAGCTCTGATTTCAATAAACTCAGGCAGTTATCATTTGAAACGGTGAATTATTATGGATAAAATTTCGTCTACGAAACCTTGGTTGATTTTCGGTGCGGGCAAAGGTATCGGACGCTATCTGACCGATATCGCACTAAAACAAAAACGTCCGATTACGGCATTGATCCGTAATGAACAACAGGCGATTGAACTATGTTCAATCGGTGTGAATGTGATACAAGGTGATGCCTGTGACAGCCGAAGTATAGAAAAAGCAATTGAACATGCCGGAGAAAATCCCATCGTTTTTTCAACCATCGGAGGAGGTAATTCAGATCACTACGGCAATATTGCCATCATAGATGCTCTGGAAAAGGCTCAAATTTCACGCATGCTCTTGGTTACATCCATAGGATGTGGTGATAGTTGGCACACCTTATCACCACGTGCCAAATCATTATTCGGTCAATCAGTCAGGCTCAAATCACTGGCAGAAAGTTATCTGCAAACCAGTACCTTAGACTTTACAATTGTTCGTCCCGGCGGTCTGACTAATCAAGCAGGTACAGGGCATTGCCAACGTTATCAGGGAGAAATTCACGGTATGGTGAGTCGTGAGGATGTTGCTTTGCAATTGGCACATATGGCTGAGGATAAAGAGGCTTATTACCAGATTTACGCTTTGGTCGATCCTGAACTAAAACTTCACTGGAATTGATAAAGTGACCACGCCTTTCCGGCGTGGTCAATATCTTATTTCACTCCGCCATCCATTGCCTTAAGCTTTTTGGATAATTCGCGGCGTTCTTTAGACAACTCAGCATTTTTGATAATATATTCGTCAACTCGCTCTTCATAATCGCTACGCATATGGGCGATAATTCCTTGAATATCTTCAACTGACATTCCCGGTTTAATGTAATCACTCAGATTATCCAGTAACAGTACACGTTTTTGGTTGTCGCGGATCTTTTTCTCATTGTCTACGATTTCTCGTTGTAATTTATTTTTGCGACGAAAGATACGCACAAACTCTAATACATTATGGAATGTCGGTTTATTCGCGTTGTCCATTTTTTACACCTTTCTTTAATTAGACCGATAATTTTTTATGCTGACTACACAATACAATTTCAGGTAACACATAGACAAGCCAGTTTCGATAATTTATTGACGTAATAGGCCTATGAGTTACCATATCTTTGATCTAACCACATGACAAACTAACTTACCGTGGGTAAGACAACTAAATTATACGGGCATGACTGATAGACAAAAATGATACATTAAAATCTAATTAGTTAAACCAACAACCAATGGATGCAGAATCGCCTTGAGTAACGATAAAATCCCCACTTTCTACTTTCACGACTATGAAACCTTCGGCAAACATCCTGCCTTAGATCGTCCTGCACAGTTTGCGGGAGTTCGTACTGATAGTGATTTTAATATCATCGAAGAGCCTTTAGTGGTGTACTGTGCCCCTGCTGATGATTACCTCCCTGATCCTGAAGCTATCATGATTACGGGAATTACTCCCCAATTAGCGCTGAAAAAAGGGGTTAATGAAGCAGAATTTGCACGCTTGATCCATGCTGCATTCAGTAAACCCAATACCTGTATTCTCGGATATAACAATATTCGTTTTGACGATGAAGTCAGCCGTAATATCTTTTATCGCAATTTCTACGATCCTTATGCCTATAGTTGGCAAAAAGGTAATTCTCGTTGGGACTTGCTTGATGTATTACGCGCCTGCTATGCCCTGCGCCCGGAAGGGATCATCTGGCCAGAAAATGATGATGGTTTACCTAGCTTTAAGCTGGAACAGCTGACAAAAGCCAATGGCGTCGAACATACTCAAGCCCATGACGCTATGTCAGATGTTTACGCCACTATTGCTATGGCGAAGCTGATTAAACAAGCGCAACCTAAGCTGTTCGATTATTTTTTCCAGTTAAGAAATAAACAGAAAATCAGCAATCAGATTGATATTCCACAAATGAAACCGCTGGTACATGTATCAGGCATGTTTGGCGCTTTACGTAGTAATATCAGCCTGATTGCACCTTTGGCCTGGCATCCAACAAACCGTAATGCTGTTATCATGTGTGATTTGGCTGGCGATATCACACCTCTGCTGGAACTTAGTGCAGATGAATTACGTGAACGCTTGTATACCCGCCGAGATGAATTACAGTCAGATCAAGCGCCTGTTCCCATCAAACTGGTACATATCAACAAATGCCCGATTATTGCGCCTGAAAATACATTGCGTCCCCAAGATGCAGAGCGGGTTGGATTAGATCGCAACCAATGTGCACAAAATCTGGCTATCTTACGTAGTAATCCACAAATCAGGGAAAAAGTGGTCGAATTGTTTTCTCATTCAGAAGAATTTCCAGAATCTGATAATGTTGATGCTAAGCTATATAGTGGCTTTTTCAGTGACGCTGATAAAACTGCGATGGAAATTATTCGTGAAACCACTCCTCAAAACTTGCCTGCGTTGGATTTAACGTTTCAAGATATACGCATTAAAGCACTTCTGTTCCGTTACCGTGCCAGAAACTATCCGGCAACTTTGGATTATGATGAACAACAGCGTTGGTTGCAGCATCGCCGGGAGATACTGACACAAGAAAATATCACCCAATATTTTGCAACTATTGAACAACTTTTTATTGAACACCAATCTGATGAAGAGAAATGCCGTCAATTAAAGGCATTGATCGATTATGCAGTTCAATTAGCTGAATAAATTTCAGTTAAAACAGGAAAAGACAGAACCCAGGTTTTGTCTTTTTCAATCTTTGTACAATTACTCTAGTCATGCTGATGATCAGAGCATTTATCAAAACATTGGCCTCCACACTCTTCTCTCCAATTTTTCAGCTTAGATGTTTTACCAATCCCTGGATTCAAACTATTAGTCGGATCATTCTTTTGATAAAACTGCTTAAGCTGAGGCTTAGCCTTATACAAATGACCTACGTTATGCTCAGCAGGATATTCTGCTCCTCTCTGCTCTAAAATTTCCAGCATCTTCTCTTTCAATGCATTAATATTTTTACCTTTTTTGACAATGTAATCCTGATGAAATACATGACACATAAAGTGGCCGTAATATAAACGGTGTACCAGTGCGTCATTGATTTCTGGCGGCAGATGTTCGAACCACTCACGATCGTTACGCCTGAGGGCAATATCCAACGGCAAAATATCTTCTACTTCGTTGCTGTGCACTGCCTGATACCGAATAGCTGCTCCTGCTGCTACAAAGCGATGTAAAAAAGCCTTAGCACCTTCTTCTGGGGTACAGACGAAATATTCACCCTCTGCCTGTTTGAAATAGCTCTCTAACCATTCATTCGCTTCTTTTATACCCTCACCAGACATTTTTAATAACAAATGATGTTCAAAACGATTCCGATACTTTTTCAGGCGTGCAGGTAAGTGTGAAGGGAACAAACGGCTTAGTCCCTGCATTACCCGATCTATTAAATGTGCTGGCAAAAAAGGAATTTTGCCGAAAAAGGCATCCGCTCGCCCTTTTAAGCTGAAGAACTTTGGCATTTTATCTGTGCCAAGTTTATCAATCATAACGAAGGTATCTTTGCCATAGACTTCAGCAATATCAAAAATATTCCTATGCATATATTCACCAGCAACCGGCAAGTGCTGAAAACTCGATAAGATATATCGGCGTAATTCTGTCAAAACTTCCGGTTGATTAGTACCGATATAGAATACTTGTGTAGAAGGTTCTGCCGAGAAGGTATCCAAACGAACGGCGAAAATAATCAATTTACCTGCACAGCCTGAGGCTTCAAACAACCTGCGTTCATCAGCATTAAAGCGTGATGGGGTATCCGCATCAATATCGCGAACCCGTTGGGTATATTCATGATCAGAAGCTACTCTTTTATTTTGCTGAATATCTTCAATACGGTAACGTTGTTCTTCTAAACAAGTCAGGATTTCTTCTGGCGAGTTCCCCAATTCTATACCTAAGTGATTAATAAGCTCGGCTTCGCCTTTTTCATTCACACGTCCATATAAAGCCATTTCTGTATAAGCAGGCCCACGCTGGACTAAGGAACCACCAGAATTATTACAAACTCCACCAATAACTGATGCACCAATACAGGAAGAACCAATGACTGAATGCGGTTCACGGCCAAGCGGCTTTAATACTTTTTCCAGATTCCACAATGTGCTACCAGGGAATGCAATGATCTGATTGACCGATTTGAGGACCTGTATTTTATCCATTCTCAGTGTACTGATAATGATAATATCGCGATCATAGTCATTACCATTGGGCGTAGAACCTTCTGTTAACCCCGTATTAGCAGCCTGCATTAAAATAATTTTGTCCGCTTCTACACATTCCTTGAAAACTTTCCATTGCTCCAGCAATGAGCCGGGAAAAATAACAGCAAGGGCATTTCCTTGCCCGGAACGAAAGCCTTTGCGATAGCGTTCTGTTTTTTGAGGTTCAGTGAGAACATGAGAGGAACCCACAATATGAGTAAGAATTGCAATGAGTTGCTGATTTTGAAGAGTCTTAACATCATTCATAATGATTTTCTTACCTTAATGTAGAATCAAACGGAAATACCTTTAATAAAATTATTAAGGACAAAGTTTAACCATATTATATGACGTATATTGGTTATTTTTTAATTAAAATTAATTTGTTATTGACAAAAAAACAGCACCCGCAGGTGCTGTTTCATAAAAATAATATAGCAATGAATTTTATACAGATTCACTGAATTGTGGCATAGGCTGCCGGAAGCTGCGCGTCAGGAAGAACATATAAAGCAGACCAAATCCGCCCCAAATCAAACCTAGTTTCATAGAGCTTGCTTCCAGATTCACCCACAATACTCCGATCGTCGCAGCACCAAACAACGGGAGAAGCAGGAAGTGGATTGTATCTCTCAAAGTATTATTACGGCGTTCACGTATATAAAATTGAGAGATTACAGCCAGGTTCACAAAAGTAAATGCAACCAGTGCTCCAAAGTTGATCAAGGCAGTTGCGGTTACTAATTCCAGCCATCCCGCAGAAAGCGCAACAATTCCAACTAAAATGACATTGATTGCAGGAGTCCGCCATTTAGGATGAACATAACCGAATACTTTCTCCGGCAATACACCATCACGTCCCATAACATATAGCAGGCGGGCCACACCTGCGTGGGCGGCCATGCCAGAAGCCATCACGGTCACACAAGAGAATATGAGAATAACGTACTGGAACAACGCTCCAGCAACATACAGCATGATTTCTGGCTGAGAAGCATCTGGCTTTTTAAACCGAGAAATATCAGGGAAATAAAGCTGCAAGAAATAAGATACTGCAATAAAAATCACACCACCAATTAATGCTGTCAGGAAGATAGCTTTTGGGATAACTTTCCCTGCATTAGGTGTTTCCTCGGATAAGGAACTGATCCCATCAAATCCAAGGAATGAAAAACAAAGTATAGTTGCGCCAGTAATCATCGGAATCAATCGGGCTTCTTCTGATGTAAATGGCTGAATACTCAATAATGTCCCAACACCTTCGCCTTTATAAACACCATGGATTAGTAACCCAACGAGTACCATCATAATAGCAATCTGGACAATTACAATTATGCCATTGATATTTGCAACGACATTGATACCACTCAAATTAAAAACTGTCATAAGTACAGTCAATGTCACCACAAAAATCCACGGATCAATACCTGGGAAAAGTGCCTGAAGATAAATTTTTGCCAGCAAAATGTTGATCATCGGCATCAATAGATAATCTAATAAAGATGACCAACCTACCATAAACCCAAGATGGGGATTCATTGATTTTTGTACGTAAGTATAGGCAGAACCCGCCGATGGGTAACGTTTTACCAGCTTTCCGTAACTTAAAGCGGTAAATAAAATAGCAACCAATGCGATGGCATAAGATGTTGCAACATGCCCGCCAGTCAAACCAGAAACAATACCAAAGGTATCAAAGATAGTCATTGGCTGCATATAGGCCAGCCCCATCATGACTACTTGAAATAGAGTCAGTGTTCTTCTCAGCTGAACACGATTGCTGGCACTTGCCTGAACGGTGCCGAGAGTGGCTGTAGTATTATGCGACATGAGCGAAACCTCCCATAACTTCGATCTGGGTATTACTACAACTACTTAATCGATAGTTACTGGGTAGACTTCGCATCTGTCTATAAACAGAAAAGAAAGAAGAGTTGGAAGATAGCGAACTGACAGAGGGCCGTGCCCCATAATCATCATTGCAGCAGCGAGCGCCAATTGGCACAAGTGCAAAAGCGAATAATTGCTCCATAATTGCGTTCCTCAATACAGCAGCTTTTTCATTAGTAGCTGCTTATGGTCAGTATCGATCCGGAGAATATCCGGCCTCTTGGTGTTGTAAAAAATAACTCAATGCAAAAAAAATAACTGATGCATAATTACGCACCAGTTATTTTTAGTGGACGCATTTTGCACTTCAGGTCCAGAAATAGCAAGTGCTATCACACTAAAAATTCATTATTTTTTACAATACAAAAGAGTACGCAGGAATCTCTTCTTACTGGAGGAGTTCAGAAACGCGATGCTATCATATTCTTTGTTCTTTGATTAGCGATTAATAATCTTTTAGCACAGAAGTAAATTATTTGCTATTTAATTATGATAAACATGATATCAAAAAAAATCTGCTCTTAGTCATAGTTACGATAAAGAGCAGATTTAATATTACATTTAAACGTTAACTATAATGACTTTAATTAATAAAAAACCGAAATATTAATTAAAAGTCATAATTAAGGCCGATATTGTAACGACGACCGTCAAGAGTAGCACCGTGGATTTCATCCGTCACACGTTTATCAAAGACGTTATAGACGCCACCTAGTACTCTCAAATTTTTCGTTAGACTATAAGTCATACCCAAATCAACAAAGGAATAAGAAGGTGTGCCACTTCTGATTGATGAACGGTACTGGAAGTTCTTTGTTTTCCCACGGAAATTAATACGGGCCCAAGTTTCCATTTCTGGCAATGTTTGCCAGTTTAGGGTTGCATTAGCCATATGTGTTGGCATCTTATTCAATGGCTGACCCTTAAACTTGCCAGTCTTTTGCTTAGAATAGGAATAGGTATAGTTTGCTGCCAACGACAGATTTTCTATGATATCCCAATTTATGGTCGTCTCTATACCACGAATATTGGCTTTGCCAACGTTCATTCTTCCATTAACAAAATCATAGTCACCCTTACCAATTGACTCACAAGATACAAGTGATTTGTCTTTTTTGCTACAAATGTTAAATTCAGTGATTTTATCTTTAAAGTTTGTATTAAAGACTGTGACACCTACATTAAAGTTTTCTTGGTTATTCCAGAGCACGCTAATTTCTTCATTAACGCTTTTTTCTGGTTTCAGTTTTGGATCACTCTCGATGACGCCATTGCTACGTCCTCCGCCCGTCACTTGCAACCAATTAGGTGCAACATGTCGCAAGTTAGGTGAGCGATATCCTGTAGTGACACCACCTTTAATTGTCCATTGCTCATCAGCACGCCAGACTCCATACAAGCGAGGGGTTACATGGGCACCAAAAAGTTGATCTTTATCCAGACGAATACCTCCCGTCAGAGTAAAGTCATTGATAATTTGCCATTCATCTTCAGCAAACAACGCCCAACTCCAGCGAGTAAGCTTATTTGTATTTGTACCTTTTTCAGACGCCGATTTATTTCCATTATCGCGCAGGTCTTCATAACGATATTGCCCTCCTACGCTTACTGTATGATCATCTAAGGTAAATGTGGTCTGATTATTAAAAATAGTATCTGCGGATTTCATCTCACGTTCAGGGTTCTTCGATTCATCCCGCTGAATATAAGATGTCGTTGTACCAAAGTCATAAACACCATTATGTGTTATTGAGTAGTTATTGCGCGCATAACGGCTGGTATCATCTTTACAAGATCTTTTCGTGCATGTGCGAGTCTTCCCAATTGTTGAATCACGATCTTGTTCATAACGGCCGACTTCAAAATCAAAGCTATTTTGCTCATCTGGTGTTAAAGAGAAAGTCGCCGCACCATTACGCATTTCTTGTTTTCTATAACCATCAATAAATTTGTCTTCATTACGGTGAGAAAACAGGCCAGTAACCTTTAATCCCAGTAAACCATCAATTAACGGCCCTGCAACATAAGCGCTGGTTTGGTAGCTATTACCTGATTTTGTATGTTCAGTCAGAGTAGTATCTGCATGTAAGCTGCCATTCCATTCTTTATGAACCTTCCGAGTAATAATATTGATAACACCGCCCATTGCATCGGAGCCATAAAGGGAAGACATTGGCCCACGTACAACTTCAACACGTTCAATTGACGCCAACGGTGGCAGCCATCCCTGCTCAATACCTGAACCATCACTGTTTGGACGAGTGCTGCGAGTGTCAACACGCTTACCATCAATCAGAATCATTGTATATTGTGATGACATACCACGAATACTAATATCACTGCTACTACCGCCCCCCGTAACTACCACTCCCGGTACATCTTTCAATGCATCCGTCACGTCACGGTAAGCTTTGGTTTCCAGCTGCTTACGGCTAACCACTGAAATGGAAGCTGGCGCATCTTCAATTTTTTGCTGGAAACCCGAAGCAGTGGTAACAATAATTTTATCTTCGCCATTATTAACCGCATTAGCAGTCAAAACAGCGCTGGATGAAATAGCGGCAATAACGCCCAAGATAATTTTTTTCTTTGCAAAAACGACCATTCCCGATTCTCCAATATGTAGAATAAAACTATTTAATTTGGATAATCGACATCAGCTCAACGTACAGGGATAATAATTTATCCCACCAGTATTATATTTATTACTCTTTAATTTAAATAAAACATATTATGTTTTTTATTATTCTAACCAGCCAAATCCATGACGAGGCCATCAATCAATACTTGAGGTATTCCCTGAGAACAACGTTCTATCCGGCCCTTAACACCATATACTTGAGCCAGACTATCCGATGTTATTACCTGTTCAGGTAATCCTTCAGAAATTAATTCACCTTTTTTCAACATTAATATATGGTCACCATGACGCAGTGCAATATTAATATCGTGCACAACAACGACTGTAATAATATTACGGCGACGTGTTTCACGTGCAACTAAATCCATAACGTGATACTGATAATTTAAATCCAGTGCACTTAATGGTTCATCTAATAATAATAGTGTCGGCTTTCTTATCAATGATTGAGCCAAACCAACCAGTTGTTTTTGTCCACCGGATAATTGATCCAAATAACTTAGAGCCAAATGCTCAATTCCAAGTTGACGCAGCAATTCCATGACTTCTTGTTCACACTGATCACTGCTCACACCACCAGATGCCCGTTGAGCAACAATCACAGATTCCAGCACATGCAGATGGACTCCCGCAGGCAATGATTGAGGCAAATAAACTACATTCTGGGCACGTTGAGCAAAATTCATCTGCATTAAATCCTGCCCATCCAGCAGCAGAGCGCCTTTAGCTTTATTTAAACCCGCCAGCGAACGCAATAACGTTGATTTTCCGCTACCATTAGGTCCGAGTAATACTGTAATTTTCCCACGTGGTAGTGGGCTTACATCCAAATTTTCAATAACAGGATGCTTTGGATAACCCGCCGTGAAACGACTGATTTTCAATCCCTGATTCATAAACTCCCCCTATGGCGTAACACGATGCTCAAGAAGAAAGGGATACCAACCAAAGACGTCACAATTCCCACGGGTATAATGACACCCGGGATCAAATTCTTGGACACAATAGACGCCATTGACAGTACCAGTGCACCAATCAGGGCACTCGCTGGCAAATAGAAGCGGTGATCTTCACCAAACAACAGTCTGGCAATATGGGGAGCAATCAGACCAATAAACGCAATCGGCCCGACAAAAGCCACCGCCAGTGCGGTCAGAATACTAATACGCAATAAAGTTCCTAAACGGAGACGACGAATATTAATACCAAAACTAATTGCTCGATCTTCCCCTAGACGCAGTGCGGTCAGTTTCCAGGAATTCATCATAGAAACAGGCATAAGCATCAGGAATACCAGTAGCAAAATACCCAGTTTACCCCATGTTGCCTTTGAAAGACTGCCCATTATCCAGAAAACCAGCCCCTGCAAGGTATCTTCCGTCGCAATAAACTGCATCATGGAAATCAGTGCCTCGAAGGTAAATACCATTGCAATACCAAATAACACCACGCCAGAAGTGGCAACTTTTGTCCAACGAGTAATTCCATCAAGCATCAAAGCAGCTAACAAAGCAAAAATAAAAGCATTTACAGAGATAAGCCACTGATCAGGTATTCCCGGAATACCAATACCCAATATGATTGCCAGTGCCGCACCAAAAGAAGCGGCATTGGAAACGCCCAATGTAAATGGGCTGGCCAGCGGGTTATTCAGAATGGTCTGCATTTCAGCTCCCGCCAGCCCCAGAGATAAGCCAACCACTACCGCCATCAAGGCATAAGGTAATCGAATATCCCAGACAATCACCCGGGTTCCTGCATCCATACTCTCCGGCGAAATCAGTGTCTGCCAGAGAGCAGACAAAGACAACCCTGATGGCCCCAGTGTAAAGTCCAATACTAAAGAGATGCCGATAACCAAAACTATCAATAAAATCCATGCAATACGTCGATGCAGAATGCGACGATAGTGTGCTTTGATATCACACTCACCTTGTTGTTTCACCATTGGCATAGGCTCGGTAGTAACGCTCATTTTTATTACCTGTTACTGCTTATTTTTCACTGACCCAATATGTGCCTGCTGGTTCAATAGCTAAGAATTTAGAATGAAGTTCTTTCAATGTTTGCTGTGGATCTAAATCAGCGAACTTTTCAGGATAGAACCATTTGGCAAAAACTTGGGTAACTACAACGTTATAAGGTGAATTGTAGTAATGGTGCCAGATAGCATGGGTACGACCTTCTTTCACTGCGGTCAGGTTATTGATACCTCTGCGTTCAGTAATGGATTTCAAACCAGCGCGGGCAATATCTGCGGAAGTCTGAGCGCCTATCTGAATACCTTCGCTCTTCTCACCAGGATCTTGCGCACCACTGGCGATGTAAATATAAGGATCAACAGCAATCACTTTTTCCAGGTTCATTGTACCCAGTGGAGTTGGCAGAACATCTTTAGCGATATTTTTACCACCAGCCAGATCAATGAAATTGCCCATATTGCCATTGCCTGCCGTACCACAGCAATCTTCGATAGAGCCTGCTCTCAGCTCAATAAATACAGAAGGTTTTTGCTCTGCTGGTATACGGTCAGTAATATCAGTTACCAGTTTCTGATTTTTTTCATAAAAATCAGCGTAAGCATTCGCTTGCTCCTCGCGGTGCAGCACCTTACCTAACATACGAATGCTCGGTAGTGTGTTTTTCAGTGGATTGTTGCGGAAATCAACAAAAACAACAGGAATACCTGCTTTTTCTAATTGTTTAACCAATTCACTGTTTTTGCCTGGGCCATGACCAGACAAACCGAAGATAGCTACATCAGGATTCAATGTCAGCACTTTTTCAGAACTGACACTATCAGCACTGGTGTTACCTATCAGCGGAATATTATCAATTTCAGGGAATTTGGCTTTATAAATAGAGTAAGTTTGTGGGTCAAGTTTACGGAAATCCCCCTGCCAACCCGCGATACGGGCCAGAGGTTTATCTCCTTCTAATAATGCGATTGCATGGAATAAACGACCTTCACCCAACAAGATACGATTGACTTTTTCAGGCACTTCTACAGTACGTCCAGCAACATCCGTGACTGTTTCAGCCCAAGATGCAAAACTTGTCATCATCGCAGAGCCTGCCAATAGACTGATACTCACGCCTTTCACGATTGTTTGAAATCCAAACTTCACTTTAGTTAGCCTCTTCATGCAATAATTTTGTCGTTAACAATAAAGCAAATAAGAATAATTATCAATTCAATTGAATCGATATATCCGAAATTTAATTGTTATAATTTTGCTTTCATTCCATAAAAAATAAAAACTGCCGATTCCATGACAGAACAGGCAGTTTTTTTAAAATACAAATAATAATACATTAATAAAAAAGCATCATTCTATCGGTTTTCTATTAACAATTTATTCATAATTTGTATTCTTTAATGATGGAAATTCCATCTCACTGTATTTAACAAAACGCGTTTTCTTTTTCAGTTTGTATCCAAACCAAATAATTAAGAATAATGGAATGCCGATATAAGTCGCCGTAACACCATACCAGTCTATAGTCTCTTGCAGGAATGCCTGATAGTTCTGGCCCAATGTGATCAGCAGACACAGGATAAACGCAAAAATCGGCCCGATAGGGAAAAAGCCGGAGCGATATGGCAGTTCATTGAGATCTCGCCCTTGAGCAATATAGCCCTTACGGAAACGATAGTGACTAATCGCAATACCGAGCCATGCAATAAAACCTGTCATACCTGAGGTATTCAGCAACCACAAATATACCGTCTGGTTGCCAAACATTGAGCTGAGAAAACATAATCCCGCGACCACGGTTGTAGCATAAAGCGCGTTACGTGGAACACCACCTTTTGACAGATAACCAAAAATCTTAGGCGCCTTACCTTCTCGTGCCAATGTGAACAACATGCGGGTAGAAGCGTACATTCCCGAGTTCCCCGCAGATAATACAGCGGTTAAGATTACTGCATTCATCACGGCTGCTGCTGATAACAACCCCGCATTTTCAAATACCAGTGTGAATGGGCTGACACTAATGTCCTTCACACCATTACGTAACAAACTCGGATCTGTATAAGGAATAATTAAGCTGATAATTAAAATGGCAAACACATAGAATAATAAGATACGCCAGAATACCTTACGTACAGCACGGGGAATGTTTTTCGCGGGATCTTTTGATTCCCCTGCTGTGATACCAATAAGTTCAGTCCCCTGAAATGAGAAACCAACAATCATTGCCACCCCAATCATGGCCGCAAATCCACCAGAAAATGGTGCATCACCAATAGTCCAGTTATGCCAGCCAGCTCCTTCAGCGCCTTTCATGATACCGGCAATCATCAGAATGCCGACAACAATGAAAACAATAACTGTAGAGACTTTGATTAGGGAGAACCAATATTCCGATTCTCCGAACCCTTTAACTGAAATAAAGTTCAACAGGAAAATCAAGCTAAGGAATATAGCACTCCATATCCAGCCCGGCGCATCCGGGAACCAATATCCCATCACCAATTGAGCGGCAACAAGGTCAACTGCTATCGTAACAGCCCAGTTGTACCAATAGTTCCACCCTAATGCGAAACCAAAGCCTTCATCAACATACCTGGAACCATAGGTGGAAAACGACCCTGATACCGGCATGTAAGCAGCCAATTCACCCAAGCTGGTCATCAGAAAATAGACCATCAGGCCGATCAATGCATATGAAAGTAAGGCCCCACCTGGGCCAGCTTTCGAAATGGTCGCTCCGGAAGCAACAAACAACCCTGTGCCAATTGATCCACCAATGGCAATCATCGCCATATGTCGTGCTTTTAATTCACGTCGCAGGGTTCCTGGAGCCTGATCCCGTGGCATGCTTTGTTCTTGAGACATTTTATTCCTATATCATCGAGAATAATTTTAGTGCAGGATTGTAACAAATCTTCGTCTCCAGAATAGCGGCGATTGGCGGTTATAAGATACCTTCATGATCAGCCGCCAATTATAAGCTACACGATTATATGTCATTCCATATGGTATTAAATTGATGCTAATGACAATAACTCAATAATTTTTGTAGCGCGTTAGACATGTGTTTCTGTCGGTGATAAATCAGATAAAGCGTACGATAAAGTTGTAGCCCCGGTGTCGTTAATTCAATCAATGTACCATTCTGTACCTGCTCTCGAATAACCCGACGCGACAAACAACTAATTCCCATTCCATACTGAACGGCATGTTTGATCGCTTCCGAATTGCCCAATTCCATTGCAATATTGAACCGGGGCATCTGCGAGAACAGAAGATGGTCGAGAACTTCCCTTGTTCCTGAGCCTTTCTCTCTTAATATCCAGGGGGCCTTAATCAGATCGTCCACCGTTAAATTAGTGTTCGCCAGTGGGCTTCCTGGTGAAGCGAAAACAATCAGTTCATCTTTCATCCACGGTTGACTAATTAACTCAGGATTGTGACATAATCCTTCAATCAATCCCAAATCAACCCGGAATTCTACAACCGACTTTATAACATCTTCAGTGTTACTGATATTCAATTCCAATGGTGTATCAGGATAATCCTGACGGTATTTCGCCAGCATTTCAGGCAACATATAGTTACCAATCGTGCTACTGGCTGCCAGTCGCAGTGCTCCCAAATCCAATTTGAAAAGCTGCTCCACCTCACCAGCCTGTTCAAGCAGTGCCAATGCTTTAGGGTAGAGCAAACGACCGTGCTCATTAGTAACCAGTCGTTTTCCTACTCTGTCAAAAAGCTGTACACCCAACTGCCCTTCAAGATCTGTTAATGAAGCACTTACCGCAGATTGTGATAACGCTAATTGTTGAGAAGCCTGTGTCGTTGAACCACTTTTCAGAACTTCTGCAAAAATCTCCAGCTGTCTCAGAGTGATACGCATATGGCCTCGCGGGAAGCAAAAAATAAAATGATAAGATAATCTTGATTTTAGACACTATTACGCAACTTAACAAAAGTCACCTTTTATTAATCCAATTTAATGGTTAAACATATAAAAATAATCAATTTTAATAATTAAATTATTTGCTATATGCTTATTCCTAAAATATATAAGTAATATGAGTGGCAATAATGTCTGAAAGTAAAATTGATACAACTGGCACAGCTCCCCGTCACCCTGCACTGCATTTCATTCCCGGGTTTGTATTAACTGTAATACTGACAACAATTGCCACTTATCTGAGCCATATCCCACGGTTTACCAATCTGGGATTCAGTGTTTTGACCATCGCAATTCTGCTGGGGATTATTGTCGGAAATACGCTATATCCTTCATTAAAATCAACTTGTGGCAAAGGGATCCATTTCGCCAAACACTATCTGTTGAGAGCAGGTATTATTCTTTATGGCTTTCGATTGACATTCCAGCAAATCACCGATGTTGGAGTAACAGGCATATTGATTGATGTCATTATGTTATCCTCTACTTTTTTTATTGCGTTATGGCTTGGGCACGTTTTTTTCAGAATGGATAGCCAGACAGTCATGCTGATTGGCGCAGGAAGCAGCATTTGTGGTGCCGCTGCGGTTATGGCTGCTGAACCTGTCGTTAAGGCCTCTTCTGACAAAGTCGCCGTTGCCATTTCTACAGTTGTGATATTCGGCACACTTGCCATCTTTATTTATCCCTGGTTTTATCAACTGAACAGCCAACATCAGTGGTTCTCTTTTTCTCAAACAGAATTTGGTATGTTTTCCGGCTCTACCATTCATGAAGTTGCTCAAGTCGTTGCTGTTGGTCATACACAAGGAAATGATGCTGAAAATACGGCCGTTATCAGCAAAATGATCCGCGTCATGATGCTGGCTCCCTTTTTATTACTGCTTTCTGGCTATATTAGCCGTACAAAAGCTAAAAACTGTGCCAACGATCATGGAAAAGCGTCAATTATCGTTCCATGGTTTGCGGTATTTTTTATTGTTACAGCAGGTTTCAATTCTCTCCAGTTGTTACCTGCATCCATTGTCAGCCATATCATTACTGTTGATACTATCATGCTAACGATGGCTATGGTTGCTTTAGGATTAACAACCCATGTCAATGCAATTCGTCAGGCTGGCACCAAACCTATTTTGTTAGCTTTTCTTTTGTTTCTCTGGTTGATGGTTGGAGGACTAATCATCAATAAAAGCATTCATCATTTATTTGATTAACATTATTTGCCCAAAAGTTCGGCTTTATATTTCAGGTGCTGCTCTACTGTTTGGGCTCATGCCTTACAGAATTTCATTAACAACAAGAACAATGCATAATTAATGAAACAAAACAGGAGAAAGATATGAAATTTGTTGGAGCCCATGTGAGCGCGGCTGGTGGCGTTGATCAAGCTGTAATTCGAGCTCATGAACTAAAAGCAACCGCTTTTGCACTGTTCACAAAAAATCAACGCCAATGGAATTCCCCACCGTTATCAACAGAAGTGATTGATAAATTTAAAGCTAATTGTGAGCACTACGGCTACGGCAGCCGACAAATTCTTCCTCATGACAGTTATCTGATTAATCTGGGACACCCTGAAGCAGAAGGGCTGGAAAAATCCCGTTCTGCATTCCTTGATGAAATGCAGCGTTGTGAACTGTTAGGTATTGATTTACTTAATTTTCACCCCGGCAGTCATCTTAATAAAATTGATATTGATAAGTGCCTTGCCCGCATTGCTGAATCTATCAATATTGTGTTAGACAAAACACAGGGTGTAACAGCTGTGATTGAAAATACTGCCGGGCAAGGAACCAATCTTGGTTTTAAATTCGAACAGTTAGCTGCCATTATTGAGGGTATCGAAGATAAAAGCCGGGTCGGTGTTTGCATTGATACCTGCCACGCTTTTGCAGCAGGTTATGATTTACGTACCGAGAAAGATTGCGATGCCACATTTAAAGCATTCGATGAAATTGTGGGATTCAAATATCTGCGAGCCATGCACCTTAATGATGCCAAAAGCGAATTCTCCAGCCGTGTTGACCGCCATCACAGCCTTGGTGAAGGAAACATTGGTAAAACACCTTTCAGCTATATCATGAAGGATAACCGTTTCAATGGCATTCCGATAGTACTTGAAACGATCAATCCAGATATTTGGGATCAAGAAATTGCCTGGTTAAAATCACAGCAAATTTGATTACCTGACAGAAGTCAGCTGGATCCTTGACATCATTGATGCCAATTCAGTTCGGTTTCTGATCCCTACATTCGGCTGGCTAACCGTCAGTGCAGAGACGGCGGTTGCCAGACGCAATGTATGTTCACTGGATTCACGCATCAATAAGCCATAAACCAGCCCACCAACCATGGAATCTCCCGCCCCAACCGTACTGATCACTTCACAATATGGTGGTTTTGCCAGCCATGCACCAGAAGCATTAACCCACAATGCTCCCTGCTCTCCTAATGAAATAACAACATGAGCAATCCCTTTATGACGCAATGCATGAGCCGCATCAATTATGCTATCTAAATCAGGTAGAGATTTACCCGCCCAAATTTCTAATTCATGACGATTGGGTTTTACCAGCCAGGGAGTTGCCTTAAGCCCAGCCACAAATGCTTCCCGGCTGCTGTCAAAGATAATACAAGGGCAACATTGCTGTAATCGTTTCATCCAGTCCGTAAAAGACTCTGGAGAAACACCTTCCGGCAAGCTGCCACTAACCACGACCATATCAAACTGCCCTAGCCATGAAAGAGAGTCATCAATGAATTGATTCCACTCATTTTCTGTTACATGGAAACCAGAAAAATTAAAATCCGTTACATCACCATATTTTTCTGTCAGTTTCACATTAATACGTGTTCTGCCAGAAACTAAGTGGAAACGATTGTCCATTTGGTTCTCATTGAAAAAATGTTGAAAACCTTCCTGATTTTCTTTTCCCAGAAAACCGCTGACTGTGACATCAATACCTAAATCGCGCAGTACCTTCGCAACGTTATTCCCTTTACCAGCAGCATGTAGCCCTGCTGTCTTTACGCGATTAACGGTTCCCTTAACAATATCTGGACACAGGCCAACTAAATCATAAGCTGGATTTAAAGTTATTGTGGCAACTCGACGGCTCATCTTGCCCAGTTTCTCCTGAATAAATAATCATAAATCATATTAAAATCCTCTATTATTTATAACATCAAAATTGAATCGTTTCAGTTAAAATTACTATCAGATTGATCATTGTGTTATCTCGATCCGAGAGTAAAAATACGCCCGACAGAAAATTTTTTGGCAAATGACGAAAAAAGTCACCACATCTAATTTGAAATTTCACTTCCACTGCGTGGATAGTTCATAAGCAAAGGAATAACACATGTCAGTTGTTGTAGGAGTTGATGTCATCATCATTATTGTGACTAATTAATTTGGTGCGACCCCAATAATCTTCCTGAACCCCATTTCGAAGCCAGTTGTACCGCCATTAAACTGTGGCAAGAGAAAAAATGCTATTTATCTGTTTGATAAATTGATTCTCTATCAATGTACACAGAATAAAACAATAGCGATTTGCACATTCCCATAATTAACTGTTTACACATGTCATTCATTACTGTATCGTCGAGCTAGTACAAAGGTAACACTGATTCATCAGGAGTCTATATGACCATTGAGGTAACGCAAAATTTGAAACGCCCCTCCATATTAGGCGGAGCCATGATCATTGCCGGTACTGCCGTCGGTGCGGGTATGTTCTCCATTCCTATTGTCACCTCTGGCGTATGGTTTACAGGATCGATAATTTTGCTGGTATACACCTGGGTTTGTATCTATTTCTCCAGTCTGATGATTTTGGAAGCCAATATGAATTATCCCAGTGGAGCCAGTTTCCACACCATTACAAAAGATTTACTGGGGAAAGGCTGGAATACACTCACAGGGTTATCTATTACCTTTGTTTTATATATTCTGACTTACGCCTATATTTCAGCCGGTGGCTCAATTATTATGCGTAACATAAAAGATATTATTCCCCTGTCACAAACAGGAACAGGTCTTATTTTCTCATTTATTGTTGCCTTTATTGTTTGGTTATCAACCAAAGCAGTCGATCGCTTAAGCACTATTTTAATCGGTGGCATGACAATCACATTTATCATGTCAGTGGGAGGTATGTTTACGGAAGTTAAATCTGCTATTTTATTTGATCATTCAAATACTGAAACCAGTTACTTACCTTATGCTTTAATGGCTCTGCCATATTTGCTGACGTCATTTGGTTATCATGGCAACGTTCCGGGATTAGTGAAATACTATAATAAAGATGTCAAAGCCGTTGCACGCAGTTTGCTCTATGGCTCTTTGATTGCACTGACTATCTACATTTTATGGCAGTATGCCATTCAGGGAAATATTCCCCGTGTAGCATTCAAACAGATTATTGCTGATGGTGGTAACGTTAGTGACTTACTGAACCAAATGGATAGTACATCCGGCAATGCAACAATAAATCAGCTATTGAATGCCTTTTCATATATGGCATTATCCAGCTCATTTTTAGGTGTATCTCTCGGTTTATTTGATTATCTGGCTGACTTTTTCAGATTCGATGACAGTAAAACGGGGCGTTTAAAAACTGCTTTAGTAACATTTATTCCGCCTACTGTACTTGCGTTAATTTTTCCAAATGGTTTTCTGTATGCGATTGGTTTTGCCGGATTGGCAGCAACTATTTGGGCTGTTATCATACCAGCACTTATGGCCCGGGCCAGCCGCCAGCGTTATCCACAAGCCAACTATCGTACCCCCGGTGGTAACTTCCTGATAGTATTTATTATCCTGTTTGGTTTAATAAATGCGGTAGTTCACATCTTCTCTTTATTTGATCTGTTACCTGCCTACCGCTGACTTTTGGTTTTCCTCTGCCCTGGTATTTTAACCGGGGCTTTCATTCATCTCTTGCCTAATCCACTGACTGCGAGTAATTTTGTCGCCACCTTAACATTCATTCCACTATTACCCTGTTTTTACGGAAGGTATTTATGGCTAAAGCCAATGAAATTAAACGCGGAACCGCGATCAGCCACAATGGAAAGTTATTATTAGTCAAAGACATCGATATTCAATCACCCAGCGCTCGTGGTGCCAGTACACTGTATAAGATGCGTTTTACTGATATTCGCACTGGTCAGAAAGTGGAAGAACGTTTCAAAGGTGATGATATTCTCGAAACTATTACATTAACCCGTCGCAGTGTCAGCTTCTCATATATTGATAGTGACGAATATATCTTCATGGATGACGAAGACTTCACCCCTTATCACTTTAAGAAAGAGCAAATTGAAGAAGAACTTTTGTTCATTCCAGATGAAGGTCTGCCGGGAATGCAAGTTATGACAATGGATGGTCAGCTACTGGCTCTGGAATTACCACAAACTGTCGATATGATTATTGAAGAAACCGCACCGGGAATTAAAGGCGCATCAGCAAGTGCCCGCACAAAACCAGCCAGAATGAGTACAGGGCTCACGGTCCAAGTTCCTGAGTATCTCAGTTCAGGAGAAAAAATCCGTATTCATATTGCAGAACGCCGTTACATGGGACGTTGCGATTAATTCTGTAGTTTCTATACTCTCGTATATATAGGTTGCTCTTTTCTTATTCGATAAAAGAGCAACTTCTTACCAATTTAAATTAAAAATAATCAACATGAATAATCGCCAAACGTTTTTTATTATCCGTCCATTTCACTCTGGAAACACCTATATTTCCGGGAAGTATGACATCCCCTGTTTTTTTTGTTTTGTACATTGAAACAATTTGCTTTATGGTGATATTTTTTCCTAATCGATAGCAGGAAATATTAGCCTGAGTGTTTGATACAACCACTTGACATCCCGGATCAACAATAGAGCCTGAAAATTGTATCTGCCCACTTGTAGATTGTGCGTATCCATAAGAAATCCATGAAAACAGCAAACAGCTAATTAATAGTTTAAAATAATCTTGCATGGTCACCTCACTTTCGTTTTTCCATTAACAAAACTCAGTTACCTTTTATTCCTTCAATCTCCATAATAAATATTTCATGTAAAAATAATACGACATTAATACCTTTTATTGATTTATATCAAAGGTGAATTTATAGTTAAAAAACTGACGTTAATTTTATTAATTAATTTAAAATACTGTTATAAAAAACCATTATTTGAGTTATATCATAAATAAAGTTTAAAATTAGTCATTATGGGCTTTAAATTAGATATGCAAGAAAATGTTCGCTGACAAGGGGAATCGGCAATAGCACCATAATATTGAAGAATGCCAGATTTAAAATCCAGAGGGTAATGAGCCATTGCAGGATAAGATAAAAATATAAACAGAAAAACAATCATATTTCTTAACATAAGCAGTTAACCTCCACGACAGGTATCATTACCTTTTTTCGGTTTTAACTCCATGCCAATCTCAAAACCAGATAGTGGTTTAACGACCAGCTATCTATATAACGATATAACGGAAAATGAAACAATTTCTTTATATGTTTTATTTATCACAACCACAATTCGACATAATATACTATCAAATTGGGATATGAAAAAATCAACCTTTAACTATTTAATAATAGTCAGTGCTCAATAATTGCGCCAAATACATATTATCGTTACTGTATTAATGATCTAGCTATTTTTACGATAGCTCACAATTATCCATATGATAATAACATTGATGATAACTAATAAATGATATGAATGTATACAGCCATAAAAATAGCGGTAAAGATCAACAAAATTACAACTTGAAGGATCATGGCGATAGACACTTCTGCTGATTACATACTATACCGTTGAGCGATTACCCTTTTTTGTAAATTTTGTTATAGTGCACCATCAACCAATTTAACTACCAAATCCATTTTCGCGTTAAGATAGGTAACCCATGACCCGTAGCCATCTACTCGCTATACTTATACTCAATCTGCTCGGTATCACCCTGTTTCTCTCATGGTATTTACCTGAGAATCACGGCTTTTGGTTTTACATTGATTCTGCTATTTTTCATTACTTTAATGAAAAATTATTGCCGAATTCAAAATTTGCGTTATTTGTCGCTATCGTAAATGTGAGGGCATTTGATGTTATGTCACTCTTATGTATGGGACTGCTTTACTACAGCGCATTTCGCAAACAAGATTATGCAGGAAAACGCCGTCTTTTTATGCTTGGTCTGGTCATGTTAATAACGGCAGTGATCATAAATCAGATCGGCCATCAGATCCCCGTCAGCCGTCCAAGCCCGACCTTAACATTTGAAAACGTTAACCGCGTAAACGAAATGACAAGTTTGCATACCAAAGATGCTTCCGGCGATAGTTTTCCGGGGGATCATGGTTTAATGCTACTCATTTTTAGTTGCTTTATTCTTCGCTATATTTCTCGCGGCGCGTTCTTCATTGCTTTACTCATTATGATTACTTTTGCCCTTCCCCGTATCATGGCAGGAGCTCATTGGTTTACAGATATTGCTGTCGGTTCATTATCACTCACATTAATTGGAATGAGCTGGGTGTTATTAACCCCACTCAGTGACATTATGGCTGCATGGCTAGATAAAAAATTACCTCATATCGGCCGTACTCATTAAAACAATATTAGTAGGGAGATATGATCTATTTCCCTACTACCACACAACTTTTCTCGAATGAGAGTAAAATCACCAAGATCATTCTAACCTCTTAGTTTATAATCTAATTTTTTGTAAATAACTCTTTTTATCTCTCGCTTTTTTCTCATAATTTCTGTACTCTTCCGCGAGTCCTTTTATTAAAATAGTCGCTTTGTAAAGATATTAATAAAATGTGTGGCTTCACACACTTTAGGGACAGAATGTTTGTCAATTCGCCATATTCTACTAGGCTTTAAAGCGTTTAATATTTTAATGATGGCGATAAGTCACATTAAGGACAGCAAGGGAAAATCGATATAATGGTCAAATCTCAACCAATAGTGAGATATATATTGCGGTTAATCCCCGCAATTATCGCGGCAGTGGCACTGACCGCATGTAGTTCTCCAGATTCCCAAATACGTAGCAAAAAAACTGAAACTCATGCAGTAAATGGTCAAAAACATTTTCTACTGCAAACATCTCAGGATGAATTTGAAATTTTAGTTAAAAATCTGGATATTAAATCCAAGCTCCTTAACCAATATGCAGATTGGAAAGGCGTTGCCTATCGGCTTGGAGGAAGTACAAAACGTGGCATTGATTGCTCAGCTTTTGTTCAGCGCACCTTTCATGATCAATTTGGTATGGAATTACCACGCTCTACCTCAGAGCAACAGAAGATAGGCCAGACAGTCAATCGTTCCAAGTTAAAAGCGGGTGATTTGGTTCTCTTCAAAACAGGTGTTTATAGGCGCCACGTTGGCATTTATATCGGTAATAATCAATTTGTACATGCATCAACCAGCAGTGGAGTCATTGTTTCCAGATTAAATGATACCTACTGGAGCAAGCGTTATTATGGTGCCAGACGTATTTTATCAGACAGCATTAACGCCTCGATATAATCCTTAACCTGACTTCTTTTTTCTATTTTTCCCTTGCAGATATAAAAAACGCTTCCATCAGGAAGCGTTTTTTATCCGGTTATTATTTATTAAAGCGGGTAAAATGCGGTGATATTTTCCGCAATTGCAGCACCTAATGTCTTGAGCCGACATATCACAGCACTTTCATCCTCTCGAGCAAAAAACAAACATGGCTCACCTTCCCACTCAATCACCGCACTTACTATCTGCATATCAGAAATAGACTGATTTATATCATGCAAAATACTCCATGCATGTTCGCCTTCATGGCTTAACAATTTCAGCCCCATCAGGCTATTCCCTGTATCTGCTTCTTCCTCTGGCAAGATTTCAACTCTTGTACCAACAAAGCCAGATGACCACCGATAACTTTGCGGCAGTCTGTGCACTACCGAAAGTTGGATATTATTCACGTATTATTCCTATCAGAAACAACATTAATACATCTAACCACCAGCTGTAGGCTATCGACTCGTCAAAACCGAATAACCACCCAACAAAAAAGTAAATAAAAAGTTAAAATAAAAATTACAATATCACACTCTTTTCATCTTCAATTTGGAAAAAAATGAGATCAAACTCGCACTTTGTATATATTTATACTGTTTTGGTAAAAAATTCAACTTATTTTTATGCAAAACAGCAACTTTATGTTCAAATTTTATTTACAAATTTATATTTTCATGAATTGTGCTACACAATAGAGATCTCACAATATCCTTGTTTTACAAAATGTTAATTATCAACATAGTATTCCCCCTCTGGGTTCATATATTTAACATTTTAAAGTTAACAAAAAACCAACACAGAAGATTCAGCTAATATCATCAAATTAACAATCATCGATATTTTCCTGCTAATCGTTCGATATTTCCTGTTTATCTAATAAACAAACTATTGTTAATTTATATGAGTATTCTTCTGATTTTTTACGGATGGAAACTATATTTCCTGAGAAAAGAAAACTGAGGCATTGATACACTTAATATCGCTATAAACTCCAGCAACGATATAGGCATAATAAAAAAGAATAAGAAGCCACTTGAAAACACAAGTGGCTTCTTTGATTATTTTATGTCTTGGCTTTACGTGCATAGACAATCAATATCATCGCTAATATTACGCACAAGGCCATCGAACCAACCATTGGCCATGCACTTTTTTCAGGAGCTGAAGATAAAATTGCCCCAACCAGGGCGGCAATACTGAAACGTATGGTTCCAGATAATGAAGCTACTGTTCCAGCCATATGAGGGTAATCATCCAACACAACGGCCATCGCATTGGAAGTAATCAAAGAAATGCTGCTGATATAAATTGCAACACCCAACACCAAAGAAATAAAACCTAAATCAAGCATAGTGCTGAATAACAACCATAATCCCATGACAAATTGGACAAATATGCCAAAATTCAGCATCTTCAATGCGCCATATTTGCGGACAAACTGACTATTGATGGTTGTCATAATGAACATAAAGATAATGTTCAATCCGAAGTAATAACCAAAATGCTGTGCAGGAACACCATTCAATTGGATATAAACAAATGCCCCGGTATTCAGAAAAGAAAACATTCCAGCAAAAGAAAAACCGCTGGCCAAAATATAACACAGCACTTGGTGCTGCCTGAACAGCATAACAAACTGCCCTAAAGTGACCTTTGGATTGAAGCGCTGCCTTTTCTCTTTAGGTAGTGTTTCCCTGATAAAAACGGCAAATAAAAATGCAGCTATTACCGCAGCAATCGTGATAGACCAAAAAATAGCATGCCAGTTGAACCATATCATCACCATCCCGCCTAACATGGGAGCTAATAGTGGAGCTATGATCATCACCAGTGTCACAAACGACATACTGCGTGAAAACTCATCTTTCGTGAACATATCACGCATCAAAGCATTAATCACAACACTGGCCGACGCAGCAGCAAAACCATGCAAAAACCGCATGGAAATGAAGGTGCCTATATTTTGTGCCAAAGCACATGCAGCAGATGATATTGCAAAAACAATCACGCCACCCAGAATAACGGGCTTACGTCCCAGGCTATCAGACATTGGCCCATAAATTATTTGACCAATGGCAAACCCTAGCATGTAACTGTTCAATGTCATTTGAACTTTGCCGTCACTGACACCGAAATCAATGGCTATTGTTGGCATGCTTGGCAAATACATATCAATTGCCAATGGCATTAACATAGAGAGCAGCCCAAGAATGAGGACTAATCCCAAATAAGATAATCGTTGTTGTTGCACGCTTTTTTCCCAAAACAACTATGAATAGATAAAAAATTAAGCTACTGGCATGTGTATGCTCTTAATTTCGTTTTCCGTCAACGCACGATATTCCCCTGGCTCTAATTTGGGATCCAAATAAATTTCGCCAATACGTTCACGATGAAGCTTAATAACATGATTCCCCACGGCAGCAAACATCCGTTTTACCTGGTGATATCGTCCTTCGCTGATAGTCAGACGAACGAGCTGAGGTTCGATGAACTCTAATTTTGCCGGCTTTGTCAGTGTTTTTTCTCCATTCAGTTGAACACCTACAAGAAATTGTTCCTCAGTATCCTCTGATATTGGATGTTCCAGTGTTACAAGGTAGGTTTTTTCACAATGATGCTTGGGTGAAGTAATACGATGTGACCACTGACCATCATCCGTCAATAACACTAAGCCTGTAGTATCGATATCTAATCGCCCTACTGAATGCAGTTTATGGGCAACAGGCTCATCAATAAAATACAAAATAGTTGGATTTGATGGATCATCAGTCGAACACACATACCCTTGTGGCTTATTCAACATAAAATAACGTGGGCCGCCCAATTGCTCCAATATTGTTCCTTCGTAGGCAACTACCTGCTCAGGTTTCAACTTATATGCCCCTGTTTTGATGATTTCGTCATCAACAGTAACTCGCCCAGCACGTAATTCACGCCCGACATCATTACGGCTAATACCCAATTGTTGTGATAAAAATTTATCCAATCGCATGAATAGCTACACCTAATTAAAAAATACCTAACAAAAAATAATCTAACAGAAAATAAATATGAAAACGCCTTTGATACTACAGGCAATTTCAAAACCACTTTGAATACAAGATCAAGCAGATAATTTGCAGAATAATAGTATATAGAATAACTATAATAACCATAAACTATCTGTTACAGCACACTGATCTTGATAATATTTTCTCGTCGGCAGGTTGAAGGAAAAATGTTATCCTCTCCAGCAACAACCTTTTACTCGATCTTCGTGACAGTAACATAACAATGGCTTTTACTTTACGCCCTTATCAACAAGAAGCGGTAGATGCGACCATTCGTCATTTCCGCAAACATAAAGAACCAGCAGTTATTGTTTTACCTACTGGTGCAGGCAAAAGCCTTGTCATTGCTGAACTGGCTAAACTGGCTCACGGCCGGGTTTTAGTACTGGCACATGTTAAAGAACTGGTTGCACAAAACCATAGTAAATATTGTTCTTATAACCTGAAAGCAGATATCTTTTCTGCCGGGCTGCATCAAAAGCAGAGTGAAGGAAAAGTTGTCTTTGGCAGTATTCAATCTGTAGCCCGCAATTTAGACCGCTTTGACCATAACTTCTCACTGCTAATCATTGATGAATGCCACCGGATTAGTGATGATGAAAACAGTCAGTATCAGCAAATTATCCAGCAACTCCAGAAAAACAATTCCGAGATCAGGATCCTCGGTTTAACCGCGACACCCTGCCGTTTAGGTACTGGCTGGATTTATCAGTATCACTATCATGGCATGATACGTGGTGACGAAAATTGCTTTTTTCGTGACTGTATTTATGAACTTCCATTACGGTATATGATCAAACACCACTTTCTGGTTTCTCCAGAAAGGTTAGATATGCCCGTAATGCAATATGATTTCAGTCAAGTACGTACCAGCCAGCAAGGCATTTTCAATGAAGCTGACTTGAGCCGGGAAATTAAACGACAGAAACGTATTACGCCACATATTGTCAAGCAGATCGTTGAATATGCAGAAGATCGAAAAGGTGTAATGATTTTTGCTGCCACAGTTGAACATGCAAAAGAAATTTTCCTGTTACTTCCCGCAGGACAGGCAGCATTAGTCAGCGCCGATACACCGGGTACTGAACGGGATCTTCTGGTCAGCGCCTTCAAAAAACAGCAACTACGCTATATGGTTAATGTTGCTGTTCTGACAACAGGTTTTGATGCACCTCACGTCGATCTCATCGCGATATTGCGCCCAACAGAGTCCGTGAGCCTCTATCAGCAGATTGTTGGCCGTGGATTACGCCTATTTCCTGATAAGAAAGAGTGCCTAATTTTAGACTATGCGGGCAACCCTCACGACCTTTATACGCCAGAAGTCGGCAGCCACAAACCCAATTCACAAAACCAGCCTGTACAAGTATTCTGCCCAATCTGTCAGTTTGCCAATACCTTCTGGGGAAAATGCACCACAGAGGGTGACATCATTGAACACTTTGGACGCCGTTGCCAAAGATGGGAAGAAGACGAAACAGGAAAAAGATACCAATGTGATTTTCGCTTTCGTTTCAAATCATGCCCGCATTGCGGAGCAGAAAACGATATCGCAGCCCGACGTTGCCATCGCTGTCAAGAAGTGCTGGTCGATCCTGATGATATGCTGAAAGCAGCTCTTAAACTCAAAGATGCTCTTGTACTGCGTTGTGGTGGTATGCAATTAACTCCAGGTAATGACAATAAAGGCGAATGGCTCAAAATCACTTATTACGATGAAGATGGAGCAAACGTATCTGAATTATTCCGTTTGACAACCCCCGGTCAGAAAAAAGTATTTGAACTGCAATTTATGCGCCATCACCAACGAGCACCGGGTATTCCTTTACATTGGAAAACAGCTGGAGATATTGCTCATCAACTGCCTTTACTACGACATCCTGATTTTGTTGTTGCGCGGAAAAAGGGGCAGTTCTGGCAGATCCGGGAAAAAATTTTTGATTATCAAGGCCGCTTCCGACGAGCTGATGACCTGTATTAAGCTGTGTAATTACTCACGACAAAGTACTTTCTATTTGCTGTCATATAGGTTTTTCGTTAAAATGCCGCCCGCTTAGCGTAATCCATAATATTAAGCCAAGTATCGAACCTGCTGCTGGGTCGCCTGTAGCAGGATTTATTTTCTTCTTTTATAGAGAAAAAATAATGTTAACTATTAATGCAGAAATACGTAAAGAGCAGGGCAAAGGTGCGAGCCGCCGCCTGCGCAGAGCTAACAAGTTTCCAGCAATTATTTATGGTGGTAACCAAGAGCCAGTTTCTATCGAGCTGGATCACGATGCAGTTATCAACCACGAAAGCAAGCCAGAATTCTACGAAGTTCTGACTCTGATTGTTGATGGTAAAGAAACTAAAGTTAAAGTGCAGGCAGTACAACGTCATCCGTTTAAACCTAAACTGACGCACATTGATTTCCTGCGTGCTTAATTAGCCACAATCGAGCTTTTATCGGGACGCCGAGTAAATAACGCCGCAAATGCGGCGTTATTTATTTTTGTCATTTCGTTACTAAATGTTTCAATCTCAGAGTCGAAAAATATTAGTGATTACCACTGCCACGACGTTGCAATTGATCACGCAGATTTGGAGGAGTGCCCTTAATCGTTAATGTATCTGTTGCCGGATCCCAGAAAATCCTTTCTCCGAATAACGTAGCATCAAAATTAATTGTCAATCCGCCACCGCTGCCAGCAAACTTAGTCAACTGACGCAATGTACTGCGATCTGCCGGGAAACTTTCTTCCAACTCGTATCCCTTATGCTGTGAAAATTGCTGGAAGTTATGCTCACCCAATGGTGGTAATTCCTGAGACAGTTCCTGCAATTTAATCTCCTCGCCCGCCTGTAGCTGCTCATTACAATAACTGTAAACCTGTTGGCGATAAGCTTGTCGCTCATTTTTATCTAACTGAGCAGATTCGCAATAATCATCTACTGCCTGCAACAACCCTTTATTCTGTACTTTAGCATTCATTCCTTCACTGGCAGCCAGAAAATCCATGAAAAAGTCAGAAACCTTGCGCCCTACTCGCCCTTTCAGGAAAGTCAAATAGCGACAGGAGCCAGGGTTGGTTTCCCACTCAGTTAAGTCAATTCTGGCAACAATATCAGCATGAGGAATATCAAGATACTGCGTTGTATTTACATCTAATTCTTCATTGACAGAAGTACTATTACAACTGTTAAGAACCGCAATTAACAAATACTCCACAGCCAAATATCGGTACTGACAAAACAACACAGTACCACCTTCTGCAAACGGGTATTTTGTCAGCTCATCTTTCAGACGAACGGTTGCAGCTCGGCTAAAACCTAAAAAATCTTCATTCCCCTTACGCTGATGACGGAGTGACTCAGCAAGTTCACTTTCATCATTGAACACACCATAAGCTTTGCTTTTGGCGCTATACACACGATGTAATTCTGCCATCATCTCTTCCACTACCTCATTGGTATCCAGCAGAGAATCCCGCAAAATCACTTCCAGTGTTTGTTCGTCACGTTTAATCAACTGATGTAACGCGATCTGGGTAATTTCCAGACTCATTATTTATACTCCTTTTACAGCTTTGACCTTCGGGGCCTTGCAGTTAACGGCGTATTCAAACACTGTTACCTTTCTGCTGCAACCAAAAATCCCACTGGTGGAAAAGCGCTCACAATTTAATTATTAACGTTACTCATTTCAAAGACTAAAATGATGCAACAGCTAAAAGAATGGCAACAATTTGCACAATAATGAAATTAAATTGTCATAAAAAAGCAGAAAATACCCCTTCTATACGGTAATATATGAAGCTTTGTATATTCAGGATATTTGAGTCATGCCACAGTCATCTCGCTACAGCGATGAAAAAGTTGAACATTTACTAACTGAACTGGTAAACGTTTTCGAGAAAAACCATATTCCTACCGATCTTTCATTAATGGTTTTAGGCAATATGGTCACGAATTTAATCAACACGAGTATTGCTCCTGCCCAACGCAGACATATCGCAAACTCGTTTGCACACGCGTTACAATCTTCAATCAATGAAGATAAAGCGCATTAATTTTTCCATTAAGAAATTAACATAAGAAAATATGGTGACTAGCCGCCAGCATTACCGCGAAAAAGTTTCTCAGATGATCAGTTGGGGACACTGGTTCGCTCTGTTCAATATTGTGTTCAGTCTTGTGCTGGGCAGTCGCTATTTATTCGCATCGGATTGGCCGGGTTCACTTTTTGGTCGCATCTATGCGCTGGTCAGTTGGCTCGGTCATTTCAGCTTCATTGTTTTCACCATTTATTTATTGGTGTTATTCCCGCTGACATTTATTGTTATGTCACAGAGATTGCTACGATTTCTTTCTGCCACCATAGCAACGGCAGGGTTAACACTATTGATACTTGACTCCTCCATCTATGTGCGTTTTCACCTACATCTGACACCATTGGTTTGGGATCTGGTAACCAACCCGGAACAAGGTGAACGGGCAAGAGAATGGCAACTGATGTTCATCTGCATACCAGTTATTTTTCTGGTACAGATGCTATACGGTACGTGGAGCTGGCAAAAATTACGCAGCCTGAATCGACAAAGGTTCGGCAAACCATTAGCCGCTGTATTTATCACAGCTTTTGTTGCTTCTCATATGATATATATCTGGGCAGATGCCAATTTCTATCGGCCTATTACCATGCAGCGTTCGAACTTACCACTTTCATACCCAATGACAGCACGTAAGTTTCTTGAAAAGCATGGTCTGCTGGATAAACAAGAGTACCAGCGTCGCATAATCCAGCAAGGCAATCCTGCTGCTCTGACAGTTGAATATCCGTTGAATACGTTATCTTATCGTGATAGCGGACGCGGTTATAATTTATTGTTATTAGTTGTGGATGGTTTGGATAATGATGACATTACCGCTAATGAGATGCCATTCCTTGAACGCTTCACAAAGAATAACATCCAGTTCACCCAGCATTTCAGCACTGGTATGCAGAACGATACTGCGTTATTCGGGTTATTCTACGGCATATCATCTGGCTATCTGGATGGTATTCTTTACAGCAGAAAATCTTCGGCACTTATCGATGCCTTGACTCATCAAGGGTATCAGTTTGGTTTATACTCATCAGATGGATTCAATACCCCACTTTACCGCCAAGCTATTTTAACTGACTATTCACTCCCCAATGCTGATAAACCAAATGACAGCTTAACCTTAGAACAATGGCAACGGTGGCTAAATTTACGTAATAACACAACACCATGGTTTTCATTCTTGAACCTGAATGGTATTCCACCTTCATCAGATAAAGTTGACAGGAAAACACTGGATGTTGAAATCAATAATGTTTTGGAAGCCTTGATACATAAAGGTGCCTTAAACAATACTATCGTTGTGATTACTGCTAAACATGGCAGCACCATTACAAACTATTCATCAAAATGGTTTATAGGCGATAAATTTAATCGCCAACAGATGCATGTTCCACTGATTATCCATTGGCCAGGTACACCAGCACAAACCATTAACAAACTGACTAGCCATCAGGATATTATGACAACACTAATGCAACGTTTATTGCATGTCAGTAATATCCCCGATGATTATTCGCAAGGAGAAGATCTTTTCAGAGCTCAAAGAAATACTCCTTGGCTGATTACTGGTGAAAATGGTTCATTAATTGTGACAACAGCTCAAAACACAATCTATCTTTCTAAGAATGGCGAATACCATCTGTATGACCTAGATGGCAATGAGATCCAAGATACCAAACCCAATCTGACCCAGTTGTTACAAATACTAACCGAAATTAACCGATTTTTAGCAAACTAATTGTTGAAAAATCAATCACTCACTAAACAAGGGGCTTGCTTTGCGGATAAAAAAAGGTACTATAAGCAAAGTCATCGGCATGTAGCGCAGCTTGGTAGCGCACCGTCATGGGGTGTCGGGGGTCGTAGGTTCAAATCCTATCATGCCGACCAAATTTCCCTAGAAAAACCAACCTGTTGCGGTTGGTTTTTTTATACCTCGAATTTGCTTGGTGTAAAATGGGGGTAAAATGAGGGTAAAATGGCCGACGAAAAGTGGCAAAAGTGCGCTAACGTTAGGGTGAATTTTGTTGTTGGTTAAAGGGACGTGATACGCCTTTTTTCTTGCTGTTTTTTTCGATAGTTCCTAATTGGGATTTATTAGAAAAAATATTCATTGATACCTTTCCCATACACCCCACCAATGATACAATGGTCCGCTGACTACATTGATGAGATATCGACCGCTACGACTACCTGAAAGAAAAGTGGGGGATTGTAAAGAGGTGGGAAAGTAAGCTGGAACAGGTGATACATGCTTCCTAAACTGATATGCTTACGCGTTAAATTTCATATAACTTACCGAAAATGATAAAGCTATTCACAAAATACGTGTCAATTGGTGCTATCAACACGCTAATCCATTGGTTACTGTTCGCCGTTCTGATGTATCTATTTAGTGCAACTCAAGCAATCAGTAACTTAGTTGGTTTCTGCGCAGCTGTAACATTCTCTTTTTATGCAAACGCTAAATTTACCTTCCAGAAAAAAGCTACTGGAGGGCGATATATTGCATTTATTTCATTTATGGGGCTGTTGAGCTACCTTACAGGACATCTATCTGATGCGATGAACATACAACCTATAGCAACATTGATTGCGTTTTCTACGATTAGCTTGGTGCTAGGGTTTGTGTACTCAAAATTTTTTGTATTTAAAGGTAATGAATAATGAAGATCTCACTGGTCGTACCTGTCTTCAATGAAGAGGAAGCAATACCAATTTTTTATAAGACCGTCAGAGAAAATGAAGAACTAAAAAAATATGATGTTGAAATTATATTCATTAATGATGGCAGTAGAGATTCGACAGAAAGCATAATTAACGCTCTTGCTGTATCAGATAAGCTAGTTGTTCCTCTCAGTTTTACTCGAAATTTTGGGAAAGAACCCGCTCTATTTGCAGGTCTTGAGCATGCTACTGGTGATGCTGTCATTCCTATTGACGTTGATTTGCAAGACCCGATAGAAGTTATCCCCCTGTTAATAGAGAAATGGCAAAAAGGGGCTGATATTGTATTAGCAAAACGCACAGATCGCTCGACTGACGGCAGAATGAAACGCAAGACCGCAGAATGGTTCTATAAGCTCCACAACAAAATAAGCAATCCGCAGATAGAGGAAAATGTAGGCGACTTCCGCCTGATGTCGCGCGAGGTTGTGGAAAATATCAAACAGATGCCGGAACGTAACCTATTCATGAAAGGTGTACTGTCGTGGGTTGGAGGACGCACTGATGTTGCTGAGTATACACGCGAGAAACGTGTAGCTGGCAGCACAAAATTCAATGGTTGGAAGCTATGGAATCTGGCCCTAGAAGGGATTACTGGCTTCTCCACATTCCCGCTTCGTATGTGGAGTTACATTGGGGCATTCGTCGCTGGGGTGTCATTCATTTATGGTTCCCAGATGATTATCGACACCATCGCATTTGGTAACCCAGTTCGCGGATACCCTTCACTGCTGGTATCAATTCTTTTCCTCGGCGGCATTCAGCTTATCGGCATTGGCGTTTTGGGTGAATATATTGGAAGGATTTATGTCGAGGTCAAAAATAGACCTCGATATCTTTTAAAGAAAAGGAGTAGTAAATGAGCAAGAAGTACGCCGGACTGATGGCGTTCGGCATTGTGTTTGTGATGATACTGATACCATCACTTCATGTGCCAATGCTGTCGGATGACTTTTATTATTACCATGCTGTTGGTTCATCTCTACTTGGGCAGTACCAGCATTATATGTGGTGGAGCGGGCGCATCGTAACAAACATGATTAGCAGCTATATGATGAATTGGTTGCCGCATGCAGTGTACGAAGGTCTAACTGCGATTGCTTTCTCAACGATGCTATATCTTTACGCATGCCTTCCATCTGTTGCTCAGGACCGTAAATTAAAGCCACACTGGGCCGCAGTTTTCATCGTATTTATTTTCTACTGGATCGCTAACCCTGCTCTGGGGCAAACGTCTTTCTGGTTCGTTGGAGCCGCAAACTACGTCTGGCCAAACTTCTTTGTATCTGTCTATCTGGTCATGCTGTTACGGCAGAAAGAACAGCCTTCTGTTCTGAAAATGGCCGGATGTTTTGTTATTGGTTTCCTCGCAGGATGCTCTAACGAAAACACCTGCATCATCGTCATACTCTTGACGATCGCTCACATCATTTACAACAAGAACCTGCGTATCGTTGCGCCTTATTTTGTCGGCCTGTTAACTGGCGCCGCAGTGCTGTTATTCAGCCCAGGCGGTGCGGCACGTTCTGCTGTATTCACATGGTGGCATGGTCTTTCACTGGCCGGCAAGATTGACGAGCAGATGTTTAACCGGATGCCAGAAGCAATGCAGACCTATTGGCTAGCTTATTTGCTTCTTATCGTACTGGCTATATGCGTGTCTATGTTTGGTATTGTAAACCGCAAGAACGTTACCTACGCAGCGATATTCTTTGTGGCCGCGATTATGTCCAACATGGCATTCATCGGCGCTCCATTCATGCCTACACGCGCATATAACGGTGCGCTTTGCTTCATGCTGATATCAGCTTCATTCCTTATCCATGCAATTGTCAGCGAATCGAAGAGCTGGCAAAAGGCTTGTGTTCTGGTAACGATTTTCACGTTTGGCTTGGTGTACTTTGTGCCATCTTACCTGATGTTCACTTATGCTGTAGACAGAACATGGAAACAGGAGCAGATCCGTCAATACATGATCAACCAGCAGCTGGAGGCAGGCGTTAAGGATATTTCAATTCCAGACCATTACTTTACTCGTTTACTTAAGGCCACTGATACATACCCAACGTATAAGCAGCCAATGGTCAAAAACTTCTATAAAGTCAACTCATTCACCGAATTCCCTGCGTTCTTTGATTACTCAGCGCTGGATGAAATACCGTCTAAAAATGCAGGATTTTCAATCGATGGTGATTTCATTCTTCAGAAGGTTTATCTCTACCATGAAAGGCTGTCAGGCAAGAAATTTATCATTTACCAGATTAATGATGATGTGAACAAATTGTTCGCGCAAGGCAAGGCTCTGTTTGTTCATGCGAAGATGAAAGGAAAGGATGGATTCGTGAATATGGATACCTTAAATCCTGCCATTAACATATCTGGATCGTGGTACACGTACAGTGATGCAAGTGATAAGAATGTTGAATTGAGTGATATAGAATCAATAAGCACCGGCATATACCAGATAAGCCCGCTGCAAACCATTTCTCAGAACACCGTTAACTTCTGACGATTGTCCGCCTTTCGGCGGACTTTTTGCTAGTTGGATGCGCTAAATACAAGCATGTCAAGATTGCTTGATGTGGTTGTTACTGTAGAATTCGGATTGAATATTCTCAGTGATATAACGTCTCCAGCTACAATATTTCCCAGATCAAAATCTGCAGAAAGCCTTGCCGAAGGAATCCCACAAGTGCTTTTCATGACCGTGCTTACGATAACACTGATTGTACCACCAGGCATGGCTGCGCTGAAGCTTATCTCTACATGAAGCCTAACCGATTTCAGGCCTCCTACTGGTACGATGAACTCCCCTGTTGATGTGTTGTAATTCACACCGTAATAAGGGTTTTCTCCAACAGCGTGCATTGATTGGAATATAAGATTATTGGTTGAATTTGATGGATATGAAACTCCACCCAGGTTTGTCACCTGTGTAATTTGTCGGAAAGGAAACGCTAGCACGCCACCAGTTACAGCACTAAAGCCTTTAGGGAAATTGGAGTCGAATGCATCATCATGGAGTCTCACTATTGGATGAGAATTTGAAGTACAAACGACAATTTGTGATGTTTTAACATCAAGTCGATGGAAGTAACAGGTGTGATCAATATCGATTTTTCCGCTAAAGTTTCCACTAGTCTGAATGTTGACATGTGAGAATGGAGTATATCCAGAACAGGCGGACAGAACAAATCCGCCAGTTTCTGCAGCAGGAGAAGTTATACCGTCAATGTTGTAAGCATTAAACCACAAACCAGCCGATTCTATTGGTGCACCAGTAATAGTTACAATACCATATGCCTTCGCGTATGCAGGTGAGTCTATCGGGAAAGATCTGAACAGTTGACCTGTAGGCTCAGTGGGCATCATTACTTCACCGCCATTGATGCGTAACGCCCCACCATACAGCGTACCAATACAGACTATATTTGTTCCTATCGCTCCAGCAGTTGCTACCATCTGGCAGCCGTTAAACTCAATTACGGCCTGCGAACCGATAATTCTCACAACTTCGCGCACGTTGTACGTCTGGCAACCAAACACACGTATTTCACTGACAAGGCGGTCCGGCTGGGATTTATCACCAAATTGCCATGCTATTGCAGATCCAACCACGCTAATGCTCAACTGCATACGTGACGTGCCGCCATCTTTATCTGCCCAGACCTTCACCCCGCCATCAAACCCGGCCTTACCGTTGAGTGATAAAGTGCCAACCCAGTTAATATTCGTACAGTTTTTCATTTCAATACAGAACCTACCTGCACCACCATTCCCTTGAGCAATAATTCCACCAAAGCCAATTACAGAATAATCTGAATGTCCTACAATGGTCAGGCTATCAATATAATAAAAACCGGCCATTGATACAGATTTCTTGGATGTGTTAGCTGCTTCAAATGCGGCCTGAATTGACGCCGTTCTCGTCTCTAAATCGTCGGAATCACGGTAATTATATGGCGGCATACGCGGATCGATTCCACGCCCAGTTGAAAGATATGATGTTAGAGTCTCACCAGTAGCGACGCCTATTAAATTTGAGCCTGAGTTCGTAGTTGTTGTGCTGGCAAGTTGCTCCTTTAACTGAATAATCCCCTGATCAGGGTCATATTTCAAAATATTCGGAAAGTAAAACTGCTGTGAACCATACGCATCATAAACAGCCATGGAGTGACCTTCGACAGTCACAAATTTACTAATTTGCCCAGCATAAACAGGATAGCCCGCAGTATTGATAATAATAGGCTGCATGGCGGGTATATATGAACCATCTTCACGCTCCAGATAAACCTGAATCTGGTTCTCCGGTAGAGTCGGATCGGTATTGATTTTGCCAATGTATATCCTGCCGTTTGAACACGCCTTAAAGGAACGGGCCATAGTGAATAATTGGTTCGGCATTGAGACGACGATATTCGGCGTTATATCTGACATGTGTTTTACTCCAGACGTGCTAAATCCCAGCAGGAAATTGCTGTATTGGTGTTATGTGTTGAAATTTGTTGAAATTTGGATGTAAAAAAACCGCAGTTAAGCGGCATACTGTTTGACGTGATGCCTATTCAGTGCTTTCAGATTGCTCTTGCTGATTAATCCAGCCAATTATCCCTATGCGGGCAATCACCCGTTTATCGACATCAGGCAATGAGTCATAAAATACCCTCCACTGCCGGGTGAAGTGGCACACTAATTTTGGTCACTGTAATAGAGGTGATACTCTCACTTCGACAATTCAACAGGTGACATAATGAAAAGAAGTTTCAGCCCCGAATTCAAATTAGAGTCAGCTCAATTAGTGCTTGACCAAAACTACAGTATTGCAGAAGCTGCCAGAGCGATGAATGTCAGTAAATCAGCCCTGGGGAGCTGGGTTCGTCAGTTGAGTCTGGAACGGCAAGGCAAGGCCCCCACAGCCCTGCCCATCACGCCGGAGCAAATTGAAATTCGCGAATTAAAAAAGAAACTGCAACGGATTGAAATGGAAAATGAAGTATTAAAAAAGGCTTCAGCACTCTTGATGTCCGACTACCTGAACAGTTCTCGTTAATCGAGCAATTCAGAGTGATTTATCCAGTGGCTGTCCTTTGTCAACTGTTCGGCGTATATCGCAGTAGCTATCAGGCCTGGCGTCATCGGAAGAAAACACCGGATGCTGAACACGTCAAATTAAAAAGTCTGGTTCGGGAAGCTTTTAACGAGAGCAAGGGTTCAGCCGGTGCACGAACCATCGCGGCCATAGTAACCGCAAAAGGCATCCCATTAGGCCGATGGCGGGCCGGAAAGTTAATGGCTGAGATGGGACTGGTCAGTCGCCAGCAGAAAAAACACCGTTATTCGCATCGGGAGCAAGAACCGGTTGATATTCCGAACTCTCTTGATCGTCAGTTCGCGGTCATCGAGCCCAATCAGGTTTGGTGTGGCGATGTGACCTACATCTGGACAGGCAAACGTTGGGCTTATTTGGCGGTGGTCCTCGACCTGTTTGCCCGTAAGCCTATTGGCTGGGCCATGTCGTTCTCTCCGGACGCTGAATTGACAAAGAAAGCATTAGAAATGGCATTTGAATCAAGGGGGAGACCACGGGGTGTGATGTTTCACAGCGATCAGGGCAGTCACTATACCAGTAAAGCGTTCCGGCAGTCATTGGGGCGTTATGGTATTAAACAAAGTCTGAGCCGCCGGGGAAACTGCTGGGATAATAGCCCTATGGAGCGCTTTTTCAGGAGTTTAAAGAGTGAATGGGTGCCTGAAGAAGGGTATCCCAATTTTGGAGAGGCTTTTCGCGCAATCACCCATTATATAACAGGCTATTACAGCCAGCTTCGTCCTCATTGGTATAATAATGGATTAACACCCAATGAATCAGAGCGATTATTTTGGAAAAACGCTAAGGTCGTGACCAATTTTAGTTGACCACTTCAATACTCAAAATCATGTTGAATGGGTGGAAGTCCCCCATGGAGAGATAGCAATTTAGTGTGGAAAAATAGAACCTAACTCATTGATGTATAAAGTACGAATTTTGCAAATTATGCACTGTTTGCAAAACCAGTAAAAACGCCTTAAACCCGCATCAAACAAGGCCTTGAGAGTAAATCAATCGCATTCATGGGGTGTCGGGGGTCGTAGGTTCAAATCCTATCATGCCGACCAAATTTCCCTAGAAAAACCAACCTGTTGCGGTTGGTTTTTTTACGCCTGAAATTCGCGTGGTGTAAAATGACCAATGAGAAATAACAGAAGTGAGCTAATTTTGAGAAAAGTTTTATTGCTGGTCAAAAAGTATGAAATTTCTTTTTTTCTTGTTGGTTTCCTTGATTACTTCCATTTGAAACTCATTAGAAAAACTAAGTACTCAAGAGAAATTAATTGCAAATCGGTTACCATAACCGCCCAATAACGTATTTAATTCATTCTCCATTGTCTCCTGAGTCCAAGTGATGAAACGTCGCCAGTGGTACTTGGCCTGCTTCCAGACGATTTCAATCAGATTCAGCTCTGGGCTGTAGGCGGGAAGGTAAAATAAAAACAGGTTGTGTTCGTATAACCAGCGCTTTTGAATTTCTTCCTCTATCCCATGGTGAATAGGCGCATTATCTAACACGACAAATGTCAGGCGATCGTCCCCCTGTTGGGCGACCTGCTCTAAAAAATCAATCACGTTAGCCCGCGTTGTACTGCCTGACACCGTCTGGTAAAACAGACTGTTGTCCGTGTAATTTAAGGCGCCCAGAACTGACCGGCTGACATGCTCTTTCGGTTCAGTTTCATGGGGTTTACCTCGTGGACTCCAACCGTATTGCACCGGCGGAGACGCAGCAAAACCGGCTTCATCAAAATAGACCAGACGGTAGTGGCCTGACCGGGCTCCAGCCTTAATTTTACTCAGCAAGGCGAATTTGTGAGCAAATTCCGTTTCGTCGCGTTTTTTTAAGCGACAGGCGGGTGCGTTTATAGGTGAGTCCCTGCTTTTTCAGGGTATTCGCCAGCGTTTCAAACGTACAGGGCAAGAGACCATGCCTGGCCTCAACGCACCGGGCTATCCGGGCCAACGTCAGGGACTCTGCGCTGGCGGCTTCGACCGCCGTGGCAATCATTTCAGGCGTCATGGCCGGATACCGTCCTCCGACATGGCCGCCTAATAATCCCGCGATACCGAAATCATGCCATGCGTGAACCCAATTATAGATAACCCGGACACTGCATCCTATTTCAGCAGCAATCTGGGGCGGTTTTATTCCTCTGTCCAGCATGAGCAAACCCGTCCCTCGCGTACGGATGTCCCGATGCTGATGATTCAAGGCAAGTTGTTGTAACGTGATCCGTTCAGGCTCAGAAAGGACTATATTTGATTTCATGAGTGGAAGCTATCAGTCAGGTTATCGTATTGTCTATTATAACAAAATGCAGATAGTTTATCTGATCAACTTATCTTTTATTCACCTTTACTAACCAATTTTCATACCACAACAGAATATCGGAGATAAAATAACCTCCGACTCCGTTAATGAAAGTGAAGTCGATAAGCACACCAAACTACTCTGTTGAAATGAGATTAACGTTGGTATACTCCCTACAATAATAAACGTTTAACTTGTTGAGATGAAAATGAATCCGAAAAAAATTTTTATTGCTGGGTATAATGTAGGCGGATTCGGTGGTATGGAAACTGTTTTTAATAGCTTTCATAGGATAATGTCATCATCTAAAGATGATTATGATATATTGTTCGTATTTTTTGAAGATGAATTTAAAAATCCTGATGATCAATGGCTTGGTGAGAAAAAATTCATTCGAATTAAATCGAATATTAGAAACACAAAATTAAGAAGAATACATTTTGCATATAAATTTTCAAAGTTAATATCAGAGCATAAACCGAAAAATATCATTTCTTACGATTCTTTAACATGTTACATATCCCTATGGGCAAGAAGATTTTGTTTTAAAAATACGAAAATTTTTTCTTGGCATCATTTTACATTGCATGGATTCTATAAAACAGAATATACGTTATTAGCAGATAAACATTTGTCCATAAGCTCAGGAATTTCTAAACAACTTTACAATATGGGAGCCAAACCCAATACTGTATATACTATTTATAATCCTATCACACCAAAATATGAAATAATCAGTCGCTCAGAAAATGAATATTCTTTTTTATATTTAGGAAGAATTAATTTCGATGGACAGAAGAATTTAAAAGAATTATTCCTTTCACTTTCTGGAATAAAAGGAAATTGGTTATTAAATATTGTTGGTTCCGGCGATATCCAAGAAATTAACAAGCTAAAGGGATTAGCACATAATCATAAAATTGAGGATAAAATTAAATGGCATGGATGGCAACAAAATCCCTGGAAGTATATAATAGAAAATATTAAAAACGTAACTTGTTTGTTGCTAACTTCATCTTATGAAGGTTTTGGAATGGTTCTATGCGAAGCAATATCCTATGGAATTTATGTGATTAGCTCAGATTGTCAAACAGGGCCATCTGATATAATTAAAGATGGTATCAATGGAGAATTATATCCTTTAAATAATATAGATGCCTTATCTAATAAATTGCAAGCAATTGCAAATGGAAAGCAACTTCCTGATTATTCAACAATAAAAGAATCTATAACTGAATTTTATGATGATAAATATTATGACAGAGTTATCTCTGCATTAAATAAGGTATAAAAAGTACCATGCATGTAACCAATAATATTATTAATGGTGATAGTGAACTATGAAGATTTTCGTTATTAATCTGAAGAGCGAATCAGAGCGTAGATTAGTCATGCAACAACAGGCTGACAGACTAAATTTAAATATCGAGTTTATAGACGCAGTATACGGTGCTGGCTTATCAGATACTTATCTTTCTGAAATAGTATATGATTATCCTGAGTGCAATTTAACCAAAGGAGAAATAGGGTGTTCACTGAGTCATTTACTTATTTATAAGAAAATAGTAGATGAGAATATTCCACATGCACTAATACTGGAAGATGATGCGATATTATCTCAAGATCTGATAAATGTATTAAACGAAATAAAGCTGATTGACAGTGTAAGAAAACCAAATGTTTTTCTGCTATCACCACCAGAAAGTTATATAAAGAATATTAAACTAAAATCAAGAAAATACGACATTTATTCTATTTATGAAGCATCTGGGGCTTATGGCTATATAATAAACAATAAATCAGCTAAACAATTAATCAGAAGAATGTCTCCACTAAAATGGGAGTGTGATATGTGGGGAGTTTTTAGAATGCAAAGAATTGTTAACGTGTACTGTTTATTACCCTCCGTAGTGTTAAATGGAGATTCCAATAGTGTTTCTTCAACTTTACACGAAGAGAGAATTAAACAAAAAAAACTCAGAGAGAATTATCGTCACTTATTAAAGAAAACAGAACCTAATTATCAGATTAACAGGTTAAGGGATTTGCTTTTAAAAAAATTATTCTACCAAATAGAAAAAATCATCTAAATACAAATAGAAGGCCTAATCCGGCTTTCTATTATATTCATATTTTCTAATATGTATTAATCGCTTACCCAGACATCTCCCATTGACCATGACGAATTTTGGCAATAAGTATTTCTGCCATCAACACTAAGAGTAATCAAATGAAATTTAGTATGATTACTAGCAAACCATACAATTAGTTCCAGAGATGGAATTTTATCCCTCTGCATTAAAATATATTATAGATAAATCAAAACATTTCCCATATGATTCTTATAAAGTCACCTGGAGTCTCTTTCTATTATACCTCTATCATAAATTAAGTATTTATAACTTAATAATTTTATTATAAACATTTGTATGAATTATTATGTCAGATTAATTAAATTCATAAAATCTACTTAATATAATAAATATTAGTAAATTTACTCATTTTACAGTCAAGTACGGAAAAACAGGAAATTCAATCATGAACATTAAAAAGTCATTATTTTTAGTGGGATTGACGGCCTTATATGCAATCCCATTATCTGCTAATACTGAAACCCAAAATCGCCATGGATATATAGAGAGTCCTCCAAGTAGGGCTCTTTTATGTAAAAAAGGTATCAATAAAAATTGTGGACCTGTCATGTATGAACCACAATCTGTTGAAGGTCCTAAAGGTTTTCCTGAAGCCGGGCCTCCTGATGGTCAAATTGCCAGTGCAGGAGTTGGACAGTTTAAACAGCTCAATGGACAAAGTGAAAATCGTTGGCATCATATCCCTATCAACAAAGGCCAAAATGTATTTAAATGGCATTTAACTGCGCAGCATAGTACAACTTCGTGGCAGTTCTTTATTACTAAACCTAATTGGGATCCTAATAAACCTCTTACTCGTGCACAATTTGATCTCACTCCTTTCTGTTCACAAGAGGATAATGGAAAACACCCATCAAAAGAAGTTAATATAACGTGTGAAGTACCTGAACGCTCAGGATACCATGTTATTCTTGGCGTCTGGACAATCGCTGATACAGCTAATGCTTTCTATCAAGTTATTGATACTGAGATAAAATAATATTGGCAAATAGTAATTATGTGCTGGTATTTTGCCAGCACATGCTAGTGACTGAAGTAAGTATCAGGTTAATTTATTGATAAATTATATTAGTGAATAAGAATGTTATTGTTGCAAAGTTTACATCACTATTTATCTCGTCTGGTATTCTTGCAAATAAACTTACGATAAAAACATTCCTTGCTCAGATTTTCTACGAGCAAATAAAGCTGGTAGTTTATTCCCGTTAACTTTATCCCATTTCAGAAATTCCTGTGCAGCTTCTTGATAATCACCTTGATTCAATTTTTTCAATAATGTCGAATGAATAAAGTTTCCGATTCCTACATTAAAAATAAGCGAACATAAAGCATCAAATTGCCCTTGTGTTAAAGGCACTTTAACACATTGTCCTAATACAGCATAAATAGGATTTAAATCTTCACGCAACAGTACCTCTGCTTGTTGCTTTGTGATCACTTGCCCTGGCACTACTCCTTTTGTGTGTCCATAACCAATTGTCCAAGGCTCAACCCCAGTAGCAGGATCAGGATATGCTTTTAATCTCAAGCCTTCATAACTTTTTATCTTATTGATGCCATTTTCACTTATCTCCATAAAGCTATCTCCAATAGTCTGGCTTATCATCGCGCCCTATGGATAAAGTATAGACAGCAAAAAAATTCCTACGGTTATATCACAATACGAACAATAAAAGACAGTGAGATAGATGAAACACCTCTTTCCTAATCAATAAAAAAACCTTAATTTTCAATAAATTAATGTTAATTTGAAGAAAATTTTTAAATTTTAAAAAATAATTTAATAAATGCCTTGACTCTTTTCATTTTGAGCATAAAATGCCTCACAGAATCTAGATTTTCGTGAAGTAAATCACAATTTATAATTCTCAAGGGAAATCATCATGAAATCTGTAAAATCTTTCCTCTCTAATGTACATTGCGTCGTTATTCGTCTGTCAACAAAACGCTTTATGTAAAAGCTGTGTTAGCACAGGGAAGACAAGCCAGTTTAAACACAATAACTGGCTTTTTTATTAACCTCGTTCGGATATTATTCAACTGTGCAAAGCTTTTTGTTATTTGGCATTCCCTAAATAACCTGAATTATACAATAACAAATGAGTATATTCTTTCAAGGAATATAGCTGTTCAACCTTCTCAAGTCAGTACAACTGATATAGAATAAAAATAATTAAGTTGATATATTTGATAACTTCTTTTGAGGGAAGAATTATGGTATAAATAATCTTCTTGATATTGTTTATGACTGTTTGACACAATCTTCTAAAGATAATATATAAGCACCTTTTATACCAGGAATGTTTATTTTGGAAATAAAAAACTCATTTTTATCTGGCCTAAAATACCCCAACCCATAACCTTTTCCACCATATATTAAGGTATTCTCACCTATATCTAAAAGTTCCTCTTTATTTAATATTCCAAATTGGGTTACAGGCATTAATTTAGGGCTAACAAAAATTTCTGGTTTTATTTCATGAATAATAAAACTTGCATTTTTATAGGAAACTCTGACAACACCCTGATTCGTCGGAAAAAAGTACATCCCATCATTTTTGACAGTAGCATCATTTAATTCTTTATTTACCCTACACAAGTACTCACCATCATGAGGTGATTTTGCTTCCGCAATATTACATATCATCGCTACTGCTCCCATCACTACAACAATGACAGCCAACAGTCTCCCCATTTTAAGCTCCTGATAATCTTTTTTGTACCAAACAGCCTTTGTTGAATAGTAAAAAAGATAAAAAAATATTATATGATTAATTAAATACAAGTTACCTAAAAGAAAATATTTAGATTAGATGAACATTCATCAAAGGGCAAGGTAGAAACCAAATAACCAGGAAAATATTTTAGACTAAAAAATAATTTTTATTTCAAGCAAACTGCACAAGAAACAATATAGTGAAATTAGTCATTAAATTAAAACAATCAATCAAAAAAACAAATAATACAAACAATTATCTCTTCTAAAATATTTCAACTTCCACTTTTACACAATAAAATACAGCAATATATGCTATTCAGGTAGAAAATTTCACCTGAAATAAATCTTACCTTACAAATCACCACGTTTTTTAGTAAAAATATTAAAATTATCAAGACCCTATAATCTAAATGGAAACTTGAATATCACTACTCAGTTTAATTTCATAGAAAAAATATAATTTTTTCAATTAATAAGTGCCAACAAAAAGATCCCCTGATAATACACTGCAAAACACTTATCCTCTCCATCTTCCAGATTATTGCTTTACTGGTTTCACTACCCTTTACCGCTCTTCCTCGATCATATAAATATCTACATTCCTTTGCCATTAGCTGCACCTTAAAACTCATCAAGAATGTGTTTAATACAAGGTAATTATCAGGGTGTTAATTTATAGCTATTATTTATATTTTAGCTGGTTAAGTATAGTCTTACTCCTCAATATGAGGATATAGGTTACTATACCCTATGGAAATATTTCTCAACTAGAGCATATATAATTGCGATAGTTTCTATATCTGGGATCCCATCATAATTTGATTGACGGAAATGCATTTGGAATGCTTTAATCAAGCCTTGGTATCCATCGTTTTCATTTGCACCAGAAATATCATAACCATACTGGCTGAATTTCTTTAAAATCTTATCTTTCTCAGGAAAAGATTGCTCAAACTCTTCAATATATTTTTGTTTAGTCTCTTCGTCATACCATGCTCCAACTCCTGCTTCATATAATTCTTTCCAGGGAAAAGCAGGGCCTGGATCACTTTTCCTACCCACAGCAATATCAGAATGCCCGATAACGTGAGTTGGAGTAATATCTGGATATCGTTGTAGTATATTAATTGCCAACTCTTTAATTGCATTAACCTGCTCCGGATGATACGGGGGGAAGGTCATAACCCCGCAATCATCACTGGCTTCGTTAACAACTTCAATACCAATAGCTGTATCATTCAGATTATTTCGGCCTGACCAGCTACTGATTCCCGCATGCCAGGCTCTTTCAATTTCATCAACCAAATTAAATATATGTATTTCCTTAAACCCTGCTTCCTTATATGTTTGATCATCTGGGTTAGGTACTAAATAATGTACACTAACTGATTCTCCTGTTAATGCCTCAATAGATTTCTCGAAATTTAATGCAGTATAATGCAGCACTAAAAATCGAGGACGTCGGTTAAAACTTTTAATTGAACGGTACGAATTATAGTCAATTTTATACATAGTTATGCTCCTTACATTTTTCTTAGCTTATCCTATAGATTAGATTATATTGAGTAAATTATATTTATCTTTTACTTTCCAGAATTTCTATAAATAGTTATTTGAAATCTATAACATACTTATATTCGGTCAATATTCACTGAAATAGCTAAAATCAATTTTCTGATATACACAACAGGGGATTCAAGAAGTAATACAATAGCAAAGGAATGAACCCAAAGGCATATAGGTAATTATATACTTGATACCAGATCAGATAGGAAGAATCAATAAAGAAGCAGATTAAATTAAAATTATGAAAAAATTGATGACCTGTGTATATAACACACAATTTTTTCTTGTCAGATTAGAAAGACAAAAGAATAAATAAGTGAGCATATCAACTCATGACTCTGATATGTTCACAATTAAAGACAAGCTTGATATTGCAAAACAGAAAGGATTGTTAATCCTTTCTGTTGGGGTAACAATTGTCATCATCAACGATGAAAAAATTACAGCTCAATTTCGATATCAGAAAGGGGGTAGCAGCTGCAAGGTAAGATTTCACCATCATTAACAAACGCTAACGGCTTACAAGGATACCCTACCTTCCCTTTCACTAGCTTTACCCGGCAGGAACCACAATACCCCTCACGGCATTGATATTCAGTCTGTACTTTGCCTTGTTCTAAAGCTTCCAACAAATTACTGTGTAAACTGGAAGAATAATAGAGAGATAATCCCCGCCCAGACGACAGGGTAACTTTGTAATCAGCCATATCAGAGTTCGAAACCGCTGAGATCCTCAGTATTGACTTCCGAATCAATCTGACCGACCAAGTAAGAGCTGACTTCGACTTCCTGTGGAGCCACCTGAACGTTATCAGAAACCAACCACGAATTAATCCAAGGAATTGGATTAGAGCGTGTTTCAAATGGCAACTTCAAGCCCACCGCCTGCATGCGAATATTGGTAATATATTCAACATACTGGCACAGAATATCTTTGTTCAGACCAATCATGGAGCCATCTTTGAACAGATAATCCGCCCACTCTTTCTCCTGCTCTGCCGCCTGCACAAACAGGTCATAACATTGCTGTTCACACTCTTGGCCAATTTCTGCCATTTCAGGATCATCCTGACCAGAACGCAGCAAGTTCAACATGTGCTGAGTACCTGTCAAATGCAAGGCTTCATCACGGGCGATTAATTTGATTATCTTCGCATTTCCTTCCATCAATTCACGTTCAGCAAAAGCAAATGAACATGCAAAGCTGACGTAGAAACGAATTGCTTCCAATGCGTTAACACTCATCAAACATAAATAAAGCTGTTTTTTCAGTGCACGCAGACTAACCGTTATTTCTTGACCAGCAACGCTGTACGTACCTTCGCCCAACTGATGATAGTAGTTGGTCATTTCAATCAGATCGTCGTAATACTTCGAAATGTCTTTCGCACGCTTCAAGATCTGCTCATTTGCCACGATATCGTCGAATATGACCGCAGGATCATTAACAATATTACGGATAATATGCGTATAAGAACGCGAATGGATTGTCTCTGAAAACGACCATGTTTCAACCCACGTTTCTAATTCAGGAATCGAAATCAACGGTAGAAACGCCACATTCGGGCTACGCCCCTGAATAGAATCCAATAATGTCTGATATTTAAGGTTACTGATAAAAATATGCTTTTCGTGATCTGGCAACCCATTGAAATCAATGCGGTCACGGGAAACATCAACTTCTTCTGGACGCCAGAAAAACGAGAGCTGTTTTTCGATCAATTTTTCAAAAATAGGATACTTTTGCTGATCATAACGCGCTACGTTCACAGATTGGCCGAAAAACATCGGCTCCTGTAATTGATCATTTTTTACTTGTGAAAAAGTGGTATAGGACATAGTTTCCTCAAATCAAATTTTACACGCGCCGCCTTCACAATCGGAATCAGCAGATTCAACAACCTCTTCCAAATCATCCTGAACATCTTCCGCACCATCACGGGTGTTGTGGTAATACAGTGTTTTCACACCATATTTGTAAGCGAGCAGTAAATCTTTCAGCAATTGGTTCATCGGAACTTTGCCATTAGGAAAACGTGCCGGATCATAGTTAGTATTAGCAGAAATCGATTGATCGATAAATTTCTGCATAATCCCCACCAATTGCAGATAACCATCAACGCCAGGCATTTGCCACAGCAATTCATAAGACCTTTTCAGGCGATCATATTCCGGTACAACCTGGCGCAAGATACCGTCTTTTGATGCTTTAACACTGACGTAGCCTCGCGGTGGCTCAATACCATTGGTCGCATTGGAAATCTGCGAGGATGTTTCTGAAGGCATCAGTGCTGATAAAGTTGAGTTACGCAGACCGTATTGCAGAATATCGCTACGTAGTGCTTCCCAATTCATATGCAACGGTTCGCTGGTTAATGCATCCAGTGATTTTTTATACGTATCAATCGGCAGGATGCCCTGCGAATAAGTAGTTTCACCAAACCACGGACATGCTCCCTGCTCTTTAGCCAGCTTATTAGAAGCTTTCAGCAAATAGTACTGAATGGCTTCAAATGTTTTGTGAGTCAGGTTATTGGCACTACCGTCAGAATAACGAACACCATTTTTCGCCAGATAATAAGCGAAGTTAATTACACCAATGCCTAGCGTACGACGCCCCATTGAACCCTGCTTGGCAGCAACAATCGGATAGTCCTGATAATCCAGCAGAGAGTCCAGTGCACGGACAGCCAAATCTGCCAATTCTTCCAACTCATCCAGATTTTTAATAGCGCCAAGGTTGAAAGCAGACAACGTACACAGCGCAATTTCGCCGTTTTCATCGTTAATATCGTTCAATGGCTTGGTTGGCAGTGCAATTTCCAAACACAGGTTAGATTGACGAACAGGTGCAATAGCCGGATCAAACGGGCTATGTGTATTACAATGGTCAACGTTTTGGATATAAATACGTCCAGTTGAAGCACGTTCCTGCATCATCAAAGAGAACAGATCTACGGCCTTGACGCGCTGTTTACGAATGTCGTTGTCATTTTCATACAGAGTATACAGACGTTCAAATTCATCCTGATCAGCAAAGAAAGCGTCATATAAGCCAGGCACATCAGACGGACTGAACAGAGAAATTTCCTGTCCTTTGATCAAACGTTCATACATAAGTTTGTTGATCTGCACACCATAATCCATATGCCGAACACGGTTACCTTCAACACCACGGTTGTTTTTCAGTACCAACAAGCTTTCTACTTCCAGATGCCACAGTGGATAGAACAACGTCGCAGCACCACCACGTACGCCCCCCTGAGAACAGGATTTCACTGCTGTCTGGAAGTGTTTATAAAATGGAATACAGCCAGTATGGAAAGCTTCACCACCACGGATTGGACTACCCATTGCACGAATACGACCAGCATTCACACCAATGCCCGCGCGTTGAGAAACATATTTGACAATCGCACTGGATGTTGCATTGATAGAATCAAGGCTATCGCCACATTCAATCAGAACACAGGAACTGAATTGACGGGTTGGTGTACGAACTCCTGCCATGATTGGTGTTGGCAACGAAATTTTAAAAGTAGAAACCGCATCATAGAAACGGCGAATGTAATCCAGGCGCGTCTCTTTCGGATAAGCGGAAAACAGGCATGCCGCAACTAAAATGTACAGGAACTGAGCGCTTTCATAAATTTCGCCAGTTACACGGTTTTGTACCAGATATTTTCCTTCAAGCTGTTTAACCGCTGCATAGGAAAAATCCATATCACGCAGATGGTCAATAAAACTGTTCATTTGCTCGAATTCTTCTTTGGAGTAGTCTGCGAGCAAATGTTTGTCGTATTTACCTAACTCAACCATATGTACAACATGGTCATATAACGCAGGTGGCTCAAACTGACCGTAAGCCTTTTTGCGCAGGTTAAAGATGGCTAAACGAGCGGCCAGATACTGATAATCCGGAGCATCACTTGAAATCAGGTCAGCCGCGGCTTTGATCATAGTTTCATGGATATCAGATGTCTTAATACCATCATAAAATTGAATCTGGGAACGCAGTTCTACTTGTGACACTGAGACATTTTTCAGACCTTCAGCAGCCCAGGTGACAACCCGGTGAATTTTATCAAGATCAATTTGTTCTTTATGTCCATCACGCTTGGTTACTAGCAGACTCTGGTTCATGAGGAAATACACCTTCTCTTTTCGTATTTCACCTATAATTGCCTTTTCTGATCGTTGACAGCACGATGCCCTCAAGATGACTGAAAACCCGTTGGGAACTAGTAGCAGTGAAACGTCCAGAAACACAATATATAGGGGGTGAATAAAACTGTAATAACAAGATAATGTTAATTTCGCGTTTTATCAAGTGTACAAGATCAGGAAGTTTTGTGGATAACTTGAGGATTAATTTTGCCGAAAAGCCGATAACCTGCGTAGTTACTTGATGTTACTTTCGCAAGCCTATCGGCGAAAACCCAAAAATAAAATCTTAAAAATAAGATCTATTTGTTGCTTTATTAATCCCTTAATTGATTCTGTTAGGCTGATCGGGTATGAAGCATGTAGTTCACATCCACATTGTGTCCAAGCCGGAATTTATCTGTTAACGGATTGTAATGTAAACCGATAATATGTTGATCTTTCAGAGAGGTTTTATCCAGCCAGCCAATCAGCTCTGAAGGACGAATAAATTTTTTCGCATCATGTGTCCCTTTTGGCACCATGTTTAAAATATACTCTGCACCGATGACAGCAATTAACCATGCTTTTCGATTGCGGTTAATAGTTGAAAAAAAGACATGACCACCAGGCTTAACTAATTTGGCACACGCATGAATGACAGATTCAGGATCCGGTACATGTTCAAGCATTTCCATGCAAGTTACTACATCATAGGAATGTGGCTGTTGCTCAGCATGGCTTTCTACCGTTTCCTGCACATATTTAACTGATATACCAGATTCCAACGCATGCAGCCGGGCAACTTGTAGTGGCTCAAAACCCATGTCCAGACCGGTCACATCTGCCCCTTCACAAGCCATACTTTCTGATAGGATCCCGCCACCACATCCAACATCTAATACTTTCTTACCGAAAAGACCCTCAGCCCGTTGCAGGATGTAGTTCAAACGCAATGGATTAATGCGATGCAATGGTTTGAATTCACCTTCAAGATCCCACCATCGGGAAGCAACGGCTTCAAATTTTTCGATTTCCTGTTGATCCACATTAGCGTGTGATTGAATGGGTGAATCGGGGGTTTTAGCGTTCATCAGCAATATCGCTCCTGGAGGCTGCTTCACAGAAAACTGGTTCACAGAAAACTGATTCACAGAAAATGTAACAGTATTATGGGGATGTGTGATACGAAATTATTATACACATCTTAATCTTGAAATACCCGCATCTGGTTTTTATAAAACTGTCAATTTGTGGTATAATTCTAAGCCTTTGAATTCGGAGTATGAGGGACAGTGGCTCCATGAGCGACATTGCCAGAGAAATCACCCCGGTCAATATCGAAGAAGAGCTGAAAAGCTCATATCTGGATTATGCGATGTCCGTTATTGTTGGACGCGCACTGCCAGATGTTCGAGATGGACTGAAGCCAGTACATCGCCGTGTACTTTTTGCGATGCATGTATTAGGAAACGATTGGAATAAACCCTATAAAAAATCTGCCCGCGTTGTTGGGGATGTGATTGGTAAATACCATCCACATGGCGACACCGCTGTTTATGACACGATTGTACGTCTGGCACAGCCATTCTCCATGCGTTACATGCTGGTTGACGGCCAGGGGAACTTCGGGTCAGTTGATGGCGATTCTGCGGCTGCGATGCGTTATACCGAAGTACGCATGGCAAAAGTAGCCCATGAATTGCTGGCAGACTTAGAAAAAGAAACTGTCGATTTTGTGCCTAACTACGATGGTACAGAGCAAATTCCCGATGTAATGCCAACCCGTATTCCTAACTTACTTGTGAACGGTTCATCAGGGATAGCGGTCGGTATGGCGACTAACATCCCACCTCATAATATATCTGAGGTGATTGATGGCTGTCTGGCCTATATTGATGATGAAAACATCAGTATTGAAGGCCTAATGGAATATATCCCGGGGCCTGATTTCCCAACAGCGGCCATTATTAATGGACGTCGTGGTATTCAGGAAGCCTACCGTACCGGCCGCGGTAAAATTTATATCCGTGCCCGTGCAGAAATAGAGACTGATGAAAAAAATGGCCGTGAAACCATTATCGTCAGTGAAATCCCTTATCAAGTAAATAAAGCCCGCCTGATCGAGAAAATCGCTGAACTGGTGAAGGAAAAGCGTATTGAAGGGATCAGTGCATTACGTGACGAATCTGATAAAGATGGTATGCGTATCGTTATTGAAGTGAAACGCGATGCTGTCGGTGAGGTTGTCCTGAATAACTTGTATTCACTCACCCAGTTGCAGGTTTCATTCGGTATCAATATGGTTGCCCTACATCAAGGACAACCTAAGCTACTTAACCTGAAAGATATTCTTTCTGCATTTGTCAGCCACCGCCGCGAAGTTGTCACTCGCAGAACAATTTTTGAACTGCGCAAAGCTCGTGACCGCGCTCATATCCTTGAGGCACTGGCTATTGCACTGGCGAATGTCGATCCTGTGATCGAACTGATCCGCCAGGCTCTAACGCCTGCTGAAGCTAAAGCAAGCCTCATTTCTCAAGCATGGGAATTAGGCAATGTTGCAGCAATGCTGGCACAGGCTGGTGATAATGCTGCACGTCCTGAATGGCTGGAACCAGAATTTGGTATTCATGACGGTAAGTATTACCTGACCGAACAGCAGGCACAGGCCATTTTGGATCTGCGTTTACAGAAATTAACAGGGCTGGAGCATGAAAAACTGCTCGATGAATATCGTGAACTGTTGAAAGTCATTGCTGAACTGTTGTTCATCCTGGAAAGCCCGGAACGTTTGCTGGAAGTTATTCGGGAAGAGTTAATTGCTATCAAAGAGCAGTACAAAGATAAACGTCGTACTGAATTGACTGAAAATTCCGCAGATATCAATATTGAAGACCTGATCAATCAGGAAGATGTTGTGGTAACACTATCCCATCAGGGTTACGTGAAATACCAACCTTTATCTGATTACGAAGCACAACGCCGTGGCGGTAAAGGTAAATCAGCAGCGCGTATCAAAGAAGAAGATTTCATTGAACGTCTGTTGGTAGCCAATACCCACGACACTATTCTTTGCTTCTCCAACAAAGGCAAGATGTACTGGCTGAAAGTTTATCAACTGCCAGAAGCAAGCCGTGGTGCCCGTGGCCGACCTATAGTTAACCTGCTGCCATTAGAACAAGACGAACGTATTACGGCCATTCTGCCTGTTCGTGAATATGAAGAAGGATTGAACATATTTATGGCGACAGCAAGTGGGGTCGTCAAGAAGACTAAACTCAGCGAGTTCAGTCGTCCGCGTAGTGCCGGTATCATTGCAGTTAATCTGAATGAGGGAGATGAGCTGATCGGCGTTGACCTCACTGATGGCAGCAACGAAGTTATGCTATTCTCTGCACAGGGCAAGGTTGTACGCTTCCTTGAAGAGGAAGAGGAGGCACTGGAAGATGGGACGGTTCGAGTGAAAGGCGTTCGCGCTATGGGGCGTACTGCAACCGGAGTCCGTGGTATCAAACTGGCGGAAGGAGATAAAGTTGTTTCCTTGATCATTCCTCGTGGCGAAGGTCAAATCCTGACAGTCACTGAAAATGGTTATGGAAAACGTACTGCCCAGAAAGAATACCCAACGAAGTCTCGTGCAACCCAAGGCGTTATCTCCATCAAAGTCAGTGAACGTAACGGTAACGTGATTGGTGCAATTCAGGTTGAACCAACTGACCAGATCATGATGATTACTGATGCGGGAACACTGGTTCGTACTCGTGTTTCTGAAGTCAGTACTGTCGGACGTAATACTCAAGGGGTCACCTTGATCCGCACGGCAGATGATGAAAAAGTCGTGGGTTTGCAGCGTGTTGCTGAACCTGATGATGAAGAGGATGGCAATACAGCAGCCTCTTCCGCTGATGAAGGAAGTAATGAATCAGAAAGTCAGGAATAATATCTGCCTTTTCCTGATTCATCCATAAAATTATACTTAATGAATTTCGGATTGCAGCCAATAAAGCTGCAAATCTGAAAAACCCACAATGTATTAAAAAGCAGGCATTTTAATGCCTGCTTTTTTGTGCCATTTTTTTCAAAGAATTACCAGGTACAAAATGCTGCTTTGTATTCCCTGCTACACTAGTATATGCTGTTAATAGTTATTATTAATCACATTTTTTATCAGGCGACCTCTTGAGATATCTATCTTCATTCCGAACATCACTAAAGATATCCCGCTACCTTTTTCGGGTGCTTGGTTTTATGTTATGGGCATTAGGTGCCTTATTAACCATTTTTTATCTGACAAATCTTTTTAATAAAGCGACATCAGACATCCGTCAAGAATATAATTCTGACTACGATATAATGTTCTCTTATGTGCGAGAAACTACTAATACCTTACACGACCTTCAATATATGACAGAGAAATATTTATCACAAGAGAATAAAAAAACTCTGACTATTAACCCACCATATAATAACTCACAATTTTTGTATACTCCTCTGAATATGAACTCAAATTGTGAACTATTACGTAAAGAACCTTATAATTATTTACATGCCTTAAATAATCTGATCTTTTTCTGGAAAGATAATGTTGTGATGCCACAGGGAGTAAATCAAATTTTTTTGGCAGACGTTCAAAGCATGTGTATGGTGAATTTTCCAATTCGTGGGGCAATAACAGAGCCTGATACGCTGAAAAAGATGGTCTATGAAAATTACCGCCAGTTAGTATTCGCGCAGCAACAGGGAAAAGAACAGAATGTCTATTGGCTTTCGGTGGGTACAACTCCAGACAATGGTAGCTTTTATATTCTTTCCCCTATTTATAGCAATGGAAAAATGGTCGCAATGATAGGTGTCGAACAACCTATCAGGCTGGAAACCTTTTTACAAAGACCTGATACAGATGCAACGCTAACGTTACTTAATCAGCACAATAAGCCTGTGTTACATTATCCTTTAAGAAAGGATAGTAAAGCTTATCCCGTAGATCATAATATACAGATCCCTTACTTTGGCTATAATGAAGATTATAGCCACTTAGTGTTAAAGCGGCGTTTGGCTCCATCATCATTCAGTGTCATATATGCCTTGCCTGTAAAAAATATTTTTGATGGTTTCAAGATAAAAATCATTAACAGTCTCATCTTAAATATTATTTCTGCAATTCTGATCATTTCTTTCGTTTGGCTGTTCGAACGTAAAATGTTTTCCCCTGCTGAAAATAATGCTCTTCGCCTTGAAGAACACGAACAATTCAATCATAAAATCGTTGCCTCTGCTCCTGTCGGCATTAGTATTTTACGGATCAGTGATGGTGCTAATATACTGAGTAATGAACTTGCACATAACTATACTCGAATGCTGACGCTGGAAGATCAAAAACGTATCATTGATATCATTTGTGATAAAACCAGCAGCTATATTGATATTGTTACTAGTAATAATAATCATCTACAAATTAGCTTCGTACATTCACGTTATCGCAATGAGGAAGTAGCAATCTGTGTTCTGGTTGATATCAGTACCCGAGCTAAAATGGAGAAATCATTACAAGAGATGGCTTCAGCCGCAGAACAAGCTAATCAGGCGAAATCAATGTTTCTGGCAACCGTCAGCCATGAATTGAGAACACCACTATATGGCATCATTGGAAATCTGGAATTATTGCAATCTTATCCATTAGCATCAGAGGCTGCGCGGTTATTATCAACAATGAATAACTCATCATCACTATTGTTGAAAATCATTAGCGATATTCTCGATTTTTCCAAAATAGAATCTAACCAACTTAAAATTGATGTTAAAGAATTTAGCTGTAAAGAAGTCATATCGCATGTAATCTCAAACTATCTTCCTCTTATAACAAAAAAAAATCTGGGATTCTACTGTTACATCAACCCAGATGTTCCTGACTATATAAATAACGATCCGGTAAGATTACAACAAATTATTTCTAATCTACTAAATAATGCCATTAAATTTACAGAGACTGGCTGTATTGTCATATCCATTACAGTGAGACATGGCTACCTGTATATCAGTATTAAAGATACAGGATTAGGAATCGAGCATAAATTACAAGAGCAACTTTTTGAACCATTTTTTCAGACCAGTGCCAATAAAGAGAATGCATCACAAGGTACAGGGTTGGGCTTAGCGATTTGTGAAAAACTAATCAATCTGATGGATGGTGATATTGAATTTATATCACAACAATATATTGGTAGCATTTTTTCTATCCGGCTTCCTCTATATAATGCAAAATATGATAAGGAAAAATATCATGCTAACACATTTTCTCCAAACCATACTCAACAGAAAATTATATTGGCTGTTCGTAATGATTATTTAGAAGAATATCTATATAATCTTTTGACAAGAGCACATTTTCAAATTACTTCGTATAATGAAAGTCAAATCGACGGTACTGAATTTTTAATCAGTGACCAGCCTATTGAACTGGATATTGCCGTTCGTTATTTTATTGAAATATCAGAAAACCATATTGGCTCACCAGAAAAAACTCAAAGTAATTACTGGTTACATAACACTTATCAAATCAGTGATTTTATTTATTTCATTGATGATTTGTTATCCAATAATGATCATACTCTCCAATCCCCTGTTTCAACAAACTCTATCAAAACAGATGATAGATTAAATTCAATTAAAATCTTAGTTGTTGATGATCATCCCATCAATCGTCATTTATTGGTCGAACAATTAAATTCGCTAGGATTCAAGACAGAAATGGCCAACGATGGTATTGATGCTATTGAACATCTGGAAAATAATACAACTGATATTATTCTGACAGATGTTAATATGCCAAATATGGATGGGTATGAATTCACAAAATACTTAAGAAATAAAGGGTATAATAAACCGATTATTGGTGTCACAGCTAATGCAATGGCAGAAGAAAGACAACGTTGTGCCGATGTCGGCATGGATTATTGTCTATTGAAACCTGTATCACTAACAAAACTGAAAGATACATTAATAAAATATTTACCTGAAAGATATCAGGCTGTAGTTCATCAACAAAGAAAAGAATCTCTAAAAGCATAATCAATTGGATTAGATGATGGTTGCTTATTTTATAATATAAGATCGGTAATTTTAATCACCGATCTTACACTCAGAAAAAATAACTATTGGTTATTTAATCACATCATTATCAATAGTGACTGAAGATAAATAATTAAGTAATGCAATATCGTTATCAACTCCCAGTTTGATCATCGCTGATTTTTTCTGGCTACTAATGGTTTTTATACTGCGATTAAGCTTCTTAGCAATATCTGTAACGAGAAGACCTTCAGCAAATAAACGCAATACTTCACTCTCTTTCGGAGATAAACGTTTATCTCCATAACCGTTAGCATTAACTTTCTCCAACAATTTAGAAACACTTTCAGGTGTAAATTTCTTCCCTTTTTGCAGTGCAGTAAGTGCCTTAGGTAAATCTGTTGGTGCTCCCTGCTTTAACACAATCCCCTCAATATCAAGTTCAAGTACTGCACTTAAAATAGCTGGATTATTGTTCATCGTAAGAACGATGATAGCCAGTGTCGGATAATGGCGTTTAATATATTTTATCAGGGTGATACCATCACCATATTTGTCACCAGGCATTGACAAATCCGTTATGAGAACATCTGCTTCTATATGTGGCAAACTATTAATCAGTGTAGTCGAATTTTCAAACTCACCGACAACATTAATCCACTCAATTTGTTCAAGTGACTTGCGGATGCCAAATAAAACAATGGGATGGTCATCAGCAATAATAACATTAAGGTTATTCATATTATTGGTTACCTTGGCTGCAACAGCTTTGTGACAAAGGAATCAATACGGCTGATGCTACTTTTGATTTCTACTTCATTATTGTCTGCTATGTGTTGTTCCAACGCCTCACATGATGATTTGAGCAATTTAAAGTCTAACATAGCAAACGCACCCTTAAGGCGGTGTACCGTTTGCGAAAGTGATATCAAATCATATTGTTCCATATCAGTATACAGTTTAGTAATATCCATCGGTACTGTCTCTACAAATAATTTCTTATAATTACTGTCTACTAACTGTGTTTGATAACTTTTGAGGGTATTACAAATATTACTATCGACATTCTCAACAAGATCACATTCTTGTTTCGGACTCCCGTAAACCTCTTCGGATTCAACTAAACTGAAATCTTCTTCAATCAGTAACGATATCGCATTGATAACAGCACCAGCAAAGTTGTAATTACACTGAACCAAACTAGGTCTCATCTTCTTAAACCCTATCAAATTACCTACTAATAATATAGTTGGCTTTTCTACTTTGTACTGTTTATCAGTAAGAATGATATCGTATTCTTCCGTAACACTCTCCGTACTATTGTCAAAATATATTGCTCCATAATTATCAAGATGATTACGGATTATTTTTTTAATTTCGGGATTACTGATATCGATTAGTGCTATAACACCTTCCAATAGCTGAGGGGGTTCAACATGTTCACCGTATTGAGGAAGAGGTAAACTAACAATATAATGGGCTCCCAATCCCTGCTTACTTTTAATTTCAAAACTCCCCTCCATTTTTTTGCACAATTGGTTACATAAATAAAAAACCAATCCAGAATTTGTATAATATTTGTCTTCTGCTAATTTATTCAAGAAAGGATAATTTAAGCTGGCAAGATCTTTATTACTAAGACCTGAACCACTGTCAATCAAATCAATCTGTATATAATTGTCATGTTTATCAGAGCTATTGACACTGAGGGATATTTTACCATAACTGGTTGTTGTGATAGCATAATTTAATAACAGCAAAACGATTTTATTTAATGCTATTCTGTCGCCAGAAAATACCGACTCATAAGAAATATTAAAATGATAATAAATCCTCAATCCTTTAGAATTTAGTGTTGGCAGAGATAATTTCAATAAATTCTCCAATTGTGAAGATAAAGAAAATACTTCATTAGCTGGTTGCCAATCACCAGACTCTAACTCGCTGAGTAAAGAAATATTTTCAACCCACTCTGTAATGAATTCTGATTTACGCAGTAATTTATCCAGCAAGCCATACTTATTTTCATCTTGTGATATATTTTTCAATTGGATAGCTATATCACTCAACTCCTGAATCGGCTTTTTTATTTCAGAATTAATATTCTGTAACATTGAACGTCTGGCATACACATTTTTATCATATTCTCGTTGAGCAAGTTGTAATCGCTTACTAACCATCACTTCTTGATCTCTATCCTGCAATAAGAATAGATAAGTCTCTGGTAATAAACTACTGCTATACATTTTTACTTCATAAACTTCATCCTCAATGGATGTCTGAATAACGCCATTATGTTGTTCTGCCATGATCTTAACTTTACTCAAATCAAGATAAGGCATCAGTTTCTCTGCAATCTTATTACTACTGATCAACCGATTTGACATAAAGTCATAAACCAATAATCCGGTAGAAATATTAGAAATAATATCATTCCTCAGAGAATCTTTGATTTTTAGCTCTTGATCCATTGATGCATTAGGAGTGATATATCGACGACGGATATAAAGTAATCCACTGAATGAAAATAGTAAAAAAAGCAATATCGAGAGCAATAACCAGATATTTCTGATCAAGAAATCCACAATAAGTGCTTTTAAAGGAACCTGATATACCAATTTATACTGCATAATCTTAAGTGGTTGAGAAAACTCCAGCCAAAAACCGATTAACGAGACATCAACTTTATCCGTCTTCTCAAGATCATATTCGTTATTCGGATACAACCGAAAATTTGCTGGCAACATATCAACCGACAAAAGATTATTAATAGGTAAATCAAAGGCAATAACCGTAGTTAATTGCCCTGGTAAATTGAACACAGCTTTATAAGTATAGTAATAAACATTCTCACCACGTAATACGTGAATGGATGAAATACTTTCCTTTTCATCCAATGTTATTGATTGTGCCAACATTTCAGAACGCTTAATGTCAGAAGTTAGAGTCAGATAACTTTCTTTGAACCTGATTTCCGGTTTTAAAATAGGATGTGTAGTCACCAATAGTAAGTTGTTATCCTTGCCATTGAGATAATACATGGATTCATATTCACTACGTGATCCCCAAAGAATTTCAAGATAGTTAGATAGCCTCTGAGCCAGTTGAACACTTGAATCGTTGTAACGACCAAAAATAATTGCATCGATATTTTTGTTATGATTTTCCAGCCAATAAATATTGGGACGCAATTCTAATGATGATGCAATCTCCTGTGAGGAGGATGGCTGAATATTAGACTGTTCGAAGATACGACCAGCATGATAGCGATAATCTTGGATCTGCAATCGCATCTTGGCCGTTACACTACTGATAGCATATTTTTTCTCCGTCAACCAACTATCAAAATAGTTATACCCGAATAAAAATAGAGACGTAAAAAGCAAAATAATAAACAGCGCGTAAAATCGGGGAACAACAGATGGTTTAATAGATGCTTGTTTATACATTCTTTGGATGGCTGCCTTTAATGTGGATATATTTGTGGTTAATTTTAAATCAATTCGAAGTTAACTAATTTATTGAGCTGTGATAATACTAGCAGGTTAGCGGATAAAAAGGCCATTAGCGTTCGAAGATTGAGCAAGCAGTAAAAAAATCACAATTTTTTCTTTTTAAGGGCTAGACACATCTCAGAGAGATAGGCATAATCTCGCGCCATGGAAGGATGGCCGAGCGGTCGAAGGCAGCGGTCTTGAAAACCGCCGATGGGAAACCATCCTAGAGTTCGAATCTCTATCCTTCCGCCAAATTTCGCCGGCTTAGCTCAGTTGGTAGAGCAACTGACTTGTAATCAGTAGGTCACCAGTTCGACTCCGGTAGCCGGCACCATACAAGAATAACCCGTTATCTCAGGATAACGGGTTTTTTCTTTTCTGTTTTTTCTGACGTCTCTATCAGGTTCAATTTTTCAACCGGACACTGACGAAATGTAAACATAAGGCTAAAAACACGGGTATCTCAGAGCTAATTATTTTAGTAACAGAGATTGAGCTATCGACCAGATACATAAAGCAGTAGCAACCTGATTATACAAGTTAAGGTGAAGACTGCCTTTGCATTCATTTTTCCTCCAAAATACTATCCTCTTTCACCCAAATCATGCTCCCACAAATAACGATAAGAAATTATCCGTTTTCATTGTTTTTTTCCACTGGCATATAGTGTAATTATTTATTTACATCAAATGTACTATAAATTTGACAGCCATAAATCAATCCTTTACCCTGCCTGTCTTATAACTATTTTTCCAACATATTCAGAGACGAGGATCGCGTGAAGAATCGCACTATTGGCAGTATTTTTATCGTCGCCGGGACGACGATTGGAGCCGGGATGCTGGCAATGCCATTGGCTGCGGCAGGTGTAGGTTTTGGAACAATACTAGCCATGTTAATCATTTTATGGGCATTGATGAGTTACACTGCACTTCTGCTGGTAGAAGTTTATCAATATAATCAAGCCAATACAGGCTTGGGCACCATTGCCAAACGCTATCTGGGGATCGGCGGACAAGTGTTAACGGGTTTCAGTATGCTATTTCTGATGTATGCCCTGACAACAGCCTATATCAGTGGTGCAGGTGAATTACTGGCTGTCAGTCTTTCCGCCTGGATGGATAAAACAATTACTGTCTCTACCGGGATCATTGTGTTTACGATAGTTGCCGGAGGTGTAGTCTGTATCAGCACGCAATCCGTTGATGTAATTAATCGCCTGCTGTTTACCGCCAAAATCGTTTTTCTGGTAGTCGTACTCGGTGTGATGATGCCTCATGTTGATAAAATCAACTTGATATCTATGCCAATGGAAAAAGGGCTTGTACTATCTGCTATTCCGGTGATTTTTACTTCGTTCGGGTTTCACGGCAGTGTGCCAAGTATTGTTTCCTATATGAAAGGAGATACAAATAAGCTACGGAAGATATTTATTATCGGTAGTGCTATTCCGTTGGGCGCTTACATCCTGTGGCAACTGGTTACTCTTGGAGCTATTTCTTCCAGCACCTTTGTCGGTATTCTTGCACAGCAATCTGGTTTGAACGGTTTACTGCAAGCAGTCAGAGAAGTTGTTGCTTCACCAAAAGTAGAACTTGCTGTCCACCTGTTTGCTGACCTTGCACTGGCGACATCATTCCTTGGGGTTTCACTCGGTCTGTTTGATTATCTTGCTGACCTGCTAAAACGCCGTAACCACGCCAAAGGACGTTTGCAAACTGGTTTGATGACTTTTACTCCCCCCATGCTTTGCGCCCTGTTTTACCCTAACTTTGTTATGGCGCTGACATTCGCTGCTGTTGCTCTGTCTATTCTGGCTCTGTTACTTCCCTGCCTGCTGGTTTGGCGCAGCCGTGAAGAAAATCAGGGTGGATATCGTGTTAAAGGTGGCAACCCCGCATTGATATTGGTTTTCCTTTGTGGCCTGGCTGTAATTGCCATTCAGATTGGAATTGTCACAGGTATGCTGCCAGAAGTAGGGTAAATAATTATCCGCATCTTTAATGATGCGGATCGGATAACCCTAATTTATACCCTTCGTCTTTCAAGCTACCTGTTTGTTGGCTGCATCTTGAAATCCATTGGGTATAGAAATTGGGTATAGAACATGTTAGAAACTCGCACCCACTCCGATGTAAAAACCGTCTGACACTTTATTGTTGCGATTTCCATTTTTTCCTTTTAAATCAATAATCCGATAACCAGCATTAATGGTTATTGGTTTAAAGAGAGTATAACGAACTCCGCCTGCTGCCTCAGTATAAGAATCAATGCCAGAAGTTAAACCCGATGGAGCACCATAGGCCTCACCGTATAATGACAAAGAAGGCATTACTTCCCAACTGAGGCCAACACCACCAGCCAATGCAGCACCATCTTTCCCCACTTTGGGTGACAAGTAGAGAGCCTTACCACCAACACTTGCTGTTATCGGGCCAATCGGCAAAGCAAAAGCAGCCCCCAGGCTCCCTAGCTGGCCATTATGATCACTGCGAGTCCAATTTCCATTGAGGGACAATCCCGCATTTTTATCACCAATCCCCGCAGACGTGCTAGTATAGTGTTTTCCTGCTTCTACATTCACAGAAATTGCATTTGCAGTACCTGCCACAAAGAGCAAGCTGGCTGCACTGACAGCAATAAAACCTTTCATATTTATCTCTTCTCAATCAGTAATTATGGGAGTTTGCTAATATTCGTGAGCCATTTTACTGAAATCCAATAAACACTATAGATAATGAATGTAATAAACTATTTAGATTCATCAAGATATGTAAACACTGTATCGTTTCAGTACCCATTCTTTGACCTGTTGACGTGAAGTTTTTATCCCGCCATTTTTCAAATGTTCCGGTAACAAATAACAAGCTACAGGTCGTTGGAATGTAGCAAGTTTATCGGAAAGCCAATCAGCAAGTATTTTTGTAAGTTGAGGATAGTTTGTTTCTATCACTGCAACAGGCCGATGCCCAAATTCAGTATCAGGCACTGGAACAACAAAACTTTGTTGGATTTGGGGATGCAGATTAATAATACGCTCAATATTTTCCGGCTGAATACCTTCACCACCACTGAAAAATTGATTATCAAAACGTCCCAAAATACGTAATTCGCCCTGTTTAAAAACGCCCCGGTCACGGGTCGGAAACCAGCCTTCCTCTTCGGCTAATGGTTTTAATTTCCCATCAAACCAATAACCCATAGCGCGACTGTCTGCCCGGATCTGTATTTCCTCATCCAACAAACGGATCTCTTTTCCCGGTAATGGCGTTCCTACTCCTGATAAACCATCTGCACGTTTTGCACAGACTGTTGATGCCATTTCAGTCAAACCATAACCGCACCAACAGCGGACCCCAAGCTGCTCAGCTTGTCGAATAAGTTCCAACGGTATCATTGCCCCGCCTAATAACACATCTTTCAAAGTCAGATCATGATCACGAGGTTGGGAAAGCCAGCGCCACAGTTGAGTCGGTACTAATGAAGCATGCGTGCAACCCGATAAGGCTTTATCCAGAGAGTCGATATCCCGCAGCACCAGTTCTGCACCTTTCAATAGCCAGCGCCAAAGTATTCCCTGACCAGAGACATGAAATAGTGGCAATGACAGTAACCAACGATCATCTGGCTGAAAATCTATGCGTGAAAGGATGCCCTGTGCGCTGGCAAGGTGAGCACCAATAGAATGCACCACGGCTTTGGGCAACCCGGAAGATCCTGAAGTCAGGATCATGCTGGCCGGGCGATTGATATCCCATGAAACACATTTACCTGACATGCTTTCGCCTGACGTAACTGTAAACGCAGCTTGCCAGTCGAGTTCCGTTGCCTGAATGACCGATACCGGTAAATCGGTAAAATCAGCCACAAATGCCAGATTCAGGTGAGGAAGTAATTCTATCAACAACGATTCAGGAAGCTGAGGATTGAGCGGCAAGGCTCTTGCCCCGCATTGCAGAACAGCAAGATAACACAACAAGAGATCTGCGCTGTTCTTGCCTCTCAGGATCACACCATCACCTTGTGATACTCCCTGTAGCCGGAAGCAATCTGCAATGGTGATAATTTTTTTTGCCAATTCCTGCCAGGTTACTGCTTTATCACACAACCAAATTGCCTGTTTTTCTGGATAGCAAACCGCCCAATGATGCCATGGCCATTGATTAAACGACACTAACGACATTCATAACTCCACATCACTTCCAGTTCGTTTAATGCCACACAAGGAATATCACTGTCTGGCCAGCAACGGATAAGTTGCGATTGAATCAGATCGAGCGTATCCAGCCCCGGCAGTGTCTCTGGTGTCAGCCAATATGCTAAACGGGCCAGTTGTGTCAGACCAAAACTGGTTTCAATACTTGAACTTATCACTGCATCTAACCCGGCCTGATGAGCCTCAGTGACCAATTGACGACAACGGGCAATACTACCGACCAACGTCGGTTTAATGATGATAGCTGTAACACCTTCCTGGGCTTCTACTGTGAAACCTGCTTCACGAACACTTTCATCCCACGCAATGGCAATACCTGTCTCACGGGCAAATGCCAGTGAGTCTTCACGGGTTTTACAAGGTTCTTCCAGGAAAGCAATACGCTGCCGATAATCAGGATTGACATACTTCGCAAATCCGTCAGCTTTCGCCCGCGTCCAACTGCGGTTGGCATCCAGCCTCAGTTGTAGATCGGGCACGGCTTCCAGTAAGAGATTAACTACCATCCCATCCCGTACGGCTTCATAAAGCCCGACTTTCACCTTAGCAATGTTCCGCCCCGCTCTTTTTCCCAGACGCAAGATCACATCATCAGGATCTCCCGTACATAATGGGGCTTTGTGATAATTAGCCTCTGCGGGAAGTTCACCCTGTAATTCAGCAAGGGCACAACTGATACCAAATGCGACAGAAGGTAATTCACTTTGCTCTGGTTTTTTATTTCGTCCTGTCTCGTTTTGCCAACAAGGTTTTTTACACCAAAGCGTTAACCATTTCACCGCAGCGTGGCGGGCTTGCTCAAGCGTTTCATGACTGAATTCCGGCAGTGGGGCAATTTCTCCCCAACCATGGTTGCCATTTTCCTGCACATGCACTAAAAGACCATCGCGGGTTTTCAGACGTTGGTAACGTAAAATAACACCTGCCTCCATAGGCAGGCTGTATTGATATAAGGTTGCTTTACGCATTATGGATTACGTTTAAATTTACTGAAATCAGGGTGACGTTTCTCGTTGAACGCATTACGTCCTTCCTGCCCTTCCTCAGTCATATAGAACAACATGGTGGCATTTCCCGCTAACTCCTGCAAACCAGCCTGGCCGTCGCAATCCGCATTTAATGCAGCTTTCAGACAACGCAACGCCGTTGGGCTGTTTTCCAGCATTTCACGGCACCAGCGTACTGTTTCTTTTTCCAGCTCAGCATAAGGAACAACGGTATTGACCAGCCCCATATCAAGCGCTTCCTGTGCACTGTATTGGCGGCACAGGAACCAGATTTCACGGGCTTTTTTCTGCCCCACAATCCGCGCCATATAAGATGCTCCCCAGCCACCATCAAATGAACCCACTTTGGGGCCTGTCTGACCAAAAATTGCATTGTCTGCTGCAATGGTCAGATCACACATCAGATGTAATACATGTCCTCCACCGATAGCATATCCGGCAACCATAGCAACAACTGGTTTTGGGCAGGTACGGATTTGACGTTGAAAATCTAATACATTCAGATGATGTGTTCCGCCTTCATCTCTATAACCACCATAATCGCCACGGATCTTCTGGTCTCCTCCTGCACAGAATGCTTTTTCTCCCATTCCTGTCAGGATAATCGTGCCAATGCTATCGTCATAGCGGGCATCAGCCAGTGCCTGAATCATCTCTTTAACGGTCAGAGGACGAAAAGCATTACGCACTTGTGGACGGTTAATGGTGATTTTGGCGATACCGTCCGGAGATTTATGATAGAGAACATCTTCAAACCTGTTGAAACAATCTTGCCATTCAATCGGGGCATACAATTTTTCTTCGCCTGGATAGAGCATTATTGAACTTCCTTAACCAAAAAGTGATAAAAAATGGTTCACTGCGGCAGAAAAATCTGCGGGATTGCTGCTGTGAGTATTATGTCCAGCCTGGGGAATTATTTTTGATGGTAGTGCATACTGTTTCACTATTTCTTTAAATTTCTGATCGTGTTCACCACATAAATAAGCAAAAGGTACTGTCAATTTTTGTAAGGCAGGCACCAGCCATGGCTGGTGCCCAAGTGAGGTATTTTCTAACATGTCGGCAATACTACAGCCTCTGTTTCGGCTGCGGAGATGAATAAAATGGGAGCGCTGTTCCGGTGACAAATCTGCAAATACAGGTTGTTGATACCAGTCAGCCAAAACTGCCAACATGGATTCTTTACGAAAACGTTGTGCCCAATGCCTGTCATGCAACAATCTGGCATCGCGCTCCTGCTGAGAAAACAGCCCCGGATTTCCCCCTTCTACCAATATTCCCCTTAATCCTTTTTGGTGACTGTGAGTCGCATGGTTTTGAGTTGCATAGTTTTGAGTCGCATAGTACATAGCAAACCGCCCACCAAGGGAGTAGCCGATTAGCCAGTAATCATGGATCTGGCAGGCAAGCAAGGTTTCATTCAATAGCTTACTCATTCCTGCAAAACCACCTACAGCCGTAATATCGGCAGAGTCACCATGACCGGGTAAATCAATCACTAAAGAAGCATGTTGGTTACAGGCGCTTACAATGGGCAGCCATTCATTGCCACACCCTAGCAGACCATGCAACCAAACCAGCCATGTAGCCTGCCTGTCTGGATTGAATATCTGACAGGCCAATTTCATAGTTCAGTCACCTGTTTCAGCAACGCTTGCAAACATACCGCACCTTCGTTATCTGTCACGATTAGTTCAATGATTGTCGCTGTTTTTTGCTGCCATGCCTGTTCAACAGACCGTTTTAATTCAGACCAGCTTTGTGGCGCGCTATAATTCAAGCCAAACATGGCAGCAGCGTGGTCAAAATTGATATTTTGCGGCATACAGTAAAAACGCTGGCGTGTTTCCTGCGGCGTGGGCAGTAATGAAAAAATTTGGCCGCCATTATTATTTACGATAAACAACACCATGGGTGAGGTGCTCTCCCGTAATAAAGCTAAACTATTCAAATCATAAAGCGCGGAAATATCGCCAATAATCGCTAAAGTCGGTTTACTGGTTGCCCGTTGCACCCCGACAGAAGTTGCTATTAACCCATCAATACCACTTGCGCCACGATTGCTGTAAACCGGATAACCCGCAGGGAGTTGCCCTAACGCATCAATCAAACGCACAATCAAACTATTGCCGACAAATAGCTGCCCTTGCTGTGGTAATAATTGATGTAGCTGATGAGCAACCGCTGCCTCACTGAATTTTCCATCCAGTTGTGCGCTAACACAGCCGAATGCTTTTTCAGACCAAATCCCCAGTTCATTCGCCCAAGCAACATTCGTCCCAAAAGTCCTCGTCTCAAAAACATTAGGCATCTCCGTTTGAGCGGGATGATCCCGTAACCAATCAGCCACATGACAGGTAAACTTGCGTCCCTGATGATTAGCGGGATCAAGCCTTCCCACAATAGGATCAATAATCCAATACTCTTCTGGCTGACATTTTGCCTGCCATTGCAATAATCTTTTTCCGGTCAGACTGGTGCCAAACTGAATAACCAACTGCCCTTTTGCCAGGATTTCCTGCGTACAGGGGTGGTTCAGCCATAAATCAGCGCAAGGCAAAGGCTGACCTGTTTGAGACAACACATCTCCGATCAATGGCCAGCCCATTTCTTTCGCCCACTGTGCAACAAGTTTCCCTTCTTCGGCTCCCATTCTTCCTGCCAGTACGACACCGCGTTTCTTCCGCCAGCAATCCCAATCCGCTACTTTGGCAATCATATGCGTTACCGATTGTTTAAGCCACGGCTGGTGGCCTTGCCACCAATCGCCCAGGGCTTGCAGCCATGCCTGATATTTTTCATCGTCACCATATAGCGGCTCAGCAAAAGGGCAATTGATATGCAATCCTCCTTGCTTTAGATTTGACATCGCATTATCAACAACAGAAACCAGCCAACTGGCTGAAATATCAGTGGTCGGCCGTGGTAGAGAAAGTGTTTGAGTCGGATGTGAGGCAAAAATATCACTCTGACGAATAGCCTGATTGGCACCACAATCGATTAATTCCGGTGGCCTGTCCGCAGTAAGAAAAACCAATCGCTCGCCGGTTAGCCCGGCTTCAATCAGGGAAGGATACAGATTAGCTACTGCGGTTCCGGACGTCACAATAACAGCAACGGGTTCCTGACTCGCTTTTGCCAATCCTAGCGCCAGATGGCCCAGCCCTCTTTCGTCAAAATGGGTATGGCATATCAGTTTACCGTTCTCAACGGCAGCTTTCTTTACAACGGAAAGAGTCAATGGTGTGGAACGAGAACCGGGAGCAATACAGACATGACGCAAACCATGACGAGTCAGTGCTTCCAGTAAAAGTTCCGCCCAACGACGGTTCAGTGCGCTGTTTGACATAGAGTGTTAGAAAACTTCTTTTAAAAAATAGAATGGATTATATAAGACATTATTCACACTTATTCTCTTAAAAACGCCTTCTTTGTCATAGCTCAAATAAATGCCATGTAATTGACGTTATTTCCATGAAATTATTCATTTGCCAAGTTACCTAACAATGAACGTAGTCCTGCGGCTTTATTCTCAATTTCCATCCATTCCTGCTCAGGATCAGAGCCGGAAACAATGCCAGCTCCCGCATATAATGACAATAAATCACCATTTATATAGGCGCATCGCAACGAAACAGCAAATTCACTCTGCTCCAAACATAAATACCCCGCAGATCCGGCATACCAGCCACGGTGAAATGGTTCATTTTCTGCCAAAAATTGTCGAGCGGCTTCTCTCGGTAAACCTGCGACAGCAGCCGTCGGTTGTAAACGGTGTAAACAATCACTGTCACATACCTGATTTAAGACACCGTGAATATGCCTGCGTAAATGTTGCACCTTACGTAGACGGATCACGTCAGGAGGAGCAACATCAATAGATTCGACTCCACCTTGCAGACGCTGACAAATATCATCCACAACAATCAAATTTTCATGTTGGTTCTTTTTATCTGCCAATAACCATTGCCCTAACTCTTTTGCTTTCTGAGCATCCTCAGAATTTACCGTTGTTCCTGCTAATGCTTCAGTAAATATCTGTAACTGATAGCGGTAATAAAGCCGTTCCGGGGTAGAAGCAAGAAAAGCCCGATTATCATTGAACGCCAGCATAAAATGATAACAACGATGATTTACTCCACGGCTGGAAGCCATAAATTGCGCAGCTTGCAAGGGCATATTCAGCGTAAGTTCTGTTTTCCGTGCCATCACAACCTTTTCCATCTTTTTCTGGGTAATAGCATTCAATGCTTGTTTCAGCAAAATATTCCACTGTTCATTTTCAGGCGTATGAGTTGCATTCAATACCGCTGCATACGATGTCTGGAATGGTTGACGCGGGACAATTTGTCTAAGAAACAGATGAATATTATCGATATCAGCCTGTCCATCAATATTCAGATATAAATGGGTTGCACCATGATAACGACGTATTTCCATTCTCGGTAAGAACAAGTAACTTTCTTCATTACCTGTACTTTTCTTACTTTCCTGCAATTGCTCTTTATTCTGATTATTCCTGATATGGCAAACATCAGTCTTTTCCCATGCATTTAATCCCCAAATACGCATTTGGGGAAATTGAGCGTGTTGATGTAAAAACTTCTCTGCCTTAATTGCATTACTGAAGAGGCGAATTTGCCCACAGGCAGCAACTTCTTCATGCCCATCCCGGTGTTGCCAGTAAAACTGTGGATAATGAGGTTGAACTGCCAGCCATTCCAGCCAATCAGTATCACTGGTTGCCGGAAGCGAAAAGCTGAACGACTGAATACCAACTTCGCTAATATTTTTGGTATTAAGAATTTCGCATATATCAGCGATGATATTGGCAATCTGATCCACAAGCTTCCCCACTAGTAACACAATAAAACGCAAAATTATACGAGTCGGCAGGAATTATTAAAGTACTTATTGTTTGTATAGTTGTTTATGCGGTTGGACAACACAAGGCTCACATACCAAACTTAGTTATCAAAAAAATAACTAATTTAATGTTTGTGAATGTCACCTCACCAAAAACCTAAAATATAATTCTCATTGGCAAAAAGATAATAAAATCATTCTCAAAACTCAAAAATAAGATTAAAAAAACAAATTACCCACCGATAATAATTATCAAAAATATCAGCAATGAAAAATATTCACACTCATAATTAACATTTTTTATTGTGGTTAATTTCTTTCATAAATATTAAATTCAAAATACTATAAGAAAATTCCCAAAAGCAATTAGAAACAACAGGTTAAATACAATACCTTTATTTCATATAGAAAAATAACAATAAGGTATTACTTATTAAACCCATAATAAAATTAAGAAACAATATTACCTGATGTTACATCTATTGTTTTTCATAAAATACCCATTGATATAAAGTCACACAATACGTATTATTTTGCCTCTTCCAAAATGAAGAAACAAAATGCTGTTCTTAATCAAAATCCAATTTCATTTCGTCTGATTCTGCTGTTTTTAAAATAAATAAGCAGTATAAAAAGGGGATGCCGTGTTATATCTTTATTTTAGGCCGATAGGCTTTCGTAGATATCGGTATAGACTGTTATCGTTATTTATATCACTAGGTTGCCTAATAACAACAGAGACCGCGACAGCGGATTACGATGCTTTAATTCAACAAGCCAGAAGTGGTAATACCATCCCCATACTTGAATATATTCGTCAAGCAGAAAAACGGCGGAAACTCTCTCCTTCTCAGGTTGCTGATTGGTTACAGGTCGCAAGCTGGGCGAATCATGACAATGAAGTGATTAATCTTTGGCAACGCTATCATGCTATGGAATTACCAGCCAGAGGGATAGCCGCTGCCGCACGCGCTTATCGCAATCAACGCCAGTGGAATCAAGCCATTCAATTATGGCACCTGGCTTCAATTCTTGAAAAACACAACCACGATATAAAAGCGGGCTTGATTATGACGTTGGCAGATGCCAAGCGAGACAGTGAAGCCCGTCGCCTGGCAAAAAACTTACTGTCCCATCAACCCAGTGCTGCTAATTACCGTTTAATGGCCTATGTGGATCAAGCCGCCGGACGCTCATGGGATGCCATGCAGATGCTCACTATCGCCCACGAACATTTCCCCAAAGATAAAGCTACAATCCACGATTATCTGTTCAGCCTGAAAAACAATCGGGTGAATGGTCCGGCCTGGCTGCTGGAACAAAAACACACCACACAATTACAGTTATCCCCCGGCCAACAACGCAAACTGGAAGCTGACGCTGCGGCAGAGTTAGTCCGCCTTGCAATGATCCCCAACCGTAGCGAAAAAGAACGATTTGATATCGCTGACAGAGCACTTGCCCGCTATGAACATATGCTCAATCAATGGCGGGGACAACCGGATGCCCAGCAAGATTATCGCCGTGCCCGTATTGACCGCCTCGGTGCACTGCTCGCCCGTTTCCGGACTCAGGAACTTATTGAAGAGTATTTACGCCTGCAACAACTTTCCCAGACAGAAAAAAACATCGTTATACCTGATTACACACATAAATGGGCTGCGTCTGCCTATCTGAACCTTCGCCAGCCAGATAAAGCAAGGAATATTCTGCGTTCACTGAATTATCCAACTGGAAAATATCCGGATAAAAAAACACCGGTGCACCATATCTCACAGGAAGATGATAGCGTCCTTTTTTATGCCGATGTGGAGAGTGAACACCTTAATGAAGCTCAACAACTGGCAACTAATATCAAACAACGTAATGCTTATATGACTAATGTTTATGGCTCTCCAATCCGTGTGCCTAATGATGACTGGCTGCAAGGGCAGCAGTTTTTGGCTGAATCAGCCCAATTGCGTGGAGATCTTCCCGAAGCAGAAAGACGTTTTACCCATTTGGCTCGTACCGCTCCTGGTAATCAGAAATTACGTATTGACCTGGCAGCCGTCTGGCTGGATCGTGGCTGGCCACGTCAGGCAGAAAGTGAACTGAAACAAGTTGAGGGTCTTGATCACCGTAATTTGTCACTGGAAATTCAGCAAGGCTATACCGCTTTAGCATTACAAGAATGGCGTCAGGTCGATCTGCTGTCTGATGATGTCATCACCCGTGTCCCTGAAAATATGCTGGCCAAACGTTTTAATCGTCTGCGCAATGTTCATCATATGTCAGAACTGCGTGTCAGAGTTAATCAGGGTATTGATTCGGACAGCCCCACGAGTGGTAAAAGTAGTTCAGACATTGATCTTGCCATTTATAGCCCTCCTATTAATGATAATTGGCGCTTGTTTGCTGGCGGTGCTTATAATCGCAGCCAATTCAGTGAAGGCCGTGGCTTAAACCGCGATTTACGTGGTGGTATGGAATGGCGGGCACGGGATATTTGGCTGGAAGGCGAAGTTTCTGGCCGTAATTATCGGCACGGCAATAAAATCGGTCTGCGTTTTGCCGGATGGTATGATTTTAATGACCAATGGCGTCTGGGAGGTTCAGCAGAACGACTGGCCCGTAATACTCCTTTGCGGGCATTAACCAACAATATTTACGCTAATGGCGGGCAACTTTATACCCGCTGGAGACACAGTGAGCGCAGTCAATGGACAGCTCGTTTTGCTCCTTCATTTTTTTCTGATGGCAATAATCGCTTTGCATATGCTATTGACGGTATGCAACGCATCTACACAACACCTTACCTGAAACTCGATGCCAGCCTGGAAATCAGTACGACACATAACAGCAAACAAAATACCCCTTATTTCAATCCAAAAAATGATTTTACCTTCCTGCCGGTATTGGAAGCTGACCACATCATGTATCGGCATTACCAAACCGTTTGGAGTCAGCAGCTCGCAGCGGGTCTCGGTGAATACTGGCAGAACGGGTATGGCGGGGGGCTGATAACAACTGTGAGCTATGGACAACGTATTAAGTGGAATGATGTTGTGGATGCAGGCGTGAGGATCACGCTGGATAAACGCCCTTATGACGGTAAACGTGAAAAAAAACCTGCAAGCTGCTTTTGATTTAATCTATCGGTTCTAAAGGATTTTTTATGACTTTCAACGTAATTCGCTACTGGTTAATCACTTCAGCCTTGCTGGTTAGCCTGTTTATTGCGCAACTTATTTTCCCACAACTGGGCATAATGGCCTATGCTGAAAAACCAGAGTTCGTTCCACCAGCAGAGCGTCCTTTATCCATGAATGAGCGCCCCTGGCCTCACAATGGTTTCGTCGTACTGGCTTACCATGATGTTGAAGACGACGGAGCTGATCAACGATTTATGTCAGTTCGTACCAGTGCGCTGAACGAACAATTTGCCTGGCTGCGCGCAAATGGCTACCAGCCTATTACCGTTGATCAGATCCTCGCTGCCAATCAGGGAGGAACTCCATTACCCCCGAAAGCTGTGCTACTCACTTTTGATGATGGTTACAGCAGCTTTTATCACCGTGTTTTTCCCTTGCTGAAAGCCTATAACTGGCCCGCAATTCTGGCACCAGTCGGCGTTTGGGTTGATGTTCCCGCAGGAAAGCCAGTGAATTTTGGTGGCTTGAAGGTATCACGGGAACGCTTTACGACCTGGGAACAAATTGCGGAGATGTCCCGTTCTGGTTTAGTGGAGATTGCTTCTCATACCTATCAACACCACTATGGTGCTATCGGTAATCCACAAGGAAATACTGAGCCTGCCGCCGCTATCCGGATCTATGATCCCAAAACAGGTAAATATGAAAGCGATCAGAAATTCCGCCAACGTATGGAACAGGATGTCGCCACAATCACCCAGAGAATCGTTTCTGCTACAGGCAAAAAACCACGCGTCTGGGTCTGGCCTTATGGCATTGATAGCGGTGTTACTCTGGATATTGCCAAACGTCATGGTTACAAGATGGCACTGACACTCGGCAATGGACTGGCCAAAGCAGAAAATTTAAATAATATTCCGCGAATATTGCTCACTAATAACCCAACGTTAAAAGAATTCGCTGAGCAGGTTATTCAGGTTCAGAATAAACGTATCCTACGCATTGCTCATATTGACCTGGATTATGTGTATGATCCTGACCCTATTCAACAGGCGCGTAATCTCGATCAGCTAGTACAACGTATTGCTGATCTCCGTGTTAATGCTGTTTTCCTGCAAGCATTCGCCGATCCTAAAGGCGATGGCAATATCCATGAGCTTTATTTCCCTAACCGCTGGTTACCGATGCGGGCAGATTTATTTAACCGGGTTTCCTGGCAACTACACAGCCGTTTGAATATTGATGTTTACGCGTGGATGCCAGTTCTGGCATTTGAATTAGAACCTTCACTACCCCGCGTAACAAGCTATAACGAAGAGAACGGTGAGTTATCTGTGAGTAAAACACAATATCGCCGTTTATCTCCTTATAACCCGGAAAACCGCCGGAGAATTAAAGAGATTTACCAGGACTTGGCTGCTCATTCCATATTTCAGGGTGTGCTGTATCACGATGATGCTGTCATGTCAGACTTTGAAGATGCCAGTTCAGACGCAATTAAAGTTTATCAACAGGCTGGTTTTCCGGCATCTGTTGCCGAAATTCGTCAGGATCCAGAACAATTCGCCCGTTGGAGCCGTTTCAAGAGCCGATATCTGACTGAATTCACCCAAGAACTGACTCAAACTGTTAAATCAGTCCGAGGTTATCAGGTAAAAACAGCCCGTAATATTTTCGCCCTGCCTATTCTGGAGCCGGATAGTGAAGAGTGGTTTGCTCAAAATCTGGATGATTTTCTTACCCATTATGATTGGGTTGCACCAATGGCAATGCCATTAATGGAAAAAATACCGCTATCAGAAAGTAATCAGTGGTTATCCCATTTAGTGAAAGCTGTTGCTCAACGCCCGGAAGCACTGGATAAAACAGTTTTTGAGCTTCAGGCTGTTGACTGGCGAAAACCATTAAATAAAAGAGCGATATCAGGCGAACAAATGGCTGAATGGATGCGTCAATTACAACTGAATGGCGCCCAAAATTTTGGTTACTACCCTGATGATTTTCTTAATAATCAACCAGAAATGAACAAAATCCGTCCTGTTCTTTCTCCAGAATGGTATCCACTTAATGATTGATCGTATTCTTGCTTTTATTGTGCTCTGCATTGTATTGAGCATTCCGGTCGGTATCGCCATAACCTTTACAGGTGAGGTTATGTTGCACTTTGTGTTTTTCTGGCCGTTATTCATGTCTGCTATCTGGATCTCAGGAGGGATTTATTTCTGGTTCTACCGTGAAAGACACTGGAAAAAAAACGATGTCCCTCCCCATCTGGAAGGGGAGCCTCTGATATCTATTTTAATCCCTTGCTATAACGAAGGGCCGAATGTGCGCGAAACATTACGGGCAGCATTAAACCAGCGTTACCCTCATATTGAAGTGATCGCAATCAATGATGGTTCAACTGACAGTACTGCCCATGAACTCAATGAGATGGCCAAACAGCATAGCGCCTTGAAAGTAATACACTTAGAACAAAATCAGGGGAAAGCTACAGCACTTCAGGCAGGCGCTGCCGCTGCCAACAGTGATTATCTGGTCTGTATTGATGGCGATGCTCTGCTGGATCGTGACGCAGCAGTATGGATGGTAAAACCCATGATCGATCACCCTCGTGTTGGTGCAGTCACAGGCAATCCTCGTGTCCGTACCCGTTCCACCTTGATTGGACGAATTCAGGTGGGTGAATTTTCTTCTATCATTGGCTTAATCAAGCGTACCCAACGGGTTTATGGTCAGGTATTTACCGTTTCTGGAGTTGTTGCTGCCTTTAACCGCCGTGCCCTTGCTGACGTCGGCTATTGGAGCAATGATATGATTACCGAAGATATTGACGTCAGCTGGAAACTACAATTACACCACTGGTCTATCTTCTTCGAGCCTCGCGCCGTCTGTTGGATTCTGATGCCCGAAACTCTCCGGGGACTATGGAAACAAAGGCTACGCTGGGCACAGGGTGGGGCTGAAGTATTCCTCAAAAACCTGCGTAAACTCTGGTCATGGGAATATCGCCGCATGTGGGTATTATTTACGGAATTTTGCTGTTCCGTAATTTGGTCATTTACCTTTGCCCTTTCAATCCTTTTGTTTTTCCTCGGCATGTTTATCACATTACCCGAAAATATCCGCGTCTATACACTTTTCCCGCCTGGGTATACAGGGTTGGTATTAGCCGTAACTTGCCTGATCCAATTTATTGTCAGTCTGGTTATTGAGAGACGTTATGAGAAACACGTTGCATCATCACTTTTCTGGGTGATTTGGTATCCAGTGGTGTACTGGATGCTGAACCTGTTCACTACACTAGTATCTTTCCCCAAAGTCATGCTTAAAGTACGCCGGAACCGTGCCCGTTGGGAAAGCCCTGATCGTGGAATAGAGAGAATAGAATAATGAAAGATCCGTTGATATTTACAGAACAAAGATTATTACCTCGTCTTATTGATATTATACTCACTATGATAGCGTGGGCTGGATTTGCCTATTTATTCATTGTGGGGCTATTTAATTCGCCCCATCATGGCCCCAAACCTGTTACGTCTGTATTTACCTCAGAAGTAAGTTCAATTGTGCTTTATATTATCATTGCTATATTTAATTCACTCCTGTTGATCGGTTGGGCGAGATACAATCAAATCCGCTTTCGTATAGAACGTCGCCGCCATCGACCTGCATTAAATAATGAAGAAGTGGCAAAGAGTTTTTCTTTAGAAAAGAAATTAATAAACAGACTAAATCAAGGCAAAATTTCCAGTATCACTTATAACAACCATGGACATATAATAGGAATAACTGAAAAAGCAAATCAATTAGCCAGAGAATAATTAGCAAGGAAATTAAAACCTCCGTTTGCTTAAACATTTTGTAACCTATCTCAACCAATGCTACTTGCGTCTGGTAATTAATAACACTTGCAAAAACACCATTATGAGATAGGTTCTAATTGAGGATATATTCCATCAATAATTTTGTTATCTGGATTAAATGAAAAGCAAATACTGGAACTTGTTATGCGCTTGATTGAATGGATTCATTGTATTGTTAGACGTTATGTTTCCAAAGTATTTCTACGGGTACTAACGATTTTCTGCTCAACCATTGTGATATGTAATTCAATAGTAACAGCCATGCCTGATGCTAAAGAAAAAATAAAACTCAATGAAAACGTTGTACGTGTCGTTTCTGGTATTATCAGTTATACACACTGGCCAGTCACACGCTCAACGCTACATTTGTGTCTGGTAGCACCATCTAATTACATTGATGTCTTAGCCAACATCAATATGCCCACTGACGACACAAAATTACAAGTAGAAATTCTGAACTTCAACGCAGAAAAACTATTAAAGAAATGTGATATTGTTTATTACGGTCAAATTGACCCCATACTTCAACATCGAGTGATTAGTCAAAAAAATGGCAAACCCCTTCTCACAATTGCTGAACAGAATCAACATTGTGAAATCGGTAGTGCATTTTGTCTCAATATTGACAGTACACAAACGACTTTTAACCTTAATCTCGATATTTTGACACGCAGTGGTGTACGCGTAGATCCAAATGTCCTGCAATTGGCTCGCAAGGCGGAATAACTGTATGAAAAAGCGTTATTCACTAATGCCATCACGCCCGACCTTACGTCAAGCTGTTCATCGTATTCATTTGATCATTACTTTTGTCACATTATCCGTTGTCGGCCTGTTTCTTTCATTACTGGCACTATTTGCCATGCAGAAATATGCTGAAAATAATTTAAAACAGACTTCATCGACAATAGCCCACACTGTTCAGGCTGCGGTTGTATTTAATGATAAGACAGCCGCGAACGAAATATTGGAAATGATCGCGGTTCATAATAATTTTACAGCAGCGAAAATTTTCGATGCCAAAAATCAAATTTTGGCTAGCTGGCAAGCTAGTCAAACAACCCGAACCGGTAATTTCAAGAAACTGGTTGAATATTGGATTTTCCCTGAACCAATCACTTTTCCCATATATCACCATCAACAACAGGTAGGTTCGGTTTGGTTAATCGGCAATAGTGAACACATCATCAAATTTATCTATCAAGCCTTATTGGTACTATTCGCTTGTTTACTGATTAGCGCCATACTTTCACTCTATCTTTCCCTGCATATGCACGATGGTATTGTCAGGACATTACAAAACATTGCTGGTGTTGCCCATGATGTCCGGCAACGACGGGCTTTTTCACAACGTGTTCCTTCCGCCAAAATTGCAGAACTGCATGAGTTAAGCCAGGTTTTTAATCATCTGCTTGAAGAATTGGAAGAGTGGCAACACCATTTACAAACTGAAAAAGCAGCATTGGCATGGCAGGCTCAGCATGACTCCCTTACAGGATTACCCAATAGAGCCACTTTTGAACGCGTATTATCGACTGTGATGAATGATAAATTCATGCGTGAAAGCGCAGTGATCTTATTTATTGATGGCAACCGACTGAAATATGTTAATGACATCTATGGACATGCAGCAGGCGATCACGTCCTGATCACAATAGCTGATACCTTAAAAATGAAAGTACGAAAAACCGATACTGTCGCCCGCCTGGGAGGTGATGAGTTCGCTATTTTATTACCTTCAGCCAATTTGGAAGATGCAGAAAGGATCGCAAAAAACATTATCCACGCTATGGACACCCCAATTCAGCTCCCCAGCGGTCAATACCTGCGTATCACACTCAGTATTGGTATCGCCCTGTCAAACGCTGATTTAACAGCAGAACAACTACTCTCTGAAGCAGATGCTGCCATGTATCACATCAAACAACGAGGTGGTGGCTGGTACTCCGTTGATACAACAAAAATAAACTACTTATCCAGGAATTCATCATGATAAAAAACCGTGTTTTTATATTTGTGATTGCATTTATTACCCCTATTCTCCTTAATGCCTGCCAGAATAAAAGGAACCTAACGGCAGAACAGATCACAATCCTTAAACAGCAGGGATTTCATCAGACCGATGAAGGATGGCTGTTTGGCATGTCAGAAAAAGTGCTCTTCGGTAATAATCAATATCATTTACGTTCTGAAGGTGAAGCAAAGCTGAAAGAACTGGCTGCGGCTTTATCCAAAGCCGGCATTCATCACGCACGCCTGGATGGTCATACAGACAATTATGGTGAACTGAGCTATAACAACCAGCTCTCACTAAAGCGGGCTAACACGGTTGCGGATGCCCTGACACATGGAGGAATGCAGAGATCCAACCTGAAAACCCGTGGTTTGGGGCCAAGCCAGCCTATTGCAGATAACCGCAGATCAAAAGGCCGGGCAGAAAACCGCCGTGTAGCGATTGTGATTACTGCTCAGTAAATAACTTATAAACCTTATGGATTTCAAGATGCAACCAACAAAATGATGACTTGAAGAACAACAAGTATAAATAAGATAAGGAATAATCTGATAAAAAATTGGCATTAATCAATAAAATAATTTAATTATTTCGCCAAGGATGGCAATAATAATCGATTTATTCTATTTATTACCATTGATTACGTAATTTATTAGCCGAGCTTTCCCATACAGCTATATATATTTCCTGTCTTCAATATCTTCCTGTAAGATAGCCGACGTTGTTTTTCAAACAGAAAGCCATTTTTCATAAACAACAAGCTCACAGAATTTTACAAAATTAGACGGTAAGTCTACTGTTGGGTAATGGGCTTTATCAAAAAGGAGAAATGATGGGGCTGAATTTTAAATCATACCGAACATTGTATCGGGTATTTGTAATATTATTCGTCGTCATCACCTTAAGTGTTAGTAATATATTATGGAAAGTATTTTCCAATTATCAGAATAATATCAAGCCTGATATGGAGCTGGAAGGAGTTTTGCTTTCATTGGCAATACTCATGCTCTTATTCGCCATTTTTTTATATCAATTTACTAAAACTGTTATTATCCCGTCATATCAATTAAAAAAATCCGTTAAAAATAAACAATTTATCCCTTATATACAACCTATTATTTGTAGCCAAAATAACACCATCATCGGGTGTGAGATCCTTGTACGCTGGCAACATCCAATACAGGGGCTATTGGCACCAAAAGATTTTATCGCGCAAATTGAAAAATCAGATCTGATTGTTCCTTTAACACGTAACTTAATCACGCAAGTACGGAATTTCTTCGCTCCGCTTACCCATCAGCTACCTAAGAACTTTCATTTTAGTTTCAATATCAGCGCAAAACATTATAAAGAAACCAGCTTATTGGATGATTGTCGTGATTTTCTGCGGGCATTCCCTGAGGATTCTGTCCGGTTGGTATTAGAAATTACAGAAAGAGAATTACTGGAGCCAGATGAATACTCAATTAAACTATTTAATAAATTAGATGAATTAGGTGTATTAATCGCTTTAGATGATTTCGGCACAGGTTATTCAAACCACACATATTTACAAAAATTTAATGTCAATATGGTGAAAATAGGTCATAACTTCATTAGCAAAATGAATACTGATATGATTTCGAAGCATATTGTTGAAAATATCATTGACTTAGCATTGCGAATGAATTTAGAAATTGTGGCAGAAGGCATTGAAAACCAAAAACAGGTGAATCAACTAAGAAGCTATTCCGTAAATTATTTACAGGGGTATTATTTTGATTGTCCCGTGTCGCTGGAGGAATTTGTCCATAAATGGTTGAAGTAAATAATACAACTATTCTTAAGTCTTAAACCTATAAGAAATAATTTGAAAAGATATCTGTACCCAGCCTCCGGCAAGAGGCAGCAGCCTCTCATTAACCCCTGAAAACACAGATAACTATGTGGCCGGGGTGAATGAGCGCAGCCAATAAAGAGGTGACTTAAAAGACAAAGGGTATATCGTACTATAATTTTAACTCTATCCATTTCTGCTGCAATTGTTACCAATGACTTATCCACCCCCAACTCATTAGCAAAAAACTTAAATTGGCGGGTAGCATGATAAATCTCTTCCAGCATATCAAGTAACGGTTTTTTACTGGTAAATCCGGCCTGTGCAGCCATCGGTATGTTTTGTCAGATTAAGCTTAGGACGCGCACCACCGGAGCCACTGGCATTCATTAGATATTCAACAAAATCAGAATTTGTTCCTTCAAATTCCTTAACGGCTTCCTGGCCGAGTGTAATAAGATCGATGTCTCTTTCACCAGTATCAGCAAAGGATATCGCCGGTTCATAATAGAGTGCACCAGAACAATGTTCACCGATATAAGCAAGCCGTTCTAAGGCCGTTATCATTCGCGGGTTAAAACCATTTTCGCGAAATATCCGATCCATTAAATAAAGCCCCCATCTATCTGGCAAACTAACGCCGAAAACACCATGTAAGCCATAATGTGGCTCTTTTGGTGCTTTCTGTATGAATTAGCTGATTTCCATCAGAAAGTTTTCTTTTGACATTAAGTGGTGTCTTAAGCATTTTTAAGCACCTCGGCAATTGTCGTTGGTTCCCGCTCACGCTCTTTAGTTAACTCATGGAGTGGGGATAACTCACCAATCGCTTCCATTAACATTAAAAACTGTCGCAGGGAAATGTTACCTGTACGCTCAAATTTCCTGATAGTGCTATATGGCACACCAGAACGCCTGGACAACATTTCAACGGTGATTTTTTGTTGTTTACGCTGCCGCTTAATAAAGCCTTTTAATTCATGCTGTACATCATAAGCCGTGTAGAATGAAAGCATGGTAGCCTCTTTTGTCACTATAATGACAATTATATGGGAAATACTATACTAAATTGTCACAATAGTAACATAATAATCCAAACTGGATTTTTTATTACACCTTTCTTGCTATTACCCTCTTTCCATGCTCATTTATCACAATGGGTAATCTATGTGAAAATATATATCCATCATGTTGAAATTCAATTAAAGATTTCGTTGAAGGTGAGATAAAGAAAGTATCACCATCAAAAAAACATTCTGAATTTTTATTTAAATAACTATTAACAAATGGTTCAACATGATTGATATCCATGAAATAAACTTCGTCTTTTATATAAGAGTTATCAGTTATTATAAACACATCATTTGCAAGATATTTTTTAAAGTGAGTATGTTCTAATATCTCAGCATCACCCCGATTTTCCCAATTATCTATTTTTTCCAAGAATTCAAATCTACCTTCTTGTGAAAATCCTATATAACTTAATAATATTAACTCGCCGCCAATTGCAGGTTGTAACATTCGATCGGCCTTATCCATAGTATATTTTTTATAATTTTCCATTCGTCCAGTCTTTATTTCATATAGTTTAATGTCATTTAACAATACATAAAATTATTCTGCCCTTCCACCTTGTTTAAAGGCATTTTTGGCTTCATTTAAACTCATAGAATCAGCATCTCCGGTAAGCTCAGGATTTGCGGATTGAACAGGATCATCTTCCCAATTACAAATATCACAAATAAATATTCACCAAGTGAGTCTAAAACTCTATTTTAGCAGCATGGACAAGGGTATTTTTGATTCAAAGTTAGAAAATTAACGAACAATCATCCCCAATAAAATCCCTACTACACTAAAATCCGCATCACTGAATGTGGTATTGGCAATACCAATACTTCCCAGAACAGGCAACAGAAATACGGGCAGGAATGTAATCAATAACCCTTGCGCAAACGCTCCAAGGATCGCCCCTCGTCTTCCTCCCATTGCATTGCCGAAAACCCCCGCGGTTGCACCAACAAAGAAATGAGGAACAACGCCGGGAATAATCACCGTCATGTTCAGCAAGTAGAGAATAAACATGCCAACAACACCGGCAATAAAACTGCTCAGGAAGCCTATCAGGACAGCATTTGGTGCATAAGGAAAGACCACCGGACAATCCAGTGCAGGCTTGGCATTCGGTACTAATTTGTCGGAAATACCCTTAAATGCAGGCACAATCTCAGCAATCACCATTCTGACACCTTGTAAAATGATATATACACCCGCTGCAAATATGATTGATTGCATCAGTGAATACATTACTCTGTTTTTTCCACCACTGACTTGTCGGACTAAGTCCTGATCAGCAAATAAACCGGTAATAATAAAAATAATCGCCATAGTTAAAGCGATGGCGACAGAAGTATCGCGCAGAAACAATAAACTTTTAGGCACGTTCATCTCTTCCGTAGAATGCGCTTTATTACCTAATTTGCTGCCAATAAACCCCGCCAAGACGTAAGAAAGTGTCGAGAAATGACCAAGTGCCACATCATCAGAACCTGTCACTTTTTTCATATAAGGATGAGCAATCGCTGGAAAAAATACCATTGAAATACCAACAACAATTGAGCCTATCACAACCAGCATCGTGCTATTTATTCCTGCCACAGAAAGAATAACTGCCACCATCATCGACATAAATAAGGTGTGATGTCCGGTCAAGAATATAAATTTCCACGGTGTGAAACGGGCAATTAGAATGTTAATCACCATAGCGAAGAACATAATCATCGCCATCTCTTTGCCAAAACTTTTCTGCGCTATCGAAACGATAGCTTCATTATTTGGTACAACGCCCTGAATACCAAAAGTATCTTGAAAGATAGTGGCAAATCCACCTAGTGAAGTAACTATCAGGCCCGCTCCTGCACCTAAGATAACGAATCCGAGTATAGTTTTTACTGTTCCTTTGATGCACTCTGTCACAGGCTGTTTCTGCATTACCAAACCAATTAATGAAATCAGCCCGACTAAAATCGCAGGCTCTGCCAGTACGTCGTTCATCAAAAATCGGAAGAAATCCATATTTTTCTCCAGTTACAATCTGCCGAGTTCTTGTAATACCGCAGATAAACGCACTTTCATTGCAGATTTATCTAGCATATTTTCCAATACAATGATTTTTCCAGCTATCTGCTGTTTAATCAGTTGTTCTGCAATATCTTTTGTAGCAATGAAAATATCGCTCTTGGCCGCTTTTGCTGAACCTAAATCTGTATGTTCAACACGGGCTTCAACGCCTAATTCCTGCAAAATATTTTTAATACTCATCTCCATTATCAGGCTGGTTCCTAAACCATGACCACAAACAACTGTAATTTTCATCTTATTTTCCTGTTAAATAAAAATATTGGTTAATATCCTTGAACAATAGAAAAAATCTCATCCTGATTTTTGGTCTGCATTAATTGGTTTATTTTTTCCTGATCATCAAATAATCCTGCAAGTTCAGCGATCACTTCTATATGGCTATCACTACTTGTTGTGGCAAATACAAACAGTAACTTGACCGGATCATTTTCTACAGAACCAAACATGACACCCTGTTTTATAAACGTCAGGCTCAATGCAAGACGATTGGCCCCTTGCTCCGGTCTCGCATGGGGGATCGCAATACCTGAGCCAATCACGTAGTAAGGGCCAAACTCTTCATGGGCACGATAAATGGCATCGACATAACTCGGCTGAATCGCTGCATTATCAATAAGTGGCTGGCAGGCTAACTCAATGGCCTCTTGCCAATCTTTAACACCAGGAATCCATTGAATAACATCACGATTCAGTAGGGTTTTTAACATTGAACTCTCCTGACTTAACGCGTTTTCCGCCAACATTACATCTGTAAAATGCTTTCAAAAGTCCGTCACTGAGTAAAAGCATAGTCACTACAAATCAAACATACCGATGGAAAAAGAGAAAAAGCACAATAATACGGGGTAAGTCACATTACAGACTGAGATGAAGAGATATGCACTTATATAAAATTATGCGGAGTGGTCACAACTCAATCTGATAACTTTCAGTTGTAGAGCGTGACCAAATCTGACGGACTGCTTTGTGCCAAAAGCAGCCGTTGGGTTGACCGATGGCTAACTCGTAACTCGTTTTTGCTCCGAAATTGCTGGAACATTGATTGGCTACCATAATGTAACGTTACAACAGTAAAAAAACCACACTGACAATTCATGCTCGTCAATGATTGAAAATCATTGCAAAAAAACGCTTTATAAAGAATAAAGGCGTTTTACACAGAGTTCAGAATTTATTTCCAGTGAATATATTGAAATATTTTACTTCACCATTCTTTTCCTTTCACTGTAATTGAGGATTCATTCTGACAACGGCAATCAGGTACGTGAAAATAAGAGTAATATTCATATTCACACATAAGCTTTATTTCAGGTAAAACATGCCCCTATTTTTAGTAGATAAAATAGGCTTCACAACAAGATTACCTGCACCGATAGCTCCTTTGAAATCATCATTAGCATCAAATCCATATTAGGAAAGTATCAATTTTTGGCAGAAATAATCGACGCAATAGTAAAGTTATTCTAAAGTAATGATAGTCTGACGAGGCTCCACTACTTTATGTTCTTTGACTAACACTTTTATCGTGCCTCAAGCAGTTTAGTTCCCTTACTTAAACAAAATCTGGTTCTTTAGGGGTCCCTCTTATGAAGATGTACAGGCACACTGTATTCCCAATAGCCCTAAGAGTGGCTTTGTTTTTTCCTGGAATAAGTATTAATGCAATAGCGGACTCATCATGTGGTTCTTCGAATACGAAGACCATCATTTCTGGAAATGAGACAGAATCCTGTAACCTCTCACCGGGCGAAAATCTTACTATCAAGAAGAACGCATCAGTTGATGTTCCTCAGGGAACAGACTTCTCGGATCTCTACGGTCTGAAATACAGTGCGGTTAATGTCGGCGTTAACAATAATCTGGCCCCCGTAATTTTAGTTGATGACATTGAGAATAACGGAGTTTTGCAGGGATCTAGTGGAGTCACAGTAACTCACAGTGGTTCTGTTGGAAATCTGCTTAATCACGGAACTATAAATGGAACGAACGGAGCCGTATGGGTTTCTGGTCAAATAAATATGCTAGATAATTATGGCTCAATCACAGGCAATGATGATCCTAATTCATTCAATTCAATAACAATCGAGCAGGCGATTAAGGCAAATAAGGGTCAATATGGACGCGTAGATACCATCCTGAATCGGAAAGAAGGATCAATTGATGGGATATCTGTTACAACTTCAACACTTAAGACTCTTGATAATTATGGAATACTGTCTCAGGGGAATATTGCCAACTCTGCTCGCGCAACGTTTATTATCGAATCTGGCAGTAATGTCAGCACTTTCAATAACTATGGAACAGTGACCGGACCTAATCAAAGCGTTCTGATTCAAGATGGAGGATACCTCGAAAACCTCTATAATCACTCCGGGAGTAAAGGGATAACGGCTGACCAGGACGCAATTCAGGTCACTGGGCAAGGCATGACATGGGATGTTAATCCCCACATCAGGTCGTCCAAAATTAAACAGATTACCAATGCTTCCTTGTTATATGGAAAGCGAAATGGAATTTATATCGGCGATAAAAGCATTGTTAATACCATAACGAATCTGGATGGCGGTGTGATAAAGGGGGATAATTTTTCGATAAGTAATAAGGGACGCATTACTGACGGTATTTATAATTCAGGCACAATTGATGGCAATGTAGAGCTTGGCAATACCCGTCTTTATATGTCTGGCCCAAATGCAACCCTGAAGGGCAATGTATCCGGGTCGAAAGATTCAGTTGTCACTATAGGGGGAAAAGGCGCTGCGACGGAAAACCTGGATCTTACCTATACCCACGACATGAATGTCGGCACTGTCAAGATATTATCCGGCAGCGCGTTACGTCTTGGCGACGGACATAAAACGGGAAGCATCACCAGTAACATTGATAATGCAGGGAGTCTTTATTTCAACTTTAATACGACAATTTCCGCCTTGAATAACAGTGGCACAGTGTTCGTTGGCGGAGATAACAAAACTGTCGGGCGTACACTGACGATCGCGGGGGATTACAGGGGCAATAACGGCACGGTGACTATATCGACTATGTTGGGCGGGGATCACTCAAAAACTGACAAACTGGTGGTGAAGGGCAGCACATCGGGTACAACTCATCTCGTGATCAAAAATATCGGTGGAACGGGTGCACAGACGACTGAAGGCATTAAGGTTGTTGACGTACAAGGGGCATCAGACGGAATTTTCCATTTGGTTGGTGACTATAATCATAAAGGAGAGCCTGTCGTTGTGGCTGGGGGGGCGTATGCCTACCGTCTTTATAAAAATGGCACTGGCAATACGGATGGAAACTGGTATCTGCGCTCATCGTTGATCAGTTCAAAACCTAATCCTAAGATTATACCGGAACCGACACGGCTCTATCAGGCTGGTGTTAGTGTTTACGAGGCTTATGGCCGGGTTTTACAGATTCTGAATACGCCAGCGTCCTTGCGTGACCGGATCGGAGGACGTAAGGGCAAGCAGCGTGAAATGGATGGTTTCAAAAATGCCGCTGGTGAGCACAGCACAGACGATAGTACAAACCAGATACTCAATGGGGTATGGGGACGGATGACAGCCTCTTACGGTAAATTATCGCCACGTGTCTCTACATCGGGTGCTGGCGCCATCACCTATAATATGACCCGTGCTCAACTCGGCATAGATAGACGCTTTTATGAAAATGATCAGGGTTCAGCGGCAGGGGGTGTTTTCCTGCAATATTCGAATATTGGTGCTGATGCAGGCTCTGTGCATGGTGAAGGTAACATCCGTGCGCATGGTTACACGATAGGCATGACAAGCACGTGGTACGGCAATAATAAGTTTTATTTGGATGGATTAGCTCAGGTGACCTACTTTGGCAATGACCTGAATTCAAAGACTGCCCATCGGCAACTGGGGAATAATAAGTCCGCTCTGGGATATGCGTTGAGCCTGGAAGCAGGACAACGATTTGACTTAAGTCCAGCATGGTCACTGACCCCGCAGGCGCAGTTCGTGTTCTCTTCCATAGACATGGATGAATTCCATGACACATTTGGAGCCAAAGTCCGCTTTGATCAAAGCAGGAACATGAAATTACGCGTGGGCGCGACTATAGACTACAGCCAAAAGTGGAGCGATGATCAAAGCAAGGATGAAAAAGCCTCTAACCTTTACGGCCTTTTCAACATTCGACAGGAACTTCTGGGACGTAATGATGCTGTTGATGTTGCTAATGTTGCCTTCCACAGTGGAAATGACCGCACTTGGGGTGAGACTGGTATCGGTGGTTCCTACAGTTGGAATGACAGCAATTCTTTCGTCTATGGTCAGACTTCAGTCAACACCAGCCTGAATAATTTTGCAGACAGCTACGAGTTGAGCGCAAAAATTGGTCTAAGGATGACATGGTGATTAAATAAGAGCCACAGGAATTAACAGAAAACCGTGGGGATGATACCCTTCATATCCCACGGTGAGAACTCTCGTCGGAGGTTTTTCCTGATTGCAAAATGGATACTTATTCGTTGGGGTCGTCGCGGTAGTGAGACCACCCGACCAGACAGATAAATAAATTATTGTATTCGATTCTGTAGTCTGTGCCATTATTCTTAACGCCGTTATCCTCAAAGGCGGCACAATAGGTTCTTCCCAGAGTTGGGTTCCCTGAACTTGGCGTTATTATACTTTCAGCCCAAGTATTATCAAGACGACTGCTTTCTGGGCAATCAACAGTACATATAAGCTTTCCGTCTGGTCCTGTGTACCAAAATGAATTGGTATTGCTATAGGGAGAATCATCTCCATCATTCTGTTTTTTCCAAGTGGCGTAAGTATTTCCAGTGACGTTATCTTGTATCGTCACTGTATAATCATATCCAGCTAACGTCTGTAAGAAATACGAAACATACCAACCACTTTTTATACCCGGAAAAGAAAGTGTTTTCGTTGCCATTGCTAATATCTCCTTACTGTTGTCCCATAGTATATTTTATGCTTCCGACACGATTATTGGCAGTAACCCTTATAATACAATTTCCTCCCACCTCGCCTTTCAGATTTATTTTAAACTGCCCGTATTCATCTGTATTCATTGATTGTATCGTATCGGGGTTTGAACCAATTTCTGACACGTCACTTATGTTTATGGCCTGATCTATTTTATAAGAGACGGCTGTGTCTTTAATTTGTTCAGATGTCTGTTTATCGTGAATCTGAATTGTCAGTATTTCATATTCGTCACCGATTGGCTGATATCCGGTTATTATTAGCGTTGCTTCAAGAAATGGTTGCGGAGAGTCTGATTTTTTAATTGTGACGTGGGTACTTTCAGATTTAGCTATATTCGCGACTAAATCGGTGATGGTATAGTAAATATTATAGCTACCGAGAGGAATAGCAGAAAAAGGGATGGTTATTTGATACGTTGGATTCTCGATATTTTCATCTGTGATGAAAAGCGGTATTGACGATAGATATGGAGTCAAGTGAACAATGATTTGGTATCCAACACGAACTTCTTCATGTCTTTTTATTATAACTACCAGTTCGTCTTGGTCTAGTTCTGATTCATCAATAATACCATTGTAGCTTTGTGGTAAAGTAAGAGGAACAAGACTGTCGTTCATTATGATGTTCTTTATAGACATGCTATCACCTTTCACAAACAATTATCTTAATGAAAGTGACTGCAAAATAGCAGTCACATATTCTGGTTAGGGTGCTACTCTACCGAGTCTCCTCCTTCTCCTGGTGCTACTGTACCGAAGCTCCTAGTGAAAATTTTCGATTTCTGGTTCTGGGCAAGACGGCTGTAGTCTATCGTGAGTACTGCTACATCATAACCATCTGCTGAGTCATACCCCATCAGTTTATCAGGCGTGATGGTAACCTTATAATAACCATTTGTTATTTCTGTCGATTTCACAGGTTGATTTTTAACAACCATAATAGGTAAAGGACGTGCTTTTTCTGGGAAGATGTCGACATAGTGTGAGATATAGGCTTTAATCGTGATCATGTCACCTGGGGCAATCGTGTGATTTGGATTATTGGGATCGGATGGTAATCGAACCTCAAGCCCTTTTGTACCGATGCTATTGATATTAACTGGGTCATATATGCCAATAAATTGATTGTATTGGTCATACACCTTTGGCGCAACCAGAGTCCGATGTTTGTCATTGGGACTCGGACCGTTAATACCATCGTTATCATAATTTATGTAATTAAGCTTGGATCTTACTGGCGTACCTGTTTGGTTAAGCGTAACATAGCTGATATGATTATCACCCGAATACATGTCGCTGTAAGCGGCTTTAAATCTATAATATCCGCTTTCTTCAACTGTTAGCTGCCCTACGAAGAGTTCTTTCTTAAACGTGTCTTTCCTATCGTCCGTCACAAACCCGATTATAAAATCGCCGATTTTGGCCCCCTTGTAGCTCGGAACCATGAAAGTAAAATCATCCAATTGATCCGGCCTTGTTAAAGTAGAAGACAAAAATGTTTCTTCAATGTTTGGTGGCTCAAGGTCATCGGATACATTAGTCGGAACAGTCGTAATAAATATGACTTGTCTTTGATTGTATCCCTCATAATTGAATATCGTATCAAGTTCAACGAACTTGCTGACACCCTGAGTGGCGTATATTTTTAGATTCACCGCAGCGTTTGATGTTTTCTGAATCAGGTAGTAATAAAACTGCTTATCTAGATCAATATCATAAGGTTGAATTTCATTCATGTCCTCCGCCGTGAATATTCGTAGCGGAGCTGTTGTTCGAAGCGGAATATCATAGTTTGAAATTGGACCACCGTGTTTTACCATCGGATTGATTGATGCTGAAACGAATGGGTTGTTTGCATCTGGGGGTTGGCCAGTGAAGTTAACAGGCTTAGAGTCATACAAATAAGCCGCAGATCCTCTCAGTATGCAAGTATTTGGTTCCAAGTCTGGGTTATCGACAGCGTGATAAGTTACCTCATGTTTTGGGTTGCCCGTCGTATTTGCAGTAAACTGGATTTTCTGCTCGCCGCCACTTTCGTCAGCCTGGAATATCAGTTGCTGGGAAAACCTCCCCTTAACAATTGCGCCGGGGAATGTCTTTATTAGTTTCACACCCGGTGAATGAGAAACGACACTGACCTTTGTACTATTAACATTTATATGTGGTTCATCCGTTATCAAAACAACCACACTGAAGGGTTGCCCTTTGATAATACTTTTACCATCTGTAGGAACTGTCGTGATTTGTCCAGCCATTATATTATCCTTTCAAAGTGTAAAGTTTATTCTTAGCTGAAAACCACATCCACTAGATGTGGTCAACAGCAGGTTTTGACTCAGTTTCGAAAGTAACAGAAATGACAGCATTTATATTTAGGACTTTTCATGCATCCCTTTAGGACGCAATTAATACCGCCTTATGACAAGGCTATTTTTCTGGAATTTACAATCAAGATTACATTCAAGAAAATAAATGTCAATATGCGTATAATAAAAAATATTATTATATTAAAAACCTCTCAATACTATCTCTAATCGACTTATTCTTATTACAAAACTGAGTAAAATAAAAACAATTCAATTGTTATTTCAGGACTACTCTCTATACTAAGCAACAAAAAATATTACATTTAGAGATAATTAAAGCATGTTTAAAATCACAACCTTATGTAATTTAAAATTATAATTTCTTCTTTTAAATTTATATAAAACAAAAAATATAAATATTGAAATAACAAAATATAAAGTAATCATTTTTTTGTAATAAAAAAATAAACAGAGAAAAATATGGAAAACGGGTATCCTTATTTTCGCTATATCTATATAGCTAAATCATCTAATGACGAACTCATCAACTAAAGATAGGGATTTCAATAGAATATGAAGAACTGGCATCAGGTCAGAAATTGGAATGAACCAAACTCATTGACGGTAATGTATTTTTACATTACATTTATGGTGAAATTGATAAGATTCTAATGGGGGTCAATATGGTATCTTTATCTGTCACAACTAAAGGACAAATCACTCTTAAACGTGATTTATTACAACACCTTGGTATTAAGCCAGGGGAGCAAATTAACCTTGATAAGTTACCCAATGGCGAGCTTCGGATTCGTGCCGCACGGCCTACTGGCACTATCGATGATTTATTTGGACTGCTTGCAGGCAAGACCACGAAAATAGCTACAATTGAAGAAATAAATGAAGCCGCTGCGATCGGTTGGTCAGGTGATAAATGAAAGTTACGATTGATACAAATGTGCTTATCCGTGCCGTAGTATGTGATGATCCTAAACAAGCCAAAACTGCTCAAAAAATTCTAAAAGAAGCCGCTCTGATTGCAATTTCTCTTCCGTGTTTGTGCGAATTTGTATGGGTTTTGAGTCGAGTTTATAACATTGATAATAAAACGATTTATTCCACAATTAGGACGCTACTGAATACGGAGAAAATAACTATGAATCGCCCCGCAGTTGAGGCAGGGCTTGCACTGTTAGAAGCAGGGGGCGACTTTGCTGATGGTATTATGGAGTATGAAGGAACATGGTTAGGGGGAGAAACTTTCATTTCTTTCGATAAAGAGGCTGTGATTTTACTCTCAAAACAAGGAAAAAAGACAAAATTATTAAAATAGGCTCGGTAGATTATCTACTAAAATTGAATTTTAAATTAAATAGAACGATTGCAGGGAAAAAAGGAGATTCAGAAATGAGTAAATTAACAGTAGCCGAAAAGAAATGGCTGAATAAATTACAGAAAGTATTAAATGAGTGTCCATTTAATAGATTGAGGTATAGCTCCCTGGAAACATGGTTATTATGATATTGATGGTTACCATTATCCTAATGGAAGTATTGATGAACTTTGCTACCCGGTCGTATTCAGGACTTTTTCTCTTCCATTCTTCCATAAAAAAATCAGATTGCCTTTTGCTTGTATAAAATACATACTTTAAATTTATACTTAAAGTGTGTATTTGAGGTGTGTAATGAAACATAGAGTTAACGTAATCAGTTGATAAAGAAAATTATCTGATTTTGAGTTCCGCTGACATAAATATTTCGGGTTTTGTTAATGAAATCATGACCAGGGAGGCTCAGCGCATCAAAGCTGAAAATTGAAAAGCAGATAATCGTAAAGGAATGGAAGAGGTTGCTCAATTTACTGAACAATACGGCTCATTTACTGATGAAAACAGGAACTGGTAAATGCAATATGTTGTTTATCAATACAACGGAAAGGAAGCAAATACAGCCTGTTTGTTGATGTACAAAGCTATATCATTGAAACACCGGGAAGACGTATGGTTATTCCTTTGGTTGAAGCGCACCATTTCTCAGACAAGGTAAGTCGCCATCTATTCCCCATAGTGCAAATCAAAGGTAAAAATTATCGGCTTTTAACAACAGAACTTTCAAATGTCTCAGAAAGCGTAATTGGAGAAAAAATTACTGATGTAATCCAGCTGGTCATCAGATATCAAAGATAAGCTTAATCTCTTATTTTGGGGAATTTAAATAGAGCTGCCTGCATTCAAAATCTAATGCAAGCAGCTAATGTTATGTTAGTTGGAGTTATCACAACTCAATCTGATAACTTTCAGTTGTAGAAGACTTTATATCCATTATTCATATTTTGAAGTCATATGCAAAAATACACAGGCCATATTGCTTAACGAACCAAATGCAAAAAATGAATGTGCTTTTCGTATTGATCCAAAATATCGTGGATGATCTGTTCCTGAGTCCATCCCATCAGATCATAATCCTGTCCACCCTCTTTAAGGTAAACTTCAGCACGATAATATTTTTGTTCCTCACTTCTCTCATCATCTTCCAGACCTACAATAGCAAACGCTGGTTGAATATAACCTCGCAGACGAACTTCATAGACAAAGTTAAGGTTTTCGCCAAAATCCACTTCCAGATGAATTCGGTCGTCCATCTCATCATTGATGACAACAACTTTGTTCTGCTTTGCTAATTCTCCAGCCACCATACTCATTGCCTGCTGGATGACTTCGTTCATAAAGCGTTTTACCTGCGAACTTTTAGGATAATAAACGATATTTCTTAATCTTCGCTGCCACGGGATCGGGTTACGGCTGGCCGGAGGTGCTATTGTAGTCATCTGCTGGCTGTCTTTCTTATATGCGTCAATCCGTAATGCCTTAAGCAAGCCATATATCGATATCAATAAAATTATCGAGAAAGGAAGCGCACTGGCGATCGTTACTGTCTGCAAAGCAGATAAGCCTCCTGCAATCAATAGAGCAATGGCAACCGCTCCCATCAAACCTGCCCAGAAGATCCGCTGCCAGACAGGTGTATGATGAGCTCCACCAGAAGCCAGTGTATCAACCACCATGGCACCAGAATCAGCAGAAGTGACAAAGAACATCACGACCATGAGCATTGCAATGAACGATAAAACGGCAGGCAATGGAAAATGTTCCAGAAAATTAAACAGTGCCAGAGAAACATCTGTCTGTACGACGTTGGCTAATTCTTTGGCTCCCTGATTGGCAATCATGTCAATCGCACTATTACCAAATGCCGTCATCCACATCAGAGTAAAACCACTGGGTACGAACAAAACACCCGTGACAAATTCCCTGATTGTCCGGCCCCGGGAAACTCTGGCGATAAACATCCCAACGAATGGAGACCAGGATAGCCACCATCCCCAATACAGTAATGTCCATCCTCCTAACCAATTACTGGATTTAGGTTCATAGGCATACAGGTTAAATGTTTTGCTGACAATTTCCGAAAGGTAGCCGCCCGTATTTTCCACGAAGGACTTCAACAGCAGCACCGTTGGCCCCAAAGCAACAACCAGGATCAACAGTAAAAATGCCAGCCCTAAATTCAACTCAGATAGAACACGGATGCCTCTCTCTAACCCAGAAATAACCGAAATGGTTGCCAGAGCGGTGATTGCAATGATCAAGATAACCTGTACCGTCCCATTGATAGGCAAATCAAATAGATGGTTAAGACCAGCATTCACTTGGAGAACGCCATAGCCCAAAGACGTGGCTACGCCAAATACCGTACCAATAACCGCAAAGATATCAACAGCATGGCCAATCGGCCCATAAATTTTATCACCAATAATCGGGTACAGCGCAGAGCGCAGTGTTAAAGGCAAACCATGCCGATAGCTAAAAAATGCCAGAATCAAAGCCACAATGGCATAGATTGCCCAGGCGTGCAGCCCCCAATGAAAGAAAGTTAACTTCATAGCCTGTTTAGCCGCAGCAATACTTTCAGGTGTGCCCACCGGTGGTGACAGATAGTGCATGACAGGCTCAGCCACACCAAAGAACATCAATCCAATACCCATCCCCGCAGAAAAAAGCATGGCAAACCAAGAAAAATAACTGAAATCAGGTTCAGCATGGTCAGGGCCAAGCTTTATATTGCCGTATCTGGATAAACCCAAATAGGTAACTGAAAGTAAAATCAACGCAACGGCAAGGATATAAAACCAACTAGCATTAACAAACAAGTCTTGCTGCAAAGATTTAAACCACCTATCGGCAAGCTCCGGTTTCAAACCGGCAAATGCGACCAGTGCAATGATCAAAAATGCCGAGAAGAAAAAGACTGGTGGGTTAATGTAAGTTTTCGTCTTTACCTGTCCAGTATTATCTTGACTCATACTCATCCTTATACTCATCCTTCAAAACTAGTTTCCGACACTATCTCCTATATCATTCCAAAAAAATATTTTGCCGAAATTTCAATAAAATAAATGTAACCCAAATTAGGGTTACCCGTCCCGCAGATATTTTTCGCTCATAATTCACTCAATCTACATTCATGATCACCTTAACATAAAAATCAGAGCAACTGTACTGATAGAGAGGTATATAAAACATCATTATTAACAAACAAATAACATTAATGGTTAATAAATTAACAATAAAAAACTTTAACCTCATTTTTCCGCGTAATTTATTAATAACATATAACCGATAGTGCAATGATCTCTCATTTAGATTAATAACTGACATAAGGAAGTTAACACCATGTTAAATAAATTGGATGAGTTAGATGGATTAAAAGGTAAACGAGTTGTGGTGACAGGCGGAGGCCGCGATTTTGGACAGGCTATTTCTGTCTGGTTAGCACGGGAAGGTGCTCATGTTGACCTCTGTGCTCGTCAATTAAAAAGTGCTGAAGCGACTTGTAAAATTATTCAGGGTGAAGGCGGGATCGCAAGGAGTTATCAATGTGATATCAGTGACGCACAGTCAGTTCGCAACTTTGCCAATCAATTACTGCAAGACAGTAAACCCATTGATATTCTGATATTGAGTGCAGCCCAATGGCTGGAAGGCAATCTGAATGATGATGACAGTGATGAAGATATTATCAGCACGATGAATTCCGGTGCAACAGGCTCCATGCTATTGACCAAGATGTTATTACCAAGCCTGCATAAATCTCAGGGAGCCGATATTATTGCGATGGTGTCAGTCTGCGGCATTCCAAACTTTATCCGCTCTGCCGCTCATCCGGTATTTTTTGCTGCCAAACATGCGATGAGTGGCTTTTGCCAGACGATTTCCCATCAATTAAGCAAAGATAATATTCGCGTAACCGGAATCTATCCCCCTGATTTTGAAGTTAATGGTTTTGATGAAGACCTGGACGACCATAAAACAATGGGTAAACAAGTACTGAATGGACGCTCAGTCTGGGAATCGATACGATTTGTTTTGACCCAACCTCGCAGTTGCCATATTAGTGCGATTTATTTTCAGGGCCCCACTTTTGAGGATATTAAGCAGTTATAGTCGATTAGTCATCTCCACCTGAATATTAACTGTGAAGAAAAAAGCGCTCATTCCATTGTGCGCTTTTCTTTATCTCTCTGGGATAATCTGATATTAAAAACACGATCTTCGATAGAAACTGTCGTTAACCAGCTCAAAAATATTTCTCAGATTTCACTACACTTAAGAAAATCTAAAGTTATAGTAAGTCATGATTAATAATATGGAGGGTCCGGTTTTTTAATGAAATAACTTCAACTCTGACTAATTCTGAAAGGCTCCGATTTAATTGTCTTACAGATATCCCGAGCATTGATGCCAGTGTCTCCCTTTTCTCCAGTGTAAAACTCTTTCCGTAGAGCTGAAATTGTGTTACCAGATATCGGCGCAGCTTATTTTCTGATGTAATCGTCACAGTGGTTTTACTTTGTGAGGCATCAAATAATTTTCTGGACAGGTTACTACAGATAAATCTCAGGAAGACCGGATTATTATATCCGTACTCACGGACAGCAGTAGCAGGGAAAGAAAGTAGCTGTGACGCACAGAGTGCTTTTACTGTGCTGACTGTCCTCTTTTCTTCCCCATAAAGCAGCTCAAGATCCCCAGTCAAAGACAGAGGTTCCTGAATAGAAAATACCACCGTTCTTCCATCCAGATCGTAATACTCCACCTGCAATCGCCCTTCTACAAGACAATACAAAAAAGAAAGTCGGTGATTCTGTGTAACAATAGATTTATTTTTATCCATACCGATCAAACGGGCTGTAGAGAGTAATGCTTCGGGAAAGAAACTCTGCAAATTATATTTGCTTACAAAATGATCCACTGATAGCGGTCTGCGGATGGATTTCATTTTTTGCTCCTAATAATGGCAATCATATTCGCGGATTAAGATAGATCCCATACAAGTATTCACCATGTCACTTTCTTATTTAAAGAGCCTCCCTGATATAAGTTTTTTTTCACAAAACCTGAATAAATGTCCCCACCAATAACAGAGAAGCCTTTCACGCCCGAACATAAATTAAAAAAAGGCCATATGGCCTTTTTTTGAACAACAAGCCGATGGTAGGGTTACAAAATCCTATACTGACACAAGGACTAAACTGATGAGAAAATTACTGATAGATACAGATACTGCTTCAGATGATGCTGTCGCACTTTTAATGGCCCTGAGGGAACCCTCTGTACACGTGGAAGCAATCACCACTGTATCGGGTAACTGTGCTCTCGAACAATGTGTACGTAATGCTTTGATATGTTTAGAAAAAGCCGGCACATACTACCCTCCTGTTTATGCAGGTATGTCCAGACCCCTATTTAAGCCCCATTACACATCTCACCATATTCACGGAAAAGATGGAATGGGTGATATGAATCTAGCGGAAAGCTCCCTGAGTCCAGAGAATCTTCATGCCGTTGATGCATTACTCAGCCATACTGACCGTCTGCCGGGAGAGCTAGAAATTGTCACGTTAGGCCCACTGACAAACATTGCGATGGCTGTTCTGAAAGATCCGTCTTTTGCCAAAAAAGTAAAACATGTTTATGTAATGGGGGGATCAGGACTCACTCCCGGAAATATTACCCCATTGTCAGAATTCAATTTTTATGTAGATGCTGAAGCTGCCAATATAGTCATACAATCTGGACTTCCACTAACAGTCACGGGTTGGGAAATTGGCATGGGAGAAGCGTTCATTAATCAAGATGATATCATGCGCCTAAATGAACTCAGTAACTTAGGCAGGTTTACTGTAAGGTGTAATAAAGTCCTGATGGAATTCAATGCAGGCAGAACAAGCCGTGTTGGATTTGATTTGCCAGATCCCACCACAATGGCTGTGGCATTATATCCAGATATTATAGATGAGTATTTAGATGCATATACATGGGTAGAATATAAAAGTGAAACGTCCTACGGGCATTATGTTATTGACTCGACAAAATTGACCGGTAAAGCTCCAAATGCACGTGTTGTAACCAAAATCAAAAACGGTATGTTCAAAAGAAAACTATTTGAATTACTCTCCTGATTGGCTCCATTTAAATAGAAGTAAATTTCTGTGACATTTGACCCTCGTTTCCTTGAAAAAGTTGAACTGCATGTGCATCTTGATACTTGTCTGAGTTATCACTATGTCAAAATGCTGTGCCCCGATCTCACTCTTAAAAAATATCAGGATGAGTTTATCACATTCCATCAATGTCAAGATCTCGGTGAATTTTTAAGTAAAATCACCCCACAACTCAGCTTGTTACAAACAATACAGGCGATCAGCTTTGCTGTAGATGATTTATTCGATCAGCTTCATGCCGATAATGTTATTTATGCAGAAATCAGGTTTGCACCTTTACTCCATCAGAATCATGGATTATCACCGGAGATCGTGACAGAGACGGTCTTAATAGCGATGCATCAGGCTACACATAAATACGGCATTGAGGCCAGATTGATTCTGTGTACATTACGCCATTTCACAGCAAGCGAAAGCATGCAAACAGCACGGCTCGCCGCAAAGTATCTGAATCAAGGGGTCGTCGCACTCGATCTTTCAGCTGATGAAGCTCGTTATCCTCTTGATAACCATATTGCAGCATTTGAATATATGTATTCCATGGGAGGGAACTGTATTGCTCATGCCGGAGAAGCGAAAAGTCATGAAAGTGTGACAGAAACCTTGGAAAAACTAAAAGTTACCAGGATAGGACATGGCGTTCGCTGTATAGAAAACAACCATACCATTGACCAGTTAAAAGCGAATAATATTCATCTGGAAATTTGTCCAACGTGTAATATTATCTGCAATGTTTTTAAAAGGATAGAGGAACACCCTGTCAACAAACTAAAAAAATCAGGAGTCAATCTGAGCATAAATACTGATGCAAGAACTGTTGTCAATACCACTCTGAATAAGGAATATATTTTATTACATAACACGTTTGGATGGGGTCATAAAGACTTTATTGACTGTAATCTCTCTGCCATCACGGCAAGTTTCATTTCACTGGATATGAAAAAAAGGCTTTCTGATATTATTCGAAATTCATTTATTAAAAAATCTGTTGACTAGTAAGATCTTTCCCGGTTTGCGGCTTTATTCCACGTGCACCGGGATGTGTTTTAACATATAGCAACCCCGGCAGGTTATTTTCTCATTCAAATCATTATGAACAAATAAATAATCAACTCAAAAAAGCCCTAGCCAATCATAGCCAGGGCCTTAGTAATGTCGATTAACACTATACCTTACATAGTTCTACATAACACTTTTCGCCTGTTGGACAATATCAATCAATGGCTGTGGCCAAACACCGAGGAACAACACCAGTAATGCGGTAAGCAGCACAACAATACCGCCGGAGGTTAACGCCCAGTTTCTTGGTGTATCGCGATTTAGTGCTTTCGGTGCTGGCAGGTATAAACTCACCATCACACGCAGGTAGTAATAAAGACCTATCGCACTTCCCACTACCACTGCTCCGGTCAGCCACCACAATCTGGCCTCAACACCTGTTGCAATAACATAGAATTTACCGATGAAACCGAATGTCAACGGTATTCCCGCCAGTGACAACATCATAATCGTCATAACAGCCGACAGGATTGGTTTATGCCAGAACAGGCCACGGTAGGAGAATAGTGATTCAGCGTCAGGGCCTCTGTACGGGCTGGACATCAGGCTGACTACACCAAATGCACCAATGCTGGCAAGCAGATAGCCCGCCAGATAAAGACCCGCGGTCTCTTCTGCCAGAGTATGATCTTTAATGGCGATTAATACCACCAGCAAATAACCCAAATGGGCAATGGATGAGTAACCGAGCAGTCGTTTGATATTGCTCTGCGTCAGTGCCAATAAGTTACCAAACAGGATAGAGGCGATTGCAATGACAGTTAACACTATGCGCAAAGTCTCGCTGTCGGTCACTGGTGCTTCAATAAACAGACGCATTACTACGGCAAAGATAGCTACTTTACTTGCCGTCGCCAGAAAGGTCGATACTGGTGCCGGCGCGCCCTGATAAACGTCAGGTGTCCAAAGCTGGAAAGGAACGAGGGAAAGCTTGAAACCCAGACCCACAATCATCATTCCCAATCCAGCCAGAACCAGCGGTTCATAAAGTTTACTGTCACTCAGGCTTCTGCCCAGTGATGCAAAGGACAGATCACCTGATTCAGCATACAGCAGTGCAATACCGAATAACAGGAATGAGGATGCCGCCGCAGACAGCAGCATATACTTGATACTCGCTTCCAGTGAACGTCTTTGGCGGAATGCGTAACCGATCAAGCCAAACAGTGGCAGAGTAATCAGCTCAATACCGATAAACAGTGATGCCATGTGGTTGGCAGAAGAAAGCAGAACTCCTCCGGCAGCTGCAATCAACACCAGCAGATAAAACTCTTCTTTGTTATCGGGATAATTTTCCAACCATGAGTAGGCGAATGTCGTCGTCGCAAGGCTCGCAATCAGCACCAGAGCAGTATAGAACATTGCAAAACGATCCACATGGATCAGTGGAGTAACATCCATCGGCTCCTGCAATCCAACAAAATAGAGAGAAAGCAGGGCTAGGTTTAAACCGATCACTGTCAAGGTAACATTGGTGAAATGATCGCGTCGCCATGCAATGGACAGCATCACCACCACCACCGTCAATCCGACGATCAATAGCGGCAACAGTGCGATCAATTGTTCAGAAGTTATTGTCATGGCGAATTACGGCCCTGTAGTTAAAAGTGAAGCTGAATACCAGTTCTGGATGTTGCTCATCGCCGCAGCCGAGGTATCAAGGATGGGTTGCGGGTAAACACCAAGAATAACCAGCAAAACAACCAGCAACAGCAAAATAGAAATTTCTCGCGCATCCATCCGTGGTAATGGTTCATCTGATTTCGGCGTTCCGTAATAAGCCTTCTGCATCAGGTATAAGGCGTACACGGAGGCAAAAACTAAACCAAACACGGATACCGTAGTAACTAAAGTGAATTTACTGAAGCTGCCGAACAGGATCATAAATTCACCAACAAAGTTACCGGTTCCCGGCATACCCAATGTTGCCACAGCGAAGAACAGAGATATCGCTGGCAACAATTGAATTCTTGCCCACAGGCCCCCCATCTGACGCATATCACGAGTGTGCAGACGCTCATATAACTGACCACACAGGATGAATAGCCCCGCGGCGGACAAACCATGTGCAATCATCTGGATCACCGCGCCCTGATAAGCCAATTGGCTGCCAGTATAAATAGCGATCAGGACAAAGCCCATGTGTGAAACACTGGTATAAGCAATCAGGCGTTTGATATCGGTCTGACTGAAGGCCATCCATGCTCCATAGAATATGCCGACAACACCCAGCCACATCGCAATCGGTGCAAATTCCGCAGAGGCTTGTGGAAACAAAGGCAGACTGAAACGCAGCAGACCATATGCCGCTGTTTTCAGCAAGATCCCCGCGAGGTCAACAGAGCCGGCAGTTGGTGCCTGACTATGGGCATCCGGCAACCACCCGTGCAAAGGCACAACCGGCATTTTCACGGCAAATGCGATGAAGAATCCCAACATCAACAGATATTGGACGGTATGCGACATCGGGGTATCCAGCAGTTTTTCATAGCTGAATGACCATTCTCCGGTTGCATCATGGTAGATGAAAGCCAGTGCCAGAATCGAAATCAACATCACCAGACCACTGGCCTGAGTATAAATGAAGAATTTCGTCGCGGCTGTAATACGGGTTTTGCCCTGTGAACCTCTGTGACCCCATAGTGCGATCAGGAAATACATCGGCACCAGCATCACTTCCCAGAAGAAGAAGAACAGGAACAGGTCGATGGCAAGGAATACGCCCATCACACCACCAAGGATCCACAATAGGTTTAGATGGAAGAAACCCTGGTATGGCTGGTTCTCATTCCACGAACAAAGGATTGCCATTAAACCCAATAGTGCAGTCAAGACCACCATCAACAGTGACAGGCCATCCAGAGCCAAATGGATGGAGATGCCAAAACGTGGTATCCACGGCAGCAGAAACTCTGATTGCCACTGTGGAATACCTTGTGGGTTGGTCAGCGTATAGCCTCCCTGCAACCAGAGGTACAGAGAAAGCAGCAGAGTCAGTCCCATCGTCAGAAACGCTATCCAACGCGGCATACGGGTGCCGAAGCGCTCTGCCTGCCAACACAGCAGGCCTCCGATGAAGGGCAGAAGAATTAGCCAAGGTAGTAGCATGGCGCAATGTGTCCCTTAATTAAATCAAAAGCAGCAGAGCTAAAACCAGCACTGCACCCAACCCCATAGAGGTAGCGTACCAACGGATTTGTCCGTTCTCACTTAAACCAAGCCCTTTATTGCCCCAACGTGACAATACGGCAGGGATATTCATCAATGAGTTCAGAGGATCATCCCGCAACAATTGTGTAATACCTTTGAATGGTTTTACAAATATCCAGTCATACAGAGCATCAAATCCCCAGGCGTGGAACCACCATGTGGAGAAGAAACGCCCCGGAGCACTGTTTGCTGTCGCATTAACCAAACCACGTTTGCCAAGATACAAGGCTGCGGCCAGCAAAATGCCAAGTACGGCAACCACACCGGAAACAATTTCCAGTGTCATTTTGCCATCATGTCCTGCGGTACTGTTTTCCGGCGGCAGAACACCCACCAAAGGTGGTACAATCTGCGCTCCCACAAAAGTAGACAGCACTAACAGCACTGACAGTGGCAAGGTATGAGTAATTCCTTTAACTGAATGCGCTTTGGTATTTTCTTCTCCATGAAACACGATAAAGATCATACGGAAGGTATACAGTGAGGTCATTAGTGCACCAATCAGCCCTGCAAGCATCAGATTCATATGACCATTTGCCAGTGCGCCCCACAGAATTTCATCTTTACTGTAGAAACCTGCTGTCAGCAAAGGCAGAGCGGATAACGCCGAGCCCCCCACCAGGAAGCAGAGATACACAAATGGAATACGTTTACTCAATCCCCCCATTTTGAAAATGTTCTGCTCATGGTGACAAGCCAGAATCACCGAGCCAGAGGCAAGGAACAGCAGTGCCTTGAAGAACGCGTGGGTCATCAGATGGAAGATAGCCGCATCCCATGCCTGTACGCCTAATGCCAGAAACATATAACCAATCTGGCTCATAGTGGAATAGGCAAGTACACGTTTGATATCAGTCTGAACCAGTGCTGCAAAGCCTGCCAACAGCAAAGTAACCGCACCAATAATGCCAACCAGATACAAAATATCAGGTGCCATTAAGAACAGAACATGACTGCGAGCAATCAGATAGACACCTGCGGTAACCATGGTCGCCGCATGGATCAAAGCAGAAACCGGTGTTGGGCCTGCCATCGCATCTGCCAACCATGTTTGCAGTGGTAACTGAGCCGATTTACCTACCGCACCGCCCAGAATCATCAAAGTTACCCATGTGATTGCAGTAGAACCCGCTTCGATATGTTGTGGTGCCAGTACCGCCAGTTCGCGGAAACTTAACGTACCGAGCTGGTCGTAGAGGATAAACATTCCAATTGCGAGGAAGACGTCACCCACTCGTGTCACGATAAAGGCTTTCATCGCCGCAGCACCATTGGCAGGTGTTTTATAGTAAAAACCGATCAACAGGTAACTACACAACCCCACCCCTTCCCAACCGAGGTACATCAGCAACATGTTATCTGCCAGAACCAAGACCACCATGCTGGCGATAAACAGGTTGGTATAGGCGAAGAAACGAGAGTAACCTTCTTCACCACGCATATACCATGAAGCATAAATGTGGATCAGGAAACCAACACCGGTTACTACACTCAGCATGGTTAATGACAGCCCATCCAACACCAGATTGACTGGAATACTGAAACTATCTACGCTCATCCAGTTCCACAATGTCTGGCTGTAAACAAACCCACCTGCTTCATTTTGAGCCATACTGTTCTGGGAGAAAAAGTCCATCCCGACCCAAAGTGTGACTAGTGCTGCCAGCCCGACAGAACCAATTCCAATGGTTGCTGATAGATTTTCAGACCAGCGGCCACGGGAGAATGCCAACAGTAAAAATCCCAATAGTGGCAATAGAATTGTTAAATAGAGTAAGTTCATCCGCGCATCTCACTGACTATATCAATATTCAGGTTCTGGCGACGACGGTACAACTGTAGTAACAGTGCCAGACCGATACTCGCCTCAGCTGCTGCCAAAGTAATGGCCAGAATGTACATCACCTGACCATCAGGCTGGAGCCAATAACTACCAGCAACGACAAATGCCAGCGCTGAAGCATTGATCATGATTTCCAGACCTATCAGCATAAACAGCAGATTGCGGCGGATAATCAGGCAAGTGAAACCCAATGCAAATAGAATAGCCGCCAGAATCAGACCATGTTCCAAAGGTATCATTGTTGGTCCTCCACACGATTGCTGATCACTTCACCCTGACGGCTTTCACGACCAACGTGGTAAGCCACCACAAGCCCGGCCAGTAATAGCAGGGAAGCCAGTTCTACTGCCAGTACATAAGGCCCGAACAGGCTGATGCCCACTTCTTTGGCACTGACTACTTCACCACTAATTTCAGCCTCCGGCAGACTGTTAATGGCAAAGATCAAGACAATCAATAAAATGGTTGAAAGAATAGCCGGGCCAATCCAGACTCTCGGTTTCAACCATTCCCTTTCTTGTTCAACAACAGATTTACCAAGGTTCAGCATCATCACGACAAAGACGAACAGCACCATGATCGCCCCTGCATAAACGATGATTTCCAATGCACCAGCAAAGTAAGCCCCCAGTGAAAAGAACACAACTGAAAGGGCCAGCAGGGAGATAACCAGATACAGCAACGCATGCACTGGATTGGTGTGCGTTATTACCCTGAGTGTTGCGAGGATGGCAACCAGCCCTGCGATATAAAATGTGAATTCCATGAATATCGTTCCTTATGGCAACAGGCTTTTAACGTCGATAGGTTTGGCTTCATTGTCGGCTTCACCTTTATCTTTGCCATCAATCGCCATACCTGTCTTACGGTAAAAGTTATAATCAGGGTATTTACCCGGCCCGGAAATCATCAGGTCTTCTTTCTCATACACCAGATCCTGACGTTTAAATTCACCCAACTCAAAATCCGGTGTCAATTGGATAGCGGTAGTCGGGCAGGCTTCTTCACACAATCCACAGAAGATGCAACGCGAGAAATTGACGCGGAAAAACTCAGGATACCAGCGGCCATCTTTATTTTCGGCTTTTTGCAGGGAGATACATCCCACCGGACACACTGCCGCACACAGGTTACAGGCAACACAACGCTCTTCACCGTCAGGATCACGCGTCAGAACGATGCGCCCACGGTAACGGGGTGGCACATAAACCGGTTCTTCCGGATACATTTTTGTTTCGCGTTTATGGAAGGCATGAAGCCCTATCATCCAAATACTGCGTACCTGGGTGGCAAAACCAACCAATAACTCTTTTAATGTCATGGTTCAATCACCCCTTTATTGAGCGTTGTATAAAATCACTGCGGCAGTCGCCAGCAGGTTGAATAAAGTTAACGGCAGACAGATTTTCCAGCCGAATGACACCACCTGGTCATAACGCGGGCGCGGTAACGAAGCACGGATCAGGATGAACATCATCATAAAAAATGCTGTTTTCAGCGCAAACCAGACGAATGGAGGCAGAAAAGGCCCATGCCAGCCACCAAAAAACATTGTGACGATTAAAGCGGATACCGTCACAATACCGATATATTCCCCGACAAAAAACATACCGAACTTCATGCCGGAATATTCGATATGATAACCATCTGCCAACTCTTGCTCTGCCTCCGGTTGGTCAAAGGGATGACGGTGACACACCGCAACACCGGCGATAGCAAAGGTCAAGAAACCAAAGAACTGGGGAATGATATTCCACAAATGTTGCTGTGAATTAACGATGTCCACCATGTTGAAAGAGCCAGCCTGTGCCACTACTCCCATCATGGATAGCCCGATGAACACTTCATAGCTCAGTGTCTGTGCTGACGCACGCATAGCTCCCAACAAGGAATATTTGTTGTTACTTGACCAGCCAGCAAATAACACGGCATAAACAGCCAGGCCCGCCATCATCATGAAAAACAAGATACCGATGTTCAGATCTGCTGCCATCCACGTCGGACTTACCGGTACAATGGCAAAGGCCAGTAACAGGGAACAGAACCCGATGACAGGCGCCAAAGTAAAGATCATCCGATCAGAGAAACGTGGAACCCAGTCCTCTTTGAAAAACATTTTGATCATGTCAGCAACAAGCTGCAATGACCCCCCCCACCCTACGCGGTTTGGCCCGTAGCGGTTCTGGAACAGCCCAAGTAAACGACGTTCACCAAAACTCATAAACGCCCCACAGGCAACCACGACCAGCAAAATGACAACCGCTTTCAGAACAGAAATCAAAATCTCAATTAATTCGGGAGTAATCCAATTCATTATGCAACCTCCCGTAAGTTATTAACTGATTTACCTGCCAGAACGGGTGGAATGCCCGGCATTCCCAACGGCAGGCCAATCTGCCCCTGAGCAAGATTGCCGCTTAAACGCACAGCTAAGCGTAATTGCTGCCCCGCACAATCAAATGCCATCATGGAACCTTCCTTTACATTCAGCTTTTCAGCATCCTGACGATTGATCATCACATATGGCTCAGGCATACGTTCCTGAATGACATCTGCACGCTGAGACAATTCCTCACTACCGAACAAGTGGAAATAAGGCGCGATGTACCATTCATTCTTCTGTGCAGTAAAAGTGGCCGGAATACTGTCAAAGTAGTTCAAGCCTCCATCGACCGTCTCAATCAGACGTACTCCAGGATCACCGAAACGCAGTTTACCCCCCACTTCTGCCTGGAATTTGTTCCATGCCTGTGGTGAGTTCCAACCCGGTGCCCATGCAAATGGAATTTGCTGACGTTCAGCAAATGGGTTGTTGTTACCTTCCATTGAGAAAGCAAATGCGGTGTCGATATCCTGTGGCTGACGCTGTTCATGAACACTGATATTGGCAAGCATCGCAGTACGGCCACTGTAACGATGAGGTGAACGAGCCAGTTTCTGACCACGGATACGAAATGTGGCATCTGGTGCTGCATTAACGATGCCTTTAAATTGCGGCATCTCTTTGACACACGCTTCAATCACATGGTCGAGCTGAGTCCAGTCCGTCTGGCGTTGTGTATAGGTTGTATACAAAGAGTGCATCCAGCGCCAGCTTTCCAGCATGACAACCGATTTGTCATAGAATGCAGGCTTATACACCTGGAAGTAACGCTGAGCCCGACCTTCCTGATTAACCAGAGTACCGTCGCTTTCAGCAAAACTAGCAGCTGACAGGATCAAATGTGCCTTATCCATGATGGCAGTGCGTTGATGATCAACAACAATCAGGTTTTTCAGGCTATCCAGAGCGCTATCAATTTTATCGGCCGGAGCATGACGGTAGAGATCATTTTCCATCACAATAGCAGTATCTGAGTCCCCTTTGGCAATGCGCTGTAGGGCTACATCCAGCGATTGTGCTTCCATCATCGCCAAACCAAGACTATTCGCATACGCTGCAACATAAGAAAGACCGACATTAGCGCCGTTATCTTTCAGCGCCCATGCAATATTAGCGGCTGCCTGAATCAGGGTATCACTGCCTGCATTGCTGCCACTGATAATCAATGGCTTTTTCGCTTCACGCAAGGCTTGAGCAACGAGTTCTACTTTCGCTTTCAGCTCATCCGGCAAATCATTGACGGCAGGAGCTATCCTGTTCAGGGCATGTGCCACAGCAAAACCGAAGCGGGCCTGATCATCAACCGGCGCATGGTAATTCCATGCCGCAACGTCATCCAGACGGGTGCTATCGACGCTGGTTAAGAACAGAGGATACTTGGCATGTTGGCCGATATTCATTACAGCCGCAATTTGCCAGTCTGCTACTTTCTGAGCTGCCGCCATCTCACGAGCTTTGCCCTTGACTGCCTGACGTACTGACAATGCCATACGGGCTGCTGTTTGGGTCAGATCTTCACCCAGAACCAACACTGCGTCATAATCTTCAATTTCACGCAGAGACGGAGTATAAACACCACCTTGTTGCAGAATTTCCAGCATCATATCAAGACGATATTGCTCTTCCGCTGAAATGCCACTGTAAAAATTCTCTGCACCGACCAATTCACGCAGTGCAAAATTACTTTCGATACTGGCACGTGGTGAACCGATACCAATAGCGTTTTTCGCCTGACGCAGAATATCCGCCCCACCCTGCATAACCTGCTCAGCATTCAGCGAAATCCATTGATCGCCGCGAAGCTGTTGTGGTTGGCGAGGACGATCTTTACGGTTGACATACCCATAACCAAAGCGACCACGGTCACACATGAAATAGTGGTTAACCGTACCGTTATAACGGTTCTCGATCCGGCGCAATTCTCCGTAACGTTCCCCCGGACTGGTGTTACAACCGATACTGCACTGTTGACAGATACTCGGTGCAAACTGCATGTCCCATTTACGGTTATAACGCTCTGAGTGCGTTTTATCAGTGAAAACACCTGTCGGGCAGATTTCAACCAGGTTACCGGAAAATTCACTTTCCAGCGTGCCATCTTCAGGACGACCAAAATAGACGTTGTCATGAGCGCCGTAAACGCCCAAATCCGTTCCATCCGCATAATCTTTGTAGTAGCGGACACAACGGTAACAAGCGATACAACGGTTCATTTCATGAGCAATGAATGGCCCCAGTTCCTGATTTCTGTGAGTACGTTTGGTAAAACGATACTTACGGAACGAGTGTCCCGTCATCACTGTCATATCCTGCAAATGGCAGTTTCCGCCTTCTTCACAAACAGGGCAGTCATGGGGATGGTTAGTCATCAACCATTCCACGACACTTGCACGGAACTGTTTTGCTTCTTCATCATCAATGGAGATATATGTGCCATCTGAAGCCGGTGTCATACAAGACATTACCAGACGACCACGTGTATCTTCTGCGTTTTGATATTGCTTAACCGCACACTGGCGGCAAGCGCCAACGCTTCCCAGCGCTGGATGCCAGCAAAAATAAGGTATATCAAGCCCCAATGAGAGGCAGGCTTGTAACAGGTTATCAGCCCCGTTTACATCATAATCTTTGCCGTCTACATGTATCGTAGCCATAGTCAGCATGCTTCCCAATGGCCTGCCGTGGCAGGCGTTAATCAAAAATTCTGCTTTAACAAACCGTTCTTACGAGCCATTCTTACAGGTTATTCCTGCAAACCCGCCTTACCAACGCTGCTTAAGCAGGTTCGGCTGAATGCCCGCAATCAGGCTGGTATTTCCGTAATCTTTGGTGACAATCCCCGCTTCAAATTCTTCGCGGAAGTATTTGATCGCACTCTGCAAAGGTTCTACGGCACCAGGGGCATGAGCACAGAAAGTTTTACCGGGGCCAAGAAAACGACAGAGTTGTTCTAAAGTTTCGATATCACCAGGCTGGCCTTTCCTCTCTTCAATGGCGCGGAGAATTTTCACACTCCAGGGCAGACCATCACGGCATGGTGTGCACCAGCCACAGGATTCACGGGCGAAGAACTCTTCAAGGTTGCGGGTCAGGGAAACCATATTAATTTCATGGTCAACTGCCATTGCAAGAGCCGTTCCCAAACGACTGCCAGCTTTGGCGATATTTTCGAAATCCATCGGTAAATCAAGGTGATCTTCCGTCAGGAAATCGGTCCCCGCCCCCCCTGGCTGCCAAGCTTTGAATTTCAGCCCATTACGCATACCACCAGCATAATCTTCAAGAATTTCACGGGCTGTAGTGCCAAAAGGCAGTTCCCAAAGGCCAGGATTTTTGACCCGGCCAGAGAACCCCATCAGTTTAGTGCCGGCATCTTTACTTTTGCCTTCACTTAGGCCGATGTACCACTCTTTACCATATTCGAGGATGGCCGGAACGTTACACAGCGTTTCAACATTATTGACACAGGTCGGTTTTCCCCAGACACCAGCGGTTGCCGGGAATGGAGGTTTAGAACGAGGGTTCGCACGACGCCCTTCAAGGGAGTTAATCAGTGCAGTTTCTTCACCACAGATATAACGTCCCGCGCCGGTATGAACAAACAGCTCAAAATCAAAACCGCTGCCCAGAATATTTTTGCCAAGCAACCCTGCTGCTTTCGCTTCTTCGATTGCTTTACGCAGGTGAACCGCAGATTCAACATATTCACCACGCAGGAAAATATAACCACGGTATGCTTTCAGGGCAAAAGCACTGATCAGCATTCCTTCCACCAGCAAGTGCGGTAGTTGCTCCATCAACAAGCGGTCTTTATAAGTGCCCGGTTCCATTTCGTCAGCATTACACAACAGGTAGCGGATATTCATGCTTTCATCTTTTGGCATCAGGCTCCACTTCAACCCTGTGGAGAAACCTGCGCCACCGCGCCCTTTCAAACCGGCATCTTTTACTAATGTGGTGACTTCATCAGGCGCCATGCCTTTCAGTGCTCTTTCGGCTCCCTTGTAACCATTCTTGCTACGGTATTCATCCAGCCAGACAGGTTGTTGGTCATCACGCAACCGCCATGTCAGGGGATGAGTTTCCGCCGTGCGGATAATTTCTTTCACTCCTGAATGCGTTGTCATTGATACTGCTCCAGCAATTTTTCAATTTCTTCGGGTTTCACATAACTGTGGGTATCATCATCAATCATCATAGTTGGCCCTTTATCACAGTTACCCAGACAGCAGGTTGGTAATAGAGTGAAACGCCCATCTGCTGTAGTTTGACCCGGACGAATGTTCAGGTGTTTTTCTATTGCTGCCTGAACCCCCTGATAGCCCGTGATGTGACAAACAACACTGTCACAATAACGAATAATGTGACGCCCTACTGGCTGACGGTAAATCTGACTGTAAAATGTCGCCACACCTTCCACATCACTGGCAGGAATACCTAAAACCTCAGCAATGGCTGAGATCGCACCATCCGGCACCCAACCACGTTGTTTTTGCACAATTTTCAGTGCTTCAATTGACGCTGCACGCGGATCTTCGTAGTGGTGTTTTTCCTGCTCAATGGCATCACGTTCTCCGGCACTCAGTACAAACTCATTCAGTGTCTGAGCGCCCGTTACGTTAACCACATCAAGGCGTGCCTGCTTGTTTGCGTTAAATTCACTTTGCATCGTTAGCGATCCACATCAGACATAACAAAATCGATACTACCCAGATAAACGATCAGATCAGAAACCAGACTGCCGCGGATCACCGATGGGATCTGCTGTAGATGAGCAAAACTCGGTGTGCGGATACGGGTGCGGTAACTCATGGTGCTACCATCACTGGTCAGGTAATAACTGTTGATCCCTTTAGTCGCTTCGATCATCTGGAATGATTCATTGGCAGGCATGACCGGCCCCCATGACACCTGAAGGAAGTGGTTAATCATGGTTTCGATATGTTGCAGGGTACGCTCTCTGGGGGGTGGCGTGGTCAGTGGATGATCAGCCTTGAACGGGCCTTCCGGCATGTGTTTGAGGCACTGTTCAAGGATGCGCATACTCTGACGGATTTCTTCCACTTTCAGCATCACACGGTCATAACAGTCGCCGTTATAGCCAGTCGGTACTTCAAAATCGAAGTTTTCATAACCGGAATAAGGACGCCATTTACGTACATCAAAGCCAATGCCTGTTGCGCGCAAACCAGCTCCCGTTACGCCCCAATCCAGTGCTTGTTTAGCATTGTAAGCAGCCACTCCGACAGAGCGTCCTTTCAGGACACTATTTTTCAATGCCGCTTTGACATAGGAATTCAAACGTTTCGGCAGCCAGTCCAGCAACTCACGCAGAAGTTTATCCCAGCCTCGCGGCAGGTCATGGGCAACACCACCGATACGGAACCAGGCCGGATGCATACGGAAACCGGTAATGGCTTCAACAACATCGTAAACTTTCTGGCGGTCAGTAAAGGCGAAGAATACTGGTGTCATTGCACCAACGTCCTGAATAAAGGTACTGATGTAGAGCAAGTGGCTATTGATGCGGAACAGTTCAGACAACATGACGCGGATAGCTTTCACCCGCTCAGGCACCTCAATACCAGCCAGTTTCTCAACGGCAAGTACATAAGGCATTTCGTTGACACATCCCCCCAGATATTCGATCCGGTCGGTATAAGGGATATAACTGTGCCATGACTGACGTTCCCCCATTTTTTCCGCACCGCGGTGGTGATAACCAATATCGGGAACACAATCAACAATCTCTTCGCCATCAAGCTGAAGAATGATGCGGAATGCACCGTGAGCCGAGGGGTGATTCGGCCCAAGGTTAAGGAACATAAAGTCCTCATTTTCCGTGCCGCGTTTCATCCCCCATTCTTCTGGTTTGAAAGTCAGCGCTTCCATTTCCAGATCTTCTTTCTGCTTGGTCAACATGAAAGGATCAAATTCTGTAGCACGCGCAGAATATTCCTTACGCAGCGGATGACCTTCCCAAGTTGGTGGCATCAGGATACGACGTAAATTCGGATGACCATTAAATGTGATGCCAAACATTTCCCACGTTTCACGTTCATACCAATTGGAATTCGGGAAAATTGATGTAATGGTCGGGATATTCAGGTCTTTTTCATTGAGCGCAACTTTCAGCATGATGTCACGATTACGCTCAATGGAAATCAAGTGATAAAACACCGAAAAGTCCGCCGCTGGCAGACCTTGTCGGTAAGAACGCTGACGCTCATCAATACCATGCAAGTCAAACAGCATGACATAAGGTTTGGGTAACTTCTTCAGGAACGTGATTATTTCCAGCAATTGTTTCCGCTTTACCCAGACAACCGGTATACCAGTTCGGGTAGGCTGGACGGTAAACGCATCAGGGCCAAATTGGCGATTAAGCTCGCCTACGACCGGATCATCCGTGTGATCCCTTGTTTCCCAAGCAGGCCGTACGCTTTCTTGCGCTATCTGATCTGTCATCATTCTTCACCACAACGCTTGATCAGGGTTTAATGTGATCGCAACACATTTTTGAGTTACGACATTGCTCTGGTTATTCTTAATGGCTAAAAGCCTTAAATTTCATCTGGGGTACGCAGGTTTGTCACTGCAATACGTTCACCATGCTTCCGTTCTCTTTCTGATTGCATATTTGCACGGTAAACCCCCTGATCACCAACTACCCAAGACAGTGGGCGACGTTCTTTACCAATAGATTCCTGCAATAACAACAGTGCCTGCATATAGGCTTCAGGGCGGGGTGGACAGCCCGGAATATAGACATCAACAGGAATAAACTTATCAACTCCCTGCACGACAGAGTAAATATCATACATACCACCGGAGTTTGCACAGGCTCCCATCGAAATGACCCACTTCGGTTCCAGCATTTGGTCATATAAACGCTGGATCACTGGGGCCATTTTGACGAAACAAGTGCCTGAGATCACCATGAAATCAGCTTGACGGGGAGATGCCCGCAGTACTTCTGCACCGAAACGGGCTACGTCATGAACGGCGGTAAAAGACGTCACCATTTCTACATAACAACAGGAAAGGCCAAAGTTATAAGGCCATAATGAATTCTTCCTTCCCCAATTCACCATGTCATGCAGAGCATGTTCTAATTTACCCATATAGACACTACGGTGGACGTGCTGCTCGAGGGGATCGCTGACAAGCTCCTGTTTTTGCAGGGGATAACGGTCATTCTCACCGTTCGGATCTATGCGGGTGAGCGTATAATCCATCTTTATGCCTCGCTATTACTGCATGTGACTGTTGTTGGTATTAACATTAGCGGTATGAGCATCAACACTGGGTTTACTGACCTGACGCCTTGAACGTGCGGGTGTCCAATTCAATGCCCCGATACGTGCCAGATAAACCAAGCCTGCCAATAACACCAAAATGAAAATGCTTGCTTCGGCAAAGCCCAACCAGCCACTCTCTTTGATAGAGACTGACCATGCATATAAGTAAAGGGCTTCAACGTCGAAGATGACAAAGAACATGGCAACCAGATAAAACTTTGCCGACAGACGGAGACGGGCACTGCCGACAGAATCGATACCCGATTCATAAGGGATATGTTTTGCTCTGGCTTTCGCTCTGCCCCCAAGAAAGTACGCACCCAGTAACATAAGTGCACACAAACCAAGAGCACCTATCAGGAAAATCGCAAACGCCCAGTGATGGGCCAAAACTCCAGTAGATAAAACTCCAGTAGATGTTGACATACTCGTTGCTTACTCATCAAAAGTGGTGTCAAGGGTCTGCTCTTTTTGCCGGCAGTATTGCACCACATCGATTCATGGGAAGGGATAACAACCAAATCTGAAACAGTGCTAATCAATTTTTTTGACGGCATGGATCGTCTTGGTTTTTATTCCTCTCAACACTTTTATCTGTCATGACAAAAGCGCCTGCTTATTTATTTACAAAGCATAAAACTTTGATTAACAGTTTATGCTTACATATCGCTAAAACGTGTCAGTAAAATAAAAAACTATCAACACATTATAACTAGTTTAACCGATAACTCGACTTTACTACACTATTATCTCAGGAAAAACCTGTCTTTCCACTGTATCGGTTGGGGTATTTTTATGATCAAGTGCACAGTTTCATTGAAAAACATTAAACAACAGAACGTATTTTATTCAACTCTTAATAAACTGTTTCAAAAAGAAACGATTGAAGTTCAATAACACAACTATTTCTGAAAATAGATTTATCTTATCAATTTAAAAAACGAAAGTTGTTAACAAAACAACATTGTTTTAACTAAAATTCGAAAGGGATAAGAAAATTAATAGGGGATATTTCTGGTGGTAAATATCAGAAATGGGAATGAAAACGTGAAAGAATTATTAATAGCAACTTAGAAACAGGCTAATATTTCCACAAATAAAATGGAAATATTAGCCTATAAAACACATGTAATATTACTCGATTATATTTTCGACCGAAGATTCTTCAGTAGATTCAACAGACTCATCAATATCGTCTGCTTCATCGGATTCAACTGAGGACACGGTATAAGGTGTTTTCTTATTTTCTATAGCATCAAAAACAGTCAGGACAGATTCATTTTGTTCGTTACTGTTGCGATACAAAAAGAATTGTATTTCAGGTAAACGTGGTAGCCCTTCACTTTCTCCCAAAATTCTTAAATCTGCGTTCTGCATTTCCAAAGGACGAGCAGTAATGCCAACCTCTGCGTTGACAGCAGAACGAACAGCAGATAAAGACGCAGCTTCATAAGCAATACGCCACGGAATACCACTCATATCAAGTGTTTCAAGAGCAATCTGACGGAATGTGTTGGTTTCGTCCATTACGACTAAAGGTACAGGCTCATTCATCTGTAACTGGAAATCTGGTGCGCAGTGCCACAGTACAGGCGAAGAACGTAATACAGTGCTAGGATGGTGATTAATTTTTGCTGTAGTTAATGCTAAGTCAATTTCATGGTTATCCAGCATACTCTCAATAAACTGACTACGTTTAATACGCACATCGACAGCTATACGCGGATAGACAGAAGCAATGCGGTTCAACAGGAAAGGCAGGAGAGTATCAACTGTGTCATCAGATGCTCCTATCCTGAGTTCACCGTCTGCATCATTGTATGTTAATGATGCGGTAGCATCGTCATTAGCACGCAGGATTTGGCGCGCATAACCAAGAAGTTGAAGCCCGTGCTCGGTAAGAAGCTTATTACGACCGTGGCGAGCAAATAATTCTCTCCCCACAAGGTGCTCCAAACGTTGCATTTGCTGACTGACAGCCGACTGCGTTCTACAAACTGCTGCTGCTGCTGCTGCAAAAGTATTTAAGTCAGCAACGGCAACGAAAGTTCTTAGCAGATCGAGATCGAGGTTTATTATCTGACGATTTGCATTTATCATTGTTTATTCATCACTTTTTTTTGATTTTAATTACTAACTAACCTGGTGTTTTTACTTCAGCAGTATCAAATAAAATAATACCGATTCTGACATTACTCTACTCTATTAAAGAGGGCAAAGGTTTACTGCATTTTTTTACTATTTATATCTTCATGGGTTTTATTTTCTCCTTTCTTAACAAAATTTATGCAATCTCTAAATTAATACACAAACAAAAACCTATTTACCTCACATAACCACCAATTTCCAGTACAAATAGTCTTTTTCTGACTTGCCTCAAAGAATAACATAACTTCAATTCGGAAAACTTAACTAAACCAAGCAATATTAGTATTTTTAATGAATTAATATTCTTATCGAAAAGTCATGAAAATGTTACGGGTAAAAATTCAAAAACATTGTCAAAGTATCTATGATAAAACCCTTAATTAATTTTATGTCGGCAAAGATAAATTATAAGAATACATTATACAAATTATCTTACTTTTATTGACAATTCAGCTTGCATTTCTGTTTTTAGGTTAAAGAATCAGTACCAGATACTCTCTCATCTCAGTCAACAAACTAAAAACAGCTCATTATTCAGAGTTAAATTCCAACATAAAAAAAAGAATTGAAACAATAATCCAATTAAACTAATGTTTTTAGATAGCAAACTTATGCATTAGACTTTAAAACAACCATTTTCACCAAAGATATCAGAGGCTCTTCAAAAGATTGACAGAGAGGAGTACATTGAACATCACATTTTGTAGGCCGGATAAGATCCACTTTTTGCCCAGAGAAAGGTTAAGACACCGTATGTTTTCCATTAATAAATCCAGCAAATTAGATAATGTCTGCTATGACATCCGAGGCAATACACTCAAAGAAGCCAAACGGCTTGAAGAAGAAGGGAATAAGGTACTGAAATTAAACATTGGTAATCCGGCACCATTTGGTTTCGAAGCACCTGATGAAATTTTAGTTGATGTCATCCGCAATCTGCCAACAGCCCAGGGTTATTCTGACTCAAAAGGTCTGTACTCTGCGCGTAAGGCAATCATGCAACACTATCAAGCCCGAAATATGCTGGATATTACCGTTGAAGATATCTTTATTGGTAACGGTGTTTCTGAACTTATTGTTCAGTCGATGCAGGCCTTGCTCAATACCGGTGATGAAATGCTGGTTCCGGCTCCTGATTATCCACTCTGGACAGCCGCCGTTTCTCTCTCCAGCGGCAAATCTGTCCACTATTTATGTGATGAACAACAAGGCTGGTTCCCTGATTTAGATGATATCCGCCGTAAAATCACACCACGTACCCGCGGTATTGTCATTATTAACCCGAACAACCCGACGGGGGCGGTATACAGTAAAGAAATCCTGCTGGAAATTGTGGAAATTGCCCGCCAGCATAATCTGATTATTTTCGCTGACGAAATTTACGACAAGATCCTATACGATGATGCTCAACATCATTCCATCGCCGCCCTGGCGCCAGATCTTTTTACCGTCACCTTTAACGGTTTGTCAAAAACCTATCGTATTGCGGGATTCCGTCAGGGTTGGATGGTACTGAATGGCCCGAAAAAACAGGCAAAAGGCTATATTGAAGGGTTGGAAATGTTGGCATCTATGCGTCTTTGCGCCAACGTCCCGATGCAACATGCAATTCAAACCGCATTAGGTGGCTATCAAAGCATCAGTGAGTTCATTTTTCCGGGAGGACGCCTCTATGAACAGCGCAATCACGCCTGGGAACTGATTAATCAGATCCCCGGAGTTTCCTGTGTGAAACCCATGGGTGCTTTATATATGTTCCCTAAAATTGATACCAAGCGTTTCAATATTTATGATGACCAGAAAATGGTCTTGGATCTTTTACTACAAGAAAAAGTGTTACTGGTTCAGGGAACTGCATTTAACTGGCCAGAACCAGATCATTTCCGCATTGTTACCCTGCCACATATCGCGGATCTGCAAATGGCTATTGAGAAATTTGCCCGTTTTATCGGTAAATATCACCAATAAACATCAAAAAAATAACTAAACGCTATTCGATTAAATAAGCATCAAGATATTAGTCAACTTCAAGATGCAGCTGACAAAGCTGCAACTTGAAGCATGAAACGTATGATGCTGTCTTTTTCAGCCGCAAACGGTTTACTTCCGTCCAGCCAGCATCCACAATCTAATCATGTTTTCCATAGCAAGAGAAGATTATGAGTCATTTTTTCGCCCAATTATCCCGCATGAAATTGATTAATCGTTGGCCTCTTATGCGAAACGTACGTACGGAAAATGTTTCAGAACACAGTTTACAGGTTGCATTTGTCGCACATGCACTGGCGATAATAAAAAACCGTAAATTTGATGGTCATATTAATGCTGAACGGATCGCAATATTAGCAATGTATCATGATGCCAGTGAGGTTATTACTGGTGATTTACCAACACCAATAAAATACTACAATCCTCAAATTGCCCAGGAATATAAAAAAATAGAAAAGATCGCCCAACATAAATTATTAGATATGTTACCAATTGAATTACAAAATGATTTTCGCCCTATTTTAGACGATCAATATCATACTGAAGAAGAAACTAATATTATTAAACAAGCTGATGCGTTATGTGCTTATTTAAAATGTTTGGAAGAATTATCGGCTGGAAATTCTGAATTCAATCAAGCAAAAATCAGGTTAGAGAAAACATTAGAAAAACGTCACAGTCAGGAAATGGATTATTTTATAACCGTATTCGTTCCAAGTTTTAGCCTTTCTCTTGATGAAATTAGCCTGTAAAAATGACCGGGCAGCTTCACGTTTTCGCGAAGCTGCCAGATACTGCATTCAGAACGGAAAGAGAACGGGAATAATTGCCACACTGATCCCCAGTACAATGAATGTAAAAGGCACACCCAGTTTCAGGAAATCAGCAAATCGATATCCTCCCGGCCCTAATATCAGTGTATTGACGGGAGAAGAAACCGGAGTCATGAACGCCGCTGAAGCCGCTACTCCAATTATCATCGCAAAAGGCAGAGGAGATACCGACATCTCTTTCGCGGCAGCAATGGCAACAGGTACCATCAACACGGCTGTTGCGGTGTTGGAAATAAATAATCCAATAATGGCACAAAGCACAAACAGGCATATCAACATGGCCCGTGGCCCCATATTACCGGCGATATCCATTAATCCACGAACAATCAAATCAATTCCACCGGTTTTTTGTAATGCCAATGCAAATGGCATCATACCAACAATCAGAATGAGACTTGGCCAATGGATGGCACGATAAGCACTTTCCATATCAATGCAACGAAATTTTCCCATTAACAGGCAGGCAATCAAGGCGGCAATAAAATTGGGAATTTCATTGGTCAACATCATTGCCACCATTAAAACAAGGCAAAACAACGCATGAGGTGCCTGAGATGCTGCCGGTGCCGCGCTTTCCACTTCAACGGGCAAGTTCAGCACAATAAAATCAGGCGCTTTGGTTTTTAGTTCCCGCACTAACTTCCAGTCACCGATGACCAGCAACGTATCACCAGGCAGCAGAGGTTCATCAACCAACTTACCGACCAATGCCTTACCACTGCGTCGGATGCCTACTACGTTAAGCCCGTAGCGCGTACGGAATTTCATACTGCGCAACGATTGTCCCAACAAATCCGATTCAGGGATCACAGATATTTCTGCCATGCCGACATCACGGGATTGATCAGAGAAATATTCCCCGCGTAATATCATAGGTTCTAACTGTTGTTCGCTACAGAATTGCCGCAAATCCACATCACTGTCGGACATATCCACTAGCAGAACATCCTGTTGCCGAAATTCCGTTTCTCCGGTTGCAGCAACCATCACACGACGGAATTTCCGCCAACGCTCAATACCGATAACATTAGCCCCATAACGCGCACGCAATCCCAGCTCATCCAGAGAATGACCAATCAATGGCGAATGTTGCCGGATAGCAAGACGACGGGCACGCCCGGATAATTTATAGTCACGGATGAGATCACGAAATGAGCGATGGTAACGCTCATCAGTTTTCTGGGGAGTTTTGCTTCCTAACCAACGGCGGACAATCAGCATGTATACGATCCCCGCCAGCAAAACCAAAATACCGATAGGTGTAATGGAGAAAAAACCAAAGCTGTGTAACCCTTCACGTACTAACTCACTATTCACCACCATATTGGGAGGAGTCGCAACCAGTGTCATCATGCCACTGATCAGGCCGGCGAACCCTAGTGGCATCATTAACCGCCCCGGTGAAATCTGCATTCTGGCCGCCACACTCAAAACGACAGGGATGAAAATAGCAACAACCCCTGTGGAGCTCATAAAAGCTCCTAGTCCGGCAACTGACAACATCAACAAAGCCAGCATTCTGGTTTCGCTGTTACCTGCGACCCGGACCAGCCAATCTCCCATCTGATAAGCAACACCTGTCCTCACCAGCCCTTCGCCGATAACAAACAGCGCTGCAATTAACAAGACATTGGGATCGCTGAAACCGATTGTAGCTTCATTTAAAGAGAGCGTACCACTCAGGACAAAAGCAATAATCACCAGTAAAGCCACTACATCCATTCTGACTTTATTAGTCGTGAAAAGAACAATGGCTATCAATAACAGGGTCAATACCCACAACAGTTCGCTATTCAATACGGCCTCTATCAGAAAAGCCGGCCTGCCAACAGGCAGGCCGGGTATTATCAACAAAAACCTATTGCCATAGGTATGAATAGAGTAAGTAGACCAGTTTTGTCAGAAAAAATCTTCGGTGTGGATCAACAAACGTCCTGATTCATAGCATAAATCGTTACATCGCCACCAGATTTAACAATTTCGATATCTTCCAGATTCGTGATAGTCATCTGAATCTCATCTCTGCGTGGAATATCCGGTGAGTCATGGACGACAACGACCTGACAACCTGCATCCAGCCCGGCATGAACTCCCACCGCTGCATCTTCAAAAACCACACACTCTTCCGGCAACAATCCCAATTTTTGCGCGCCCAACAAATAAGGTTCAGGATTTGGTTTGCCGTTCTCGACAGATTCAGCCGTTACCCAATGAGCCGGTTCTGGTAACTCCGCCACTTTATGGCGGGCAGAAGCAAGAGGGACAGTCCCCGATGTCACAATTGCCCACGGAATATCCAGTGCATTCAGTTTATCAATCAGGGCAATGGCACCGGGTAAAGCGGCAATACCTTCCGTATCTTCCGTTTCGAGTTTTTCAATCCACTTGAAAGTACTGTCAATCTCTTCTTCCGTGGCACCAGGCATAAAATGGCGTAATGATAATATCGCCGGAGTACCGTGAACATAGTTCAGAACTTCATCACGGTTGATACCCATTTTATCAGCGAACTTAATCCATGCCCGCTCAACCGCAGGCAATGAATCAATCAGCGTACCATCCAAATCAAATAAAAAACCTCTACATTTCAGCACCAAAGTCCAACTCCTTCAAATGCAGTCATCTGTTAATCATCTGGTATATTTCAACAATATTCAGGTGATATTAAGCAAAAGCAAAGAACCTGAATGAAAATCTACATAGGCAAGATAACGTAAAAAGTTCTGAATGGGGAATTTATCAGTCAACTGATTTAAAAACCGTCAGAATGGACTCTGACGGTTTAAATATCATCAAGGAAAGAGTTATCCAACTGTTTGAACGCCCGTTTCAGCAATTCAGCCAGTGATAAGTAAGTTGGCATGTTCTCTACTGGCATCATTGCGATCCCGGCTTCAGCAAATTTCTCACGAATTTCGTAAAACCATTTCAGCAGACTTTCAGGCAAAGGTGTTGCTGCCCGTTTTCCCAGCCACCATAACCCCTGCAACGGCAGACTACAGGCAAACAGTGCTGTCGCAACAGATGGCCCTAACTGCCCACCCAAGGCGATTTGCCAGGTTAAGGTAAAGATCGCCAATGGCGGCATAAAGCGAATGCCAAAGCGAGTCGCTTTAATAACGCGGTTTTCCGGAAACACAGGAGCAAGCTGTTTTTCCAGTGGCCATATTTTCAGATATTGTTGCCCTAATTGGACTCTTTTAAACCAACCCTGGTTGACAGGTGGCGTCATATTCATCATGACCTCAATCAATTAAAAGCATAGTTTTTAAAAAATCCCTACAAAAGATAAAATCTTTTTTGTAGTATTAAGTATATTTTGTCTTTATTGCTGGCAAACGGTATCCTACACAGACTTTTGTGTTGTTGCAGCAACAAAACAGAAAGACCGCCTGTTTTCGCAACATTTTGGTTCGTTTGTTAATAAATTGCTTCATTTTTTTAACACTTTTCTTCTTTAAGATTAGATCACAACAAGATAATAGGTAATTCCATGTCAAGTAAGCTGGTACTGGTTCTTAATTGCGGTAGCTCCTCTCTGAAATTCGCTATCATCGATCCTGCCAATGGTGAAGAATATCTCTCTGGTTTGGCTGAATGTTTCGGTCTGCCAGAAGCTCGTATTAAATGGAAAATAGATGGCGCGAAACACGAAGCTGCTTTAGGTGCCGGCGCAGCACACAGTGAAGCTCTGAACTTCATTGTTAATACGATTTTGTCTGAAAAGCCAGAACTTTCTGAGCAAATTTCAGCCATCGGTCACCGTATCGTTCACGGCGGTGAAAAATTCACTTCTTCTGTGATTATTACTGACGAAGTTATCAAAGGTATTGAAGCGGCGATCCCATTCGCACCACTGCACAACCCTGCACACCTGATCGGTATCGCAGAAGCGAAAAAAGCCTTCCCTCATCTGGTTGAGAAAAACATTGCTGTATTTGATACCGCATTCCACCAGTCTATGCCTGAAGAAGCGTATCTGTATGCACTGCCATATAATCTGTACAAAGAGCAGGGCATCCGCCGTTACGGTGCACACGGTACTAGCCATTTCTATGTTTCCCGTGAAGCAGCTAAGATACTGAACAAGTCAGTTGAAGAACTGAACGTTATCACCTGCCACTTGGGTAATGGTGGCTCTGTTTCTGCTATAGTCAATGGTAAATGTGTTGATACTTCTATGGGCCTGACTCCACTGGAAGGTCTGGTTATGGGTACTCGCAGCGGTGACATCGACCCAGCTATCGTATTCCACCTGCATGATGCAATGGGCATGAGCATTGACCAGATCAATACTCTGCTGACCAAAGAATCCGGTTTCCTGGGGCTGACTGAAGTGACGAGCGACTGCCGTTATGTAGAAGATAACTACGAAACCAAAGCAGATGCAAAACGTGCAATGGATGTTTACTGCCACCGTCTGGCGAAATATATCGGCGCTTACAGTGCATTGATGGAAGGTCGTCTGGATGCAGTCATCTTCACTGGCGGCATCGGTGAAAACTCTGCTCTGGTTCGTGAGCTGACTCTGAAAAAAGTTGCTCTGCTAGGTTTTGAATACGATCACGAGCGTAACCTTGCTGCTCGTTTCGGTAAAGATGGCGTGATCACAACTGACAACAGCCGTCCTGCTCTGGTGATCCCAACCAATGAAGAATTAGTGATCGCTCAGGATTCAGCGCGCCTGACTGCATAAGTAATATGACTTCTTATAACCGCCGACATTGCTGGCGGTTGTTTATCGCATTTAAATCATGTTAATTGACTAACGAGCAACCGTTAAAGAGGTTTCCGTGTCCCGTACAATTATGTTGATCCCTACTGGCACCAGTGTTGGTTTAAGCAGTGTCAGCCTGGGTGTAATCCGCTCCATGGAGCAGAAAGGCGTTCGCCTGAATGTTTTTAAACCTATCGCGCAACAACGCAGCAGCAGTTCCCAAGACAGAACCACAACAATTATCCGTTCTCACTCCAGCATTCACGCTGCTGAGCCATTGGAAATGGCTTATGTGGAATCTCTTCTGACCACCAATAAAAAAGATGTGCTGATGGAAGAGATCGTGGCTCGTTACCACGCTAACACGAAAGACGCAGAAGTGGTTCTGATCGAAGGTTTGGTTCCGACTCGTAAGCATCCATTTGCGCAGTCTCTGAACTATGAAATCGCCAAGACACTGAATGCTGAAATTGTATTCGTTACTGCTCTGGGTACTCACTCCCCGGAACAATTAAAAGAACAGATTGAACTGAGCCGTGCAGAATACGGTGGAAGCAAGAACAAGAATATTATCGGTGTCATTGTCAACAAACTGAATGCCCCGGTTGATGAGCAAGGCCGTACTCGTCCTGACCTGTCCGAAATCTTCGATGAAGCAACAAAAGCCACTGTTGCTAATATTGATCCGAAAACTGTATTCAAAAACAGCCCATTGCCAATTCTCGGCTGCATTCCATGGAATTTTGATCTGATCGCTACCCGTGCGATTGACATGGCAAAACACCTGAAAGCAGACATTATCAATGAAGGTGCTATCCAGACCCGTCGTATCAAATCTGTGACTTTCTGTGCCCGCAGCATTCCAAATATGCTGGAATACTTCCGTCCTGGCTCTCTGCTGGTGACATCAGCAGACCGTCCTGATGTTCTGATCACTGCTTGTCTGGCAGCCATGAACGGCGTTGAAGTTGGTGCGGTTCTGCTGACTGGTGGTTATAAGATTGATGACTCCATCCGTGAACTGTGTGAACGTGCATTCAGCACCGGTCTGCCTGTATTCACCGTGAAAACCAATACCTGGCAGACTTCCCTGAACCTGCAAAGTTTCAGTCTGGAAGTTCCTGCGGATGACCACGAGCGTATCGAAAAACTGCAAAACTACGTTGCACAGCACATCAGCAACGAGTGGATTGATTCCCTGGCAGCCGCTTCTGAGCGTCCGAATCGCCTGTCGCCACCAGCATTCCGTTACCAGTTGACCGAACTGGCACGTCAGGCTGGCAAACGTATCGTTCTGCCGGAAGGTGATGAACCACGTACTGTTAAAGCGGCGTCTATTTGTGCTGAGCGCGGTATCGCTGAATGTATCCTGCTCGGTGATCCAGAAGAAATCCGCCGTGTGGCAGCTGCTCAGGGTATTGAACTGGGTGCCGGCATTGAAATCATTAATCCGGCTTCTGCACGTGAACGCTATGTTCCACGTCTGGTTGAACTACGTAAAAACAAAGGCATGACCGAAGTTGTTGCCCGTGAACAACTGGAAGACAACGTTGTTCTGGGCACAATGATGCTGGAACAAGGCGAAGTTGATGGTCTGGTTTCCGGGGCTGTTCACACAACGGCAAACACTATCCGTCCACCATTGCAATTAATTAAAACTGCACCAAACAGCTCTCTGGTCTCTTCTGTATTCTTCATGTTGTTGCCAGAACAAGTGCTGGTTTACGGTGACTGTGCAATCAACCCAGATCCAACCGCTGAGCAACTGTCTGAAATCGCGATTCAGTCCGCAGATTCTGCAAAAGCATTTGGTATCGAGCCTCGTGTTGCCATGATCTCCTACTCCACTGGCAATTCTGGTGCCGGCAGCGATGTAGAGAAAGTTCGCGAAGCAACCCGCCTGGCACAAGAAAAACGCCCGGATCTGATCATCGACGGCCCATTGCAGTATGATGCAGCTATCATGGCAGACGTAGCAAAATCCAAAGCACCAAACTCTCCGGTTGCTGGTCAGGCTACCGTGTTCATCTTCCCGGATCTGAACACCGGTAACACCACTTATAAAGCGGTACAGCGCTCTGCGGATCTGGTTTCTATCGGGCCAATGTTGCAAGGTATGCGTAAACCTGTTAACGACCTGTCCCGTGGCGCACTGGTTGATGACATCGTTTATACCGTTGCACTGACTGCTATTCAGGCAACTCAGCAAGAAAACGCATAATTTTTGCGTGAGCTTGTCTTCTACAATCCCGGCTAAAAGCCGGGATTGAATACTAATCACTTTGATTATATTCATGAAAATATTGTATTTATGAAAAGTTCCAGAACTTATTATGTGAAACCACGACTAACTAATGATTAATATTTCTCTGTCACCTACCTATAATGGCATTTATAAAATATTTATTTTAATCCAATAAAATTAATATTTTATTAATCATCAGGAATAATTTTTAATAACAGTAATAGATTGAAAATTAACTGACAGTTATTTATTTTCTAATATTCAAATTCTGTTAATTAATCATCTTTATACTCATTTTCTGCTGCTGTTTTTTCCGCATACGCCATAAAACTTCCAATATCACAAACCAGACAGGTGTGCCATACAATGCTATACGCGTATCATAATCAAAGATCATAATCACTACTGTGAAAGCAAAAAATATCAGGGTACACCACGTCATCGGAATACCCATTGGCATTTTATATGCAGAAACCTGATGTAAATCAGGCCGTTTCTTACGGGCCAGTAAAAGAGAAGATAGCAATTTGAAAACCAGCCAGAAACCCGATTACACCATTGAGCAAGAATACTTCTGGCTCAGTCAGGTGACGAACAGATACCACAACATCAGCAATACAACTCACTACCCAACTCATCCAATATGTCCATCCCAGAAAATAACTGGCTTTTTCCCCTAAATAATCAGCAACAAAATCAGCGAACGTGCGGTAATCCAGCTTAGTGAGCAATAGTTCTCCCATTGCTCGCATAACCATAAAGGCAAAAAAACCGATCAACAGGTAAGTCAGAATAATAGAATTGCCTGATACAGCTATAGTTTTCCCTGTTCCCATGAATAGCCCTGTCCCGATAGCTCCACCAATGGCAATTAACTGGACATGACGTTTTTCTAATCCACGGTGAAGCTTCTGTGCGCCTGTGGGTTGCTCTACAGGTGTTTTTACCGTATTCGTCATCAATAACCTCCACGGTTTTCTTTTTATTATGAATTTACATAAATCAATTACGTTATTTGCTCCAATAACAGACCTGCTCTCAGACCAATGGCAACATTGGCGTTGGGGAATAAAATAAAGTTTGCCGGGGAAATAATTTTCCAGGATTGATTTTCCTGGCTGGCGATTTCAAAACCATCCGGCAGTGCAGTGAAGTTTTTTGTATCTTCTGAAATATGAAGCTGAAAGCTACTGTCTTGTTTGATAATTGAATCGATAACGCGGTAACGTTTGATTGTCGGTTTTTCCCGTTTAACAGAGAACGAGCCCGCTACCAGATCATGTAATGCCATCGTGATATTTCTGAATTTAGTCAAATCATTCTGTCCGAAGGGATACACTTTGCCAATTTCCATCGTACAACTATCCATGTTGAAATATTGGCTGGTAAATTGACTGAATGTACCACCTTCACTTTTATGGAAAACCAGTGCATCAATATCGCTTCCCTCCAGCCATTGTAATAAATCAGCCGCATACTCACGCTGTTGGAAAGGTAATAAAGCAAATTGTTCATGACAGGAGCCACGAATAGCGGTATGCAGATCAAGGTGCCAGCCTCGTGCTGATGCCATAACCACCGGCTCCTGAAAGAATCGCTGTATCACAGATTCCAGTTCTGCCGCCCGCTCTGATTCAATCCCGGCAGAGAAATTCTGATACCGTCCACCAAACATGCGATTGAGATCATTGTGGATATAACGCTTATTTTCACGCATGGCGGGCACATTACCAAAAATCAGCAATAGGTTATGCTGCAATGATAAAGTTCCCTGCGCCAGTTGTGATAATAATTGGAGCAGAATCTCCACAGGAACCGTTTCATTACCATGTATCCCTGCGGAAATAATCAATGTATCGTTTTTCTTCTCTTGTGGAATTAGCTGTAATACACCTTCTGCCAACCATGTAGCTGTTAATGAGGGCGGGAATCTGAGCGTGTTCTTAAGATTTTTTTCACGCAGCTTCTTTTCAAGCAATAGAGAAAGTAAATCCATTTGATCTCCTGATTAACGCTGAAATTCATAGACAGAGCCGATATCAAGGATCTGAGTTAATTCATCCAGAGCAAAATAGACTTCTGTTAACAATTGTGGATCGGCCAGATCATCGGCATACAAAGAATCACGATAATGGCGTCCAACCCAGTCCGTTAAACGCAGGTACAGCTCTGGGGTCATCAGTACAGCCGGATTGACTGCTGCCAGCTCTTTCTCTTTCATGGCAACCCGAAGCCGCAGACAAGCCGGCCCGCCACCGTTACGCATACTTTCGCGCAAATCAAAAAAATGGAGTTTACTGATGGGTGAATTCCCTGACGCAACCAGAGACTGTAGATACGCTGAGACATTAGCATTTTGCCGGCACTCTTCCGGCAAAATCAGCATCATACTGCCATCAGGCTGGCTCAAGAGCTGACTGTTGAAAAGATAAGATCTTACCGCATCCTGAATGGTCACTTGCAATGCCGGTACTTCAATTGTGATCAACTTTTGCCCCAGATGTGCCAGTTTTTCCTCAAGTTCAGCCAATACAGACTGCTGATTTAAAAATGCCTGTTCATGGTAGAAAAAAACATTCCGGTTACTGACAGCAATCACATCGTTATGGAAGACTCCGCTGTCAATGGCAATGGGATTCTGCTGAGCAAAGACAGTTTGTGTCTCCTCAAGCTGGTGTAATCGTGCGATGGCCTGACTTGCTTCCAATGTCTGCCGCGCAGGATAATGTTCTGGTGTTATCCCATTCTGAAAGGCACTACGCCCATAAACAAATAGCTGCACTCCCGCTTCATCATATTCACCACAAAAACGATTATGATTTGCTGCACCTTCATCTCCCCAATCAGCATGTTGGGGTAACGGATCATGATGAACAAAATAGCGCTGATCAGAAAAGACCGCTTTTAATGCCAGGGATGTTGTGACACTTTCCAGTGAGCGGTGCAGCTTGTTATTTAAATTTGCTACCGTAAAGTGAACCCGCCGATCCCTACTATCAGCAGAAGGTGAAACTGTTGCTGCATTAGCTGTCCACATGGCAGAAGCTGAGCTGAGATTGGACAACAGTAACGGTGAATAACGTACAGCTTTGCTCAGCACCTGCTCATCACTACCAGTAAATCCAAGTTGCCGCAGAGCGGGGAGATTAGGACGTTGTTGCGGGGGCAAAACCCCCTGTACCAATCCCATATCAGACAATGCTTTCATTTTTAGTAACCCCTGAAGTGCCGCTCTACGGGGGTTAGATTCTTGTCCACGATGATTCATTGAGGCTTCATTACCCATCGACAACCCGGCATAATGATGCGTCATGCCCACCAAACCATCAAAGTTTGCTTCAATTCCCGACATAATGACCTCGGTTCTTCCTGCTGTTTATTGAAAATAATGTTGATCAGAAAAATTAAGAGCGGAAAAAATCAAGCCCCGGTACAGGGGTATCAGGCAAAGTTAATTTGTCTGTCGCCAGAGTTGCCATTGGCCAGGCACAATAATCTGCGGCATAGTAAGCGCTGGGGCGATGATTACCTGATGCGCCAATCCCGCCAAAAGGTGCTTTGCTGGAGGCGCCGGTCAATGGTTTATTCCAGTTCACAATTCCGGCTCTTGCTTCCTCTGACAAACGCTGAAAAAGACTCTCATCAGGTGATATCAGTCCCGATGCCAGACCAAACCGGGTGTCATTAGCAATAGAGATAGCTTCATCAAAATCGCCGTAGCGTTGCAGAGTCAACAGAGGGCCGAAATATTCTTCATCCGGAACCTGACCGACACCCGTCAACTCAATAATACCAGGGGTCATAAATGTAGAGTGAGGATCGGGCTGTGTTAACGTGAGCAGCGCGTTGCCTCCTAATGCTAATAATCGGGATTGAGCATCCAGTAAGCTTTCTGCCGCAGTCAAAGAGATCACTCCACCCATGAAAGGTTGAGGATCGGCATCCCAACGGGATGGAACTATCTGACGCGTTGCTTCGACCAACCGCTGGATCAATGCATCTCCCTTCTCTCCGCGTCTTACCAGCAATCTGCGGGCACAGGTACAGCGTTGCCCAGCGGAAATAAATGCGGATTGAATGATGGTATACACTGCTGCATCCAGATCCTCATAATCATCTACGATCAAGGCATTGTTGCCCCCCATCTCCAACGCCAGCATTTTTTCCGGTTGTCCGGCCAGTAAACGGTGGAAATGAAAACCGGTTGTTGCACTGCCCGTAAATAACACACCATCAATCTCGCGGTTATCCAGTAAGGCACCGCCAGTATCTTTACCTCCCTGAACGAGATTCAGCACTCCCGCAGGCAAACCCGCCCTGATCCATAAGGCCATGGTCTTTTCGGCTGTTATGGGGGTCAGTTCACTTGGTTTAAATACTAATGTGTTACCGGCAATTAATGCAGGAACGATATGGCCGTTCGGTAAATGTCCCGGAAAATTATAAGGGCCGAAAACAGCCATTACACCATGAGGACGATGCTGCAATATGGCTTTGCCATCCGGCATAATGGTTTCAGAATAACCTGTCCGTTGCTGCCATGCTTCAATGGAAATAGCAACTTTACCCATCATGGATTGAACTTCTGTCCGGGTTTCCCACAACGGTTTGCTGGTTTCTTCACTGATCACACGGGCAATTGTTTCTTTTTCCTGTGCTAATAAATCAGCAAACGTCTGAACAATAGCAATACGCTTTTCAACTGCCAGTTTTGCCCATGCCGGAAACACTCTGCGGGCTGCCTGGCAAGCTTCATCCACTTGATTAACAGAAGCACTATGTGCTTGCCATAAAACTTTCTGATCAACGGGTGAATGTTTGACAATCAATACCCCTTGCCCTGCAACCCAATTACCATCAATGTAATTTGCCTGATAATTCATTGTGAAGTTTCCTCAGAAAAAAGTGCAACACAGCGTACTGACTCCCCTTCCTCTACCTGAAGTGCATCCATTTCTGCGGAAGTCAACCTCAGTTCATTACTATTTAGTCCATAAATGTCAGCCGGATCAGGGATATTCAGTAGCAATGCTTTAAAATCCTGAAAATGTAGGTTAGAAACAATATATAGTCTGCCGTTGCACTGCCTGGAAACATTTTCACATCTTTGTACAGACACAAGCCGGCTTGCTTTTACCGCCCGTACACCATCAATATCAGCCTGTAAGATGGCACCGGCGTCAAAAATATCGACCAAATCGTGATAGGTAAAACCTTCTTTCTCTAAAATGATACGGGCTGGCACAGTATTCTCATGTACCTGCCCGATAGCCCGTTGTGCCTCTTCGGGCAACAGAGGGACATAAATCGGATGGAACGGCATTAATTCAGCAATAAATGTTTTCGCACCAATGCCTGTTAAATAATCCGCCTGTGCAAAAGGGACGTTGAAAAAGTGTTGTCCAAGCGCATTCCAGAATGGCGATTCTCCCTGTTTATTTACCACTCCGCGCATTTCCGCGAAAATAGATTTCGGGAAAAGATGACGAAAGGCCGAAATAAATAAGAACCGGCTTCTGGAAAGGAAAACACCATTGCGTCCCCCATGATAAGCAGGATCAAGGAACAAGGTACACAATTCACTGCACCCGGTATAATCCTGACCAACAATCAGTGTTTCAAAAGAGTTGTAAACACCTAATTCACGGGATGAGCGCACAGATTTCTGTACCCGGTAATTATAGAAAGGCTCCTCTAACCCAACAGCAACTTCCAGTGCACTCACCCCAATAACACGATGCTTTTCCGTGTCTTCCAGAGTAAACAAGAATCCCTGCTGTGAGCGTCCGCGGGCATCATTAAATGAATCAATACTGCGTGAAATCCGGGACGCCAAGTATTCCTGATTGTTTGGCAACGATGTTAAACCAACTCCAGCACAAGATGAGAGATTGAGAATATCCCCCAAATCCTTATGTTGAACGGATCTGAATAGCATCATGGTATCACCTCAAAACTGCTTTTATTCCTGAACAAATCGCTTGAGGACGTTTTCAAGTCGGGCAAAGCCTTCGTTGATATCCTGTTGTTCAATATTCAATGCCGGAGCAAAACGCAGCACATCTGGCCCGGCAATCAGGGCAATTAACCCTTCTTCCGCCGCGATATTGATCAGAGTCTTAGCCTTGCCCTGATATTTTTTCTCCAGCTCTGCCCCCAGTAGTAACCCCTTGCCACGGATTTCACTGAACAACGGGTAACGTTGGTTCAAAGTGGACATCTGCCGGATAAATTCATGGTGGCGCGCCTGTACACCTGCCAGAAATTCCCGCTGATTGACGATGCTCAATACCTTATGAGCAACTGCGGCTGCCAGCGGATTACCCCCGAATGTTGTACCGTGTGAACCCGGCTGGAAAACCTCTGCAATATGTTGTTTAACCAGCATAGCCCCGATAGGGAAACCACCTCCCAGCCCTTTTGCACTGGTTAATATATCTGGCTCAACACCTGTTTCTTCGTAAGCATACAGATAGCCCGTGCGACCAATCCCTGTCTGTATTTCGTCAAAAATCAGCAGGGCCTGATGTTGATCACACAGTTCCCTTAAAGCCTTCAGAAATGCCTGATCAGCGGGGATAATTCCCCCTTCACCAATAATGGGTTCAACAATAACCGCACAGGTTTTTTCAGAAATATGTGCTTTGATCGTTTCAATATCGTTATAAGGGAGGTGGGTAATTTGTTGTGGAAGCGGAGCGAAATCTTGTGAGTATTTGGGTTGCCCCCCGACTGTCACTGTAAATAATGTTCTGCCGTGAAAAGAGTTTTCAAATGAGATAATTTCGTTTTTATGGCTGCCATATTTATCCAAGGCATATTTTCTGGCAATTTTCAGTGCTGCCTCATTCGCTTCAGCACCAGAGTTACAGAAAAAAACCTTATCAGCAAAGGTACTTTCAACCAGCTCTTGTGCCAGCTTTAGAACAGGTTCATTTGTATATCCATTACCAATATGCCAGAGGTTTTCCATTTGAACACTTAACGCTTCTTTTAATTCATTATTGGCATGTCCCAATACGTTAACAGCAATCCCTCCGGCAAAATCAATGTATCCTTTTCCATCCTGATCCCACACTCTGGAACCTTCAGCTCTGACCGGAATAAAGGGAGCCGGTGAGAAACAAGGAATCATATACTGATCAAACCAACTTCTCTGAATCGTTTTCGACATTTGTTTTACCTCGAAAAAATGAACAAGAAAGACGATAATGAATCCATATTTAATAGAATATTTCTTCAAATTAATAGATAAAATCATATTTTCTATTAATTATTTCTATTGATTTCCAATTAAATTCATTCATTCGATCAATCTTTCATTTAATTTTCAAATTAATCTTCCAATACCTTTCATTGCCTCTTTTGGTTAACAATTGATCGAATCATTACCCTGATTTTTTAACAAAGTCAACACAATAAAATCACAACAAATTTACTTTATGATGTTTTTCACAATTTATAAAAACGATTTTTTCTTCAATTTATGCAATGTTTATGCATAAAAACTAAATAAAAAGAGGTATAAATTTAGCACGGACGAAAAGACAGCTTTTTTTGCTCGATAATTATTCAGTTATTGAGATGATGTTTTTTGATCAGGTGTATTAAAAAATTATTCCCCCAGAAGCAGATTACCGTTGCTTCCGGAGGATCATTTAATATTTGTAGTTACACAGTTAGTTGAAACTTATTCAGTAAATATTGATACACCTTCCTTAACTGAATTTTTATTAATGATTTCATCTTTAATAATCGAAGTAGCTTCAATGATATCCGAGTGAGAACAATGTTCAATTAATTTAATCATTAAAGGTTCAGTAACCCAGGCAGAAATATTATTATCCGGCATCTTGGCTACTAACTGATTTACCAGTACCCCAATTTCTCCTTTGTAACTTTGATCCGTTTTTCCTGCTTTAAATAAAATGATTTTTGTATAGGTTAATTTACCACTTAAGTCACAATTAATAATTTTATTTTCAAAAGGAATGGCTTCCAATACTTTATTTATATAAGAATCTTCGGCACCCATTTGCTGTAGTTTTTTTGTAACACCCTTAACAACATATGACATATCCATTTGATTTTTTAATCTTTTTAACTCATCAGTATTTATTATTGTATCTAACAAAAATACCTCGATATCTTTTGCTCCACTCTGTTCAAGTTGAAATGCAATTTCCATCGCTAATTGTCCTCCTAATGACCAGCCTAATATCCTGACAGGCTTATCAATAGAAGTTTCAGTTAAAATCAATTCTAAATAGATTTGGGCTATTTTTTCTAATGAACTAATGTGATATTCCGTAAGCAAATTATAATTATTGATGCCTATACAGTTATATACATCAGCTAATTCATTAGCCAGCGAAGTATATACCTCACTACTACAATTAGCTGCATGAACCATAAACAATTTATCTGTTGCTGTCGATTTTGGCGTTAACTGATGCAGAAGTTCACATTTAGCATGCCCATCCTCCAGCCATCCTGCTAACAAAGACACAGACCGGTAGCTGAACAATATATGCAATGGGATCTCAATCTCCATTTCACGATGAACAGCGGCGGCCAGCTTAATCGCCAGCAGGGAATTCCCCCCGATACGGAAAAAGTTATCTTCAATCCCCACCCGCGTCAGCCCCAATACCGACTGCCAGATCATACATAACCGGGTTTCCAGTGCCGTACGCGGCGCCACATACTGTTCACGGCTCACCCAGACCGGCGCCGGTAAAGCCCGGCGATCCAGTTTGCCATTCAGCGTCAGCGGCACGGACTCAATGCGGGTAAAACTGGCCGGCACCATATACTCCGGCAGGCGAGCTGACAGATGCCCAATCAGGCTGTCATCCGACACGGTATCATCCCCCTCCCCGCCCTCCGTGACCAGATAGGCCACCAGCACGCGCTCCCCCTCGTGTTCCCGGTCGATCACCACCGCCTGTTTCACCTGCGGGTGAGTCGCCAGCGCACTTTCAACCTCCCCCGGTTCAATCCGGTAACCACGAATTTTCACCTGAAAATCATTGCGTCCCAGATAATCCAGATTACCGTCCGGCCGCCAGCGCACCAAATCCCCGGTTTTATACAGCCGGGTATAGCCCAATGCGACATCTTCCGCTGTCGCAAACGGGTTCGGCACAAAACTCTCTGCCGTCAGGGCCGGCTGGTTCCAGTAACCGCGCGCCAGACAAACACCGCCAATGTACAGCTCACCCGGTGCCCCTGTCGGGGAAGGATTACCGTATTTGTCCAGCACATAGAGCCGCACATTATCAATCGCCCGCCCAATCGGCACATTACCGTGACACGCCGTGTCCGTCTCATAACAGGCGACTTCAATCGCCGCTTCTGTCGGCCCATAGAGGTTGATAAGGGCACTGTTGCCCGTCTGGATCCGGTTAAATGCCCTGACCTGCGACGCCGTCAGCGCTTCCCCGCTACAGAAAACATAACGTACTCCGGCCGGTAACTGCTGATGCATTGCCTCCAGGGTCTGGCAGAATGCCCCTAACATGGACGGGATAAAATGCAACACAGTCACGCCACTTTGCCGGATCAGTTGCTGCAACTCCACCGGCTGTTTATGTACCTCCGGCGGAGCAATCACAATACATGCCCCTGTCCAGTTCGCCGCCAGCAATTCCCACACTGACACATCAAAGGTGTACGGGGTTTTTTTGCAGTATTTTATCGGCGGGCCGGAAAGGGTAGCGCGACAACATCCAGCCCAGACGGTTCATCACACTGCGGTGAGTCAGTGCCACCCCTTTCGGCTGCCCGGTGGTGCCTGACGTGTAAATGATATAGGCCAAATCGGTGGCCCTGCTGACCGGCGGGAGATTGCCGGCAGGATAACCGGCGGTTACTGCCGGATCGTCGGCGGCAATCAGAACGGGGGCCGCCGTCAGTGCCTGTGTGCAGGCGGTCAGGGCGGGCAGATGGTGGCGCTGAGTCACCACACACGGAGTCTGTGTGTCAGTCAGAATAAAGCGGGTACGCTCCGGCGGGTATTCCGGTGAAAGCGGGACATAAGCCCCGCCGGCTTTTAACACCGCCAGAATAGCGATAATCATCGCCAGACTGCGATCCAGATATAACGCCACCGGCGTATCTGCCGGCATCGGGGTCTGGCACTGTTGCTGATACTGTGCCCGGATCACGGCAGCTAACTGATTGGCCCGTTCGTTAAGCTGGCGGTAGGTCAGGGTTTCTCCGGCAAATTCCAGGGCGGCATTATCCGGTGTGGCAGCTGCCTGCGCCTCAAATTGTTGTGACAGGGTATTCTCTGACGGGCAGGGCCTGTCCGTCTGGTTCCAGCCAGACAACAGGGTATGACGCTCCTGCGCCGACAACACGTCAAGGCGGCTCAAGGGTTGCTGTGGATCTGCCACAAAAGCAGTCAATACCTGCTGATAACCGGCCGCCATCCGGGCGATGGTCGTTTCATCAAACAGGCTGACAGCGTAATTGAACGCCCCTGTCAGGCAGGAGGCATCCTCAGCAATAAACAGGCTCAGATCAAACTTAGCCGGACTATACAGAGAATCATCCAACTGCACTGGGCTAAACGGCAAATCTGTGGCTGTTTGTAGTGTTTTCCCGGCGTCTTGCAGCCCGAACAGCACCTGAAAAACAGGATGACGGGACGCATCCCGCTCAACCTGAAGAGCATCAACCAACTGCTCGAATGGTATATCCTGATGGGCCTTAGCCTGAGCAATCACATCGTGAACGTGTTCAATCAGACGTTCCACACTGCCGGTCTGTTCCACCTGTGCCCGCAGAACCAGTGAATTAACAAACATCCCGATCAGGGATTGAGTCTGGGCATGGTGGCGGTTATCGGTCGGTGTCCCCAGTACAATATCGCTTTGCCCGGATAACCTCGCCAGCATGAGATAAAAACCACTCAATAAAACAGTGTATAGGGTGGTTTCCTGCTGTTTTGCCAATGCCTTTAGTTGGCCGGTAAGTTTACTTCCTAACGTAAAGCCGAAATTTCGTCCCTGATAATCTACCTGTACCGGACGGGGATGATCGGTCGGCAAAAGTAACGGCTCATACCCCGCCAGTGCCTGCTGCCAGTATGCCCGTTGACGTTCTCCTACTTCTCCCCGCAAATATTCTCGCTGCCAGTGGGCGTAATCACCATAAGTGATTTCCAATACGGGCAGACGGCTGTCACGGTTTTCGAGCCGGGCATGGTAAGCCTCTGCCAGCTCATGCATAAAGATATCTACCGACCAGCCATCAATGGCAATGTGATGCCACATGAACAAAAGATAGTGGCTGTGACCAACCTGGTAATGGCGCAGACGCAAACCCGGTTCTGCCATCAGATTAAATGATGTGCTCAATTCAGCATGTACTGTATGCAACAATGCCTCAACACTCGTACAGAAGTGTGACTCAATCAGAAGATCATCTTCCAGTACTTGCTGATATCCATATCCCTCATCATCGCTGCGGTATACCGTTTTCAACACATTATGACGCTCAATCACCCGGTTAATTGCGCTTTCCAGCAGAGACAATTTGACTCCTTCATGCAACTGCACCAGATAAGGAATATGGTAGGCATAAGCGCCCTGTTCAAACTGTTCAATAAACAGCATCCGCTCCTGGGCAAAGGACAAGGGATAACGGGCAAGTTCGATATGAGGGATGACTGTGTATGTCTGCTGACCAATCTGTGTGGATAATTCTGCAATCGTTTTCAATTCAAACAATTGTGCCAGTGAAACATCCATTGCCAACGTGTGGCGAATAGCCGCCGTCAGTTTAATCGCTCTGATAGAATCCCCACCAATACGGAAGAAATTATCTTTAATACCCACCTGCGCCAGCCCCAAAACTTCCTGCCAGATGGCACAAAGCTCGGTTTCCAGTGCATTGCGTGGTGCCACATAACTGTGTTGGTTGTTCCAGACCGGTTCCGGTAGTGCCCGACGATCTAATTTACTATTCAGGGTTAACGGAATAGAGTCCATACGAGTAAAGCTGACAGGCACCATATACTCCGGCAGGCAGCCAGATAAGTGACTGATCAGTTTATCGTCCGAGAGTCCCTCCTCTGCAACCAGATAGGCCGCCAGCACTTTATGACCTTCCTGCTCCCGGTCAATCACTACCGCCTGTTTTACTTGTGGATGCGCAGCCAATGCAGCTTCAATTTCCCCTAATTCAATACGGTAGCCCCGGATTTTGACCTGATAATCATTGCGTCCCAGATAGTCCAGCTTGCCATCCGGCCGCCAGCGCACCAAATCACCGGTTTTATACAGCCGGGTATAACCCCGAACCTTGTCTTCGGCTGTGGCAAATGGATTTTCCACAAATCGCTCGGCAGTCAGCTCAGGCTGGTTTAAATACCCGCGTGCTACACCCGCACCACCGATATACAATTCTCCCGGCGCACCCATCGGCGACAGATTGCCCCATTCATCCAGCACATACAGACGGGTGTTATCAATTCCCCGGCCAATGGCCAAATCATCCCCCTGCAATAAATTCTGACTGGCACACACGGTAATTTCCGTCGGGCCATACTGGTTAAACAACGTGATATGCGGCGGGATCTCCAGAATATTAAGAGTCTCCCCACCGGTATGGATCACCTGTAAAGTTGAGCGGAACAGATCTTCAGAAAAATGGTTCATCAGCGCAGTGGGAATAAAAGCCTTAGTGATTTTATGCTGATTAATAAATGCCAGCAGTTGTTCACTGTCTCCGGTTACCGCAGCAGGAGCAATATACAGGGTGGCACCGGACATCAGCACCGGGAAAACTTCAAAAACAGAAGCATCAAACACGTAATTGGAGAAAAACAGCGCTTTCACCTGTGGTGCCAGTAAATGCGTTCTGGCGATAAACTGAGTCAGATTCAGAACACTGCTGTGTTCCACCATCACCCCTTTTGGCTGACCGGTGGTGCCTGACGTGTAGATGATATAAGCCAGATCGGTCGGCTGGCTGATTAAGACCGGATTTTCTGCTGGCTGACCAGCGGTCACAGCCTGATCATCTGCCGCTATCAGAGCGGGCTGAACAGGCATTATCTCGCAGTATGTCTCTAATACCGGCAAATGCCGCTGTTGGGTCACTACACACGGAGCCTGAGTATCGGTCAGAATAAAGCGGACACGCCCGGCAGGATATTGCGGAGAGACAGGGACATAAGCACCGCCGGCTTTCAGCACCGCCAGCATACTGATCACCATTTCCAGACTGCGATCCAGATACAGAGCCACGGGGGTATCAACGGGCACCGGCGTATGATGTTGCTGCTGGTAATGTTGGCGAATCGCACAGGCCAGCTGGTTTGTCCGTTCGTTGAGCTGACGGTAAGTCAGGGTTTCTCCCTCAAATACCAGCGCAATGTTATCCGGTGTGGCTGCAACCTGTGCTTCAAACTGCTGCTGGAGTATGCGGTCTTGCGGGTACGGGATATCTGTCTGGTTCCAGCTATACAGCAGGGTATGGCGTTCTGTGTCACTGAGGAACGTTACCGATGAGATGGGCTGGTGGGGTTTCCGCGCTACCGTGGATAAAATACACTTAACCTGACGGAGCAAACGCTGTGCCTGTTCGTCCGTCAGCCAGTCTTCACCGTAACTCAGTTTCACTATCAGACTATCACCGTGTTCATAAGCCATCAGTAATACCGGATAATCTGTTTTTTCAATCGCTTTGCGGAATGTCAGTGTTTTTTCAATTCCGTCTCTGGTTTCACTCACCACAAGTGTCGGATAGTTTTCAAAAATCAGCAAACTGTGGAACAAACGTGCCCCATCCGGTTGCAGACTGGCAAGTGACACCGCACTGTGGCTGTTAAGCGCCGCAATGTCATGCTGGATTGCCTGTAAAACATCGGCTACTGTGTGTGTGGATTCCCACTGCACCATCAATGGCAACGTATTGATATACAGACCAACGCTGGCTTCGATACCATCGACCGGCACATCCCGCCCTGATACGGTTGTTCCCACAATGGTCTGTTCATCCCCGCTGTAGCTGTGCAGCAATTTATGCCAGGCAAACTGCAACACCACATTCAACGTCACGCCTTGTTCCCGGCACATTGTCGTAAGCTGTTTATAGGAACTTCCCTGTATCGTGAGTACCTGTTCGGCAGGTTTCTCTACCGCTTTTATCCGGTTCAGATCTACGTTACGGCCTAGCAGTGCCGAAAGATCATTTGCCCTGTGGAATTGAGCCTTGCGCTCAGCCCAATACATCTCAGAGGTTTGTTGATGATCAAGGTGATATTGCTGAGTCGCCAGATACGCCTTATCCGCCTCTATCCGGGGTGTCTGCCCTTGTATCAGTTGGTTGTAATAGTCATGCACAGTCTGCAATAAAACCGGGTTACTCCAGCCATCGGCAATACAGTGATGTTGGGTAATCATTACCGTCACCAGTTGGTCATGTTGCCTGATAATAGTGAAACGAATTAACCCCGGCTGGCTTAAATCAAACGGCTGTGTCCGGTCATGCTGCTGAATAGCGTCAATCGCTGCATCCCGCTCTTCTGCGGGTAATCGGCTGAGATCCTGAACAGTAAAATTGGCTGCACCAATACTCGCGCCTGCGGTCACCACCTGCAAGAGTTCTCCTTCCCAGTCAAAAGCGGTTCGCAGAATAGGGAAACGCAGGGAAGCCAGTGACCAGGCCTGCTGATAGGCGGCAAGGTCTACATTTGTGTGATAATCCAGCAATAACTGGACCCGGTAGGCGTCATCCTGCGGCTGAGCCAGATAATGATAAATAAACCCCTGCTGTAGACTGGTGGCAGGATACAGTGCCTCAACCCGGTATTTCTGCTGAAAATGGAGTAAACGCTCTATCGAAACGCCTTTAATACCGTAATCGCTGAGGGTCTTCATGCCCCCCGCTCGTGCCTGTTGCTGAGCGGTTTTAATCACCGTCAGCAGTGCCTGTTCAAACGCAGCGATAAACGTCTGTGTCTGAGGTTGTGGTAAACCCGATATCACACTGAATTGCAGTCGCCCGCTCTGAACCATGCCATTAATATTCAGCAACAGATCACTACTATTCTGACTGCCGGCCATAGCACCACAATCATCGCTGGTGAGTGACCAGTCCTGTTCTCCCGCCTCTTCCCCTAACTGACCGAGGTAGTTAAAACTGATCGCCGGCAGATTACCCGCTAAATACCCGGCCTGATGCAGAGCACCGTAACCCAGCCCTTTATTCGGCACAGCCCTGAGCATCTCTTTGGTATGGATAATAGTTTTGATAATATCGGCCTGCATTGCCAGCCGGACAGGGTACAGGGTTGTAAACCAGCCCACGGTTTCAGAAACATCCAATGTATTATCGATATGTTCCCGCCCGTGCCCTTCCAGCAAGATAAGGTTGTCCGGCCGTGAAAAACACGCCTGCAAGGCCAGCGTGAGGGCACTCAACAATAAGTCATTAATTTCGGTGTGATAACCGGCATTGGCCTCACGCAATAAAGTCTCGGTCAGTGCCTCAGAGATAGCCACCTCATGCTGACTGAGTTCCCCCGCTACAGGATAAGCCCTGCTCTCCGCCATGACCTGTTGCCAGTAGGATATTTCATCCTGATGGCATTCGGCATAGCGATGCACAGCGCTGACCCACTGCCGGTAACTGCTGGTTTTTGCCGGCAAGGTATTACTCTGTAGTGCGTCACTCTGTAGCAATAAACGCATATCTTCTGCAATGATCCGCCAGGACACCGCATCAATGATCAGATGGTGAAACGCAAAGAATAAGCGGGCGCTCCCGTCTGCATATCCGGTCAGATGCGCTGCCTGCCACAGAGGCCCGTGACAATAATCAAAGCGGCTCTGCCATTCAGTCAGTTGCTGATGTAATGCCGTTTCATCCCATTGACTGACATCACAATGCCGTAATGCAGGCAACCATGAAGGCATACCGGCCTGATAACACTGGCGGTAACCCGCTGCCGTTTCAACAAAGTGGACACGCAACATATCGTGTCGTTCAGCCAGTTGATTCAGCGCTTTTTCGATATCACCGTGCTTGATCGTACCGGGCAGGCGGATCATAAACGCCTGGTTCCAGTGGTGTGGCTGCGGTAACTGGCGGTTGAAGAAATCCTGCTGGACAGGCAATAAGCCAAATTCCCCGCTTAATTTGCCCTGTTCAGCCACCACGCTGACTGTCTGTTGCTCCTGTGTCAATATCTGTGCCAGACGGGCCACCGTTGGCGCTTCAAAAACCGACTTGACCTGAACGGTAAAACCCGCTTTCCGCAATCGGGAAACCAGCCTGATACTGACAATCGAGTCGCCGCCGATACGGAAGAAATTATCTTCAATGCCTACCTTAGCCAGTCCCAATACCTCCTGCCAGAGAGTACAAAGCTGAGTTTCCAGTGCATTGCGCGGTGCTACGTAACTGTCCCGGTTGCCCCAGACCGGTTCCGGTAATGCCCGGCGATCTAACTTACCATTCAGGGTCAACGGCACTGACTCAATGCGGATAAAGCGGGCCGGTATCATGTACTCCGGCAGACGACCGGAGAGATGTTCAGTCAGAGCGTCATCAGATATATTCCCCTCGCTCACCAGATAGGCCGCCAGCACTTTGTGACCTTCCTGCTCCCAATCAATCACTACCGCCTGTTTTACCCGCGGATGAGCCGCCAGCGCACTTTCAATTTCTCCCAATTCAATACGGTAGCCCCGGATTTTGACCTGATAATCATTGCGTCCCAGATAGTCCAGTTTGCCATCCGGCCGCCAGCGTACCAGATCGCCGGTTTTGTACAGCCGGGTATAACCCCGTGCCCTGTCTTCGTCGGTGGCAAACGGGTTGACCACAAACCGCTCAGCGGTGAGTTCAGGCTGATTTAAATACCCGCGTGCCACCCCGGCACCACCGACATACAGTTCCCCCGGCGCACCCATCGGGGACAGATTGCCCTGTTCATCCAGCACATACAGACGGGTGTTATCGATCCCCTGCCCAATGGCCCGATCGCCGTGCTGCAACAGGTTCTGGCTGGCACACACGGTAATTTCCGTCGGACCATACTGGTTAAACAGCGTGATATGCGGCGGGATCTCCAGAGTATTAAGAGCCTCTCCACCGGTGTGGATCACCTGCAAGGTTGAGCGGAATAACTCGGCAGAAAAATGGTTCATTAAGACAGTGGGAATAAAGGCTTTGGTGATCTTATGTTGATTAATAAACGCCAGCAGTTGCTCACTGTCTCCGGTTACCGCAGCGGGAGCAATATACAAGGCGGCACCGGACATCAGCACCGGGAAAACTTCAAAAACAGAAGCATCAAACACGTAATTGGAGAAAAACAGCGCTTTCACCTGCGGTGCCAGTAAATGTGTTCTGGCAATAAACTGAGTCAGATTCTGAACACTGCTATGTTCCACCATCACCCCTTTTGGCTGACCGGTGGTGCCTGACGTGTAGATGATATAAGCCAGATCGGTCGGCTGGTTGATTAAGGCCGGATTTTCTGCTGGCTGACCAGCGGTCACGGCCTTATCATCTGCCGCTATCAGAGCGGGCTGTTCCCCCAACACGTGCGTGTATTCTGCCAATGGGGCCAGGTACTGTTGCTGAGTCACTATGCAGGGTGAACGGGTGTCTTCTAAAATAAACTGAACCCGCTCTACCGGATAAGAGGGAGAGACAGGAACATAAGCGCCGCCGGCTTTCAGTACCGCCAGCATACTGATCACCATTTCCAGACTGCGATCCAGATACAGAGCCACGGGGGTATCAACGGGCATCGGCGTATGATGTTGCTGCTGATAATGTTGGCGAATCGCACAGGCCAGCTGGTTTGCCCGTTCGTTGAGCTGACGGTAAGTCAGGGTTTCTCCCTCAAATACCAGCGCAATATTATCCGGTGTCGCCACAACCTGTGCTTCAAACTGCTGCTGGAGTGTGCGGTCTTGCGGGTACGGGATATCTGTCTGGTTCCAGCTATACAGCAGAGTATGGCGTTCTGTGTCACTGAGGAACGTTACCGATGAGATGGGCTGGTGGGGTTCCCGCGCTACCGTGGATAAAATACACTTAACCTGACGGAGTAAACGCTGTGCCTGTTCGTCCGTCAGCCAGTCTTCACCGTAACTCAGTTTCACTATCAGACTATCACCATGTTCATAAGCCATCAGTAATACCGGATAATCTGTTTTTTCAATCGCTTTGCGGAATGTCAGTGTTTTTTCAATTCCGTCTCTGATTTCACTCACCACAGGTGCCGGATAGTTTTCAAAAACCAGCAGGCTGTGGAATAAACGTGCGCCATCCGGTTGCAGGCTGGCAAGTGACACCGCACTGTGGCTGTTGAGTGCGGCAATGTCATGCTGGATTGCCTGTAAAACATCGGCTACTGTCTGTGTGTTTTCCCACTGCACCATCAATGGCAACGTATTGATATACAGACCAACGCTGGCTTCGATACCATCGACCGGCACATCCCGCCCTGATACGGTTGTTCCCACAATGGTCTGTTCATCCCCGCTGTAGCTGTGCAGTAATTTATGCCAGGCAAACTGCAACACCACATTCAGTGTCACGCCTTGGTCCCGGCACATTGCCTTAAGCTGTTTATAGGTATTCCCCTGTATCGTGAGCACCTGCCCGGCAGGTTTTTCTACCGCTTTTATCCGGTTCAAATCAACGTCATGGCTTAACAGCGCCGAAAGGTCATTCGCACTGTGGAATTGGGTTTTACGCTCAGCCCAATACGCTTCAGAGGCTTGTTTGTGATCAAGGTGATATTGCTGAGTTGCCAGATACGCTTTATCCGCCTCTATCCGGGGTGTCTGCCCTTGTATCAGTTGGTTGTAATAGTCATGCACAGTCTGCAATAAAACCGGGTTACTCCAGCCATCGGCAATACAGTGATGTTGGGTAATCATTACCGTCACCAGTTGGTCATGTTGCCTGATAATAGTGAAACGAATTAATCCCGGCTGGCTTAAATCAAATGGTTGTGTCCGGTCATGCTGCTGAATGGCATCAATCGCTGCATCCCGCTCTCCTGCGGGTAATCGGCTGAGATCCCGAACAGTAAAATTGGCTGCACCAATACTCGCGCCTGCGGTCACCACCTGCAAGAGTTCTCCTTCCCAGTCAAAAGCGGTTCGCAGAATAGGGAAACGCAGGGAAGCCAGTGACCAGGCCTGCTGATAGGCGGCAAGGTCTACATTTGTGTGATAATCCAGCAATAACTGGACCCGGTAGGCGTTATCCTGCGGCTGAGCCAGATAATGATAAATAAACCCCTGCTGCAAACTGGTAGCGGGAAATATCACTTCAATTTCATTGTTACTATTTTTACTGGCGTTATTAAAATTAGCGTGATTTTCACTCAGAATAAGACTTTGAAAATCTTTTTCAGAGAAAATACATTTTGCATTTAAGAAATTTAAAATAGTTTCCCTTTTTGCTTTTACTTTATCGACCAATTGAACAGGCGGAGTTTCCCCTGAAAAGGCTAATTTTAATTTGTTTTCACAAGCCCACACTGACATGTGATTTTTATTGAGTTCTTCTAATAGCTTCAACATATCGTTACACATCCAAAATGGTTTTCTTTTCTGAATGGAGGTGCGAATTTTCATTACTCGCATGACCAAGACGCTGAGTCAGTTGATTTAACTGCTCGATTGAAACTCCTTTAATGCCGTAATCACTCGGAGTCTTCACGCCTCCCGCCTGAGCCTGTTGCTGAGCGGTTTTGATAATAGTCATCAGGGCCTGTTCAAACGCGGTAATAAGTGCCTGTGTCTGGTGTTGTGGTAAACGGGAATTCACACTGAACTGCAATCTGCCTTCCTGCACTGCACCGTTAATATCCAGTAACAAATGGCTCTTATTGCTGTCAGCTATCATGGTTCCGCAATCGTCGCTGGTGATTGACCAGTCCTGTTCTCCCGCCTCTCCCCCTAACTGACCGAGGTAGTTGAAACTGATCATCGGCAGATTACCCGCTAAATACCCGGCCTGATGCAGAGCACCATAACCCAGCCCTTTATTCGGCACGGCCCTGAGCATCTCTTTGGTATGGATAATGGTTTCAGTCACATCGGCCTGCATTGCCAGCCGGACAGGATACAGGGTTGTAAACCAGCCTACGGTTTCAGAAACATCCAATGTATTATCGATATGTTCCCGCCCGTGACCTTCCAGCAAGATAAGGTTGTCCGGCCGTGAAAAACACGCCTGCAAGGCCAGCGTGAGGGCACTCAACAATAAGTCATTAATTTCGGTGTGATAACCGGCATTCGCCTCACGCAATAAAGTCTCGGTCAGTGCCTCAGAGATAGCCACCTTATGCTGACTGAGTTCCCCCGCTACAGGATAAGCCCTGCTCTCCGCCATGACCGGTTGCCAGTAGGATATTTCATCCTGATGGCATTCGGCATAGCGATGCACAGCGCTGACCCACTGCCGGTAACTGCTGGTTTTTGCCGGCAAGGTATTACCCTGTAGTGCGTCACTCTGTAGCAATAAACGCATATCTTCTGCAATGATCCGCCAGGACACGGCATCAATGATCAGATGGTGAAACGCAAAGAATAAGCGGGCACTCCCGTCTGCATATCCGGTCAGATGCGCTGCCTGCCACAGAGGCCCGTGACAATAATCAAAGCGGCTCTGCCATTCGGTCAGTTGCTGATGTAATGTCGCGTCATCCCACTGATTGACATCACAATGCCGTAATGCAGGCAACCATGAAGGCATACCGGCCTGATAACACTGACGGTAACCCGCTGCCGTTTCAACAAAGTGGACACGCAACATATCGTGTCGTTCAGCCAGTTGATTCAGCGCCTTTTCGATATCGCCGTGCTTGATTGTACCGGGCAGGCGGATCATAAAGGCCTGGTTCCAGTGGTGTGGCTGCGGTAACTGGCGGTTGAAGAAATCCTGCTGGACAGGCAATAAGCCAAATTCCCCGCTTAATTTGCCCTGTTCGGCCACCACACTGACTGTCTGCTGCTCCTGTGCCAGTATCTGTGCCAGACGGGCCACCGTTGGCGCTTCAAAAATCGATTTAACCTGCACAGCAAAGCCAGACTGCCGGAGTTTAGAGACCAGTTGAATACTGACAATCGAATCGCCGCCGATACGAAAGAAATTATCTTCAATGCCTACCTGTGTCAGCCCTAATATCTCCTGCCAGAGAGTACAAAGCCGGGTTTCCAGTGCATTGCGCGGTGCTACATAACTGTCCCGGTTGCCCCAGACCGGTTCCGGTAATGCCCGGCGATCTAACTTACCATTCAGGGTCAACGGCACTGACTCAATGCGGATAAAGCGGGCCGGTATCATATACTCCGGCAGACGACCGGAGAGATGTTCAGTCAGAGCGTCATCAGATATATTCCCCTCGCTCACCAGATAAGCCGCCAGCACTTTGTGACCTTCCTGCTCCCAATCAATCACTACCGCCTGTTTTACCTGCGGATGTGCCGCCAGCGCGCTTTCAATTTCTCCCAATTCAATACGGTAGCCCCGGATTTTGACCTGATAATCATTGCGTCCCAGATAGTCCAGCTTGCCATCCGGCCGCCAGCGTACCAGATCGCCGGTTTTGTACAGCCGGGTATAACCCCGTGCCCTGTCTTCGTCGGTGGCAAACGGGTTGACCACAAACCGCTCAGCGGTGAGTTCAGGCTGGTTTAAATACCCGCGTGCCACCCCGGCACCACCGACATACAGTTCCCCCGGCGCACCGATCGGGGACAGATTACCCTGTTCATCCAGCACATACAGACGGGTGTTATCGATCCCCTGCCCAATGGCCCGATCGCCGTGCTGCAACAGGTTCTGGCTGGCACACACGGTAATTTCCGTCGGACCATACTGGTTAAACAGCGTGATATGCGGCGGGACAGACAGAGCATTAAGAGCCTCTCCACCGGTGTGGATCACCTGCAAGGTTGAGCGGAATAACTCGGCAGAAAAATGGTTCATTAAGACAGTGGGAATAAAGGCTTTGGTGATCTTATGTTGATTAATAAACGCCAGCAGTTTCTCACTGTCTCCGGTTACCGCAGCGGGAGCAATATACAAGGCGGCACCGGACATCAGCACCGGGAAAACTTCAAAAACAGAAGCATCAAACACGTAATTGGAGAAAAACAGCGCTTTCACCCGCGGTGCCAGTAAATGTGTTCTGGCAATAAACTGAATCAGATTCTGAACACTGCTATGCTCCACCATCACCCCTTTTGGCTGACCGGTGGTGCCTGACGTGTAGATGATATAAGCCAGATCGGTCGGCTGGTTGATTAAGACCGGATTTTCGGCTGGCTGACCAGCGGTCACGGCCTGATCATCTGCCGCTATCAGAGCGGGCTGTTCCCCCAACAAGTGCGTGTATTCTGCCAATGGGGCCAGGTACTGTTGCTGAGTCACTATGCAGGGTGAGCGGGTGTCTTCTAAAATAAACTGAACCCGCTCTACCGGATAAGAGGGAGAGACAGGAACATAAGCACCACCGGCTTTCAGCACCGCCAGCATACTGATCACCATTTCCAGATTGCGATCCAGATACAGAGCCACGGGGGTATCAACGGGCATCGGCGCATGATGTTGCTGCTGATAATGTTGGCGAATCGCACAGGCCAGCTGGTTTGCCCGTTCATTTAACTGACGGTAGGTCAGACTTTCCTCTTCGAATACCAGCGCAATGTTATCCGGTGTGGCTGCAACCTGTACTTCAAACTGCTGCTGGAGTGTGTAATCTTGCGGATACAGAACATCTGTCTGGTTCCAGCTATTGAGCAGAGTATGACGTTCCTGTTCTGACACCACATCAATCTCCGCCAGCGTTTGCTTCTGATCCATCACAAAAGCAATCAGGACACGCTGATAGAGATCTGCCATCCGGGCTATTGTTGACTCATCAAACAAGCTGATAGCGTAATTGATACCACCCGCGATACTGTCTTTGCCGTCGGACATAAACAGACTCAGATCAAACTTGGCAGGGCTGTATAACGTGTCATCCAGATCCACGGTGCTGAATGGCAGACCTGACGCTACCTGTTGCCCTTCAGCAAAATTCTGCAATCCAAACATAATTTGGAAAATCGGGTGACGAGTCGCATCACGTTCAACTTTCAGTGCATCAATCAGCTGTTCAAACGGCATATCCTGATGGGATTTGGCCTGAGCAATAACAGTGTGTGTCTGTTTTATCAGATGAGCCACACTGTTGCCCTGCTCAAGTTGCGCCCGTAATACTAATGAGTTTACAAACATACCAATCAGTGGCTGAGTCTGGACATGGTGCCGGTTATCAGTCGGCGTTCCCAGTACGATGTCATTCTGCCCGGACAGTTTCGCCAGCATGAGATAAAAGCCACTGAGTAATACGGTAAACAGCGTCGTTTCCTGCTGTTTTGCCAGCGCCCTCAGTTGATCAGAAAGTTCTCTTTCCAACACAAAATGGAAATCCCGCCCCTGATAATCGATTTGTGCCGGTCGTGATCGGTCGGTTGGTAGTGACAAAGGTTCATAGCCCGCCAGAGCCTGCTGCCAGTACGCTAAATGACGTTCACGTACTTCCCCCTGCAAGTATTCGCGTTGCCACTTGGCGTAGTCGCCATAGGTGATATCAAGCGGCGGCAGTTGACTGTCACGGTTCGCTGACAGCGCCTGATAAATTTTTGCCAGTTCATCCATAAAGATATCGACAGACCAGCCATCAATAGCAATATGGTGCCATATCATCAGCAGGTAATGTTGTTCCGCTACTTGGTAGTGACGCAGACGCAGGCTTGGTTCAGATGCCAGATCAAACGGAATAACAAGCTCAGTACGTACCGTCTGTAACAGTGAGTGAGTTCCTTCACAAAGCTGTGACCTGAGCAGAATATGCCCATCCAGCACTTGCTGATAAGCCAACCCCTTATCATCATTACGGTAGACGGTTTTCATCACCGGATGGCGATCAACAATCTGATTAATCGCTGTTTCCAGCAGAGACAGGTCAGCACCTTCATCCAGTAACACCAGATAAGGAACATGATAAACATGAGAACCCTGTTCAAATTGTTCAATAAACAGCAACCGCTCCTGAGCAAATGACAAAGGATAACGGGTCAATTCGACATGTGGGATCACCGTGCAGCTTTGCGGCCCCATCATGTGAGCAGATAACTGAGCAACCGTTTTCAACTCAAACAACTGTATCAACGGGAGATCCACTGACAAGGTACGACGAATAGCGGCTGCCAGCTTGGTGGCCATAATTGAATTACCACCAATGCGGAAAAAGTTGTCCTCAATGCCAACTCGTTCCACTCCTAAAACCTTCCGCCAGATAGCACAAAGTTGGGTTTCCAGTTCTGTACGTGGCGCAACATATCCCCCCTTGTTCCCCCACGTTGGTTCCGGTAATGCCCGGCGATCTAACTTACCATTCAGGGTCAACGGCACTGACTCAATGCGGGTAAAACTGGCGGGGATCATATATTCAGGCAGGCGGGCTGATATATGTTCAATCAGGCTCTGATCTTCTATGCTCCCGTCAGTAATCAGATAAGCGGCCAGTGCCTTATGCCCCTCATGCTCCCGGTCAATCACTATCGCCTGTTTTACCTGTGGATGGCTCGCCAGTGCACTCTCAATTTCCCCCAGTTCAATGCGGTAACCACGGATTTTGACCTGAAAATCATTGCGCCCCAGATAGTCCAGCTTGCCATCCGGCCGCCAGCGCACCAGATCCCCGGTTTTATACAGGCGGGTGTAACCTTTAGCCTTGTCTTCAATGGTGGCAAACGGATTTGCCACAAACCGCTCAGCAGTCAGCTCAGGCTGGTTTAAATACCCGCGTGCTACACCCGCACCACCGATATACAGTTCCCCCGGTGCGCCAATCGGGGCCACGTTACCATTTTCATCCAGCACATACAGACGGGTGTTATCAATCCCCTGACCAATAGCCCGATCGCCGTGCAGCACTAAGTTCTGGCTGGCACACACGGTGATTTCCGTCGGGCCATACTGGTTAAACAGCGTGATATGCGGCGGGACAGACAGAGCATTAAGAGCCTCTCCACCGGTGTGGATCACCTGCAAGGTTGAACGGAATAACTCCGCAGAAAAGTGGCTTATATTCATTAAGGCGGTAGGAATAAATGCCCTGGTGATCTTATGCTGATTGATAAACGCCAGCAGTTGCTCACTGTCTCCGGTTACAGTCGCAGGTATGATATATAATGTGGCACCCGCTATCAGGGCCGGGAAAACCTCTGCAACAGAGGCATCAAACACATAATTGGAGAAAAACAGCGTCTTCACCTGCGGTGCCAGTAAGTGCGTTCTGACGAAAAACTGGATCAGGTTAAGGACACAGGTATGTTCTGCCATTACGCCTTTTGGCTGACCAGTGGTGCCTGACGTGTAGATGATATAAGCCAGATCGGTCGGCTGGTTGATTAAGACCGGATTTTCTGCCAGTTGCCCCGCCGTCACGGTCTGATCATCCGCTGCTATCAAAGCAGGCTGGACAGGCAGTATCTGCCTGTGTGCCTCTAATGCTGACAAATGCCGCTGTTGGGTCACCACACACGGAGCCTGAGTATCGGCCAGAATAAAGCGGACACGCTCAGCGGGATATTCTGGAGAGATCGGCACATAAGCACCGCCCGCTTTCAGTGCCGCCAGCATACTGATCACCATTTCCAGACTGCGATCCAGATACAAAGCCACGGGGGTATCAACGGGCATTGGTTCATGGTGTTGCTGCTGATAATGTCCACGAATAGCAGAAGCTAACTGATTTGCCCGTTCATTGAGCTGGCAGTAAGTCAGGCTTTCCCCTTCGAATACCAGCGCAATATGATCAGGTGTGGCTACAACCTGTGCCTCAAACTGCTGCTGGAGTGTGCAATCTTGCGGGTATGGAGTATCCGTCTGGTTCCAGCTATAGAGCAGAGTATGACGTTCCTGCTCTGACAGTACATTAATCGTGGCGAGAGATTGCTTCTGATCCACCACAAAAGTGGTCAGGACACGCCGGTAGAGATCTGCCATTCTGGTTATTGTTGCCTGCTCAAACAGATTCACCGCATAGTTGATGCAACCAGTCAGGCAAGGCTGGTCATCAGATATAAACAGACTGAGATCAAATTTGGCCGGACTATGCAGGAACTCTTCTAATTTAACGGCACTAAATGGCAGATTGGCACCGGCTGACCAGTCTTCATAGAAATTCTGCAACCCGAACATGACCTGGAAAATAGGATGACGGGCAGTATCACGCTCAATCGCCAGTGCATCCAGTAGCTGTTCAAATGGTATATCCTGATGAGCTTTAGCCTGTGCAACTACGCTGTGCGTCTGCTTAATCAGATTTTCCACACTGCCAGTCTGTTTGAGCTGCATCCGCAATACCAGCGAGTTAACAAACATGCCGATTAATGGCTGAGTCTGGACATGATGCCGGTTGTCAGTAGGCATCCCCAGTACAATGTCATTTTGACCGGACAGCCTCGCCAACGTGATATAAAAACCACTGAGCAACACAGTATATAAAGTCGTTTCCTGCTGCCTCGCCAAGGCCCTCAGTTGTTCCGATAGCCCGTATTCCAACGCAAAAATAAAGTTCTGACCTTCATAATTCACCTGTGCCGGTCGCGGTCTGTCGGTTGGCAGAGCCAGAGGTTCATAATCCGCCAATACCTGCTGCCAATATGCTAACTGCTGTTCCCTCACGTCACCTTGCAGATACTCGCGTTGCCATCTGGCATAATCACCATAGCTGATCTCCAAAGCAGGCAGTTGACTGTTACGGGATCCCAGCAGAGCGTGGTAACACTCCTCCAGCTCATTCATAAAGATGCCAATCGACCAGCCATCAACGGCGATATGGTGCCACATGAATAACAGGTAATGATTTTCAGCCACCATTTCAGCCACCATGTAGTGACACAGACGCAGACTCGGCTCTGCCGTCAGATCAAATGGTGTTGCCAGTTCAGTACGCACCGTTTGCCAAAAATCATCAGCACTCCGACAAGACTGTGATTTGAAAGCGAGTCGTTCTTCAAGTACCTGCTGATAAACTTGTCCCTCATCATCATTACGGTACACGGTTTTCATCACCGGATGACGGTCAACAACTTGATTAATTGCCATTTCCAGTAGCGGCAAACTATCTCCATCATTTAGCTGAACAAGATAAGGAACATGATATACATGGGTTCCTTGCTCAAAACGTTCGATAAACAGCATCCGTTCCTGAACAAAAGACAAAGGATAATCCGCCATTTCAACATGAGGGATCACCGTGCAAACCTGCTGCCCCATATGGGCTGCCAGTCCGGCAATCGTTTTTAACTCAAAGATCTGAACCAATGGTACATCCACCGCCAGAGCATGACGAATAGCGGCTGCCAGTTTAATCGCCAGCAGGGAATTCCCCCCGATACGGAAAAAGTTATCTTCAATCCCCACCCGCGTCAGCCCCAATACCGACTGCCAGATCATACATAACCGGGTTTCCAGTGCCGTACGCGGCGCCACATACTGTTCACGGCTCACCCAGACCGGCGCCGGTAAAGCCCGGCGATCCAGTTTGCCATTCAGCGTCAGCGGCACGGACTCAATGCGGGTAAAACTGGCCGGCACCATATACTCCGGCAGGCGGGCTGACAGATGCCCGATCAGGCTGTCATCCGACACGGTATCATCCCCCTCCCGGCTCTCCGTGACCAGATAGGCCACCAGCACGCGCTCCCCCTCGTGTTCCCGGTCGATCACCACCGCCTGTTTCACCTGCGGGTGAGTCGCCAGCGCACTTTCAACCTCCCCCGGTTCAATCCGGTAACCACGAATCTTCACCTGAAAATCATTGCGTCCCAGATAATCCAGATTACCGTCCGGCCGCCAGCGCACCAAATCCCCGGTTTTATACAGCCGGGTATAGCCCAATGCGACATCTTCCGCTGTCGCAAACGGGTTCGGCACAAAACTCTCTGCCGTCAGGGCCGGCTGGTTCCAGTAACCGCGCGCCAGACAAACACCACCAATGTACAGCTCACCCGGTGCCCCTGTCGGGGAAGGATTACCGTATTTGTCCAGCACATAGAGCCGCACATTATCAATCGCCCGCCCAATCGGCACATTACCGTGACACGCCGTGTCCGTCTCATAACAGGTGACTTCAATCGCCGCTTCTGTCGGCCCATAGAGGTTGATAAGGGCACTGTTGCCCGTCTGGATCCGGTTAAATGCCCTGACCTGCGACGCCGTCAGCGCTTCCCCGCTACAGAAAACATAACGTACTCCGGCCGGTAACTGCTGATGCATTGCCTCCAGGGTCTGGCAGAATGCCCCTAACATGGACGGGATAAAATGCAATACAGTCACGCCACTTTGCCGGATCAGTTGCTGCAACTCCACCGGCTGTTTATGTGCCTCCGGCGGAGCAATCACAATACATGCCCCTGTCCAGTTCGCCGCCAGCAATTCCCACACTGACACATCAAAGGTGTACGGGGTTTTTTGCAGTATTTTATCGGCGGGCCGGAAAGGGTAGCGCGACAACATCCAGCCCAGACGGTTCATCACACTGCGGTGAGTCAGTGCCACCCCTTTCGGCTGCCCGGTGGTGCCTGACGTGTAAATGATATAGGCCAAATCGGTGGCCCTGCTGACCGGCGGGAGATTGCCGGCAGGATAACCGGCGGTTACCGCCGGATCGTCGGCGGCAATCAGAACGGGGGCCACCGTCAGTGCCTGTGTGCAGGCGGTCAGGGCGGGCAGATGGTGGTGCTGAGTCACCACACACGGGGTCTGTGTGTCAGCCAGAATAAAGCGGGTACGCTCCGGCGGGTATTCCGGTGAAAGCGGGACATAAGCCCCGCCGGCTTTTAACACCGCCAGAATAGCGATAATCATCGCCAGACTGCGATCCAGATATAACGCCACCGGCGTATCTGCCGGCATCGGGGTCTGGCACTGTTGCTGATACTGTGCCCGGATCACGGCAGCTAACTGATTGGCCCGTTCGTTAAGCTGGCGGTAGGTCAGGGTTTCTCCGGTAAATTCCAGGGCGGCATTATCCGGTGTGGCCGCTGCCTGCGCCTCAAATTGTTGTGACAGGGTATTCTCTGACAGGCAGGGCCTGTCCGTCTGGTTCCAGCCAGACAACAGGGTATGACGCTCCTGCGCCGACAACACGTCAAGGCGGCTCAAGGGTTGCTGTGGATCTGCCACAAAAGCTGTCAATACCTGCTGATAACCTGCCGCCATCCGGGCGATGGTCATTTCATCAAACAGGCTGACAGCGTAATTGATCGCCCCTGTCAGGCAGGAAGCATCCTCAGCAATAAACAGGCTCAGATCAAACTTAGCCGGACTATACAGAGAATCATCCAACTGCACTGGGCTAAACGGCAAATCTGTGGCTGTTTGTAGTGTTTTCCCGGCGTCTTGCAGCCCGAACAGCACCTGAAAAACAGGATGACGGGACGCATCCCGCTCAACCTGAAGAGCATCAACCAACTGTTCAAACGGCATATCCTGATGGGCTTTGGCCTGAGTAATCACACCGTGAACGTGTTCAATCAGACGTTCCACACTGCCGGTCTGTTCCACCTGTGCCCGCAGAACCAGTGAATTAACAAACATCCCGATCAGGGATTGAGTCTGGGCATGGTGGCGGTTATCGGTCGGTGTCCCCAGTACAATATCGCTTTGCCCGGATAACCTCGCCAGCATGAGATAAAAACCACTCAATAAAACAGTGTATAGGGTGGTTTCCTGCTGTTTTGCCAATGCCTTTAGTTGGCCGGTAAGTTTACTTCCTAACGTAAAGCCGAAATTTCGTCCCTGATAATCTACCTGTACCGGACGGGGATGATCGGTCGGCAAAAGTAACGGCTCATACCCCGCCAGTGCCTGCTGCCAGTATGCCCGTTGACGTTCTCCTACTTCTCCCCGCAAATATTCTCGCTGCCAGTGGGCGTAGTCACCATAAGTGATTTCCAATACGGGCAGACGGCTGTCCCGCTTTTCGAGCCGGGCATGGTAAGCCTCTGCCAGCTCATGCATAAAGATATCCACCGACCAGCCATCAATGGCGATATGATGCCACATGAACAAAAGATAGTGGCTGTGACCAATCTGGTAATGGCGCAGGCGCAAACCCGGCTCTGTCGTCAAATTGAATGGTGTAGCTAATTCAGTACGCAATATTTGCCAAAGTATCTCAACACTCTCAAGAAACTGTGTTTTGAAAGCCAGCGGCTCTGTAATCGGTTGTTGATAAGCTTGATCACCGCCACTGCGGTAGACCATTTTCAGAACGGAATGACGCTCAGCCACCTGATTGATTGCACTTTCCAGTACTGATAAGCGAACTCCTTCATCCAACAGCATTAAATAAGGAATATGGTAGGCATAAGTACCCTGTTCAAACTGCTCAATAAACAGCATCCGCTCCTGAGCAAAGGACAAGGGATAACGGGCAAGCTCAATATGAGGAATGACAATAGAGACCTGCTGCCCCATTTGGGCTGCCAATCCGGCAACCGTTTTCAACTCAAACACCTGTGCCAGAGAAACATCCATTGCCAACGTCCGGCGAATGGCCGCAGCCAGCTTAATCGCTGTCAGGGAGTTGCCCCCGATACGGAAGAAGTTATCCTCAATGCCAACCCGTTCCAGCCCCAATATTTCCTGCCAGATGGCACAGAGCCGGGTTTCCAGTGCATTGCGCGGCGCCACATAACTGTCTCTATTTACCCAGACCGGCTCTGGTAATGCCCGGCGATCCACTTTACCGTTCAGGGTCAGTGGTACAGACTCAAGACGGGTAAAACTGGCCGGCACCATATATTCCGGCAAGCGGTCAGATAAGTATCTGATCAGCTTATCGTCTGAAAGTTCGCCTTCCACAGCCGTATTTTCCGCAACCAAATAGGCCACCAGGGCTTTATTACCCTCATGTTCACAATCAATCACCACCGCCTGCCTGATCTGTGGGTGCAAAGCCAGTGCGCTTTCAATCTCCCCCGGTTCAATACGATAACCACGAATTTTTACCTGAAAATCATTACGCCCCAGATATTCCAGATTGCCATCCGATAACCAGCGTACCAAATCGCCGGTTTTATACAGGCGGGTGTAACCGCGCTCTTTGTCCTTATCCGTGGCAAACGGATTTGCCACAAACCGCCCGGCGGTCAGTTCAGGCCGGTTTAAATACCCGCGCGCCAGCCCGGCCCCACCGATGTATAACTCTCCGGGCGCACCAATCGGTACAGGCTGCCCGGTATGATTCAATACATAGGCAGACAGGTCATTTAACGGCCGGCCAATATTGGATGCTGTTATCGCGTCGTCCCGGGTTAATTTCCTGTAGGTAACATGTACGGTTGTTTCCGTGATCCCATACATATTAATCAGGGCCGGGGATTGATCGCCGTAACGGTTCCACCAGGGTTTTAATTGAACCGGGTTCAGTTTATCGCCGCCGAAAATCACGTAACGAAGGTGGGGAAATGCAGCATCCATATTCAATGACGCCTCAATAAAGGCGTAAAATGCCCCCGGCGTCTGATTTAATACGGTAACTTTCTGATCAGAGCAGAGGCGGCTGAATCTGCCGAAATCCTTCGTGTATTCTGTTGTCGGGATAATCAGACGCCCGCCATAGAGCAAGGCACCCCATAATTCCCAGACACTGAAATCAAAGGTGTAAGCATGGTAAAGCACCCAGGTATCATTCTGGTCAAACTGATAATCTCCCTGAGTGGCCGCGAATAAACGGACAACATTATGATGGGTCTGCAACACGCCTTTCGGTTGCCCGGTCGTACCCGATGTATAGATGACGTAAGCCAGATCCGCAGCTGTATTCACAGAAGCCGGATTTTCTGGCGGCGGGTTTTCTGTCACGGCCTGATCATCCGCAGCTATCAATGCCGGCGGCTTAACCCGCGTCTGGGTATATTTCCCCAGTGTTGCCAGATACTGCTGTTGGGTCACTACACAAGGTGATGCCGTATCTTGCAAAATAAACCGGATCCGCTCAGGCGGATATTGCGGAGATATCGGCACATAAGCCCCGCCGGCTTTCAGCACCGCCAGTATGCTGATCACCATTTCCAGACTGCGATCCAGATACAAAGCCACCAGCGTATCAGCAGGCATAGGGACATTGTGCTGCTGCTGATAGTGTGCCCGGATTACCGCGGCCAACTGGTTCGCCCGTTCATTTAACTGGCGGTAAGTCAGTGTTTCCCCTTCAAACACCAGCGCCACGCTGTCCGGTCTGGCTGCGGCCTGCACCTCAAATTGCTGCTGGAGAGTACAGGTTTGCGGATACGGTATATCGGGCTGGTTCCAGGTATGCAGTAATGTTTGGCGTTCCTGCTCTAATAAAATAGGTAACTCACTGACTAACAATGCAGGATTGTTGATTAAGGCAACGAATAGGTTTTGTAATCGTTCAAGTATCCGGCTGATATCCAGTTCACTAAAATATTCCTGCCGATAATCGATCGTTATTTTTAATTCCTGATCATATCCATAATCTTTCAATCGAAAGACGATAGGATAAATATTAAATACTCCATCTACGTGATAATACTGATTTTCAGAAACTTCAGAGGCTGACTCAGAAAAGCGTTCATAAAAAATAGATATATTAGGTAAGGAAAGCCTGTGTTGATTAGCTAATCGGATAAGATGAGATTGAGGGAATTTACAGTGATAGTAACCACTTTTCAGTTCGGACTCTATCAATCTAATCTGTTCAATCACACTTGCTGTATTAGAAATGTGACAATGCACTGGATATATATTTGCACTCATGCCAACAATATATTTTTCTGATTTTTTCTTTCTTCCATGAGTGATCGTGTTAAAAGTTAACTCTTGTTGCCCGGTAAGTTCAGACATCATCATAACGACCAGGCCTGAAAAAATAGCAAGCAGATTAGTCTGATATCTTTTACAAAAAAAACGCAAATCCTCTTTAATTGAAAGAGGTAATATTAACGTTCCATAATTACTTCCTGTATTTGAGTAACAAGGCGTTAATTGATGTATTTCATTTTCTTTTAGAAAATTAAGCCAATAATTTTTATCTTTTTCATAGTGAGGTTTATTTAGATATTCTCTTGCCTTGGCAATTACAGCCAAATATTGTGGAATGTCTGATAACCATGCTATTGATGTTCCATCCTTAAGACATTTATATAATTTATGGACATACTCATGGAGCCGGTAAATACCGACACCATCAATCATAATATGGTGGATTTTAGAGAAAAAGTAATACTTTTCATCAGCCAGACGGATCAAGAAAATCTGGTATGGGGTTTCCTTTAAATAATCTATCGGAATTTCAATTTGTTGCCGCATCCAGAGTTTTGCTTCTTTTTCAGGTTCAGCCTGCATGGCAACATCATGAAATATAATTGTTTCCGGTTTACTCTGTTCTTCAAGATATTGTATCGCTTCATTATCTGCATTAACCGATATACGCAAACGCAACATATCAATATGTTGATGCAGCACATTCCATACTTTTTGCAAAAGGGCTATATCAATCTCTTTTTCTATAAAAGTATACCAACCGAGATTGTGTATTGGACTATTTTCATAAAGTGCCTGTTCGTAAAATACATCCTCCTGAGAAGGATGAAGATTATATAAATTCGAATTCAACGCACTTTCAGGTATTCTCATAATAAATTATACGAATGCATTCCGTTCGCAAGTCACTTGCACTCTATGACACAAACGAGTAGATTGCAGCTCTATACCCAACCTAAATCAATTCATGCTTTGGTATTCATGTAATCCACTATTCGAAATCTAACGCTTTTTCACCTTTCCCGGCTTATATTACTATTTAATCTGGTAAGTCTCGTTATTATCTATCGTTGCATCACTACAGAGATTCTCGCAATCTTTCAGCATTCTCCTTCATACAAAAATAGTTGATATTTATCAGTATTAATGGTTAATGCTCTCCATTACTGATATAAGTTACTTTATATTTCAGTTACTCTGAATAACTATTTACACCTTTCATATCTTATTTTAATTATAACCATGATTTATTACTCGATATTAAATCGGCACAGTTATTTATCTGCATAATTTTGATTGTCATTTAGATTCAAGTCCACATTATTTTTTATTTAATACAGGGTGTTTTTTAATTATTACGGAGGGAGAAATAAAACAAATTATATAGTTCCTAAATTACATGCTGATATTTGATTTGTTATTCAGAAGATATAACAGGCAGGTGAACACTGAGAGAAGGTAAAACTTTTTATTAAGGCATAACTAAGATATCTATTTTAAATAAGGGAATATTTATTCTTCTTAAAGTAAGAAATAATTAATTTTGGAGAAAAAACTTAAACTTCTTAAATGGTGGTATTCTCGTGATTACAAACATCATTATGGCTGTGATGATAAGCGGAAGAAAGGCGAGAATTATACTGGTGTTACAGTAAATAAACTTTCATCATAGTAACATACGTATTTTTTCCATTCCCGTTTGTTGCCCCCGATGAAAATGAGTTCATAAACACTTCAACGCATTTCAAGAGTTGCCATAGTTATCTAAAATCAACATGATGCTTTTTGCCTGGCGATATTGGTAACTAACCTTATTTTAATAAAACTTAATAACATCATAACAATCCATGTTATGGTGTTATTTTGAAACATTGGAAGAGTTCTTTATTTCCGTTAACTATGGTTTCAATTAATTATCACTTTGCTGAGACTCATGTTCTAAGGTACTTGTTTCTGATAATGGTATGCTGTCACGCAGTGTAGAATGACGTAAAGGTTTTACTACCGCTGCAAGCAACAAGCAGGCAAGTGCAGCAAAAATTCCAAACGAAAAGACGGTTATTACCGGAGATAGCAAACGTCCCATAAAACCTAATCCCAATGCTCCTAAAGAATCACCAGTAACATCTTGAGCAGTGACAAAACTGTTCACTCGCCCCAATAAATGATCCGGTGTATGACTCTGAACCAGGGTAAATTGCAGTAAGGATGCAAATGCATTCAAATATCCATAACAAACCAACACAAGTAATGCCAAAACGATATTTGTGACGATCCCTAGCATGGATAACGTGATAAAGGCGCACAGAGCACATATAACAAGCAGAATACCAGGTCGGGCACTTCGTCCTATCCAGCCGCTGGTAAAGGCTCCGAGCATGGCTCCCAGAGGGACAGCGGAATACATCAACCCCGTTGCTGACGGCCCTTGGTGGTATACTTCCTGAGATAAGGCAGGAAATAGAATACGCACTGCTCCTGCGATACTGATCATCATCCCCACCAATATGACACTGCCCACAATTTTATGCTGACAAACAAATTTCACTCCGCTTACCAGTGCACTGATTGGATGTTCTTGTTTACTTGGCTGAGGCTTCATTTCAGGGAGTCTCATCAGGGGTAACAATGTGGCTAATGTACCGATTGCTGCAACGGCAAAGTTCCATCCTGGCCCACCAGCAACAATAATAATGCCTGCCAATGCCGGTGAAATAATGGCGCCTATGCGCACAGTAATCATGCTCAAGGCACCTGCCGCAGCCAAGTTCTCCCGCCCGACTAAATTTGGGATTGCTGCCATTAATGCCGTCATACCCAACGCACCAAAAAAACCATCCCAAATAGAAAGAAAATAGAGCATATACAGGGACGGAGAGTCTAAAAATGCGTTAAAGCTCAGTGCGACAAAACCGAGGCCACAAGTGCCTCGGGCAAACAAAATGAGTTTACGTCTATCATAACGATCAGCCAGTATTCCCCCTAAAATTAACCCGATGAACATACCGACTCCGTCCAGTGCAACCACAATTCCCACCTGTAAGGTAGATCCTGTCAGAAACTGCATTTGGACAGGAACACCAACCGTCAGCATTCCTAATGCAAAGACAGATAACATACGGGCAATAAAGATAGCGCGGAAATGGGCATTATTTTTAAGTAAACTAAAATCCAAAAAAATTGATGAAGTAGCCATAATGTTCTATACGGTGCGTTAAATACGATAAAGTTAATTGCGGTAGCTTAATTACGGCGCCGTTTCAGCAAGCTATTCAACAATGGGCCCCACTGCGCCAATGAACCTGGAGAAAGGATATCTGCATGTTCACAATCTTGCCGATAAACCCTTAAATGACGAATCCAAGGTGCCCATGTCTCCTCAACATCCAATTCAGGCGGCAATGTTCGGGTAGCCACAAACAACGTAGCTTCGCCATCATATTGCTGATTAACAGCGGATAATAAACCGCGGACAGCGTCTCGATAGTTAGCCACGATATCTTCAAACATTGCCTGCCTTTCCTTACGCAGTGGCGGATCATGCTCATCTTCTGTAGCTGCCATAAACTCTGCCTGTTCACGGGCAATTTCCTGTCTGGCTTCTTCTTCGCTTAATCCTCCCCAATCCTGGCCTTCTGGAGGATAAGCATCCAATAAGCCTAAGAAAGCAACTTTCTCACCTTCTTGCTGTAAACGAATTGCCATTCCCTGAGCCAACATTCCTCCCAGAGAATAACCCAACAAGTAATAAGGCCCATGAGGTTGGATATTTCGTAAGGTTGCCAAATGACGCGTGCACATTGCGTCAAGACTATCGCAGTCAGCAATTACACCGTGAGGACGAGGGGATTGTAATCCGATAATCGGCCAGTCCCCCTCCAGATAACGCAGCAACCCACTATATTGCCAGGCAAAACCTGACGCTGGATGCACACAGAACAGTGCTGGCCCGTCTCCTTCCCTCAACGGTAAGACTTCTCCTATTCCACAGTTTTCGGCCAAATTTTTCTTCTGTTCATCAACCAGCAGTGCACTCAATTTTTCTACACTTCGCGCGACCATAATATGACCGACTGAAACACGGAGGTTAAGGTGTCGATGTATTTCGGCTGCCAAACGCATTGCCAGCAACGAATGTCCTCCCAAAGCAAAGAAATCATCATCAGCCCAAACAATCTCGCACTCTAAAATTTTCGCGAACAACCTAGCCAGCTGACTTTCCAAACCCACCTGTGGTAACCTGCCTGTCGTTAATTTCTCTGGCATCGGGAGTGCTTTGCGATTCAATTTTCCATTGGCACTCAATGGAAATTTTTCCTGTATTACATAGCTGACCGGCAGCATATAAGCAGGCAATCGTTTCATCATCATTTGTTGCAATGCTTCAATATCCAATGTCACACCTGATTGCGGGATCACCCAAGCAATTAGCTGACGCGCATCAACATTATCCATTGTCTGACTTGACTTACCTAACTCGCGTGCAGCAACCGCAGCCTGAGCCACTTCTGGCTGTTCTAGTAAAACTTGTTCAATTTCACCCAGTTCAATACGCTGACCACGTATTTTCAATTGATCGTCACTGCGTCCAAGATATTCAACCTCACCGTTTTCTGACCAACATGCAATATCCCCCGTTCGGTACATCCGCTTACCCGATGCAAACGGATCAGCCACAAAACGACTGGCAGTCAAATCAGCCCGGTTCAGGTAGTTTGTGGCTAACTGAATACCACTGAGATAAAGATCACCTGCTACTCCAATGGGAACAGGGCGCAACCAAGGATCTAAAATACGCAATTGCGTATTCCATACCGGCTGGCCGATTGGGACACCGGGGCTACTGCAACGCTGCAATGCCTCACCAAATGCTGGTTGCCATGTCACATCCACCGCCGCCTCTGTTGGCCCATAAAGATTATGTAAAGGTGCAGTTATCAGCATTTGATAGCGATACGCCAGTTCACATGACAAGGCTTCTCCACTACAGAAAACACGTCTCAAGCCACGGCAGAAAGGCGCTTCTGGTTTTTGTAACGCTAAAGAATCCATGAAAGTTGCCAGCATTGATGGCACAAAATGCAATGTCGTGACATGATAATCATCAATCAGTTGCCGAAGGATTATGGGATCGCGATGTGCTTCTGGTGGTGCCATCATTAACTGAGCACCTGTCATCAACGGCCAGAAAAACTCCCATACAGAAACATCAAAACTACATGGTGTTTTCTGCAATACCACATCATCTGTAGTCAATGAGTAAGCGTCCTGCATCCACAATAAACGGTTAACAATGGCTTGGTGGTTCACCACTACACCTTTTGGTCGCCCTGTAGAGCCTGATGTATAGATAATGTACGCAGCATGTTCAGGCGTCACATTGGCGGCAGGATGGACAGGCTGTTGTGTTTCATCTGCCAATGTATCCAGCAACAACAAAGGTGCCTGATTAGCAAGACGTGCCTGATATTCACTTTCGGTAATCACTAATCGAGGTTGAGCATCTTTCAGCATAATGATTAAGCGTTCATCAGGATAACCGATATCAAGAGGCAACCATGCCGCCCCTGCTTCCAGAATCGCCTGTAACGCCAGACTTAGCCGAACCGAACGTGATAATGCAACCCCAACAATATCCCCTGCCTGTACACCCGCTTCAATTAGACGATCAACTAATAGCCGGGTTTGCAGGCGCATTTGCTGGTAGGTCAGACGATGATGACAATCCAACAACGCCAAATCGTCAGGCGTTTTGCTTGCCTGCTCAATCACAGTCTGATGAAGTGTTTTGGAAGGAATATCATGATCAGTGTTATTAACTTTCTCAATTAACGCGGCTTCATCGGCGGATTGTAAGCTCCACTCCCGCAGAGCAATCTCAGGCCGTTCGATTAATTGTTGGAACAAAAACAGTATACGTTGCGCCAAATGCTCAGGCTGTTTAACGCTTTCACGATATTCCATTAATAAACGCAGACGCTCACCCGGCAATACCAGTAACGTCAAAGGATAGTGGGTATAACCACGGTTATTGATTCCCTGGCAGATTATGCTTTCAATATTTTCTTTATTTCCTTTGTCCTGTTCCACATCAGGATAATTTTCAATCACCAATAAAGTATCAAAAAGCGTACCAGTACCTGCAATTTGCTGAATTTCACCCAGACCAATATTGTCATGTTCAATCAATTGGATCTGCTGTGCTTGTAGCTGTTCTAGTTGAGGTAATAGAGGTTGCTCCATATCCAGAATCACGCGAACTGGTAAGGTGTTACTAAACAGCCCGACATGTTGATCCACCCCGTCAATCTGCCCAAACCGTCCCGATACAGGAGAGCCGAAAACAACATCAGATGAGCCACTTTGTATACTCAATAGCAGCGCCCAAATCCCTTGCATCAATGTATTGAGCGTTAAACCACGTTGCTGACACAAGTCAGTCAATGCCTGTTCCATCTCTGGTACGAATAATATTTCAAGCTCTTTAACCTCACCAGTATGGAGTTGTTCACCAAATAAACATGTTGGTTGAACACCTTTCAATACCTGTTGCCAACATTGACGAGAAGGCTCCGTTTCACGCGCCAATAATTGCTGAACTACGTCTTGATAACGTATTTCAGGTGTATGTATCTCTGGTTTATGCAGGGCTTGCTCGCCTTGATTCAACAATGTCAAAAGGTCTCGTATCAGAATAGGTGTTGACCAGCCATCAACGATCAGATGATGAACATTTAGCAATAGTGTATGACGTAAGCTTTTACCGTGGTGCACCAGCAATGCATGTAACATCGCTGCTGGCTGTTGAAAAAGGTTCCGCGTGAGTTCTGCTTTTTCCAGTTCTCGTAACGCTCTCTCCTCCTCTTCCGTCGTCAACTCAGGCAATTGATGAAAATCAAGTGTCCAATAATCTTTGTCATCAGAAATGATGGGTATTAATTGCAGTGGAGAGATGTATTGTTCAGTATCAAATTTCGCGGCAATCTGAGGATGATACCGAACTAAAACTGACAGCACCCGACGTAACTCAGTAACAGATAATGACCCGAATAGAGAAAGGCGTGTCAATGAGTTGTAGCTACCATGCTCGGTCGCTGTCTGTGCATGGAATAATAACCCTTGTTGCAGTGGTAGTAACGGTAATACGGCTGATAGTGGGCCATAACGCTCGGTCAACTGAGTGAGATCATTCTCTTCAATATCTGATAGCCCAGTTTCTGCTGCGACTAGAGTTGCCATAGCCTGTAAGGACTGCTGTCTGGCGAACTGGATTAAGCAATCAGCCGCCCATACCATACCACCATGTAATTCCGCAATATCTTGATGGCTGAAAATACCATCAACCCATTGCCAATTAATCACCAGCTGTGGCGTGTTGCCCTGCTCATCCACAAACAAATTGATTTCTAAGCTGTGGCTTAAGGACATTTCAGGATCTTGATAAACCGCAAAAGTATCCTGGAAAAGATTCTTAGTTTGTCGTGGTGTCCATAAGTGATCTGTCTCAACAAAGCGCCCCAGATAATTAAATAAGATCTCTGGTGTCTCTTGCGTTGCCAGTATTTCCCGCCCTGTTTGATCAAGATAGCGCAGCAAGCCATAACCTACTCCACGATCGGGGACTGCCCGCAAAACGCTTTTCACCGCCCTGACTATTTCAGAAATAGCTATATCAGAAGTCACGATCTCAGTGGGTTGGTGTTCTCCTGTTAGTGGCAAACTTACCACTATAGGGTACTCAGCGGTTAACCAGCCAACTGTGCGAGCTAAATCGCCTGTTTGATCTAATTCAATGCGACCATGAGATTCTAACTGGAAACGTAACTTATTGACGTTAAAATGGCGATAACAAGCCATTGCCACTATTGTTAATAAGATTTCTTCAATATTAGCGTGGTATTGCTTTGGCAATATTCCTAATAACGCAACTGTTTGCTCGCCGCTCAATAATGTTCGCTCCTTACAGGAGGTTATTTGGCGATCCCGCTGAACGTCCAGCGGGCGCTGTCCTAAAAGGGGTGTTTTTTCATTTAGCATTTGTTGCCAAAAAGGCAGTTCAGCTACACGTTGTGGCAGATTTTGGCGTAGATAATCATTCCAATCGTACAGAGTGTACTCTTCTGCGGGTAAGACTATGGGCTTACCCGCGATTGCTGCTTCTACTCCCTGACGCAATTCATCCAATAATATTCGCCATGAAACGCCATCTGTTGCCAGATGGTGAATAACAAGCACTAATCCTTTAGATACCCCCCTATGTTGCAATAAACAAGCATGGAATAACCGGCCGCTTGCAGGTTCCAAACGCACAACCGCATCATGGAAAGCTTGCTCTGCACAGGCTTCAATATCTGCGCAATCTTGCCATATGCTGTAATAAGTTGTTTCGGATAACGAAATCGACTCACCTAAAACCAGCCGATCATCACGAGTAAATGCGCGTAGTACAGGATGCGCTTGTTCTAAGGCAACCAATGCTTGTGATAAGTGTTGCGGCCGCAATTCTGCGGGAACATGTATAAATACACCGTGGACAAAACGGGCGTTAATGCCATGAAAATCAGCAAACCAATGTAAAATAGGCAGGCTATCAATCGCCCCTTTCTGAATGCGTGCAGGAGCAGGCTTAACCATGGCAATAGGCGTCATCTTCAACGCCATGCGCGCAGGTGTACGTTCATTGAAAATATCCCGCGGACGTAACTGCCAACCAAGGCGACGTAATTGCGTTCCTAGCGCCATCGCAGAAATACTGTCTCCCCCCAACACAAAAAAGTCATCATCTGTACTGACTTCTTGCACGCCTAATAAGCTGGAGAGTGTGTCACAAATGGATTTTTCCTGCTCACTTTCCGCTTTTCTGCCTACTGACAATTGAAGTTGCTGTGGTTTGGGTAATGAATTACGGTCTATTTTGCCATTAACCGAAATAGGTAGGGTTTCCAATACCATTAAGAAGGAAGGAACCATATAATCAGGCAGTTTTTTTGCCAGTGCAGCCAGCAAAAGAGCAGCGATATTAGGTAAAGCACGTTGTTGCTCATCAGGTACAGCGCAATACCCCACCAATCGATATGTTGCACCGATAGGTTCAGCAATTACTACCGCAGAACTCACCTCTGGCAAATCAACCAGAGCATTTTCTACTTCACCTAATTCAACGCGAAAACCTCGCACTTTAACCTGATGATCCACTCGGCCAATAAATTCAAGCAACCCATCAGGACGCCAACACATAAGATCACCACTGCGATACATCACTTTGCCGTGACGGAATGGATTGGCGACAAAGCGTGTTGCCGTCATCCCTGGGCGGCGCAAATAACCACGGGCGATACCCGCCCCGGAGAGATACAGCTCTCCCGCTGCACCAATTGGCACGGGTTGTAAGTAACGGTCTAAAAGCCAAATATCGGTATTAGCAACAGGGCGCCCAATTACGGGCTGATCGGCCATCCGAATACTGCTCCCCAGCGTATCAATAGTATATTCGGAAGGACCATAATAGTTGTGGATATCAATTTGCGGCTGCTGTTTGAGTAATTCCCATAACCGTGGTGTAGCAGCTTCACCACCGATCATAATGAACGCAGGTTGGTGATTACCTTTTTCCAACAACCCACTATCGATAAGCTGAATCAAGAAGGAAGGCGTAATATCCATGATATCAATCGGTAGCAGATTCATCTGCTGTACCACTCCCCACGCATCCCGCCTCAGTTCCTCATCAAAAATATAGAGTTCACTGCCTAAGATCATACAAAACAGAGGCTCCCAAGAGGAATCAAAGGAGAAAGATGCAGTATGTCCCGCTCGTGCTCGTCGGCCATGTCGCCGATAAAAATTCTTGATGGCAGGCCCAAATAAATGCGTCGCATGGGAGGTTAATAAATTCAGCAACCCGCTATGTGTGCTCATCACACCTTTTGGTTTGCCTGTAGATCCTGAGGTGTAGATCATATAAGCCAAGTGTTCACCACGCAATTTTTCCCGTCGTTCTTCGTCAGTGACGGGTAATGGGGATAAACGGGAACACTGCGTCGTTATCTGTGGATCATCCAGACAGATGACTTTAGGAGTTTCAGGCATCTGTTCCAGTGTATTCAAGTGGGTAATCAGCAAGGCTGACTGAACATCATCACACATTAACTGTAAACGTTCCTGTGGATAATCGAGATCAAGAGGGATGTAAGCTGCACCGCTGGCCAATACACCCAAAATAGCAATAATTGAATCCACTGAACGAGGAATGCCAATAGCAACCACATCCTCAGCACCCATTTCCTGTAATACCAAGAAACGTGCAAGCTGCATCACTTTTGCCATCAATTGATAGTAAGTAAGCTGTTCATTGTGACAACGTATAGCGATAGCATCAGGCTGCCGTTCGACCTGTTGCAAAAAGAGATCCAGTACAGAAACACGATCTACAGGCAGTTGAGTTTTCGGCCCACATGACCAGCTATCAAGCCGTTGTTGTTCTTGTGGTGGAATGAGTGGGATGAACGCAATAGATTGCTGCGGCTGCATGAGCAATTGATTCAACAAATAGCTGATCCGCTCAGCATGCCACTGTAATGTTTGCTCACTATACTTTTTTCGATTCGCGATAAGTGTCAGATGAAGCTGATCATCATAACAACACAATTCAAAATCTAAATCATCCACCGGCCCCATCGCGAGTGTATGTGTCTTGGTAGGTTTATTATCTAATTTCAACGTTTCATGATAGATTTTGTAATTAAAAACGGGTCCATAAAGCGCATTGTTGCTACCGGATAATCCCAGATCACAACGCAGTTGTTCGGCTTCATATCGCTGGTAACGACGAACTTGCTTCATTTCATCCACAAACGCTTTTGCGACTTCTGCCAGGGACATCCTGTCTTGCAATTTTATTTGCAATGGCAAGAGATTGACTACTGGTCCCATCGCACAAAGTGCTTGAGATCCCAGACGCCGCATAAAAGGAAAACCAATAGACAGATGTTTTTCTCCACTCATGCGATAGAAATAGATGCAGAGTGCAGCCATTACAATTTCAGCCGGCTGGAATTGCCGCAGTAAATCATCTTCCCTTAATGAAACAAACTGAGTAAGTGGAAAATGGCAATGACAATTCAGAGGTAATGTATTGTTATTATTAATAATATCTTCAACAGAAAGCGAAACGGCAACACCTCGTTCATGGGTATGCTTTTGCCAAAATATGGCTGACTCTGCTTTCGCAGAGGATTGTTCCCAACTCTGATACTCTTTGACGACTAATTCAAAGGAACAGAAAGGATTCTCAGTTGGCTGGCGGCCTGAACTTAACGCATTATAGATATCAATAATGCGTCGGGTCAGGGCATCAAAACTGAAGCCATCCAACATAAGATGGTGAAAGCGCTGATACCAGAACCAGCGTTCTGGCTGGGCATCAACCTTCATGATCACTTGTCGATATAGAGGACGTTCTCCATCGGCGGGTAACTCAGCAGCCAGATCTGTCTGCATTAATTCCTGTGATCGACTTTCTCCCTTTTCGCTCTGACTCTGCCCATGAGAGAAATCAAACCACTCAGGAGCAACCACCTGTTGCGCATTACGGAAAACCGGAATTTGCTGCACAGGTTCTCCCTCTTCATTAATAAAATATCGCGCGTGAATGGTATCAGCCTCAACCAAACCCTGGCGGATAGCTGCATCAAATAGGGAGCAATCCAGTGCTCCATTAATTTCAATATAATGCGCAATGGTAAACACATTACGATGGTTAGCAAGTTGGTCAGCCACCCAAATTCCAGGCTGAGCAGCTACTAGCGGCAACATTAGATCGGTGGATTTAATTTCAGAAAATTGCAATACATTGGGCACGTTTGATTTCCTTTCTTATCGATAGGTTAAACCACCAGCATTATCAATTTGATTTATCCGTGGTTCGCGCAGATGGTTTATGTGGATCGCGATTGCGCAGACTGGCCGGGCGCATATCCACCCAGTGCTCTTCAATGTATGCGATACAAGCGGCCCGTGAACTTGGGCCAATAACCCGTTCCCAACCTGCGGGTTGTGCCGCAAAGGCGGGCCAAAGGCTATGTTGTTGTTGATTGTTTATCAGTACATAAAAAGTGGCTTCGTCATCATCAAAAGGATTCTTTTGTTCCAAATTCATTTTTTAATTCTCATCAATTCTTAGATTTCAATAATCGGTTTGTCGTATCATTTTTTAGCCAGCAACCAACTAAGGCCATCAATTAACCCACCGCGCCAACACAACACATCATGCCCCCCATTAAACACGCGATAATTCACGTTGTGCCCTGCCCCTTGCAACGCAACATGCATTTGATCATTTACAAAATGGATATCAGCTTCACGGGAACCCGCTTCCTGAAAGATTTTTAATGACGAAGGAATAACTTTTTGCCCAAGAACCTGCTGTGTCAGCCAACCGGGTTTATGCTCAGAAGATGACATAAACTGTCGAACAATTTTGCTATCAGGCCACCAGAAAGATCCCGATTGTGTGAGAACACAGCCAAAACGTTGTGGCCAATGGAGTGCGGCATACAATGCCGCCAGCCCACCGTAACTCTGCCCTGCTATAACCGTTTGTTCAGGTTTATCGCTAAAAGCCGCATACTGTGCAACAAGCGGCAACAATTCATTCTGAATCGCTTGCCAAAAATCTGGGTTGCAGGGAAGTTCCCGCTCTCGATGCGACATATCAATAACATCAATCAACAGCAAAACCGCCTCTGGCATCTGCCGTTTTTCAGTCGCTACATCAATCACCGGAAAAACCGGCATTCTCTCCGCCCAAGTCAACCCATCCAACAGAATGATGAGAGGGCGAGGGTGCGTACTTTCTTTCCCTGTGGAATAAAGCCAAACACGCCTTTGATTGTTAAGCCGCTCACTGTGCCAGTGCAAAAGCAAAGGCTCTCGTTTATCTGGCTGCGCAGTATGATTTGGGCGGGTTCCATCAATTAATGACCATGCAACCTGTTCAGGAGCATGGGGCATATGAATTGCCGATAAAAGCAAACCAAGCCCATTACAATGAGGTCCCTGTAAATTAAAAGGATCTGGAATGGATAACGGAAAGAGTGAAATCCACCATTCACGTTGTTGTTGATTACGCTGTTTGGTTTCGTCGGAAAATTTGGGGGGCAAATGTGCGTCAGTAACAGGTATAAATCGATAACTTCCTCTCCAGCTATCTTCAAGGTTCACTGACCAATACCAGATATCCGTTCCAGGCAATCGTTGCAGGCTCTGTGGTTGCGGAAGGTGATGATCAGTGATGCCATTGATATCAATATAGACTTGGCGAAAAGGTGAGTTTTGTTCGTCCCCATGAGGATCTCGCCAAAGGAAGGTTGTTTTAACTTGATGATTCTTGCAAATTTCTATAATGGGCGTTCCCAAAATAGCAATATTTTTCCACCATAATTCACTACCAACATTAGGAGCAGATAATAAATTATCTACTGTGCCTGATAGCTGAAATACTAACTTCATCCCTTTATCCCCTTAACAAACATCCGCTCATCAATGACATATCCATTTGATACACCACATCAGCAACGGACACAGAAAATAAAAACGATTATCATTATCCAATGATATTGATAATGATTTTTGTTTGCAACATCATCAAATTTATTTTATTAATCTTACCCACTGGCTAACAGAATTAATGGAGAATTATCAGGAGTAACGTGGCAGGAGGCCTTCACTATTCAGCTTAGCCATAATGGTGTCGCCTTAATTATCAATTTGATTTTTAAAAATTTATTTTAAAAGTATCTATATTGAGAGATGAAATCCATGGTACTACCTATCAAGAATGAAACATTGAAAACCGTAAAAAAAACAATTAAAAACTATAACTATAATAAATTATTCTTATCACTTACTTCTGTCTTACTGTTATCTCCCTATGCCTCAGCCAATAATGGGACTGCCAATAACAGTGAAGATACCTTAATCGTCACAGGCAGGATGAAAGGGTATTCTGAAAAAAACTTTGTAGAATCAGATAGTACCGCAGGCACCAAAAGCCTCACTCCGCTAATCAAAACTCCCCAGTCAATCAGCGTCATCAATCGCGCACAAATGGAAGCACAAGGCGCAACAAGCGTTGCCGACGCCCTGAATTATTCAAGTGGCGTTGTGACTAACTACCGCGGCTCTTCAAATCGTAACGACGAAGTGATTACCCGTGGTTTTCGTTACGCGCCTAAATTCCTTGATGGGTTGAGTTATAGTAATCAGCTCGATCCTTGGTTATTGGAACGTGTGGAGTTAGTACATGGACCGGCATCTGTGCTATATGGTCAGGTCAGCCCTGGTGGCTTGATTAATATGACCAGCAAAAGGCCAACTGACCAGCCTGTCCACAAGGTACAGATGAAAGGGGGTAATCGAAGCCTTGGTGAATTGGCTTTTGATTTTGGTGGTGATTTTGGGGATGACATTCCCGTTCTTTATCGTTTAAATGGTGTACTCAGCACCCAAAAGCAGTTCGTTAAAGACTATAAAAAAGAGCGGATTGCCATCGCTCCTGCGCTGACATGGATCCCCAACAATAATACGACGTTTACATTATTGACCAGTTATCAGTACGATCCCAAAGCGGGATTCCGTAATTTCTACCCTAAAAAGGGCACCGTAACATCTGTTCCCAATGTAGGCTATATTCCCTACAAGATGAATCTCAGTGATCCTTCTTTTAATCAGGCCAGAAGGGAACAATCCTCTATCGGTTACATCCTTGAACATGACATTAATGATGTCTTCTCTTTTCAGCAAAACCTGCGTTATTCAAGAGCAAATGAGCGCTTTAAGCTTTTCGTTTATACATCGGATGTAAAAGGCCTACCAACCAGTATCCAGCGCCGCCCACAGAGGGAATATAGCAAAACGCAGTCATTTAATATGGATAATCAGCTTAAAGCACAATTCTCAACCAGTAACATTGATCATAACGTTATCAGCGGAATCGATTACAAATGGGCGGATAGTCATAACAAAAGATGGCTTAAAAATGGAAGTCAATACAGCTTTGACTGGTCAAATCCAACCTGGGGTATTCCCGTCAATGAAAATGAGTTACCTCTTTCTTTAAATGATAAAAAGAAACTTTACCAGTTAGGTGCTTACGTACAAGATCAACTCAGCTGGGAAAACTGGAATTTAGTTCTGTCCGGGCGTTATGACTGGACTGAAACCAGGCAACAAAACATTCTCAAAGGCAGCTTAACAACACAGAAAGACCGAGCTTTTACAGGACGTGCCGGTTTATTGTATGCCTTTGATAACGGCATTTCGCCTTATATCAGTTACAGCACTTCCTTTGAACCTAACCTGGCGCAAGGAGCACCTGGCACAGCAGCATTCAAACCCACAACAGGTGAACAAACTGAAATCGGTATTAAATTCCAACCAAAAGATCACGATACCCTGTTAACACTTTCCCTGTTCGATATCACCCAAAAAAACGTAACCACCCGTAACCCAGTCACCCGCTTTAGCGAGCAAATTGGCAAAATTGGTTCAAAAGGAGCAGAAGCCGAAATTCATTCCCAAATCACACCAGAAATTAACCTAACAGCGAGCTATACCTACACAGATACTAAAACTAAAGACGATAGCAATACCTCACGTATTAGCAAAAGAGTCCCTTCAGTGCCTGAACATGCAGCATCTGCCTGGGGGAGTTATAGCTTCACGCAAACTACACTGAAAGGATTTACCCTGGGAACAGGTGTACGCTATATCGGATCTACTTCCGGTGATTATGAAGAAACATTCCACGTCAAGCCCTATGCCCTCTATGACTTGATGGCGAAATACGATCTTGGCGAAGCCTCCCCGCAATTAAAAGGTGCCAGTGTACAACTGAATGTGAATAACCTGACCAATAAACGTTATGTCGCTTCGTGCTCGAATGTAGAAGCTTGCTTCTATGGCAGCGGGCGCAGCATCGTTGCCACAGTGGAATATAACTGGTAAAGCAAAACTCAGTTACCTCAGTGGCATAAGGCACAAGCTTTTTGCCACTGTGAGTTGTGTTTATCAACGTTAATACATATTAAATGACTTTTATGTCCCAAGCGTAACGAAACATAAAACAAAACTGAATAATAATTGTTCTATTTTCAACCAATCTTTTATTAAATAGTAACAGGGAAATATCGTGCTTAAGTTAACGACTGAATATCACACATCCGAATTATTGGATTTTAGTTGTGATGATTTTGTGTTCCTATCTTCAAATAAGAGCCTGCATGCACGAGGACATTTTGCCAAAGTAACCACTCCCGCCAATCATCATGATGATATTGATAATCTATTGAGTGACCATTTATCTCAATTACTCCTTCAAGCGGAACAAGCTGGAATTAAAAATCCTATTGCAGTAGGGGCAATCCCTTTTGATAAACGCCAACCTTCCGCCCTCTACATACCTTATGACTACCGTTGGCTGGAACGGGAAACTGTACATTTTTCCACTCGATCCTCTATGCCATCGTTACAAATACAGCAATGGCATTTATGGCCTGGAAAAGAAGAATTTTGCCAGATGGTCTTTCAAGCTGTTGACGCCATACATCATGGTTTGCTTGATAAGGTCGTCCTTTCGCGTCTACTGGATATTGAATTTGATCGGAAGCCTGACTCTATCCAGCTTTTGACGCAGCTTAATACCCAAAACCCTTATAGCTACAACTTCCATATTCCGCTAGAAAACAGCACGTTAATTGGTGCCAGCCCAGAACTTCTGCTACGTAAACAGGGCAATACCCTTATTTCTCAACCACTGGCAGGTTCATCACGCAGAAGTCACAATACTCTGGAAGACAATGCGTTACGCCAATCACTGCTACATTCAGCTAAAGATCACCATGAACATCAATTAGTGATTGATGCTATCCGAACCGCACTCACTGAACATTGTACGGAATTGATGATCCCTGACTCTCCTTCAATATTCAGTACCCCTTTACTTTGGCACCTCGCGACAGAAATACGCAGCGAATTGCGCAATAAACACACTAACGTCCTCTCTGTTGCCAGCTTACTCCATCCGACTCCGGCACTTTGTGGAACACCAAGAGAACGGGCATACGAACTCATCGCTCAGCTCGAACCCTTCGAGCGTAACTATTTTGGCGGTATGGTCGGTTGGTGTGATGCCAAAGGCAATGGTGAATGGGTTGTTGCCATTCGCTGTGGTGAATTATCCGAAAACCATATCCGACTCTTTGCAGGAGCAGGCATCGTTGCTGACTCACAACCCCATGCTGAATGGCAAGAAACAGGAGTGAAACTTGGCACCATGCTACAAGCTCTAGGATTATCTGACAGTAAGGAACATGTGTTATGAATATTGAGTTTAATCGCTGGCCTGAAACATTATCACAGCGCTATCGTCAGCGCGGCTATTGGCTTGACCTTCCCCTTTGCGACATACTCAGACGTCATGCTGACAACGAAAATATTGCTCTGATTTGCTCGCACCAACAATATACTTATCGCCAACTCAATCAGTTAGTGGATAATCTGGCCGCATCTCTCAAACGCCGTGGTGTTCAGCATGGGCAAACCGCATTGGTACAATTAGGCAATATTGCGGAATTTTATATCACCTTTTTTGCCCTGCTGCGTTTAGGAGTCGTTCCCGTCAATGCGCTGTTCAGCCACCAGCGTAGTGAGCTATTAGCTTATGCCAGGCAAATAAAACCATCACTATTGATCGCAGACCGGAGCCATTTACTATTTTCTGACAATGCATTTATCGACGAACTGCATACACATTACTCTTCATTGACACTCATATTTCTGCGGGGAGATAACGACAGTCTGATAGATTTAACAACATTGATTAATGAAAAAGAAAACAATTTTATCGCTACGCCCACTCCAGCAGATGAAGTGGCTTTTTTCCAACTATCGGGAGGTAGTACCGGTATCCCCAAACTGATCCCCCGAACTCACAATGATTACTACTACAGTATTCGAGCCAGTGTTGATATCTGCCATTTCAATCCTCAAACACACTATTTATGTGCCCTTCCTGCCGCACATAATTATCCAATGAGTTCACCAGGCGCATTAGGGATTTTTTATGCTGGAGGCCAGGTGATTATGGCCAATGATCCCAGTGCATCAAGCTGTTTCCCGTTAATTGAACAACATCGGATTAACGTTGCTGCTTTAGTTCCTCCTGTGGTAAGCCTGTGGCTGGAAGCTATTGCACTGACAGGGGATAAATCACCACTGGAAAGTCTGGAGTTATTGCAAGTAGGTGGTGCCCGCCTGAGTGAATCGCTGGCACAGAGGATCCCTTCAGAATTAGGTTGTCAACTACAACAGGTATTTGGCATGGCCGAAGGGTTAGTTAACTACACACGTTTGGATGATGACGAACAAACCATTTTCACCACTCAAGGTCGCCCGATGAGTGATGATGATGAAGTGTGGATCTCCGACAGCCTAGGCAATCCGCTACCTCACGGTGTTCCCGGTTTGCTGATGACACGTGGGCCTTATACGTTCCGTGGGTACTACCAAAGCCCTCAATATAACAATCAAGTATTTGATGAAAATGGTTTTTACTGTTCGGGTGATTTAGTTATTCAAACAGAGAAAGGTTATCTAAAAGTTGTGGGCAGGGAAAAAGATCAAATTAACCGTGGTGGCGAAAAGATTGCGGCAGAGGAAATAGAGAATTTACTGTTACGTCATCCACTAGTCATCCATGCAGCCTTGATTGCTATCCCTGATTCAATCATGGGAGAAAAGAGTTGCGCCTATGTCGTTACCCGCGAAGAGGTAAAATCAGTCATATTACGTCGCTTTTTACGCGAGCAAGGTATCGCTGATTACAAACTTCCCGACCGCTTTGAAAACGTTCCATCCCTTCCCATGACCCCTGTCGGAAAAATCGATAAACAGAAATTACGTCACATTGCATACAGCACGTTAGTCCATGCTGCACCTTAACGCATCACCGAGGTACATACAAAATGAGTATTCCAACACTGAGTGATTACCTTCTTCCCACTTCTCAAGAGTTACCAACCAATAAAGTGAATTGGCCACTTGATAGCGAGCGTGCCGCACTACTCATCCATGACATGCAAAATTATTTCCTCAATTTCTGGCAAGCTGACAGTCTGCTAGTGAAGCAGGTTATCGATAATATCGTGCACCTAAAAACAATGTGCAAAAAGCAAGGAATACCGGTTTTTTACACCGCCCAACCTAAACATCAGGACGATACAGACCGCGGTTTGCTGAATGATATGTGGGGCGCGGGGATAAATCTGTATCCTGAGCAGCAAAGCATCACTAGCGCACTGACGCCTGAAAGCGATGACACCGTATTAACAAAATGGCGTTACAGTGCCTTTCAGCGTTCAGATTTAGAACAACAATTGAAAAGCATGGGGCGGGATCAATTAATTATCTGCGGTGTTTATGCTCATATTGGTTGCATGATAACGGCTACAGATGCCTTTATGCGTGATATCCAACCTTTTTTTGTCGCCGATGCACTGGCAGATTTCAGCCATGACGAACATATCAGGGCATTACATTATATTGCCGGCCGCTGCGGCCGCGTACTAACAGCAGAAACACTAATCAATGAAATATCTCCGCAACCTGAATGGACTCGCGAACGTCTTCGAGCTGAAATTTTACCTCTGTTGGATGATGACTGTGGTGATATTGATGATCATGAAAACATGCTGGATTATGGTCTCGATTCAGTAAAAATCATGTCACTGGCAGCACACTGGCGCGATGAAAACCATAATGTTGATTTTATCTCACTAATGAAAACCCCAACGTTGGCAAACTGGCTCAGTTTGCTGACTGCTAGCTCAGGAACCAAACTATGAACATAGCTTTTGATTTCAGCAATAAACATGTTTGGGTGACAGGAGCGGGAAGTGGTATTGGTTATCACATTGCCAGCCGATTTAGTCAGGCTGGCGCGAAAGTCATCGGATTCGATCTGGCATTTCCCGATTCAGAACTTCCTTTTACTACTTATAAGTTAGATATCAGTAACCATATCGCCGTAAGTCAGCTTTGCCGTGAATTACTCGCAGCAGAACCTAACCTGGATATACTGATTAATAGTGCTGGCATCCTGCGAACAGGACGAACAGAAAGCCTGAGTTGGGAAGATTGGCAACAATGTTTCAATGTCAATGCTGGTGGCGCTTTTAACCTCTTTCAAGCCGTAATTCCACAATTTCTACGGCAACGCAGCGGAAACATCGTCTCTATCTGCTCTAACGCTGCTCATGTCCCAAGAGTTGAAATGTCAGCTTATTGCGCTTCTAAAGCTGCAATGCGCAGCCTGTGCCAAAGTGTTGGGCTTGAATTGGCTCCCTACGGTGTGCGTTGTAATCTGGTTTCTCCTGGTTCAACGGATACGCCTATGCTACAAAATATCTGGCAAGGCACTACAACCAGGCAAAATATCATTGATGGTTTTCCTGACAAATTTAAGTTAGGTATTCCTTTGAAAAAAATTGCCCTGCCGGAAGAAATTACAGATACGGTTTTTTTTCTTGCCTCAGATCTCGCCAGTCATATTACCTTGCAGGATATTGTTGTTGATGGTGGAGCAACCTTGGGGTGCTAATTAACGGAATAGACGCGGATCATCAGTGGGGCGTGGGGGCTTTCAGGACATAAACAGGGACGTTGATGGCGGGTTATGATTTACAATCGGTTTTCTGTCAATGATAACCGTAGAAACCGCCATGAAAGCAACCACCATCAGCAATACCTTTGGACATCTCACTGACTGTACAAGCGGCTGCCAAAGCAGCCACTTATTTTTAAGTCATACCTACAACCTGATACCATCCAATTAATACCAGCGAAAAATCCGCATTCCTAATATAAAGGCGATAACCCCAATCACAACTAATGCAATTGAAGCGGGCACAACTTGTAATAAATCCCCACCTTCAATAAATACCTTGCGCATATTATCTGCCAGAATGGTTAACGGCAGGTATTCAACGATACTCACCATCCATTGTGGAAAGTGTTTGTAACTGAAAAAGATCCCTGATACCAGAACCTGTACCAGAATCGAAACTTCCAGCAATCCATTCGCCGTCTGAGCTTTGCGGGCACGGGATGCCACCAAAACCGCTACACCGGAGAAACAGATATTTCCCGTGAACAACAAAAGCAAAAAGGCGTAAAACGATCCCTGTATTTCTATGTCGAAGTAAATTTCGGCAAACAGGTAAATAATCAATATTTCAGCGAAGTTGATGATCAGACAGGCCAGAATGTGTGCCATCAGAAATGTGGATTTACGCATCGGTGTGATGCACATCTGGCGTGTTACCCGTGCAATGCGTTTCTCTGCCAGTGCCCAACCGACCGCGATCAGGCAGGTTTCCATAATTGCCATCGCCAGCAATCCCGGCACCAGGAAATCCAGATAACGTAATCCCGGTGTTTCCAGTATGAAGAGGTTTTCGTCTGCCTGTTTTCCCTCCTGTTGATTGAGCAGGTAATAAGTCAACAGTGCATTACTGTCCTGCGGATCAAGGTAGTGAACCCGCTTACCTTCTGCATTCTGTTCAATAAACATCTGGATATCACCACGTTTCAACCCCAGAACCACAGCATCGTGATCAGGATAATATTTAATGCGATATTTGACCTTCACCAATTTATCACGTTTGATTCCATCCTGATTGATAATGCCGGAGATAATGTGCTCATGTGCTGCAAGCTGCTCTCCCCATTGTTTGATCTTCTGCTGTTCCGCAATTTCTGTAGGCAGGACGATACCGATATCCCTTTCCGGGATATCCTGAGATGAGAACGAAACGCCTAACAACCAAACCAGCAACAGCGGAAAACCAAATGACCAGAACAGTATTTCCGGTTCACGGAGATATTGCCGGAATTGGGTTTTCATCAGATTGATCAGTGCACTATTCATGGAATCTTCTCCCTGCCAGAATCATGAACAAATCATCCAATGTTTTTTTCCTGACCATAAATTCATTGATATCTGCATTGACTTTTTTAGCAAACTCAAAAAGATAGGCTACAAAACTGGCGGAATCGTTAATCATCATACGAACCTTGTGTTTTTTCTCATCGTACTCATAACTCAGTACCTGGCCGTGTTGACTCAGTACCTGCAAACGTTCAGGAAATTGGGTGCTCAGTTCAATCAGGTCGCCGTGACAGTGTTTTTTCAACAATTCATCCATGCTGCCCTGTGCAATGATTTCCCCCTTGTTCATGATACAAATGCGGTCACATAAGTATTCAGCCTCTTCCATATAATGGGTTGTCAGCAGCATTGTTGATTGTTTTTCCCGGTTAAGTTTACGCAGAATATCCCAGGTATCATGGCGGAAACGCGGATCAAGCCCGGTCGTAGGCTCATCCAGTATCAGGATTTCCGGCTCATTCATAATGGCAACGCCCAGTGCCAGTCGCTGACGCTGTCCCCCCGATAAACCCTCCACATAGGTTTTGTGTTTTTCCGTCAACTCAACCAACTCCATAACATCTTGTACCCGTTTACGTGAACAGCCATAGAAACTACCGAACAGGGTCAGAACTTCTTCCACTTTGAGTTTATTGATAAACAATGTTTCCTGTAAGACACCACTGAGACGTTGACGCAGGTAATGTGCATCATGTTGCCATGTTTTTCCCAACACACGTACAGAGCCTGAATCCGGTTTTTTCAGGCCTTCCAGTATCTCAACCAGTGTCGTTTTCCCCGCACCATTCGGGCCAAGCAGGCCAATAAACTCCCCACGATACACATCCAGAGAAATACCTTTCAGTGCCTGATAATCTTTGAAGTGTTTCTTGACTTGTTTAAACTCAATCACTTTCTCTTCTTGATTCTGAATACCCATTCTCTGTATCTCATATGGTGATAAATTGGGAAAGGGAGGATAGTTTCGCTTTCAGCAACCCGGTAAAACGGGTGATCCCGTCTTGATTGAAACAGCAGCAATTGATTTGCATGATTGGTTTCCCATCTTCAGAGAGTGTGACGTAAATATTGATGGAGTCATTTTCCCATCGGGTGGATATTGATTGACTGGATAAGGTTTGTTGTTCCCGATGTTCACTTTTCCAATAACCACTCAGGCGCAATCCACCCGGTTTGTTATCAGCTACCGTAGATTTGAATGCATCCTGCAATATATTGATGTTAATCGTTGGTTGCGAAATTTCCACACTGCGTTTGTTTCGACGGATAATGGACTGTGGCGGTCTCGGCTCCATAAACAGAAAATCAGCCAGAAAACTTGGGTAAAGTTGAGCACGCCGGAATATTTTGCTATAGAGCCAGCTACCTGTTCGGATTGCCAGAGAATACAGCCAGGGACTGTTGTGCCAACGCTGCTTAGCCATAATACCAACAGGCAGGCTCCACGGGCATTCCATATGATCATAGGCACACAAAATATTTTCCCGGATCTGTTTCAGCAAGGCGGCTGTTGCCGCCCCCTGTTCTGCTGTTTTAGCTGTGATCTTGTCCATGTTGACAGGCACCGGCATGACACGCAACATGGGTGCCATCAGCGTCTCACTTCCGGGCTGGTCCCGGCCTTCCAGTACCGAATTGAGTGAGAAACGTGACTGCCCTGTCATTTCATGAACAACCTCAGCAATCAATGTCAGAAAGGCCATCTGTAACGTTGCTTTGTGCTGTTTCGCCAGAACGTCCAGTAATGCGTAGCTATCATCGGGAAATGGCAGGTAGCACTCATGATCGATAAAGTTCTCCTGATTGAGGTCACTGGCGGGAAAACGCGCATAGGAATATCCCATCAAATGACGCCGCCAGAAAGCCAGATCCTGCTGTCCCTGACGCTGATAGATCTCCCGCTCATAGCGTACCCATTCATTAATCTGCATCTGATCTGCCATGATCTTAGCTATGCTTAACGGATTTTTCTTGCCCTGACACCCTTGTGCATAAAACCGCCATAGCTGTTGTTCAAACAGGTGCATGGCTCCTCCATCTGCCACAATGTGAGGAAAACATAAAAACAGCAGATGCTTTGATTCCTCCAGCCGGAAAAGCTGCGCCCGTAGATGAGGTGGCGATTTCAGGTCAAATGGTGTCTTCAGGAATTGTCGGACATTTTTGATAATGAACTGCTCCTGCTCATCGGCATCATACCCTGACAGATCCTGTAGGGGTAAGTCGAACTCCCGGACATGACAAGCCCGCTGTATCGGTGCATAGTCCAGAATTTCCGTATGCAGGGAGATATGCGACTGAATCAGGTTATTGATGGCTTGTTCCAGCAAGTTTGTCCGCAAGTCCCCTTCAATCAAAATACTTGCCTGATTGTTGGCGGTATCCCCAAGTGCAGTGGAGACAAACCAGAAACAGAGCTGAGCATACCCCAACGGGAACCAATTTCCCTTCCCTTTATTTTTTCCGGAATGATGCTTAGTCAGATCTGTCTCGCGCTTCTGAGTACGGGCGATCATTTCCTTCCCTCCGGGTTATCTGCCAGATTTTCTGTTTTCTGCCGGCTGCGCAGATTGACCTGTTCAGCTAATTGCTCAATGGTGGAATGTTCATAAATAAAACCCACGGGAAACGTGACTTGCAGCCGTTGTTTAATTTTTGCGATGATCTGCACAGCCATGAGCGAGTGACCATTGAGTTCAAAGAAATCATCAAATACGCCCAATGGGCCAATACCCATTTTTTCCTGCCAGATATCAGCAATAATCTCTTCTGTCTGGTTACGGGGCGGTTGATAATCAACATTCAATACAGGTCGGGGATACAATTTCTGTTCATCTGTTTTCTGGGTAGAAGACTTCTGTATGGAAGCCCCTTCACTTTGCCATGAACTTGTCATCACCACATTTGGATCTTGCCCTGCCGCAGTATTTTCTTCTGATCCTTGGTCAGTATCCGGCAGCGGTAAGCCACGGGTAGAAATGGCATAAACACTGTCACTATGTGCCAATAATGACTCCAGTAATTGGCAACCCTCTTCCGGCAAAATACCGTGTTTAATGCTTTCCTGTTCCTCATCATCCTGATACCACTGGCGCAAGCTATCCACCGCCATTCCAACTTCACACCATGAATCCCAGCCAATGGCAAGGTAACGGGTACGGTTTTTCTTACCTGAGTATTTCCTGCCTGAACAGTGTTGTTGATGACGTGACAAGGCATAAGCATCTTCAAAAGCATTGGCTGCACAATACGCGACTTGTCCCATTGAGCCTACAGTAGATGCCAACGATGAGCACAGAACGAAAAAATCCAACGGTTGACGTTTAAACCAGTTATCCAATACTTGTGTTCCCACCACTTTTGACTGGAAAACCTGAAGCGAGTCTTCGAATCTGCGGTTCTGAATCAATCCGCCGTCCGCAATACCGGCACAGTGGAAAATGCCGTGGATCTGGCCATGCTGGAGAACAACATCTGTCAATGCCTTACCGACTCTGGCCGCATCCGCCAAATCGGCTGCAATGACAGAAACAGAAGCTCCCATCTGTTGTAACTGTTGCAATAAACGAATATGACGTGACCGTTTGTTGTCGGCATCATGATTTTCCAGCCAGTCTGACCACTCATTTTGGGGTGGCAATTCACTGCGACTAATGAAAATTAAATGAGGCTGATAACGGCTCGCCAGATGCATAGCTATCGTGGTGCCAATGCCACCAAATCCCCCAGTGATCAGGTAGTTGCCTCTCTGCCTGAATAATGATGGTGATGCAACCGGCAGTGTGGCGGTTTCAATCAACGGGACATAACGGTGTCTGCCACGGAGTGCTACGATATTGTTTTGTTCGTTCTGTCGCTCTGTATTCTGCTCTGCCGGTTGCCCAAGGATCTCCGCCAGTAATGTTGACATTATCACGTTGGATGGAACAGGGTTGAGTAAAGGCAGTGACCATCGGGTCGCGGGCAGTGCAATGTCAATACTCTTACACTGTACCTGCTCAAACTCTTTTGGGATCACACGACAAGGGCCGATGAGCAACGCTTTGGCCGGATCGTTACAATCATGTTCAGTAATGGCGTGCAGCCGGTTAGAGAGAATGTTTATTTTTAATATATCTGCCAGCAGTCCATTCTTTGTTTCCATTCCATCGGTTGAGAAGTTGTCCGGTGAAACGCTATCCACCGCAAATTGCCGGGCAATATGCAGTAAGGATTCATAATTTGTGAAAGCGGTTTGCAATGCAATGGAGGGCGAACGAGTTATCGACCAGGCATGAATAATGTTATTCACCCGCACTTTCTGCTGCTTAAGCAAATCTGCCAGAGCCTGATAGTCTTCACTGTGCTGCGGATTAATCGTTACCTGACGGGAAGTTGTATCAGCATGGAAATGCTTGCCCTGTATCACCCGCCAGACTTCGCCACCCAATTGTGTTAGTGCAGTCGTTAACCGTTTTCCTATCCCGGCCCGATCCATAAAAATCAGGAAAACCTGACCGTTCAAACCGACATGATCCAGCATTGGTACGGTCATCTGTTTCCAGCGAACCTGATGGCTCCACTGTTCCAGTGGTAATCGTCCATTATCCGGTACAGATTGGCTGGAATGAGGATGATTGCGATATGAATCATCACCAACCAATGTATCCAGACTGTAACGCTGATGCTGGAATACGTATCCGGGCAGAGGGAGGCGATGACGCTTCTGTTGCCGATAAAACGCAGCCCAATCTACAGATATCCCCTGCTGCCACAACTGCCCCAATATATTCAGCAAATGCTGCCGATCCTGAATATCCTGTTTGATCCCACGTGTACTGCTGAGCACTCGTTGATATGCCGATATCCCCGTACTCTGTATTTTTGCCAGCCCGGCCAAAGTGCTGCCCGGCCCGACTTCTAATAAGACCGGTGTTTTTGGCGATGAGGCTTTTTGAGACTGAACTTTTGCAGACACCGTTTGTTGGGACAACAAGCACGCAATACCTTGACTGAATGAGATCGGCTCACGTAACTGACGAACCCAATAATCCGGCGATGTTGCCTGTTCAGCCGTGATCCATGTTCCTGTTACACAAGAGATAAATGGCAACCTGGGTGCTGATAACGATATGCCATCAAATGACTGCCTGAACGGTTCCAGACAACCATCCATCATGGCACTGTGGAAAGCATGGGAAGTATGCAGCGCTTTTACTTCGATGCTATTTTCGGTTTCTTCCGCGAGACGGGCTTCCAGCGCTAATATGGCGTCTGTTTCGCCGGATACGACACAAAGCTCAGGGGCATTATAAGCTGATAGTGTTACACCTTCACTGAGATAGCCCTGTAATGTTTTTGCATCAAGCCCCACCGCCAACATTTTACCGGCAGGCATCTGATTCATTAATCCTGCCCGCCTGACCACAATCTTCAATGCATCCTCTAAGGTAAATACGCCAGCAAGGCAAGCTGCTACATATTCACCTATACTATGACCGATGCAGGCTGTAGGGCGGAGACCCCATTCCATCAGCAACTGGCTCAAAGCATATTCAACAACGAACAGAGCGGGTTGGGTATAGCGAGTTTGATACAGAGCCGATGTTTCATCACGCTTGGTGGAGTCGAAGATCAGCGTACGGATATCTCGTCCCAGTAAGGGAAGCAGGATCACCGCGCATTTATCAACGGTTGTTTTAAATTGCGGCTCCTGCTCATAGTATCCCTTCATCATGCCGGAGTACTGAGCCCCCTGCCCGCTGAACATAAAGACGACTGATGAGGAAACTGTACGTACTGTATTTTCCTGTGCTGTCTGGGATAAATAATTGTCCAGCGCTGTAATGGCGCTTTTGTGATCATGGCATACCAGACTATGTCGGTAATCCATTTCATGACGACCGATATGCAGGGTGTACGCGATATCAGCCAACGGCAGTTGAGGCGATTTTTCCAGCCACTGACGAAATTTCAGCATATTTGCCCGTAATGCTGCCGGAGTTTTGGCTGAGAAACAGAGTAGCTGCTGCGAATGAGCAGGGCCTGATGAGGGAACAGAGGGCGCTTCCTGTAAAATCATGTGGGCATTGGTTCCTCCGATGCCAAAGGCACTGACCCCTGCGCGACGAACGCTCTGACTCTGCCATTCCTCTCCTTCTGTCGGGATATAAAATCTTGAGCCAGTCAGATTAATTTCCGGATTCAAGCGGGTAAAATTGACCGCTGGTGGCAGATAACGATGTGTCAGCATCTGTGCAACCTTCATGACTCCCGTTACACCCGCAGCAGAATCTACATGCCCCAGATTGGCCTTTACCGAAGCAACTGCACAACGTATCCGGCCGGTTAACGGTTCCCCGGCTAATTGTTCCTGAGATAGTTGTTCCTGAGATAGTTGCTCCTGAGATAATCGTTCCTGAATCCTGACAGCCTGCGGATCATAAGCATTAAGCAGAGCTTTCATCTCCATAGGATCACCAAGATAAGTGGCTGTGCCATGGGCTTCTATGTAACTGATACTCTCTGCCGGAACATCTGCCGCCAATAATGCGCGCTGAAGTACCGCAGTCTGGCCTGCCACTGAAGGCGCAGTAAAACCGATCTTCTCTGCCCCATTGTTATTTACCGCAGAACCTTTGATAATCGCATAAATATGATCGCCGCTGTCCAGCGCATCCTGTAACCGTTTAAGCACCAGAACACCGACACCATCCCCCCCCAATGTACCGGACGCTTCAGCATCGAAAGTACGGCAATGCCCGTCATGGGACAGAATGCCACTACCATCAAAGTGATAGCCGCTGTGGGATGGAAAACCGATATGAACACCACCACCTAACGCGATGTCACATTCTCCCGCCAGCAAAGACTGACAGGCATAGTGCAAGGCTACCATTGAACTTGAACAGGCAGAGCCGATAGTAAAACTCGGCCCCCGCAGGTTGAGCTTATAAGACACCCGTGTCGAAAGCAGGTCGTTATTATTACCAAATAACAACATGTCCGACAAAAAGCGCCGCATTACAGTGGGGTAATTCAACAAATAGTGCAGTAAATAGCTGCTGCCGGAACTGCTGGCATATACACCAATTACTCCGGGGAATTTCTCCGGTGTATAGCCGGCATTTTCCAATGCCAGCCATGAAGTTTCCAGAAACAGACGCTGCTGTGGATCAATGGTCTGCGCTTCCCGTGGCGAATAACCAAAAAATTCCGCATCAAAATCTTCCGGATGGTCTAATACTGAAGCATTGCGAATAAAGTCGGCTCGCGAACGAGCCTCCATTGATACTCCTTCTGCATCTAGTTCAGCATCGCTCAGCGGCCTGATGGATTCAACGCCGGCAGCGATATTCTGCCAGAATTGTTCAATATCATTCGTGCCGGCAAATTGCCCGGCCATACCAATAATGGCAATTTCAAAGCCATGCATCGCTTCCATTGATGGTGCCATCTGAGAGTGATCCATCTGAACTTTATTAACATCGGTGTTATTCATAATCCGCTATTCCTCTTATCGTTTGCCCGCTATTCCTTTGCCTGTTTCTGCTGCATTTTTTTCTGCATTTCAGCCAGACGTTGACGACCATCAGCGATATTGCTCTGACTCACCTCGTTATTTTTCTGTCCTGTGTTGATGGCTGATGATGATATGCCGTGCTCACCCTGTTCACGCCCGCCGTTGATAAACTGAGCAAGCTGGTGAATCGTGGAGTAATTCAGCAAATCGATAATGGACAGGCGGTTATAACCCAACGCATGCAGTTTCAGATGGACACGAGCCAGTAGCAGTGAATCTCCCCCCAGATCGAAAAAGTTTTCATCACAATCAGGGAATTCCATATCCAGAACTTCAGCCCAGACTTGTTGAATGGCCTGTACAGTCGGATCGGATGATAATTCCCATTGTATGCTTTCTTCTTCCACAGCCTCCGTAGCAACAGCTTCTGTAGTCGTGGCATTTGTAGTAGCTATATCTGTAGTAGCAATAGCGGTAGCAGAAATAGTTGTAGTTGTCGCAGTGAGCGGAGTTCCCCCATTATTCGAGACATCATGGTGCGGCAGCCGCGCAATATCGATCTTGCCGTTGGCATTCAGTGGCAGAGAAGACAACGCTCTGAAATAGGCCGGGATCATGTAGCGTGGTAATCTTTCCGCCAGATAACTGCGCAATTCCATCGTATTCAGGATTTGTCCGGCACTAAGAACAATATAAGCAGCGATCCGTTTGCCCCGGTTTTCTTCGATCACACGAACAACAGCGCGTTCAACATCAGGATGTTTACACAGCACGGCTTCAATTTCCCCGGTCTCTACCCGATAGCCTCTGATCTTGTTCTGGTTATCAATGCGTCCCAGATATTCAATATCGCCATTAGGAAGATAACGCCCACGGTCTCCGGTTTTATACAGCCGGGCGGAAAGAGATTTATCAAATGGATTTTCAATAAACAGATCCTGATAAAGGCTTTCCTGATGCAGATATGTCATTGCCAGACCATCACCACCAATGTACAACTCACCCGCTGTGCCGATAGGTACTGGCTGATGGAAGGTATCAAGGATATAGACCAGATTGCCTTCATTCGGTTTGCCAATTGGTACACTGTTACCTTCTGTAGTACGGTAACAATGGCTGGTGGTGAAAGTCGTATTTTCTGTCGGGCCGTAGCCATTGATCAGAAGCAGTTCAGGGTAGCGCTCCTTAATACGGGCTGCATGCCATGATGACATCACCTCCCCGCCGGAAATAAGCTGTTTTACTGTTTGCAGTGTTTGTGGCCGCTCATCAACAATCAGATTAAACAATGAAGATGTCAGGAACAGACTTTCCACTCCCGACTCCTTAATGATTTTTTCCAACAGGAGTACAGAAATGGCAGCCTGCGGGTAGATCACTATAGAGCCGCCATTCAGCAACGGGCCCCAGATTTCCCACGTTGAGGCATCAAAACTGACAGATGCCAGTTGCAGGCAACGACCAAAGGTTTGGAAGTCAATATAACTGACATCTTTGACCAGACGAATAATGCCTTTCTGCCCGATCAATGCCCCTTTAGGTTTACCGGTAGAACCTGAGGTATACATGACACAGGCTGGCAAATTGGCTTGGTTTTCGGCGTGATGGCTGAGAATGTCCGGCAGATCGATGACCGGCATCTGTGCCAGTGCGGACTGTTCTTCATCCAGCCATAAAATGGGGGGAAGATGAGGTGCAACCGAAGGCAGCAACCTGTCTGTTATCCGCCTGTCAATAATCAGCAGATCACATTGTGTATCTTCGATCTGCTCAATCAGGCGGATATCCGGATCTTCGGTATTAAGTGGCAGATAAACCGCGCCGAGTTTTACCAGCGCCAGCATCGAGATAACCAACTCAATACTGCGTCCCAATAACAGAGCAACATACTGCCCCTGTTTTACCCCTTTTTGTGCCAGTAAATGGGCCAGTTGGTTGGATTGCTGGTGTAACTCCAGATAACTGAGTTGTCGCTCTCCGTATTCAACCGCGCGTGCTGAAGGAGTACGAACAGCCTGTTCAGCAAACAACGCTGCCAGTGTTTCTTGCCCCTGATAGCCCGGTGCTCCCTGATTGAAACTTTCAATCTTCCGTTGTTGGATTATCGGCAGGAAGTGGCTGGCACAGTGCAATGCCTGCGGATCTGCCACCATAGCAGCAAATACAGCGGAATAGCATTCAGCCATGTTCGCTGCTAATCCACGGCTGATTTTATTTTCGTCATAATCAAGCTGGACAGAGATTTGATCACTCGCCAGGGCAGACGAGAGCGTCAGATGCTGAAAATGTACATCTAATGTAAAGTGAGTGCCCTCATAAACATCCTGAGTATGCAGCCTGTCCACAACCTCCAACCCGACTTCCGGCACCATCTGGTCGTAAATATGGAAATCAATGTAGTTAAACAGGACTTCATCCAACAACGGCTGCTGACCAAATTGACGCTGAATTTCCGCTAACGGGTAACGACGATAAGGGATCGCTTCAATTTCGTTGGCAAAGACTTGTCGGATCAGTTCATGCCAGGAAACGGGGGTTAAAATCTGGCGGAACGGCAGGATATTAAGGAACAGGCCATACAGATGATCACCGCCCTGAGCTTCCGGGCGACCATTGGCAGTGATCCCCGTCAGGATGTCATGCTCTCCACTGAAAATACTCATGACTTTGATATGTCCGGTCAGCAGGATACTTTTTAGCGGCACGCTCAGCTGCTGCATCAGGTGGCGCAATCCCTGATAGACAGTACTATCCAGTATCAGCGAAAAGGATTTCAATTTCGGACTGGTTGCAGATGCGGCGGCGTCATTAATCCCGTCCGTATGCTGTTTACGGGGCAATTCAAGGATAGTGCAATCATCCAGCTTCTGAGCCCAGTAATCTTTTTGTTTCTCATCAGCAATGGCGGCTTGTTCCAGTGCAATAAAATCACGGTATTCCAGCGATTTTTTATCCGGTGCCTGCCAGTTGGCTTGTCCTGTTAACGTGGCATAGCGATTGAACACTTCCACGATCATGGTGTTATAACTCCAGCCATCAAAGACCGGGTGACATTCGGTCATCGTAAACTGGAATGAGTTATCCGTACGTAATTGAATGAAGAAACGCAACAATGTCGGATTCAGCAGATCAAATGGATTTACCCGTTCAGCTTCCAGTAACGCTTTTGCCCGTTCATCCTGCTCTTCTTCTGACAAATGACGCAAGTCTTCAACAACAATAGGCAATTCAGCAAATTTATAAACTAACTGAAGAGGTTCGCTGTAATTTTCCATATCGAACGCAGTGCGCAGTACATCATGAGCAGCCACGGTCTGGGCTGTCGCTTCCCTGAATGCCTGCTCATCAAATCGTCCATTCACGCGCAGATGGGAAGTTCCGGTACAGTGATACACATTGGCATCAGGAGACATATTCATGTGATAGAACATACCGGCCTGCATCCGGCTGAGCGGATAGGCATCAATAATTTTTTCCCGGTTTTCCCATAAACGCTGGCGATCTTTCTCTGAAATCTGACTGAACGGAGCAATTCTTTGTACCAGCTGTGGATGTTCTTTATTAGGTTCATTCGCCCCGCGTTCATCAATCAGGGCTGCCAGTTCTGCTATAGTCTGGTGCCGGAACAGATCCACCAGCGTCAGTGGCCAGCCATGATCCTGTGCTTTACCTGTCAATTGCACACCACGCAGAGAGTCACCCCCTAAGGCAAAAAAGTTATCGTGAATACCAATCTGGGATACGGGCAATGTTTCCTGCCATAACATCAGCAGTTCTGTCTCTGTTTCATTGCGTGCTTCCTGATATTCACTGGCTAGCTGCGGCCGTACTTGCTGTGGTGCAGGTAACGCCTTGCGATCAATCTTGCCATTACTGGTCAATGGCAGGTCATCAAGGAAAATAAAGGCAGATGGCAACATATAGTCCGGCAGTGTACGTTTTAACTTAGTTCTTATTGTTTCAACTGATAACGTTTCAGCGGACGGTATATGACTTGAGTGGGAAGCCGGTACGATATAAGCCACCAGATGAGAAGCTTGATTACCTTCATATTGGTAAGCCATCACGACAGCCTGTTCTATGGCGTCAATGCGTTTCAGGACTGTTTCAATTTCCCCCAGTTCAATACGGAATCCGCGGATCTTCACCTGATGGTCGGCCCGTCCGAGGTATTCCAGAGAACCATCGCGCCGTAAACGGGCCAAATCCCCACTCCGGTATAACCGCTGCCCGGCCTCCGCCTGTGGGAAAATCTGCCGTTTGTCGATAAAACGTTGTGCGGTAAGTTCAGGACGGTTCAGATAGCCCCGTGCCACACCAGCTCCACCAACGTACATTTCTCCCACCGCTCCCAACAGTGACAATTTACCCTGTTTATCCAGCAGGAAAATTTCCAGATCATCCAGCGCTTCACCAATCGGGCTTTTGCCGCCCTGCAAGGCATCAGCCTGCATAATTCTGCGATAAGTCACATGTACGGTGGTTTCGGTGATGCCGTACATGTTGATGATTTCAGGCTTTTCATCCCCGTATTTTTTGAACCAGCCCAGTAAATTAACCGGCTCCAGCGCTTCACCGCCCAAAATCACATAGCGCAGTGATAACGAAGGTTCCATGTCGTTCTTTTTCGCTTCACTCAATTGATCATCTGCCGTAATAAAGAGCAGGAAAGCAGAAGGTGTCTGATTCAACACCGTGACTTTTTCTTGTTGCACCCATTGATAGAAGTGCCCCGGTGTACGGCTGACCCAATAAGGCACAATGCTCAGACGACCACCGTACAATAATGCACCCCATATTTCCCATACGGAGAAGTCAAAAGCACAGGAGTGGAAGAGTGTCCAGACATCATTTTCTGTAAATGTAAAATGGCGTTCACTGGCGCTGAACAACCGCATGACATTGGCATGGGGTATTTCCACTCCTTTCGGTTTACCAGTAGAGCCTGAGGTATAAATGACATAAGCCAGTGCATCCGGCAGGCAAGGCACATCAGGGTTAGCCAGAGACATGGTCTGGATAAAGGTTTTTTCCGTATCGATGCAGAGATAATCCACTTTTTCGTGGTCAAACAGTGTTCGGTATTGGGGGATACCAATCACCAACTGAACCCTGGCATCTTCAACGTAGAAACGAACCCGCTCCGGCGCGTGGCTGCCGTCAATCGGCAAATAGGCCAGTCCGGCTTTCAGTACAGCCAGAATAGCCACCAGCATCTCCTCATCACGCTCCAGGCAAAGACCAACCAGTGGTGTAAGCTCTGTGGTTGCTTCTATTTGTTGTCTGATTTGCAGAATATAATGTGCCAGTTGGTTGGCACGCTGATTAAGCTGTTTATAAGTCAGCATCCGTCCATTATCAGCACTCAGGGCAATAGCCTGCGGACGACGCAATACCTGTTGTTCAAACGCCTGATGCAGAGTCTGTGTCACCGGATGATGACTCAGCTGGCGCGGCCATTCATGCAGAAGCCAGTGTTTTTCAGCATCATTGATACACTGATAATCAGTCAGAGCGGTTTGAGCATTGCGGGCGATTTCCTGCAACAGGAAGTGGAAATTCGCCTCAAACTGCCTGATGGTCGCTTCTTCGAACAGATCACTGCTATATTCAAATGCACCCTGCAATTGTTCTGCGCCATCGGCCATTGACACTTTTTCCATTGATAAGGTCAAATCGAATTTGGCGTAATCCCCTAATAAAGTGAATGGCGTAGCTTTCATTCCATCAAACTGCCATCCGGCAGAGTCAGAACCATCGAAAGCGAACATCACCTGAAATAACGGGGAGTAGCTCAGGTCACGTTTGGGATTGATCGCTTCCACCAGTTGTTCAAAACTCACCTGTTGATGCGACAGACCATCAAGTACAGTATCAAAAACCTGCTGCTGCAATTCGGCAAACGTGGCGTGGGGCTCCAGTTCAATCCGGTAAACCAGCGTATTGACAAAGAAACCGACAACGCCTTCCAGTTCCAGTTGTCCACGTCCTGAGACCGGAGAACCCACAACCAGATCAGTCTGACCACTATAACGATAAAGTAACAGGTAAAACGCACTTAACAGGGTGGAAAATAACGTCTTATTCTGTTGTTGGGCCTGTTGTGCCAGTGCCGTAGTCAATGCAGGGGATAACGTGAAGCAGTGAGTTTTACCACGCAGACTCAAACGATTAGGACGTGAGTAATCAAAAGGCAGAGCGATGGGTTCAACACCGGACAGTTTTTCTTTCCACCATGCCAGCGATGTATCAAATTCAGTATTTTCATGCTGTTGGTGCTGCCATTCCGAGTAATCAATGTACTGAATAGGTAACTGCGGCAGTTCAGGTACATTGCCCTGCCGACGTGCGTTATAACAAGCGGTCAGTTCACGACTGATAATACCGGCAGACCAGCCATCAGAAATAATATGGTGTAGCACCATCACCAGATAATGGCGATCTTCTCCGTGTCCGTGTTCATCGCCACAACGATACAGGGTAAAACGCAACAAAGGAGCCTGCTGTAAATTAAATGGCTGCTGGCTGTCCCGCTGTAAACGTTGCTTTTGCTGTTCTTCACTCAGCATGGACAAATCGACCGTTACCAGCGGTAAAGAGACCGATTCATGGCAACGCTGATAAAGCGTGCCATCTTGGTAAACAAAATCTGTACGGAAAGACTCGTGCCTGTCCACCATATCGCTGACAGCCTGCTGAAGTGCCGGTATATCCAATTTTCCCTCAAGCACCAGCGCAGTCGTGATGTGATAAATAGCCGATTGTTGTTCGAGTTGTTCATGCAACCACAAACGTTTTTGCGCTAGGGATGCCTTAAATTGAAATGTATTTTCCTGCATAAAACCTCCGGCAAAATACCCTTCACTTTACAGGTGTCGGGCATATTTCATTGTTATCGTTACTTTATTTCCGTTCCCGTACGACACGTTTTATGGTGTTTTTAGGGCCTGTGTTATGAGAGATCGTGTTGTGACGAACACTACCTTCCCCGGTCATACGTGACGCCAGTAAATGAGCAAGCTGTTTAATTGTCTGGCACTGCAAAAGTTCAGCCAGAGAGATCCTGACTGCCAGTTGCTGTTCAATACGGGCAGCAATGCGTAAGGCATGCAATGAGTGCCCTCCCAAAGCAAAGAAATTCTGGTCACATCCTATCTGTTGTTGTTGCAGTACCTCACTCCAGATATCCCTGAGATGGCTTTCCAGCGGGGTTTGTGGGGTATGTAAAACGCTGCCCTCCTGTTTTTTCTGCTGTAATTCTTTCTGCTGCAACTCAGACAAATATTCCGGCAAACGCGCCAACAAAGCCTGATAATCAATCTTGCCATTCGTGGTTTGAGGCATCTCATCCAACAGTACAATGGCGCTCGGCAGCATATGCGCGGGCAATTGTCTGCTGAGAAAATCAAGCAGTTGTCCTGAAAATGGCTCTGAAGAGACAGCACTGGCTTTCGCTGCTGATTTAAGGGACACACAAGCTATTAGCTGTATCTCGCCCTGTTTGTCGGCATCAGCCAGTCCTGAAGAAGAAAGCACCGCACTTTGCTGAACGTGCGGATGCTGCATAAGCTGAGCCTCAATCTCTCCCGGTTCAATACGATAGCCACGCAGTTTGATTTGTCGGTCACAACGACCGAGATAGAGCAATTCACCATCCGGCAAGGCACAGACTCGATCTCCTGTGCGATAAATCCGCACTTTTTCTTGTGGCATTTCTTGTTGTGGGATACCCCCTTGTGGAATTGACAGCGTGATGAATTTTTCTGCGGTTAATTCAGGGCGATTCCAATAACCTCTTGCCACACCCAATCCACCGATATACAACTCTCCTGCCATGCCGAATGGTGTTGGAGACAAATCTTCATTAAGTACAAACAGGCGAGTATTAGCGATTGGCAGACCAATCGGCATCGTGCCCTGTAAGTCCTGATGTTTGTCTGCTTGATGAACACAACATCCGACAACCGTCTCTGTGGGGCCATATTCATTGAACACGCCAATATCTGCTACATCAGTCAGCCATTCCTGTACTGTTTCACAACTCAGCGCATCTCCCCCGATGACCAATGAATGAACATGGGATTTCGCGGCAGCATCCAGATATTCCCCCAAAATGCCAAGATGGGCAGGCGTGATTTTCAACAGATGACCGCCCTGCTTTTGTGGTAATGAGTACGGTGGTAATGGTTGCCGTAATACCTCCGCCATTGAAGCGATATCCGCATCATCCCGTATCACGGTAATGGTGCCGCCATGCAACAGAGGCAGGTAGAGGCTGGTTAATGTGGCATCAAAACTGACAGATGAATGGAACAGGCTTTGGGTATTCTCAGTTACCTGATAACGCCAGCAGGTATCGGTCAGGTAGTTAATCAGACTACGATGTTCAATCATGACGCCTTTCGGCATTCCTGTTGAGCCGGAAGTGTAAATCAGATATACCAGCGCATTTTCATCATCAGCCACGGAGGGTAACGATTGTTGCGATAAAGCATATGTCGGAACCGACTCTGGTTCCTGATCCAGTACCAGTACAGCAATTTCAGGAATAACAGAAGCAGCCAACGCCTGATGGGTCAACACCAGACAACTTTGGCTGTCAGACAATAAATAAGTGACCCGCTCTGTGGGGTAAGAGATATCAATGGGTACATAACAAGCCCCCATTCTGCTGACTGCCAGCATGGCAGCAATATAATCCAGACTGCGTGGCAAATAGAGTGCAACTCTGTCACCCGCATGAATCTGACTGTGATGCAGGCGGAGGCTGATCTGTTCAACCTGCTGCTCCAATTCCGCATAACTGACCTGCTTCTGTCCATCAATCACGGCAATCTGTTGGAAAGAACGTTGTACCTGACGGGCAAACAGACTATACACATTACCCGCAAAAACCGGCAATACCGGTCCCTGCCATTGGGTCAGCAATTGCTGTTTCTCCTGCTGATCCAATAATGCAATATCTGTCAACACACCGGCCATATTATTCATTAACTGGGTCAGAATGCGGATAAAGTGCTCTGCCAGACGAGCCACGATAGCGGCATCATACAGGCCCGTGTCATAGACCAGCTCGCCATGCAGGCTGTCAGAGAACGCCGTGACCAATACCAATGGGTAATTTGTGCTTTCTGTGGCCTGTGTAAATTGAAACAGGTTTTCCTGCGCAGCGGATTGCGGATAATTTTCAAACACCAGCAAGGTATCAAATGTCGGCAGACCACAAGTGGATTTCAGATCCGCCAGCGAGATATCACTGAATTTTTCATGTTCCCGCTGCTGCTGTTGAATGGCGCTCAGCCAATCGGCAACGGGTTGATTCATGTGACTGGTGATATGAACAGGCAATGTACTGATTAACAGTCCCACCATTTTATCGATACCGGCTAATTCTGCCTGGCGGCCGGATACTGTCATGCCAAACAGACATTCATCCTGCTGGCTGTAACGTTGTAACAGTAATGCCCATGCCCCCTGAATCAGGGTGCTGATCGTTAAACGGTGACGACGTCCGGTTTCTGCCAACTGACCAGAAAGTTCTGTAGACAGACTAAATGAATGTCGCTGTTTCAACTGACTGGCTGTTCTGACCGGATGAGCCGCAGGCAGTGGTGTTACTGCATTAATATCAGCTAATTGCGCCTGCCAATAATCCTGACACGCTTTACGGCTATGCTGTTGCCAGCGAATAAAGGATTTAAATGCCGGAGCCGGTGGCAAGATATCAGCCGGACGATAGTAGAAGGACTCAACCGTTGTTAATAACAGTCTGACTGACCATCCATCAAGAATGGCGTGATGATGGCTGAACAGAAGTTGTATCTGTTCATCCGGGAGTTGCAGTACGGTAATACGGAATAATGCGCCATGTTCCGGTATAAACTCTTCCGCCAGATCTGCCGCCAGCAAGTTTCGGCGATGCTGTTCCGCATCAGCCGGGTTATACAGCCGCAGATCATGCTGCCGCCAATCCAGCTCCAGCTGAGGCATCACGATTTGTAATGGCTCACCGGCAAGGCTCATTTCAAAATGACTGCGCAGGATAGGATAGTAAGCCACCGCCTGCTGCCATGCCTGCTGTAGACGGGCAAGATCCACACTATCCAGCCGGTTCTTATGACATAAACTAAAACACAACTGTTCGTGATACAGCCCGCTGCCTTGTCCGGCCATAGAGTGGAACAGCATTCCCTCCTGGGTATAAGTCAGCGGGTAGATATCTTCCATCACGCCATACCGTTGCTGCAACTGGCGCAGTGTTCCGGCATTCAAACGGGCAAGCGGGAAATCAGATGGTGTGTAAGTGGTCTGAGTCTGTGCCATACAATGTTCAGTCAGCCGGATAATCTGCTCTTTCATCGCCATTGCCAACCTATCAATGGTTTCATGCTGATAACATTGGTGGTTATACGTCCACTCTATCTGTAATTGTCCTTCATCAATGTAGCAATCCACTTCCAGTGCATATGACCTTGCGTTATCCGCCGCATGACGATGCGCCAGTCCGATATCCACAACGCCCTGTAATGGTGCCTGATGGAAAGCACGGGTAAATTGTCCGAGATAGTTGAAGCAGATATCTGCCGCAGGAATAACGGGCAGCTGATTATTGGTGGATGTCTGGGTATAGCGGGAATAGCGCAGTGCGCCATAACCTGTTCCGCTATAAGGCACCTGACGCACTGCTTCTTTAACCAGCTGGAGCAGTTGATCAGGCGGACAAGATGCAGGCAGTGACAGCAACAGAGGATAAATGGCCGTAAACCAGCCGATTGTCCGGCTGACATCCACATTTTTATGCAGGCTTTCCCGTCCATGTCCTTCCATATCCACATGCAGTAATTCAGAACCACTCCAGCGTCGCAGTGTTATCGCCAGCGCTGCCAGTAACAAGTCACCAACATGGGTACGGTAGGCGTGTCCGGTGTGCTGAACCAGATTTGTGGTGGCGGTGAGATCCAGTGCTAACCGGTATTTAGCTGACTCTTTGACTAAACCGGGGAACGGTTTTTCTCCCTGGTCACAGGGCAACGGAGGTACAGTTTGATTCAGTTTTTGCTGCCAGAAATGATATTCATCCTGTGATTGTTCAGATTGAGCATAATCCGCAAGGTGGGATGACCATTCAATCAGAGAGGCACTTTTTGCCATCAGACGCAGGTTTTCCCCTGTCAGTAATGTCTGTCCTGAAAGAATTGACTGATAGTAATAACTTAAATCTTCCGTAAAAATGCGCCATGAAACGCCATCTATCACCAGATGATGAACTGCCAGCAGCAGATAATTCCCTTCTGCGGTAATAAAATGGGTCGCGGTCAATAACGGGCCATGTTCAATATTCAATTGTGCCTGACGTTCGGCAACGGCCTGTATCAGAGCTTCCCTTGCCGGGGTTTCTGTGATCTGACATTGTTCTATCTGCCAGTCTGTAACAGGTTCTCCTATCTGCCCATAATCCGGCCCATAACCGCCTGCCAGTGCGAAACGAGAGCGCAAGCCATCATGTTGATTAACCACCAGAGCCAATGCCCGCGCTAAAAGCGGTATGTCTGTTCCTTCCTCCAGTGCATACAGATAAGACTGGTTATAGTGGTGCGGATTAGCATGATGATGTGCAAAGAACCAATGCTGAACTGGCAGCAAAGCATATTCTCCCTGCACGGGTTGAGTGTTGTCGTCAGCGTTGCCATCAATATTATTTACCTGTGTCACCACAGCGGCTAATCCTGCAATAGTAGGATAATCAAACAGCATTTTTGGCGTGATCCGCAGACCGTTCTCCCGTGCCCTGAACACTATTTGCAGGCTGAGAATGGAATCGCCTCCCAGAACAAAGAAATCATCATCAATCCCCAGATTTTCCTGATCCAACACTTGTTGCCAGATTTCTGTCAGTTGTTTTTCCAGTGCCGTCACCGGCATCCGGCGAATAGTGTGATGGGGTTGCTCAGTTAAAGGGATTTGTGCCAGAGCCTTACGATCAATTTTGCCGTTAGCAGTGAGTGGTAATGTTTCCTGCAAGATCCACTGGGTAGGACACATATGTGCCGGCAGTCGTTGACTCAGTTCTTGCCGTATATTTTCCAGATCTGCCACAGATGGGTTCATCACCAGATAGGCCACCAGATGCTGGCGTCCATAAATGTCCCGCATACCCGCTGCTGCCTGAATAACGCCCTGACAAGCCGCAAGCTGAGCTTCTATCTCTTCCAGTTCAATCCGGTAGCCATGCAGTTTAACTTGCTGGTCTTTGCGGCCGAGGAACAGTAAATTTCCGTCTGGCAGGTAACGCGCCAGGTCTCCTGTCCGATAGAGTTTTTCCTGTGATGACGAGGAGAAAGGATCGGTAATAAATCGGCTTTCAGTCAGATCAGGGCGATTGAAATAGCCCAGACCTACTCCAGCTCCACCAATGTACAGTTCACCGACTGAACCGAACGGCACCAGTTGCTGACACTCATCTAACAGATAAAGCCGGGTATTGGCTATCGGACGGCCAATCGGCAGTGCACCATCCCCTTTTATGTCTCCGGCCGGTATGTCGTAAATACAGCAGCCCACGGTGGCTTCTGTCGGGCCGTATTCATTGATGATCCTGACCTGCGGTGCATGTTGCCGCCAGAAACGCAATGCGCTGGCAGAAAGACTCTCTCCGCCAATCACCAGCAGCGGTATCCGGCCTGCGTGTTCCGGTAATAATTGCTGGCTTAAGAGCTCCAGGTGAGCAGGAGTGATTTTCGCCATTGCCAGATCCGGCAATTGTTGCCATGCCTGTACCAGTGCCGGAATATCCTCCTCTACAGGCAGGATAAACAGGGTTTGCCCCTGTAATAACGGCAGGAACAGGCTGGTAATTGTCGCATCAAAGGAAATAGAGGCATGCAGAGTATTTCCTCGTTTAGTCAGATCACCATAATGTTCACAGGCATGTTGCAGATAGTTGCCCAATCCCCGGTGTGGAATGATGACCCCTTTTGGCCTGCCGGTAGAACCAGAGGTATAGAGAATATAAGCAGGCTGTTCCGGTGAAATCGTAATATCAGGATTGGGGATAGCAGCCTGATTATCTGTTACGGGTTCTGAGGCCACTGACTCTGGGGTAAATTGCTCCGGCGTCAACCGTACAATATGATGCGATGGCAACGCTAATCTGGTGGCCTGTTCGTCAGTTGTAATCACCTGTGCCACCTGGGCATCTTCCAGCATAAAACGGGCACGTTCTGCCGGATAGGTACTATCAACCGGTACATATGCAGCACCAGTTTTCAATACCGCCAGAATCGCCACGACGAGCATGGCTGAACGTGGCAGGCAGATCCCGACCTGTGAACCCGTACCAATCCCCTGAGCCAGTAAATCATTCGCCAGCCGATTAGCGTGTTGGTTAAGCTGGTCATAACTCAATGCTAACTCTGTTTCATATTGCTCACACAGGGCAATCGCCTGTGGCGTTCTGCATACCTGTTGTTCGAACCATTGATGCACTACCGGGTGCAACAGGGGTTGTACTGTGGCATTGAGATCACTCAACTGCTGCTGCCGTTCCTGTGGTGACAACATTGCCAGCTGATAGACAGGCTGGTCTGCCGTACGACACAGGCTATCCAGCAAACGGGCATAATGTGTCACTAGTTGCGCCACAATTTCGGCTGCAAAACACGCCTCACGGTATTCGACCGACAATAGCAGATTATCCGCTGTTTCCTGTACAAACAGGGTTAAATCGAATTTGGCTTCCGGATTGTCTATTGGCTGACTGTCTATAGCGTAAGTACGGGCATCAGTACGAAGTTGTTCATTGGCCTGTGGCTGGTGCGCATTAAACACAAACATGATCCGGAACAGAGGAGCAAGCGAACGTTTCTCTGCCGGCAGAACAGCATCCACCACCTGTTCAAACGGAACGTCTTTGTTAGCCATTGCCTGATTCAGTGTCTGTGCACTATCAAGCAGAAATTCAGTAAACGGACGATTGATATCGACATTCTGACGTACCGCTAAGGTGTTCAACAGAAGCCCGATAACCGATTGCAGTTCTGGCCTGTCACGCAGAGAAACAGGAATACCGATAACGATATCTCCCGCGGTGTCACCTTCACTGCTGTAACGCTGCAACAAGATCTGGAAAGCCGCCAATAACAGGGTAAACAGTGTCGTATCCTGCTGTTGTGCCAACCGACGCAGTGCTTTGGTCTGCTCAATAGACAGCGGCAGGCGATGGTAAGCTGCTTTCGATTCTTCAACAGGTGCATGATATTGCTGAGGTAATGTCACCACTGGCGGTAATTGCTGATATACCTGACGCCAATACGCTAATTGGCTATGCCAGACTTGTTGCGCTTCAGGACTGCGCTCCCATGCAGCGAATTGCAGGTAATCAGGAACGGATACCGGCGGGATATTCTCTTCTGACAGATTATTTTCTTCTGGAAGACCATCCGCTTCTGACTGGTATAGCGACAGCAATTCAGCATCAAGCTGTGCCAATGCCTGTTCATCTACCAAAATATGATGCAGACAGAAAATCAGGGCACTTCCCTGCCGTGCATCCGTTACCAGCAACAGTCGGTATAAGGGTCGGCCAATCAGCTGGAACGGTGTCCGCATTATGTCGGCAGCTCGCTGCTGTAACTGCTGCTGCCATTCCTGTTCATTTTGTACTTCGATAATTTCATGCGGACAGTCCGGTGACTGCTCACTGTAATATTGCCGGGGCGTGGTTCCCTCCATCCGCAGACGCAGATTGAGTGATGGATAGCGGCGGAACAACAACTCTACGCTTTTCTGTATCCGTTCAGCCTCCGCATTATTTTCAGCCACATTGCCGTCATTCTCCTTGCCGGCAAGCGTTTTTATACTGACAAAGGTTTTGATACTGGTTATGTGGTAACGACAGCTATCAGGATACAGTTGATCAAGGAACCACATCCGTTGTTGAGCAAAGCTCAATGGTGCATCGTGGATCACAGACAGATTTAATGAACCCACACTGGCTGTTAAATCCACTCTCTCAGCCAACCGCATTGGAGTTCGGCAGATAAAAACATCGCTGACTTTGAAATGTAACCGGAACTGACTGGCAAGTATTGCTACCATTTTGGCGGCTAATAGAGAGTGTCCACCCGCTGCAAAAAATGAGGTATTCCGGCCAATCGCCTGATGCCCCAATAATGTCTGCCAGACCTGAATAATCGCCCGTTCTGTTTCATTCCGGGCTGGTTCAGCAATGGTTTCGCCGGTCTGCCGCATCGGTGTGGGAAAGCGTTTTCTGTCTACTTTGTTATTCGGCAATCGCGGGAATTCGTTCAGAAAGACGTAGCAGGAAGGACGCATAAATTCCGGCAGAGATCCCCCCAAATGTGACTCAATCTGTGACTGATCAAGCGTGGTATCAGATTGGGTGAGTATATAGGCAACTATAGCACTGGCATTCAGGTAATCTTCCCGCACCATCGCCACCGCATCAGAAATAGCCGGATGCTGACGCAGAGCGCTTTCGATTTCTCCCAGTTCTACACGATAACCCCGGATTTTTATTTGTTGGTCAATACGTCCCAGATAGTCAATATTACCGTCTGCCTGATAACGGGCCAGATCGCCGGTACGATAAAGGCGGGCATCAGGCCGGGAGCTGAACGGATCGGGGATAAAACTGCGTTCGGTCAATTCTGGTCGGTGCAGATAGCCTGTAGCGACGCCAACACCGCCAATGCAAAGTTCCCCCGCGACTCCAATCGGTAATGGTGCGCCATATTCATCCAAAATCCAGACCTGAGAGTTGGGGATCGGACGGCCAATGTGAATATGGTCATCGTCTATCGTCAGCTCAGCACTGGTTGTACCTACTGTTGCTTCTGTCGGGCCATAGGAGTTAATAAAACGGCGGTTTTTGCCCCACTTATGCAGCAGATCCACGCCACAGGCTTCCCCGGCGACTAACAATACCTGCAAATCAGGTAACTCAGCTTCAGGCAGTGCGGCCAGTGCCGATGCAGGCAATGTGACATGGGTAACACGTCGCGTAATAAGCTGTTCCAGCAGATCCGGGCCAGGCATGATGGCAAGACGAGGAGCCATTAATAATGTGCTGCCGGTACAAAACGCCATCAGGATTTCCCAGATGGAGGTATCAAAACTGAAAGAGGCGAACTGGAGGATCCGGCTGTTCGGTGGTACAGCCAGAAACTCAACTTCTGTTTCTGCCAGATTGCACACACTGCGGTGGCGGATAGGCACACCTTTCGGTTTGCCGCTGGAGCCTGAGGTATAGATGATATAGGCAGTATTTTCTGCCCGGACATCTACCCGTGGATTTTCAACACTGAATGCTGACAGTTGAGGCATCAGGGTTTCAAGGGAGAATAAAGGAAGGTTGCAATCCTGATAACGTGCCATAAATTGATCTTGTGTCACCAGCAGATGCAAGCCGGCATCTCCAATCACATAACGACTGCGATCCAGCGGATAATCAGGATCAACCGGGACATAAACTCCACCCGCTTTCAGGATAGCCAGAAAACAGATCACCAGTTCCAGTGAGCGTTCGACACTTAATCCGACACAAACTTCTGGCCCTACCCCTTGTTGGATCAGAAAATAAGCCAGTTGGTTGGCACGCTGATCCAATTCAGCATAAGTCAGCGATTGCTGACCGAATTCAACCGCAATGGTTTCTGGTACGTGCTGTACCTGACGCTCGATAAGCTGGTGAATGCCGATATTATCGCTGAATGGTTGTTCAGTCCGGTTCCACTGAACCAATTGCTGTTGCTGTGCAGGACTGAGCAGAGAAACCCGTCCGATGGCCTGTTGCGGTTGTTCGATCAATTGCGGCAGAAAATGACAGAAGTTTTCCACCATGCGGGCAATCGTCTCCGGCAGAAAACGATCACTGGCATACTCAAATATTCCCTGCAATTCCCCTTCTTCACGCCACATCTCCAGTGTCAGCTCATATTTGGCGATTTGCATATCCCACTGGCGTAATGGAGAAAGCCGCACAGCCCCCATCCGTTTAGCGGTGACCGGTATATTCTGGTAGGTAAACAGAGTCTGAAACAGCGGAGAAAGCCCCGGATGATGATTATCTTCCCCATTGTTTTGTAATAAATTGCCTTTTAGTAAAGGTAGTAATTGGCTAAACGGCATATCCTGATGCGCAACGGCATCAATAAAAGTGGATTTAACCTGGGCCAGCAGTTGTTCGAATGACTGGCTGGTATCAACCTGATTGCGCATCACCAATACGTTGAATAACAGGCCAACCGGCTGTTGCTCCTCACTGTAATGACGGTTGGAAACGGGTGTTCCCAACAGAATGTCGTTCTGGCGTGAATAGCGCGCCAGAAATGCAATAAATCCGGCCTGTAAGATCAGATAAGGGGTGACACCATACTGATAGGCTAATGTATCAATCTGTTCATGGAATGCAGTGGGCAGGCTGAATGGCAAACGCCCTCCCTGATAACTGCGTACGGCAGGTGTCGGAAAGTCATAAGGTAATTGGATCAGCGGTAGTGTTCCTGCCAACTGACGCTGCCAGTATTGACGGGCTGCTACGCCCGCAGCCCCATTGATTCTCTGATGCTGGAGGCGTGCATGTTCCCGTTGACCATAACGAGCGTGCCGGCTCTCAAGTGTTTTCCCTGCTTGCAGCAGGCTGTAATTTTCCAGCAACTCATCCCACAGCCGTTTCACTGACTCGTCATCCACAATTAAGTGGTGGAAGGCCAGTACAATCAGATGGCTATGTGGCCGGAGTGTCAGCTCTGCCATGCGTAGCAATGGCGGTTCGGTTAATTCAAATGGCAAAGTCGCAAATTGGCTGATAATGTTTTCTGCCTGCGCCTGAGCCTGTGGGCCATACTGGCTCAGATCCTGCCAGATTACCTTCGCAGTAACCGGGTTGGCAGAAAGATGTTCTGCTACCTGCGCAATGATATCCCCTTTTTGCATCAGAAAACCGGTTCTCAGTACATCATAACGGGCGATCAAAGCGTCAAGGGATTGCTGTAACCGCTGATGATCCAGTGCTCCCTGCCACTGGACAACATAGGCCATGTTGTAAATCGGGCTGGAAGAAACGGTTTGCTGGATCAGGTAAATACCCTGCTGTTCATAGCTGGCAGTATGCGGGATTACCGTTGTTTCCTCCGCTATCCCCTCTGACAACTCATCAACACTCAATATCGCTGCACACTGGGCAAGCGTGGGGTGCTGGAACAGTTCACCAAAACGCAAACTCAGCCCCATTTTTTCCCGCACTTGTGCAATCATACGAATTGCCTGTAAGGAATCCCCTCCCAGTGCAAAAAAAACTATCGTCACGCCCGATTTGTCTGATATGCAACAGCGATTGCCAGATAGCTGCCAGTTTTGTCTCCCGTTCTCCCTGTGGGATAACAATATCCTGTCTGTTTTGGTATGTCTGGCGGATAGCCGGAGCTTGCAGTGCTCTGCGGTCAATTTTGCCATTGGATAACAGCGGGAACAGTGACAAGAACTGATAATCAGCCGGGCGCATAGCAGCTGCCAGATTGGAGGCCAGATAGGTATCTAACGTTTCTGCCGTGACTGTCATTTCCGGTGCCAGACGGATAAATGCCACCAGCCGCACACTTTGTGACGGTTGATGCGACTGTTCAAACGCCTGTACAATCGCTTGTTGTACCGCAGGATGCTGTTCAAGCAGACTTTCTATCTCTGCCGTTTCAAGGCGCTGACCATTGATTTTGATCTGAAAATCATTACGGCCAAGCAGGATCAGATCTCCCTGCTCATCAATACGTCCCAAATCACCTGTCCGGTAAACCGGCTGACCAGCCAGTTCCCCTTTTTCCGGGGTGATAAAACGTAAGTTATTTTCAGACCCGGCTGACAGGTAACCCGCACTCATAAAGGGAGTACTGATCCACACTTCCCCTTCGGCACCCGCCGGAACTGTTTCACCCTGCTCATCAACGACAACAATGGTGGTATCGTCTATGGGTTTACCGGCAGGGATCAGCGCACGCTGAATATCTTTCTCTGTGACACGATAGTAGACTCTCGCCAGTGTGGTTTCAGTTGTCCCATACAGATTAATTAATTGGGTTTGTTGCAACTGACGCTGGTAAAACAACTCTACCAGTGACCCTTTGAGCATTTCGCCCGACAGAACGGCATACCTCAAAGATTGCAGGTCATCACTGGATTGCGGACACTCCAGCAGAACCTGAAACAAAGAAGGAATAAGGTGAGTAATACTGATCTGTTGTTCACGTATCCAGCTCAGCAATTCCTGCGGCGAATAACGGATATCGTGGGCAGGAGGAATGCACAGTGTTGCGCCGTTGAGCAAAGGCAGCAACATATCACGCAGGAAAGGATCGAACATCTGGTTGATCAATTGGCTGACTTTGTCAGCGGGTGTCAGATTCAGTTCACGACTTTCCCAGTGGATAAAATGCAATAAGCTGTCTTCGCGCCCTAATATGGCTTTAGGTTGCCCGGTAGAACCCGATGTAAAGTAGACATATGCCGGTTTGTTATGATGGATGTCACTGTTGTTATGTGTACTGGCAGTGTTACTGACAGGCAGTGAACTCTCCGGCTCTCCCACGAATAACGAAGGAATTGAATGGTTTTTCTGCACTTCATCAGCCAGCACCAGCGAATAATCTTCTGACAGATGCTCCAGCAGGGGCAACCATTGACGGCAAGTGATAATAGTTGCACCACGGAATTGTGCCAATAATGTGGCAAGGCGTTGTTCCGGTAACTTAGGGGATAATGGAACAAACACTTTGCCGGCTTTCATGATGGCTAATGCTGCCGTTATCAGAGATATACTCTCTTCCATCAACGTCATGACGTACTGACTCTCAGCCTGATGATGCAGCATATGACTAAGTCCAGTAACGCGCTCTGACAAGGTACGATAGGTTAAGCTTTCGTTTCCCTGTGTCACCGCGATATTTTCCGGGAAACGTACAACGATTTGCTCAAATTTGGTTGAAATCACCATTAGCCATCTTCCTTCAATAAAACACGATTACATGACAAAATAGCTTTGATACGTGACAAAACAGCCCCGGGCGTCATGCCAGAAAAGGCATATCCCCCAAATCCATTCTTTCAACACTTATTTCTGCAATTTCCTGCGAAATCTCAATTCAGAGCGTTACTCTCTCAAAATGCTCTCTTTTAAAACAAAAGGATCTGCATCTTTCAGGAAAGGAAAGCGTTCTCTGACATCCCGTACATGAGCAAGAGAGATGGTCATGGTGTTTACTGCCTCGTTATCCCGCTCGTGCAGTAAGATTTCACCCAACGGATCGATCAACATGGTATCACCGGCATAGTCGAGCTGATTACCATCCTGCCCCACACGATTGACCCCGATGACATAGCTCTGGTTTTCAATTGCACGTGCCTGCAACAGAGTGCACCAGTGCAGGGAGCGTTTGGCAGGCCAGCTGGCGATATAAAGCGCTGCATCGTAGTGGCCATTGATATTGCGTGACCAAATCGGGAAACGCAGGTCATAACAGATAAAAGTGGCGATCTTCCAGCCTTTGAAGTCCACTATCAGCGGGGCATTACCTGCTGTGTATTCATGATCTTCCTGGGCGAAAGAGAAGAGGTGTTTTTTGTCATAGTGGGCAATGGAGCCGTCTGCATTGACCCACAACAGACGGTTATAGAAATGCTGGTTTTCAGTGATAATCATGCTGCCGACAATCGTACACCCCTTCGCGGCCGCCTGCTTTTTCATCCACTGAATACTGGGGCCATCCATCGTTTCAGCAATAGCTTGTGGCTTCATACTGAACCCTGTAGTGAACATCTCCGGCAAAATGATCAGATCACTATCAGTTAATTGCGCGATGTGGCGTTCGATATATTCACGGTTTTTTGTTGCATTTTCCCAAACCAAATCGGTTTGAATCATCGTGACTTTAAGATTCTGAGCAATCATTGCAAACTCCGTTTCAATATATGTTTTGTTATTTATTTTTTATCAACATTCATTACAGGTCAGCATCAAACAGGTGTTCCATATAACCACTCTGTGCCGACATTTTGCGGATTTCGCCCTTTTCTCCCTGCTGTTGAGGAGGCGGAATGAAATCGGATCCAATCAAGTAGTTGAAGTAACGGAAAAGCAGTGTCTTATCTGATGGTGGACAGTGAATGCCGCTGCCACTGAGTAAATCCATTGTCATCTCTGTGGCATATTTGGCTTTTTCATTCATTTCTATGCCGCTATGAGCGAGTGCCAATATGTCAGTAAAAACTGAACGGTAAGGTTTCCCGTTGAGATACATACAATTTTGTGCCAACGCTTCCATGTAGTCATCGTTGTTAACAGTCTCAATGCGATAACCGAATTCTCTCAGGAAGAAAACAATATCGTTGAAAGTGATCGGATCGGGAGCCGTCAGGTGAAGGGTTTTTCCATTAAATTTTTCGATATCTAAAATGGCATACAATGATGCTTTCGCGACATAATCCACCGGAGAAATATCAAAATCTTCCTGTGAATTGAAAGTGAGTCCCGTCTCCACCAACGCCCTGATCATTTCATAATAAATGCCTTTGACTTTAGTTTGCCGCAATGGGTAGCTGCCATCGGTACTATCACCCCAAATATTGCCGGGACGTACAATCACCCACTTAAGGCCTTTTTCCCCCGCACGATGGACAGCCTGTTCCGATTCAAATTTGGTACGTTCATAATCCATGTCATCAAATCTCTGCCCCACATCAAGATCCGTTTCATGCAGAACGAAACCGTCATGATATAAATGTTCTCCCACCACACTAAAGCTGGAGGTATAAAGCAGCGGTATATTGCCCTGCAGGCAGAATTCAATGATATTTTGTGTTCCCGACACATTAACAGGCGCAAGCCGGCCATAAGATGCCACCAGACTGGTCCAGGCCGCACAATGGATCACCCTGTCAATTTTGCCGGTTAATGCTGAGTAAAGCTCTGCTGTCAGCCCAAGATCTGTTTTCGTAATATCACCCAATACAGGAATAATACGGTGAAGCTGGTCTCGGCTCCGTTTTTCCTGATCGTAGGTGAATAAAAAATCTTCCAAACGCGCCAGTGCCTGTGAATTATTTTCAGCTCTTATCAGGCAATATACACTGGCATCAGTTGTAGTTAGTATTTCAAGTAAGACCCTGCCCCCCATGACACCTGTTGCGCCGGTAATTAAGATGTTTTTGGTATCTTTTTTGGTATGGTTGAGCATGTTTATCCCCTGCACCTAGTGATTAAATGTGTTACTTGCTGTTTTTTCATACCTGTCATCTTCAGGTAGCAGCTTTACTGGCTGCCCCCTGAGACCTATCGGAATACGCTTTTATATGGTGCCAACACGCATTCCACCATCCAGTGCGATCACTGCGGTATTGAGATAATTGGTTTTACAACTTGCCAAAAATCCCACAACTTCAGCCACATCATCTGACGTTCCCCAACGCCCGACAGGCACAATCGAACGTACAATCTTATCTTCTGCCGCAGATTCCATCGGGCCAGAACTGACGAACTGCTCCAGCATGTCAGTTTTACAAATCCCCGGAGCAATAGCGGTGACACTGATATTCAACGGTCCCAGTTCACGGCCCCAGGATTCTGTAGCAGAAATTAATCCCGCTTTTGATGCGCCATAAGCAGCACTTCCCGCCGCTCCCCAAATGCCAGCAACGGAAGCGATATTGATGATGCGCCCATATTTCTGCTGCGCCATATGGCGGACAAAAATCGTTGTACAGTTAAAAGCACCGACCAGATTGACATCGATCACTTTGGCGGCCTCCGGCAATCCTCTGCCCGACAGGCAAAAAGCCCGGTGGATAATGCCTGCATTGTTCACCAGAACAGTGATCGTCTTACCTAATGTTTCCGTAATCCGTTGCTCCGCCTGTTCGACGGAGGCGATATCAGTCACATCCATTTCAAAGACTGTCAGGGATTCAGGGTGCCCGAGGCGCTCCTTCAGGAGCGCCAGTTTTTGTATGCTGATATCCGTTGCAGCCACCAGATAACCAATATCCAACAGTGTCTTAGTGATCGTGGTGCCGAATCCCCCTGCCGCACCGGTTACAACAGCAATTTGCCGACTCATCCAGCCAACCCTTCTTTAAATGTGATATCAATCACTTTGCGGGCATTTTCCATTGCATCAAAGATCCGCTCCTCGAAGAAACGTACATCATCCTGTGACATCAACAGGTTAGGGTACATGCGGGACAACGGAGAGAACTGGATACCATAGCGTTTGGATATTTCACGAATAATGATGTCGCAGAATTTAACCTTATCGCTGTAACCTTCAGAAGAGGTGACAGGAGTGTTCTGAGAGTGATAAACCAAGGCGGTCGGCATTCCCTGTACAACCAGTGGCAGGTCAACAGCTTCTGCGGCTTTCACAAAGACATTGGAAATCTGGCGCATAACGTCACCCATACGCTCATAACAGCCGGGATCTTCCTCAATCAACCTGAACGTTGTCTGGACAGCAGCCAGCCCAAGCGGATAACCATTGAACGTCCCTGCGTGGATAACTTTCCCACGGGTGTACAGATTCATAATGTCACGGCGACCGGCAATAGCGGAGATTGGCATAGCACCGCCGCCCAATGCCTTACCGAAAGTTGCCAGATGAGGGGTTACACCCAGTATTTTCTGTGCGCCTCCCAACCCCAAACGAACACCGGTGATGATTTCGTCGAAAATCAGCACAATATTATATTTCTCACACAGTGCTTTGGTTTTCTCCAGATAGCCTTCAACAGGGAAAATACCCCCGCCGTTAATGCAAAGCGGCTCCATCAGAACAGCGGCAATTTCATTGTGGTAGCGCTCTACCGTGGCAGTTAATATATCGATGTCATTCCACGGCAGCATGAAAGACTGATCGGTAATAACTTTAGGATCGCGTCCCAGTGTATCTAACAAGTCACCTTTGAACTGCTCTGGCACCGGGTAAGTCAGATCCTGCTTCTTGCGCCAGCCCATAATGTTGTCAGCATTGCCATGATAGTGACCGTGGAAACGAATAAAACGGTTTTTGCCAGTAAAAGCACGGGCAAGACGCAGCGCATTTTGTACCGCTTCTGTTCCGCTCAGACAAAAACGGACCATTTCAGCACAAGGGATGTGTTTGACCATCGTTTCACAAACATCGACTTCCAAATCACAGGTGTCAACGGAAGTCACTTTATTCATGTATTCGATCAACGAACTGTTGTAAGCCTCATTGTGATGCCCAACCAGTAATGCGCCAAATTTGCAGAACAGATCCAGATGTTCATTTCCATCCAGATCCCACACACGGGATCTTTCCCCGCGATTAAACGGGATCACCAACGGACGCTCAGGATCACCAAAGTTATAGTGTGATCCGCCGGGCATCAGATCCCAGCATTTTTTATAAAAGCCTTTTGAATTGTCCAGACATAATTTTGTTGAAGCATCCATAGATTCTTTACTCCTCACCTTTGATTCTTGCTCATATTTTTGGTCGGGTTGTTCGTGATCGGATTGTTTTTGATCAGACAGTTTGTGATTAAGCAACACATGCCGTTTCACTTGTTCAGGTACAACAACATTGAGTAATTCGAGTAATGCTATACGGGTCAGACAGGCCGCCCCATTCATCAATAACTTGGCGATGTCACTGACATATCTGTTTTCAACCGCTTCAAATGGAGTGCCTTTCAGCCATTCGTTCATGGCCCCCATGGCCGCACCACACCAGATTTGGTAATCCATATTGCGTACAGAATCACCGGTAATCGCCCAACGGGACGATTGACCGAGATACCACTGGAAGACCAGCGCCATTTTTTTCTTCGGCTGTTTTTCTGCTTTAGTAATGGTGTCGGGCTGGTTGAGGGTACGGAAATAATGGATAGTTTCCTGCCAGATGTCTGACAGTGGCTTATGAAATACCTGTTTTTCCAGCAGGGTAATTTCTTGTTCAGGTATCTCATCCAGACTGTCATATTGTTTATATAGGTTGTACAGTTTCTGCGCCCGCACAGCGTACATACTACCTTGTTTCAGCACCTGTACTTTGGCACCCAGTTCAAACATATCCGCTGACGGTGCAGTGGCAACATCATTGATCCGGGCTTGTGCCAGCATTTTTTTCACAGCATCAGATGTTCCCGCTTCCACACAGCTCTGGTTGATTGAACCAGTGACAACATAAGCGGCTCCCAGTGCAAAAGCTGCCAGAATGGCATGAGGTGTTCCCAGACCACCCGCAGCGCCAATCCGTACCTGACAGTGATGATGGGCTCCGTTTTGGGTTTCATCTGCGATTTCATCCCGTAGCTGTACAACGGAACGGAAAATACAGGCCAGAACACCTTGATCGGTATGCCCGCCGGAATCGCCTTCTACGGTGATGTCATCTGCCATTGAAACTTGTCGTGCCAGCTCTGCCTGTTCCGGGGTAATAAGCCCGTCTGCCAGTAATTTTTGCAGCATGTTTTCGGGAGCCGGACGCAGGAAGTGCTGTGCCACTTCCCGGCGGGAAACTTTGGCAATCAGGCGATGGTGACGCAGGATTGTGCCATCAGACTGTTGGGCCAGACCACTGACACGGTAATAGACCAGCGCCGGACTGAGATTGATATAAGCCGATGCTTCAACTACTCGCACCTGATTTTCTATACACAGACGCACACAAGCCATTTCCCATTCAGGATTGCCGGGGTTATGCAGCAAATTGACGCCGAATGGCCCTTCCGGCAATGCCTGCCGGATACGTGCAATTGCTTCTGCAATCCGCTGAATACGCAAGCCACCGGAACCAAAGATCCCCAGAATGCGCTGTTTGCCTAATGCGATAACCATCTCTTCCGAGTGGATACCGTTAGCCATGGCACCAGCATAATAGGCATAATCCACACCATAATCTGCCATGAAGCCGGCATCTCCTAAACTGCCTGCCGTTATTGCCGGCAGGTTGCCCAGAACAGAAGCCTGTTCTGCCACCGGCTCATCTGCTGGTAACAGTGAAACGGATAAGCCGGATTTTACAACCCGCAGTTCGGCAGCCAAATCTTGCAAACGGGAGAGACTTTCCATCAACAGATGTGCTTTTGGTTGGTGACCCGATAAATTGACAGATAAATGCTGATTCATTTTGTCGCATCCTGTTCCCGTTCTGCTACACCTGCTCCGGTCTTTTGCTGTGACTGACGACGGACATACCGTACTCCCATGTTGTCACTGATCCCGACCACACTGCCGCGGTATAAAGTTTCTGTAATGAAAAACAGAGTGACAGATTCCAGTTTGTCGTTTATGTCCGTATAGCGGGCTTCAATGGATTTACAGGTCAGCCGGTATTGCAGCACATTCCGCTCACATTGCACTTCACCACGGAATTTGGCATTGGTTGTATGATCGGTCAGCGTCTGCACTTCCAGATCAGGCAGGGAATTTAACCCAAGATAGAACAGGTAGAATTTCATCAATTGTTCCGAACCTTCCACCAGCAGGGTTCCCGGCATAACAGGATCATTTTTGAAATGCGCCTTAAATGCCCAGTGTTCTGGATCGATATCAAACTCACCCACTATTTGCCCCAGACCAAACATTCCCCCTGTTGTGTCAACACTGAGGATCCTGCTTAACATACGGGTATCAGGTGTACACAGGTTTTCGCCATGGATACGACCATATTGGGAACCGAAACAGGCTGTCAGATCACCATTCATCACGTAGGTGATGTCCTGCTCGGTGAATGTTGTCCGGCCACAATGCAGCAATTCCTTATGTAAGAATTCGGCATATGACGGCTCATGTTGTGATTGTCTGTTTTTTGATAACAGCGTGAACGGTTTTACCGCTCCGTCTGGTTTGGCTCTGGTAAGATAGGCTCTGGTATCAAATTCCCCCGCTTGCTCAATTTCTTTACGGCTGAAGAAACCGGAAGTCGCTGCCAGTCTGAATACCAGACGTTCCCCCACGTAGCAGAAGTACTCATAGTTCGCCAGAAAGCGGCCACCTATCCGTATGACTGAGGTAATATTGACGCGTCCGCGCAATACTTCGCCTGCCTTTGGCATTTCGCTGTAAATTGTCGTGCTGCAATCCACTGCCCGGTAGCAAAGCTGTCCTTTGAACATCATGTCACAGCCTATAACTGTAAACGCCACGATCATCGCATGAGATGACTCCAGCGCGACAAAGGAAGGAATACGACCATTCACGACATACCATGCATCTTCAGGGATATCGTACTCCCACTCAATGTAGCAGGGTTCCAGTTTGTCTTTTACAGCAGAAAGCGCGGTAATACGGGAAACAAACATAAACGGTGGCGATGGCATGCGGGTACGTATCGGATAGCTGTCCACTTCCGCATAAGCAGCTCCCAGAATCTTCTCCACGCTGCCGTCGGTTAATTCCAGTAATTGTTGTTCGTCAAAAATTACCGGCAAAGTTATCTCTGATTTTTCCGGCATAACCTTTGTAACAGCAGGATCGGTAACTGTCATGGATTCCGAATTTATTGACGGTGTGCCTGGCATTTCTGCCAAATGCTGTTTTATCAATTGATAAAATGTCTGTTCCAATTGCAGATAACGCAGTTGAGTATTGGCATTACGGATGAAATGGTTAACTTCCATTGACAGCGGCATTTTCTGAGTTGTTTCTGCCTTGTTTAGTTCTGCCTTGTCCGGCTCGTTTGACGATACGGCAGCCACAGCCAGCGCTGCGAAACGATCCATAGTCTGGGCGTTGAGAATGAATTCCTCTACTGTTTTTTCTCTCGCAACATAGACCGTCACTTTCAGTCCGGGCTGATCTGACGCCGGTAGCCTGGTTGGACGCGCACGTTTTCCGTTCCGGGGTTCACTTAAAATCACATGATTGTAAGAGCGGTCGATACCCAGGTGACTGATTGCGGCACGACGAGGGGCTTTGACTGGCGCTGGCCACACCTGAGTTTGTACTGGTAAGTGGAATCTCCCCTCTGCATAATGTGCCAACTCCTGACGATGGGGGTAATCCGGCAATACCGGCAAGTACCGCTGTGTCAGTTGCAGGGCCGATTTTATAATGCCGAACAGGCCAGCAGATGCAGACAGATGTCCGTAATTGGCTTTCAGGGTGCCGATAGCCTTCGTTGGTTGCCCGTCTGTCACACCATAAACCCGCCCCAACGCAGACAATTCAGTCGCAATCTCCCCGGATTTTCCGCCCGCATACAACTCAATATAACCGACCTGATCTGCGCTACAACCGGCTGCGGTCAGGCTTGATTGCGCGGCTGCCACAATGGCATCTTCATTTACTGTGAAATCAAGGGAGTGATCAGGCAGATAACAAGTACCAATCCCATCCAGCACGGCATAAATCGGTGTATTGTCACTAATGGCATCCTGTTCGCGTTTGAGAACAATCACTCCGCCACCATCCCCGACTACCTGATTTCCGTGCTCAGACTGGTGATCCCACAACACATTTTCCAGAGTGCCGCCGAAACTGCTACAGGCAACCATCACCGCATCCACATGTTGTCTGGTCAGCATAAACTGGGCCAGTTCCAGTGCCTTAAACGGAGAGTTTTCTTCACCATAGAGCGTAAATGCCGGACCATTCAGTTTCAAATGTGCCGCCAGACGGCTCGCCACAATATTACCAATTCCCCCGGTAATACCTTCGGGATAAGGTTTCGGGAACAGGCTATCCTTTACGATCTCCTGCAAAGCAAGGGTATCTTCTGCCGACAATTGAATACCGTGACTACTCAGGCTCTGTTTCAATTGCCAGCTAATTTCATTGCGTACCTGGTAACGCAGACAGCTATAGTCGATACCTCCCGCCACAATTACCGCAATATTGCGCTTACTGCCATCCAATTGATAACCGGCATCAAGAAATGCACGTTCCGCGATAGGCAACAGGAACAGGTGACAACTTAAATGTGCTCCGACAACATTCGGTGGCAATTTGAATTTCTTACAGTCAAATTCAAATGTTTCGATATAGGAGCCTAAAGGTGGCTGACTCACTCCACGCATTGCCAGTACATCAGAGCGTTTCTCCATGCCAATCCAACGGGTTTTCGGCAGTGGATAGAAGTGCTGAATGCCTTGTTGTAATGCCTGATCCAGCGTCTGATTATCCTCAGTTTTCGCCATATGTACGCCGATACCGACAATGGCCAGCGGATCAGTTTTCTGCGTTTTTTCTGACTGGAATGGTATACAAGCGGCCCGTCGTTCAGGGGTATCTTCACTGACGACCATATGCCCGTTAACGCCACCGAAACCAAAGGCATTAATACCCGCGCGTTTAGGCCGCTGACTTTCGGGCCAGGGTCTGGTTTTCCGTACAATATGATCGATATTGAGCTTCCCTTTGGGCGTTGAAACCAGTTGATTGACCCGTGGCGTGGCAGGGATCAGATTATGCTGCATAGCTAACAAGACTTTCAGCAGACTCCCCATACCAGATGCAGTGAGCATGTGACCATTGATAGCTTTATTAGCACCAATTAATGGAATTTTTCCCTGTCCATCAAGCTCATGTTCACCAAAAAAGGTTTCGATAGTCGATAGCTCGATTTGATCCCCGATATTAGTGCCGGTTGCATGACACTCAATGTAATCGATATTCCGCGAACTATTCCGGTAGGCGCGTTCCAATGCAACGTTCTGCCCTTGCTGATCGGGTACTAACAAATGCTTAGTACCCGCATCGTTGGACAAGCCAATAGATTCAACTATGCCATAGATTTTATCGTTATCACGGACAGCATCGGCGTAACGCTTGATAGCAACAATGCCAACACCCTCACCGGCTTTTACGCCTTTGGATGCTTTGTCAAAAGGAATAGACTCTCCCTTTTCAGGGAAGACCTGCAATATATTAAATCCGTGATCGATATAGATATGGTCCACATGGCAAATTGACCCAACCAGCATCATGTCTGCCTTGTGGCTGAGAAGATAATCAGCGCCCAGTTTGATGGCATACAGCGCCGACGCACATGCGGCATCAAGGCAATAACGGGGACCTGCCAGTCCAAGTGCCAATGCAGCAATTGTGGCATTGTGTCCGCCGGTTATTAAATTCTGGTCAGAATGATTAGCCTGTGGCCAGAAATGATTAAATCGGAAATCCGGTTGTCCAATTAATTTTTGAATATAGGGTTGTAATATTTTGTGATAGAACGGGCTCATTAATTTCTTAGTTGAATGAGTCGGCATACCGATACTACCGAGAATTAATCCCGTTTTTTGCAATACATTTTTATGCTGGCGATAGCCACTGTCGTTTAATGCCTGATCTGCCGCATAGATTGTCCATTTAAATAGATCATCCAGTGTATTTAATTCTTCTTCCGGCAAGTTATATCCTTTGCCATCAAAATGAAAATCACGGACGTGTCCATTATTGACATAATTAATGGTGTCAGGTGTACCGGCAACCGGAGAATAATAACAGGCCGGATCAACCCCCAATTCCAGAGCCGATAAAGGTGTGGAACAATCCTTTTCGCGTAACAGATTATCCCAATATTTTTCAGGGGTATCTGCTCCGGGAAATAAACACCCGACCCCAACAATTGCAATATGTTCCATAAAGGAGAGACTCCTTAATATGATAGCGTTCCCCTGAGCGAATATTTTCGCTCAGGTATATTAGCAACCTGACTTTTATTATTTATAACTCATGATTATTTTTCATTATTCAGCATAATTTTTTCACTATTTAATTTCTTAATTATTTAATGACTCCATTATTTAATGGAGTCATTCTTTTATGATTTTTATACTTTCACTTTTCAAATTGCAGCGTTATTGATTACATTCCGTAATTTATTAGGTATCGTTTTTTTCGGAGCCATATAAGTTTTCCCTCCAATGGTAATCTGACGTGAACGGGGATCACTAAACTCACGTACAAAACGTTTTGTTCCTTCGTCAAGCGGAATAATCACCATGTTCTGAGCCTCATAAGCCCGTTTGAGAACATCGCTGACCATACCACCATCCCACGGCCCCCAGTTCACTGAACGGATTATCTGGCTGTTTTTGCCACCGAACGGCAGACAGGCAAATTTATTCAGCGTCTCGTTTGCCAGTGAATAATCGGTTTGCCCCGCGTTACCAAAGAAGCCGGAAACTGATGAAAACAGCATGATGTGGCGCAGAGATGTGCAATCCAACCCACGACATACGTTTTCAAGCCCTTTGACTTTGGCATTAAACACCGAATGTAAATCCGCCAGCGTTTTCTTTTCGATCCGCTTATCCGCCAGATTTCCGGCACCATGAATTAAACCTGTTATCGGCCCAAACTGCTGCCGGGCTTGCTCCAATACCCTCTTCACCTGTTCCTGAACAGTGATATCACAATGCAGATATATAACCCGCGCCCCCGCTTGCCTGATCGCCTGTAATGTGGCATTGATTTCATCAATATTGATCAGGCGGCTCAACATATTATTAACCTTAACCGGTGTCGGCTGAATCCCTTGTCTTTGCAGATGGGCAATAGCTGCCGTTTTGCGTTCAGCCAGGGTTGTTTTGCCTACAGACCATTCCGGTAACGGTGCAGTCATATCGGTACGTCCGAGCAGAATAAAAGCCGCCTGACTCTGTTTTGCCAGTTCAATAACACAGTGTGCTGTAATACCACGGGCTCCCCCTGTCACAACCAGTACATCATGAGGGCTGACCTGCATAGCTGATGCCACTGGTAATACTTTTTCTTCCTTCAGCGCCAATGTCATGCGTTCACCAGTTACACTGCGTCCAATTTCTGCCACATCAGTCCGGCTATCCTGAAGCTCTTCTATCACTATCTTTGCCACGTCGCTGTCTTTCATTCTGGCATCAATGTCTACGGTGCGGCAGAAGACATTCCCCCATTCGATATTCAGCGATTTGGTCAATCCAGTGATGCCCGCAGAAACAATCGGTAAGTATTCACGCCCGGAAGTCAGCAGTTCACCATCCCCCCGCATAATTACCATAAAGTATCCCGGCTGTTTCCCGTCACGGGTAAGGCTGCTTTGCAGACGTTTTGCCAACAGGAAAGTAGTTTCAACTGAGCGGTAATCCTGCTCATTGAATACATCAGCCAACGCCTTGACTTCCTGTTTCAGAGCCTGCAAGTAGATGACTCCTTCAATAGTGCCATGTTGCTGTTCAATATTTGTCAGTACAGCATCCAGCACAGATTCATCACCCATTGCAGCCTGATTTTGCTTCAGTGACAAAACGACCACTTGCTGTCCCTGCCGTTCCAGTGCTTCTACGATGTTCTCTACGACCGTATTTTCTGCGCCCAGGTTATCCACACTGGTTATTGCCTCATCCACCACCAGCCAGCGTTTGGGAGATGAAAAGACATCCTGCAAACAATCCGGCATTGGCAGAGGTTGTTTCACCACTGCAAAACGGGAAACGGGCGAATCTGCAAAAAGCTTTTCTTCATCTTCTTTATTTAGTGCAATTTTATGATTCAGTTCAGGCTGAACCGCAGAGGACACCACCCGTTGCGATTCAGCTAGCGGCTTTTTTACGCTGTAGCCCTCAGATGAAGCCGTTGTCGAGGTGACAAATCCCAATGACCGCAATTTATCGGCTGCCCCTCCACTGCTTTCCGCAACAACAACTTGCTCTTTTTTATGATGTTCTACAGATGGCTGCACCTGTTCTGTCTCAGATCCGAGTCCCTTGTTATACAAGGCACTCACTGCTTCATCGATCATTTGTTTAAAGAAGTCACTCATCCTGGCGATAGTGCTCAACGAATCGACTTCGAAGTTTTCCATATCTTTATTTCTTGCTGCCTCACTGTGAAGCCCCATGTTCGCAGAGAACGCATCAAACATCGCCCCGAAGATTTCCAGCCGCTTAATGGAATCAATACCCAGATCCGCTTCCAGATCCATCTCTGGGCTGATCATATCCTGCGGATAACCGGTTCTTTCACTGACAATGTTGATCAATTGGCTGATGATGCTTTCTTCAGTGATCCGCTCAAGATGTTTGATCAGCTTTTCCACTTCAGGATCAAGTACTTTCACCTGCACTTTGACGACCGCTTTTTCCGGTTCTGGCTCAGGCTTAATCGGTTCATTAGCAGATTCAGAAGCAGCCATTGATACCACTGGCGTAACCGGAACTTCCTCAGTCTTAGGTATTTCCGCTATTTCTGGCATTTCTGGCATCTCTGGCATCATTGGACGCACTGCCTCAACCTCAACTTTTTCCACCATTTCTACCGGCTGCATGTTAGGTACAGGGGCAGAAATAGATTCAGCAGGTTTTACCGGAGCAGAATATTCGACAACAGATTGAGTCAGACGGCTAACCGATGCCATAACAGGTGCTACCTGCCCGGACTGGAACAGGCTTTGTTGCGTCATAAAATAGCGTTCATGATTGGTATGGTATAATTCGAGGTTTTTGTCCAACAGTTGAACGCTTTGACTCAAACTGGAGAGCATCGTTGGCAGGTTCTGGTGATCTTTGCAACTTTCCAGCAAACTGTATTGTTTCTCCAGTAACATACTCAGCAACTGGATGTACTCTTTTTGATTCGTCTGAAATTGCTGATGTAGTTGACTCATTACCTGTTGAGCCTGCAACAGTCCATTTAATGTGTCAGCATTTTGGCTTTCGCTCAATTTATTATTCTGTTCCATAGGGTTATCTCGTCTTTGAATAATTGTCAGAACGTTCTGTTGGAGAAATTCGGCTGAAACAGGTTGCTTGTGTTCAATCACCTTTTCAGTCTTCTTTTCAATCTTGCTTTCAATCTCGTTTTCAATGTAACTTTCAACGGCATCTTCGACGTTATCGACGACGCCGCTTTCAACTTCATGTACAGGGTGACTTTCAATTTCTGTCAATACTGCCTTTTCTGGCTGTGGCAATGATCCTGCGATAAACCGCTCAACAACAGTATGATCACCATCACGTAAAGCATGTTGACGTCGCGCTTTATTCTTCTCGGATAAGAAGAAACCGCCGCTTAGTCTGAATGTCAGACGCTTACCTTTATCTTCTTCCACTGGCTGGGGGCGGACATGCTGGTTTATATCCGACAGCCTGATACCTTCTGCCAGTAATTTGGCCTGAGCACGGGCTAACTGTAATCTCTCTTCCCCTTTATCACTGGGGTTGGTTGAAATCACGGTATGTTCCCGGTTTTTCAGAATATCAGACACTAATTTGCCTAAGACACCTTTCGGCCCGAACTCAACAAATAAGCGCCCTCCCTGCTGGTAAATTGCCTCTATGGTCTGACGGAATTTAACTGGTTTTATCAGTTGTTCTGCCAACAATTCCCGAATTACCCGTGGTGAATTGTCATAGGGTTCTGCTGTTGCACTGGAGAATAATTTGCACTCTGGTGGCTGGAAATGGATATCAGTCAGGCACTCACGGTAAGGCTGATAGGCCGGCTGAATAAATTTCGTATGGAAGGCGGCAGAAACAGGCAGAATACGGCAATGAATATTCTGTTTTTTCAACTCATCATGTAGCTGATTAATCTGGTCAGTTTCTCCTCCAAAGACCACTTGCTGCTCAGAGTTATCATTAGCAATGACAATACCTGTATAACGTTGCAGAATTTCTTCACGTTGTGCATGGGTCAACGAAGCTGCCAGCATCGCACCAGCCTCCGAATCAGTACCACAGAGCTGACTAGCTGATGCAGCGGCCCATCCCCTTGCCAGAGAAACGCGGTGGAAATCTTTCTCGGAAAGTACTCCCGCAGCCCAGAGTGCTGTGACTTCGCCATAACTATGGCCCGCGACAAAATCAGGCCGGAAGCCCATATTTTTTAATATATTGAAATAACCCGCACTGATTGCCCCCAATGCAGGCTGGGCATTGGCAGTGTCTGTCAGCCGCTGCTGCTGTTTCGTATGTTCTTCTTCTGAAAAGGCAGGTACGGGATAAATAACAGGGGACAATTCATGACCTGACTGACTGATAGCGACATCATCCAGCGCTTCCAGTGATTGACGCATTTCAGGATAATCATTGGCAATATCCCGCGCCATATTGACATACTGTGAACCCTGACCAGGGAACAGAGCAACAATCTTGCCAGCCAGTGCTTTTCCTTTAGGCTGATAATAGATCCCGCGAGGATGTTCCCATCCACTGGTGCTATTTTGCTGTAACTGATTAACAGCGACAGAAAGTAATTCCACTGTTTGTGCCACAGATTGAGAAACAAACAAAACTCTGGCCTGATGCGGCTGTAAGTCCTCAATGTCTTGTAACTCCAGATGCCGACGAATGGCATTTTCCGGTAAATCACCCGTGAAACGGGATAAAGCTGCCTCACACTGTGAAAGCAAGTCCGCGGGATTTTCACCTTTAAACAACATGATCCAAGGTGATTCATTCAACCGATAACGGCCGTGTGTCTGTTTTTCATACTCTTCCAGAATAGCGTGGAAGTTAGTACCACCAAAACCAAAGGCACTTAATGCCGCCCGGCGTGGTGCATTGCTGAATGAACGTAGCCACGGTCTGGCTTCACTGTTGACATAAAAAGGACTGTTTTCTGACATCAACAGATCGGTAGGCTTTTTCACATTAATAGTTGGTGGCAATACCTTATGGTGTAACGCCAATGCAACTTTGATCATAGAAGCAGCGCCGGCTGCACAACGGGTATGTCCAATCTGGGATTTGATACTACCGATCGCCACTGATTTCGGGGGGATCTGAAATTCGCCAAACACAGCATGCAGGCTCTTAAGTTCTGTATCATCACCTGATGCTGTCCCTGTACCGTGTGCTTCAACCAGCTGAATATCACCCGGCATAATCCCCGCACTAGCATAGGCCCGTTTCAGAGCTTTTACCTGCCCTTCCAGACGGGGAGCAAAAATACTTTTAGCACGGCCATCACTGGAGGCTTCGACAGATTTTATGATTGCATAGATCTTATCACCATCCAGTTCAGCATCTTCAAGACGCTTCAAAACCAACATACCCACACCATCCCCCAACATCATGCCATCAGCACTCTGATCGAAGGGACGGGATACATTATTTCGCGATAATGCAGGAGTTTTGCTGAAACACAGGAAAGAAAAAATGGAGTTTTCCAGGTTGACACCACCTGTTAAAACCGCATCACAGCTACCAGAATGTAACTCACCAATTGCGGCTTTGATTGCAGCAAGACTGCTGGCACAGGCAGCATCCACCATATAAGATGTGCCACCAAGGTCAAAATAACTGGCAATTCTGCCGCAGGCAACATTGCCCAAAAACCCCGGGAAGCTGTCTTCATTCCACTCAAGGTACATTCCGTGTGCGCGTTCAATAATATCGCTCGCCACTTCTTCGGAAAGACCTGACTTCATCATGATTTCGCGCAAGTAAGGGGCCTGCTGACGGGCAGCCAGCGAGAATGATGTATTACCATTACCGCCTCCCCCCAAAATTACACCAATACGCTCACGATCAACTTGACTGTTTTTCTGATCCAACAAACCGGCATCCTGCATCGCCTGCCTGGCAACATACAGAGCAAATAACTGGGCTGTACTGAGCGAATCGAGAATGGCGGGCGGAATTTTGAACTCCACAGGGTCAAAATCAATAGCAGGCACAAAACCAGCACGATGACCATAAGTTTTATCCGCGGCTGTTGGGTCTGGATGGTAAAAGTCTTCTTTTTTCCAATATTCTTCCTTTGACATCTCAGTGATATCGATCAGCGAATCCTTTTTGCCTATGATATTTTCCCAGAACTTATATAAATTCGGTGCATCCGGGAAATGAGTTGCCATCCCAACGATCGCAATATCCCCACTAATTTTCCTATCATGCAAAAAATACGTCTTGGTCATACATTCCTCGCGTTTTGAACAAAACAGTCTCGTATCCAGCACATATTTAATGCACTGCATTGAGTGTTTTCACTGTCATTCACTGTCATCCGCTGTCAGGGAGATCATTATTAACCTATTAAATATGCTTTCGAAATTTATTCGAATACACATAAGTCAAGGTAGATTGGTAAGATATTCTGACAAGAATGTTACTTATATTTTTGGGATAAAACTTTTGCTCTCCCTCTCAATAACCCGGCTAATGAACCTGCCACGGCGGATGTGGCTCCAACTACAGTTTCAATAACTGTTATTTGTATTGGAGAAAGATGATCAATAGATAAAAAATGCGTCACGATAAAAATTAATGCTATGACACATGCACTAAAAACATGAATTAAAAAATACATTGAGCTTTCATCAAGCTTATCATCTTTTTCAAAGTGTAATAAATTTGCTTTGATATCAAGGATAGTTTGTTTCTGTGTCACATAAGCTATCCATAAAGAAATAATATAGGATGTTCCTCCTGAACTAAAAGCCACCACTGAAACGGTAATTACCTCTGTAAAATTACCACTTTCTTCCCGAAAATAACCATATGCCAGTAAGCCTGCAATCGCACCGGCAATAATTGCCCAAGGTAAAAAATAATTAAATATTATATGTAAGTCACTGTCTTCTTTTCTTACCTCAACTTTTTTTATGGAAAATAGTTTCCCATATGACTCAATAGCGTAATGCTTAAGTCTGGATACAATTAAACAACTTGAAAACACTACCAATAAAAAACTTATAATTAATGCTAACCAAATGTTTAATTGCGATGAAAGTAAGTTATTCTGTAATAAAAAATAAAAGGGAAGTAGTAATATAATATAAAACATTAAGGCATAGAGGGTAATCATCCCCCATAATTGATAAGCACTTCCACGCCCACTGATCAGAACACTTGATTCTCCAACTTTATTTAACAAAGCCCGATGAGTATATTTATCAGAATTGGCTTTGACATTATCATAAATAATTTCAAAAGAAACTGTAATGATAGAAATCAGTGGATAAATAATAAGGTAAACACCTACTGAAGGCGGCTCTCCCCATATACTACAAAGAAAAAAGTAGATCCCACCAATAATAGTAATATCAATAAAAGCACGCACAACAGCATTGGAAAAATCAGCCATTGTCAGACCTTGCTTAAGGTTTAATGCAACCATGACACTCCCCTTGTAAATCTGACTTACTATAAATAATTATCACTGATACCTTTTATCTTTCAAGTCAACGCATTATCGGCTATTTTTATTTTTTTTACTCAAATTGTAACTTGAAACCTATTGAGTATATTTATTATTTTCTATGTTATAAATTTTATAATTCTTACCACTATAAATATATGCGACTGATATTTTCCGTAATAGCGTCTTGTATACATCTAATTGACTATAGTTTCAATGTAAAAAAATTGACTCAATTTAAGAAAGAAAGCTAATTAATCATTTAAAAACAAATAATTAATGCAACTTTACCTATATTAAAAGATTAATTATTGAGTGGTATATAAAAAAAATAATATACATCCTATGAATTTCAAATTGCAGTCAATAAAGCGGCAATGGAAAGATGAAAAACATAAAAGGCTCTTCAGAATGAGGAGCCTGTAAACGTTATCTTTTCAATTACGGATCTCAGCTAACATCTTTTTTATTGCGATCCAACCATAGAGAAAGCGCCTTCAAAGAGTCAGGCGTAAATTCATCGCAACGGGCAGTAATTTCTTCAGGTGACAGCCAGTAAACCGCGGAAACTTCTTCTTCCTGTAACGCGAATGGCCCGTGGCTGACACAGCTGAATAACCCTCCCCATGTACGGCAGATATCTTCCTCATAATAGAAAAGCCCATGTTCCGCAAAAGGAACTCCGGAAATTCCCAACTCTTCTTCAGCTTCGCGGCGAGCAGATTCAAGCATACTTTCACCCACCACCACCACACCACCAGCAGTTGCATCCAATTTACCTGGATAAAAATCTTTTGTTTCTGTGCGATGCTGAACCAATATCTTCCCCATTCCATCATGTACAACAATGTAAGTTGCCCGATGTCTCAAGTTTTGGCTACGCATTTGCTGGCGAGTTGCCTGCGCGATGACTTCATTCTCTGCATTAACGATATCAACCCACTCAATATTTACTGATTTTTCCTGAGTCATCCTAGAAACCTTTACTAAATAATCTATGAGCCTAACTCCTGCTGTGACGGCCTTTCTATCAACAACTTTTAAAATCATGGATCGCACCTGACCGGAAAAATAAATCCACTCACACAGCTATGGAGGATCGATGGCATTTTACAGCCAAACAAAATCAATGCTAATGTAATGAAATTAACATTTATCCTAACATTATTATTACTAGAGGTTATATGATAGATCTATACTACGCTCCTACACCTAACGGCTATAAAATTTCACTGTTCCTTGAAGAAACAGGTCTCCCTTATACCACTCATCCGGTCAATATTGGTGCTGACGAACAATTTACCCCGGAATTTTTAGCCATCTCACCCAATAACAAGATCCCTGCAATTGTCGATCATGAGCCTGCTGATGGAGGGGAGCCTATATCTATTTTCGAATCAGGAGCTATCTTGCTCTATCTGGCAGAAAAAACCGGGAAATTTCTGAGCCAGAATGAACGGGAACGCATTCAACAGCAACAATGGCTATTCTGGCAAGTGGCCGGATTCGGCCCGATGCTTGGGCAAAACCACCATTTCAATCGTTATGCCCCAGAAGTCGTACCCTATGCGATAAACCGCTATGTGACAGAAACTCAGCGTTTATACAAGGTACTGAATACCCAATTGGAAAAAACACCGTATCTTGGCGGCAATGAATACAGTATCGCTGATATCGCCACCTATCCGTGGGCGCTGTGTTATGAATATCAAAAAATTAATTTGCAGGATTACCCTGCTGTTGAAAAATGGCTCGAAAATATCGGTCAACGGCCGGCAACAAAGGCAGCATACAAATAATGATGGAAATTCGTTGAGCAACGAAACTTTTCACTAAAACTTGATGTTGATAACAGATAACAACATATTTCGCTGCTGTATAAACCATCCCTTGCTATAGTCATCAATGATTATACCGATGGATTTCAGGTTGCAGCTAACAAAGCTGAAACTTGAGAGACAAGAGTATATCCACTTTTGGTCACAGGGGGTGGTTATGCATATTTTAGTTACGGGAGGAACAGGGCTGATAGGTCACAAGCTAATCTATCAATTGCTTTCACTCTCCCACTCCATTACCATTTTGAGCCGTTCTCCGCAAAAGGTTTACTCTTTATTCAGTGATAAGGTGGAATGCTGGACGACATTGAATGAACAGAGCAATCTGGACAATTTTGATGCAGTTATCAATCTTGCTGGTGAACCTATCGCTGATAAGCGCTGGACACCAGAACAAAAAAATAAACTTTGCCAGAGTCGTTGGCAATTAACTGAAAAGCTAAGCACTTTAATTCGGGCTGGTGAGTCTCCTCCTTCTGTTTTTATTTCCGGTTCAGCCGTTGGGTATTATGGTGATCAGGGACAAGCCGTTATCTCAGAAAATGATCCTCCCCATGATGAATTCTCTCACCAGCTCTGTGAACGCTGGGAAAAACTGGCATTACAAGCTAAAAGCGAAAAGACCCGTGTATGCCTGTTACGAACAGGTATCGTCTTAGCCAGTAATGGGGGAGCACTGAAAAAAATGCTGCCTCTATTCCGTTTGGGGTTTGGAGGAGCGATAGGAAGTGGCAAACAATATATGCCGTGGATCCATATTGATGATATGGTCAGTGGCATCTATTACTTGCTGGTTTCTCCAGAACTGGACGGCCCTTTCAATATGACTGCGCCCTATCCTGTTCATAATGATCAGTTCAGTGCGATATTGGCAAGAGTCCTGCATCGCCCCGCTTTTATACGTATACCTGCTTTTGTATTAAGAATCGCAATGGGAACAGCGGCAGAACTGGTTTTAGGTGGACAACAAGCTGTGCCCAAGCGGTTGGAAGAAGCTGGATTCGGCTTCCGCTATTTTGAATTAGAAGAAGCCTTAAAAAGTTTATTAAAGGAAAATGCTAACCAGCATTAATCAGTAAGTTTCGCCCCCTGCCAACGATTGAATAAATCCTCTGGCAATTCAATATCAAACTGATCAAGTACACGGTTAACTGTCTGATCAATAATATCCTGAATACACTCAGGGCGGTGATAAAACGCAGGAACTGGCGGCATTATCACTGCCCCTATTTCAGCAACCTGAGTCATTAACCTTAAGTGCCCCAAATGCAATGGTGTTTCTCTGACTCCCAACACCAATTTACGCCCTTCTTTCAAGACAACATCTGCGGCACGGGTGATTAAGCCATCCGTGTAGCTATGCACAATACCCGATAATGTTTTGATAGAACAAGGTAAAATCACCATCCCTGATGTCTTAAATGATCCCGAAGAGATAGAGGCAGCGATATTACGGTTATCGTGCACAACATCGGCAAGAGCCTGAACTTCCCGCAAAGTATAGTCAGTCTCCAGTGCCAATGTTTGTCGGGCTGATTGGCTGATCACTAAATGTGTTTCAATATCTTCTACAGGCTGTAAGACTTGCAGTAACCGGATACCATAAATCGCACCACTTGCTCCTGTCAGCCCGACGATCAGTTTTTTCATGTGTCCCTCTGAGATACTAGAAATAACTCAATGATAATAGGAATATAATCATCCTTCATTATATATTTCTAAACTCTCAATTTCGCTCTGTCCGCGTAATTTCATGGCATCATCCTTACGCAGATTTTCCAGATAATCGAGATAAATCTGATCAATGTCTTTTGTGATATAGATACCATCAAAAACTGAACCTTCAAATCTTTCAATATCCGGATTTTCTTCACGCACCGCAGCGATCAGATCAGCGAGATCTTGGTATATCAACGCATCAGCACCAATGAGCTGGCGGATTTCATTGATTTCCCTGCCATGAGCAATTAATTCATTAGCATTTGGCATGTCGATCCCATACACATTCGGGAAACGGACTTCAGGCGCAGCCGAAGCAAAATAGACTTTCTTAGCACCCGCTTCACGCGCCAATTCCACAATCTGTTCTGAAGTCGTGCCACGGACAATGGAATCATCCACCAGCAATACATTTTTACCCCGGAATTCTGCGCGGTTGGCATTCAGTTTACGCCGGACTGATTTCCGACGCTCCTGCTGACCGGGCATAATAAAAGTGCGTCCGACATAACGGTTTTTAACAAATCCCTGACGGTAAGGTTTATCCAGAATATGGGCAATCTCCAGTGCTACATCACAAGATGTTTCAGGAACAGGGATCACAACATCTATCTGTAAGTCTTCCCACTCACGGGCAATTTTTTCACCCAGTTTCCTGCCCATGCGTAACCGTGCGTTATAGACAGAAATTTTGTCAATAAAGGAATCAGGACGGGCAAGATAAACAAATTCGAACAGGCAAGGTGTTAATGACGGATTATCTGCACACTGACGAGTAAATAATTGCCCCTGCTCAGTGATATAAATGGCTTCGCCAGAAGCGACATCCCGCAGGAACTCAAACCCTAAGGTATCAAGTGCCACACTTTCTGATGCCACCATATATTCACTGCGCCCATCTGCCAGTGTGCGTTTCCCCAATACCAGAGGCCGGATACCGTTCGGATCGCGGAAAGCCACCAGACCATGCCCAATAATCATAGCAACACAGGCATAAGCACCACGAATTTTCCGGTGCATTGCCGCTACTGCCGCGAAAATATTATCTGGCTCTAATGGGAAATGCGGGAATTTGGTTAATTCATCAGCAAAAACATTCAACAGGATTTCAGAATCAGAAGTGGTATTAACATGGCGGCGGGCATTTTCAAACAGGATTTTTTTCAATTCATGGGAGTTTGTCAGATTGCCATTATGTGCCAATGTAATACCAAAAGGAGAATTCACATAGAAAGGCTGTGCTTCAGAAGCACTGGAACTACCCGCTGTCGGGTAACGGACATGCCCTATTCCGATTGTCCCCTGTAAACGTAACATATGTCGTGTTTCAAACACATCTTTAACCAAACCATTGGCCTTACGTAAACGGAACTTATTATTACCATCAATAGTCGCAATACCTGCTGCATCTTGTCCACGGTGCTGAAGCACCGTTAATGCATCATAAATCGACTGGTTAACCGATGTAAAACCAACGATACCAACAATACCGCACATGTAGTCTTTCCTCATCAGTCAGGCGGAGAGGATTATTTCTCCGGTAGGAAACTCGACGCATTTTGCAGGTAGTCAAAAAACCACCTGATAATTTGGCTGAACTGTGGGATCAGTTGTGACTGCTGCCAGTCTGCACTTTTGGGAAGTGGTGTAAAAGAATCCGCAATAAATAGAATGGCAGAAACAATTAACACGCCACGCAATGCCCCAAAACAGATCCCCAGAACCCGATCTGTACCTGATAAGCCTGTTCGCTGAACAAGTGAACCAATGACATAGTTTACTACTGCGCCAACGATCAGTGTTGCAATGAATAAGATAGCAATCGCTACTCCATTACGCACCAACTCATCTTCAAGGCGAGTGAAATAAACCGCCAGATAAGTATAAAAGTGGCTTGCAACAAAGAAAGCACATCCCCAAGTAATCAGAGAAAGTGCTTCACGAACAAAGCCGCGAATCAAGCTAACCAGTGCAGAGAAACCAATAATGGCAATAATTGTATAATCAATCCAGACCATATTTTAATCCAAAATAGGCTCCCGACACTCAGGCCGGGCGCATTCTAACAGAAAACGAAAACGTTTGCGTAGCAGATTTATCACTGTGCTAAAAATAATTAAGGAATCTATCATCCTAACCTTTATCAGCTCTATAATCAGATTTTTGATCTTCCACGGAAGACTCCAGCTCCGCATGAAAGATCAATTTTTGTTATGGTTTGTAATTTTTGATTTGTCCCTGCAAACCCGTTAACTCTTTCAATTCAGGTAAAACAAATGCCAAAGCCTGCCTTGAGGCGTTAGGCCCGATATAAATCCGGGTCAATTGCCCCTGTACCGGAGAAGAAGGGATAGTATAAACCTGATGCCCCGACAGACGCAGCCTGGCCACTATCTCATTTACCTTATCTGCATTTTTTAACGCACCAAGCTGGACAACATAGGCTACTGCTTGTGGTGCCTGCTCTACAGGTTGAGGCTTCGCTTCTGGCCGGCTTGCAGGACGGCTTTCTGGCTTAGTTTCCACTTTCTGCATAGAGGAAGATTCAGGTTTTGTCTGTCTGGGATCTTTAGTGATTGTGGCAGGAGGTAGAACCAGCGGCTCAGATTCCGACGCTGAAGAACCAGACAGCATGTCTGTTCCTGATTGCTGCTCCTCAGTTTGTGCCTGCATCGCCTCAGCCGCACCTTCCGGCGGTGTAGATGGCATACTTTGAGTCAGTGGCGGAATAGAATCAATATTCTCTTCATCACCTGGCTTAGGCACTAATGGAATAGAAGCGAATTTTTCTTCATTGTATTTCTTATCGCCGTCAAACAGCATCGGCAGCACGATGACACTCAGTGCCGCAAGAACGATGGTTCCGATTAAACGATTTTGAAACTTACTTGCCACGTCCCTTCATCTCCTCCAATGATTCCATAACATGGGCGACAGTATGGAAAGAGCCACAAACCACAATGATATCTTGTTCTGATGCGTCTTCCATGGCCTGATCCCATGCCTGTTCCACTTCCGTGAATGTCCGCGATCCAGGAAGATGTTCAGCCAGCATCTCCGCTTCTGCACCTCGGAGCTCATGTAATGATGCACAATACCATTCGTCAATTTGCCGGGAAAGACAGGCAAGCGTCCCCGCAATGTCTTTGTCTTGCAGCATACCGACAACTCCCCGTATTTTGCTGTCCGGTGAACGGGGTAATTCAGCCAGTTTTTGTGTCAGATAATCGGCCGCATGAGGATTGTGCGCCACATCCAGTATGACCAGTGGGTTTTCCCTGATAATTTGAAAACGCCCCGCCAACTGGGCACGTTTTAAGCCTTCATGCAGTGCGCGTTCATCAATAGCCTGACTGATTTTATCATTCTGCTGCAACAAGCAGTGGATCACTCCCATTGCCGTTGCTGCGTTAGCCAATGGCAGATTAGGAATAGGCAACGATTTAAACTGTTGGGTCGCTGTTTGCCAATGCCAACTGTCTTTATCCCGTGAACAGTCATCCTGTGAAAAGTCCCAATCGACACCACGACGGAACAAATTTGCGCCCAGTTCATTAGCCACTTCCGCAATGGAGTGAGGCATATCAGGTTCACCGACGACAGCAAAGTGATCACGACGGAAAATACCCGCTTTCTCACGCCCGATATGTTCGCGATCTGCTCCGAGCCAGTCTGTATGATCCAGCGCAATACTGGTGATCGCCGCAACATCAGCATCCACAATATTAGTCGCATCCAAACGGCCACCTAAGCCTACTTCAAGGATCACAATATCAAGGTCAGCTTCTTTAAAAAGCTGCAATGCTGCCAATGTACCGTATTCAAAATAGGTTAAGGAAATATCACCTCGCTGAGCTTCAATATCCGCAAAGACACGGCAAAAATCCTGCTCTGTCGGTTCATTACCCTGAATACGTACCCGTTCGGTATAACGCACCAAATGCGGTGAACTATACACCCCCACTCTCAGACCAGCAGCCAGAAAAATGGATTCAAGGGTATGACAGGTTGTACCTTTGCCATTCGTGCCGGACACCGTAATAACTTTCGGGGCCGGATGTAACAGATCCAACTGCCTGGCGAGTGTACCTACACGTTCAAGCCCCATATCAATAGCTTTCGAATGCAGATTTCCAAGATAGGAAAGCCACGTCATCAATGACGACGTGGCTTGAGGAGTTTGTAAAATATCAGACATCTTCTTTATCAGGATTGATGTTTGTGTCAACTTCAACGTCAGCAGGTTCGGCAACAATTTTTGTCGCCTCTGTCTTCGTACCGGGTTGTGGCTGGTGAGTCAGCATTGCAAGCAGGTTGGCAATTTTTTCCCGCATTTCCGGGCGACGTACAATCATATCAATTGCTCCTTTTTCCAGCAGAAACTCACTGCGCTGGAAACCTTCCGGTAATTTTTCACGTACGGTTTGTTCAATAACCCGTGGGCCTGCAAAACCAATCAGTGCCTTAGGCTCTGCTATATTGATATCGCCCAGCATCCCCATACTGGCGGTCACTCCCCCCATTGTCGGGTTAGTCAGAACACAGATATAAGGCAAACCCCGATCCTGCATTTTCGCCAACGCAGCACTGGTTTTTGCCATCTGCATCAGCGACATCAGCGCTTCCTGCATACGTGCTCCACCACTGGAAGCAAAGCAGACGAATGGGCAATTGTCTTCCAACGCCTGTTCAACTGCGCGAACAAAACGTGCTCCCACAACTGAACCCATTGAACCTCCCATAAAGTTAAACTCAAATGCACCAGCCACCACTGGCATATCGTGTAGTGTCCCTTTCATCACGATCAGGGCATCTTTTTCCTGAGTTTGCTTCTGAGCCGCAGCCAAACGATCTTTGTATTTTTTAATGTCGCGGAATTTCAGGATATCTTTAGGCTCCAATTCACTGCCTAACTCTGTTGTGTTTCCTTTATCCAGAAATGCCTGCAAACGCTGACGGGCAGAAATTCGCATATGGTGGTCACATTTCGGACACACTTCAAGATTACGCTCTAACTCAGCGCGGTAAAGTACCTGACTGCAACTGTCGCATTTTGTCCAAACTCCTTCAGGAATACTAGCCTTACGAGTTTGCATTATTTTGCTTTTATTTAGAATTTTTTCAATCCAGCTCATTAATGAACCTTTCCGTCTGATTCTGGCACACACTTTTAACACTGCATGTTTGGTATGCTTGGGTATGTGCCAGCTTTATGTTTTACGTGCCATTAAACCACAATGCTATAACAGTGTGGACAAAAAACTGCTCAAACCTGTTTGATGATTATCTAATTATTATCTACCGTTTTTTTAGAAGCAGCACGGCGATGACGCCAAATTTCAATAACCCCAGGCAGAATAGAAATAAAGATAATTGCAACAATCAATAGCTTCAGATTATTCTGAACAATCGGCATATCACCGAACAAATAACCAGCGTAAGTGAACAATAATACCCATACAAATGCGCCAATGACATTATAAGCAGCAAAATGGCGGTAAGACATTTTCCCCATCCCGGCAACAAATGGCGCAAATGTTCGGATTATTGGCACAAATCGCGCCAGAATTATTGCTTTTCCACCATGTTTTTCATAAAACTGATGGGTTTTATCCAGATAGCTACGGCGAAAAATCCTGGAATCCGGGTTATTAAACAATTTCTCACCGAAAATACGCCCAATAGTATAGTTTATGGCATCACCAATAATGGCCGCAATGATGATCAACGCGACTATAATATGCACGTTAAGGTCGTTAGAATCTAATGCCGATAGTGCTCCCGCTACAAATAGCAGAGAATCTCCCGGCAGGAATGGTGTAACCACCAGTCCCGTCTCACAAAATACGATTAAAAATAAGATGCCGTATACCCAATAACCATAATCAGCAACTAATTCGGCCAAGTGAGCATCAATGTGTAAAATAAAATCGACAATGAACTTCGCGAAATCAATAAAATGAGTAAACAACTCCATAATATTCCTCGTTATGCTCAACATCCCTGTCATCATTCGAAAGTATCAGATTAATTCATCGGCCAAAAACAACGGCCCCATAACAGGCTCAGGCAAGCCAAAATGAACAGGATAATCCACTGCGACTAAATATAGCCCTTCAGCTTTAGCTGTTGCGGCTGCTTTTGTCCGATCTTTCAGCGCCAGCAATTCAGCCATCCATTGGATACCCTGATTACCACAACCAATTTCCAACAAGCTGCCAACAATATTGCGCACCATATGATGAACAAAAGCATTGGCCTTGATATCCACAACAACATAATACCCATGACGACTGACATTAATATGCATCAAATTACGCCACGGCGAGTTGGACTGACACTGTACTGCCCTGAAAGAAGTGAAGTCATTCTCTCCCAGCAGACATTGTGCCGCTTCATGCATTTTTTTCTCGTCCAGCGGGTAGTGAAAATGCGTGACACCTTTCGCCAGTACCGCAGGACGGTAACGATGGTTGAAGATAACATACCGATACCGACGTGCCGTTGCACTGAAACGAGCATGAAATTCATCATCGACCATTTTTACCCAACGTACGGCAATGTCCGGCGGCAAATAAGTATTAACTCCCATTGTCCATGCTGCATCTTTACGTTGTGCTGACGTTTCAAAATGCACTACCTGCCCGGTTGCGTGAACACCTGCATCCGTTCTGCCCGCACAGAAAACAGAAACAGGTTCATCTGCCACTTTTGACAGTGCTTTTTCCAAACATCCCTGTACACTTCTGACTTCTTGCTGACGCTGCCAACCATAATAGCGGCTGCCGTCATATTCAATCCCCAGTGCAATTTTCACTTTTTTTGCTTCTGGCACAGACTGATTCAGTTCTGTAGCAGACATCAGTAAAATTGCTCCTGCATCAGTTTTTCTGCGATTTCAACCGCCATCAGAGCACCGCCAAAGCGGATATTATCGGTAACAGACCAGAACTGTAACATCTCCGGCATTCCATAATCATTACGCAAACAACCGATACTCAACCCATCAGTACCTGATGCATCTGTAACCTGAGTCGGATAATCGCCCTCTTCCGAGAGCTGAATTTCTTCAAGACGTTCAAATTCTCCACGCGCTTCTTCTACACCAACCGGACGCAGTGTTTCCAGATTAACCATCTGGGCAATACCGTAAAACACGGAAGATTGAACACAACTCACTGAAACAGGCAAACCTTCATCCTGCAATATCCTGCGCACTTGATCGACGATACGACGCTCTTCGCGTATCGTGCCCTCAGCATCAGGCAATAGAGGTAACAAGTTAAAAGCCAATTGTTTACTGAAACGCCCTTCATCAGGCGGAATACCATTCAATAAGCGAGCACTTTGCCCTGCCAACTCTTCAATGGCAGCTTTACCATGTACGGAAACAGGCAATATATTGGTCAGCTGTAAACGAGCAATACCCGCAGCATCAATTAACGGCTTGATAGCCGTCAGCACCTGACTTGTAGCACTATCGGCAACTGCAATAATGTTACGGTTACGATATTCAGCTAAAGCATACGGGTTCACTGTCGGGACAACCAACGGAACATCCGGCTCTGTCGCAAACAACCCACTGCTGTCAATAACCAGACAACCCGCTTCTGTCGCGGTTGTAATATATTGTGCTGTCACTTCCATACCCACAGCAAAAAATGCGAGCTGTACCTGTGACCAGTCAAATTCTGCGGCATTATGAACAGTGACATTTTTGCCGTTAACACGCTGGATTTTCCCGACACTTTGCTCACTGGCAAGAAGATGCAGTTCACCAACCGGAAACTGGCGTTCCTGCAATAACGCCAATATCGCTTCACCTACTGCGCCCGTTGCACCCAAGAGCGCAATATTCCAACCTTCTGACATGTTGGTTTTCTCCACTTCTTTTTTATTCCACTGCTTTTTTATTTTGGTAACAGGCAAAAACCTCTGCCTGCGTTAAATCAACTTAGCATTAAACCCAATTTCGGATAGTAATTGAGCACTGCTTTCTGAGTCACAATATACTGTCAGGGAAGACCACTCCCGACGTTCCGGATAATTTCTCCGCAACTGGTCAAAAGCACCATCCTGCCCGGCTGCCTGACGTAATGGTGTATCATCACGGCGCACATCATACACTAAATGCATCAAGCGCTTCAGAATGCTTTGTGTCACTTCGCCATGAACTGTGATATGGCTGAAATCAGACTCAGGCAACAGCTCAGACAATTCTGTCTTCTGTGGTTTTCCCAGGAATTCACAATACGCCTCAAAAACCTGAGTTGTACCACGAGCCTTACCTTCCAGAGTGTATCCCGCAATATGCGGTGTACCGATATCAACCAAATCCAGCAAAGGTAATGAAAGGTTAGGCTCTGGTTCCCAGACATCAAGTACGACACGTAATTTTTTCCCATTTTGCAGCGCTGATAACAGTGCCTGGTTATCAACCACTTCGCCACGGCTGGCATTGATTAAAATTCGGTTGTCCGGCAGAGAAGAGAGTAATTTTGCATCTGCTAAATGATAAGTTTGATAAAGGCCTGATGTGTTAAGCGGCGTATGGAACGTCAGAATATCTGCTTCTCTGACCAACTTTTCCAAAGGCCAGAATTCGCCTTCATCTCCCCGATCGGCACGAGGTGGATCACACAGTAAGGTCTTCACGCCCAAAGCAGCCAGTCGGTCAGCCAGACGTCCTCCGACATTACCGACACCAACAATGCCGACAGTTTTATCTTTCAGTTGAAACTGATCCTGCTCTGCCAATACCATCAATGCAGAAAAGACATATTCAACGACAGCAATTGCATTACATCCGGGAGCAGCAGAGAAACCAATGCCTGTCTGCTTCAACCATTGCTGATCAACATGATCTATTCCGGCAGTAGCAGTACCGATAAATTTTACCGGGCTGCCTTTTAGCAAGGACTCATTAACTTTAGTGACAGAGCGAACCATAAAGGCATCTGCATGTTCCAGAACTCCCTCCGGCACAGGGCGGCCCGGAATTGGCTGAACTTCCCCTAATTGATTAAAGAGTTGCTCAGCATAAGGCATATTTTCATCAACTAAAATTTTCACTTTTCTCATCCAACAGCTTAAATGGGCGTGATCCGCTATTCTGACATTTAATCGGCATAATACCTAATCCCCCTTTATCTTTCGAGTTACCTCTTTGTTAGAAGTCACTCGAAATCTATTTAATTTCAGCTCATCCTTTCCTGAAACGTTCAGGAGTTGTCCCGGCTAGCTGCTGAAACATAGAAATAAATGCTGACGATGAACTATAGCCAACATCAAATGCAATCTCATAAACGCTTTTACCTTGTTCCAATAAGGAAATTGCGTGCAGAAAACGCAGGCGCTGCCGCCACTCTCCAAAAGACATCCCCAATTCTTGCTGACAGCGACGCGATAAGGTTCTTTCTGAGGTGTAGCGTTTTTTCGCCCATTCCGCCAATGAGGTATTATCCGCAGGGTTACGCTCTAATGCTTCTAATATCGGAGCAAGCAGCTTATCTCTTGATGAAGGTAAATATGTACATTGACCTGGTGATAATTCAACCTGATCAATCAGGATTTGAGCCAAACGCTGATCTTTCTCTGTCTCTGGCTGAACTATCTTGCGGGTATAAAAATCCATCATGATGGCATTGAAGATAGAAGTTAATCGAATGATACACGGCTGTTGAGGCAAAGATTCACTTAACTGCGATGAAATATCTATTATCCAAAACCGCATCGTTTTTCGGTTGTAACTGGAATGAATCATATTCTTCGGAACCCAGATACAAAATTCTGGTGGCGCAAGAAAACGCTGTCCTTCCACGGTCATCTCTATGACTCCACACACGACATAAATCAATTGTCCAAATGGGTGGGAATGCAACATACATTCGGTATCAGCATTCAATGTTTCATCACGAAAAATAAAAGAATCGGGCGTGCCCAATTCCAGCGGCTGAAACATAATCTGGTTACTACATTTTCGAATGCTCATATTTACTCCAAATAACAAAGGGGATTTGTAACTTGTCCTGATTGCCACATCAATTGGCGGATTATCAATATATAAAATAAATCGGTCATTGTTACACTAAGTACACCATATTCTGATACACCCAATTTAACTCCATGAAGAATTTATTTTTCCCCCTTATTGCTGTGCTCATTTGGTCAATTAACGCTGTCGTCAGTAAAGCCTCCACCACTTCAATTGAACCTGCTGCTATCGCTTTCTATCGCTGGTTCATCGCCTTTTTGGCTTTAACCCCTTTTGTCTTATTACCCGCACTGAAACAGTGGAAAATGCTTACCCAATATTGGTGGAAGTTATTGATCCTCGGCTCCCTCGGTATGGTTCTTAATCAAAGTCTGGTTTACTACGCTGCCCATACTGTCAGTGCAACACTGATTGGGATCTTTACTTCGTTGATTCCATTGTTGACTGTCATACTCAGTATTTTTGTCCTGCGAGTTGCCCCGACAGTTGGAATTATACTTGGTACAGTTTTTTCCCTGTCCGGCCTTATATGGTTAATTGGCAAAGGAGAACCTGCTTCTTTGTTACAATACGGATTAGGGTCAGGAGAAATGATGATGTTTATTGCATCAGCAGCCTATGCTCTGTACGGCGTTCTGACCAAACGCTGGGCAATTCCGTTACCCAACTGGCAATCACTCTATATACAAATCGGATTTGGGGTATTATTACTTTTGCCTAACTTCATAATGACAGAAGATGTCCGGTTAACCAGTAATAATATTTCTCTTGTGCTGTTTGCAGGTATTCCGGCTTCAATTATTGCACCTTATCTCTGGATACAGGGGGTTATTCGTCTTGGAGCTAATATGACCTCAATCTTTATGAATCTGGTTCCGGTTTTCACCGCAATTATTGCCATCGCGGTACTCCATGAGAAAATGTATAGCTATCATCTGATTGGTGGAGGTATTGTGCTGGCTGGCGTAATTCTTGCTCAACAATTACGTATCCCAATATCTCGCCAGAAAAAAAATCCAGCCAAAACAGACTGAACAAAATAGAGAATTTAATCGTCAGAAAATTTAAATAGCACTTTATCAACAATACTTTTACCAATTATCGCCCAATGCTTCACTGGGCGATAATTATAAATGGGTATACCCTTTGTCTTTCAAGTTGTCTCTTTGTTGAAAATAAAATCAACCAGATACTGAATATCCAAATTAATTTTATACAGGAATCTCATTTTAATTGATTATCTTATCTTTACTTGATTATTTACTATAAAATACCCTCCGAACTGAGTATACTTTCCACGCTCGGCATTGCGGGGATCTTTTATAATTTCATTATTATTATCCGTTTTTCTGACTGACATTCTCCCCGGTTTATGAGCCCAAATATGGCAACGTTCGTGCTTATTATTTAAAACCAGTCTATACCAATGGTAGTCCCAGTCATCTGCATAATCGTCAGTAGCAAAAAGCGCTACAACATGGTTCGGATAGTATTTTTCATCTCTATAATCATCCAACATAACTAATCCATCTGAAATTGCGCCATCTATAACAACTTTCATAGTACGTTCTTGTAAAAGCTTCTCGGTATTGCCTCCCGGTTGAGAGTGACTCCCACCTGCATAATTGCAGGCGTAAGAATAACAGTTATGTAATTTCTGCTTTTCAGGTGTATTCCAGAAAGTTGTATTGAACAAGCCCGCTTGTACAGCAATCAATTTACCCGTTTTCGGACTCATAATATTTACTGTGTAGAGCTCATCACTATTTGCATCGTGTAAAGTATCTCTTTTTTCATTATGCAGATTTTCATCTGGATCACCTCCCTCAGAACAATCGGAAGTATCTTGCTGAAGATTAGTTATGTCCTGAAATATTGCGGCTTTAAGGTTACTGTTTTGGTTAGAAGACTCCATTAAAGCGAAACCAAGATATCTGCTTTGATAAAGATCGGGTGCTCTTCCATCACATATATAAAAAGAATTGGTCAATCCATAACTATGTGCTATTGTCTGTTCAGTTCCATCAATTTCGATTAAAAAACCAGAGAATCCAAGTCTTCCACAAGTTTCTCCGAAGTTAATTCCCTTAATATTATCCCTGAATAGCTCCAGTAGCCATTTTGAGTTCATTTCATAATCGAGATCATAGTAATACCAGTAATAATCTTCCAGTCCAGAAAAAGTCAGTAATGTTACTTTAATCATTCTAGGCCCCATATATAATTTTAGTATGGATGTTGTCACCCTAAATCAATATAACGAATTACAAAAACATTTATAATCCATAAAGTTATTTTTGTTAATATCAAAATTATTTAGATAAGCATCTAAAACAAATATATTTTCATTAATTTTTAAAATTACTTTTATATTCTGAAAATACTACAAATATACGAAATCACTTTCAGCAATCATATGTATATATTCATATTACATAACCTTTTGTTTCAATAAATATTAAAGGATCATAAAAGTTATTTATTTTCACTTTCAATATCTATTACACAACTTCAAAAAATCTTGAGGCATTTAAAAAAATCAACATCATTCAAATTAAGTTAAGTGATTAAAGTCACATCTGGACACTTTTTTATGTTAATAGAACGTTTCAGTTCTATAAATAATAATACACCGGAAATTTATAAAGTTGTTATCATCACTGGTGCTATATGAGGAATAAAAAATGAAGATACTCAAGACATTATTAACTACTGCTGGCCTGCTTTTCTGTACCAATACCTTTGCTATTGATGCTCCTGACAGAACTGAATGTATTGCCCCTGCTAAACCCGGTGGTGGCTTCGATTTAACCTGCAAGTTAGTGCAAGTCTCATTGCTGGATACCAAAACTATTGATTCACCTATGCGGGTAACATTTATGCCCGGAGGCGTCGGAGCCGTTGCTTATAATGCTATTGTTGCCCAACGGCCTGCCGACCCCGGCACTATTGTCGCCTTTTCTGGTGGCTCTCTGTTAAATCTTGCTCAAGGAAAATTCGGGCGCTATAACGTGAATGATGTGCGCTGGCTGGCCAGTGTTGGTACTGATTATGGTATGATTGCTGTCCGTAAAGACTCTCAGTACAAGACATTAAAAGATCTCATTGATACATTCCAGAAAGATCCTACCAGCATCGTATTTGGTGCCGGAGCTTCCATTGGTGGTCAGGATTGGATGAAAACGGCCTTACTGGCAAAACAAGCTGATGTTGATCCGCGCAAAATGCGCTATGTCGCCTTTGAAGGTGGTGGGGAAGCAATCACAGCTCTGCTAGGTAAGCATATTCAGGTTTTCTCTGGGGATATCAGTGAAACCCTGCCTTATCTGACGAGTGATAAGCTGCATGTTCTTGCTGTCTATGCCGATAAAAGGCTTGGCGGTGTTTTGGCAAATATCCCGACAGCCAAAGAGCAAGGCTACAACATCGTATGGCCGGTTATTCGTGGTTTTTACATGGGCCCCAAAGTTTCTGATGAACAATATCAATGGTGGGTGGATACATTCAACAAATTACAACAAACAGATGAATTTAAGAAACAGCGCGAACTACGTGGCCTCTTTGAATTCAATATGACAGGTAAAGAGTTGGATGACTATGTGCAAAAACAGGTTGCTCAATACCATGAGATGGCTAAATCCTTTGGTTTAGCAAAATAACGGGAATACCATCATGAGCGATCGTATCTTTGCTGTTATCTGGTTAGCCCTTTGTGGTATAGGATTGGTCATTGGCTGGGGTATTCATAGCGAATACAGCTATGAACCTTTGGGGCCGCGGCCATTCCCGATTGCCATTATTTCATTAATGGCGCTATGTGCACTATTACTGCTATTCAAAAAAACTGAAATAACTCATTGGCCTGCACCACAAGTGCTGCGCCGCTTATTGTTGCTGATAGTTTCACTAGTCTTTTACGCAGGAACATTTGAGTGGTTAGGCTTTCCTCTGGCGACGACATTATTGACCATCAGCATCGCATTGCTGTTTAACGCCTCACTTCTCGCCGCAATTATTTCTGGTGTGAGCTTGGGTATATCACTCTTTTTTGTATTTGATCGCCTGTTAGATGTCACGCTACCCATTGGTAGTCTGTTCAGGTAAGGAGAATAAAATGGATACTTGGATATACCTGATACAAGGTTTTGAAGTCGCATTAATTCCTAAGAATTTGATTATCGCATTAATAGGCTGCTTTATTGGTACAGTTGTTGGTTTGCTCCCCGGTCTGGGCCCAATAAATGGTGTTGCCATTTTATTGCCGTTAGCTTTTGCCTTGAAATTACCCGCAGAATCCGCCTTAATTTTATTGGCAACGGTCTATATTGGTTGTGAATATGGAGGTCGGATATCTTCAATTCTGCTGAATGTGCCGGGAGATGCTGCCGCGATTATGACCGCTCTTGATGGATACCCAATGGCAAAACAAGGGCAAGCTGGTGTTGCATTGTCTATCTCAGCAATCAGCTCATTTTGTGGTTCACTCTTAGCTATTATTGGTATCATTTTGTTTGCTCCTCTTCTGGCCAAATGGTCTCTGGCGTTCGGGCCTGCTGAATATTTTGCCCTGATGGTGTTTGCGATTGCCTGTCTCGGCAGCATGATGAGCCAGAATCCTGTCAAATCTCTATTGGCTGCTTTGATCGGGTTAGGGTTAGCGACAGTAGGAGTCGATGCTAATACTGGGGTTTATCGCTTCACGTTTGATAGTGTCCATCTTTCTGATGGAATTCAGTTTATTGTCGTTGTGATCGGCCTGTTCTCTGTCAGTGAAATTCTGCTGATGCTTGAGAATACTTCCACTGGACAAAAAGTAATAAGTAAAACCGGACGATTACTGTTTAACAAAAAAGAAGCCCAAACCTGTACCGGGCCAATATTACGCTCCTCAGTCATTGGCTTCTTTGTTGGTATCCTACCCGGTGCCGGCGCAACGATTGCCAGCGCAATCACATACATGACAGAAAAACGACTTAGCGGAAACAGCGATTCATTTGGTAAAGGTGATATCCGTGGTGTGGCAGCACCTGAAGCAGCCAATAATGCATCAGCATGTGGTTCATTCATTCCTATGCTTACTCTGGGTGTCCCCGGTTCAGGTACTACCGCCGTAATGATAGGTGCACTGACGCTCTATAACATCACACCGGGGCCTGCTATGTTTACGGAGCAACCGGATATAGTCTGGGGGTTGATTGCAGCCCTATTTATCGCCAATATTCTTTTACTCATCATGAATATTCCGATGATTGGGCTGTTTACCCGTATGTTGAGTATCCCTCTGTGGTTCTTAGTGCCAGCCATAGCCACCGTTTCAGCAGTCGGAGTTTATGCTGTACACAGTACGACATTCGATCTGATGCTGATGGTTGGTCTGGGGGTGTTCGGCTATATTCTCAGGAAAATGAATTTTCCAATGTCGCCGCTCATTCTAGGGTTTGTATTAGGTGAAATGCTGGAACAAAATTTGAGACGGGCACTTTCAATCAGTAACGGTAATTTCAGTATCTTGTGGAGCAGTACCATTGCTCAATCTTTGTTGGTCTTAGCTGCACTGGTTATTATCATTCCACCTATCTTGCGGATAGTTCATAAAAAACGTAAGAAAAATGAGAATATTTACAGCCAATCCACATAGCTGGTGAATTGGCTTTTATGCAGGCTGGTAAAACTTTTCAGTTTTGGAAAATCAGTTCAGATACTTGCGCATTACCAGAGATGCATTTGTACCGCCGAACCCGAAGCTATTAGACATAACCGTCTTTAGCTCGCGTTCGGTAGGTTCAGTAATAATATCCATACCACGGGCTTTTTCATCCAGCTCTTCAATATTAATACTTGGTGCAATAATTCCATGCTCCAGCATCAATAAACTGTAAATTGCTTCCTGAGCACCAGCTGCCCCCAAAGAATGCCCGGTCATCGCCTTCGTTGCTGAAATAGCTGGTGTCTTGTCACCAAATACTTCTCTAATCGCTTCCAGCTCTTTCAAATCGCCAGCAGGTGTTGATGTGCCATGAGTGTTAATATAATCCACCTCACCTTCAATACCATCCAGAGCCATCTTCATACAACGCACAGCTCCTTCACCTGAAGGTGCAACCATGTCCGAACCATCTGAATTCGCTCCGTAGCCAATAACCTCAGCATATATATGTGCACCACGAGCCAATGCGTGTTCTAATTCTTCAACAACGACAATACCGCCACCGCCAGCAATAACAAAGCCGTCACGGTTTTGATCATAAGTACGGGAAGCACGATCTGGTATTTCATTATATTTGGTAGAGAGTGCGCCCATTGCATCAAATTCACAGGCAATTTCCCAGCTCAGCTCTTCACCACCACCGGCAAAAATAACGTCCTGTTTACCAAGCTGGATTAATTCAACAGCATGACCAATACAGTGTGCAGAAGTCGAACAAGCGGAACTGATAGAGTAATTTACGCCTTTAATTTTGAACGGCGTTGCCAGACAAGCGGAAACACCGGAAGCCATTGTCCGTGTCACCATATAAGGCCCGACTCCCCGTAAGCCACGGGCACGCATACCATCCGCACAGACAACCTGATTGTGTGGAGAACCCCCACCAGAGCCGACAACCAGCCCTGTACGTAAATTAGAAACCTGCTCACCGGAAAGGCCAGAATCTTTAATTGCCTCATCCATCGCCAGATACGCATAAACAGAAGCATCGCTCATAAAACGCTGTGTTTTACGGTCAATCAAACCTGTTGTATCCAGTTTGACATTCCCCCATACGTGACTGCGAAGCCCCATTTCTTTGAATTCTTCGGAAAAAGTTATCCCGGAACGGCCTTCTTTCAGAGATTTCAGCACCTCTTTCTGGTTATTACCAATACTAGATACAATGCCCAAACCAGTGATTACTGCTCGCTTCATTAATTACCTCATCAATATGTTTATCCGCGGGATTTCCTTCTCGCACTTTAGCGTACACTTGTACGCTGAACAAGTCCGATCAGGATAAAAATCATGAACAATTGATCATAACCCAGACTTTGAGATCGCTCATAAGTGGTGTAACAGCCTCAAGACCGTTAAAATCCCCTATTATTCTTCTCAACAATACAGGCCTTATTTTGAACAACAGTATTGTGCAAAACAGTGCTATCAATAGCGCAACCCTAAGCTGGAATGAACAGGGCACACCTATTTCTAAGCAATTTGATGATGTTTATTTCTCAAATCAAGATGGGTTAGAAGAAACCATATATGTATTTTTAAACGGCAATCATTTTCCTCAACGTTTTAGCACACATTGCCGCTCTGATTGTGTTATTGCCGAAACCGGATTCGGTACTGGGTTAAATTTCCTTGCACTCTGGCAATCTTTTTCAGAGTTCAAACAGCAACACCCAGATGCTACGCTAAAAAGGCTGCACTACATTAGTTTTGAAAAATATCCATTAAAAATCGCTGATCTAAAAAGTGCACATCAGCGCTGGCCAGAGCTTCAGAAGTTTTCTGAAGAATTATGTCAGCAATGGCCTTTACCACTCGCAGGTTGCCATCGGTTAATTCTGAATAATGGTGCTATTACTCTGGATCTCTGGTTTGGAGACGTAAATGAACTATTGCCCAAAGTAAATTCCGGCCTGACAGGTAAAGTTGATGCGTGGTTTTTAGATGGTTTTGCTCCCGCCAAAAACCCACAAATGTGGAGTGAACAACTGTTCACTGCAATGGCAAAATTTTCTCGTCCGGAAGGAACATTTGCGACATTCACATCAGCAGGTTTAGTACGCCGTGGATTACAAGCAGCAGGCTTTACTGTCAAAAAAGTCAAGGGATTCGGGCGTAAGAGAGAGATGCTGACAGGCGTTTTACCTTCCTCTGTTCACAACGCCAAAACTGATATGCCCTGGTTTGCCCGCCCTGGCACAAATCATACTGATGATATCGCAATTATTGGCGGAGGTATTGCCAGTGCATTCACTGCTCTTGCTTTACTGCGACGTGGCGCAAAAGTCACACTATATTGCCAGGATACACAACCCGCACAAGGTGCATCAGGTAACCAACAAGGTGCTATTTATCCTTTACTAACTGGTCGTCATGATCCATTAGAGCGTTTCTTTACCTCAGCATTCACCTTTGCCCGTCGTCAATATGATGAACTGACTGATGAAAATGTGTTATTTGAGCATCAATGGTGTGGTGTTAGTCAAATAGCCTATGATGAAAAAAGTAACAAGAAAATCGACAATATGCTGCAAACAGCATGGCCGGAAGATATTGCTGTTGGAATGGATCGTCAACAATTGAGCCAAATCAGCGGGCTAGATGTCAACTATCATGGTATCCATTATCCACAGGGAGGATGGTTATACCCAGCTCAATTGACTCAAGAAATTATCAAACTTGCACAACAGCGTGGTATGAGGACATATTTCAACCATGAAATAACGCGTTTGGTTCAACATGAAAACGGTTGGCAACTACACATTGAACATCAGGGACAAACACAACTTAAAAACCACAAAGTGGTTATCATTGCCAACGGGTATTGCCTGGCTCAATTTGAACAGACCAAAAAATTTCCTGTTACCGCAGTCCGTGGTCAAGTCAGCCATATCCCAACAACTGACCTGCTTAGCCAGCTAAAAAGTGTGCTGTGTTACGATGGTTATATGACCCCTGTTAATCCCAAAAATCAGCATCACTGTATTGGTGCGAGTTATCAACGCAATCAATTAGATACTCAGTACTCTTCTGCCGAACAGCAGGAGAATCGCGACCGTCTCCTGAAGTGTTTCCCTGATGTTGATTGGGTAAAACAAGTTGACATTTCAGAGGATAAATCCCGTCAGGGGATCCGATGTGTGATTCGGGATCATATGCCAATGGTCGGCAATGTCCCTGTTTTCAGTGAAATTATGGCAAAATATACCGATTTACCTCAACAGATACAGTCCGGTGAGAAAATAGACGAATCACCTTGTTACCCTGATTTATTTGTTATTGGTGCATTAGGTTCACGTGGTTTGTGTTCTGCTCCTTTAAGTGCTGAATTACTTGCAGGACAAATGCTTAATGAAGCCTTACCACTTGATGATGAAACATTAGCGGCTTTGCACCCGAACCGTTTCTGGGTCAGAAAACTGTTACGTGGTAAAAAAGTGAAAACAGAAAAGCCTTAACTTTTCACATCTTCACCGCCCTAAGAGGCTATCGTAAAGGCTGAGATTTTACGACTCACCGAATAAGCCCCAATTTGCATCAGACATTAACAAAATCATGTCTGATGCTACTGAATTCGCATTAATTGAAACGATTATACCCGTCGTCTTTCAAGTTGCATCTTGAAATCCATTCGGTATAAAACTCAATTGTAACTTTCTCATGCAATCACTGAGCGTTTCATTGCACAACGCTGAACTGCTGAAAACCCATATTTAATTTCATCTTGTAAAATCTGTTTCAATGCTTCACTCATCTGCTGAAGGTCTAAAATGGAAAATCCCATTCTTTGATAAAAGGGAGCATTCCAACTGACATGACGGAAAGTCGTTAAAGTCACAGACTGTAATTTACGCTGTTTGGCAACCTGAATAACTTTTTCTATTAATGCCTTACCTATTCCCTTTCTCTGCCAATCTCCATGCACAGACAGTTCAAAGATATGCAGTCCATCACCCAAAGGTTTAGCCAGCATAAAGCCTATCGGAAGTTCTTTATCTGCCAAAGCTACCCAGCTATTATCCTGAGCAATATATTCCAAATGTTGTTGTTCCGTTTGTACGTGACCATCAGCAATCCAGGCCAAATCAGGTATAAAACGAAACAACTGCGCAGCAGAATATTCAATTGCAGGTAATTGACTTACATCGGATGTTTGTGTTTGACGGATAGTAAACATGACTTATCCCGACAACTTATTTATTTGATGGTCATATTAATAATATTAAAATAAATATTCCACTAATAAATAAGAATTAAAAATACGTCAGTTTATTGATTCGCAAAGCTATTCAAAGCATAAATTTCATTGCAGCAATAATAATACCAGAAAAACCAAACATCATTGTTACCATCCACTTGGTCTGAGCCGCTATTTTATCTGATACTTCCTTATGTACAGATGACATTTCTTTATTTACAGATGTTATTTCATTATGAATAAGTACCTTTACTGATTCAATATCAGCTTTTGTCGCATAATTGGATTTTATAACTTCCATATCTATTTTTAGTTGTGAGACATCTGTTTTTAACAGTGAGACATCTTCTTTTAACAATGAAACATCTGCTTTCAACAATGAAACATCTATTTTTAACTGAGAAACATCCATCTTTAATAGAGAAAAATCTGATTCCAGATTGTCAAATCTTTTTTCCAATTGTGGGTTCATATTTTGTCTCCTCCTCCATCCCGAAGCACTAAAACTTATCGATTCAGGTAACAAAAACATCTTATCACCAGTATAAAACCCATATCCACTTCGCACAGAGTAACTTCCCAATCCCATGGCATTATCTCCTGAAATATCCTTTTCAACTCTGAACTTTCACAGATAACTCATCCTGTTTATTATGAATTATGTATTTATTTTCTATTATTTAACCGCATTGCATACGATTAAATTCCCTCTCCGATTAATCTGATAGAAAATCTATATTTCCCCTTCATTGAAGGTAATCCAGAAGTTATTAGACATACAACTAAAAGAACACCTGATTATCTACTAAACAGTGACCTAAACTTTACCATTATTCATTTTTTTAATCATCACGCGTTCTACTAATAACATGATTATTTTAATCTCCTCAAAAAGAATGGCATCACACAAAGTCTGATTTAAAAACCCTCTAAGTAATTCTGCTAACCACATTATCTTAATCTATATACACTATAAAACGATCAATAAAGATTTATACTTCTCAGTTTATTACAGTTATTGCGAGCCATTGCGGATTTTTATGTAACCGAACATTGAGATTTACTTTATCTGCATAGAAAAAATAAGGGCTGCAAAACAGCCCTCAAGAAATAATTTTAGTGTCAATAGCTCACACTTTCACACTATCCAGTAGTTTTGCCAATAGTTTTTGCCAAGTCGTTAAAACTAAAACTTGATCTGGTGGCGTCAATTCTCCCACCTTAATCGCTTTATGGACACTTTCTTCTACACGCTGGTGAAGCTGTTCTATAGTATGAGCGCCTTCTTGTTCCAATTCAGCAACAGCCAGCGTCAGATGCCCGCGGAGGTATCCACCAGCAAATAATTCGTCATCACTGGCATATTCAACCATATCATCTATATATGCCAAAATGCGTGTTTCAAACTCTGCGAGCATTGTTTTTCCTCAAAAAATCAATATTAGTTAGCAAAAGGATCTTCCGGGCAAGGGAAATGTTCTGCTTTTAATGGGGGCGTATTGTAAAACGATTGCAGCGCATGGATAAAGTGTGCTGCACGTGTGGGTATTCCGTTTTCAAGATATGCTATGACTTGCGCATGCACTTTCCGCTGAAAAGCAAAACGATCCGGCTCAAAATCGCCGTCCAAATTATCGCAACTGATGTTGAAAGGAAAACCAGCAGCTACACAAAATAACCATTCTAATGCTTGTGGTTTAACTTCGACTTTCTCAAATTCCGCTTGAGTCTGAGCATCACGACCGTCAGGGCAATACCAGTAACCAAAATCAACCAATTTACGACGCTCTTTACCCGCAATACACCAATGCGAAATTTCGTGCAATCCACTGGCGTAAAAACCATGGGCAAACACAACCCGGTTATAATCCACTTCTTCATCTGCAGGCAGATAAACCGGCTCATTATCACCTTTTATCAAACGGGTGTTATAGTCATCGCTAAAGCAATTATCAAAAATTTCAATCAGTTGTTGATAGTGATATCCAGCCATGTATTAATACAATATCCTAAAATTAATATCCTAAAATCAAAAATAAAATGCCAGCCAGGAACGGATGGTGTCACCATGTTGATCATGGAGGAGTTTGATACTCATTAGAAAAGAGATAGTCACCAGCATTGGACGGATCAACTTTTGCCCCCTGCTCAATACCAAACCAGCGCCTAAACGGGCACCAATCATCTGACCGGCCAGCATGACAAAAACCCAGCAGCCATAGAACCTGCCCGCCAAGAATAAAGAAGCCTAATGCACCGAGATTGGCTGCGCAGTTTAACACTTTTGCATGTGCTGTTGCCTTCGCCAGATTGTAACCACAGAGCGTTACGTAAGAGAGTGCCAGAAAAGAACCGGTTCCCGGCCCGAATACACCATCATAAAAACCTATCCCGCCTCCCGCAAGACAACCAAAGGCAATCGGCCCCAAACGATGTTGCCGATCTTCTGCACCAATATTAGGTACAAGCAGAAAGTAAAGGCCGATAATCATCACTAATATAGGCAGGGCATAACGCAATAAATCTGGTGATACAAACTGAACCAGCAATGCCCCCGACATGCCGCCTAGCACAGTCATAGCAATGGAAAATCGCTGAGAACGCAGGTTAACTATACCACGACGGATAAAATACAGGCTGGCAGATAACGAACCACCTACGGACTGAAGTTTTCCTGTCGCTAATGCCTGAACGGGAGAAACACCTGCTGATAATAGAGCAGGAATCGTCAATAATCCGCCTCCACCTGCTATAGAATCGATAAAACCTGCAACCAGAGCAACTAAAAAGAGAAAACCATAAACTTCCGAACCCAGTAATGACCATTCCATTATTTATTTCACCAGAAAATTACTTACCCGTTCGTCAGGATATCTTTTGGCATTATTAGATGCTTATACCCCGGAAAATATAGCCCGGAAAAACTGTTACCAATTTACCAGCGCGGAAGTGAAGATGTTACATCTGCACACTGAGCTCTTTGACGCAGCAGATGATCCATCAGTACAATTGCCATCATGGCCTCTGCAATAGGAACCGCCCGAATGCCAACACAAGGGTCGTGTCGACCGCGAGTCACCATTTCTACCTCTTCGCCCTGACGATTAATGGTCTTACCCGATACCATAATGCTCGATGTCGGTTTCAGAGCAATGTGGGCAATAATTGGCTGACTGCTGCTGATCCCCCCCAGAATACCGCCAGCATGGTTACTGGTAAAACCTTGTGAAGTGATTTCATCCCGATTTTCACTGCCACGTAAGTTAACGACGCCGAAACCATCACCAATTTCAACCCCTTTCACGGCATTAATGCTCATCAGAGCATGAGCGATATCTGCATCCAAACGATCAAAAACCGGCTCTCCCAATCCTGCTGGCACATTCTCAGCAACCACCGTCACCTTAGCACCAATAGAATCCCCCTCTTTTTTCAGAGCACGCAATAACTCATCGAGTTGGGTTAGTTTACTTTCATCAGGGCAGAAAAACGGGTTCTGCTCAACGAGATCCCAATCTTTCAATTCACAATGAACATCTCCCATCTGGGTCAAACAGGCACGGATACGGATAGCATGCTTTTCAAACAAGTATTTTTTTGCAATCGCACCAGCGGCAACACGCATCGCAGTTTCACGGGCAGATGAACGGCCGCCACCACGATAATCACGCAATCCATATTTTTGCTCATAGGTATAATCTGCATGACCGGGGCGAAAGACGTCTTTAATCGCACTGTAATCTTGTGAACGTTGATCGGTATTTTCAATTAATAAGCCAATACTGGTTCCTGTTGTCACACCTTCAAAAACGCCAGAAAGAATTCGTACCTGATCAGGTTCACGGCGCTGTGTAGTGTAGCGGGAGGTTCCCGGACGACGTCTGTCCAAATCGATTTGCAAATCGGCTTCTGTAATGGCAATGCCAGGCGGAACACCATCAACAATACACCCCAATGCAACCCCGTGAGATTCACCAAATGTTGTGATACGGAAAAACTGACCAATACTGTTTCCTGCCATTCCTATCCTGCCATTATTTTTTATGCGTTAAAGATATATGTTAATGATGTGATATTGACTAACAATAACCTAACCCATGGTTAAAGCCTAATTGATTTCATCAACTTTATTTAAATTAAATTGATGAAAAAACGCTTTAACCATCAGCACAATGACAAAATATTAGTCTTTAAATAGACGGAAATATTCGTGATATTCGGTTAATTGTTTGCGTGTCAGCATAAAAACACCATCTCCACCATGCTCGAACTCCAGCCATGTGAATGGCACATCAGGATATTGTTCGATCAAATGAACCATACTGTTACCCACTTCACATATCAATACCCCTTTTTCTGTGAGGAAATCTGGTGCTATGGCGAGAATACGACGCGCCAGATCCAATCCATCACTTCCTGCTGCCAGCCCCAACTCTGGCTCACGGTGGAATTCATCCGGCAGATCGCCCATATCTTCCTCATCCACATAAGGCGGATTGGTCACAATCAGATCGTATTTCATCGGAGGCATATCACGGAATAAATCTGACTGAATCGGTATGACACGGTGCAAAAGTCCATGATTTTCAATATTGAGCTCAGTAACGGCCAAAGCATCAACAGAAATATCAACCGCATCAACTTCCGCTTCAGGGAAGGCATGAGCACAAGCAATTGCAATACAGCCACTTCCTGTGCACAAATCAAGAATGGTCAATGGCTCCTGTGGGATCAACCCGGCAAACTGATTGTTAATCAACTCACCAATTGGCGAACGTGGCACCAAAACACGCTCATCAACATAAAATTCATGCCCACAGAACCACGCCCGGTTAGTCAAATAAGCAACCGGAATACGCTCGTTGATACGACGCAGAACACGTTCGGCAATACGATGGCGCTCTGTGGTTGTCAGGCGGGCTGTCATCATATTTTCTGGGATATCCAGAGGCAGATACAGTGTTGGAAGAACCAATTGCAAAGCCTCATCCCACGGGTTATCCGTTCCATGACCATAATAGATGTTGGCTGCACAGAAATGACTGGTTGTCCAGCGCAGCATATCCTGAATGGTATGCAGCTCTGTGACGGCTTCATCTACAAAAATCTTATCCACGAGTACCTCTAAACCACAAAAATGTCATTAGTGCATTAGTTTGCCATGATCCATGCCACAAATCAGCAATCTGAATGCGCGAATTATTTTAAGCTCAGAGGCTCATGTCAGAGTAACAAAAACATAAAAACCACCCTGCATTAACAGGATGGTTTTTATTGACGTTATCCATTTTATTTATCAGGCAGTTTTCTTACCCGATTTTTTTACCCATAAAAAATAGCTGACAGTCAGTAGCACAATCCACACGATTCCAACAAACAGTGCGACACGTGTATTGGGGAAATAGCCCAGTACCATGATGATAAATGCCATAAATGCAATTGTCAGGGCTGGAGCTATTGGCCACAACGGAACCGGAAATTTAAGCTGTTTAGCCTCTTCCGCCGGCATTTTCCGGCGCATCATATAATGTGACAACAAAATCATCAGCCATACCCACACTGTGGCAAATGTTGCAATGGAAGCAATAATAACAAAGATTTGTTCAGGCAACAGATAGTTCAAAACGACACCGATTAGCAAAATGACTGACATTGCCAATACAGTGATCCACGGTACTCCATGTTGCGTCAGTTTGGTGAAAGAAGCGGGAGCCTGTTTTTCCTGCGCCATGCCATACATCATTCTCCCTGCACCAAAAATATCACTGTTAATCGCTGAAATGGCGGCTGTAATAACGACGATATTCAGGATATTAGCTGCGGAATTAATCCCCAGACTGGAGAAAATCTGGACAAACGGACTGCCATTCTGACCAACTTGATTCCACGGATAAATACACATCAGCACGAACAAAGTCAGAATATAAAACAGCAAAATACGCAGCGGCACCGCATTAATTGCCCGTGGAATGGATTGTGCCGGATTTTTCGCTTCACTGGCGGTAATACCGATAACTTCAATACCGCCAAATGCAAACATCACAACTGTAAATGAAGCAATCACTCCTGCAATGCCATTCGGCATAAAACCACCATGTTCCCACAGGTTTGACAACCCGGTAACATGGCCCGCTTCCTGACCAAACCCATACATCATAATCGCGAAACCACCGATAATCATGGCAACAATCGCTGCGACTTTAATGATGGAAAGCCAAAACTCCATTTCACCAAACACTTTGACGTTACACAGATTTATCGCCCCGATGAAAAAAACGATACCGAGAACCCAAATCCATTGGTCAACATGGGGAAACCAAAGTTTCATATAGAGGCCAAATGCGGTGACATCCGCCAGACAGACAACCAACATTTCAAATACATAAGTCCATCCGGTCAGAAAACCCGCCAGTGGCCCCAGATAGTGATTAGCATAATGGGAGAAAGAACCCGGCACAGGGTTATGGACAGCCATTTCCCCCAATGCACGCATAACCATAAAAACTGCCACACCACCAATAGCGTATGCCAACAATACCGCAGGCCCTGCTGCTTGAATGGCTCCCGCAGAACCATAAAAAAGCCCAGTACCAATTGCTGACCCCAGTGCCATAAACCGAATATGACGAACACTTAACCCACGCTTGAGTTGTGAGATGTTTTGCATGATTTATCCTTATTTCTTTTATTATTAAATGTGAAAGATAAATACAACGAGAAGGCCGGGAAACCGGCCTAAGAACAATTTAATTTATGTGGTTTTTCAGGACACTACCATTCGACAGGATCGTACCAGACGGCAGCAGTGCAGAAAGTCGTTGCTCTGCCAACAATTGAATAGCCATTTCAATGTCTGGTGAGAAAAAACGATCTTTATCGTAATATGTTACTTTCTCACGCAGAATATGGCGGGCTTTTTCCAGAATCGGGCTACTCGTTAAGCCTTCACGAAAATCCATCCCCTGACAAGCCGTCAACCACTCAATCGCCAGAATTCCCCTGACGTTATCCGCCATTTCCCACAAACGACGGCCTGCTGCCGGTGCCATTGATACATGATCTTCCTGATTCGCTGAGGTCGGCAAGCTATCAACACTGGAAGGATGTGCCAGTGCTTTATTTTCACTTGCCAGAGCAGCCGCGGTCACCTGAGCAATCATAAAACCGGAATTAACTCCGCTGTTTTTGACCAGAAACGGGGGTAACTGAGACATATTACTATCCATCAGCAGAGCAATCCTGCGTTCTGACAACGCGCCGATTTCCGCCAATGCGATAGCCAGATTATCCGATGCCATTGCGACAGGCTCTGCATGGAAATTACCACCAGAAATCACTTCATCCTGTTCAGTAAAGACCAGTGGATTGTCAGAAACAGCATTAGCCTCAACCATAATGACATCAGCAGCATGGCGAATTTGGGTCAGACAAGCTCCCATTACCTGTGGCTGACAGCGTAACGAATAAGTATCCTGCACTTTCGTGCAGTTTTCGTGGAAGGCAGAAATGTCACTTTGTTCTTCCAGTACGAAACGGTATAAAGCTGCAACATCAATTTGCCCTTGCTGCCCACGCACTTCATGAATACGCGCATCAAATGGCTTGCGGGACCCCAATGCCGCTTCAACAGACAGGGCACCACAAACAATGGCAGATGCAAATAACTCTTCCGCCGCAAAAAGCCCTTTCAAGGCAAATGCAGTTGAGGTTTGTGTACCGTTAAGTAGTGCCAGCCCCTCTTTTGCCACCAGTTGAATTGGCTTCAGTCCGGCTTTTGCCAAGGCTTCTTTTGCCGGCAACCATTCACCACGATAACGGGCTTTGCCCTCTCCCAACAATAACAGACTCATATGCGCCAGTGGAGCCAAATCACCAGAAGCTCCGACCGAGCCTTTACTTGGAATGCAAGGGTAAACTTCGGCATTTACCAATGTTACCAGTGCCTGAATAACTTCCAAACGAATACCAGAATAACCACGAGCCAGGCTGTTGATTTTCAAGACCATAATCAGCCGAACGATCTCATCCGATAAAGGCTCACCAACACCTGCTGCATGTGACATTACGATAGAGCGCTGCAACTCTTCTAAATCCTGCTCTGCAATTCGGGTATTTGCCAGCAAGCCGAAACCCGTATTAATTCCGTAAGCGGTTCTGTTTTCGCTGATAATACAGTTAACACATTCAACACTGCTCTCAATAGCCGGGAAGCATTGTGTATCCAAAGTTATTTGTACGGGATGCTGATAAACATGGCGTAACTCTTCAAGCGTCATTTTTCCCGGATGAATAATAATATGTTTCATATCAATAACGCTCCTTATTTCGTTTCTGCTGTTTTTGTGTCTATTGATGAACTTTCTACTGCTTGTGTATTCAGCATGGGTAAGTTCAATCCCTGCTCTTTTGCACATTGAACCGCCAGTTCATAACCCGCATCAGCATGACGCATAACCCCCGTCGCCGGATCATTGTGCAGTACCCGGGCAATACGTTCTGCTGCTTGATCCGAACCATCACAAACAATCACCATGCCTGAGTGTTGAGAAAATCCCATGCCCACACCACCACCATGATGCAGAGATACCCATGTTGCACCACTGGCTGTATTTAATAGCGCATTGAGTAATGGCCAGTCAGAAACAGCATCAGAACCATCTTTCATTGATTCCGTTTCACGATTGGGACTTGCCACTGAACCGGAATCGAGATGATCACGCCCAATCACGATTGGTGCCGAAAGTTCGCCACTGCGTACCATTTCATTAAATGCCAAACCTAATTTGGCCCGATCTCCCAGACCAACCCAACAAATACGTGCAGGCAAGCCCTGGAAGCTGATACGTTCCCGTGCCATATCCAGCCAACGATGTAAATGGGTGTCATCTGGCAGCAGCTCTTTGACTTTGGCATCGGTTTTGTAAATATCTTCAGGATCACCGGAAAGAGCAGCCCAACGGAAAGGCCCAATCCCGCGGCAAAAGAGCGGACGAATATAAGCAGGCACAAAACCGGGGAAATCAAAGGCATGTTCAACACCCATTTCTTTTGCCATTTGCCGGATATTATTGCCGTAATCAAAAGTAGGAATACCCTGTTTCTGGAAAGCCAGCATCGCTTCAACATGTATTGCCATTGAAGCTTTCGCAGCCTGAATCACCACTTCTGGCTCTGTTTCAGCACGGCGACAATATTCATCCCATGTCCAACCCGCTGGCAGATAACCATGTAATGGATCATGGGCGCTGGTTTGATCTGTTACCATATCAGGACGAACATTGCGGCGAACTAACTCCGGCAAAATTTCTGCTGCGTTACAGCACAATGCTATCGATACCGCTTTACCTTCCTCGGTGTAGCGCTTAATACGTGCCAGTGCGTCATCCAGATCAGTTGCTTGTTCATCCACATATTTAGTACGCAGACGAAAATCAATACGGCTTTGCTGACATTCAATATTGAGTGATGAAGCCCCCGCCAACGTCGCTGCCAGAGGTTGTGCCCCTCCCATGCCACCTAAACCAGCAGTCAATACCCAGCGACCTGTCAGATCACCGTTATAATGCTGGCGTCCGGCTTCAACAAATGTCTCATAAGTGCCTTGTACAATTCCTTGACTACCGATGTATATCCAACTACCGGCAGTCATCTGGCCATACATTGCTAACCCTTTGGCATCCAGTTCATTAAAGTGTTCCCACGTTGCCCAATGTGGAACCAAATTTGAATTTGCAATCAATACACGGGGCGCATTCTCATGAGTTTTGAAAACCCCGACAGGCTTACCTGATTGCACCAGTAATGTTTCGTTATTCTCCAGATTTTTCAGAGTCTCAACGATTTTTTCATAACATTGCCAATTTCTGGCTGCACGACCAATTCCACCATAAACGACCAGCTCATGGGGATTTTCTGCTACGTCAGGGTCAAGATTATTCATCAACATACGGAGCGGTGCTTCCGTCAGCCAACTTTTGGCTATGAGTTGCGTTCCTCTGGGAGCACGAATGACCGCGTTACTGAATTTATTATTTTGCGTTGTCACGGTTTTTTCCTTTTTCACCTTTATGAAAATTTATTAATTGTATAGTTGTATATACATGTATATTCAATAGGCAAAAATGTGACGAAGATAAAGTCAATAATTTTGTGTGTTTTCTTTTGTTAGGAAGATCAATAAGATGATAATGATTTATTTTCAGGCTGGCAGAAGCGTATTTTTGCTGGTTTTGTGTTTTATATCACATATTATTTACATTGTTGTCACAACATACTTTTTCTTCTCTCCTCTATGCCTAAAGCAAAGAGGAGATGTCTTAACCAAATCATAAGCTCCGAATCACGAACTAAAACACCCTTTCAGTTTATAACGGTTACCAGGAAATAATAACTTAGCGCTGGAAACAATATGCTCTTTCGACCAGGTTCGTCGGCTGATCAACAAACAAGGCGTGTTTTCCTCTATTTGCAGCAAACGGCAAGAGCGGGCATCACCTGCAACCGCTTCTACAATGTGCTCTCCTTCCGTAAGAGGAGCCACTATCGATAAATAATCATGAGTAGTTTGCTGACTGAAATCCTGCCGCAGATACTCTGGCACCGCCAACGCATTGACATAACGATCTTCAATTTGCACAGGAATATCGTTTTCATAATGAACAATAATTGAATGATAAATAAGTGCGCCAATCTCGATTGCCAACTCTGCGGCCTGAGTCATATTAGCCGTCACTTCTGCAAATTTCAGCACCTTGCAACTGTGCCGGTGGGATCGGGCCTCAATCTCATCAGCAATACTGTGTATTTCAAACAAGGCAGATTGTCCTTTAGGCTCTGCAACAAATGAACCCACCCCTTGCAAACGGAACAGAAATCCTTCTGCTGTCAGCTCCCGTAATGCCCTGTTTGCTGTCATGCGACTACAGTTAAATTGTTTAACTAATTCAGATTCTGAAGGAACCCTGTCATGTGGCTTCCACTCTCCTGTATAGATTTTTTCAACAATTGCTTGTTTAACTTTTGCATACAGAGGCACAGGCTTAGCCGCTTTATCTGATAAATCAATGGTCACAATAAATTCCTTCTCACTCCTATTTATTTCACAAATTATCTATTTCACGAATTAACCATCCCACCAATGCACTAATTGCCATGCAAGACGAGCCGCTGCTTTACCGCCCATATCCTGAATATCATACAACGGATTAAGCTCAACTAAATCAATAGACTGTAATTTCTTACTCTGACAAATGGGTTGAATCAATGATAATAAGCGCTCTAACGGAACGCCCAACGCAGCCGGAGCCGATACTGATGGCATTTGCCAGATTGGCAACACATCCAAATCAATAGTCATGTAAATGATTTCAACCTGATTAATAATATCTTGTATTTGTTGCTGTACTTTATCCAACATGGAATCAATACATTGAGTATCCCAAATAATTGTGACATCAAGGTGATTAGCTTCGTCTAATAGAGCCTGCGTATTCGAGGCCAGACTGGCACCTACACAAGTGTAATTAAATGGACGTTGTTGCTGATGACAATAATCAGCAAGCTGACGAAACGGGGTTCCCGATGTGGGCTGTGACGCATTCCGCAGATCCAGATGCGCATCAAAGTTAATAATCCCTACCCGTTGAGTTGGAAACGCACGATAAATACCCATGCCATGAGCAAATGCCGTTTCATGTCCGCCGCCAAAAATTAACGTCCGCATTTTCTGATTCTGACACTCATAGACAGCATCACTCAGAGCACTCTGGGCTTCACTTAATTGTCCACTATTAGCCCGGATATTACCCAAATCCACCAGCCATTCGTGTCCATCATGACTTGCCATATTTGCCAATGACTGGCGCAGATATTCAGGCCCTAATTTAGCTCCCGGTCGCCCTTGGTTGAGTTTTACCCCTTCATCACATTCAAATCCCAACAATGCAATATGGTTCGGAAATTGTTCCGGAGAAAAATGGGTGGGTTGTTTTATTGTCTGGAATACCCGTAGTGCATTGGTTGCTTCTGCGAGATCATTCCGTCCTTGCCAAATATTTTCTGATGTCGGATGCCATAATTTCATGTTATACCCCTCACTATTTATTGTTCTCTAAATAATGTTTTGTTTTCCAAGCGATACTACTTATGAATCACGATGTATAGAGCTATGTGTGATTGCTCCACGATAAACACGGTAAACCAATGGGTTATGTCCAAGTTCATACAATATATCAACGGGTTCCCTGGCATCCCAGACAACAAAATCAGCCATATAACCTGCTGTTAATTGACCATGGCTATCTGCCCGCCCTAATGCACGTGCCGCATGGATAGTCACTCCCTGCCATGCTTCTTCTGGCGTAAAACCAAACAGGACACAGGCCATATTCATCATCATACGCAAAGATATAAAAGGGCTGGTTCCCGGATTAAAATCCGTCGAAATAGCCATCGGTACACGATATTGACGCAATAAGGCAACAGGAGGGCGTTTAGTCTCTCTCAGGAAATAAAATGCTCCCGGCAATAATACGGCGACAGTCCCACTGCGGCTGATCGCTTCAACTCCTTTTTCATCCAGATATTCAATATGATCAACGGATAATCCTTGATAATCCGCCACCAATTCAGAGCCGCCTAAATTAGAAAGCTGATCCACATGGCCCCTGACGGGAATATTGAGTTTTTTGGCTGTATCAAAGACCCGCTTAGTTTGCTGGAGACTAAATCCAACGGTTTCACAAAAAACATCCACAGATTCAAATAATTGATTTTGCCAAAGGGCAGGAAGAATGGTATCGCAAACTAAATCGATATAAGCATCAGGATTATGTTTATATTCAGCAGGAACTGCATGAGCTGAGAGTAAAGTCGGACTGATTTCAACGGGGTTTTTTCGCTTTAGCGTTTGAATAACTTGCAATTGTTTTTCTTCATTTTTCAGATCCAATCCATAACCCGATTTCATCTCAATTGTCGTTACACCTTCAGATATTAAAGCATTAAGTCGCTTTTGAGCGGCAATTTCCAATTGTTGGGCTGAACTTAGTCTGGTTGCATTGACTGTAGCGTTAATTCCACCACCTTTAGCACTGATTTCTGCATAAGAAACGCCATTCAAACGCTGTTCCCATTCCGATGCCCGATTGCCACCAAAAACCAAGTGAGTATGACAATCTATCAGGCCGGGAGTGATTAATCGTTGCTTTACATCAATCACCTTACAACGATTAGCCGGCACACTTTCTGTTGGTAAAATCGCCAGAATTTTTTCATCCCGTATGATTAAATCATGTCGTTCCAGAATGCCGTAATTGTGTTTACCATCTATGTTGTTGATTGTAGGGTTCATTGTGGCAAGTCTGGCATTGTGCCAAATAATATCACTCTCTTTCAGTCCAATTGACATTAGTTTTTCTCCGTTACTTTTTTCTTGTCAATGTCAGCTCATATGTTGTATATACATTTATTTTATAACCAAAAAAATTTGTCAATCCATTTTATGAATAAAGGAGCAATTGTGAATTTTTTAGATGAAATTCGTAATGATGAAAATATATTAGATTTTATTAAATCACCTAAAGCAGCCTGTTTTAGATGTGCCGATTACGTCAGTGAATATCTTCATAGAGTGCATATACCACATCGGGCAATTGGCGTATTCGTCTGGCGCGGCGTGGATGATAGTTGCCCTACAACTCATCTTGTCATTGAAGCTTACTATCAAGGCCAGAGAATTATTCTTGATCCGACTATCATACAGTTCAAAAATACTGACTGGTCCTCTAAACCAATAGAACCCTTTTTTGGCGAAAGGCAAGAATGGCAAAATTATTTAAAAAATACTTTTTCAAATAAGCTCATTATCTTAAAAGAATACCCCTCAAGTAATTTGGCTAAAAATTTTATGGATAACTTTCTTTTCGCCCTTCCTTCTGATTTCAAAAAAGACGTTCTTATCAATAAACCAATGTGGTATGAAAGATTAACCCAGAATCCCGCACTTTGGGAGAAGCACGATCAAAATACGATCAATAGCCTTTTCCCCAGAGCCAGAGAAAAGAAACATTTTCCACAGGCTCTTCAAAAGAAACTAAAACACTGGCAAGCCATATTGAAGAAAACAACAAATAACCATTAAATATACATGGTTATATTATGTAATAGCATTTAAGCAAAATGATAGAAAATCAGGTACACTGACCAAAAGTTGTTAATAAAATTAGTATGTAATGAAGAAGAAAATAACATTAAATGAAGAAGACATCAGCTTATTTAGAACGTCTGTTGCGGGAACCCGTCGCATTGCTCAAGATAAAGTCTTACACTCCCCCAGAAGAAAAAAAATCAGACAGATTGCTCCTGAGCGTCTGATGCAAGAACAGGCCGATGCCAGTTACTATTTTTCTGATGAGTTCCAGCCCAATCTCGATATGGAAGGCCCGACCCGTTATGTACGTGAAGGAGCCAATCATTATGAACTGAAGAAGTTACGCCGAGGGGATTATCCCCCTGAATTCTTTCTGGATTTACACGGATTAACTCAGTTGCAGGCTAAACAGGAAATTGGGGCTTTGATCGCCGCCTGTCGCCGTGAAAACGTCTATTGTGCCTGTATTATGCATGGCCACGGTAAGCATATCCTTAAGCAACAAACACCATTATGGCTCGCTCAACATCCCGATATTATTGCTTTTCATCAAGCTCCCAAAGAGTGGGGAGGAAACGCTGCATTGCTCATTTTGGTAGAACAGGATGAGTTTATACAGCGTTAAATGTGAACTCGCCTTTGATCAACCAGGGTTTTGTTACTTATTGTTTATTACTAATATTGTTTGTCACTAAGTGTGCTGGAGAGGTTTGCCATAACAGGCGGCCTTTCTCTGTCTGGTGATCCAACTCCACACAAGCAATGCCGGATGTTGTAAACATAGGCGGAGTTTGTGCAGGACAAAGCTCAGACACTAAATAACCAACCAAAGGTAAATGGGAAACTAACAATACTGCTTTTTTCCCCTGAATTGCCAAAACTTGTAAGTAGCTTGCTACCAGTGCCGCGTCACCCGCTGGTGTTAATTCCTCTAACACTTCCTCACTATCAGGCAATGTCAGATTCTCACGAACGACTTTCAGAGTCTGCTCTGCCCGGATATAGGGGCTGACTAAGACACAATCAATATCAGGCAACTGTTGCGCAAGCCAAAGAGCCATTTTTTGTGATTCCTGACAACCACGTGGTGTTAATTCTCGCATTGCATCGCTGATTGAGTCGAAAGCGGCATCACCGTGACGCATAATAAAAACGAACATAATTCACCGTTGAGTTAAATTTTAGATTACATCGCTTTTAGCTAATTAATTATGAAAACAAAATCATATTATTGACTACACCTAAACAAAAGGGAGTCAATCAGGATTGATAGGCATTCTGCCTCAAAATAAAAACAAATAAAATCACTAATGACGAATTATATATGTCTTGTTTGATTGTTATTATTTCATTTACCCAACAAGTAAAAATATTATAATAATAAGAAATTATTTAGCATAAAAAATCGGCTCTTGAATTAAAAGAGCCGATATAATTGATTCCACAAAAACTATAAATTATTCATAGAATTTTTCATTCTGTTCAGCCATCTGAACCAGGCGTTCACAAGGTGCAAATCTTTCTCCATGTTGTTGCTCCAGGCGACGTAAAATTTCTACAACTTTATTACTACCTAGTTTATCCATATAACGGAATGGTCCTCCCAGGAATGGCGGGAAGCCGATACCAAATACGGCGCCAATATCGCCATCACGGGGGCTTCGGATGATACCTTCATCCAAACAGCGAACAGCTTCATTTAACATCGGCATTAAACAACGCTGAGCAATGTCTGATGGAGATATCCTGGCATTGGGCTTAATTTTCAACAGAGAATAGATGGAAGAGTCAACCTCTTTGCTGCTTTTTCCGAATGACCAAAATCTACTCTTTTTGACCTCATAGGAATAAAACCCCCGGCCGTTTTTCTTGCCTTTACGGTTGTCATTCAATACTGCATCCAGAATTGCCGGTGGAGTAAATCGGCGACCTAACTGCTCTACCAGGACAGGAATTATTTTTGTTCCAACATCAATACCAACTTCATCCAGCAAATTGATTGGCCCAATCGGGAAACCAAAATCAACCAAAGCTTTATCGATATGGTTAACAGGTTCACCTTCTACCAAACAATAACCTGCTTCATTGATATAAGGGGATAAAATTCGGTTAACATAGAACCCTGCTTTATCACCAACAACAATCGCTGTTTTACCCTGTTTTTTCGCCAGCGCTACCGCCGTCGCAATTGTTTTTTCACTGGTTCCTGCATGCGGGATCACTTCCACCAACGGCATTTTATCAACCGGACTGAAATAGTGGAGACCGATAACTTGCTCTGGGCGTTTAGCAACCTCTGCAATTTGGTGAATTGGCAATGAAGAGGTGTTGGAGGCGAAAATAGTTTCCGGTTTTGTGTGTGTCTCAATTTCTGAAACCATTTTACGTTTCAGTACCAGATCTTCAAACACGGCTTCTACCACGATATCAGCTTGTTTAAAACCAATATAATCAGTTGATCCGGAAAGCAGAGACATCTGACGGGAACACTCCAACGGTTTCAAACGCCGTTGTTTGACTCGTTTAGAAAGCAGATCCCATGTATATTTAAGCGCCTGATTGATACCTTTTTCATTAATATCTTTGATACGAACAGGTAAATTACCGCGAGTTGCAGTAACACTGGCAATTCCGCCCCCCATCAAACCACCACCCAAAATCCCAACATGTTTGATCTTAGCTGGCTGTTCTGAAGAACCCGTTTCGTTTTTTAATGAAGTAGCGGCAAAAAACAGGCTACGCAATGCTTCCGATTCTGGCGACATAGCCAGTTCACCAAATGCTTTGGCCTCCGCCCGAAAACCCGTCTTTTGCCCTTTCTCCAGTCCGGTACGAACGACATCAATAATCCGCTCTGGTGCCGGATAATGACCGTGAGTTTTTGCCCGTGTTTTTTGTTGAACCATCTGAAACAACAGTGGCCTGCCCAAGGCACTTGCCAACAAACGCTGTGACCATGCTAACGGCTTACGCTTAATTATTCCTTTTTTGACATATTGAACAGCGACATCCAGCAAAATATCCAAGGGAACCGCATCATCTACAACGCCCAGACGTTTTGCCTGATTTGCCTTCAGCTGGCGGCCTGTCAGCATCATATCCAAAGCAGAGCTGACACCTATCAGACGAGGTAATCGCTGAGTTCCCCCCGAACCGGGTAATAACCCGAGCTGCACTTCCGGTAAACCAAGACGGGTCTTATCATCCAGAGAACAAACACGCGCATGGCAGGCTAATGCTAACTCCAGCCCGCCCCCCAGGCATGCACCATGAATGGCGGCAACAATCGGTAAAGAATAATTGGCAATCCGGGCAAACAATTCCTGACCTTTTTCAGCCAATTTCGTTGCTTCTTGTTGAGTTTGGCAGCCTGCGATCATAGTGATATCTGCGCCAGCGATAAATGTATCGGGTTTGCCGGACACAATGACCAAACCTTTTAAGCCGGAAACTTGTTGTGCCTTCTCAAAAACTGTCAAAAATTGTTCAACAAACTCCGCTTTCAGCGTGTTGACCTTCTCACCCGGGACATCAATAGTAATAACACCAATCTTGTCATCTCTGACAGAAAAACTGAATACCGATTGTGTCTCTGACATGATTGTTTCTTTTTCAGCCTGAGCCATTATTCTACCTCCAATACCATCGCTGCACCCAATCCACCGGCAGCACAAGCTGTTGTCAATCCAAGCCCACCACCACGACGGCGCAACTCATTCAGTGTCTGAGTCACCATTCTGGCCCCAGTCGCAGCAAACGGATGACCATAAGCAATTGAACCGCCCAATACATTGAATTTATCCATATCCACTTCACCAATTGCCTGAGAGCGCCCTAATTTCTCGCGGGCAAACTTGTCACTGGCAAACATTTTTAAATTCGTGAGGGTTTGGGCAGCAAACGCTTCATGCATATCTATGAGCGAAAGTTCATTCAAAGTAATACCAGCTCTGTCCAACGCCAACGGAGTCGCATAAGATGGCCCCAATAACATATCCTGCCAAACATCAATTGCTGAGAAGGCGTAACTGCGTAAATAACCTAACGGAGTCATACCAAGCTCTTTAGCCGCAGATTCACTCATCAAAATAACCGCCGCCGCACCATCCGTCAGCGGTGTACTATTCGCGGCAGTTACTGAACCATATTTGCGGTCAAAGGCAGGACGCAATTTAGTGTAAGAGGTGAGTTCTGAATTTTTTCGGATATTATTATCTTCCAGCAGAGATTCATGGTATGGCGGAAAATGTGCTGATATCACTTCATTACGCAATAATCCCTGTTCCCAGGCTTTAGCAGCTAATACATGAGAACGGTGAGCCAATTCGTCCTGCTCTTTACGACTGATATGATAGGTTTTCGCCATTTGCTCAGCCGTATCTCCCATTCGTAACCCCGTTGAATACTCAGCAACAGCAGGTGATACAGGCAGTAAATCTTTTAACTTCAATTTACTAAGTAATTTAAGGCGTTGTGACAGGCTTTTAGCTTTGTTCATATCAACCAGCGTGCGAGCCAATGATTTGGTTACCCCGATTGGCAAGACTGAAGAAGAATCAGCACCACCCGCGATCCCCACATTCACTGTCCCGGCCATAATGCTTTCTGCTACATTCGCTATTGCCTGAAAACTGGTCGCACAGGCCCGGGAAACGCTATACGCATCTGTACTGACACTTAAGCCAGCACCTAATACGATTTCCCTTGCAATATTCGGTGCTTCCGGCATTTGAACAACTTGCCCAAAAACCAATTGGTCGATCTTCTCTGGTGGCAGCCCACTTCTGATAACCAACTCACTGACAACAGCTTTTCCTAAATCAACAGCCGGAATACCGTGGTAGTTAGTCGCCTGTTTCGCAAAAGGAAGGCGCAACCCACTGACAATAGCCACTCGTTCCTTTTGTTGTGCCACTTTTGTTGAAGAACGACTCATAGCAACTCCTGAAATAATCATTAAATAAATCAATTGATTAAAAATATTTACTCACCTCATAAGAGGTCAGACCTGATGAAGCATTGTTAACGCAATGTTTGAGAATAGCAAACAGGAATAAACTAAAAATGCGAGCAAACGCAACTTTAATATATTTATAATCTACACAACTTGAACAGATAGCATGTGAAGAAAAGATAAAGAAATAATCATTTATTCCCACAGATAAGAGTCAGTTTTTCTACTGCTTTAGACTACAGTGGAAAACAGTTGCCCAAAACTTTGACTCAAGATAAAACTAACGCAATCCTGACCGGAATATCATTACTTCTGCCTGATAACTAAACGTAAGCTCCACTGTCAGTTACAATACATCATCGACACAGCAACAGGCGGTAGTTTCTTCTGCATCACAACGTTTAATTGCATCAGTCATTTTATTTCTCCGACTATGAAAATCTGCGACCGATTTTACGTTATCTTTTCCTTGGATAACCAGTAATTACACTGTTTAATATCATTTATCTCACTATTTATTGATCTCAGCATGCCAAAGGTCTTTTATTTACAATTTATCAATCTGAGTTGTCTCTTTTTTGTTAAGCAAGTCCCATTTCTGTAATCAATTTCATCATATTTTAAAAACATTCTTGCAACACATTATGATATCGGGCCTATACTTCCCACACTGGTCTGATTTGTCATTATGATAAACTGACTCTACAATTCCGCGCTCTCAGCTACATTGAGTAGCATGTTAAATAATAATTAAACAATGAGGTTTTGGTTATGAACCAGAAAAACCTATTTACACGTTCAGCATTAGCAGTGGCGGTTGCAATTATTTCATCCAACGCTAGTGCTGCCGGTTTTCAATTGAATGAATATTCATCATCAGGACTAGGCCGAGCATTTTCTGGAGCAGGGGTCGTTGCAGAAGATGCTTCTGAAGGTAGCCGCAACCCTGCAGCAATGACCCTATTTGATCGTCCATCATTTTCTGGCGGCCTTATTTACGTCAAACCAAGTGTTGATATTACGGGCAGATCTCCAATTCCTAACCCGGCAACTAAAACATACAACAGCACTGATGCAAAAAATATTGCGCCAAATGCTCCGATACCAAACCTGCATTTTATTACACCAATCACTGAACAATGGTTTGTTGGTGCATCAGCCACGAGTAACTTTGGCTTAGCCACAAATTTCAGTAATAACTATACTGCGGGTTCGCTTGGTGGGAAGACCTCGCTCAAGACGGTGAACTTTAATCTGGGCGGTGCATATAAGCTGAATGATCAGTTCAGTTTTGGTTTAGGTGTGAATGCAGTTTATGCTGATGCTGAAATTATTCGCCATATGGGTGAAGTCGGACCATTGTTAAAAAGAATATCTGGAGGGAAATATGATATCCCAACAACCGCAGAAGCAGCCCGTTTAGAAGGAAAAGATTGGGGTTATGGTTGGAATGCCGGGCTACTATATCAATATGACGAAAATAACCGCTATAGCCTGACCTACCGCTCAAAAGTTAAGGTTAAATTCAAAAGAGGAGATTACAGCAGCGATTTACCATATATACCATCTCTGTTTGAGAATGGAACCAACGGAAAGACAGTTAAAGGTAAATTGGATTTGAATTTGCCTGATATGTGGGAATTATCGGGTTATAACCGTGTGGCACCACAATGGGCAATCCACTATAGCTTCCTATATACAGGTTGGAACGAATTCAAGGAATTAAAAGCAACACGAAATGATACAGGTCAAGTTGCATTTGAGAAACATGAAGGTTTCCGTAATGCTTACCGTGTCTCATTAGGAACAACTTACTACCATGACGATAACTGGACTTTCCGTACTGGTATCGCTTTCGATGAAAGCCCTGTACCTGCCAAAAATCGTTCTATCTCCATTCCAGACCAAAATCGCTTCTGGTTAAGTGCAGGAACGACTTACGCATTTAATAAAGATACTTCTGTAGATGTTGGAGTTTCCTATATGCGTGGTAAGAAAGTACATGTTAGTGAACAACTGAAAGAAGGTGCCAAACCACCTCTAAACCAGACTTACGAGTTTGATTCAAAAGGAACTGCATGGCTGTTTGGTGTGGGCCTTAACTACACATTCTAATCATCTTCCATGATCTAAAAAAGGATAGCCTAAGCTATCCTTTTTTAATCTCTCTATAAAATCAGTCGATAGAATCCAGTTCATCCTGAATAGCAGCAGCATTCGGGTTTTCTTCTGGCGTCAGCTTACCGCCATTAGCCAAAAAGTCATGACGTTGGAAATAAGCCTCACGCAGCATCAGATACGGATCTGAAGAGTTTTTCATTAAGCCATCTGAATCCAATAAACGCGCCCGGGTTTCAATACCCTGAAATACCCATTTTCCTACAGACATCCAAGGCGTGAGATAGCTTAAAACAGGGTAAGTCATATCTGCTAAATTTCCCCCTTCATCACGTGCAGTAAAACTGCCATAACCCGGTAAAAACAACATAAGGGCCATAACCAACTTTATAGTACCCTAACGTACTACCAAAACGCATTGGATCCTGTTTTGCCAGTTTAGGGTTCGCCATTGAAGCAACATCAATAAGGCCCCCCATACCCAGAATAGTATTCAAAAAGAACCGATTAAAATGCTTCGCACCTTCGTTGATATCACCACGCAGAAAGCTATTAACCATACTGGCGGGCTCTTCAAGGTTGCTCGTGAAGTTACCAATACCGTTTCGTGCAGGCATTGGCACATAATCACGCCAGGCTACTGCGACAGGCCGTAGTATATAAGGATCGAGAACATTATAGTTAAAGTTGAACATGGTGCGGTTGAACCCTTCCAGCGGATCAGAGCGCCCCTGTTCATTCGTATTCAATGAACTCGCGCATCCCATCAGTAATACAGCAGTAAGAGCAACCCCGCTCAGACGATACTTCATATTGTTCTCCACATGATTACTTTTTGCCATTGTCCGTTTTCGAGCATTATACATTTCAGCCAATGGCCGCCAATATGTTAAATATACTGCCAATTTTTCTTTAATGGTAATCAAAATAAGTGGTGATTATATAGGCAAACAGTTCGTTATATCTTATCTCAGGAAAAAAAAAGAGATATACTGTGTCCTGTTTTATTCGCCCTCTTAGTTAAATGGATATAACAAGCCCCTCCTAAGGGCTAGTTGTAGGTTCGATTCCTGCAGGGGGCGCCAAGACCAAATAACCTCGCATTACCTGATATAACCCGCATAGCAAAAAATCCTTATTTAAAGCAGAGTTAGTGTTACCCGCTGTTACCCCAAATAACTTGGCTATACCAGTAAAGTGTGGGCATATTTGAGGGCATTGATCTGAATACCCACTTAGGATGCCCACATGTTAACGATAAAGCAGATTGAGTCAGCCAAACCTAAAGACAAAGCCTATCGCCTTACTGATGGAGGAGGTTTATTTCTTTTTGTATCGAAAACAGGAAGTAAGATTTGGCGTTTTAGGTATCGTAAAAAGGGGAAAGAGCAAACCTATGTTATTGGTGCATATCCAGAGGTTTCACTAGTTACGGCTCGACTAAAGCATGCCGAGTCTAAGTCTGTCCTTGCTAATAGCGGGGAATTAGCACCAGTAGGACTAAAGCAGAAAAATAGCGAAATTCCAAATACTTTCGCTACTATATATAACGAATGGTATCAATTCAAACAAGCTGCTTGGTCTGAAAGATACGCAAAAGAATTACAGAGTATGTTTCAAGCTGACATTCTGCCAAGCATTGGGCATATGGCTATGGAAGAAATAGAGCCAATGGTTCTACTCGGCGTGATCCGTCAATTCGAAGAACGCAAGTAAGGCAAGACGCAGATGTGGTGAAGTTTTCAGGTATGCGATAGTGACTGGCAGAGCGAAATATAACCCTGCACCAGATTTAGCAGGTGCAATGACAGGATACAAAAAGAAGCATTTTCCATTTCTAACCGCAGACCAGATCCCCGCATTTAATCAGGAATTATCTTCATATTCCGGCAGTGTTATTTCAAGAATTGCTACTCAGGTTTTGCAATATACGGCATTGCGTACAAATGAATTGCGCAGCATGAAATGGCGTAATATCGATTTTGACAACAAACTCATCACAATAGAGCCTGAAATAATGAAGAACCGGAAATTACATGTAGTCCCAATGTCAAATCAGGTTATTGCATTATTAAAATGCCCTTCATCCTATGACTTCCAATATTTCTAATTTCGTATTTGCTGGCAGAAATGACAAGAAAAAGCCAATTTGCGAGAACGCTATATTACAGGTGATTAGGCAAATTAGCTATGATGGGATCGCTAGCGGCCACGGTTTCCGTCACCAATTCAGCACCATTCTTAATGAGTGCGGATTTAGCCACGATATAATTGAGCGTCAATTAGCGCACGCTGATCGCAATAGTATTCGTGGTATATATAATCACGCTCAATATCTAGACAAGCGGCGTGAAATGATTCAATGGTTCGCTGACTATATTGACAGGATATCACGGATAAAAATGATAACCATCTAGAGCGGTGAAACTACTTTCACTATAGAGCAGAATCTACCCTTTACTTTGCGGGATAATCTTTGACCTACAAAAATTTTGTAGGTTCTTAGTGCAGGCTTTAGATTCAGAATGTTCAATGTGTCTCTTATAATTAACCTTCCAGAGCCTTCATCGTTGGATGCATAGCACTTCTGTCTATTATCATATAACCAGCACGTTGAGCAATTTCCATAAAATCGTTTATGGTTGCTACATGATAACCCGATGTCAGAACCTGAGAATAAAGTACCTCGCCATTTTCTACACTCATCAACAATCGGCCAGTGAAGCCAGGTAACTATGAGGAACAAGTATTTCCCCTTTTCCGAGAAAATCCCCCTCTACTACTTTTGTCGCCGGATGTTCTATTGTGGCTTTTTTCGTTTTAACTCCACACGTTGTCCAGTACTCATAAAACACGTCGTCGCATTCGTTTTGATATCGAATAACTTTAGCCCTGATCGATGCTTTGACTTTATTCGGGTTGATAGTGGCTAACCAACCGGCAAATTTGCGAAGGGCTAGACAGACCATATTTCGCATCTTCCCATCAGCAGCAACCATAGGGATTTCCTCTATAGTTGATTTAAGTATTTATTTTATTAACTTCGTGTATTGCCCCATCCAATCTAAACCCATGCCTTCAACAATCGGTTTCATTGGCACATATGGCTCATCGTTATAGTCAACAACATATAGATCTGAGCCATAAAATGGAACGTTACGTTAATAGTTTTACTTGGTTCATTAAATGGTATACTTAACATGTCTATATTTCCTCGCATTAGGTATTAGACTGTTTAATAGAAGCCTCTGACTATTGGTGTAGTTGGGGGCTTCGCCGTTTTAAGGTGATACTACTTATTGCGTTATTGTCACTTTTTGTAAAGATTACAATAATGAAATTGGGAAGCGTATCGAAAATTAGACCAATCACTCTATTATGAGTAAGTAATCGGTTGCATTAGTTATATAGTGTGATAATTTAGCTAGCTTCCTACCGTCCGTGGTATTCAATCCTTAAGCGACTCCAATCACACTGCCGATCCCTATCCATTAAAATAGTCATAAGGAGGCAGAATCACGCATGGCGCACCTCCACCACATCAGCGTCAATCGTTTCGGTGATGGTCTTACCATCGGGCATACAGACACTGCGCGTACGCTGAGCGGCTTTCTCTGCGCCACGTAAGGCTTGTACCGGTTGCGGGGATAATATTTTTTCACCGTGCCTGTACGGTGATTGGTCTGGGTAATGATGATCTTATACATGGCTCACCCCCTGACGGGAAACAAACACCAGATTGGACTTACCCGCCAGTAGACGGGCTTCACCTTCACAGGCCGCCAATACCGTGATAAGGCGCACCGGGTGAATATCCACCAGCCGTTGAGTGCCTGACGCAATCAGGAATGTAAATTTAAGGCGAGTTTGAGTAGAGGTATTTAAATACATTGCGCCATAATGTTTAAACACGTAAAGAAAAATTTATTTAAACACTTTCGGAAGTTTATTCGATGGTGTATCTTTATAAGTGTTAAAACACTTTTTTGAGATGAGGAATATGGCGACAGGACACAAAAACAACAAATCAGGATACAAAGGAATACGCTTCCCCCACGAATTAATCGAAGAAATAAACGATAGTGTGGAGGCGGGCAAACCCTCTAACCCAAGCGCTAATTTTTCAGCGTGGGTTATTGATGCATGTGAGCGAAAACTCAAATCAGAAAGGCGCAAAGCCAAAGCATCATCTGAGCAATAACTAACCAACCGACAAAAATGTCGGTAGCCCACATCAACCATTACGGAAATCGTTATAGTTGCCGCAGATGGGAAGATATCAGGCATGATCAAAATGGTGATACCTTCAAAAGATGAGTTACAATCAGTGCGTTTACTAGCTGAACCTCTTAAAGAGGGTAGTTCTTAAGTGACTGTGATTCCTCGTAACGCAAATCTGCGCTACGGATAACTGATTGATTTAGCTCATGATAGAAAGAGCCATCATCCCAAAGTGGGAATTTCCACTTTGGGCTAACTATCTGATTTTTATTAATTATCGCGAATCGAGAGAATTCCGGCTCTCTGACAGAATTAATTAAAATCAAAGGGTTAAGTTAAAAGGGAGGATTGCCCCCTTTAGACACTAATGCTCTGCCAATCAGCCATAGGCAAATAGATTTTGTTAATGTCCCGCCAGCCATTCCGTGCCATCCTGATCAGAAGTTCTCTCCAGTATTGATGAACCTTTTTATTGATGTTCACAGGCGGAGAAGTAGCCCGCCTTCATATTATTTAGCAATGTGTATTGTTGATTAAATGAGGGAATAACTATGCAAGATAAAAAACCTGATGTACCTGTCTCAGAAGATGGTGATTTTGCTGTCGTTCCAACCCCTAAATATGTCAAAAAAACTATTGAAGAGCACGCTCTAAGCCGCAACCATCCAAATGCAACACTGCAAGATAAGGGATTTGTTGTCTTGAGCAATGATGTCGGTAGTAATAGCGAAACTATGGCAGCAACGCCAAAGGCAGTGAAAGCAGCATATGATTTAGCCAGTACCGCTAACCAAAACGCCACAAAACCTCAAACTAAAGGCTCTATAAAATCAGTCATTGGATCTTGGAATGTGAATTCAACCATTTCTATTCCTGCTGATTTACGTGGACAAGTAATCACTTTTGTCAGATTGAGCGGGTTAAATGCACGGCATCAAGCACTACCAGTTCCTCTTGTTGATGGTATAACTGAACAAAGACTAGCTGGTCCTAATAATTACTGGGTGTGGTTAGAATTCAAATTCTCTGACAATTCAACACATATTACTGTAATAGATGGCCGTGGTGCTAATTTTACTCAGATTTTTTATCGAGAATAACGAAAATACGCACCAACCTTCAGGGGTACACCGCCCCTGTTCTCACCCCACCTATCCAGACAATTCAACACCTGCCTCCCTCTACCTCACATCCCACACCAAGCCCCCAACATCCGCCCACAATTCCCCAATCCATCAATCCACTCGCTAATCCCCCCCTGTTGATTATTCATTGACGGTTGAATATGCCTGTTTGCTGCGTTTTTCCCGATAGTAGATCGGGTTTTGCTGGTGGTTTGACGCTGTAGTGAGCTTCTATTAAACCTTGGTTTATCGAAAACGGTTGAACTGGCAGGAAATGCGTATCCCCAGACAGGTGGCTTTGTAAACGGTGCCATGGTTGCCACTGGTTATATAAAATCCGGCGACACGGCCGATGTTGTCGCCGGACGGGACGTGTGGTCGAACCGCAACATTTATGAGGGCGGCCAGCGGGTTTACAGTCCGAATAATAAACCCACACCCGATGCTATTGGCGTGCAACCGCGTGGGAATTACGCGTTAGAGGCCAATTTGCTGGGCGTCGGTCAATCCTGGGTTGATGTGACGAATTCCAAAAAACGGGGGTGAATCACCGAAACGATACTGGTCGCACCATTGCGGTGTTTGTTCGTTTTGGATCGGCGACCATACAAACACTGGAAATCCGCGTGAACGGGGTCATTGCCGGCCTCTGGACATCGAACGGAGGTGAGCGACTACCTCACAGGGCGGTACAGTCATTGTTCCGCCAGGCGCATACTATGGCGTGGTGGCGACCCAGGGGAATTCTACCGTGCTGAATTGGTCGGAGTTACGATAATGCATTACTACATTCATGAAAAAACACGTGAAATTTACGCGTATGAAACTGCGATTGATCGCCGGGAATTAGTCCCAATTACAGAGGCAGAGGTTGATGAAATACTCAATCCGCCCCCAACGCCTGAACAGTTAACTGAAAAGCAGCAAGATGTTCAAAGATAGCCACTTTATCATCAGTACTGCCGGCGGCCTCGCTGAAGACTTCCACGGTCGGGGCAAGGCTCAGGGCATCAAGGCGGCGGGTAATGGCCTGACGGCTCATCACCACCTCGGCGGTGGTTTTCTTCACTATCTCAGCATCATTGCGGCTTCTGTCATCCCGTGACCGGAGCCCTGTTGCCCCTGATACGGTGCCGCCAATTTTCCCGCGCTGATAACGGCCATAACGCTCACTGCCGAAAGTGGTCTTTAACATATCACTGAGGTTGGTCACTTCATCCACCGAACGGGTCACCATACCCACCCATTGACTGGCAGTTTGTTTGATGATCCGCATCCCCTGTACTACAGAGCGGATTTCCCCCCTCACCATTGAGACATAACCTGCCAGTGCAGTGGTGTAGGTTTGCAGCCAGTTTTTCTTCACTTCAGCGGCGGATTGGGTGCTGTTGGTGACCGCAAAGACTTTCAGGCCGGATTCAATCACCGTTAACGTGAACTCAAACACCCGGCCTGATTCCGCGTTCTCCGTCATACGCAGGCCGCTTTCTGTTACACTGACGGTCAGTTCACCCAGAGTCGGATGCACCAATGTCCCCGTAGATCCGGTTTCACAGGCGGCGACCAGATTCTTACGCTGAGTAATAACATCCGGGGCGTCATAAACTGCACTGTTCTGAATGATAAACCCCCGGATCGTTATTTTCCGGGTTGCCCGGACTAAATCCTCAATCCAGGCAGTATCACGGTAAGGATACTCATGAACAGCCTGACGGCGGCCGAAGACACTTTCCCCGGATATCACGGCAAACGGCACCCCGCGAAAGGAAGCCGGGTGCAGATGCTCAGCCCATTGCCATGACGAATCACTGCCGCCCAATAATGAGGACAGGGCATCTTTAATGAATGCCATACGCACTCCTCTTACATTTGGACATAAAAAAACCGCAATTAAGCGGCTGTAGATATGAAAAACCCGCCGAAGCGGGTTTGGGAAACTTATTGCTATTTAATCAAGCCGCCTTATGGCGCTTATTGGACGGCTTTCTTTTTTCACTTTTCATCGCTTGACTGTGAGCTTCGGTGAGTATCCGTTTTTTCTCACTGTTGGCAAAACGATTTAAAACCTGTCTGATTAATGGCTGATAACCTAACCCATTAAGATCAGCTATCATTTTCAAATCTTCTATCAGGGATTTATTTAGTCTGATTGAAATTGGCTGTAAGTCCAATGCCTCATTAATCAGATCTTCCGTGATATCATCAGATACTTTAACGTGAGCCTCACTACGACCAAGCTCACCGTTATCCCATGCTTCGTCAGTAGAAGCTATCAGGTGTGTTCGCTTATCAGTTTGTTTGCTCATTTCTCTGTTCCTAGGCCGTATTTCTTATAGATTCTCAATTCATCTTCATTAGGTGTATAAGCTGTCCTTATGGCTACCCCTTTTTCAGGGTAATAAATAAAGACTATCTTCAACTTAACACCATAATCAGTTTCAGATATAAACCATTTAGTAGGTGGGTCACTTTTATTATCTTCTCTTGTATCTTCAAGGAAGCCGCCTGCCCGATTAGAAAAACACTGGAGTATATCCTCTTCATTAACAGGCGGATTTTTGCCTGCCAATTTCAATCTGATTTTTGGTGAAATCAAGAGCTTCATATGCCGGTGTCTTTAACCTATGGTTAATCTGTATATACAGAATACACCACGAAACAGATCGAAACAACTCAAATTGACTCACAAAATATCAATGATTACTGTGTAATTGATAGATAAAACAGATTACTAAACCCAACTTTTGTATATACAAAAAATCAGTTTTTAGCCATCCGTGGCTTGGGGATGTTTAAAACAGCTTCGCCAAATTCACACCGTGAACTGCTTTCCATGCAGCTGCCGGATATGAGTTTGCCTTGCCGTAACGCTCATCCGGCACGGAGCGAACCTCTGCACCATTTTCCGTGCACCATTTTTTGAGTGGATGCCATTTGAATTCCTTCTCAAGGCGTTTCTCCACAGAAAGAACCGTGGCGTGCTCTTTACATTCACCAAGCTTTGCAGCGAGGGCATTCTTTTCTCTGACAGCCTTTGATGCTGTTGCCATCGCTGTTGCTTCGCGCCGACGACTAATCCACGCTTTTGTTTCTATTGCATAATCACGCTGTGCGTATGCGATCTCTTTTTCCTCTTCAGCCTGAAGTACCATCAAGGCTAAATCTTTTTTACTTATCAACTCAGCATTTTGCTTGCGGGAATTGAAATATGTCTCTTCCAGTAACTCAAAGTAGTCCCACGCCTGATCCGTTTCCAGCATTTTGGCATGGCGGGATGCCCCGCGCTCAGTCCAGAGTGTTAACTTAAGTGTCCGTTTATCAACTAACCCTCTTAAAGATGGTAAGTTCTTTAACTCTTTTAATTCATCACCCTGCACAATAAAGTAATGCTTACCCTCGACAAAACGCCCATCATTTCTGATGAAGTTATTTTGAATGTTTTTTACTTCCGCCCCGTACCCCACCGCCAGTGATTCAGTAGTAATTACCTTCTGACCACGGTAAATGACGACTGGCAAGTTGCTTCCCTGAAGCGTGACAACTGCTGATTGATTTGCTACATTCATATCAAACATGTTTGTTTTCTCCTGTTATGGGATGACAAGAAGCCAGTAGCGAAAATACTAGCTTTTTTATTTGGTTTAAAAAAACTATGCGAAAACGCCCGATGTAAAAAATTACATAGGTTTATTTCGTAGATTTAGATTTTAGGATGAGTAAAGATTAGCGTTTCGCTTAGGCTATTAAATTATTAATTCACGTCATAATTTAATTGTGAAAATACAATAGGCATACTAACGCTAGAGTATTTTGTGCTTTTTCAGCACTGTGATATTAAAGAGTGAAGACTCCCACACGGGCAGGGCATTAATTGTAATTAGCCAGTCCTATTTTAGAGGATTGGTTGCTCCAAGAAAGCCTAGAGCGTTCCGGTATAGCGTGTACTTTGTCAGCACACCTAAATTGCTCAAAGAGCAGGTCAAGAATAATAACCTCCCGTTTAGGAGGATGCCCTAACGCGTATTCAGGGCTGATACTCACCAGATTTTTTAAAGAACTGCACATATATTATGTACTTAATTCGATATAAGCTAGCACACTCGAAAATAATATTCCACTAGCGACAAATAAGCCAGGGCAATCGCATCTAAAATTCATTGACAATGATTTAATTTCATGTCGTCATACGGCTTTAAAGCCTATTCCTTATGTCCTCTGTCAGCCCTTTGTTACAGCATTTTGCCTCACTTGAAGATCCTCGTGTTCAACAAACTCAGCTGCATAGTTTGGAAAATATCCTGACTATCGCCATATGCGCTGTGATTTGTGGCGCTGAAGGTTGGGTCGAAATCGAAGAATTTGGCGAGTCTAAACAGGATTTTTTTACCCAATTGCTTGATCTCACTAATGGCATTCCCTCTCACGATACCTTTGGTCGTGTCTTTGCTGCACTGGATGCTCAGGCTTTTGCCGACGGTTTCACAGCCTGGATATCTACGCCGGCACAAGCAATAGACCGGGATATTATCGCTATTGATGGCAAAACCCTGCGCCGTTCACTCGATAAAGCCAACGGCAAGGCGGCAATCCATCTGGTCAGCGCTTTTGCCTGTACCAATCGCTTAGTTCTGGGACAAATGAAAGTGGACAGTAAATCCAATGAAATCACCGCTATTCCTGAGTTACTCCGACGACTGGTTTTGTTCGGAAGTCTGGTGACTATCGATGCCATGGGCTGCCAGAAAGCGATTGCTAATCAGTTACATGAAGCGGGCGCGGATTATGTTCTGAGCCTGAAAAAAAATCATCCCCACCTGTATGATGATGTCAGCCATTATTTCGATTATGTCTCATCCCAACCGGAACCCCTGAGCGAATATGAAGACGTGGATGCCGGACATTGCCGCATTGAGCGACGCACAGTACAAATAGCCAATGTTGATTGGTTGCCGGAAAAGGCGGGCTGGCGTGGTTTACACAGCATAATACGGGTGCTCCGCGAACGCCATGCAGGAAACTAGGTGAGCCGGGAGAGCTGTTATTTTATCAGCACTTTACCCCCGACAGAGGCTCAACGGGCAGCGACAGCGATCCGCAGTCACTGGCAAAGAGAAACACAACTCCATTGGTGTCTGGATATTGCATTTAATGAAGATCAACAGCGGATGCGGGAAGACAATGCAGCCGCTAATATGGCATTGCTCAATAAAATTGCGTTGAATTTACTGCGCCTGGCTCCCACAAAAGCGGGAATTAAAGTACGCCGGAAACGGGCGGGTTGGGATGACAAATATCTGCTTACGGTACTGGGCAAAGCGCATCAAATTTAGATGCGATTGCCTTGACGGTAACACCTGACCGGATTTCAGGTCATACTCGTGCCAGGTCAGCAGCGACAGAAGTGTTACCTGATTTGTTACCCTGACTGTTACCTTTGGGTTTTTTCTCGCTTCGGGTAACACTTTTCCGGTAACGTTCAATATTGGCGTTTGATGCCTCAACATTGATATCATCACCGTCTGTAACCAGCCAGCCACGGGCTTTCCACTGAGTGACGGTCTTGCGGCTGACCCCGTGCAATTTGGCAAATTCTGACTGGTTCATCTGTTACCCCGGTGTTACCTGTTACCCAAATTTCAAAAGTTCATAGCTAGTGAAATATCGCGGCGCGCAATGCCCTGAAATATCAATCGCTTAAGAAGGACCCCCAAATAATCATGCGTTACTATCACGTTACATTGTGATGTTGAGTCACCTTGTTCATGTCTTATTTAGCCGTCCTTATCGCTTCATCCAGCGCTCTGCTGATTTCCTGTGGCATTAGTGCCTGCGCCATTTGTTGTGCCCGTTCCTGATAACCGAGAACAGGCTCGACAGGCAGTGCATCACCGAACCGAATAAGCAGCTTAGGTGGCCTCTGCTTTTCTCTCGGTCTGCGTGTTCCATTAGGTGAGCGCTTTAACCGCTTCTTGTTCTTTTTCACCTTCTTGGCTTTCTTCCGTTGCCACACACCGTTAACGTTATCCCCGTATCGTGTTGAAAGTTCGCCGATGAACGTATCCTCTTTGCCTTTCAACTGACTCAGTTTGTTGCGAGGTAAGTTGCCATATTTATTCAGTTTGACGTTCTTGGGGTTAAGTAAAGCGACTCCATTCAGTTTATGAACGCCACCGACTTCAAACGGCTCCAGATAACTGGCCGCGGTTGGCAATACAAACACTTTCGCAGTCAGATCATCCTTACGCGCCCCTTTGCTTCTTACTGCCTTAACAGTGAATGGCGTCGGGCTTTCCAGCCTGCGCTCGAATGCCACTTTCTGGGCTTTTTCTATCTTATGTACGACTTTGGTAAGCGCTTGAGCTGTTGCAAAGGGGATTTGCTTTCGTATTTTTGCCAATTGGTTGGTGAGATCATTCAGTGTCGCCATTTGTACTCTCCAACATATCAGATAGACTGAATTAAACAGACCTATTATCGAAATAACGCATTTGCCATGCACAGGAGTTCACATGAAAAAATTAGCCGTCCTGTTAGTCGCCGCATTACTACTTCCGTTTGGCGCTTACGCTAAAACCAAAGTTGATGTTGCTAAGATTTACGGAAATATCAAAGTCGTTAATTCTGGTGCAGACTATAAGGTAAAGGTTGTTAACTCATCACCCGATCTAAAAGTCAAAGTCGTCACCAGTTCTGCAAATTCTCCGGGTAAATGGCGGATGGTGACTGCATCACCTGATTACAAAATTCAGTTCGTTAATGCATTCCCAGACTTTACTATCAAATACGTGGATGCATTTCCCGGCCCAGTCCGGTGATTCACGAGGAACTGGTACTGTAATGCTCCCCAGTCCGGTTTAGCCATTGCTTATTCCTTAAAAGAAAATGCCACCACGGATGTGATGGCAGGGTTATTGCTTTAACCACTCAGGGGAATGGGTAAAGAAATAAAAAAGGTCGCACTTGCGACCCTGCTATATTAATGTGACTCAGTCCTGACCACACAAGTCCGATGCTTCAGATGAGACAGGATTTCTCATATCTTTTAAACTAAACCTAAAATCACCTGCTCCCCTGCCATTACATGAATTACACATTGGCACTATTATCCTATCCCCGTCATCATTGATAATGTGCGCCCCAACTTCTGGAGGGCTATTACATTCATATACTGCACATTGTTGAGGCCAATCTTCTTCGGAAAACCGTTTCCAATGCTCTTTCCACGACCCACAAGGGCATTCTAACTCTGAAGTTCCTTCTTCATTCTGCCAATTCCAAATTGTTACTGTCATAGGTATATACCTTCTCATGTTGTTAAAAGAGAATTTATGATACCTATTAATATAAACATTACTTATGTTAAAATTTATTTTCCATAGTTTCCCCTATATTCAGTCTTCACATAATCCTGCAAATACCTTAGTTTTGCCTGGTCGTTGATGATGCCTTCCCGGATATCGAGAACAGTTGATCCAGTTTCTCCAGTGAGTTCGACGGGGATTCCATCGCCCAAGCTGGAGGAGATAGTGGACTCATGCACGGGGCAGGTTGCCTTAATGCGCAGCTTACAACGGCCAGCGGCAACATCAGCCCGAAGAGTATCGATTTCAGTCTTGGCATTGGCGAGTTCCTGTGTATGGGTCTTGTCCAGTTCGGTAAGTTTCTGAATGCGTTCTTGCTGCTGATTTATAGCGATAACCTGCTTTAGATACTTATCGTTCAGGTCACCATAATCTTTGGCCTTTTCCTGATACTCACTGTAATAGAACCAAAGCAGACCAGCGACAACAGCAAAAGCACCGAGGGTGAAGTATTGGCTGTTAAACCTCATAACAACTCAGACGCTTTTTCAAACGTTGCCTCAGAATAAGGTTGTCTGCCGTTCTCGTGCTGGATAATGGACTCAGTCAGCGCAATCAGCGTCGGTTTATTGATATCGAGCACTTGATGCGGATCGACGTTCAGTGCTCCGGCAACCCCCCTTGATATAGGCTGAGGTGTTGTTTTCCACATTTGGCGCCCAGCGGTCTATCGTCCGGTACACACTCTGGTAGCCGTTCTTGTGGTAATTGGACAACAGCTTCATTAGTGCCCGAATGCCATAGATTTCAGACTCAAAACGACAGAACCGTTTTTCTATATTCGGGTCATGGGGTAGTTGACCCTGCCACTGATTAGCTGAGTTGTAGTCAATATTGCCCGGATTGTTATTACGTATGCCTCTGGTCACTGTTTATCTCCCAGCCGTTTATTGATAGTGCGGATAGCAAACTCGCGGATTTTCTCAACGCCAATAAAGCCCACCAGCCCACCGACAAAAGGGGCGGCATGACTGGGGATACCGAACAGTTCTAACCCGCTCGAAATCCCCCATGACAACGCCCCGCACAGCACGCCTTCTATCCATTTGTTTTTACGGTCTACGCCGTCATACACCAGACGTCCATAACAAATGACAATGGCTAAACCAGAGCCGGATATCTGCGGCCACGAGTTTTTAAGGCCGTTCAGTAGTTCAGCCCATAAATCAGGATGTTCTTTCATCTTCATAATCCACCCCATCAGAACAATGGGCGTCCGTGGGGTGAACTAGGGTTACCCCGGTGAGTTGTTGTTAATAGGTTGCCAGCCGCAAAAGATGGTTTAGCCGCCAGTGGCCGAACGGTTCAAAGCTTTGTTGGTTCTAATCTGAAGAACCTGACGCCTTGCGTTTTATCTTCTTCTGCAATGGCTTTTTTTATTCTTTTCAGGGAAATGCTGGAAATCAATTCGGGTATTGACTCCTGAGCACAATACGCTGTTGCGCCCGCATGTTTTGAAACAGGCTCAGGCAATTGAACCAATATAAACTGTCTTCTGCCGCCGTCTTTCTTATTTTGTTTTAACACCGCATGACCTGTAGAACCACTCCCGACAAAAAAGTCAAGAATGATATCTTCGCTACCCGTGATCTTCATTAAGTGTTCAATTAATCCTGTCGGCTTTGGATAATCAAAAACAGAGGAACCAAGAAGGGCTTTCACCTCCTGACTTCCCTGCTTCGTGGTAAAACCGGTTATGATGGTTCCGGGATGTTCGGTGCCCCGCTTTTTAACATACTGAAGAACCCCATTCGGCTTGAAGAAGAACTCAACAATCGTCTGTCCTTTGGAGTCAAACGTCGCATTGCCTGACAGCCAGTTTTCGATTTGGCGCTTCATTGTCCAGCCCGCTTTTAACGTGACTTCGTTGGCCAAGACGCCATTCTTGCATTCAAATACACCGGCAGTGACTTCAACGACCTCTTTATCGCCAAAGACAGGGGGAAACGTTTTATTTTCCCCTAAAAACTTAATTCCGGCAGGAAAGGTTATTTCTGACGCCGGGTTTTTAACGCTGACCCTTTTTATTGCGCGATCAGAAATTACGCTATCCTCGCCCTGATAAACAATAGGCGGTAATTGCGTTATCTCTTTGGCATAGGCCAGAATATATTCGTGTTCCCGGGTAAACATGGCGGTTGCGGTTCTTCCGTTCTGCCAGATAAACCGTTCAACAAAATTATCTTCACCAAATATTTCATTGCACAAATTGGACAAATTAACCACTTCATGTTCATCAATAGAGATAAAGATCATTCCATCATCAGATAATAAATTTCGGGCTAATTTCAATCGGGGATACATCATATTCAGCCAATCGGTATGATATCGGCCAGCAGTATCAGTGACCGCAAAACCCATTACATTGCTACGGAAATTATCGTTATAAACCAAATTCCTGCCCGTATTGTAAGGCGGGTCGATATAAATCATTTTTATCTTTTTATGGTAAGACTTCTGTAATATTTTAAGCACTTCAAGATTATCGCCTTCAATAAACAGGTTTTCGGTGGTATCCCAATTTACACTTTCTTCTTTACAAGGGCGCAATGCGCCTGTTGATGGCGTTTGTGCAATTTGACGCGCACGGGTCTTACCCGGCCAAGTGAAGCTATAGCGCTCATCTGAGTCATCAACGGCGTCACCAAGCATCGCTTTTAAGGCATCAAAATTGATTTTTCCTTCAGAAAATACTTCAGGAAAAAGTTGCTTAAGTTGGTCGATATTGTTTTGAGTAATACCCGTACTCTTAGACTCAGGGTAGCCCAGAGTGATTTCGTCAGTTGTCATCAGTGGAATACCCTGTGAGTTGGTTAAAAGTAATAAGCAGATACTTAAGGTATGTTGTTAGATCAGCCAAATATTAACCGACCAATGAGGGATGGCTGATTACCTCCGTAAAAGGATAAAAAATGACCGATACACAAGAGAAATTAAATACCAATCAAAAGATACTAAAGGCAGAGCTAATTTCACATATTCTTTTGCAGGAAATAATAATCCTGATGGATTACATGAATGGGGATAATAAGGCTTCTAATTTAATAATAAAAAAACTAGAAGGCATGATCGAATTCCTACCCGAATCATCTGCAAAACATGATCCCGCCGTCATGAAAGCATATCAAGACGCATTAGACTTAGTTAAATTAGCCCAGAAACAGAAGAACGCACTTAGGAAATCCCGCGAATAATATCAAAAGACTTTTTGTATGCTTTATCTTGCTCTGCTTTTAGGTTTGATAGAGAAAGATAAGTTTTAGATATAAATAAATTGATGGCGGCATCACCCGAATCAATATCCAATGCCGCCATTTCTTCACTAATATTACCTTTTTTGATAATTAAAATGATTTCCATCATTCACCTCACATGAGTTAATAGGTTGCCAGCCGCAATAGAAGATACGGATGTACTGAGGGTGATTGCGGTGGCAAATATGAAAAAGGCCACGCGATGCGCAGCCTTGGAATAATTAACTAAAACATGAGCTACATTCTAAACTGATTAGTTTTAAGAATTATACTAAGAAGGTCATTGATTTTTGAAAATATGCATATCCTAAGAATAAGTCCCCTCTATACATTTGCAATATTCCTTTATATGTTTCAGTAACATTTAATTTTGAAACAGTGGAAGTCCAATAATAAAGGTTGACGTCACTGATCATTATACTAAGTACTCAAGAAAAGTTAATTGCAAATTGGTCGCCATAACCTTTCAATAAAGTATTTAATTCATGCTCCATTGTATTCTGAGTCCAAGTGATAAAACGTCGCCAATGGTATTTGGCCTGTTTCCAGACGATCTCAATCAAATTCAGCTCTGGGCTGTAAGCGGGAAGATAGAATAAAAACATGTTGTGTTCTCGTAACCAGCCATTTCTGATTTGTTCTTCGATCCCGTGATGGATACGCGCATTATCCAACACTAAAAATGTCAGGCGGTTGTCCCCTTGTTTGGCGACCTGCTCTAAAAAATCAATCACGTCATCGCGCGTGATACTGCCTGACGTTGTCTGGTAAAACAGCGTGTTATCCGTGTAATTTAACGCCCCCAGAACTGACCGTCTGTCATGCTCTCGAGGCTCAGTTTTATGGGGCTTACCCCGTGGACTCCATCCATATTGCACCGGAGGAGACGCGGCAAAACCCGCCTCATCGAAATAGAGCAGACGGTAATGGCCTAACTGTGCTCCAGCCTTAATTTTATTCAGCAAGGCGGATTTTTTAGCAAACTCCGTTTCGTTACGCTTTTTTTAAGCGACAGTCGGGTTCGTTTATAGGTGAGCCCCTGCTTTTTCAGGGTATTTGCCAGCGTTTCAAGCGTACAAGGCAGGGCACCATGCTTTGCCTCAACGCACTGAGCTATCCGGGCGAGTGTCAGGGACTCTGCGCTGGCCGCTTCGACCGCAGTGGCAATCATGTCAGGCGTCATGGCGAGATACCGGCCTCCGGCATGACCACCTAATAATCCCGCTATCCCTGAATTGTGCCACATGTGAACCCAATTATAGATAACCCGGAGACTGCATCCGATTTCAGCGGTGATCTGGGACGGCTTGATCCCTCTGGCAAGCATGAGCAAACCCGTTCCTCGCGTACGAATGTCCCGATGTGGATGATTCAAAGCAAGTTGTTGCAATGTGATTCGTTCAGGCTCAGAAAGTATTATCTTCGATTTCATAAGAACAGGCAGAGAATCAGGTTATCGTGTTATCGATTGTAACAGTAATGCAGATAATTTATCTGATTAACTTACCATCTGTATTTTTACTATCACTAATATATGGTCTCTGAACAGTATTTAACACTATTTTAGGGGCGCTAACAGATGAGTTGGACTTTACCACTGTATAATTAATTAGTATTGCAGAGAATTCAGAATTATATTCAGAATAATTAACTACAGTCAAATTAACATTATCCTGTGGCTGAACACCGTAAATTTTCGCATTTGCTACTCCTGTAGAATCTTTAAACGAAGCTCCATTTAAAGCCAACACATGAACATATTTATCATCTATAAATGCAGCGTCATTAATATTTTCACTAAAATTATAGACTGTTTCAATGGATTTCAAATCTAAGGCAATTGACAGGTTAATATCAGCCATTATAGTACCCTCATTAGTTAATGGTATTATTTTTCATACGCAAACCAAAATAACAACGGGCCCATATTTAATTAGTAAGCTGCTTACAACACCACCATACCAAGGAGGAAAAAAAATATAAACTTGGATTCACATATTAAGCGCAACACCGTAATGAGCGAAGTAATTGAGTGGGTACTCCTTTAAATAACTCATTCGGTGTTTTGTAATCTCGTGTTTTACGAGGACGATTATTTAATCGGTTTGCCACAAGGTTAATCTCCCGCTCTGATACCTTATTAAAATCGGTTCCTTTTGGGAAGTAATCTCTAATTAATCCATTTATGTTCTCATTTATCCCTCTTTCCCAAGGGGAATGCGGGTGAGCAAAATAAATTCTTGCCTCTAAATTTTTACTGATCCGCTCGTGTTCGGCAAATTCGAGGCCATTGTCAAAGGTAATTGTTTTAACTTTATGTTTTATCAGTGATAAGTGTCTTGTTGCCGCTTTGGCGACCCCTTCTGCTGTTTTATCTTCAAGTTTAATAATAATAGTAAATAATGATTTTCGTTCAACGAGTGTCAATAATGCACTTTTATGATCTTGGCCAACGATAGTATCGCCTTCCCAATCACCAATACGCTGCTTTTTATCAACAAATTTTGGGCGTTTATCAATGCTGACTCTATTTTTAATTTTGCCTCTGCGCTCATAATTTCCATAGCGTTTACGATACGGTTTTTTCGCCATTCTGAGATGTTGCCATAAATCACCACCATTCTTTTTATCTTTATAAATCAATCGATAAATCGTCTCATGATGTAAAGATATTTTGGCTTCCCGTTTAAGATAACCCACAATCTGTTCGGGACTTAAATCTTGCCAAATTAACTGTTTGATCCACATTTCTATCTCTGGATTCACTTTGACTGCTTTTATAGCAAAATGCCGGCGTGCTACGGCCTTAAACTGAGCCTGTTCAGGAGAATATTTCTTTGCTTCCCGATTTCGTCTCAATTCCCGGCTAATCGTTGAGGGGCTTCGATTGAGTGACTTTGAAATCGCCCGTTGTGAAAAACCCGCTTCTTTCAGGCTAGAAATCTGATATCTTTCTGTTTCGGTCAGTTGTGTATAGGTCATAGCGCATTTTCCTTTGGCGAGAAAGATGCCTACTATAGCAACTGACCGCCTTTCTCAGAAATTGCACTTATTATGCGAATCCAAGATTCCTTTGTTTTTTGGGGTGCAATTACTACCTTTATTAACGGCCTTTAGTTATATATCACTTTTTGTTTATTTACCCATGTGGCTTATGACTGGAGGTGGTTTCAGTGCATCTAAAACTTCGGTAATTATTTTGCCTTTGACTTTACCGATGCTTTTTATTCCACTTCTTTCTGGTTACCTTGCTAAAAATTACCCAATCAGTAATATTTCTGGGATTGGTTTTTTTATAGCTTCTATTGGAGTATGTATACTAATAAACTCCACATATGAAAAAATTTGGTTAATATCTTTTGCTATGGCATTAATAGGAATTGGCAATGCCTTACCTTGGGGGTTAATGGATGCTTTATCTGTCAGTGTTGTTCCTCAAGAAAAAGCCGGGTTAGCGTCTGGATTGTTTAATACTATGCGAGTTGCAGGCGAAGCCATTGCTATTACACTTGTTGGGTCATTGATAAATATACTTACTTCGAAGTATATTAATTCCAATTCAATTAGCGATAGCACTCAAATAGTCTCCTATTCCTATAGTGAAACATTTAAAATGTTTTTTATAATTATATTTATCTTAACTTTACTAGCTGGATTATTTTTCCTTGCCTTTCTAAAAGAAAACAACAATATTAATAAATCAACAAATTAATAAGTAATCTAGGAGTTTTTATGCTACTAAATAATGTTCCTTTTTTATTTTTTTACATCACACTTAATTCTCCGTAAATTTGAAGAAAAAGATTTCATCAAGTATAAAAGCTATCATTCATTACCAGAAATTTATAAGTTTTTATACACACCACTCCCTACAGATAAAGATATTCGTGAACAATTTAATAAAGTCCTTAATCCTGCATTTAATGATAATGGCGATGAAATAAGACTTGCTGTAGTTTTACGATAACATAATGATTTAGCTGGAGAAATTATGTTGAGGGTAACGAACAAAGAATCACAGCAAGGAGAAATAGGTTGTATATTCCATCCATTATATCAAAGAAAATCTATTGGAACAGAATCTTTAGGTGCATTAATAGATATTAGTTTCGAGTATTTTAAATATCATCGAATTTATGCAAGATTAGATGCTTTAAATCTAGGTTCTAAAAAATTAGTTGAAAAACTAGGAATGCGTCAAGAAGCTCACTTATTACAAAATGAATACGTTAATGGAATATGGAGTGACATGTATATATACGCAATTCTGAAAGATGGATGGCGAGTACCAAAGTTTTTAAAAGAATATGATATTAATATAAAATAGTGGGTGAGTTTCTGCCCACCCTATTTATCATTCATACATGGTTGATGTCTTCCCACTTGGTTATTATTCGACCTACAATTCCATATTCAATAACCTGTTGAGGGCGCATCCAATAATTTCTATCAGTATCCTTTTCTACTTTTTCTATCGGCTGTCCTGTGGCATCACTAATAAGCTGATTTATGCGACTACGTATCAGTAAAAACTCTCTAGCTTCTATTTCAATATCAGTTGCTCTTCCTTCGTACCCTCCTAAAGGTTGATGAATCATAAAACGAGTATTTGGGAGGGAATAACGATTTTCTTTTTTGGCAGCAAGAAAAATAGTAATGCCAGCACTTGCAACCCAACCGGTTCCTATTATAAAAACTTCCGGTTTTATAAATTTAATTAAGTCATGAATAGTATCACCAGCTTCAACATGTCCACCCTGACTATTAATAAAAATCTTGATTGGTTCGTTACTTATCTCTTGTAAAATCAGTAACTGTGTTGTTACCCTTTCAGCTAATTTTTGGTTAATCTCACCAGAGATCATAATACATCTGGATTTTAATAAATGACTTTGTTCATAGGGGATCTCTTTAGGAAGTTCAGGCGAATCTTTTGATGATTCTTCTAACATGGTGCAGACCTCTTATACTTGAGTTGAGTAACAATATACTTAACTTGATGTTCCGAATATGAACTATAACAAATAAATCATGGATTATCCAATTGTCATGTTACCATCAAGTACTCTAAGGAAAAATGTAACATGCCTGAATATATATACTTTCACTTAACCTAATGTTATTTAATATTTTCCAACCAAATTAAAATATATTACTTCCATTATATTCCGTAACATGTGAAATAGTTATCCATTGTGATTCATATTTTTAATTGGGAACCTCTAAAAACTCCCAATACAAAAAATAAGGTCAATTTTGCACTTACCAATAAATGACCTTATTGTGTATGACTTTTTCTTGCTTTTTCAGGGGAAAAAATAAACTGATCGCTTTTTCATCACATACCGAAATTAAACGGCATGAAGGCCGGATTTTCCAAAATAAACCAAACGTTGCAAATCATAGCAGGTGGCCTTCAGAGTCATCGCAAAATTGGCTCGCAGCTGGCCTATCGTTCGGATAAATTTTTCACCCATCTGAGAGAATGAGCCAAAGATATGGGTTATGTATTAAATAGTTAGATGTCTTATTAAAAATAGTTCTCATGCTCAATGAAAGTACCAATCACTTTATCGTGCATTTCCTCTGATTTAGAATACCCTATCGTTTTTCGATTCAGTCTTTTTATCCGGGTTCGATGGGTTAAATTGTTTTTTTCTAAACGTTGGGTGAATGTCTTTCCCGGTCAGGTGTTCTTCTTCCGGGAGGCTGTCATACACCGCATAATCATCCGTACAATAAAACCGAATATGAAAGGGCGATAAAAGGGTAAGCAGTTTGTCTAATGTTTTCCGGCTGCGCTCCCCAAAAACCTGCGCCCCTATTCGTTTCAGACGGGGTTCCCAGGCATACCAGAGCCAGCGTTGATTTTTCTTGTTCCCCACAAACGACCATTACTCATCCATTTCACAGATAAGCTGGAGGTTATCCGCGTCAAGAGGAAGCGTTGTCATGACGGTGCTTGTGGCCACTTTCAGGACACGGGTTTTCTGATGAAACTATTTAAAATATCTTTATTAGCTATTACTTCACTGTTAATGAAGTACTGAGATGATAATCTCCATATCATATAATTTACTTGGATCTATCCACTTTAGTATAAATAAGCCTTTCTGATAAACATAACTCAAAAATCAACAGCCGATTGGAGTTGATTAACATTTAATCCTCAACTTCTTGCGGATTCATATCAATATCACCCGCTATCTCAGACAGTTTAAGGAACAAAAAAGAGAAACATCTATAACCTCAATTTTTAGTTAATTCAGAGAGTACAGCTGTAGCAAGGCTAGTGTTCACAAATAGAATATCAACACATTTACCGACCACAGCCTCAACACCATTATCTTTAACTAATTGCAAAATATGTTTTTTTTCGGTATCTGGAAGGTTTACTCCGTTAATTATCGTTTCAAACTTTTCAAGGATATTTTTATGAATCTTTATGTTAATAGAATTAATTTCATCATCAATTGTATCCATATTGACGTATTCAATGCCCGTAGCAGTAAGAGCCATTGCATCAGGGTTAAAGCCATAGCTACCATCATCATTAAAATGAATGGCATCGTGGTTAATTAAACCAACTTTTATTAAATAGTTTATATCGTCAGCTAGTTGATCCCATCCGAAAGCCTCTCCAAGGAATTGAAGTTTTTCCTTGCTGATAGGCTGCATTAAATGATTCTGGTCATTCATTGCGCGAATGAGCATATGTTGTCTCTCTTTCAACATAGTCATTAGGTTTTCCTCATTTGGTATTGGGGGAGATAAAATTATAGTCAACCTTCTAGAATTGAGAAGTTAAAAGAAAAAACACGTTCATATGTCTTTACAAAGAATACATAGGCAATATATCGTTTAAACGACTTTTTACATAATACATTGAATTATTAAATAAATATTCTATACTTAAAAGCAGTATCTGCCACTTAAAAAAGAATTTTCTTTTATCACTCAACATGAAAATAGCTATATTACGCAGAAATGGGCTTGGTGATCTTATCTGTACCCAACCATTAATAAAATTTTTACAGAAAAAATATGCAAATACAGAAATTAGTTTATTTATAGAAAAAGGTAATTATGAGCTTGCTAAGTATATATACCCTGATATAAGCATCAGTGTCCTTCCTCAAGGAAACAAGTATCTTTCTATCGTAAAAACCGCTCTGAAATTCCGCAAGAAGAATTTTGATATTGCTATTTCCGCTAAGCCAAGTCCAATGAAACTCAATAATTTATTTTTATGGTTATTGGGAGCAAAAAAGCGCTATGCTGTTGTTGCAGATCAAAAATGGCATTCTAAATTAGTTAACTATCCTGTTAATCAAGAAGTAATAAAAGGTTACCATCAGGCTTTAAAAGTATTACGTACATTTTCACCCAATGTGCAATCTTTACCACCTGATTTATTCCCTGCAATAACGTTGAGTAATACATCCACATCTATTTATTCAGGAGAACCATTGATTTTATTTTCTGTTTCCAATAATAGAAATTACAGCTTAATTAATAATAAAAATCTTACTTTGATTTCTGATAAAATTTCAGAAAAATATCCTACCGCAAAATTTATTATTTCAGCATTCCCCAGTGATATTCATTTAGCTGAAGATTTAACTTCACGTATAGGTGATAATAGTAAAATTGTCATGTGTGATTCTCTAAATTCTTTTCTGGCATTATTAAATAATATGACCTTGATTGTAGTTGGCGATGGCGGTATCTGTCATTTATCAGCAGCATTAAAGAAAAAACTTGTTGCTCTTTATGGTGTTACCAAGCCTGAAAATTGGTCACCACTTGCATCAAAAGATATGTGTATCACCTTGTACGATCCAGAGAATGTCAATAATATTGCTTTAGCTAAAATTACTGATGCTATTTTTTCTTTACTTGAAAAGTAAAAAATCTAATGGAAATATTTTCATATGAAATAATTATTAACGCAATAATGATATTATAGCTTTAATTTAGTGCTTTTTTTATCAATCAATATGTTGACTATATAAATATACAGTGCAATGATTTAGTATCGCTCTAATAAATGTATAACCATGATATTTACAATTATGGATTCTATTTTATAAGAAAATAAAAAATATTGAGAAACTAACATGATAAGAATAAGCCTGGACGAAAAAATTCAAGTTTTTAGCCAATTACATGAAGAAGGAAACCTCATATTAGCCAATTCATGGGATGTTATGAGTACTCGTTTAGCTGAACAATGTGGAGTCAAAGCCATAGCAACAACCAGTGCCGGAATCTCCTGGAGTTTGGGATACCCAGACAATCAATCAGCTAACCGAAAAAATTGTAATGAAAGCGCTTGGATTAATCACTGCCAGTACTAATCTTCCTGTCACTGCGGATGTTGAAGATGGCCTGTTAGGGGTTGGTGAAAATATGGATCATCTTGTACAAGATTTATATTCTGTCGAATGCGTAGGGATTAACATTGAAGATTCTCAACATGGTAAATCAATGTCCATAGATGATGGTGCCGAACGTATTACCTCTGTGCGTACCGCCGCAAACAAAATACATTACAGCTTATTTATCAATGCTCGTATAGATTCATGGCTTCGCGGAGAAAATACCGATCCTGAGCATTTAATTTCCCGTGCTAATGCTTATCTTGCTGCTGGTGCAGATGGTATTTTTATTCCGGGATTAACCGACTTATCAATATGCCGAACAATCAGTTCTCATATTAACGGACCATTAAATATAATGGCTTTTGCTGGTGCCCCTAGCGCAAAAGCGTTTTTTGCTGCTGGTGTAAAAAGAGTTTCAGGAGGATCTTTTTTTGCCGAACAAGCCTATGGTATCGCACAGGCAGGAATCGAGCACTTTGTACAAAATGGTCTCCTACAAAATAGTGATCATGCAAAATTGAGTTATACCGAGTTAAATGCATTACTCTTCCAAAAGGTAAATCAAGATATGTAATTATCGATGATGCAATGCATTTTAGCTTTATCCAAAATTGCAAACCTAATGCGACAGTACTTATCGAAAAAGACGCACCGGGAAAGGGAATAATTTGTAAAGATGGAGGAAAGAGAAGTCGGGAAAAAATTCACAATGAAATACTGAAGCATATTATTATCTTTTTTCAGCAAACATTTTCAGCGTAAAATTGTTATTACTTTTTAAAAAGTAATACTCAATAAAAAGCGGCCTGTTAATAAGGCTACTTTTGATTTTTAACATTGAAGAATAAATTTTCCTTGATATTCCCTATTATCTAAAAAGATAATCTATTCTCAAAGAGAATATCTTTCTATATACCCTATTAATTTCAAAGTGCAGCCAACAAAGCTATAGCTTTAAAGACTTAGGATATATAAAAATGAACTCTTGAGATCAGAGCTATTTTACCTAAGTGAATATCTTAAAAATTAAATAGAGACATCTGGTATGAATCAAGTATTAAATTCTCAATCTTTGAATAATCCCTGCATTAGCTGCGGTGCTTGCTGTGCATATTTTCGTGTTTCGTTTTATTGGGCAGAAACAGAAGATGGAGGAGGTACAGTTCCCATCTCTGCCACTGAAAAACTGAACAATTTTATGTGCTGTATGAAAGGCACGAATGAACTACACCCTCGCTGTATAAAGCTACAAGGGGAAATTGGTTACTCAGTTTCCTGTTCCATTTATGATAAAAGACCTTCTCCTTGTAAGGAGTTCTCTCAAGCATGGGAAACTGGTGATTACAATGAAGCCTGTGATCGCGCCAGGGCTGCTTATGGCCTTCCCCCTCTGCCAAAGCCGCAGAATATATTATCACTGTACAGCTTGTGAACTTCCCTTCATGAAATTATCAGGATGAAAAATAATGTCTGCTTATGTTCCTACTGAATATACCCCACAAACTTGTGAATCCTTACCACATTATCTTGCGAAAAATTTACCAACAACAATCTCACTCGGCGGATTGCCTGAAACATGGCAAATAAAGGAAGTTGGTGATGGGAATCTCAACTTAGTTTTCATTGTTTCTGGAACTGAAAAAACGGTTGTTGTCAAACAAGCCTTACCTTATATGCGGGCAGCAGGAGAATCATGGCAACTTTCTCTTGATCGTACCTATTTTGAATATCATAACCTGCTAGAAGTAAATAAATTTGTCAGCCAGTATGTCCCCGATGTGTATTTTTACGATGAAGAAATGTCTTTATTTGTGATGGAGTATTTAGATCAGCATATTATTTTGCGTAATCAGTTGATCACCGGTCAGAAATTTCCTTATCTTGCAGAAGATATTGGAATTTTTCTTGCTGATTCCCTATTTCACACCTCTGATATCGGAATGGACAGTCAAGAAAAAAAAGAGCTGGTGAGCCGTTTTGCCAATAATCACGAACTTTGTAAGATCACCGAAGATCTAATTTTTACAGAGCCATATTTTAATGCCGAAAGAAACAATTGGACTTCTCCTCAACTTGATAGTGACGTCCACGCTGTTTGGCAGGATCAGGCAATGATCCAAACTGTGATGCAGTATAAATACAAATTCATGACTGAAGCCCAAGCCTTACTACACGGTGATCTCCACTCAGGTTCCATTATGGTAATGCCGGATTCCACAAAGGTCATCGACCCAGAATTCAGTTTTATGGGACCAATGGCATTTGATATTGGCAACTATATCGGTAATCTGTTTATGGCTTATTTTGCCCAACCTGCTTTACGAGACAATAAAAAGCAATGTACTGATTTTCAATTGTGGCTTCTAACACAAATTGAAACGACATGGGCAGTATTTGAGCGTCATTTTCGTCAATTATGGAATGAAAAGACTGCCGGGGAAGCCTATCCTATCACAATTTACCAGCAGGGAGCTTTCAGCCTACCGTTCCTTAAAGCAGCACAAGATAATTTTTTCTCCAATTTATTTGAAGAAACTCTGGTCTATGCCGGGCTTGAGATTAATCGCCGTATTATTGGCTTTGCCGGTGTCGCTGATTTCAAACAGATTGAAGATCCAACGCTACGCGCCACTTGTGAAAAACACGCCTTGAAGCTGGCACGCGAGTTAATTGTCAACAAGCATAAACACCGAGATTTTTCACTAATTAAACGTTATATCACATAGGATTAAGAGACTTAGATGAAAATTAATGGCATCCATTATCGATCTGTTTGGCTTGCTGGCGACGGATATACCGTCGAAATTTTCGATCAGACCAAACTGCCTTTTGAGTTACAAATCATTCAATTAAGCACTATGCAGGATGCTGCAACAGCGATCAAAGAAATGTGGGTACGTGGTGCCCCTTTAATTGGTGCTGTTGCTGCTTATGGTATAGCACTGGCAATGCGCCAAGATAGCAGCACTGAGAATTTGCAACTGGCTCATGACACGCTAGTCAAAACCCGGCCAACTGCTATTAATTTAAAATGGGCTTTGGATCGTTCATATCAGGTACTGCAAAATACATGCCCTCCACAGCGTAAAGAGACTGCTTATCGTATTGCCAACGAAATTGCTGATGAAGACGTCGAACTATGCCGTAAGATTGGTGAAAATGGCCTGAAAATCATACAAGGAGTCGCTGCGAATAAACCAGCAGGTGAAGTCGTGAATATATTGACTCACTGCAACGCGGGATGGCTGGCAACAGTGGATTGGGGTACTGCATTATCACCCATTTATATGGCACATGATGCAGGCATTAAAGTTCATGTTTGGGTTGATGAAACTCGTCCTCGCAATCAGGGGGGATTGACGGCTTTTGAATTAGGTTCACACGGTGTACCACATACTTTAGTCGCTGATAATGCAGGAGGTCACTTGATGCAACATGGGAAAGTGGATCTTTGTATTGTTGGCACAGACAGGACAACCGCCAGAGGAGATGTTTGCAATAAGATTGGTACCTATCTTAAGGCTCTGGCAGCCAAAGCAAATCAAGTGCCATTTTATGTTGCTTTACCATCACCGACACTGGATTTTACAGTTTGGGATGGAGTAAAAGAGATCCCTATTGAACAACGTTCAGGTGAAGAGCAATCACATGTCTATGGGCTCACTTCGGAAGGAAAACACAATTGGGTCAATACCGTTCCGCAAGGAACACGTTGTGGAAATTACGCTTTTGATGTTACACCAGCAGAATTCGTTACCGGATTAATTACAGAACGCGGGCTCTGTGATGCCAGTGCAGAAGGATTGCGCTCGCTTTTCCCTGATTTATACCAGCAGTATTCGTAATGGCTATTTTTTATGGTAAATAGAGAACATATCTGCCAGTCAATCATTGAAACTTGCCTTAAGATGAATGCACTGGGTTTAAATCAAGGAACATCAGGAAATATCAGTACTCGCTATCAGGATGGTTTTCTTATCACTCCCAGTGGTGTCCCCTATGAACTATTGACCCCAGATCAGATTGTCTACATCAAACATGACGGGGAAGCTGAACCGGATAAAGTGCCATCAAGTGAATGGCATTTTCATCTATCCTGCTATCAAGCACGCCCTGAGTTGAATACCGTTGTGCATAACCATGCTGTCAATGCAACGGCAGTTTCCATACTCAATCATTCCATCCCTGCCATTCATTATATGGTAGCGGTTACAGGAACAGATCATGTCCCTTGTATTCCCTACTCAACCTTTGGGACTCCTGAACTGGCAAAGAGCGTCAAGGAGGGAATTAAGCACAGTAAGGCACTGTTAATGCAACATCACGGCATGATCGCGATGGAAGCCAATCTGGAAAAAGCGCTATGGCTGGCAAATGAGGTGGAAATCCTGGCGAAACTTTATTTAAAAATCCTGACTGTTGTTGGAAATAATATTGGAAATGCTGCAAAAAATATTCCGACGCTCTCTTCCGAAGAGATGCAACGAATTTTGACAAAATTTAAAAGTTACGGATTAAAAACTCAGTAACAAGTTAAAAAATCAGCATTTTCTGATCTTATTGAGGGACTATGCTGTTTTTACATAATCTAATTAAAAATCAGACACAGATTTTGATTGTATATTATTTGATAGCTGGATTATAAGGAGCCGGATGAAGTGGTGGGCGATACCAGATTCGAACTGATGACCCCCTCCTTGTAAGGGAGATGCTCTACCAACTGAGCTAATCGCCCACTTCATACTGTGATACCTAAATGGTGGGTCGTGCAGGATTCGAACCTGCGACCAATTGATTAAAAGTCAACTGCTCTACCGACTGAGCTAACGACCCGATTAGGTAATTCTGATTTTGATATCTAAATGGTGGGTCGTGCAGGATTCGAACCTGCGACCAATTGATTAAAAGTCAACTGCTCTACCGACTGAGCTAACGACCCGATTAGATAATTTTGATTTTGATATTTAAGATGGTGGGTCGTGCAGGATTCGAACCTGCGACCAATTGATTAAAAGTCAACTGCTCTACCGACTGAGCTAACGACCCATCGTAAATATCGCTGTGATACTGCGGAACAATCTAATGAAGTGGTGGGCGATACCAGATTCGAACTGATGACCCCCTCCTTGTAAGGGAGATGCTCTACCAACTGAGCTAATCGCCCACTTCATGATGACTATTACTGCATGATGACTATTACTGAAAAGTGACTGTAACGACATCTATATCACTGACTTATGATTGGTGGGCGATACCAGATTCGAACTGATGACCCCCTCCTTGTAAGGGAGATGCTCTACCAACTGAGCTAATCGCCCAATCATAAAATCATTTTCATCACTACGGTTGCCACTTCCTCCAGTTTATCACTATGAGAAAATGGTGGGCGATATCGGACTCGAACCAATGGCCCCCTCCTTGTAAGGGAGATGCTCTACCAACTGAGCTAATCGCCCCGTTGTGATGGAGTCGCATTATAGGGATAGTTCGAAGTGAGTCAACGGTTTTTATTACTAAAATTTTCATTCGTCGCAAAATTACACAGAATGAAACAATTATAGTCACTATGAGTTACCATTTAAACAATGCATTTTACCTTTTCTCAATAACCTACCATCAACGCCATTGAGGAATTGAAGTCCAGTGATAAAATAACCCCCACTATTGTTATTTCAATTGTTACTTCAATCATCCAAAACGTTCTCTGAAAAGTGAAATGTAATTAAGGCAATTCCCGATGAGTAAAATAAAAACCCGTTTTGCGCCAAGTCCTACTGGCTATCTTCACGTTGGCGGCGCACGCACTGCTCTTTATTCCTGGCTATACAGTCGCCATAACAAAGGTGAATTTGTTCTGCGCATTGAAGACACTGATCTGGAGCGTTCAACTCAAGAAGCCATTGATGCGATTATGGACGGAATGAACTGGTTAAATCTGAATTGGGATGAAGGTCCTTATTATCAGACCAAACGTTTTGACCGTTATAATCAGGTTATTGATGAAATGCTGGAACAAGGTACAGCGTATCGCTGCCATTGTTCTAAAGAGCGTTTGGAACAATTACGTGAAACTCAAATGGCAAATGGCGAAAAACCTCGTTATGACGGTCGTTGCCGTGATAGTGAGTGCCAGCATAACCACGATGAACCACATGTTGTGCGTTTCCGCAACCCACAGGAAGGTTCTGTTATTTTTAATGACAGCATCCGTGGTCCGATTGAATTCAGTAACCAAGAGCTGGACGACTTGATCATTCGCCGTACTGATGGCTCACCAACTTATAACTTTTGTGTTGTTATTGATGACTGGGATATGGAAATCACTCACGTTATTCGTGGTGAAGACCACATCAATAACACACCGCGTCAAATTAATATTCTGAAAGCGCTCGGCGCACCAGTACCAGAATATGCTCATGTTTCTATGATCCTCGGTGACGATGGTAAAAAATTGTCTAAACGTCATGGTGCCGTCAGCGTGATGCAATATCGCGATGATGGCTATCTGCCGGAAGCACTTTTGAACTACCTGGTTCGTTTGGGATGGTCACATGGCGATCAGGAAATTTTCAGCGTTGAAGAAATGACCGAGCTGTTCAGCCTTGACGCTATCAGCAAATCAGCCAGCGCTTTCAACACTGAAAAGCTGCAATGGTTGAACCATCATTACATGAATACTCTGCCAGCGGAAAAAGTTGCTGTTCATTTAGCATGGCATATTAAACAACAAGGTATTGATACACGTACTGGCCCGGAACTGGTTGACCTGATTAAACTATTGGGTGAACGCTGCAAGACATTGAAAGAAATGGCCAGCACTTGCCATTATTTCTATGAAGAATTTGCAGAGTTCGATGCCGATGCTGCGAAAAAACATCTGCGGCCAGTAGCTCGTCAGCCATTAGAAGTTGTCCGTGAAAAACTGGCTGCTATTACCGAATGGACACCAGAGAACATCCATCATGCCATTCAGTCAACGGCTGACGAACTGGAAGTCGGTATGGGTAAAGTGGGCATGCCATTGCGTGTTGCGGTTACTGGTGCTGGTCAATCTCCAAGTGTTGATGTGACTATCCACGCGATTAATCAAACGCGTTCACTTTCTCGTATTGATAAAGCTCTGGCTTATATTGCCCAGCGTGAAGCGCAATAATCAGTATTAGAAAATCGGCCAAAATCAGTTATAAAGGCACACAATTTATTGTAGTGCCTTTATTTTTTATTCTTCCAACCAGACATTGATGGCTTTTTCAGCGTTTACACCGGAAATATTAATGAATCCGTTGACAGAGTTCTTCGGGTTTCATATGATGCGCTCCGTTCCACAGGATTTTGATTTGGGGCTATAGCTCAGCTGGGAGAGCGCTTGCATGGCATGCAAGAGGTCAGCGGTTCGATCCCGCTTAGCTCCACCAAATAGTTATCCTGAACCACAATTGTGGGGCTATAGCTCAGCCGGGAGAGCGCTTGCATGGCATGCAAGAGGTCAGCGGTTCGATCCCGCTTAGCTCCACCAGGATTCTGAATCCCTGAAAGCGCAAGTTTTCAGGGATTTTTCTTATAGCTGAATATAATATAGTGAAAACAACCTATCTCTTAAAGCATCAAATCATCGTAATACTTTTTATTTTCAAACTGAAAGTTCCATCCGAATAATTTGAGTCTACATCAACTTTGTTATAAAGGCCATCGTCACAATTGTTTCCATTGTTTCCATTATTGGTATTATCTCTAGAAACATCTTCGAAAATAACCCCTAGTTTTACAGAGTACATACTATCCCCTGACATACTAACAACTAGATAATAAAATCCCAGTCTCTTATTAAATGGTATTTTCTCGTATGATAAGCTAATATCATAACCACCAAATTTTGAATGGCTACTTACTAAATAGGTCGGTTTAAGTTGAATTACTTTATTGTCTTCATCTTTAATTAAAAATATAATAGCATCCCCAGCCATAAGAGATTCATATTCTGGAACAGCTACTATAAACTCTTTAACTCCAGTTTCTTTTTTAATTACTCCTCCTGGTAATATTCCAAAAATTTGTGGAGGAGGGACACTTGAATCAGAAACTTCTACAACATATGCAAATACTGTAGGTATCGCAAAATTCATTCCCAATATTTCAACAATAAATTCAATCCTTACAGACAGTGCTCTTGGATAAACACGAAATCCCACATTTCCATTTTCATCACTACTAATAACAAAGAAATCAGAAAGATTTTTTCTTTTTTGAATTTTAACAAGTTCAGGAGTTTTATTACTAACTGGAACTGTTGCTATATCAACCATTTCCAAATCATGTCTCGGATACACAGATGATATTATTATCTGTGTATTTTTTAATGGATTATTATTCTGATCAATTATTACTCCAGTATAATTAATATATTTACTATTAGGATCATCGATAGCGTTAGGTTTATGTGTCACTTCAATAATTTCCATATCTGTTTTTAATGAAATAAAGCTCCATTCGTTTATTTTTTTTGTTGTATAACTAACCGTTAGAGGCGCTATTCCCTGTACATCTGCGTCTGTATCCGAATGTGCATGAACAATGTAGCTAACTGATGTATTTGGTGACAAATTATTATCAATTGCCAACATAAATATAGCTTTTCCGGAAGTATCATCTATAAGCTTCCAATCCTCTTCCTTTGATACCACTATATTATTTTTTGGATCCTCTATTGAAATTCTTTTAATAGATTTAACTTGTGACGATTTAACCGTGACTATCAAATAACAATGCTGACCAATAATAACATCAGCACCATCTGGTATAGAAACAGTAATAGAAGATTCATCCGTTTTTTTATCAGATAAAACTGTATCTTTATCAATATTCATCTTATCACCTCAACTTGAAATAAAAATGATCTATAATGATAAAATTAATAAATATCCGTTGACAGTTGGATATTATAAAGAGCTACGTTTTTACATATAATTTATCTAAATTATGAGCCATTAAAAAGACACAATAATATATTAAACCATTACAAATCATTTGAATAATGAAAAATAGTTATCACCTGACAAGACAGTCACCGAGATTTAATTATTATTCTCAATAACAAAATTTTTTTTAAAGAAATGAGCTACCATAAAATATTACCTAAGTATAGTATTTTTATATTAAAAATTTAAAAACTTGATATAGGTATTATTCCAAAAATAAATACCGCCCTATATATTGTATCAGTTTCTACTTTATATCGATAATCAGTAAAATATTTTTCTATTTATGACCCTGTTTAATAGCATTAATTTTTCTAAATTATCAATCAGTCCAGAATTAGACTCTTCTTCGCATAATCGTTCTCTTATTTTTCAATTTTATTGTTAGCCGTTCAGTTTCTATCTCTTATTGGTATTGATAAAAATGTTGTAGATATCACAAAAGGTTACATTACTGCAATGGCACTTGGTGTGCCCGGAGTGATGATATTCAATGTGTTCCGCTCTTTATTACAGGGACTCGAAAATACAAAAGTCGCAATGTATATTTCTGGTTTTGCTTTCATTATTAACATACCACTCAACTATATCTTCATCTTTGGTAAACTTGGTATGCCAGAAATGGGGGGAGTAGGTGCCGGTATCACAACCGCAGTTATTAATAATCTCAGTGCTATTTTACTTATTGTCTACTTTTTAAAAAAGAAAGAATATAAAAAAATACAGATTTAAGTTATCCCTTAACTTCAATTCAGAACTGAAAAGATTGTTTTCAATCGGTATACCAAGTGGACTGGCACTTTTTGTTAAAATGATATTCATCAATATTATTTCACTTGGCATTGCTACTCTAGGCCCTGTGTATATTGCAGCAAGTAATATCATGTTTATTATATCTGCCATAATACTCACCATAGGTGGTGGGTTCTCCTCTGTTACAACAGTAAAAATCAGCTACTTAAATGCTAAAAAAGATTTTCCATCAACATTACGGTTTAGCCTGATCTCATTAACATTCGGGACATTGATCACGTTCATATTAGTAGCTATTTTTTGTCTATATGCCAGTTTCATTATTAGTTTGTACACTAAAGATACTCTTGTCATAGACATTGCTGTCAGTATCACAATATTTTTATTCTTTTTTCAGCTTTTTGATTCTATACACTCCATATTATCAGGTATCTTACGAAGGTTTCATGAGACTAAAATAGTATTCTACGTGCCCATTTTAGGTTACTGGTTTGTTGGGATACCTCTTGGTTTTACATTAGGACTAACGGATTTCATCACAGAAAGAATGGGAATAACTGGCTTTTGGTATGGGCTTGTTTTGGGTTTGTTTACAAACTGTATTACACTCTCAATGATATTAAATCTCAAGTTCAAAAGAAAATTGAAAAGTAATGGGTAACTCAATATGTTAACTAACATTCTTACTGATGATCTGGCAAGCACAAGCAATTTATTTGCTAATCTATTGAATTTTAATATTGAATACAAATCTGATTGGTTTATAACAATGTCTTCTGGAGCACATAGGAAAATTTCTGCTTTTTTAAGGACAAGTGAGTTTATTCCAGAACTATATCAAAAGCCTTGCCAGGGGTTGATTATCACTTTCGTCGTTAAGGATGTTGAACCCTATCTTTCAAAAGCCAAAACACTTACTCTGGAACTTGTTGAACCACCACGTGATTTGCCCTATGGTCAGCGTCGTCTTTTAATTAAAGATAAAAGTGGCGCGCTGATTGATATTTCAGCACCAACAGCTCCACTTGACCGCAATTACGGCTAGTCAGTTTTTTTCAATGGTTTTACCAATGAATCCAACCCTTCAATTTTAATTGCAAGGGTCATTTCCATTAATGCCCCCAATTTTCCTTGTGGAAATCCCTCTTTACGGGCAAACCAAAGTAAATACTCTTCAGGAAGATCGATTAACATCCGTCCTTTGTATTTACCAAATGGCATGACAGTGTTGGCGATCTCCAGCAGATTTTCTTTATTCATTATGTCAACCTCTTGAGTCATTTTATCTAAAATTCAAATTGCTAAGAAAATTAAATATTCATTACCAGCCCGGTAATTGCAGCCGACAGGAAACTCACCAATGTTGAGCCAAACAACAATTTCAGGCCAAAACGCGCGACAGTATTCCCCTGTTTTTCATTCAGACCTTTAACAGCACCGGCAACAATACCAATGGATGAGAAGTTGGCAAAGGAAACCAGGAATACAGACAGGATACCTTTTGAATGTTCACTCAATTGACCTGCAATTTCCTGTAAACTCTGCATTGCAACAAATTCATTAGAAACCAGTTTAGTCGCCATGATACTACCTACTTTCAGTGCTTCATCACTGGGAATGCCAATGATCCAGGCAAATGGATAGAAAACATACCCCAGACATTCCTGGAAAGAAATACCAAATGCCATATCAAAAACGGCGTTGATACCCGCAATCAAGGCAATAAAGCCAATCAGCATGGCCGCTACAATCAAAGCGACTTTGAAACCAGCCAGAATGTACTCGCCCAGCATTTCAAAGAAACTTTGCCCTTCATGCAGATTATTCATATGAATATCCCCTTCACTTTCAACAGAGTAAGGGTTGATAAGGGACAGAACGATAAAGGTACTGAACATATTAAGTATCAGGGCTGCTACCACATATTTTGCCTCCAGCATTGTCATGTAAGCACCTACGATAGACATAGATACCGTAGACATCGCTGTTGCCGCCATTGTGTACATCCGACGCTCAGACATTTTGTTCAATACATCTTTATAAGCAATAAAATTCTCTGATTGCCCCAGAATCAATGAGCTGACCGCATTAAACGATTCTAGTTTTCCCATTCCATTAACTTTGGACAACACAGTACCCATTGCCCGAATGATAATTGGTAGAATTTTTATATGTTGCAGGATACCGATCAAAGCAGAGATAAAGATGATAGGACAAAGTACATTCAGGAAGAAAAATGCCAGATTTGCTTCAATCATACCACCAAAAACAAAACCAGTACCTTTCGCGGCATAAGACAGCAGGTGGACAAACAAGCTGTCAAACCCTTTGACGATCCCTAATCCAGCATTAGAATTAAGAAAAAACCACGCCAGAACAAGTTCAATAGCAAGTAACTGAATAATATAACGAATACGAATATCTTTCCGGTTATTACTCGCAAAAATCGCCAAGCCGCCAATGACCACTAAAGCGAGAACAAAATGAAAAATATGAGACATAAAAAAACTCCAAACATGACGAGGTGCAAATTTATAATCGCATTTTTGCAACATACGATAATAAATAGCGATAACTATCACATTAATTTACTATAGAGCGGCAACAAATTCCTATTTAGCAAACCTGATCACACTTTAAGCCGGAATGTGGCTACTATGTATGCAAAAATATCTTATTTAAAGGCGCTATTAAGGTTTATTATCAAGAACCCCAATAGCACTTCTTTCCTGAAAATTTTCTTTTCTATACCCAATAGATTTCAAATTGCACCGCGCCAGCAAGGGAATGACAAACTCGTCGGGAACGAATTTACCAACCAAAGGCTGGCCTCCGGTGAGAGGCAGGAGACTCTCATGAATCCCCGGGAGCATAGAAAACTACTATGTGACCGGGGTGTAGTTGTAACAAAGTAGCGCAGCCAACAGAGGGGCAACTTGAAAGACAAAGGGGATATTTATTATTATTCACCTAAAAGACGAAGCATTTCTTCTTCATCAATCACAGTTATACCTAATTCTGTTGCTTTGACTAATTTAGATCCTGCTGCCTCACCCGCAATCACCAAATCTGTTTTCTTGGAAACACTGCCCGTGACTTTCGCACCCAACGCAACTAATTTATCTTTAGCATCATCCCGGGATAAACGGCTTAATGAGCCAGTCAAAACTACAGTCTTACCCGCAAATGGGCTATCGGTTTCCTCTGGTTGCGGTACTTCCACCGTTTCCCAACAGATACCAATATTATTGACGAGATCATCAATTACTACCTGGTTATGCGATTCGTTAAAGAAATTAACTACATGGCTGGCAACTACACCACCTACATCTTGTACAGCAATTAATGCTTCCGTATCTGCTGCACGCAATTTTTCCAATGTGCCAAAATGTGCAACTAAATTAGCCGCGGTTGCTTCTCCAACTTCACGAATGCCTAAAGAATAGATGAAACGGGCAAATGTGGTTTTCTTGGATTTTTCCAGAGCATTAACCACATTTTGAGCGGATTTTGGCCCCATTCGCTCAAGACCGATTAATTGCCCTGTGGTCAAACGGAAAAGATCGGCTGGTGTTTTGACATATTCCTTATCAACCAACTGTTCAATAATTTTCTCTCCCATCCCATCCACATCCATCGCACGACGGGAAACAAAGTGTCTCAGCGCTTCTTTACGTTGTGCCCCACAAAATAAGCCACCTGTACAACGCGCTACAGCCTCGCCTTCAATACGTTCAATATCAGAACCACAAACAGGACAATGCTGTGGGAAAGCCACTTCCCGGCTTTCTGTTGGTCTTTGCTCCTTTACCACACCAACAACTTGCGGAATCACATCACCTGCCCGGCGAATGATGACGGTATCTCCTATACGCAGCCCCAGACGTTCAATTTCATCCGCATTGTGTAATGTAGCGTTACTGACCGTTACACCTGCAACCTGTACTGGCTCCAGACGTGCAACTGGTGTAATCGCACCTGTGCGCCCTACCTGAAATTCGACATCACGTACGATAGTTATCTGTTCTTGTGCAGGAAACTTAAATGCGGTTGCCCAACGTGGAGCTCTGGCCACAAACCCCAATGTTTCCTGTAACTCAAGGGAGTCCACTTTAATGACAATACCATCAATGTCGAAACCCAGAATCGGGCGCTGTTGTTCTACCTCGTGGTAAAAATCCAATACTTGTTGGGTTCCCTGACATAATTTCACTTTGTCGCTAACCGGCAGCCCCCATTGTTTGAATTGCATCAGCCGCTCGTAGTGGCTTGCTGGCAACTTTTTACCTTCGAACTTTCCACCTTCAATCACACCGATGCCATAACAATAAAAAGTCAGTGGACGCTTAGCTGTAATACGTGGGTCGAGCTGGCGCAGTGATCCCGCGGCTGCATTACGAGGATTAGCAAATACTTTATTACCTGTACGGCGCGCTTCTTCATTGAGTTTTTCAAAACCCGCTTGCTTCATAAAGACTTCACCACGAATCTCAACACGTGCAGGAATATTGTCTCCTTTCAAACGCAGAGGAATCGCGCGAATTGTACGGATGTTGGCGGTAATATTTTCTCCTGTCGTACCATCTCCACGAGTCGCAGCCTGTACCAATTCGCCATTTTCATACAATAGGCTGACAGCCAGACCATCGAGTTTAAGTTCACAACAGAATGCCAATTCCCGATTGTCTTTCAGACGATCACGAACACGTTTATCAAACGCCAGATAACTTTCTTCGTCGAATACATTATCCAGAGATAACATCGGTATTTCATGACGAACCTGCTCAAATGTGGTTAATGGCGCTGCCCCGATCCGTTGGGTAGGAGAATCTGCTGTAACCAACTCTGGATGCTGTTCTTCCAGTGATTGCAACTCACGCATTAAACGATCATATTCCACATCAGGGATCTCTGGCGCATCTATAACATGATACAAATACTCATGATGGCGCAATGTTGTTCTTAGTTCGTTGATTGTTTGAATAATATTTTTCATGACTTCTCACCAGAGATGAAAAACCCCCGACTAGGCGGGGGCTTAATACTAAAAAGAGGATTTATTCCTGGGCACTGAGCGTATCACGAATACGTGCCTTATAAGTTTCGATCATTTGCGGTGTAAGCATTTTACGCTCGGCATCTAACACCACACCACCCACATCAGAAGCAATACGTTGCGCTGCCTGCAACATCAGTTTGAAATTCTGATTAGAATCGCCATAGGAAGGTACGAGCATAAACATTGAGATCCCCGGAGTGCTGAAATCTACCATACGTTCTGGATCAAATGACCCCGGCTTAACCATATTAGCCAAACTGAACAGCACCGCACCACTACCCGATGGGTTTAAGTGACGATGGAAGATATTCATATCACCAAACCGGAAACCTGATTGCAAAATGCTCTGAAGCAGTACTTCGCCATTTAACTCCTGACCGTGATGAGCAGCTACATGCAATACCAACACGGTTTCTTTTTTAGTTTGCTCAGTTTCAGTTTTCGTTGCATTTTCTGACTTTGACTGCTCCTGAACAACTTCTGTTTCCGCACCTTCTGCACTATTTTTCTCAACAGATCCAAACAGGCCAAGTTGTGATTCTTTCTGACTTTCATCAATAGCTTTCACCTTTGTCACAGACGCTTCAGGTTGTTGCTTTGAAAGTAAAGGATCAACTCCATCATCAGATGTTACTTCTGATAAATCAGGTGAATCGCGCTCAATAATCGGCTCTTCACGATGTTCATGACGAGATTTAACTGGCTCCTGAACACGTGATTTTGATGAATTATTAAACAGCTCATCGACATCATTATCCTCTAACTCTTCCCGACGCTCCTGTTTATGAGGTTTCACTGGGCGATCACGAAAGAGTGACGAACGCTCTTTACGGCTGGTCCACAACCCATGTAATAGCAAAGCTATTATGGCTATCGCACCAACAACGATTAATATCAGACGCAAATCCTGCATCATTGCTATCTCTGTTGTTTAAATTAATTGCCACCACGGCGGAATATTCTTTAGATAAGAGTATTTGTCAAATAGCACAAGTGCAAGCCTCTACAGACTTTTCTTATCATAAAGAGAGATATCTCCTGTTTTTTCGAGTGTTTTTCACACACAAAACTACTGGTCAGTGGAAAATCCTGCCTATATCATACCGCCTCAATCCTCTAAGAGAGAATAAGAAAATATGACGAATTCGAAAAAATTGCCAAAACATTTAGGCGGATTTCATTATATTGTACAAGGTTGGTATTTAATAACCCGCCCTGGCATCAAGAGATTCGTTTTATTGCCTCTACTGGCGAATATCTTACTATTCGGCAGCTCTTTCTGGTGGTTATACCAGAGGCTGGATGGCTGGATACAATGGGCGCTCGATAAAGTACCAGATTGGATACAATGGCTCAGTTATTTGTTGTGGCCACTGGCTGTTATTTTTGTGCTACTAATTTTTACCTATCTTTTCAGTATATTAGCGAATTTTATTGCTTCTCCGTTTAATGGATTATTAGCAGAAAAATTAGAGTCTCAGCTGACGGGTATCCCTGCGCCGGATACCGGTGTTCTTGACCTAATAAAAGATACTCCCCGTATTCTGAAACGTGAAATAGTTAAAATTCTCTACTATATTCCTCGCGCTATTGCCCTCTTATTGTTGTATTTTATTCCGGGTATCGGGCAGACTGCGGCTCCGGTTATCTGGTTTATTTTCAGTGCATGGATGCTGGCCATCCAATACTGTGATTACCCGTTTGATAACCATAAAGTCAGCTTTGCCAATATGCGTAATACCCTACGGCAAGACAAAATTGACAATCTCCAGTTTGGAGCCGCAGTCAGTGTATTAACTATGATCCCGATCATTAATCTGTTTATTATGCCTGTTGCCGTCTGTGGCGCTACCGCTATGTGGGTTGACCGTTATCACGCTCAGCATGTTATGGATAACCATTCCCCTCACCAATAATTACCAATACAAAAATACACAGGAATAATGAAATAGAATGAAAATACAGGGGAGTAATACAATAAATTACTAAATATTCTTTTATATAATAAGAATAGATTTAAACCTTATTTCCATTAATAAGATGTTCGCGTATGGTTAATTAATCAGAATTTAAGAGTATCTTAGGGGCAATCGGACAATGAGCAAAATTTATGAAGATAATTCGTTAACCATCGGTCACACTCCACTTGTACGCTTAAAAAATTTCGGGAATGGTCGCATTCTGGCAAAAGTAGAGTCTCGTAATCCAAGTTTCAGTGTGAAATGCCGTATTGGCGCCAACATGATTTGGGATGCAGAGAAACGTGGCATTTTGACAAAAGGCAAAGAACTTATTGAACCAACCAGCGGTAATACAGGTATCGCACTTGCTTATGTCGCAGCAGCCCGCGGCTATAAACTGACATTAACTATGCCGGAAACTATGAGCTTAGAACGCCGTAAGCTGCTAGGAGCTCTGGGGGCTAACTTAGTGTTAACCGAAGGTGCTAAAGGCATGAAAGGGGCTATCGATAAAGCGAATGAGATCCATGACAACGCGCCGGAGCGTTATGTCCTGCTACAACAGTTCAGTAATCCAGCAAACCCCGAAATTCACGAAAAAACCACCGGTCCAGAAATTTGGGAAGATACCGATGGTGATGTCGATGTTTTCGTCGCCGGCGTAGGTACAGGAGGCACGATTACTGGAGTTGCCCGTTATCTGAAAAATACGCAGGGCAAACAGGTAACTATTGTTGCCGTAGAGCCGGAAGATTCGCCTGTGATCAGCCAAAAACTTGCTGACGAAGAACTTAAACCAGGCCCACACAAAATTCAGGGGATCGGCGCAGGTTTTATCCCTGATAACCTGGATTTAACATTAGTTGACCGTGTGTTTAAAATCAGCAATGAAGAAGCGATTAAAGTTGCTCGCGAACTCACTGAAAAAGAAGGCATTCTTTCTGGTATCTCTTCAGGTGCTGCCGTTGCCGCTGCCATCAAATTATCTCAGGAAGATGAATACAAGAATAAAAATATTGTTGTCATCCTGCCTTCTTCTGCTGAACGTTACCTGAGCACAGCACTGTTTGCTGATTTGGTCACTGACTAATTTATCACCTCATTATTTTTTCAATTTTTTTGATAAAAAAGCACCGCGAGGGTGCTTTTTTGTGCATCAGATCAAAGTTTAAAACTTTCCTAGATGATTTATTCAAGTAGCTTTAGTATTTAACCAGTAATTATTTTGATGCACGAAATTAATCGCAGACAACCACAAAGGGTTCAACTCATATTTGGTTGGCATGTGTTAACATTCAATCAACAATTGAATAGCATCAAGTGTGTTAATTTTTTGATAATGATTTAATACACTTTATACCCAATAAATTTCGAGTTGTATCAAGGTTGCAAATGAATGCCGCCAATAACAATGAAACAACTTGAAAGAAAAAAAGGTACATATCATTATCGGTTTAACGGTTGTACAAGTCAGAAATAATCCAGCTAAACTAGTTTTAGCATTCTCTTGGCTTATCAACGAAATTTAAGTTATTGAGGAAATACTATGTTCCAGCAAGAAGTTACTATTACTGCACCAAATGGCCTTCACACCCGCCCTGCTGCACAGTTCGTCAAAGAAGCAAAAGGTTTTTCTTCTGATATCACTCTTACTTCCGGCGGCAAATCAGCCAGTGCGAAAAGTCTGTTTAAGTTGCAAACGCTGGGACTGACTCAAGGAACTGTCGTAACAATCTCTGCTGAAGGTGAAGATGAACAACAAGCTGTTGAACATTTAGTTAAGCTGATGGGTGAATTGGAATAATCATCCGCTTGTAAAGCCAGTCTATTTCATATCATCCAGTTCTATCCCCAGAAAAACAAAATCTGGGGATATTTAAAGCCTGCCCTCTGAAGGCGCAATGAAGAAATATAATCACCCGCAGTTAAGGTCATATAATATGATTTCAGGCATCTTAGTATCACCAGGTATTACTTTCGGTAAAGCATTATTACTGAAAGAAGATCCCATTATTATCAATCACAAAAAAATCATTCCTGAACAAGTCGAACAAGAGATCTCACGCTTTAAACAAGGGCGCAACAAAGCCTCTGCTCAATTAGAAATCATTAAAAATACAGCAGAAAAAAATTTGGGGGCAGAAAAAGCTGAAATCTTCGAAGGCCACATCATGTTGCTGGAAGATGAGGAACTGGAACAGGAAATCATTACTCTGATAAAGAAAAATCTGACTACAGCAGATGCCGCTGTTTATTCAGTGATCGAAGATCAGGCCAAAGCACTGGAAGAGCTGGATGATGAATATTTGAAAGAACGTGCTGCCGATGTTCGTGATATTGGTAAACGTCTGCTGAAAAATATTCTGGGTATGCCGATTATTGACTTAGGCTCTATCACAGAAGAAGTTATTCTGGTTGCCAATGATTTAACACCTTCAGAAACCGCACAACTTAATCTGGATAAAGTGCTAGGTTTCATTACTGACTTAGGTGGCCGCACATCTCACACCTCAATCATGGCACGTTCGTTGGAATTACCCGCAATTGTGGGTACAACCAATGCCACAACCCAAATAAAAAATGGCAATTACCTTATCTTAGATGCTGTCAATAATCACATCTACGTAGACCCATCTGACTCCGAAATTGAACAACTAAAAAAAATCAAAAGTGAATATTTGTCAGAAAAAGCAGAGCTGGCAAAACTGAAAGATCTGCCTGCTATCACGCTGGATGGTCATCAAGTGGAAGTTTGCGCCAATATCGGTACAGTTCGCGATATTACGGGGGCAGAGCGCAACGGCGCAGAAGGCGTAGGCTTATACCGCACTGAATTCTTGTTTATGGATCGTGATTCTCTGCCGACTGAAGAAGAGCAATTTGAAGCCTATAAAGCAGTCGCAGAAGCCGTTGGTAATCAGGCGGTTATTATCCGTACTATGGATATCGGTGGTGATAAAGATCTGCCTTATATGAACCTGCCCAAAGAGGAGAACCCATTCCTTGGCTGGCGTGCAATCCGAATTTGTCTTGATCGTAAAGAAATCTTACATTCTCAATTGCGTGCTATCCTGCGAGCGTCCGCATTTGGTAAACTCCGCATCATGTTCCCTATGATTATTTCAGTTGAGGAAATCCGGGAGCTGAAAGCAGAACTGATGTTGCTCAAAGATCAATTACGCAATGAAAATAAAGCGTTTGATGAATCGATTGAAGTCGGCATCATGGTAGAAACACCTGCTGCTGCAACCATTGCTAAACATCTTGCAAAAGAAGTTGACTTTTTTAGTATTGGGACAAACGATCTAACTCAGTATACTCTTGCGGTAGACCGTGGTAATGAGCTGATCTCTCATCTTTATAACCCAATGTCACCAGCAGTGTTGAGCCTTATCAAACAGGTTATTGATGCCTCACACGCAGAAGGTAAATGGACGGGTATGTGTGGAGAGCTGGCTGGAGATGAACGCGCTACACTATTGCTCTTAGGCATGGGATTGGATGAATTCAGTATGAGTGCAATATCAATTCCAAGTATTAAGAAAATCATCCGTAATGCAAATTACGATGATGCAAAAGCACTGGCAGAGCAAGCATTGACTCAGCCAACCGCACAAGAATTGATAGAGTTGGTTGACACGTTCATCAGAGAAAAAACTCTCTGCTAAGTACGTTAACCAAAATAGCACGTTAGCCAGAACACGGTCCCATTAAAACAATTAGGAGAAGATTTATGGGTCTGCTTGATAAGCTGAAATCTTTGGTTTCAGATGATAAAAAAAACAGTGGCAGTATTGAAATTATCGCCCCGTTATCAGGTGAGATAGTTAATATCGAAGATGTTCCAGATGTTGTTTTTGCTGAAAAAATTGTAGGTGATGGTATCGCCATTAAACCTACAGGCAATAAGATTGTTTCTCCTGTTGATGGCACCATTGGTAAAATCTTCGAAACTAATCACGCTTTCTCTATCGAATCAGACAGCGGGATAGAACTGTTTGTTCATTTCGGTATTGATACCGTTGAACTGAAAGGCGAAGGCTTTAAACGTATTGCCGAAGAAGGTCAGCGTGTGCAAAAAGGCGATCTGGTTTTAGAATTTGATTTGGCATTTCTGGAGGAAAGAGCTAAGTCAACCTTAACTCCTGTTGTTATTTCTAACATGGATGAAATCAAGGAGTTATCTAAATTGAATGGCGCTGTGACCGTCGGTGAATCTGTCATCATGCGCATCAAAAAGTAACAACGCCATTGATGAGCTGCATATGAATCGCCTCTGTTTTATTGGGTTAAGCAATAACGATATCTGATAAAACAGGGCGATTTTTTTATGGGTAAACAAAAAACTTAATACTTATAAAACTATTACCTGTTATACCCCCAAATACCCTGCATCAACCATTGTCCGCACCAACGGGCAAACATGAAACATCTGACAGAGCACATCAAGATAATTGACCACGATATCAATACATTACTGCTGTTTTTTTGCAGCTTTCATTCGATATCCGTCAATGCCGATGTCGCAGGAAAAAAATTTATTGATACCAGTGAACACTGGCTAAATTGGCGGCTATTAACTCCTACGATACGTCTTCTGATTTCAATGGCTTTTCCAGTACTGCGGCATCAGTTGTACAGCCTACTGGCTGTTCAGCACAGGCCGCTTCCAATACTGCACCTAATGCTGTCAAAGTCAGCAATTCCTTAATCTCTAGTTTAACGCCTCTTTTCGCTAATAATGCGACAAGGCGAATTGCTTTGATCGAATCTCCTCCCAGTTCAAGAAATGAAACAGTCAGATCCACAGACTGAGGCCAAACTGGCCTGAGAAATTCCTCATCCAGCCATAAAGGCAGATTATAGTTTTCGGCCTGTTGCTGTGTTTTTTTATCGGCTGCCTGTTTATCAGTTAATACACACTGTGCAACATCAATAAATGACCTGCGGTAAGTTTCAGCAACGGAGGTAAGCAGCGCTATATCAACCTTACCGTTAGCATTTATTGGCCAGGGTTGCACAGTGCAATACAGATTCGGCAACCAGGACTCAGCTATTTTTTCTTTTAATTTATTTTGGAATTGGTGACTTTCATGCGGGATTGGTCGATTACTGCACAAGGCAATAGTTTCATAACCCGCTATGCCTGCGGCTTCATCAATGACTAATTTCAATGCCTTTAACTGCCGATTATGATCCTCTGATTGACCAAACTGTGCCAGCACATCTTCCACGGCTTTTTCAATTTCCACCGGATGGATCCGGTGACCACGCACTTTAAACTCATCATCAATACGCCCGATACAGTGGAATATGCCTTGTTCATCCTGCACCCCTAAATCCCCTGTACGATACCAACGGCATTGTTTATCCGCACTGAACACAAATTTTGCTTCTGTCTGAACGCTATCGTTCAGATAGCCATCTGCCAGTACAGGCCCGCTAATCCAGATTTCCCCACGAAAACCACGGGGCATAATTTGCCCCCAACGATCCCTGATCGATATTTCTGCTTTACCCAGTGCTGTACCAATCGGCGTAATAAGAGCAGGCGCGTTTTTTTCTTCCTCAATGCTTGCAGAATCATTGTTTATCGAATAAATACTGTTTACTGAATAAATACAGCAGCCAACTGTAGCCTCCGTTGGCCCATATTCATTGATAATCTCACTGCCTGACGGCAAACAATCCAGGGCTTTGTTCACCAACGAAGCTGGCAGGTTTTCACCGCCGACAACAAAAGTCAGTGGGTGTTGTCTGGTGGATATACCATGCTCGATCAACAAAGACAGATGGGATGGTGTGCATTTAACACCTGTCAGAGATTCATCGGTGAGCAGAGTATGTAACAATTCAGGGTTATCACGAATATCTTGTTCATGGGGTTGGATAAATCCTCCTGACAAAACGGGCACTAAGATAGCGGTTTGCGTCAGGTCAAACCCAAAGGAAGTAAACAGAGGCGTGTTAAATGGAATTTCAGCAGCATATGCTGCTTTCGCTGCCAGCGCATAGTTAGCCAATGCAACAGAAGAAATGGCAATGCCTTTCGGTTCTCCCGTCGAGCCGGAGGTATACAGAATATAAGCCGGATTACAGGATGTATGCTGAATTTCAGAATACGATGTTGAGGAATACAACGTCGAGGCAATCTGTTCCTGAATGATCCTTTTCTGAGCGCTATCTCCCTTATGCAAAGAAATCCGCAGCAAAGGTAAATTCAGTGTCTCAGCTAAGTTTTGCTCAGCTTCGGTGTAAATACACAGGGAAGCCCCGGAATTACGGATGATAGTTAATAGTCTTTCTGTCGGGGTTGTCGTGGGGCAGACAGGCACAACCGTTACGTTTTTAATCAGACATGCCAGATAAGCCAGTACTGTTTCAGGGGTACGTCTGCCCAGGATGAGTACAGGTTTATTATCAGTATGCATATCATGCAATCGCATACTGAAACGGTGCATCCACTGTAAACCCTCATGGTAAGTAAACGCACTATTTTCTCCGTTTAGCCTAAATAAAGCGTTATCCGTATAACATTCAAATGCTTTAAGTAAATGAACACCTATTGGCTCTGCCGAACATTCGTCAGAGGTATAATGCTCTTCCGGATGATGATCGGTGTGCTCTTGTGTCATAACCTCAACCGCAATATCTACTGCATAATTAAGCACAGTTTGCAGAAAGGCATGACATTGTTCGGGTGACCATATTCTGCGGAAATCAGCTTCAATCGCCAAATAACCATCTGCAAAACGGTCATGGAGATGGATGGTAGCAAACAGAGATTCGACGGCCTGACGGTGTTCAATTATTGTTTCCGTATAACTGCTGGTTTTCTGAAATTTACCTGTTTGGTAAGAGACACCAAAAACGGGAATGATCTGCTTCCAGTCCGGTGATGCTAATTCTCCCCAACGGGTCGCGGGCGCATAACGTGAGTGTATAAGTGCTTTTTGCAAATGTTTTTGCAGGATCTGGTAACAGTCTGCGGCTGTCTGTCCATCCTGACGAAACACAGGCACCAAGACAGGTGCCACTCCCATTGAGATAGTCTGTTTCTCTTCCCTGCTCCAGCGATTACCAATAGGTGCCTGTAATAACACACAGTTGCTATCTTCAATCACCATTTGCGTATAAGCAACCGCAGTGAAAAACAATCTGAAAATAGAACCACCACTATTTTCAAAGCGGAATAATATCTCATTTTGCGATTGGGACACAGCTGCTTCTATCCGCATGGAGCGTGGTTCTGCTCCACGATAATCACCTATCGGATAACGGCGGGATATTTTTCGGACATCTGTTGGCGAAGTTTCTCCAAAAATCCCCTGCCAATACGCAGCATCTCTTTCAAAACGCCGGGAATACTCATAATTTTGTTCTTCCTCAGCATTGGAGAGTAAAAAGGATTCGGTTTGTTTGATTGCTGAATCCGGGTTTTCTTGTTCCAATTCTTTGATCAGGTGACTCTGCAATATAGCCACTCCTATCCCATCCAGCGCAGCATGGTGAGCTTTTAAAAACCAGCCTGATTGATCAGGCTGAAAACGTACAGCAAAGATCTTCACTGGTGTGAGTGATAAATCCTCTTTCACCAATAGCTGACGCTCGACCCAACATTCAAACTCTTCTTTAGGATTGGGATATTCGCTGAAATCGGCTTTCTCTACTTCTGCCCGGGGGCGATCGTGTCGAATACCGAACCATTCCATTTCTGTAGCTTCGGTTGCCAATGCTTCACTTTCTGTTTGCTGTCCATGCAACGCTTTATTAATAAATCCGATGCGAAAAATATCTTGCGTATTGCGGACGTGTTCAGCAGCACGCGCAATCCGCTCCAGAGAAATATCTCCTCGTAAACGCGTGATCCCGCCAAAATAAAATTGATACCCGGAGAGGTTATACAGCTCCATTTTAAAAATGGCCTGTTGTGACCGGGCCAATCTAAAAATTGATCGATTATTCATGATGTGACCCCTCGTTTTGATTAAAAAAACAGAGTCCGCATATTTTTATTGGTGATCTTTTATGGATAAGTCAGTGCAGCGTTATAGCTGTACTGAGTACAAATTTACTTACCAGGCAGCATTTTTTGCAATTCATTACTTCCTTCAACAACCTGAAAAATTTTTGCATTGCGATAAAACCGGCTGATACCGTTCATCTCATCACAACCGTAACCACCATGGATCTGAACTGCTTTTGCAGTACTCACTCCCGCTTCCTGTGATACGAAAAGTCTGGCCTGAAGTATTTTTTTCAAGAGCATCTTCATCCCTGAGTTCTTTGGCTTTTGTCGCTGAGGAGTAAATAAGTTGAGAGGCAAGCAGACTACTGGACATTTCCGCCAAATAACCACAAATAAAGTTTACAGAGATATTCAGATAATAACGTCTTACGTTCAGATATATTCATCACGACTCCCCTTTGTAAGTTTCATTTTATAGAAATTTGGTTCGTAATATTTATCTTGATGATTTAAGTAATAGGTTAATTTTCAGGTTAAATATAAAACTTAAGGCCTTATAGCTACCGCACGGGAATGTAATCACCCAAAATAATAAAAATTCAGAATATACATTTAATAAATCAGACAGTTAAAAACAGGTTAATAACAATGAACCTCTTTTTCCATAATATAAAATATTCATTAAATTATTCTTAATAAGAAGCTTATAGCTTAATCCAAATGAAAAAATACATTCTTGGATAACATAAATATTAATAAGAGCAATTAATATAGCTACCCATCCCATCGTTAATTCTCGCTCTTCTGATAAGAGGTTATTGATGGAGCACGGAAGATGTTCAGCCGACTTCAAGCTGTAGCATAGTCAACAAAACTACAGCTTGAGTATGGAGAGGAAAGTAAAAAATAAAAAAAGAGCTAACTAAATACCCCGGTAGACAAATACCTGTCTCCACGATCACAAATAATCGCAACAATAACTGCACCTGGATTTTCAGCCGCAATGCGCAGTGCTCCAGAAACAGCACCTCCAGAGCTAACACCACAAAAAATTCCTTCTTTCTGTGCCAGCAATCGCATCATTGCTTCTGCTTCTTGTTGCGTAATATCTAAGATTTGATCCACCAGATCTTTCTGATAAATACCCGGCATGTAAGCAGGCGACCAACGGCGGATACCGGGAATATGACTGTTTTCTGCTGGCTGTAGCCCCGTCGTCTGTACCTCATTTGATTGAGATTTCAGATAGCGGCTCACACCTGTAATAGTACCGGTTGTTCCCATACTGGAGACAAAGTGGGTAATACGTCCCTGTGTTTGCTGCCAAATTTCCGGCCCTGTTGTCTTGAAATGCGCCAGCGAGTTATCAGGATTATTAAACTGGTCAAGAACCTTTCCTTCACCATTCAGCTCCATTTGCTGCGCCAAATCCCGTGCACCTTCCATTCCCAACTCTTCGCTGACCAGAATCAGTTCAGCGCCGTAAGCTTGCATAGACGCCTGACGTTCATGGCTCATATTTTCAGGCATCAGTAACTTAAGCCGATAACCCTTTACCGCAGCAATCATCGCCAACGCAATGCCTGTGTTGCCGCTCGTTGCTTCAATAAGAACATCTCCCGGTGAGATTTCTCCCCGTAGTTCTGCTTGCTGGATCATTGAGAGTGCTGCTCTGTCTTTTACAGAGCCAGCAGGATTGTTGCCTTCCAGTTTTACCCAAATCTCCGCATTTACTCCTTCAGTAATTCGTTGTAATTTAACCAACGGGGTATTACCGATAAATTTTTCTAAGCTTGCCACAGTACTACCTGAATCGTATGAGAATAAACAACAGAATAATCGTATTCAGAAAACTGTCGCAAGCTCTTAAGCAAAAAAACCCCCTGTATCCTTCAAGACAACAGGGGAAACCCAGGGTTGTGCGAGTAATAAAAAATCAGGCGGATTCAGCGAGTTTCAGTACCTTTAATGATGAATTACCTTCATACAAACGAGCATTCTTTCCGCCAATAAAATATTGACTTCCTCTCGCCGGAATCAAAGAATTATCCGGCCAGATAACCGACAAACTCTCTTCTCCCCACCCCATCGGCTGAACAGACAACAGGGAAAAATGCCCTCGTGGACTCACTTCCACAATCTTAACCGGTAAAGGGCAAGATGCTGTTTGTTGTGTACTGAGATTCATTTCCCACGGACGCAAGAAAACATCAACACTCCCTTGATGTAATGGCATCACCTCCAATGGGAAAATTTTTCCGCCAATCCATAACTGAGAGCCTTTGATCTCACCGTGTAACTGATTCACTTCGCCCATAAATTCCAGTACAAAACGGCTTTCCGGCTCTTTCCATACTTGCTGTGGAGTACCAACCTGCTCTATAGCACCTTGATTCATCACCACAACCCGATCCGCCACTTCCATTGCTTCTTCCTGATCATGAGTGACGAATACGCTGGTAAATTTTAATTCTTCATGCAACTCACGTAACCAACGACGCAATTCCATCCGAACCTGAGCATCCAAAGCACCGAAGGGTTCATCTAATAAGAGAATTTGCGGTTCAACAGCCAATGCTCTTGCTAAAGCCACTCGCTGTTTTTGACCACCAGAAAGTTGTGATGGATAACGATCTGCAAGATGAGATAACTGAACCATATCGAGTAAAGACATTACCTTACTGCGAAGTGTCTCTCCACTGGGACGCTGACGACGGGGAAGAACCGTCAGACCAAAAGCAACGTTATCAAATACGCTCATATGACGAAACAGGGCATAATGCTGAAAAACAAAACCCACCCGCCGATCTTTTGCATGTACCTGGCTGACATCCTGACCATGAAACTTCAACTGCCCTGCACTTTGCTGCTCAAGCCCTGCAATGATCCTCAACAACGTCGTCTTGCCGGAGCCTGACGGGCCAAGCAGAGCAACCATTTCACCGGATTCAATATCCAGAGAAATATTATTCAGTATTTGAACCCGACCAAAAGATTTACTGATTTTGCTGATTTCAATACTCATATTCTGCCATTGACCTCCACTTATGACTCCCACTTACTGACGGCTTAAACGCCACTGCAAAGCACTTTTGACAATCAGCGTAATAATCGCCATCACTGCCAATAAAGCCGCCGCCACAAATGCGCCAACAGTGTTGTAATCCTGATACAGCAGTTCAACCTGCAAAGGCAATGTGTAGGTTTCTCCTCGGATCGCGCCTGATACCACAGACACAGCCCCGAACTCACCAATTGCTCGCGCATTAGTCAAAACAATGCCATACAGCAATGCCCAGCGAATATTCGGCAATGTCACACGCCAAAACATCTTCCAGCCAGAAGCACCCAATAATATTGCGGCTTCATCTTCCTGATTACCCTGACTTAACATTACCGGCACCAATTCACGGACAACAAACGGGCATGTCACAAATACCGTAACCAATACCATACCCGGCCAAGAAAACATTAACTGGATGTCATAAGCCCCAAGCCACTCACCCATCCAGCCATTAGAACCGTAAAACAACAAATAAAGTAATCCCGCTACAACAGGGGAAACTGCAAATGGAATATCGATTAATGTCAGTAATAATTGCCGGCCGGGAAACTGAAACCGGGTTACCAGCCACGCTGTTACCACACCAAAAATCAGATTGATGGGTACTGTGATCAATGCAATCAGCACGGTTAACCAGATGGCATGGAGCATATCGGGATCAAGAAGATTCTGTGCGAGGATATCGAGTCCTTGTGAAAAAGCGGTCAGAAAAATCCACGCTATCGGAATTACCAATAACAAGACGGAAACGATTATCCCCGAACTAATCAATACCCATTTACCCCAATTTATTGAGGAGCGCTGCATCAGTGTATATCCGAAAAATTCAGCCATTATTGCCCTCCGATCCGTTTACCAAAGCGGCTTTGCAATAAATTGACGCTAAATAGCAACAGCAGTGATACTGCCAGGATCACTGAAGCAATCGCACTGGCTGCCGGATAATCAAATTCTTGCAATCGTACAAAGATCATCAGGGAAACCACCTCAGTTTGCCACGCGATGTTGCCTGCAATAAAAATGACCGCACCAAATTCCCCCAGACTTCGCGTGAAAGAAAGTACCGTGCCCGCTATCAGTGCAGGTGAAAGTTCCGGCAAGATCACCTGCCTAAACGTCTGCCAGCGACTTGCCCCCAATGTCTGGGCTGCTTCCTCATATTCCGGGCCTAACTCTTCGAGTACTGGTTGAACGGTACGGACGACGAAAGGCAGACTGGTGAATGCCATTGCAACCGCAATACCCAACCAGGTATTCGCAACCTTAATATCAAAATTACCAAGCCAGGAACCATACCATCCGGTTGCAGAAAATAGTGTTGCCAGCGTTAACCCCGCAACCGCTGTCGGTAAAGCAAAGGGTAAATCCATCAATCCATCAAGCAGATTACGTCCGGGAAAACGATAGCGGGTTAGTATCCAGGCCATTAACATGCCAAAAACCATATTGAACAAACTGGCAATTGCAGCAGCCAGCAAAGTGACCTGATAGGCTGCTACAACCTGAGGATTTGCAATCACCTGCCAATATTCTGCCCAGCTCATACTGGAAAGTTGTATGGCCAGAGCGCTCAATGGCAATAACAGGATCAGGCAGGTATAAAAAAGACTACAGCCCAAACTCAACCCAAATCCGGGTAATACACGTTTACTGGATGCAACAAACATGGATCATGCCCTTCCATCAATGATTGAGCCGGCATACTGTCCGAGTTGACATGGGTTTTCACCAGAATGCTCCTGCAATGCGACTACATCTACACTGGAAATATAGGCGTTGAAATTCCCTATAAGGAATACAGTAAATAGTGATTCGGAAAACAATCCGCTCCATATCTTTTTATTTACCACTGTCTTCATTCAACACCTTATCTGTCACACCATTTAACAACGATTGCTCCATACTGTATCCAGAATATTTATAACAGGATAGGTTACTGCCCTCTGTTTTATATACCGAATTTTTATGAGAAATGATGAAACGAGATAAGCTATAAAAAACGCTACTTTTTACAGCTTTCCCCAGTTAGATAGTGTTAAAAAATGACCGTCAGCAAAATTTTTCCCCAAACTTTCTATTTTGTATTTATCATTCAGCTTTCCAGATAATACGAGAGATTTTCCACGTCCTTAGTACATCATCTGAAGGCATTAACTCCTCTGGGCCATTCCATGCTCCCGTAAATATATAGCTGACATGCTGGCTTTGTGGTGCAGCACAAACAACTGCCGATTGCATAGCTAAACTGCCAGAACGCTGACAAGCACCATAGGCTTTGTCATACAGTTCAGAAAAAGGCATTCCGATTTTTGTTCCCCAGACTGTCTTAATGTTTTCATCCAGGATATCAATATGATCCACCTTGCCATTATTCAAACCAGATAATTCAATTTTGACCTGATCACCTTCCATTCCCTGTACGATATTGACTAGTTTTCCATGCTGCATTTCCATGCCATTACGCAGGCGATACTTGCCTTCCAGCCCTTGTTGAATCGCAGATAAATTCATATCTGTCTGCTGATTTATCCCTCCTACACCTTGGTCAGATACCTCGAAGTGACTCGAAAACCAGTTTAAAGGTGATATGGAAGACCATGAAAATTCAGATGTTCCTGCACAAGCAGTCAATAATAATGAACCACTTATTAAGCCACTGATTGTCATAACCCTCTTTTTAAACAATAAACTAAATATAAAACATCTTTTCATTACTTTTTTTTACCTTATTTTCTGGTCAAATTATTTAGCACAACTTTGTAAAAATCATTGTGCAATTGTTTATAAACAGGTCGATATCATACCAAAACGCAACTGGATTATAAAAAACATTAAAATCAATGGCAAAGATTCATGGTAGCCACAATAATTACGATATTTGTGATTTTTTTAAACTCTACAGCTATAACGGAAGTTATGGTAATAGATACTATTGCAAAAATACCATGCTATCAGTTAGCTTCCCCGGCTAATTTCAACCAGGTACAGAAATACGTGCAAAATCTCCCTCATACAGTACGAGAAAATAAACAAATAAACGCTCCAAACTCTTATTCCGCACAGAATTGTAGGGTGCTCGAAAGTAAGGCTGAATCACCGATTCACGATCACTATTATTTTTCAAAAGAAAAAAATGGCGTCATTAATGTTAAGGTTATTCCTGTAACCGGACATCGTTCTTTCTTAATGTCAAAAGATCTCTTTATTACAAAAAATAAATATCAGAGAAAATTTCATCAATTAATAAAAAAATCGGCCAGAAAAATAATAAATTTTTTTAAAAGAGATTCGTTTAAATGAAATTGGGTTAATGGCCGAATGAAATAACCTTTCTCAGCCACTTACCTTTAACATTTAATCAATAATTAAACGTTTATTAAAAACGGTGTGCTCTTGCCCCCAATAATCATATTCCATTTTCTCACACATACAAATTGTTGCATCATTTTCCTCTGGAACCATGATTAAAATACCGGGGCAGCCTCTCGCCAATAATTTTTTTTCAAGGCGGGAAACTAAAGCATTGGCAATTCCTCTGCCTCTAAATTCAGGATGAACGCCTAAATAATAAGCATGACCACGGTGCCCGTCATACCCTCCCATCACTGTACCAACGACTTCTCCTGTCACTTCAGCAACCAGAAATAAATCAGCATCATGAGTTAATTTACGCTCAATATCGAGTTCTGGATCATCACCAGAATTAATCAAATCACAACGCTCCCAAAGTGTGATAACGGCTTCAAAATCTTCTTGCCGAAATAGCCTAATTTCCATAGTTAGTCAGCCTGTTTAATAAGCAATTGGTTCAATGACAATAATCACTACTTTCATTTTGGAATCAATATGAAAATGCGTTCATTGATACTAACAGGTATACTGCCTATCGTCATAAACTAACCAGAATGAAAGCAGAAATGAATATACCTAATATATATTAGTTTAATGTTTTTATGCTTGTCCATGTTTATTATTTTTATATAAAAATCAAATAATTAATAACATAACCAACTGTATATTGTTCCAGTGATTATTGACGTTTTCCTACTCTTGCAGCACACTGCGTATAAACATTTGTATAAATATCTTGGGTGATCATGGCTGCCGAACTAAACGAGCTCAGTGATAAAAAACTTAAAAACCTGCACAGAAAAGAAAGGGATAATATTGAGTTTTTTGCCGATGGTACTGGATTGAGTGCAAAAGCATCCAAAGTTGGTGGTATTAGTTGGATTTTTACCTATCGACTTGATGGTAAAAGCTAAACCGCCTTACCATTGGGCGCTATCCTGATATACTTTAGCTGATTTTATCGGCAACATAACAATGGATATGGCTAAAACCGCTATTTTGGGTGGAATAATATTGTTATTATTCCTTACATTTCTGATGTACTTCATTATTAAATCTGCTGTTTCATTAGTATTAATGAAAGATGAAATAACATTCTCCGGTGCAGTTATTATAAGCATTCTATCTTTCCCTATAATATTTTACTCCTTATCAGGATCTATTTTTTTCTTTATATTTGATAGACTACCTAAATTTAACAAGATAATTGTTAAATATCTGAGTAGGTTGATGATTGCATCATTTATAATTGGTTTTCCTATCTCTTTTTATGTTGATTATAAGTTAAAAAATGATGGTTATCTGACATGTGCTAAACTATCGTGGATGTCACCAACCACCTATGTAAAAGATTTATCACTGTGTAAATGAAAAAATTTGTAAATATTCTGTCATTATGTTTTCGCCTGTTTAGCCTCTAAAGTTTAGAGGTTTTTTAATTATTTTTCATAGTATTAAATAGTGTCTTTGAGGAAAATGAATAACCATAAGACACCATGAAAAAACTACTCGAATTACACCACTATGTCCTGACTGGCGAAGCCTGCTCCTTATCCACGGGTGTTCCGTCTAAGGGCGGCTATAAAATCATGCAGCAACTGACTGATGAGTCGGTCATGCGCCGGATCTGTACGGTGAAAACCACGTACAGCAAAGAATACAAGCACTTTCTGGGATATATCACCTTTATAGCACTAAGTGTCATCAGTTATTTGATAAATTTTACTATTTACCATCTGTTATTTTGTGCCATTCTGCTATCAAAGCATACAACTTACCAAATATTAACCAGCTGAATTTAGCCAAGCCGTACTCTCCAGTATTGATGAGCTGATTTTATTGATGTTCACAGGCGGAGAAGTATTCCACCGCCTTCATATTACTTCGCAATGTGCATTGTTGATTAAATGAGGGAATTACTATGCAAGATAAGAAGCCTGATGCACCTGTTTCCGAAGATAGCAATCTGGTTATTGTTGCAACTCCGAAATATGTCAAAGAATCCATTGAAGAACACGCACAGAGCCGCAACCATCCAAATGCAACACTGCAAGATAAGGGATTTGTTGTCCTGAGTAATGATGTCGATAGTAATAGCGAAACTATGGCAGCAACGCCAAAGGCAGTGAAAGCGGCATATGATCTAGCCAATGCTGCAAACAATAATACCAGTGACCGAGTTCCCATTGGACGTAAAGTTAATGGCTATGCTCTATCCGCTGATATCACCCTTAAAGCAGAGGATGTTGGAGCCTATACTAAAGCAGAAACTGATTCTCATATCAGCAAAGTCAACGTATTGGCAACCACCGCAAATCAGAATGCTATCGATGCCAATACCAATGCCGAAAATAGGCTAGCTAAAAATCAAAATGGAGCGGATATTTCTGATAAACAAGCATTTGTGAACAATCTTGGTTTATCTGAGACAGTAACGAGGGCAAAAAACGCAGTACAAGGTATACAATATACTGGTCACCTAACAGCTCATGACGCAGCTTGGGTTAAAATTGCCGAGGTCACAATGGAGGCCACGCTGAGTACACCAAGCACTATTAATATTAACATAATAGGAGGCTCAGGGTACAACATTGGATATCCTGGGCAATGCTCTATTGCAAATATAGTCTTAAGAACGGGAAACAGTAAACCTCACGGAATCAATGCCGTGATGTACATAACCAATACTGGCGCTCCCACTAGTTTAGCAACCGTTAATACCTCCGGTGATAACTATGATATTTACATAGCATTTGCCCCTTATTCAAGGGGTATAATTTTAAATGCTTTTGCATCAGACGGCGCCATTATTAACAACTTGTCAAATATGGCAAGTTATCCAAAACTTCCTGAATTTGCGTCTAAAGGAAGGGTATTTTCTTATCAATTACAGGAAGTAACCTCATAAATGATAAAATCAGGGGCAATCCGCCCCTGTTCTTATCTTTGGCTGTTCCAGCCATGCAATATATACTCAATAAACCTGAAGATGCATGATGAATAACTTGTATTACATTGATTTAAAATAAGTATTAATCATCATAAACCAGCATCTTGAAGTTAAATGAGTATAGATAACAGTCTCTGCTGCTGATTCCATATCGAACTCTCCGGAATCTGGACACAGACGTCAAACAAGAAACTGTATTAACACCCTCCTTTCATAAGGTAGAGTATTTAAATGTATTGACCTACATATCGTATCTATGATGAGTTTTGGCCTTTACCTTGAGTGAACAGCAACAGCTAGTTAAAACGTTTGATGGAATATAACGCAAAAAGTTAAGCTGTTTTACTGGTTCACTTATTGAATTTGATAAATCAATTCATTAAGGTAGCTCCGCCACTGGCAAAATCCAGTGGTCAGGGCTTCGCATTCCTGAGCTAAGAACACTTGGTAGGATGTTTCTACCAGTGCCCGCGTCACCCTTTCAACTATCGGTGATGTTATGTACTAATCTTTCTTTATTGAACACAAATTCACTCTTATCCTTTCCTTCCTTTTCTCTTACACTGTTCTTATCTTATGTTTTGTTTATAGGCTCGTTCAGTGTTCTATGTATAAACAATTATATAAACAAACGAAAACAGCCCAGGTTAAAAACAATACTTATTCATTTAATATCAATTGGTTACACCTTAATCATGAACATACCTAATATATCTCAAGTTAAGAATTTTTTCCTCTCATTACAGGATGAAATCTGTAAGCAACTTGAACACCTTGATGGTCATTCCCATTTCATGGAAGAGTGCTGGCAACGGGAAGAAGGCGGTGGAGGTCGCAGTCGCGTCTTGAAATCAGGCAAAATTTTTGAACAAGCAGGTGTGAATTTTTCTCATGTGACAGGAGATTCTCTGCCTCCTTCAGCGACTGCTCGCCGTCCTGAATTGGCTGGCCGCAGCTATCAGGCCCTGGGGGTTTCTCTTGTTATTCATCCCCTGAACCCTTATGTTCCGACCAGCCACGCTAACGTACGTTTTTTCATTGCAGAAAAAGAAGGTGAAACGCCTGTCTGGTGGTTCGGTGGCGGGTTTGATCTCACGCCTTATTATGGTTTTAAAGAAGATGTTATTCACTGGCATACTGTCGCCAAAACATTATGTCAGCCTTTTGGTGATGATATTTATCCTACATATAAAAAGTGGTGTGATGATTACTTCTTTATTAAACATCGTAATGAACCACGTGGTGTCGGTGGATTGTTTTATGATGACCTGAATACTCCCGATTTTGATACTTGTTTTAATTTCACACAAACTGTAGGCCATGGTTTCCTGACTGCATATTTACCTATTGTCGAAAGAAGAAAGGATATCAGTTGGGGAGAACGTGAAAGACAGTTTCAGTTATATCGCCGTGGTCGTTACGTCGAATTCAATTTAGTTTGGGATAGAGGAACATTATTCGGTTTGCAAAGTGGTGGGCGAACTGAATCTATACTTATGTCCATGCCTCCTCTGGTTCGCTGGGAATACAATTATTCTCCTGAACCACATTCTCCAGAAGCAGAATTATACTCATCATTTCTGATAAAAAAAGATTGGATATAATAAAACAATACAGAATTACCCCCAGAAACATAAATAACTATGTCGCTGGGGTATTCATCACCATTCAAAAAAATTTAGTTAAATATCCAAATCTAATTTTCATATCAATAGACTAATAAATTTATTTATCATTTTTCATTAGCAATATCCTGCTATAAAACGTCAATATTCCCCCTAATGACTATCACTTAAATTATAGATAGTATGCAAATGGGCGCCCAAAGAACAAATACAGCACTGACAAAATAGGGGAATAATTATGAATACTTATGAAATTAATAGATACAGTTTAATCCCTCCATTTGTCTTAGAGCAAATCTCTGATAATTGTGATGAGTGTACTAATCAGTACGTATTAAAAACGTTAGATCATGTCTACGATTTAATGAATATCACGGCTGTAGACGATATTTTACAGCAGGACTCTGATATTGAATCTGATGAAAAAACAAAACTGCATAGAATTATCTATGATGCAGAACAGGAAGAAGAATTTCCCGGAGGAAAATTAGCCCGCAGTGAAGGTATGCCTGAAAGTGAGGATATTGCTGTCAATGAGGCTTATGATTACCTTGGAAAAACTTATGAATTCTACAACAAAATTTTTGGCCGAAACTCACTTGATAACAAAGGACTCAAGTTAGTTGCCACAGTGCATTATGGTAAACGTTACTTAAATGCCTTCTGGTCCAGAAAACAAATCGTTTTTGGTGATGGCGATGGGCAATATTTCAATCGCTTTACCTCAGCGATTGATGTTGTAGCACATGAATTAACTCATGGTATCATTCAGAATGAAGTTAATCTCTATTATGCTTATCAATCTGGTGCCCTGAATGAGTCCATTTCAGATGTGTTTGGCATCATGGTAAAACAGTATGCCAATAACCAGAAAGCCGAAGAATCCGACTGGCTATTGGGAAAAGGGCTACTGGGGCCCAAATTCAATCCAGATAATAAGCCCGATATCGCTTTTCGTTCATTTATAAAACCAGGCTCAGCATTTCCTAAAGATAAGCAGGTTGGTCACATGGATGAATATGAAGAACTGCCGATTTTTGTTGATAATGGAGGTATTCATATATATTCAGGTATCCCTAACAGGGCATTTTACCTGCTTGCAATTGCTCTGGGAGGTTATTCATGGGAACGGGCTGGTAAAATCTGGTATGAAACTTTATTGGATGACCGGTTATCTTCAGATGCCACGTTTGATGATTTTGCCACATTAACGATTGACAATGCAGAAAAGTTATTTGGCAAAAAAGTCTCTCTCATCACCAATGAATGCTGGAATAAAGTAGGTGTACTTTTGCCAGACGATGATCAATAAAGATATTAATATAATATCAAACAAGCATCTCTAAAATAAAACCAAATTTATCATTAAACTAAAAAAAAGGGCCTGTTTTGGCCCTTTTTTATATTTATAAATTAATGCATTTTGAAGAGAAAAAAAGCATTTAGTTAGTAGAAAACCTCGTAAATTAGGCTAATAATTTAAATGGGGTCCCAAAAAATATACAACATTCAAAAAATAAACCGGGGTATTATTATGTGCAAAAATAAAACACACAGCATTATTCCTCCAAACTTATTTGAATATATAATTAAAATTTGTGATGAACAGGATAAGCCATCTCTCTTAAAAACATTAGATCATACTTACAATCTGATAAATAATTACACCGCAATGGGGAATCTATCTTTAAAATATAATCCAGGTTCTGATAAAAAGTTAAACAGAGCAATATACGATGCCGAAAACACAGATTTATACCCAGGCACTAAAATAATTCGATTTGAGGACACTCCTGAAAGCAGAGATATATCCGTCAATGAAGCTTACGAACATCTCGGCAACACTTATAATTTTTATAAAGAAATTTTTGGTCGTGATTCAATAGATAATAAAGGACTCAAATTAGTTGCTACAGTACATTATCTAGAAGGCTATGCAAATGCATTTTGGGCAAATAACCAAATGGTTTTTGGTGATGGAATGAAACTGTATTTTAATCGTTTTACATCTTGTATTGATATCACAGCACATGAATTAACACATGGTGTCACTCAATATGAAGCAGATCTCGATTATGCCTATCAATCTGGTGCACTTAATGAGTCTATTTCAGATGTATTTGGTGTGATGGTAAAACAATTTACCAATAACCAGAAAGCCAATGAATCTGATTGGCTGATAGGCCAGGGAATATTCGGGCCTAAAATTAACCCTTATAATGATCCCAATATTGCTTTACGTTCACTTAAATATCCGGGAAGTGCATATTCACACGATGATCAGATTGGGCACATGAATCAATATCAGGAACTTCCTCTGTCAAATGATAATGGTGGTGTTCATAAATATTCGGGTATTCCAAACAAAGCATTCTACCTACTGGCAGTTGAGCTCGGAGGGTATTCATGGGAGCGGGCAGGCAAAATCTGGTATGAAACACTAACAGACAGGCGATTATCTAATAAAGCAAATTTTAATGATTTTGCTAACTTAACCGTTGATAATGCATACAAACTCTTTGGCAAACGCATTTCAAATTTTGTTACTGACGCATGGAGCCAAGTAGGTGTTATTCGCTAACAATAAAAAATAATATTTTTAACCTGAGGGTTAGGGAAAACCCTGCTTTTATTTCCATATATTTTTATGCCTCCCATATCATCATGTTTTTTCATCACATCTTTGCTGAATGAATTTATTTTCTGATTTAATTAGATAAATTTTCTCAATAATATATCACCAGATATTTCATCCACTTGTCACACATACAACTTATAAAATGAGAGGGTAAAAATTTACATTTTTGTTAGTGACTGATATGGTTATTTTGGCTAATATTTAAGCTAGAAAAGATAGACCACAGACACCAGGCTAACAAACTAACAAGTTGGATATATTATGTGTAATGTAACAAATCAACCCAGTATAATTCCTCCCCATTTACTGGAACATATTGCAAAAAATTGTGATGAGAATGATAAAGAACACGTGCTAAGAACATTAGATCACGTTAAGAGTTTAATGAAACAATCAGCTACAAATCCTCCGTTACGAGCAAAAGATAAACTTCAAGTTGATAAAGAGAAAAATAATTAACCATCTAACATTAACAGAGCATAAACCAAGAAATAATAAGCTCAGATATTTATTATCAGTCACTTTCTAAAATAAAGAGCTATTTTCTAGCTCTTTATTTTATTAATGTTTATTTAATTATTTACCGTTTTTTCAAATGCGCCATCAAACGTTTACGCTTACGAAGCTGTGAAGTAGTCAAAGTATTTTTCTTATCAGCATAAGGGTTAGCCCCTTCTTTAAATTGAATACGGATAGGCGTTCCCATGACTTTTAAAGAGCGGCGGAAGTAATTCATTAAATAACGCTTATAAGAATCAGGTAAATCTGTCACCTGATTGCCATGAATCACAACAATAGGCGGGTTGTACCCACCGGCATGGGCGTATTTCATTTTCACCCTGCGTCCACGTATCATCGGAGGCTGATGATCTTCTTCTGCCATACGCATAATGCGTGTAAGCATGGAAGTATTAATGCGACGGGTCGCACTTTCATAAGCCTCCAGAATCGAATCAAACAGATTACCCACGCCACTGCCATGTAATGCAGAAATAAAGTGAACACGGGCAAAATCAACAAACCCTAAACGCAGATCCAGCATATCTTTGACGTGATCTTTGTCATCCTGACTCATGCCATCCCATTTATTAACCGCAATAACTAAAGAACGGCCGCTATTGAGAATAAAACCAAGCAGGGAAAGATCCTGATCAGAAATGCCTTCGCGCGCATCAACCACCAGCAGCACAACGTTTGCATCTTCAATGGCCTGAAGTGTTTTGATGACAGAGAACTTTTCCACCACTTCTGTCACCTTACCACGTTTGCGAACTCCCGCTGTGTCAATCAGGATATATTCACGACCATCACGCTCCATTGGGATATAGATGCTATCACGGGTTGTTCCCGGCATATCGAAAACAACGACTCGTTCTTCCCCCAGAATTCGGTTGGTCAGCGTGGATTTGCCCACATTCGGGCGCCCAACAATAGCCAGTTTCAGTGGCAATGTTGTCGGATCAAAATCCTCTTCCTGTTCAGCTTCAACCACTAATTCAGCCTGTTCCATTTCAGCCCAGTAAGCGGCATTAGCTTCTTCTTCCGTTAATTCAATTTCTTCTGCGCCTTCTTCTTTCTCAGAAAAAGGTAACAATACACGCTCAATCAGTTGAGTCACGCCACGCCCATGAGCTGCCGCGATAGAATATATATCCCCTAGTCCCAAAGAGTAGAATTCGGCAATAGATATATCAATATCAATACCATCAGTTTTATTTGCGACTAAGAAAGTCGATTTTTCACGGCTGCGCAAATGTTTTGCAATCGCGTGATCAGCAGGCATCAGTCCGGATCTGGCATCGACCATAAACAGGACGATATCTGCTTCTTCTATTGCCATCAGAGATTGCGCAGCCATTTGTGTTTCTACGCCCTCTTCCGTTCCATCAATACCACCTGTATCAACGATGATAAATTCTTGCCCTTCAACTTCCGCCCGTCCATATTTACGGTCTCGGGTTAAACCGGGGAAATCCGCTACCAACGCATCTCTGGTTCGGGTTAGACGATTAAATAAGGTAGATTTTCCGACATTGGGGCGCCCAACCAGCGCAACGACAGGTATCATTTTTTTGATGCCTCATGACTAGATTTAAATCGATATCCTGCAAAAAAAGAACCACTTGAAGTTCGTCACTACCAAATCTTTCTTCTCACAACCGCAAGATACTAAAAAGACGACACGGCCCCTGTCAGCACAGGAGCCGTGTGAGTATCGCTATCCCCTCCATTTTTCAAATCACCTTTTGCTTTCCATCGCGATGCAACTTGAAATCGGTTGGTATATAGCATTAAAACAAATTCTGTTTCTGTTTTCTGTATATCAGCATATCAGCGAGTGTACAGGTAAACCGCTCCGTCCTTCGCCTGTACCATCAGCTTATCACTGGCAATCACAGGACGACTCAAAAGGCCAGAGCTATCGACTTTATGTTGAGCAACAAATTGCCCATCAGCCATACTTAACCAGTGCAGGTAACCTTCTCCATCACCTACAACCAGATAGCCATTATACATTTCTGGTGCAGTCAGATTACGGTGTAACAGATTGTTTTGAGACCAGATTGTTACCCCATCACTCTTACGCAAAGATAAAATCCGATCGTCCTGATCAACAATGAAAATATTGTTGTCGGTCACAACCATATCATTCACAGAGCCCAGATCACGCTTCCAAATAATCTGGCCGGAACGCATATCCATCGCCACTAAGTTGCCGTTATAAGCAATAGCATAAATGACATTATCAGAAATGACCGGGGTCATATCAACATCATTCAGACGATCGATTTCAGTTGTCCCTGTCACCTGAGAGATACGCTGCTGCCAAATCAACTGCCCCTGAGAAAGCAGAACAGCACTGATACGGCCATTATCACCACCGACAATTGCTGCTCCGTATGCTATAGCTGGTGCTGATTCACCACGGACAGATAGCGGAGGTGTGTCCATATTGATTGACCAGGCAACAGAACCATCATTTTCATTCAGGGCCTGCAACATGCCATTACCGGTGTGGATCAGAACAAGGCCATCACTCACGACCGGACGAGATAATGCTTCACCGGCAACCTGAGATTCCCACTCAACCTTACCGTTTGTGGAATCCAATGCGATAACTTTTGCTTTTTCTGTACCGACATACAGACGATCACCCGATACAGTCAGACCACCAGACAGTAGCGCCGGCAGACGAGATGATAACAACCCTGTTTTCTCAGACAGATCCGTTGACCATAACTCTTTACCACTGTCTATCTCAAATGCTTTAACGATACCATGACGATCAGCAACATAAACCGTTGAACCTTGCCAGGCCGGCGATAAGTGAGAGTAATAGTGACCAACACCATTGCCGACCGACTTATCCCAAACTACACGCGGATTGAATTGATTTTCAACCTTTGGTAGTGGGGACATTATTACTGTATCCTGTTCACTTGAGCAACCTGCCAGCAGAACAGAAGCAACCAGCCCAACCAAGAGTGTTTTTCGCAGTTGCATTAGAGTTGGCTCCCTTAGTTGGATAAGTTATCTAGTTTAATTTGAATCATTGATTTCAAAGCCTGAGAACCCTGGGCGTTTAGCCCATTGGAGTATGCCTCACGCGCACCTTTAATGTTCCCTTTCTTCGCCAGAATATCACCACGGATATCCTCAGCTACTAACTGCCATCCCTTACTTTTAACTTGCTCCAGTGTTTTCAATGCAGCATCAGTTTTATCTTCTGCTAACTGAACCCGGGCCAGACGAATATTGGACAAGTCCACCATATTCTGATCTTTCGCTTTACCTGAAGCCACCAGCAAATATTTTTCTGCCTGTGCCAAATCATTTTTATCAGCAGCGTGTTTTGCTAATTCCATATCCGTCATCACACCGTAGATGTTATTCGTTTCATTAGCGAATTTCTCTACGGCAGTAATGCTTTCTTTCGAACCCGATGCCAGTGATTTGTTCAGTTGTTCGAATTGTACCGCGGTATCCTGTAGCTGGTTTGTTTGATGAGATTGCCAGTAACGCCAACCAACAATTGCCCCAATCCCCAATACTAAGCCAACAGCAATGTACTTACCGTTGTTGACAAAAAAACGCTTTATTGCATCAACTTGTTCAGTTTCAGTGGTATAGGCTTCCACAGAGTCTCTCCTTAGCCTAACAGTTCGCTCAAACGTACTGCGATCGCTTGTTGTGGCAATGTTTGTTGCTCACCATTACGTAAATCTTTCACGGTGACATTACCTGTACTAATTTCATCTTCTCCGAGGAGTAAAGCAATTTTGGCACCATGCTTACCTGCACGTCCCAACTGCTTCTTGAAGTTACCACCACCATGATTGGTCATCAGGCGTAATTCAGGCAATTCATTACGGATTTTCTCCGCCAGAATCAATGCTGCCTGTTGGCTACCCTCACCAAAGGAAGAGAGATAAACATCTGCAATAGCGAGATCTGCAACAAATTCAGGATTCACTTCCTGAACCAACAGGATCATTCGCTCCATCCCCATTGCAAAACCTACTGCTGGTGTTGCTTTTCCGCCCAGTTGTTCAACCAATCCATCGTAGCGCCCTCCCGCACAAACAGTGCCTTGCGCGCCCAATGCAGAAGTCACCCATTCGAAGACCGTGCGGTTGTAATAGTCAAGACCACGGACTAAACGCTGGTTGATACGATATTGAATACCCACAGCATCCAGAATTTGGCACAGGCCATCAAAGTGCTCTTTTGACTCTGCATCAAGGTAATCAAACAGGGCAGGTGCGTCATTAAGAAGAGCCTGAATGTCAGGATTTTTAGAATCCAGCACACGCAATGGATTTGTGTACATGCGGCGCAGGCAATCTTCGTCCAGTTTCTCTTTATGCTGCTCAAGGAATGCGACCAGTGCTTCACGATAGTTTGCACGCGCTTCCAAAGAGCCAATCGAGTTCAATTCGAGTGTCACATGCTCGGCAATACCCAATTCACGCCACCAACGTGCAGTCATCAGGATCATTTCGGCGTCAATATCCGGCCCTTGCAGACCAAACACTTCTGCACCTAATTGATGAAATTGACGATAACGACCTTTTTGTGGACGCTCATAGCGGAACATCGGGCCAATGTACCATAAACGTTGTTCCTGATTGTACAGCAGACCATGCTGAATACCGGCACGCACACAGCCTGCGGTATTTTCCGGGCGCAAAGTCAAACTTTCTCCATTACGGTCATCGAATGTGTACATCTCTTTTTCGACAACATCAGTAACTTCCCCAATTGCGCGTTTGAATAACGGGGTCTGCTCTACAATCGGTGTTCTAATTTCACTGAAACCATAACCAGCCAACACACGTTTCACAGTAGACTCAACACGTTGCCAGATGGCTGTTTCAGCAGGAAGGCAATCGTTCATACCACGAATTGCCGGAATATTTTTTGCCATGTTTTATCTCTTATTAATATTTCTACATACAATAGAGTCGATTATAAAAGCGAATATTTGCAAGGTTCAATTCATGATGGTTAGTTCGCGAAAAACAATTCGCGAAGGTCAATCAGCAAACAAAACAATACCGACTCTGATAACATGAGTCGGTATCAGTATCTTATTTATCAAGCTGATTAATACTAATCCGGTTATTGGCATCAAGAATAGTTGCCTTGGCTCGGATTTTCGCTTCAAGCTGGTCAATCAAATTATTATTATCGAGACGCTCTTTTTGGCGAACACCATCTTCATAAAAACCGCTTTTTGTTTTTGCGCCAGTCACACCCAATGTTGAGACTTCAGCTTCTCCGGGGCCATTTACAACACAACCAATGATGGAAACATCCATTGGTGTGATCAAATCCTCAAGACGTTGTTCAAGCGCATTCACTGTACCGATAACATCGAATTCCTGACGAGAACAGGTCGGACAGGCAATAAAGTTGATGCCTCTTGAACGAATGCGTAATGCTTTCAGTATATCAAAGCCGACTTTAACTTCTTCCACCGGATCAGCAGCCAGGGAGATGCGCAAGGTATCACCAATCCCTTCGGATAACAGAATACCCAGACCAATTGAAGATTTCACCGCACCTGCACGAGCCCCGCCGGCTTCTGTAATACCCAAATGCAGAGGTTGATCGATTTTTCGCGCCAGTAAACGGTAAGCCCCTACTGCCAGAAACACATCAGATGCCTTAACACTGACTTTGAACTGATCAAAGTTAAGACGGTCAAGAATATCGACATGGCGCATAGCGGATTCAACCAAAGCTTCTGGTGTTGGCTCTCCATATTTTTCCTGTAAATCTTTTTCTAAAGAGCCGCCATTCACCCCAATACGAATAGGTATATTATTGTGACGGGCACAATCCACAACCTGACGAATACGTTCCTCGTTACCAATATTACCGGGATTGATACGCAGACAGTCAACACCATATTCCGCAACTTTCAAAGCAATACGGTAATCAAAATGGATATCGGCAACCAGCGGAACATTGACTTTCTGTTTGATGGATTTGAAGGATTCCGCCGCATCCATGGTTGGAACCGAAACACGGACAATATCAACACCTACACGCTCCAGCGATTTGATCTGATTGACTGTCGCTTCAATATCGGTTGTTCGTGTGTTAGTCATTGACTGCACCGCAATGGGTGCATTATCCCCGATGGGTACACTACCAACATAGATACGTGTGGATTTACGTCTTTTTATCGGTGATTCATTATGCATTTTTACATTACTCCCCTACATCCCTGTATTTTGCTTATAAAAATTACAACATGCTGTGCTCAATAATACACGCAGGCGAACCTGAACCCCAGTTCAACATTCGCCCAAACCGCGAGTCAGTTTATGGCAATGTCAGTCTGGCAGCGGAACCTTTCTTAATAAACTCATCAAGATCCACGTGGTTCCCTTGAAACTCTATATTAACCTGAGCTGGTGCACCTATATGTAGCGAGTAAGGTAAAGTACCTGACAATTTTAGGCTATCGCCCCTATTTTTGGTGCCGCTAAACAGTTTCTTTCCTTTGGCATCTTTGATATCTAACCAACATTCACCAGTAAAGTTAATGACCAGTTCATTGCTGTTCACTGCACTGATCCGACTCATATCTGTCGATGGAGAACTAGCAACAGAATTTGATGCTGTGCCCGTTGCTGATACTGCATGCTCTATATCTTGGTTTGTAGAAATACTTTGCTTTGTAGAAGCAACATTGTTCGTGGCAACAGTGTTACCGGAAGTAATGCTATCAGACACAGTATTACCGGAGACATTATTCACAGCGGGTTGATTACCCGGTAATGGAACAATTTTAGACTCAGTTGCTACAGGCGCAGAAGCGCTGGAAGATGATGGAACATTGCTGTTGGTAGCGGCATCATTTGATGGTACAAGCGTATTTTTTCCTGTTGAAGACGGCGCACTGGCGGGCGCAGAGTTTGCACTGGATAATGCATTACCAGCTTGTAGCTGTGCCTCAGTTTGCTCTGTCATGGAAGCCAGTTCTTTTTGTTGTGCCTTATAATTCTGCCACCACCACAGGCCGGTCATTCCCAATAATATGATTATCACAAACCATGTTACCTTCATCAGCCAGCCATCACGCTTTTTACGTATTTTTTGGGCAGAAAAGCTCTGCATCGGAGAAGTTTTTACTGCCTTATTCGGCATTTGTGCATCCAGCTTGGTTAAAAGCTCAGATTCAGGTACTTGGACAAGTTTTGCATAGGCACGAATATAACCGCGGAAGAATGTCGGTACGATATTGGCAGGGACATTATCTTCTTCGATATCACGAACAGTGGACACTTTAAGACACAAGCGATCTGCCACAGTTTGCTGAGAAAGCTCAAGTTTTTCACGAGCCTGACGCAAGATCTGACCTGCTGTCAGATTGGCTTCTTCTGGGTAAGTTTCAGTCTTCATTATCTAAGGACACTGGTACTGTTCAGGTTTAAAGTATTTACACAAATTAAATTGATATAACATCCAACTTAATTTGTGTAGCGAAATCATTTCATACTGCGTCGAACACAGAAAATTATTTGTCACAACCTACTGATTAAAATCTGTATTATTGCAATCAACATTGACTGCAATAACATAAGTTTGTGTTATTTTTCGTGGACAACTTTTTAGCTTCTTCGTACCGCTTTTGTTCACAGAGAAAAACGGAATAATGGCGTACTACAGTATCATTTCCCGTCGCGTACTGCATTGCCATTCTATAATACCGGTCAGCTGATTCAGGCTGGCCTGCATATTGTTCATGCAGTGCCATCCCCAGATGCGCTTCTGGATGGCGAGGTTCCACCAGCAGAATTTTTTCAAAATGAAATTTGGCAGCCGGTAAATTCCGTTCTGCCAAATACGCCTTCCCTAGCTGTAACCGAGTATCTACTGCAACAACTTGATGGGCACGGCGTTGAGGATGCGCCACACAGCCAGCCATCAAGCTACAACAAACTATAGACCAAATTATTGATTTCCGTATCATACTATTTTCATTTATCAGAATATGCCAAACTATGTCTAACTTCGCCAAATTTTTAGCTATTTACCAATATTAAACAGAAAATTAGACTGTTTTTACCTGAATAGGTTCACCTGCCAGACGTTTTTTCAACGTCCGCTTTGTTCTATCAATGACATCACCAGCAAGCTGTCCACAGGCAGCGTCAATATCATCTCCCCTTGTTTTACGCACAATGGTGGTAAAACCATATCCCATCAAAACCTTCGCAAAACGGTCAATTCGGCTGTTGGAACTACGTCCATAAGGCGCACCAGGAAACGGGTTCCATGGAATTAAATTGATCTTGCTTGGTGTATCTTTCAGGCATTCTGCCAATTGGTGTGCTTGTTCCACGCTGTCATTGACATGGTCAAGCATCACATACTCCACCGTCACCCGACCCTGGTTAGCATTGGATTTCGTCAAATAACGACGGACACCTGCCAAAAACTCTTCAATATTGTACTTGCGGTTAATCGGGACAATTTCGTCACGAATATCGTCAGTCGGTGCATGGAGAGAAATTGCCAATGCAACGTCAATCATATCACCCAATTTGTCCAATGCAGGTACTACACCGGATGTTGATAGAGTTACACGACGTTTTGACAGACCAAAACCAAAATCATCCATCATGATTTCCATAGCTGGCACAACATTGTTTAAGTTGAGCAGCGGTTCCCCCATTCCCATCATAACCACATTGGTGATTGGACGACGGCCACTGGATTTCAGCGAACCAATAATTTTAGCAGCACGCCAAACTTGACCAATGATTTCAGAAACCCGCAGGTTACGGTTAAATCCCTGCTGCGCAGTGGAGCAAAATTTACATTCCAAAGCGCACCCTACCTGAGATGAGACACACAGTGTTGCGCGATCATCTTCTGGGATATAAACCGTTTCAACCTGTTGATCACCAACAGTAATCGCCCATTTAATAGTACCATCCGAAGAGCGCTGTTCTTCCGCAACTTCAGGTGCACTGATTTCAGCAACTTGTTGTAGTTTTGCTCTGAGCACTTTGTTGATGTCTGTCATTTGCTCAAAATCGTCATAGCAATAGTGGTAAATCCATTTCATGACCTGATCGGCACGAAAAGGTTTTTCCCCCATTTCAACAAAAAACTGACGCATCTGTTTACGATTGAGGTCAAGCAAATTAATTTTGCCGCTTGTCTTATCTCGTGTAAAAGTTTTATCTGGTGTGAAAGATGTGGCGGAAGTTGAAGATTGTACGGTTGCGTTAAGTTGGGACATTGTTACATCGCCTCGTTGTTACACTTTCGGCTCTGTGCTGATTTTATTTCAGCACTAAGTTTTCATGCGGTGACTGCCAGTTCAATAGACACTGTTTTAAAGAATATATTCCGGGAATGTATCCAGAAAGATGTATTCAGCGTAAATTGATATATAAGATATACATTTCATATATAAGTATAAAATAGTAAACGCCCCGCTAAATCAAATCAGCGGGGCGCGGTATTGTACAAACTTTACTGTACAGATGCTACGAGTAACTGAAAGTATCCCTTTTCAAGCTGTATTTAGGATTGGCGGCATTCATTGCCCCCTTTCCTGTAACTTGATATCTATTGGGTAGATTCAGTGGTATCAGTAGCGAGGAAAAACTTCATCATCACTGAAGAAATAAGCAATTTCACGGCTTGCAGATTCAATAGAGTCTGAACCGTGAACAGCATTTTCAGTAAAGCTATCTGCATAATCTGCACGCAGAGTACCTGCCAGAGCATTGTCCGGGTTAGTTGCCCCCATCAGATCACGATGACGCTGAACTGCATTTTCACCTTCCAGAACCTGCACCATAATTGGGCCAGATGTCATAAATTCTATCAGGCCGTCAAAGAAAGGGCGGCCTTTGTGCTCAGCATAAAAACCTTCTGCTTGTTCACGTGTTAAATGCAACATTTTAGCCGCGATGATTTTAAAACCAGCACTTTCAAAACGGGCATAGATGGAACCGATAACATCTTTCTTCACAGCATTAGGCTTAATAATGGAAAAAGTACGTTCAATCGTCATTGGATAACCTCTTTGGCACTTTCAGCGATGACTCATTTTAATTCCCTCTGACAAGGCAGAAGGACAAGATTTATCCTGTTTTCCTGACAGGAATAAAAATAGGCGTTGATTATAGGAGGAGACTTCCTGCTTGCCTACAAGAAACACAACATATTATTAAAATCTTCTTAGCGAAAATTATAATTTTTTAGCACAAATCACATTTTCACTGTATAACTCAGTTTAAGACAATGTGAGATAAGCCTGTTTTCAGTACTCAATTACAAAACGGTATCTTTCACGCATTGAATAAAAGGCTTGAGCTGCTCTTGTCTTTGCTCATCCAATGGTTTCTTAGTTTCATCAGAAACTTCAAATTTCCCTTTAAACTGCTCATTACTGTCTTTTGTTGTCTTATCAGATGTAACAATAATGCTAAAGGTATATTTATGCCCTTCGGGCAATAAATATGTACATTTTTTCAATGCACCGGGCTTCACTGATTCTTTATTTGCTATTTTATTACCAACCTCTTTGGCTGGTGTATCAGCCAAAGAGAGCGGAGCATAAAATAACCCCAACAGTACAGCATATAAAAATACTTTCATCTTTATTTCCTCACTGGAGAACTTGACATAACATCTATAAACAGATTGAAACTTATTGACTAACCGTCTTTAAATTCCAATATTTTCAATGCAGAACAATAGAAGCAAAACAACAGTAAAATTATTTGAAAACCAAAATCACTATTAACATCATGTTTATATTAGAATATTTATTCAATATCACAAGCCATTACCTAATCACTGCACCACAAAATTAATTACACTGATTTGTCCACTCAAATCTAAAACACTAAGTTGATATTTCCCCGGATGAGATAAGACCTTAACCCACTGCTGGTTATTTTCAGTCACGGCAACTTGCTCACCATTCAAAAACCACCATTGTTGCCCGCTACCACCTTGTGTTGCTATTCGCAAATCCAGCGTCTTTTCCCCCGGAATACGCTTTAGAATATCGCCCTCACGGATACCTACAATCAATAATGGTGCCTCATCTATTTTCATCGGAGGACATTGAGGGTTAATTGCCGGCAACCGATTTAAACGCCGCTCTTTTTCCGGTAACCATGCTTCCAATGCAATCGGCCACAAAGCTATTGTTTCAGGTCTGGCATCAGGACAATCAGAAGCAACCCGCAGCCCATTTTTATCTTCCCATATCCGTTCATTGATACCTGAAATAGATTCCTGCTCCGCCGCCAGCAATGTTGGTGGGAGCGTATTATCCAAAACCCAACTCAAATGGCGCTGGCGGCAATTATTATCGTCTCTCTTAAGTACAGTACCACCTGGCCAACAGATAACTGCCTGACTGACACTTTCCGGCCTCGGATCAACAGGAATATACTGAGAACCATAATACAAATTTCTCATGAGTAATCCATTAATCTGGTTCATGATAGGTATTGCTGTAGCATAGCCAAATTGCCCTACCACTGGCGTTCCATCCGGTCTTCCCACCCAAACACCTATGGTGTAACGAGCATTCAGGCCAATGGCCCACGCATCGCGACAACCATAACTGGTGCCTGTTTTCCATGCTAATGGTACTTCAGCAGGCAACACGCTATCCGGCAATGGGCGACTTTCTCCCGCCATAATCCTTCTGACAATCCAGGCGGCACCTGCCGTAATCAGTTGTCTGTCCCGGATCTTCTGCTGTAGGGTAAAGCGCAACGGAGAGACTTTCCCCTGACGGGCAAAAGCACTATAAACAGAAACCAGTTGATCCATACGAACTGATGTCCCACCAAGTATCAGTGCCAGATTTGGTTCACTGCTCAATGGAAAACGCAATACCATACCTACATTGCGCAAATTAGCAGTAAACCTTTTAGCCCCATACGCTTCAAGAAGCTGTACCGCGGGTAAATTCAATGAACGTACCAGTGCTTCGCTGGCACTAACCGGCCCATTAAACCCACTATCGAAGTTTCCCGGCCGATAATCATCAAAACGGCGGGGAACATCTTGCAAAAGAGATTCAGCGTGAATTAATCCATCATCCAGAGCCATTGCATACAAAAAAGGCTTTAGTGTAGACCCCGGAGAACGCCATGCACTGACCATATCGACATGGCCGAAACGACTGTTATCCTGAAAATCCACCGAACCAATGTAAGCCTTGACTGTCATATCAGTATGATCAACCACCAGTACGCCAACAGACGTTTTTTCCGCCAGTTGATATTTCCAGTTGAGCACCAAATCTTCCAACTGACGCTGCAATCCTGTGTCAATAGTGGTTTGTATCACTTCCTGTTGAGTTTCCTGTACCATTCTCCTTGCCAGCAATGGAGCAAGCTGAGGAACCTGACGGGGAGCAAGCCATAGATTTTCCTCTGCTATATCTGCTACTTTTTCTGCTGACCAAACACCATATCGTTTCAATCGCTGCAATACCTTATCACGGGCAGCCTGAGCCCGTTCCGGATAGCGATCCGGCCTTAAACGACTCGGTGCTTGTGGCAATACCGCCAGTAATGCCGCTTCACCAGATGAAAGATTTGATGGGGGCTTTCCCAGATATGCCCAACTTGCTGCTCCAACGCCTTGCAATGTGCCACCAAATGGTGCTCTGTTTAAATACATCTGCAAAATTTCATCTTTGGAATAATGCCACTCTAATTGCAGGGTGCGCCAAATCTGTTTTAATTTCCCTGCAACAGTACGTGGATGGGGATCTATCAAACGGGCAACCTGCATTGAGATAGTACTGCCTCCTGATACAATCTTTTCGGCACGTATATCCTGCCAGGCCGCCCGCAATAATGAGATGGGATTAATGCCGGGATGCTTGTAAAACCAACGATCTTCATAGGCTAACAGAGCCTGAATATATTCAGGAGAAACTTGCGACAAGGTAACGGGATAACGCCAGACTCCTTCACTATCAGCAAAACGCCATAGTGGTGAACCATCTGCTCCGATGACAACACGTGCCATTTTGACGTTTTTTAATGGCAGTGGCCAAATTTTATCAGCCAGCCATAGAGAAAGAGGCAGAATCAGTAAAATTGTCAGAGGGATCAGATAAATGCGGCGGAAGAAACTTTTCATTAAAACTGTATCCATAAAATTCAGCCTTTATATCCTTCATCTTTCGGGTTGCCTCTTTGTTGGCTACAAAAAAACCACTGAAATCCATAGGGTATATACCCTATGGATTTCATCGGAAATAAGGGCCGGTTTGTGATTAATGCACAACCTCCAACCTTTCCTCCGTTTCACCTACTGCTCGCCAAACCGGTACATACATAGATTCAACTTGTGGTGCTGGCACCTGATAAACCCCCGGTGCAACTGCGCGGGCTAAATAGAGCAAGGTGACTGGTCGATAAGGCTCAACGGAGACAGCAGCAACAAAACGATCATCGCGGTACTCGATATGACGAATATTCGCCATCTGCATATCGTTAATAGCCTTTTGCAGAGCAGTAGTGCTTTCACTCAGGCTGGCACTGCTATGCGCCAGATTTTGATTCTCAATTTCCAATCCGGCAGGCAATAAATCGACAACCAGCGCATCCGATACAGGTTCTGTCGCACTGATTTCCAATTTCACGACCATCATTTCACCACTTTTCAGACGATCCGGATAATAATTTTCACCATTCAAATCAAGATAGGTACGCTTAATATTCAGAATGTTTGAATAAGGTTTTGGTACATGCAATGGATAACCCACCACACTCAGACGTGAATACAATGTACTCTCACCACGATTACTGATTTCAATACCTTTCAGGATCTGCTTCGCAGTCAATGCATTATTTAATGCGCTATCACGGTTAATCGGTGGTATTTGCTGACTAATGACCGCATTCCAGGACGGCTCGTCAGCATCAATAAAATAGCGCCCAGCCAGATAGATGGCATTGCTTTCCTGTGTAGAGAAATAACGATGCGCGGATAACTCATTAGATAAACCGAGTAGTTTTTCATCACGCTCGTTTAACATTATCTTGTTTTCAGTCAATAGAGCAACAATCAAGGCGTTGTCACGGATTGTGCTACCATAATCATGCAGACTATAACCGGATTGACGGGATTTATTCACACCTGAACGAATCGCCTCATTACCACGAGTATTATCTCCCATCATTTTCAGCGCGATCCCCAACTGTACCAGAGACAAACCATTACCAGCCTGCCCTCGTTGTTCATAGAGTTGTCTTAAACCACTTAATGGAGCTTTTTGCTGGCTTGCCAAGACCAAACCCGCATATGCCTGTACAGAAAATTGTGTTTTACTGCGTGCACTGCTGTAACGATCGTTGATAATATTTTTATCCTGTAAGTAACGCAGAAGTCGGTTATTGGCAGTCTTCAGGGCATCAGCCGGGATACTGTAACCTTGCTGATTGGCACGGAATAAGAAATCTGCCGCATAAGCCGTCAGCCAGAACTTTTCCTCGCCATTACTATCCCATAACGAAAAGCTGCCATCATGACGCTGCATACTCAGCAAGTGGGTAATACCGGTATCAATGGCTGCTCGCCGCTTTTCGTCACTTTGTGTATTGATACCCAATTTTTTCAGTTCAGCTTCATTGGAATAGAGTGATGGGTAAAGCCCACTAATCGTCTGCTCCAAACAGCCATATGGGTAAGCATATAATTCGCGAATATAACGTGCAATTTGCAGTGGTGGCCTGCTGGTCAGTAAGAGCTGCCCCTCCAGTGTTTCTGGTATCAAATCAGCGATAGTGTCTTGTGGTAACCGCCACTCTTCGCCTTGTCGGATAATATCATCAAACTGTATGGTTGCAGCCGGATGTGCCGGACGAACCGCAATTTTCCAGCTACTTGTATACTGTTGCAGTTTTTCGTTGGGTACATTCAATCCATCAATTGTCAGGAAAATTTCCCCTTGTCCAAACCCATGATCTGCTTTGACCGGAATTTGAATAGTGGTTCGTTTTCCTGTTTCCAAAATAATTTTTCTACTTACTGGATTCTCTAACTTTATCAATCCGCTTGTAGTGAAATTGAGCGTCAGTACTTGCGGTTGTTCAGTTAAGTTGGTGAGATCCAATGCTAACTGAGATTGATCGCCACCTGCCATGAAACGAGGTAATGACATCTGGCTAACAACCGGGGCAGCGACTGTAACTTTACGCTCACTGTATCCGAATTCGTTATCACTCCATGCTTGTGCCATCAACCGGAGTTCACCATTAAAATCAGGAATAGGTAAGGTAATTTCACCTTCTCCATTAGCATTCAAGGTAATTGGTTTAACTTGTTCGGCAATGATATTGACTTCTGTCAGTGGTTTTTTGCCTCCCCTTTCGAGCGTATTTTCATCACCATCGCCACCAAAGCGTAAATTTGCTTTACGTCCTTCAGTTTCAATTAAATGACCATAAACATCATACTGATCAACGCTATAACGTTTACGCCCGAAGAATGCTTCATAAGGATCTGGAGTCTTGAAGTTAGTAATACTGAGTACACCTGAATCAGCAGCAGAAAGCAGAACATAAACTTGCTTTGGCAATTCCTTACTTACTGGCTGGTCTTTGCCCTTCTGAAGTGTTGCCTTGATTTTGATTTTAAGATCTTGATTCGGGCGTATCTTATCTGGCGCACTCAGTGTCAGATTCAGCTTACGCCCTTCGTCCATCAACGGCAGATGCAATACACCAATTGCCCGTTTCGATGTTGCCTGACGATTTTTATCTCCCGGCCGTATAACAACCGCAGTCAGATACAAATCATGGCGAGCCCACGATGAATTAATGGGTATATCAATATCCAGACCTTTTGCCGGAACATCAATTTCCTGCCACCACAACGGACCATCACTGGATTCCAGCAGTAAGTAGCCCTTACCCGCCTGTGGTGCAAGCATATGCAGTTTTACTTTATCGCCTGGTTTATACGCGGGTTTGTCCAATGAGAGTTTGACTTGATCCGGACGGATTGCACCTGTTCCATCCGTATTATCCTGCCATGAATAACCTGCCCAGAAGTTCAGGCTGGTTACAAGCTGATTTTTCTGATCCACTATTTCAATGCGGTAAGAACCCCATTCAACCGGGAAACTGACTTTTGCTGTACCATTTTCCGCAAGTTGGACAGACTCATCTGCCATCACCAAATCTTTCTGGTCATATCCCGAATCCCAACCGTTACTGTCTGACCAACGCCAGTAATAATCCCGACGTTCATATATCAGGCGAGCTCTCAAATCATTTGTGGCATATTTCTTACCATCCGCATCCGCATAAACGATGCCAAACTCTGCCAGTGAGTTTTCATCAACGTTATAGCGATTTTCATCACGGCCTGTACTGTAATTATAAATAGATTTTTTATTGAAGAGCGGACGTATGCCAACCAGCTTGTCAGCTGGCCAAACGGCTTGCTCAGCACGACGTGTCACCGGACGTCCGCCAGATTCTAGCAAGCTGGCCTGTACGATAATTTTTACCGGAGATGTTATATATTTCCAATTATCATCACCGACAGAAATGACCGTTTTTCCTTCACTATTTAACGTCAAGTCGAACTCATCCAGAGTTCTGTTCAATCCCTCTTCTTTCGAGGAGCCAAACTCATATCCCGATAATTTCGCCACCGCATCACGAGCTGGACGCATAAACAATTGGCCTTGCAGCCGATTCTCAACTGCTGGTGCTCCATATAGGTAACGACCAGTTATGGCAAAATTAACACTTTTATCTTTCAATACTGGTCTATTGCCATTATTTCCCTTAATTTCCAATGCCATACGTTCGGGCATAAAATCTTCCACATTAAATTTGTAATAACGCGGAGTGTTGTCACCTAAATCAAAACGCAATGACCACATGCCTGTTTCGGCGGTTTTTGGGATCGGGTAACGATACTGATAAAGTCCATTTTCAGGTTGCCAGACAAAACTGCGCACAACCTGATTATCCGCTTTCAATACATCAACTTTTACAGGTTGGGGCTTCAACAAACGGCCATCAGCATCTCGCAGCAAGCCATTCACAATCAGCGTTTCTCCAGGACGATAAAGATCCCTTGGGCCAAACACAAAAAACTGCTTGCTATACCCTTGTGTGCCGCCGATATCAAACTCAGAGAGATCCAACGCAGGATATGACAAATCGATAATACTGGTTTGATTGCCCTGGATCGCCAACAATAATTTTGCCTTGGCATTTTTTTCCAGCGTGGTGTGACCATTATTGTCTGTCGTGTTTTTTGACAGAAGTTGTCCCCCCGCATCCAGCAAACGAATTTCAACACCTTCCAGGCTGGAGCCTTGTTCCAATGATTGTACAAAAACATCTATCCGATTCAGATAGCTGTGCATTGAGACGCCAATATCACTCAGCGTAAATAACATACCAGGATTACTATAGGTATATTTTCCGGCCTGCTGCATGACAGCCAGATAAACACCACTTTTTTGCAATACTTTAATATCATTCAGTGGCAATAATAGTTTTTCACGAGTATTAGGTGCCGGATTCAGGTCAAAACGCCCGGTATAAACTAAATCAGCACGCTTCAGGAAATTTTCAGAATCCCAATATTCCATACTACTGCGGTATTGCCAATCGGCGATGAATTCAGGTAATGATGTCTCTTTGATGCGGAAAAAGTTGACATCAACCTGATCAACATTGAGTGCCAAAACAGGTAAACCTTCTGCTGTCTTACTCGGTAGAAGAACCCCTTTGCTGGCAAAACCAACGGTAGGTTTAATGGGAGCAGTCTGGAATTTTTTCTCATAGGGACTTACCAGTTGACGCCCATTAATGCCTTTTAAACCTTCATCAACAGTTAACTGTAACTCACGATCAGGCGGTAAATGACGGAGCCTTAATTCCGTCTGGTTATCAGACAGTTCCCAGGCACCCTCCAATTTTCCAGATTTCACATCAACCAAGTGAACTTTCTGAGAAAAATTCTGGTCAACCTGTAAAGGAATAGAAAACGTCACAACCATTGCACTGGCACCATCCAACTGCAACTCTGAGGCATCTAAGATAGTAACTTCTTTACCCGCATAACGTTGTTGCTGTAATTGAGGTACAGGTGATTGAAGTTCCCGTTTTGCAGTATCAGTTGTTCTTTGTGCCGTTGAAATTGTCGGTTTCTCTGATTTTCCCGTATTTTCATTGTCCTGGGATTGATCACATCCAGATAGGGTACATAGCGCAAAAAACGCAAACAGTGTAGCAACCATTAATGTGATGAAGCGCTTTCTCCTTGCTGTCCATTGCCTCAGTTGATATTGACGCATAACCGTAATCCTTATCGTTTACCAGCTGGTTTGGGATAATATTTTTATAGATATTTATCCAATTTAGGAATCTGTGATTTCAGATTTTCGAGGTCTTTCGCAATATTTTTGGCTTATTGCAGGAAAATGACAAAAAGAAGCCAGACAAAACTCATCATCACACAATCCCTGAGTTGGTACAGAACTTAACTTTTATTTACTGATTCAGTACAGGAATGGTATCCCTCAGCCAACTGCCTAACTTCCGCTGATAAAAAGGCTGAGTATGCTGGATCAGATAATGGCTAATCCCATTATTTTTTTCATCAAGCAAACAAAAATCCACCGACTCCTCTTCACTCAAATATTCACAAGCTATTTCACCAGCAGCCTGAATAAGCATATTAATGTCATTATCTGTGGATGCTCCATTCATTTCTAACCCAATAAGCAGGTTGGGTTTTTCATCCTGTTTTTTATCATGCACCATAACCAGAAATGCCCGTCGTACTGGCTTATGTTGCTTAAATAAATTACTCAAAGCCTCAATAAGCTGAATGGGCGGTTCTTCTGGTTGGCTGAGAGTAATACGACTTCCACTCGGAACCACAATTTCAGAGGCAACAACCCCGTTTGACAAGCTCATGAAAATCTCCGAACACATATTTGTACTGAAGTTAACAAATTGAAGTTAACGACCATTGAAAGACTCTCAATCATAGCCTCCCCATAAAAGGGAGGCCAGATAAGAAAGGCGATCTTAAAATGAGTTTGGTGTCACAACATTTTGTGCATAAAAATCCTGACATTACCTGATGGCTTACAAGCTACCTCGCCAAAAACACTGTATCCTTATTTTGCTTTTGTCAGCAATAAGTTGGCGATGGTACGCACACCACACCCTGTCGCACCGGCTGACCACTGTTCAACCGCAGATTTACGGTAGGTCGCTGAACAATCGATATGTACCCAGCCTTTTTTGTAATTTTCTACAAAATGAGACAGGAAAGCAGCCGCAGTGCTCGCTCCTGCTGAATGAGAAGGCGACGCAATGTTATTCAAATCAGCAAAGCTGGATGGCAACTGATTACGGTGGAATTCGGCTAATGGCAGACGCCAGAATTGTTCATGTTCTGCATCCGCTGCCGCCAATAAATCTGCCGCTAGTTGATCATCAAAACTGAGGACAGAGTGGTAATCATTACCTACTGCAATTTTTGCTGCTCCAGTCAATGTCGCCGCATCAATGATAAGAGGCGCATTTTCCGCACTGGCATCAATCAAGCCATCAGCCAGTACCAGACGCCCTTCTGCATCAGTGTTCATGACTTCAACGCTTTTGCCATTACGATAGCGAATAATATCGCCCAATTTGAACGCATTGCCACTGACCAGGTTATCAGCAATACACAAGAATAGTTTTACACGCTGTTTCAGGCCGCGGCCAATCGCCAGTGCCAATGCCCCTGACAGGAGCGCTGAACCTCCCATGTCAGATTTCATGGAATCCATGGAGTTGGAAGGTTTCAGGCTATATCCCCCTGAATCGAAGGTAATACCTTTACCGACTAAGCAAGCGAATACAGGTTGGTTTTTATCTGTCGATGGATTGAAATCTAGTTCCAGAAAAACAGGAACACGGCAGGAACCACGACCGACAGTATGTACACCAACATAGCCCTGCTCATGTAAAGCATCGCCTTTTATAATGCGGTAACTGATTGCAGTTCCCGCTACATCGTTAAATAAATCAATGACACGCTGAGCAAGCTGCTCCGGCCCCAATTCTTCTGCTGGAATATTGGTAGTATCACGCACCCAGTCGATGAATTTGATCCTGTGCTCCAGTTCTTGTTTTTCCACTGCACTCAGTTGCGGCCATTCAATAGTACGTAGCCCCTTTGGTGCCCGGAATCCCAGCCAGAATGCCCAGCTTTTTTCCAGATCCCAACCATCGCCAGCCAAAGCGACGTTAGAAATACCTTGTCCATTAATTTTTCGTCCTGCGCGTTGGATAACCGCCAATTTACTACTTATATCCGACTGGCTGTCTGATAAATGAATTGTAATTCCCTGATCATTCGAACTAATTAGCGCTTTTTCACCCCAGCATGCTTTAGCTGGCTCATAAGACAGAGTTATCGGCATGATTTGCGCCGGTATAGCGTGCTTTGTCATTTTCTTCTCTCTTCTTATTTTATTTTCACTGTTTTTACAGCAAGGGCCATGAATGCAAAAAAACTGGCAGTTGCCAGTTTTTCATTAAATGCAGACTATGCCAAGTGATTGAACAAGAATTGGTGAATTTGCACTTTTTTTCGCACTAATTGTTTGTGTAACTGATTTGCATTACTCAAATTCATCCAACCAAACCAACAAAATGGCTTCTAATATTTTTTCGTTGGATTTTTCCGGATCATCATCAAAACCATCCAGCTCACAAACCCATTGATGCATATCGGTAAAACGCACTGTCTTAGGATCTAAATCCGGGAACTTATCGTACAGTGCTTCGCCAATATCACGGCTGTCAGACCATTTCATTTTCTGTGCTCCTGGTTAGTTCTCAGATCAGTGCTCACGTGCATGGTTAATCGTGTACTTAGGAATTTCAACAACCAAATCCTCATCAGCAACTTTAGCCTGGCATCCTAACCGACTTTCAGGCTCCAGCCCCCATGCTTTGTCCAGCATGTCATCTTCCATTTCAGAGCTTTCTTCCAATGAGTCAAACCCTTCCCTGACAATACAATGACAAGTAGTACATGCACAGGATTTTTCACAAGCATGCTCTATTTCAATGCCATTACGCAGTGCAACGTCCAGAATCGATTCACCTTCCTTAGCTTCCAACACTGCTCCTTCAGGGCAAAGTTCGTTATGAGGTAAAAATACAATTTTAGGCATAATTAAATCTCATCCACAGAATGGCCCGCCAAAGCCCGGCGGATTGATGTGTCCATGCGACGCGCGGCAAATTCCTGCGTTTGTTCGTCCAATTGTTTAATTGCACTTTCAATCACATCAGGAGACGTTCCCTGAGCACTCTCAATTAATACTTGTACGGCAGCATCAATTGCCGCATGTTCTTCCTGACTGAGTAAATCAGCATCTTTTTCCAGTGCACTGGTTAAACTTTCCAGCACTCGTGCTGCTTCTACTTTTTGTTCAGCCAGCTTACGCGCCTGAATATCTTCCTGCGCATTGGTCATTGACTCTTTGATCATTCGGGCAATTTCTTCATCGGACAAACCATAGGAAGGTTTCACCTGAATGGAAGCTTCAACACCCGTCGATTTCTCCAGAGCACTGACACTTAACAAACCATCAGCATCAACCTGAAAAGTAACACGAATATGAGCACCACCTGCCGGCAGTGGAGGAATTCCACGCAATGTGAAACGTGCCAGTGAACGGCAATCTGTCACCAGCTCTCGTTCCCCCTGAACAACATGGATGCTCATTGCACTCTGCCCGTCTTTAAAAGTCGTAAACTTTTGTGCTCTGGCGACAGGGATAGTGGTATTGCGCGGGATCACTTTTTCTACCAGGCCGCCCATGGTTTCAAGGCCCAGTGACAGTGGAATAACGTCCAATAGCAACATTTCACTATCAGGTTTATTACCGACCAAAATATCAGCCTGAATTGCCGCACCAACAGCGACAACTTTATCCGGATCGATAGAGGTCAGTGGTTCGCGATCAAAAAACTCACCAACCATACTGCGTACGAGTGGTATTCTTGTTGAACCGCCTACCATCACAACCTGTAATACTTCATCGGTAGTGACACCCGCATCTTTCAATGCCCGACGGCAAGCCATTAAGGTGCGTTTAACCAGTGGTGTGATCAATTCATTTAATTCATCACGGGTAATACTGCCTTGCCAGCCAGCAATGTTGACTGTCACTGAATCTGCATCACTCAAGGCAATTTTGGTTTGTGTCGCAATATCCAGCAATTGACGTTGTAAGCCGTGGCTATTATCAGTGATGCCTGCCTGCCCACGGATCCAGTTTGCCAACAGGTGATCAAAATCATCGCCGCCAAGCGCTGTATCTCCGCCTGTTGCCAGCACTTCAAAGACGCCACGACTCAAACGCAGGATAGAAACATCAAATGTTCCACCACCCAAGTCATAAACTGCAATAACCCCTTCCTGACCTGAATCAAGTCCATAGGCAATAGCAGCTGCGGTTGGTTCATTTAAGAGACGGAGGACATGTAAGCCCGCTAAACGTGCGGCATCTTTCGTTCCCTGACGTTGTGCATCATCAAAATAAGCAGGAACAGTGATGACAACGCCATCAAGTTTACCATCCAAGGTTTCTTCTGCCCGTTGCGCCAACGATTTCAATATTTCAGAAGAAACCTGAATAGGATCGACCAGACCTGCCACAGTATCAATTAACGGTAACCCATTTTCACTAGCCTGAAACCGGTAGGGGAGATTCGGATAACGTTGTTGAATATCAGCCAGAGAACGCCCCATCATACGTTTGACGGAACTTATAGTATTAACAGGATCAGAAGCCGCCTGTTGGCGTGCCTGCCAGCCAACTTGAATTTCATCTTTGCGGTATTGTGCTTTTCGGTATCGTACAACAGAAGGAAGCAAGTGACGGTTTTCACTATCTGCTAAGGTCTCAGCCTGACCACTACGGATTGTCGCAACCAGGGAGTGTGTTGTGCCAAGATCAATCCCCGCCGCCAGACGACGCTGGTGTGGTGCGACAGATAAACCAGGTTCACTGATTTGTAATAAAGCCATGTGTGCCCCTATAAAAACTCTTTATACCGGTCGTCTTTCAAGTTGCAGCTTCGTTGGCTGCATCCTGAAATCCATAAGGTATAGCTAAATCAGCAAGCGTTATTCACCAAAAAGCGATTCGGCTAAAAATCATCCAGCAATCGTTCTTCCAATTGCTCGACCTGCTGCTGCAATTTGTCCAAAAAGCGTAACTTACGGACAGTATCGGCTGCAATTGGCCATTGTTCGGCATCCAGTTGCTGTTCCATCTGCTCGCTACGAGTTTTAATCATTTTGTTCAAGCGAGATGAAAAACCTGCTAATGCAACATCTGGCTCTGCGCTATGTTCAATAATATCAAGCTCTTCACGCAACTCTAATTGCTGCATCAGGAAAGCAGTATCTTGCATCGTATGCTGTTCGTTGGATAAATCGAACCCTTGCTGAGACAACATATATTCTGCACGTTTCAGGGGATGTTTCAGAGTCTGATAACCATTATTGATGGTTGCTGCTTGTTGAAGTGCCAACATTTTCTCGCGCTCTGGCTGATTGGCAAAACGATCAGGATGAAACTGACGCTGCAACTCCTGATAGCGGGTCGCCAATTGTTGGCGGTCTATCGCATAACGCGCAGGCAACCCGAATAAAGTAAAGTAGTCCATAAGTTACTCTTGGTTTCGCAAAGTGCAGGGGGGTTAAACGTTAAAACTTTCCCCACAGCCGCATTCGCTGGAAACATTGGGGTTGTTGAATTTAAAGCCTTCGTTCAGGCCCTCTTTGACAAAATCCAACTCTGTACCATCAAGATAAACAATGCTTTTACCATCAACGATAACTTTCACGCCCTTGTCTTCAAAAACCTGATCTTCATCATCAATTGCATCGGCAAATTCAAGCACATATGCCATACCAGAGCAGCCGGAAGTTCTCACTCCCAGTCGCAACCCAACACCTTTCCCACGATTATCAAGAAAAGCTAAAACACGCCGGGCTGCACTTTCTGTCAAAGAAATTGACATACAACACCTCACTTTTAACACTATGATCTTTGAAGCTATGATCTAGGAAATTATCACCTTCAAAACCAGTAAAGGTGGATATTGCTTCAATATCCACCAAATTATTTTCTTTTAGCCAAAAGAATTACTTAGCCTGGCGTTTGCTCTTGTAATCCGCAATTGCAGCTTTAATCGCATCCTCTGCCAGAATAGAACAGTGAATTTTCACTGGTGGCAGCTCCAGCTCGTTAGCAATCTCCGTATTTTTGATTGCTTCAGCCTGCTCCAGTGATTTACCTTTCATCCACTCTGTTACAAGAGAGCTGGAGGCAATTGCAGAACCACAGCCATAAGTTTTAAAACGTGCGTCTTCGATGATACCGTCATCGTTGACCTTGATTTGCAGCCGCATGACATCACCACAAGCGGGTGCACCAACCATGCCACTACCTACTGAAGGGTCTTCATTGTCAAATGATCCAACATTACGTGGATTCTCATAGTGATCAATTACTTTGTCGCTGTAAGCCATATCGTTACTCCTGAAACCGTCTGATTAATGATGAGACCATTCGATGGTGTTAAGATCCACCCCCTGTTTGAACATTTCCCACAATGGAGAAAGTTCACGCAGGCGACCAATTGAGTTGTGAATCAACTTGATTGCATAGTCTATTTCTTCTTCTGTGGTAAAACGTCCCAAAGAGAAACGAATAGAACTGTGTGCCAGCTCATCATTCATGCCCAGTGCACGCAGAACATAAGAAGGCTCCAGACTCGCAGAAGTACATGCTGAGCCAGAAGAAACTGCCAGATCTTTCAGCGACATCATCAATGATTCACCTTCAACATAGTTGAAGCTGACATTCAGAATGTGTGGCGCACCCAGTTCCAAATCACCATTCAGGTAAACTTCTTCAATATCTTTAATGCCGTTCCATAAACGCAGGCGCAAACCACGCAAACGTTCTGATTCAGCTTCCAATTCTTCTTTTGCAATGCGGTAAGCTTCACCCATTCCCACTATCTGATGAACAGGCAATGTACCGGAACGCATACCACGCTCATGACCGCCACCATGTTGCTGTGCTTCAATGCGGACACGAGGTTTACGGCGAACATACAGAGCACCAATACCCATCGGGCCATATAGTTTGTGAGCAGAGAAAGACATCAGATCAACTTTCAGTTTGCTGAGATCGATAGGCAATTTTCCAACACTTTGCGTTGCGTCAACGTGGAAAATAATACCACGACTACGGCACATTTCACCGATGGTTACGATGTCCTGAACAATGCCAATTTCGTTGTTGACGTGCATGATAGAAACCAAAATCGTATCATCACGCATTGTGGCTTCCAGCTCTTTCAGATCAATCATGCCATTACTCATCGGTGAAAGGTAAGTCACCTCAAAACCTTCGCGTTCCAACTGACGGCAAGTGTCCAAAACAGCTTTGTGTTCAGTTTTGCTGGTAATAATGTGTTTGCCTTTTTTCTGATAGAATTTTGCAGCACCTTTAATACCAAGGTTATCTGATTCTGTTGCACCTGAAGTAAATACAATTTCACGCGGATCAGCACCAACCAGATCAGCAATTTGATTACGTGCAATATCAACCGCTTCTTCAGCTTGCCAGCCAAAACGATGTGAACGAGAAGCAGGGTTACCAAAAACCCCGTCCATAGTCAGATAGTTCATCATCTTTTCAGCAATACGCGGATCAACTGGGGTTGTTGCTGAATAGTCCAAATAAATGGGTAATTTCATTGCTCACATGCTCCGTAAGACTCTTTTAATACTTCTGTTTGCCGCTTTTTAAGCACGCAGGTTAATGTTAATCATCTCCTGAACCCTGCCATTAGCTGTACGGCGCTTATCGCTGTCTTGACGATCAGCAACGTCTAATACTTCTTGATTATTCACTAATTCTTCTAAGCTGATGCTGTTCAGGAAACTCGTGATGCGATCACTGAGATCACGCCAAAGCGCATGGGTCAGACAGCGATCGCCACCCTGGCAGCCTTCCCTGCCCTGACAACGAGTTGCATCAACGGATTCATCAACAGCAGAAATCACTTCGGCAACGAAAATTTCACCGGCATCTCTGCCTAATAAATAACCACCGCCTGGACCACGGACGCTAGAAACCAGACCATTCTTACGTAGGCGAGAAAATAACTGCTCAAGATAGGAAAGGGAAATTCCCTGACGCTCAGAAATATCAGCTAATGGCACTGGCCCTTCTTGTGAATGCAATGCCACATCTAACATGGCAGTTACCGCATAACGTCCTTTTGATGTCAGTCTCATAACAAAAACTCCATGGTGAAATATGGGTAAAATTGTGACATTCCTGAGTGTTTTAGTCAACTATTTAACCTAGTAATTTACTCAACTATTATTTGGTTGTCTTTCATTCTGTTACCACCCATATTCTCCATTATAGAGACTATTTTCTGCCAGATTCCGATGATTTCCCAGCCCATTTTTCCACAGAAGTTAAAATACCCCGCAGGATATTCAATTCCTGAATTTCCGGACGTGCGCGGGTATAAAGGCGTCTTAATTTGTTCATTATCTGACCAGGATGCGCTTTGCGAATAAAACCGGAATGACTTAGCACCTGTTCAAGATGCTGATAAAAACGTTCCATATCTTCAGCTGGTGGGTATTCAGCTTCATGATCGGCAGCATTCGCTTTTTCCTCAGTAATAAGGTGTGCCATACGAATCTCATAGCTGACTAATTGAACAGCCATGGCCAAATTCAACGAACCATATTCTGGGTTAGTCGGAATATAAAGATGATAGTTACACTTCTGGAGTTCTTCGTTAGTCAGCCCCACACGCTCACGACCAAACACAATAGCCACCGGTGAATTTTTAGCTGTTTTGACACAGTGTTCACCACACTCACGTGGTTCAACCATTGGCCAGGAAAGTGTTCGGGAACGAGCACTGGTTCCAATAACCAGTTCACACCCAGTCAATGCTTCATCCAGAGAATCCACGATAGTGGCATTACCGATGACATCACTGGCACCGGCTGAAAGTGCAATGGCGTGAGAATCAGGTTGGACGAGCGGGTTGACCAAATAAAGATTGGTCAATCCCATTGTTTTCATAGCTCTGGCAGTTGAACCCATATTGCCTGTGTGGGAAGTTTCTACCAGAATAATGCGGATGTTCTCTAACATGACAGCTTTTAATTTCAGTATAAGAGCCGAATATCTTAACACAGCATTAGTCATTTTGACGAACTACTGCTATAATACGCGCCGATTTGTTTCCCGTTCTTTAAAATCCTGGTGGAAGATACCCCATGCATCCGATGCTAAACATCGCTATACGCGCTGTGCGTAAAGCCGGCAATTACATTGCTAAAAGTTATGAAACTCCTGATGCTATCGAAGCAAGCCAAAAAGGCAGTAATGACTTCGTCACTAATGTTGATCGTGAAGCAGAAAAGCTGATCATTGATATTATCCGTAAATCTTATCCTAAGCACACTATCATCACCGAAGAAACTGGTGAGCATTTAGGTGAAGAAGACGATTTCCAATGGGTGATCGATCCACTGGATGGCACCACTAACTTTATTAAACGTCTCCCTCATTTCGCTGTTTCCATCGCTGTGCGCATCAAAGGCCGCACCGAAGTGGCTGTTGTTTATGATCCAATGCGTAATGAATTGTTTACCGCAACCCGTGGTCAAGGTGCTCAATTGAATGGTTACCGCTTGCGTGGTACCAATGCTCGTGATCTGGATGGTACTATCATTGCCACTGGTTTCCCATTCAAAGCCAAACAACACGCTATCCCTTACATGAATGTACTGGGTAAATTATTTGAACGCTGTGCAGATTTTCGTCGCACTGGTTCTGCGGCTCTGGATATGGCTTATGTTGCCGCCGGACGTGTTGACGGTTTTTTCGAAATCGGCCTGAAACCATGGGATTTTATGGGGGGTGAACTGCTGGTACGTGAATCTGGCTGTATTGTGACTGACTTCGTTGGTGGTCACAACTATATCAGTTCCGGTAACATCGTTGCAGGCAGCCCACGTATTGTTAAAGACATGCTGTCTGAAATGCGCGAAGAATTAACTGAAGCACTGAAACGTTAATTATAAAATAACCAATTGAGCAATGTTACTTTCAGGGCACAAACTTATTGGTGCCCTTTTTTATTTACGATTTTATTGATAATGGATGTTTTTCTCAATAAATGTATTTCACAAAGAATACATTTCACAATGAATGTATTTGAGCTTCGACTTTAGGCCGTAAGAAAATTGCAGGTAATGCAACCAGTGCCATCACCCAATAGATACCGCTTCCCATATGCTCATACAAAAAACCGCCTATTGCGCTCATAACTGCAATACCACCCCCCATCGCTAATGCAGAATAAACCGATTGTAAACGGATAACTTCATTTTCTTTTCTGGCACCGATAAAGCGCATGGCAGCTAAGTGACAGACTGTAAAAGTTCCGCAATGCAGGAGCTGAATAATAATCAGAACTGGCAATTCAGTGAATGTTCCCATTAACCCCCAGCGAATAATCCCACAAATGGCAGAGAGCAATAGAAGACTACGGGCACTCCAGTGCCGGAATAGCTGTTTACTAAAAGTGAAAACAACAACTTCTGCGACAACGCCCAATGACCAGAGATAACCGATAGTTGATGCAGAATAACCAGCCTTTTCCCAATAAATAGAGCCAAAGCTGTAGTAACCAGCGTGAGCAGCTTGTAACAATGTCACACATAATAAAAACTGCCATACCGATTTTTCGGATAACAATTTTTTGAATGATACTGTATTGATATTTTCTACCTTAATTTTACCCTCAGGCATAATAGAAGGTCTTAGCATCATTCCCAGCAACATAACGGCAACACTGAAAATCAGGGAAACAAGGATGATATTGTGATGACCAAATAAATTAATGCCAATCCAATTATTGATCTTTTCAAAGGAAATGCTGCAATCTGAGCCTAAATTGATGCCATTGGCTGACATCAATATCCCCGCTAAAGAGGAGCTAATAATAAAGGCAATCGATCCCCACACACGTACCTTGCCATAATCAAAAGTAAACTGTTTTTGCCATGTGCCCGCTAAAGCATCTGATAAAGGAACCAAAGGTGAAAAAAACAGGTTAAAACCTATCATGACAAGGACAACCCATACCCAATGGCTACTAAAGGAAAAGCTAACAGCAAAGACCAAAGCCAATAAGGATAGCAATCTTAATGCGTTAATTAACTTAGAAGGATCTTTAACAGTAGGAGAAATAAATAAACTACCAAGGAAACGAGAAACTAACCCGATAGCTAACAGTATACCGATCATAGAAGGAGTAATATCTTCTCCCTGTAACCAAACTGACCAGAAAGGTAAAAATATTCCAAAAGCAAAAAAATAAGTGAAATAACCTAATCCTAGCCAAAATGTTGATGGAACAACCATCCAAATGCCCCCATTTTTTAATGCAAAAAACCCGCTCAAAACTAACGTTATGAGTCGGGCTTGCTACCTGATATACCTTTCATCTTTCAGGCTACAGCTTTATTGGCTGCAACTTGAAATCTATTTGGGTATAAGCTCAATATTGACGGTACTTTATTCTCAATTATGCGTAAACCGGATATTTTGCACAGATATCCAACACATTCTGTTTAACACTTTCAATAACGGCTTCGTCATTGATGTTATCCAACACATCACATATCCAGCCGGCCAATTCACGGGTTTCTGCTTCTTTGAAACCTCGGCGGGTAATTGCTGGAGTACCAATGCGAATACCCGAAGTGACAAACGGACTGCGAGGATCGTTAGGTACGCTGTTTTTGTTAACAGTGATATTGGCACGCCCTAATGCTGCATCCGCTTCTTTACCTGTAATATCTTTATCCACCAAATCCAGCAGGAACAGATGATTGTCAGTACCGCCGGAAACAACTTTGTAACCACGTTGCAGAAACACATCTACCATTTCTTTGGCATTTTTCGCAACCTGCTGCTGATATATTTTGAACTCCGGCTCCATTGCTTCTTTCAGTGCAACGGCTTTCCCGGCAATGACATGCATCAGCGGGCCACCCTGACCACCAGGGAAAACAGCAGAGTTCAACTTCTTATAAAACTCTTCATCACCCCCTTTAGCCAGAATCAGACCACCGCGTGGGCCTGCCAGAGTCTTGTGAGTGGTGGTTGTAACAACATGTGCATGAGGAACAGGGTTTGGATAAACTCCCGCAGCAACCAATCCGGCAACATGAGCCATATCAACAAACAGATATGCACCGATTTCATCAGCAATTTCACGCATTTTCGCCCAATCAACCACACCAGAATAGGCAGAGAAACCACCAATGATCATTTTAGGTTGATGTTTCAGCGCTTGGTTACGAATATCTTCGTAATCAATTTTTCCTTTCTCATCAATGCCATAAGGAACAACGTTATACAGTTTACCTGAGAAGTTAACCGGAGAGCCGTGAGTCAGATGGCCACCATGTGCCAGATTCATCCCTAAAACAGTGTCACCTGGTTGCAACAGCGTCATATACACCGCAGCATTTGCCTGAGAGCCTGAGTGGGGTTGGACGTTAGCATAATCTGCACCAAACAATTCCTTTGCTCGGTCAATTGCCAATTGTTCAACTATATCAACATATTCACAACCACCATAGTAGCGTTTACCCGGATAACCTTCCGCATACTTGTTAGTGAGCTGAGATCCTTGAGCCTGCATAACTCTTGGACTGGTGTAGTTTTCAGAAGCAATCAATTCAATATGTTCTTCCTGACGACAAACCTCCTGTTCCATCGCTTGCCACAGTTCGGGATCGTAATTCGCAATATTCATTTCACGCTTTAACATTAGGTTCTCCTGACTCAGCTACATCTCTAAAAAATACCCCTGAGGGCCAGAATTTGACACAGTGTAAACTCTTTTTATCAAATGAGATAGTCTTGACAAGAGATTTTACGCAAACGATTGCTTCAGCGCCTGTAGCAGGATGCCCTGCTATCCTGATTACACGCTTTAAATTTATTGTTGTTCTTTGTGATTCCAGTCAAATCTTCTTGCTTCAATACAAATTCTGAGTTTTTGACTTAAATCAAGATAATATCTTTTTCTTACTTTAATGTATTCCTCAATGATATAAGTTGCATTTAAAATACATCTTATATTCCTAAGCATTATTCAAGAAAAATTCAGGAGACCATAAATGTTAGATAACCAAATTATCGCAACTATAAAGTCCACTATTCCTTTGATTGTTTCCACCGGGCCAAAGTTAACTGCTCATTTTTATGAACGCATGTTCAGACACGATCCTGAATTAAAAGACATTTTTAACATGAGCCATCAGACCAACGGCGATCAGCGTGAAGCCCTTTTTAATGCTCTTTGTGCTTATGCCTCTAATATTGATAACTTATCTGCTCTTCTGCCGGCTGTAGAAAAGATCGCGCATAAACATACGAGCCTAAATATCCAACCGGAACACTATAAAATTGTCGGTACACATCTGCTGGCAACAATTGATGAACTATTTCATCCGGCTGATGAAGTTCTTGATGCCTGGAAAAAAGCCTACAATGTATTGGCCGATATTTTTATCAATCGGGAAGAGGCAATTTATCAGGGTAGCGAATCCTCGGCAGGAGGTTGGCGTGGTTTACGTCAATTTCGTGTCAGTCGTAAACAACCGCAAAGTGATATCATTACCGGCTTTGAATTTGTACCCGTTGATGATGACAAAGTCGCGGATTACAAACCGGGGCAATATTTGAGTATCTATCTGGAAGATCCAACCTTTGAAAACCGCGAAATTCGTCAATATTCATTAACTGCGGCTCCAAATGGCAGCAATTATCAAATTGCCATTAAACGGGAACCTTATGGCAAAATTTCTAATCATATGCACGACAAAGTACAGGAAGGAGATATCATATCGCTATCTGCACCAAAAGGTGATTTCTTCCTTGATGTCCGGCCTGATACCCCTGTTACACTCATTTCAGCGGGAGTCGGATTAACTCCGATGATGAGTATGCTGCAATATTTACACGGTCAGCAGCACCAAAGTGTGATCAATTGGTTTCACGCGGCAGAACATGGTGGCTATCATGCCTTTGCCGATAAGGTGAAAGAAATTGCCCAGTCCATGCCGATGCTGAATTCTCAGGTTTGGTATCGTGAACCCAGAGATAAAGATCAACATGGTGTACATTATCAACATGCCGGGTTGATGGATCTGTCTCTTGTAAAAGATGCAATAAGTGCTGAAGGGATGCAATTCTATTTCTGTGGGCCGTTGGCTTTCATGCAACATATTGCCAAGCAGCTAATAACAATGGGCATTAACGAGCAACATATTCACTATGAATGTTTTGGCCCACATAAAGTGATCTAACCCGGATTTACGCACAGTTTTTTATAAATTCAGTGAAAAGCATAAATTCGGTGATAAGTGATAACGGCTAAAACAGCTCGGTATGCCAGCATTCCACCTCTTATTGAGAGGTGGATTAATTACCCATGTTGGTGCCGTTATCACTTTTTCAGGCAATCCAACTTTTCAAACTATTCTCTTTTCAAAGAATGCGGTTAAATCGCCTCTTCGTCCTGTTCACCAGTACGAATTCGCACAACGCGAGCAACATCAAAGACAAAAATCTTGCCATCACCGATTTTGCCGGTTTGTGCAGTCTGCATAATAGTATCGACACAGGTATCAACAATATCATCCGGGACGACAATTTCTATTTTGACTTTAGGCAGAAAGTCCACCATATATTCTGCACCACGATACAGTTCAGTGTGTCCTTTCTGACGTCCAAAACCTTTTACTTCTGTCACCGTCATTCCAGTGATACCGACTTCAGCCAGAGCTTCACGCACATCATCGAGCTTGAAAGGTTTGATAATTGCATCAATCTTTTTCATGAAGTTTTCCTGTTATTACCAGTTTTTACGCCCGAAACCAGACGTAATCGGATAGCGCCTGTCTTTACCAAAATCACGCTGTGTAATACGTGGACCAATCGGTGCCTGACGACGTTTATATTCATTGATGTCCACCAGCCGGATCACCTTACGAATAATAGCTTCATCAAAACCTTCAGCCACTAAGTCAGCCACGGATTTATCTTTTTCGACATATCCCTCAAGAATGGCATCCAGCATGTCATACGGTGGCAGGCTGTCCTGATCAAGCTGATCAGGAGCCAGCTCCGCAGATGGTGGACGATCAATAACACGCTGAGGAATAGCAGGAGATACTGTATTACGGTATTTCGCTAATGCAAATACCATAGTTTTTGGGACATCTTTTAAAGCATTAAAGCCACCGGCCATATCACCGTACAGGGTCGAGTAACCCACTGCCGATTCACTTTTGTTGCTGGTCGTCAACACCAAACGACGGCGCTTGTTTGACATTGCCATTAAAATGACTGCCCGGCAACGTGCCTGTAAGTTCTCTTCAGTGGTATCTTTCTCTGTACCCGCAAATATCGGCTCCAGTTGAGCCATAAACGCATCAAACATAGGCTCGATAGACACAATGTCAAATTCAACACCGAGTAGCTCTGCTTGTTCTCTGGCATCATGAATACTCATTTCAGAGGTATAGCGGAATGGCATCATCACAGCCTGTACATGCTCTTTACCCAAAGCATCAACAGCAATCGCCAGTGTCAGACCTGAATCAATACCACCGGACAAACCAAGTAATGCCCCCTTAAAACCATTTTTCTGCACATAATCACGTACAGATAACACTAATGCCTTGTAAATTTGTGCAAGTGGCGGCAATTGAGGAACCGGATTTACCATCGGCTCAATTGTCATGTCATTGAAACGACACTGTTCAACTTGTTCTTCAAAGGCTGCCATACGATGAGTAATTTCACCGTTTACATCAAAAACTTTTGAGCAGCCATCAAAGATCAGTTGATCTTGTCCACCAATCTGATTCAGGTAAATTATCGGCAAATGAATGCGCTGACAGTGTGATTTAATCAATGTGCTACGGATATTCGGTTTTTCACGATTAAAAGGAGACGCATTAATGGACAGAATGACATCAGAACCTGCTGCTTTCAAAGCATCAATCGGCGCATCAAACCACAGATCTTCACAAATCAGCAAACCGAGATTATAACCTTTAAATGGTACAACGCAGATTTGTTCGCCTGCTTTGAAATAACGTTCTTCATCAAAAACACCATAATTAGGTAGTTGTTGTTTGAAATAACGGGCAACGGTTTCACCTTTCCAGAACAGAGAAAGCGCATTATATATTTTTCCGGCCTGTTGCCACGGATGGCCAACTAAAATACCAACCTCAGAGCTTGCCTCCTGCAAACGTACTAATTGTTCACGACAGCGCTGATGAAAATCAGAACGGAACAGTAGATCTTCAGGAAAATATCCCGACAATGCTAACTCAGAAAACACGACGAGATCAGCACCCTTTTCTTGCTGTTCTTGCACTGTCTGCAACATACGATCACTGTTGCCTTCGATATCCCCTACTAACCAGTTTAATTGAGCAAGGGCGATATTAAGAGTACGACTCATAGAATGCGGCTCTCCTGGGCCATTATTCACTTCTCTGTCTGATGAAGACAGTCAATCTCTTACGGTCTTAAATACCGTTTCAACTTTATGGATTTAAATAACAGAAAGGTTATTCTTTAAAATCGTTGGCATCCAACTCGTGACGAGCCAGCAATTTATAAAACTCTGTCCGGTTACGTCCTGCCATACGAGCGGCATGGGTAACATTCCCTTTTGTCATTTGCAATAATTTGCGTAAGTAATTCAGTTCAAACTGACTACGCGCTTCCACAAATGTCGGCAATGCCGTATTTTCGCCTTCTAATGCCTGCATAACCAAAGCATCACTAATCACCGGCGCTGTCGTCAATGCCACACATTGCTCGATAACATTGACCAATTGGCGAACATTACCCGGCCAACTTGCAGCCATCAGACATTTCATAGCATTAGTGGAAAAGCTGCGCACAAAAGGTTTATGGCGTTTGGCAGATTCACGCAGCAAATGATTTGCCAATAATGGAATGTCTTCCGCCCGTTCATTCAGGGTCGGGATTTTCAGGTTAACTACGTTTAATCGATAATAGAGGTCTTCCCTGAATTCATTACGCTGCATCGCTTTTGGCAAATCACGGTGAGTTGCGGAAATGATCCTGACATCAATATCTAAATCTCGGTTACTTCCCAGAGGACGAACTTTACGCTCCTGCAAGACCCTCAACAATTTTACTTGTAGTGCTGATGGCATATCACCGATTTCATCAAGGAACAGAGTTCCTCCTTGAGCGGCCAGAAACAGACCTTCCCGGCTACTGACTGCCCCAGTAAATGCACCTTTAGCATGACCAAATAACTCAGATTCCAATAGTTGTTCAGGTAAAGCGCCGCAGTTAATTGCAATAAAAGGTTTCTTCGCACGCGGGCTTGCACGATGGATAGCCTGAGCCAGAACTTCCTTACCTGTTCCGCTTTGCCCATTAATCAGGACACTAACGTCAGATTGAGCCACCATTTTCGCCTGCTCCAGCAGACGCAACATTAGCGGGCTACGTGTGACAATTTGTTCGCTCCACTTTCCATCTATAGCTGGTGTTGATAATTCCAGAGCATCATCAATGGCTTTATAAAGTGCATCACGGTCAACTGGTTTAGTCAGAAAACTAAATACCCCTTGTTGTGTCGCAGCAACGGCATCCGGGATAGAGCCATGTGCAGTAAGAATAATTACCGGCATACCGGGATGCTGTTTTTGGATTTCCGCAAACAATGCCATGCCATCCATTTCATCCATGCGTAAGTCGCTGATGACCAAATCCACTTTTTCTTTCAGCAACATGCGTAATGCTTCATACCCACTTTCCACTGTTGTGACGCGAAATCCTTCACTGGTCAGACGCATCCCCAATAATTTTAATAGGCTTGGATCATCATCAACTAAAAGAAGATGAGCGGGATTGCGTACGGTCATTGTGATTCAGCTCCTTTTTCTTCTGAGGAATTGCCTTCTGTTTTCGTTTCCGGAGTTAACTCTGATCCTGTTTCCGGCTTATTTTCTGATTTAGCTTCCGGCTTAGTGTCATTCACCTTGTTGCCCGTATCAACTGCATGTTCTATTTCACCTTGTCCGGTTTCACCTGAAACCGGAGAGTTAGAGTTGTTCTGGACTTGCTTGCGGGAAGAAAGCTGACGTTCAATATCCGTTAGATTTTCTAATTTGCGGGATATTGAACGCAGTTCATACTCCAGACGGGCCCGTGTCTCTTTCAATCGATCAATTTTGGCATCACTGTCAAATTGTAATCGCTGATATTTTGACTTTTGTTCTGCCAGATTGATTTTTAAATATTGTTGTTCACTCCACAACTGCAACAATGACAGTATTGAGGATGGAAATTGCAGGCTATATCGATTCAGGATTTCCATAATTTTACGCCGTTCAATTAATGACGGTGCAGCTTGGTCTATAAGAATACTCTGCTTGAAAACTTGTGACCACTCTGTCGGCGTAAACCGTTTTGCCAGATTGCGGGCTTCTGCTGGAGGCAGTTTATTTGTACAGTCCATCAATTTTAACCAGTAAAGACCATTTTCCATTGCGGCTGGCTTTGCAATATCCCACATCACATCGCACTCCTTGATACGATAATCTGTGATACGTTGCTCTGGTATAATAGATTCGGCAATCGTTACTAAATCATCAGAACCGGAATTTGAGATACACCCTGTCAGTAAATAGGGAACAAACAGTAAAATCATGGTACGAAAACGCAGGAGTGAAACCCGTTCAAGCAAACGCTGTATAACAGCTGTTCTTTTCATTGTTCCGGTCTCAATATCTTGTTGCTCCGTCTTCATCATAAAGTGGTGAGTAAACCTGTTGTGCATATTATTTAGTCATTCTCTGCGGTTAATGGCAGTTCAATCCGAAAGCATACATCAGCAAAGTCAGATTCTATCAGATGAAGTTTCCCTCCCATCCGTTTAATACAATCCTGCGCAATACTCAAACCAAGACCACTTCCTTTGACCGCTCCTTTGCGTTGAAGTTTTCCTTGGTAAAATGGTTCAAAAATCATGCTTTTTTCTAAATCAGGGATAGGCGTTCCTGTATTGGCAATGTCAATCTGAATATTTTTATCTAATTGCCGACTGGAAATCCAAATGTTACCGGATTCAGCGCCATAGTGCACTGCATTGGAGTAGAGATTATCAATGACTCGCATCAATAATTTAGGTTCAGCCCAACAATTATCAGCATTCAATTGGATTTTTGTATAAATATTTTTTGTCCGTGCGGGCAACTGATGTGACAGAACAACACTATCAACGAGTTCTTTTAAAGACACCATCTGGTGTTCGGCGGGGTTATTCACGATGTTACGATTGTATTCGAGCAATTGCTCAATAAGCTGCTGCAAGTGTTTACTACTGCTATCCAGAATATTGACTACTTCTTTTTGGTCTGTTGTCAGTGGCCCGGCAATTTCATCCGCCAACAATTCCGTACCTTCACGCATACTGGCGAGTGGTGTTTTCAATTCATGAGAGATATGACGTAAAAATTCATGCCGTTGAGATTCAAGCCAGGATAGACGTTCACTCAGCCAAATAATCCGCAATGCCAGTGAACGTAACTCTCTGGGTCCTTTAAAGGATTCAATCTTGCTTTCCAGTGTTTGTCCTGCACCTAATCGATTGATCATTCGTTCAATGCCCTTTACCGGCCCAATGATCATCCGAGTAAAAAGTGCGATTAAGAAAGCACTCAGCAGAAACAGAATTAAACTTTGCCAGCCAAAAAACTGCCCCTTATCAGCAATGTCTTTCTGCAATTGCTCACCACGGGTGAAAATGATATTACGTGTTTCTTGTACTAACTGATTATTGGCGTTTGAGAACTGCTCAAGCAGTTTAGCCGCCTCAGGCTCTGGTACACCATTATTACACGTGATATTTGTAAGGCCCGACAAAAGTTGATTAAATTTATCCTTATATTCTCTATTAGACAGCATCGCCATCTGATTATTCAACATACTGGTATATTGTTGATATTGACGTTGATAGAGTTTTTCCAGCCTGATATCTCCCAATACACAATACTGACGGTAGCTGCGTTCCATCTCAAGAGCGACACCTATCATTGCTTCACTGCGCCGGGCATCAGATAGCGTTGCACGGTTAATTTCTGCCGCTTGCGTACTGAGCTGATCAAGGCTTTGGTATGCCTGATATGCCAGTACCAACAACGGCAATAGCACCAGCCAGAAAGCCATTACAACCAATTGGCGCAATGAACGGGGAAATAAACGCCATTTTTTCAGAGAAATCATCTTATAACCTGTAATTACATTGATGCTAACCGACATAAATAGCTATAAAGAGTGGTATGTCAAGATGATACTGGTGTATAAGACGCGGAGGGAAGACATTGTCTCCAATAATGACGGCGGGGTAGTATTTTTTCTACTACCCCGCCAGTGAAGAACCTAAATGCTGTCAATACTATTTGTTTCGTTATTAAACATAGTGATTGATAAACATATAGGTGGTGCCTCACTCCACGTGTCGCCCGTTGCTTGATAAGGCCAGAAAGCGAATATCATTAATTGGACGGTAGGCACCTTACTTTGGCGTCATTCCCGGCTTATGTGGCATATTTCCACCCTACTTTGTGGACCGACATAAAAAATTGAATGAGCAACTACATACCATTAAGCATATTACGTGCCAACTTTCAAAAAAATCATTTAATCTATTGATTTTAATTAATAAAAATGAAAATTCCTTTAATGTTCATATTTTTTTATGCATCTCCTTTTATTCACGTCATATATTTTTGTCGCCAATTGATGACACCAAACCACATAAATATATTTATTCAATTAAATCAATTAATTAAATGTCTCATTTTTGAGACACCAAAACGTGCGATTGTCGTAATTTAGAGACACCCTTTTAAAACAATTAATTTATTTAACTCATAAAATAAGTGTTATTAACCGGAAAAAAACATTTAAATAACATTGATTTTATCATGAGAGTCTACAAGAAAAATCAAATACCGCAGTAAATTAATCACATATAAAAAACCACATATAGAGAAAAATATTATCTGTGATAAAGAAACGAAAAATAAAGGCTCCGACAAATATGCAGAGCCTTATAGAGAAACAGGTACTTAATATTAACCTAACTGCTTACGTGCATTGCGGAAAATACGCATCCACGGACCATCTTCTCCCCACTCTTTGGGATGCCAGGAGTTACTGACAGTACGGAATACCCTTTCAGGATGTGGCATCATCACAGTAACCCGGCCATCAAGACTGGTGACAGAGGTTATCCCCTCAACGGAACCATTGGGGTTTGCAGGATAATTTTCTGTCGCCTGACCGTAGTTGTCCACAAATCGCATTGCAACCTGCTGGTGTTTTTTCAATTCGTCCAAACTCTGGCTGTTTCTGAACTCTACCTGACCTTCACCATGAGCAACTGCAATTGGCAAACAGGAACCGGCCATGCCCTGTAAGAATAATGAAGGGCTGTCCACGACTTCAACCAGACTGAAACGAGCTTCATAACGTTCTGAACGGTTACGTACAAAACGAGGCCAATGTTCGGTGCCTGGGATCAGTTCATGCAGGTTAGAAATCATCTGGCAACCATTACATACACCAAGAGATAATGTATCCGGTCTTGCAAAGAAGTTCGCAAAATCGTCACGTACCCGTGAATTAAACAGAATGGATTTTGCCCAACCTTCACCTGCACCGAGGACATCCCCATATGAAAAACCACCACAGGCCACCAATGTCTGAAACTGTTCCAGAGTGATCCGTCCACTCAACAAATCACTCATATGGACATCCACGGCTTCAAAGCCTGCACGATGGAATGCTGCCGCCATTTCGACATGGGAGTTAACTCCCTGTTCACGCAATACAGCAACTCGCGGACGCACTTGTTTCGATATGTAACAAGCCGCAATGTCTTCTGCCGGATCAAAGGTTAATTTCACATTCAGACCAGGATCACTCACATCCTGTTTTGCCTGATGTTCTTGATCAGCGCATTCAGGATTATCACGCAGACGCTGCATCTGCCAGGTTGTTTCTGCCCACCATAAACGCAATGTACTACGTTTTTGACGATAAACTTCCATATTGTTGCTGGAGATCACAAAATCATCTCCCGCTTTAGCCTTACCTAAATAGTGTAAGCATTCACTCAGTCCATAATCAGCTAACAGCGCTTCAATCTGCTGTCTGTCTGTTTCACGAACCTGAATCACCGCTCCTAATTCTTCACTAAACAGTGCCCCCAGGATATCTTCATCAAATGCGCTGATATCAGCATGCAGACTACAGTGCCCTGCGAATGCCATCTCTGCCAATGTCACCAGCAGACCACCATCAGAACGATCGTGATAAGCCAGCAGTTTTTGTTCTGCAATCAATTGTTGGACCGCCTTAAAGAAGCTGGCGAGTTGTTCCGTACTGCGAACATCTGCGGTTTTATCACCAAGCTGGCGATAAACCTGAGCCAATGCCGTTCCTCCCAGTGCATTTTGTCCTTGTCCCAGATCAATCAGCAGTAATGCATTATCGTCATCGGCAGATAATTCTGGTGTGACAGTACAACGAACATCCTCCACCCGTGCGAACGCACTGATAACCAATGAAAGCGGAGCTGTCATTTCACGTTCTTCACCATCCTGAATCCAGCAAGTTTTCATCGACATGGAATCTTTACCAACAGGTATGGTCAGGCCCAACGCGGGACATAATTCCTCACCTATCGCCTTCACCGCCGCATACAATCCGGCATCTTCTCCGGCATGACCTGATGCTGACATCCAGTTCGCTGATAGTTTCACCCGCTTCAAATCCTGTACATAAGCCGATGCAATATTAGTCAACGCTTCCCCGACAGCCATGCGTGCTGATGCAGCAAAGTCCAACAGAGCAACAGGAGCACGTTCTCCCAGCGACATAGCTTCACCATAATAACTATCCAGGCTGGCGGTTGTGACTGCGCAATCTGCAACAGGGATCTGCCATGGTCCAACCATCTGGTCTCTTGCTACCATGCCTGTTATCGAACGATCGCCGATGGTAATCAGGAATGTTTTTTCTGCCACTGCGGGTAAACGCAGAACGCGTTTTACCGCTTCGGCCAAATCAATACTTACGCGCTTTAGCCCTTTACCTTGTGCTTTTAGTGAATTTACATTTTTCAGCATCTTTGGTGTGTTACCGAGCAGAACATCCAACGGTATATCAATTGGCTGGTTATCAAAATGATTGTCGTTCAATAGCAGGTGACGCTCTTCCGTCGCTTCGCCGATCACTGCATACGGAGCACGCTCACGCCGACAAATATCCTCGAACAGGGCAAGCTGTTCCGGTGCGACAGCTAATACGTAACGTTCCTGAGATTCATTGCACCACACCTGCAATGGAGTCATGCCCGGTTCATCATTGAGGATATTGCGCAGCTCAAAACGGCCTCCTCGTCCCCCATCACTGACTAATTCAGGCATCGCATTTGATAAGCCCCCCGCACCAACATCATGGATAAACGAGATAGGGTTCTTGCAGCCAAGCTGCCAGCAACTGTCGATAACTTCCTGACAACGACGTTCCATTTCTGCGTTATCGCGCTGTACAGAGGCAAAATCCAGCTCTGCATCAGATTGGCCCGATGTCATTGAAGAAGCGGCGCCACCACCCAGACCAATATTCATACTTGGGCCACCCAGTACAATCAATTTGGCTCCGACAGGGATCTCCCCTTTCTGGATATGCTCTTCACGAATATTTCCGATTCCCCCGGCCAGCATGATCGGTTTATGGTAGCCACGTAATTCCACGCCGTTATGGGATTCCACTTTCTCTTCATATGTTCTGAAATACCCCAACAATGCCGGTCGACCAAATTCATTATTGAATGCCGCTCCGCCCAAAGGGCCTTCTAACATGATATCCAGTGCGCTGACAATCCGTTCAGGCTTACCGAACTCTTCTTCCCACGGTTGTTCAAATCCGGGAATTTTCAGATTCGAGACGGAAAAACCGACCAACCCGGCCTTGGGTTTTGCTCCCCGTCCTGTTGCTCCTTCATCACGAATTTCCCCGCCAGATCCTGTCGCCGCTCCCGGCCAGGGAGAAATTGCTGTCGGATGGTTATGTGTTTCGACTTTCATCAAGATATGGGCAGGTTCCTGATGATAGTCATATACTCCCTTGTCAGGATCAGGGAAAAATCGCCCTACCTGAGAACCTTCCATTACCGCTGCGTTGTCTTTATAAGCAGAGAAAACATGATCCGGTGTCTGTTCAAAGGTATTTTTAATCATTTTAAACAGAGACTTTGGTTGTTCCTGCCCATCAATCACCCAATCCGCATTAAAAATTTTGTGGCGACAATGTTCAGAATTCGCCTGCGCGAACATGTAGAGTTCAACATCAGTCGGATTACGTTCTAATTTCTGGAAAGCTTGTAACAGATAATCAATTTCATCCGCTGCCAGCGCTAATCCCAACTCAACATTGGCAGATTCCAATGCAGTCCGCCCTGATTGCAAAATATCAATTTGCTTCAATGGCGCAGGCTGCTGGTGAGAAAACAGTGCCTCAGCCTGTTCAAACTGAGTAAACACACTTTCCATCATACGATCGTGCAATAATACAGACAGCGCCTGCCACTGTTTGTCATCCATTGCCTTTCCGTGGATATTATTCTGGATAACATCACACTGGATATAGTAGGCAATCCCTCTTTCCAAACGGGCAATCTGTTTCAGTCCACAATTGTGAACTATCTCTGTCGCTTTTGATGACCACGGCGATATTGTCCCTGGCCGGGGAGTGACTAAAAACAGTTGACCTTTAGGTTCATGTTCAGCTAAAGAAGGGCCATATTTTAGTAGCCTGTTTAATTTTTCCTTTTCTTCTACCGTAAGAGGTGAATTTATTTCTGCAAAGTGCACATATTCTGCATAAATTGCTGCCACGGGAAGCTGCTGAACTTGACATTGGGAAAGGAGCTTAGTAATACGAAACGCTGATAAAGCGGGCGAGCCACGCAGAATTTCCATAGTAATAGGTTCTCTCATCTTAGAAGCAAAGCCTGACTGATGCCTTAGGGGAAACGCCGACATTATAGAGGAATGTTTTCTCTGACGAAACCGTTTGCGTGAGCATTAATTAATCTAACAACACATTCAATGGATTTTTAAAATTGATTCAATAGGGTTGCAGATCTCAATTTTGTTGCGCAAAATTCCCGATTACTGGAAATTTAACCATGCTATTATCTGACATTTCATACGGAGCCTAACCGTACTGACGAGAGATAACTGTTTGAGCAATATCAAGATAAATTATTTTGTCATCGTCATTATCGCGCTCCTCTCTGCCACAATCATTGGTCTCAACATCAGTTGGCCTAATAAACAGCAGGAGCAGATAAACAGGATCTTGGCACGGGGAGAACTTCGGGTGAGTACCATCAGTTCTCCTCTGATTTCACTTAATGATAAAAATGAACCTGTAGGATTTGACTATGACTTAACCAAACGATTTGCTGACTATCTGGGTGTCAAACTGAGTATTAAGTTTCGTTCTAATATCAGCCAGCTTTTTGATGACTTATACACTGACAAAGCCGATTTTTTAGCTGCCGGTCTTATCTATAACAGAGAAAGACTCGACCAAACACGGACTGGCCCAGCCTATTATTCAGTATCCCAACAATTGGTTTATCGCAAAGGTACGGTGCGCCCACGTTCGTTTGCTGATTTAAAAGGCCCACTGGTTGTCACCGCCGGCTCTGCCCATGTCAGTGAACTAAAACAGTGGAAAGAAAAATCTTATCCTGATTTAACCTGGGAAGAGTCGTCACGTCACAATACCCAGCAATTGCTTGAACAAGTATCCGAAGGAAAAATTGACTATACGATCAGCGATTCAATCAGCCTTGCTCTGCAACAGCGCATCCATCCCAATCTGGCTATCGCTTTTGATGTCAGTGAAGATAAACCATTAACCTGGTATTTGAAGCGTAATGATGACTATAGCCTCTACTCAGCAATGCTGGATTTTTTCAACATGCTGACTGAAAACCATATAACGCCACGGCTGGAAGAAAAATATTTCAGCCATATTGGCTCATTTGATTACTTTGACACTATCTCATTCATTCGTGCAATTAATAACTTATTGCCAATATATCAGCCTATTTTTGCGAAATACGCAGGCTCCCTCGACTGGCAATTAGTTGCCGCTATCGCATGGCAGGAATCACATTGGGATCCACAAGCAACCTCTCCTACAGGCGTTCGTGGCATGATGATGCTGACACGCCCAACAGCAGAATGGGCAGGAGTCAAAGACCGCCTTGATCCGGACGAGAGTGTGAAAGGGGGAATGGCTTATCTGCATTACCTGATGTCTCGTTTGCCGGATACTATTCCCGAAGATGAGAGGATTTGGTTCGCATTAGCCGCTTATAATATGGGGTATGGGCATATTCTTGACGCCCGGAAATTAACGACCATGCAAAAAAGTGACCCTGACCGCTGGATGGACGTTAAATCACGCATTCCTCTATTGAGTAAGAAAAAATACTATGCCAATACCACATATGGTTATGCACGCGGTTATGAAGCCTATCGCTACGTCGAAAATATTCGTCGTTATTACCAAAGCTTAGAAGGCTATCTGAGAGCTCAGAACAACCGCAACAAGGCAGAAAAGCCTAATATACCCACGGAGAAAACCACCGTCAGCAATCCTGATGATACAAATGAGAATGCTTTGTAACTTTTTATGGTGCTTTCTACTGTTGTTTTTTCAACTTTTTTAATTCTTTATGTTGCTCCCTACGTTGCTTGAAAAATGCACTCAACATAGTGGAGCATTCTTGTCCCAATACTCCGCCAGTAATCTCAATCTGGTGATTCATACCGGGATGACGCAAAATATCAATCAATGACCCTGCCGCACCGGTTTTCATATCACTTGCACCATAAACTAACCGCTGTATCCGGCTGTGGATCATTGCTCCCGCACACATAACACACGGTTCCAAAGTAACATAGAGTGTTGTGTTCAACAGACGGTAATTTTTTAATTGAACCCCTCCACGCCGTAATGCAACAATTTCTGCGTGAGCTGTCGGATCATGATCTGTAATGGGGAGGTTATAACCTTCAGCAATAATTTTATTATCCGCTACCAACAGTGCACCTACAGGGATCTCACCTTGTGCCTGTGCCTGCATTGCCAAATCCATGGCCCGACGCATCCAATATTCATCACTATATATTTCTGCCACTACATATTCTCTTGCTAATATAAATCCTGTTAATTATACCTATTCATCATTAATGTTGGTTTATTCAGCCTGAATTTCGTCAAAAAAATCGTTCAAGAATTGTTCCATGCGTTTTGTTCTTTCATGAGCCATTTGCTTGCCTGCAACTGTCTGAAAACCTGCTTCTGTTTTGAATAATTTGGTATAGAAATGATCAACAGCATAAGCGCGATCATCATATTCACGCTGTTTTGCTAAAGGATCATAAGTTTCATACAAACCCGAACGCATACGCCCTGCCGTATAAAAACAGCGAGCAACTCCCATCATTCCTATGGAATCCAGCCGATCAGCATCCTGTACAATTTGGGCTTCCAGTGTCGTTGGTGTTAATCCAGCAGAGAAACTATGCGCTTCAATGGCATGGCAGACAGCAGCAATATCTTCTTCGTTCCATCCGAGGTCTTTTAATATTAAGGCTGCTTTAACTGCGGCCATGCGAGAGGCTAAATGGCGGTTTGGATCGTTTTTCTCTACACTAACGCAATCATGTAATAAAACCGCAGCAAAAACTAACCGCAAATTGCCGCATTCTGCTTCACAAATTTTTTTAGCGTTTTTCCAAACCCGATACAAATGAGCAATATCATGGGCACCATCATCACCTTCTATCGCGACAGGTAAAATCTGTTGGGCTAAATCGTCAAACGGTGAAAAAGATAACATTGCTAAAATCTCTGAGTAAGTGAATGAATGGAAAGATCATTTTAACAAAAAGCGATCAGAACAAAACGAAGTTTGATAATTAAGAGATCTTTTCCTGACATAACTGATCGATTGCATATCCTTACTCTTATCACGATCTCAATTCGTTTATTTAGAAACAGAAACGACTGTTTTAGGTAAGACAGGCTGAACATCTATGTTAACAGGACTTAATCATCTGACACTGGCGGTATCAAATCTTGAGCGCAGCCTCGATTTCTACATTAATCTACTTGGGTTTATCCCGCATGTCCGCTGGCAAAATGGGGCCTACTTAAGTCTGGGGGAACTGTGGCTTTGTCTTTCCTGTGACGAAGCAAAGCCAGCACAGGATTATACCCATATCGCCTTTAATATTGCGGCTGAGCATTTTTTTGCTTTCAGGGAGAAACTGCTTATTGCCGGAATAAGACAATGGAAAGATAACCGAAGTGAAGGAGAATCGATTTACTTTCTGGATCCTGACGGTCATCAACTTGAAATTCACGTAGGTTCTCTGGCAAGCCGTCTCGAAACCTTGCGACAGAATCCTTACACTGGTTTAGAGTGGTATTGATGTTTTCCACACTACCGTTGTAACCAATTGGTGTCATAATAGCACCCTCTTCTCTTTTAGCGAGAATCCCAACCACTCTGATCATATTCATGAGATGTTCTCCAGAATTCAATACATCGGATAAAAGATGACATTATTTGCCATCAAGAAAAACAGCGTCCATCACATCAGTATATGAACGTGAATCAATGTATTGAATAAATAACCATGTGTTTTTCTATTTTCAATTTGGTATTGTTATTTTTTGATTGTTATTTCATATATATAATTTATAATCTATTTTGTTAATCATATTGTTTTTTTTCACTAGTCTTTACTCTTCTTTATTGATAAAAGTAAATGGTACTGCATTCGTATTTATGTGTTTCTATTTTTTCCATGAGGAGAGTACTTATATGGACAACTATATCTTGGCTGTATGTGAGGAAGTTTCTTCAATTCTTTTTGTTGATAGAAGTGATATTAATGAAAAATCTTCATTAATTAACAAGTTAGGTGCTGATTCCTTAGATATCATTGATCTTTCATTTAATCTTGGGAAAAAATTTAAAATCACCATGCCAACAAAAAGTATTTTTTCTCATGTTCAAGAAAATTTTTCTGAAAGTATTATAAATAGATTTTTAATTGGAGATGTTCTTACTGAAGAAGGAAAAGGATTACTTGCTTTTAGCTGTTATAATTACACATCAGAACAATTAGATTCCATTCTTACATTAGGAGATCTATTTGGTGAAACTAATGTTCATAATTGGGCTTCATTATGTAAATCCATCTGTGAATCCAATAGTAAAAATGCAGATGATATTATTTTAACCGAAATTAAAAAGTATTGTCACAATATATTAACCAACTGAATAAATAATAATATTATTATATTTTCCTTAATAATTTAACTTTGGATTTTTAAATTCAAATGTAGATGTGATGTTGTTACTAAGGTGGAAATAAATATGGCTGGTATAACTACAGATAAAGTTGCTGTAACCGGTTATGGTTTAATTGTTCGTAATCATGATTGCCCAAGCGATTTATTTAATTCATTGATGGAGAAAAAATCACTTATTTGCGAAGATAGGTTATTAAAAAAACATGGAATAAATAATATTCCGAGTGCAAAATTAACTTCCACAGATATAGACAGGTTACGTAATCAATTCAGTTCTACGGGACAATCATCCAATAATCGTGTTTTATTGATGGCTTACTGTGCAGGCGAAAATAGTTTGCAAATGGCTGGATTAACTCATAAGAAACTGAAGCAATATAAATGTGAATTATTTTTTGCCAATAACAAGATGTTTACTGACGATGATATTCTGAATCGTTACTTCAATGAGAATATATCACCCTCAGAATATATTGACATTGAGCATTTTGGGGCGCTGATGCGCCCATATGAAATCGCTGAAAAGTTGATTGAGCATTTTCACACGCCGGGGCAACCAAGAGTCTATAGTGATGCTTGTACAGCAGGAATGGTGGCTCTCTATTCTGCATATCTTACTATTAAAAGTGGTCGGAAAGATATAGCCTTAGTTGGTGCTTCTGAAGAAGCAACCCACCCTATTACGCAAACATTATTTAAAAATGTCAGGGCCCTTTATGATGGTAAGTTTACAGAATTAAATCAATCTTCACGGGCATTTGATAAAGATAGGGCAGGCTGCGTTCTGGCTGATGCCTCTGCATTTCTGGTTGTTGAAAATTACTCTCACGCTATTGCCAGAAAGGCTAAGATATTGGCTGAGATTGCAGGAATGTCCCGACAATCTGAAGGTTATAAAATGACGTCAACAGATTTATCGGGACAATATTATCTCGCCTGTATGTCTTCAGCGTTGAAAAATGCTGAATTACTGCCTGAAGATATCGATCACATTAATTCTCATGGTACTTCAACTGTCAATAATGATCTTGCGGAAAGTAAAGCTATTAATGCACTTTTTCCACATAATCCCCCAGTTATTTCCACTAAGTCGGCGACAGGGCATTCGTTAGCAGTTAGTGGGTTGCTGGAAGCAATACTTTCAATTGAAACTCTAAATAATAACCGAATTCTTCCCAGCCTTAACTTTTCTGAATTAGGAAAAATTGATGGCTCAATTAATGTAAACAATACTGCAAAAGTAATGCATGTCAAACATATCCTAAGTAATTCCTTTGGCTTTGGTGGAGAAAATAGCAGTTTGATTTTAAAACGAGCTGAAGGATAAATTATGAAGATTTATATAACCAGAGGGATTAGTTTGCTTCCTGACAGCCTGAATATAAATGATATTATTCATGGAAATATAAAAAAAGCTGATTTATCAGACAACAAACTGCGTTTACCACATATTACAGGAGAGAGATTTATCAAAGAAAGAGATTTTGTCATGCCTTCCATGGATAAAATGATCCGGCGAACAGCGCATGAGCAAAGTCAATGGGTGCTCTATACTGGTATTAAAACTTGGGAAAACAGTATTGGTGAAAACTTTCCTCCTGATCAACGTGGGTTGTTTATTGGATTAGGCACAAGTGATGCTGATAATAATTTTTATCTCATTGCGTCTGATACAAAAGATGATAAAGATTATGTTTCCAGAGCATTGGTGGAAACTCCTCCATTAATGGGATTGGCGTTGTTGAATACTTCAACAGCCAGTCATTTGTCACAACATCTTGGTATCACAGGTGATAATGCTTTCTTTTCTCCTCATATTGATGCAGGAGGTCATGCACTTCTGGAAGGTTATTACAGTATCAAAGAAAAACGCTGTCAGTTCGCACTTTGTGGTGGTAATGCCCAGAAAATCTCAACATGGTATTACCTTGCTTATGAGCGTCTAATCGGTGATACACCTTGGCTACCAGCGGAAGCCGCCTCGTTTATTACCTTACATGGAGATAGCCAGAACGCTGATGGTGAGATTACTTATGCTAATCGTATGATAATTAACGATAGCAATCAATATACTCGTTTCTTGTCAAAAATTATCACATCAGGTTTATCACCACATCAAATAATCCATGTTGGAAATGTTGGTAGTGAATATATCTCATCAACACATGACGTTTTTCCTGACGCAATACAGTTTAATCTTGATAAAGCTATAGGATATACAGGACCTGCTGCGTCTTTTATTGCTATCAATCTAGCCATTGAGATGTACCAAAAAAACTGTGGGTGTAGATAATACCCACTCAAATCTTATCTATCAACAACTGTCCCCTTTAGTACTGATATTGGTTCATGGTCTGGAAAAACAGTGCATTGCTGTTTTGCTTCGTATGAGAATGGCTAAGAGAGAATTGTGATGATATCTGACCGTCGTGTTGTTGTTACAGGTATGGGGATCGTGAGCGCTTTTGGAACCCATCTTGATACTGTTTGGAAAAAACTCTGTGATGGAGAGTCGGCAGTTAATTCACTGGCATTTGAGGATAATGGTGTACTGCCTGTGAAATATGCAGCCCAGATTGATTTTAATACTTTACTCACTGAAAACGCAGCATATCTACCGGAACCAGGCATCACAGACAAGCGTGGCATTATGGGGATTATTTCAGCCTCTAAAGCTCTGGAAGATGCAGGGTTATCTATACCAATATTAGGGGATGAACAGTATATCGGTATTTATGGATGTAGTGGAGCAACAGAGGTATCAGAGGATGATAGACATCTGTGGCGCAAAAACCGCCATGCTCAGGACACTGAACAGCAAGCTATTGAAGCTCTGTTCAACCAACGTCATAACTTGAGTTTCTGTTCCGGCATAAGGTGTAGCAACGACGGCATGGTAAAAGCAATTGCCCACCGATTCTCTTTATCAGGGCCAGTGATAAACGTGAATGCCGCTTGTGCTGGTGCCACTCATGCTATCGGGTTGGCTTGTCAATCCATAAAAAGGGGGGAAGCTTCCATAATGTTGGCTGGTGGAGCAGATTCAGTCATAAATTTGCGTACCTTGATAGGTCTGAAATTATTGGGAGCAGCTGCCACAACTGAAAAATGGGGCAATAAACTTTGTCGCCCTTTTGATAAAAATCGTAGTGGGCTAGTCGCCGGTGAAGGTGGTGCGTTTTTAGTACTTGAAAGTGAAGAAAGTGCGCTACGTAGGGGAGCTAAAATTTATGCTGAAATTAAAGGTTATGGCGCTTCCTTAGACGCCTATAAGCTGACGGCTCCGCATCCCAATGGGATTGGGGCAGAAAGTGCTATTAGGCAAGCTATCAAGGATAGTGGTTTGTATCTGCATCAGATCGACTATATCAATGCCCACGGTACATCAACTCCATTGAATGATGCACTGGAATCCGCTGTCATAAAACGTATTTTTGATTCGCGGCTTCCTTTAGTTTCATCAACCAAATCTATGTTAGGCCATTGGATAGCAGCAGCAGGAGCCATTGAAGCAGTAGTGACGGTTCTGACTGTGAAACATAAATTTATTCCACCCACTATTAACCTTGAAACTGCCGATCCGCTTTGTGACTTGGACTATGTTCCGAATTATGGACGACCTTTCCCTGTGAAGAATGCGATAACTAATTCATTTGGTTTTGGTGGAATTAACTCATGCTTAGTGATAGGGGATTATAATGGAAAAAAGTAGAATAATAAAACTCGTTAGTCATAACATAACTACCCCTTGTCATCTATTTAATAATTTGAATTATGAAAAAGATGACAATGAGCTGATTAAAAATAAAAAGCTCAGGCGTTATTATTCTACGGGAACGAAAAAAGGTATTATTTCGACTAGAAAGGCTTTAATTTCAGCCTGCCTGGATGTTAGTGATCCCAAAATAAGATTTGGCCTGTATACCACGCAATATGGATATCTTCACCCATTACCTTCAGAATTATTGCCTGTACATGAACAAACTAAGATAAACAATTCAAATAGTATTTATCAAGCTATCTGGGAATGTGAACGAGTGAATCCTTTCTTAATCACTCTGTCACTTAGTAATAATCTGTTGGGAGTGCTTTCTCAAGAACTAAGTTTGCAATGTGATTGTGCTTCTTTTTTACGTGGAAATTTAGGATTACTATCAGCGTTTAGTGAAGCTGAGTTATGTCTGAATAATAACTTGATTGATTATGCTTTAGTGGTCGCTTCCGGAATAGGGAGTGTAACTCAAAATACCCAGTCTGGATTTTCTGGTGAGTTTGTTGAATTTGCTGTTACGTTCATTCTAACAAGAGTTGAAAATCAGGTGCCACAAGATAACTCACATATAATTGATATTACATGTCTACATCAGAATTATCGTGAGGGAAATTATGCTGCTGAAACTATCCTTTTTATTAAGGACATAGAAGAACATATAAAGTCTCATAGACAAGTTGAAACTGTTAATTAACAATAGGATTTGTAATGGAAAGTTATGCTACTTTTTGTAAACCTCAGCTAACCCAAGCATTGATCTCACTTGGTTTAAACAGAACTTATCACCGGGCAGCAGGTAATTTTCTCTATTACAAAGATGAGAATAATAAAGAAATTCCTGTCTTGGATCTACTGGGGGGATATGGTGCAACATTATTAGGCCATAATTCTCCTTTTATAAGAGAAAAAATAAAGTGTTATCTCGATGAAGAAACACCCGTCCATAACCAATTTTCCATAAGAAAATCGGCAGCATTATTAGCTGAACGCCTTAATGAATTACTGAAAGAAGAAACTGGAACTACTAGTAATTTTATATTCTGCTTTGCTAGTACAGGAGCAGAATCGATAGAAATTGCACTGAAAAGTGCAGAATTTACGCGTAATGCTCAACTTGAAGAATTAGAACGGGAAGTTGTGGCGGCTATTGCCAGAATCAACAACGATAAAGAAATTATACTGACCGAGGAGCAGCGTAGGCATTTACAATTGGAGGCAAATGCCTCTGTCGAAGAGATCAAGTTAGCATTGATGGCATTTATCCAGAATCAATTAGATACAAAACCAACATTCTTAGCTCTTGAAAATTCTTTCCATGGAAAAACTATGATAACGGCCAACTGCACGTATGGTGCCATATATCGCCATTATCTGAGAAGAATGAAAATAAACACACATTTCCTTTCTCCTGAAGAATTAAATGAATTTTCGATCATGGGAGAAAAAGCTAATGATATTTTTAATAGCTGGTTGTGGTTACCGCAAGAAAAGAATGATCAGATTATTTTAACGAAGAAACCATTCAGAGTTATTACTGCATTTCTAATAGAGCCTGTACAGGGAGAAGGCGGTGTTCATCCGCTTAATGCAGAACAAATTAGTGGAATTAATCGATTAAAACAGATATTGGGTTGCTCCGTTATTGCTGATGAAGTTCAATCGGGATCAGGAAGGTGTGGATTTTTGGTAGCGTCCAGTGATGCAGGCCTTGATGCTGATTATTATGTTCTTTCCAAAGCCCTGGGGGCCGGATATGTCAAGATTGGGATAGTTGCTATCCGTCAGGAAAGCTTTACACCGGGATTTGATGTCATCCAAAGTTCCACATTTGGTGAAGATGATTTCTCTTGTCGGGTAGCACATGATTTCATCAATCTCTTGCATACTGACCAGCGCCACTTACTGAAACAAGTAACCCGATTAGGAGAAGAATTCAGGACACAATTGAATGCACTGAAAGAACAATATCCCGATGTTATTCGAGATGTTCGCGGAAAAGGATTAATCTGGGGCACAGAGTTTCATGATGTCATTAATTCTGATTCCTATATTTTGCAGAATATTGCTGTACAAGGCAGCTTAGGCTATGTGATTAGTGGGCATTTATTGTGTGGCAGCCATATTCGTGTCGCACCTTCTGGCAGTGCGGCAAATGTGATTCGTGTAGAACCATCTGTATTTCTGGAAATTGAACAAATTATTCGGTTTGTTGAGGCCCTTTCCAAGGTTTGCCAGGCTATTCGTCACGCTGACGCGGGATTTATCGTTGCCCCCATGCTTGGGAAAAAGGATCTTACCATTTCTACAGATTACCGGCGTATGGAAAGCTCGCAACATGATGACAGAGAGGCTGACTATAAAGTGGCTTTTATTAACCACCTGATTTCTGCAAATGGGCTTAGGGAAGTGGATCCATCATTCAGTATATTTAGTGATGAAGAATTGGAGCTATTTGTTGAAAGTTCTACTTTTAATCTCTCAACCAAACCTTTCAAAGCGGCACGTATCCGTTCGGGTGATGGCAAATCGGTAGAATTCACCCTATATCCGCTGACAGTGACTTCAAAAATGATCAAAAAAGCACTGGAAAAAAATGAACTTGGACGATTGCGGCATGAAATTGATATTCGGATTGCCCAAGCAGCCGCTGATGGCAATGTGGCCGTTGGGTTGGGAATGTTTACTTCTATCATCACCAATAATGGCAAATCCTTAAAAAATACGCCAATCAGCGTGACAACAGGTAATGCCTTGACTGTAGGCATCGGTATTGAAGCATTGCAGAAAAGTATTGCAGATCGGGACATGGTTAACATGCGGATTGCGATTGTGGGAGGAGCCGGGAATATCGGAAGTGTTTATGCAGAGATATTAGGCCCTAAATTTCAGGAAATGATATTAATAGGTAGCAGTAATCATGGTTCTCTGAAAAAACTGGATATGGTGAAATACCATATTTATAAAAATATCTATGAACAGTTTATTGTTAACAGGATACCAGTAACAGGAGGGTTAGCAAAAAAAATAGTAGATTGCCTTTCCTCTATGCCTGCTGATTACCTCATTGGTAAAGAAAATGTGGGCATAGAGATAGATCGCTATTTGGATCAATATTACCCAACCCAGACATTTATCCACACCTCTCAAAATATTTCTGATATTGAAAACTGTGATGTGATTGTGTGTGCTTCGAATGCTTCAGAAGCATTTTTGTCAGTCGAAAAAATCAAAGAAAGAGCAATCATTTGCGATATTTCTGTACCCCATAATCTTTCCGACGAAGATGTTATCAGAAGGCCAGATATCAGAATATTACGTGGAGGAATTGTACAGACTCCCAATAATGACAGCTTAGATACTCGTGTACGTGCCTATTTAAAAGAAGGACAGATTTATGCTTGCATGGCAGAAACGATTCTATTAGGTCTGGAAGAATATACAGGGAATTTTTCATACGGGAATATTTCAGCTAATCAGGTGATTAATATCATGACAATCGCCAGAAAACATAATTTTACCTTATCTGATATCAAAGAGAATTCAAGTTTATGAGCAATCATGGAGAATTAAAATTAGACACCATCACAAAAAGTGCAATTGTGACAGGAGGCAGTAAAGGCATCGGTAAAGCTATAGTTTTAAGTTTGTTGAGTAGAGGATATCGGGTTGCTTTTTGTTATAGAAATGAAACTCCCCAATTAACAGATTTTATTACTGAGATAAAACTAAATTACCCAGAAATCTTACCTATTAAAGCTGATTTAGCGAAGGAAGAAGATGTCAATACTTTTATTGATAAAGTAATTAATTTGTTTGGTCAAATTGATCTTCTAGTCAATAATGTGGGGATAACCAGCGATGGATTGCTGGCTACAATGGAAACTAAAAATATTGAATTACTGATAAATAATAATTTGTTGAGCTATATTTTGTGTAGTCGTGAAGTACTAAAAGTGATGATACCACAACGTAGTGGCCATATTATCAATATTTCTTCAATTTCAGCCACAAGGCCGAATAAAGGCCAATCAATTTATGCGGCAACTAAAGGTGGAATAGAATCATTAACACGGGCGCTTGCGGTTGAGGTAGCCCCTAAAAATATTAGGGTTAATGCTGTTTCTCCTGGTATTATTCAAACAGAGATGACGAAAACTTTATTAAGTACACATAAGGAATTAATCAATAATAAAATACTGCTTAAACGAGTTGGGCATGTTAATGAAATTACCAGTGCAATACATTTTCTTATAGAAAACAAGTACATAACTGGTGAAATTATTAATATCAATGGTGGAATTGCACTAAGTTAAATAAGGAAAAATAATGCTAACATTTATTGTTACTGGTGCAGCAAGTGGTATTGGATTTGCTGTTTGCCAAAAGCTTGTTGAAGCTGGATATTATGTTATTGCAATTGATATGAACCGAGATGGATTAAATGAATTAGTAGATAAATCACCAGAATATATTTATCCCCTCCAAATCGATTTAGTTGAAGAGGAAATACTAAGCAGAGAATTGATACCTTTGGTTAAAGAACGTGAAATAAAAGGTATTGTTGTTAGTCATGGTAAGGCTGATGATAATTATATTGACCAAAATGATATCTGGGATTTGGTATTAACAACCAATTTGCATTCAACTCAGCGTCTGTTATCACATATTGTACCTGATATTGTTTCTGGTGGGCGAATTGTTATTATTTCATCTATCCTTGGCAAGGTAGGGACAACACATAATACTGCTTATTGTACATCAAAACATGCTTTACTTGGCTTAACTAAATCATTAGCTTTGGATCTTGCTGAGAGACAAATAACTGTAAATGCAGTATTACCTGCCTGGGTAAATACCCCAATGTTTGTGAGAGGCCTGGAACCTCAGGCCAAATTGCTAGGATGTTCAACATCAGTCTTACTAAAAAGGGTGGCTAAAAAAATTCCACTACGGCGTTTAGTAAACCCACAGGATGTTGCCAGTACAGTCATGTTTTTCATTTCTCCTGATGCTGCTATGATTACAGCTCAAGGGATAACGATTGATGGTGGTGAGAGAGGAGGAATGTAAAAATATTTACGATATATTATTAAATTACAGTGTGATAAAGATAACAGATATATTCATTTTTTATAGTGATACCTATTAATGTGTTTTTTATATTTCTTAAAGGAGTATCAAAAATGAAGCATATGATTGTTTATGCTCATCCTAATCCTGACAGTTTCAATCATGCCATTAAAGAAAAAATAATTAATGAAATAGTTAAGAGAGGTGAAGAATACAACTTTATTTCTCTTTATGATGAGAAATTTAATCCTATACTTGATAGTCCAGATTTTGAAGCTTTACACCGTGGTGAGGTATTGCCAGATATTGCGAAAAGCCAAGCCATGGTTAAAGAGTCGGATCATCTGATTTTTATTTATCCTATTTGGTGGTTTGGTCAGCCAGCTATCCTTAAGGGATGGATTGACCGGGTTTTTTCTAATGGTTTTGCTTATTATGAGGATGAAAATACTTTCATTCCCTACTTAACGGGAAAATCTGCAACTGTATTCGTCACTTTAGGTACTGAAAAAAATACTTTAGTTCAAAATGGTATGGAATTAGATAGCTTCATGCGTAGTATGACATTAGGAACACTAGAGTTAGTAGGTATTTCTCCAGTTAACGTTATTCCTTTTTATGCTGTTCCTAAAGTTAGGGATGAAGACAGAAAAACCATGCTGGAATCAATAGTTATTTAATTTTTTTTGTAACTCACTTAGCTTATATTGACAGTCGTATTATTATAAACGCCAGCCTTTCACATACTGGCGTAATTTTTCTTGAATTTGTTGTAATACTTTTAATAGTTACTAAAATCAAATACCGGACTATCATTTTAATTCAAGATATTAATGGTTATAAAATGAATAAAATTTCTATATTACTTGTCGGTGGTTATGGCGTTGTTGGTCATCAAGTCACAAAAATCCTCAATAAATATCAGCCTGATTTAGAGTTGATAATTGCTGGCAGAAATATTGATAAAGCCCAGTCATTATCTGAAAGTCTAACTAATTCAAAAAGTCTGTTTTTTGACATTGAAAAACCTGCTTTACCAAATGGATTAAAGATTGACATTGTGTTAGCTCTTGTTAATGACCCAGAAGACAAATTATTATATTTTGCACATCAAAATAATATAGCTTATGTGGATATAACTCGTTGGACGGAACGTTTGCAGATTGCGCTCGGTAAAGCAATAGTTATGCAAAATCAAAAACCGAGTCATATGATTTTTGCATCATCATGGATGGCTGGAATTGTGGCGACATTTATCAACGATATCAGTCATTCATTTATCAGTATTGATAGTATTGATATGAGTGTCTTATATTCTTTGAACGACAAAGCTGGCCCGGATTCAGTTGATTATATGGATAGATTGGCAATCCCTTTTATAGTAAAAAATAATGGAAACTACCAAAAAGTTCTTCCTTTTTCTGATGAACGGATGGTTTTATTTGGTGATGGTAACTACCATAAAGTGTTTCGTATTGATATGCCAGAGCAATTCATATTACCTTTAATTACAAATGCACAAACTGTCGCCACAAGAATTGGTTTTGATAGCCCTAAAAGTAATCAATTATTATCTTTCCTGGTCAAAAAGGGTATTTGGAAACTATTATCAGGCAGAAGGGCTACCAGCCTTCGTAGAAAAATTTTATATAATCCAGGTCAGGGATATAAGCACCAAATACGTGCTGATATACAAGGGGTTGATAAAAATGGACATCGTAAAAGTGTATGTTTTCATATTATTGATTCAGAAGGACAAACACATTTAACAGCAACAGGAGCAGCAGCTCTGGTAATACAATTGGCGGAACATATAAAGAAAAATTCATCGGCGATCTTCAATACTGGTGAAATATTCTTAGATCTTGAGAAATTGAAAATGCTCTTATCTGCTGAACATATTCAGTTCTATATTAATGACGATATAGGGTAAAAACATCATGTCAGATTTCATAATTGTAGGCAAAGGCTACAATAGTAATGCCTTCAAAGATTGTGTCGAACAATACCAATAAGAGTTGTATTGTTCATGATAGTGGTCTTTCATGAAATAAAATCACACTGTTGATTTATTTTAACGGAGCAAGAAAGACCATATCATTACAAGCCTTAATACCCACTACTGGATTGCTGTCGCCATAAATGTGCAGCAACAAGCGCTTTCCAGGGCGAAAAATCTGCCAGCCATTTTTCAGCCTGTTCGGCATTGACTTTGTTTTCCTGCTTCAGTAAATGCTGAAGGTTACGCCTTACTGCCACATCACCATGCAGAGAACCATTCAAATAATTAAAGCCCCTTAGCAAGGTATAGTTCACTGTCCAGATACCTATGCCTTTAATAGCCAAAAGATTTTCTGTGAGCGATTTAATTTCATCTTCAGTATTTTCAATGGATAAATTCAACTCCCCCAAATCAATCAACCGACAAACACTCAACAGAGCTTTAGCCTTACTCATAGAAAAACCACACTGACATAGATCCTGCTCTGTGCACTGTATGACTTCCTGATAAGTCGGATGACACATCAACCCTGAAGTATGTTTAACGCCAATAGCCTGAATAAATCGCCTGCGAATGGAGATCGCCGCCCTGACACTGATTTGCTGCCCCATAATCGCCCAACTCAGTGCTTCAAAAGGTGTTGCCGACTGGTAAATTCGCAGACCTGCCTGCCGGGAAATTAATCCGCCAATAACAGGGTTTTTTTGGTATTGGGATTCAAATATCTCTACCGGCTGTAATAACCCAAGCATATGTGAGGCCAGAAGAGATAAAGAATTTTTTGAATGAAGTGTACTGTCACCATCAATATCAAGCTGCACTTTTGCCAGTTTTTCCTCCATTGACACAGTCAGTAATGCAGGAATTCCGTGCCAAATGATGCCTTTTTTAACCTGGCCCTGCTGTACAATTTCAGAAACACCTTTCTCATCCCGATGGTGAAAAGCCAAAAAATCTCGTGTGTGATAATTATCTGGTAATATAATTTCCATGAAATAGCTTGGTTTCATTACAGAAAACTCCGGCATATTATTAAGCTGATATATTGGCTTACACACGACCATTTTTCAGGTATCAAAAACAGGCACGTATTGCAGTTTTGTATTAAGGGGCGTCATTTTTTAATATAAGACACACTGTATAAAAACACAATAATCTGGCAAACGTAACAAATACAGAAACAATTTAACCAATTGATTTTTAATCATAATTTTTATAAGAGATTAAAATGGCACTACTAATTACCAAACGATGCATCAATTGTGATATGTGTGAACCTGAATGCCCGAATCAGGCTATCACTATGGGAGCTGAGATTTATGAGATTGATCCAGAACACTGTACCGAATGCGTGGGACATTACGAAAAGCCAACCTGCCAGTCTGTTTGCCCGATACCAAATACCATTATTCTCGATCCAAATCATAAAGAAACAGAAGAACAACTATGGGACAAATTTGTGCTTTTACATCATGCAGACAAAATCTGATAACAATTTTTTGGCGATAACAAAAAACCAATAAAATACAATGGGTAAGGTATTTTTCATTAGCTTTCCAATATCACTGTCGCACATGCATAACGCCGTTCATCTGCCAGTGTGACATGCATAGACTTTACATTCAGTTGGCCAGCCAGAACTTCTGCTTCACCATGAAGTTTTAATGTCGGTTTTCCTAAAACATCATTAACCACTTCAAACTGATTAAAAGCCAAACCATTGCGGATACCTGTTCCAAGCGCTTTAGCCGCGGCTTCTTTGACAGCAAAGCGTTTTGCCAGAAAACGAACTGGCTGATTATGCTGCTGATATTGTTGCCACTCGTTATCACTCAGAACACGTTTTGCCAGGCGTTCACCAGAACGCCCAACAATTTCCTCAATACGCGAAATTTCAACAATATCTGTGCCTAATCCGACGATAGCCATTAACGGCGGGCTTCGCGCAACAATGTTTTCATATCAGCAACAGCATCAGACAAGCCGCTGAATACAGCACGACCAATGATGGCATGACCGATATTCAGTTCATGGATCTCCGGTAATGCCGCGATGCGTTGTGTATTGTGATACGTTAATCCATGACCTGCATTGACTTTAATACCTTTACTTGCCGCATAAGTCGCTGCTTCTTTAATACGCTGGAACTCTTTCTCCTGCTGCACATCATTTTCTGCATCTGCGTATGCACCTGTGTGGATCTCAATGAATGGTGCCCCAACTTCTACAGCAGCATCAATTTGTTGGTGATCCGCATCAATGAACAGGGATACCAGAATACCTGCTTCTGATAAACGCTTAACAGCAGCAGCAATATGTGTTTTTTGCCCGAATACGTCCAGTCCACCTTCTGTTGTGACTTCCTCACGCTTTTCAGGGACTAAACAACAAAAAGCAGGTTTGATCTGGCAGGCTATTTCTACCATCTCATCTGTAACTGCCATTTCGAGGTTCATACGTGTTTGAATAGTTTTTGCTAGTAACTGAACATCTCGGTCTGTAATGTGGCGGCGATCTTCTCGTAAGTGAACTGTTATCCCATCTGCGCCTGCTTGTTCAGCAATAAATGCAGCTTGCACAGGATCAGGATATTGCGTTCCACGCGCATTACGCACTGTTGCAATATGGTCAATGTTGATGCCTAACAATACCTCAGCCATTTTTAGCTCCTGCAATAGTATCAGATAAAATAAAGTTTACATTTCCCATGATTAAGAGTGATCCCATATTAATTTTTCTGATTAGAGTTATCTGTTCTTTTGCGCACGAATTGGCAAAATAATTCACGACTTTTTAATGGTTTTCCACCCAGGTAAGGCTTTAATGCAATACGAGTAAAACGTTTGGCCGCTTTCAGAGTAGTTGGATCAGGAAATTCACGTGCTGCCAGCGCTTTTAGCTCATTGCCAGTAAAGCTGTAGTGATCAACTACCAGACTGGCAATAAACCCTTTTTCTTCACGATAACGGTAATTCATTGTATCTGTGACAGGCTCACCACTACCGGCACAATGAAGGTAGTCTACACCGTATCCCATATTAGATAACACAGATAATTCAAAACAACGTAAGGCATGTTCGGGAGTGTGTTTACTTGCGGCAAGGATTTGTAAACATTGGAGGTAATCGAAAAAAATAGCCGGATATGCAGTACCTTGCTCAAGAACTCTTGATAAGAGTTCATTCACATACAAACCACTGTACAACACACTACCTGTTAAAGGCAGGGCCAGAGAAATAGGTTCAGCATCCCTCAATGTTTTGATTTCACCCCGTCCACTCCAGCGGATCAGCAACGGGGTGAAAGGTTGAAGACAACCTTTAAGGTTAGAACGGCGACTACGTGCACCTTTTGCTAAAACACGTACCCGACCTTCATTTTCAGTAAAAAAATCCAGTAATAAACTGGTTTCACTGTAAGGGCGCCCATGAAGCACAAAGGCTCTCTGCCAGCCGTCCACAAATTAACCTTATAAATCGTCAATATAACCGAGGCTGCGCAGAGCACGTTCATCATCAGCCCAGCCAGCTTTCACTTTTACCCATAGTTCCAGATGAACTTTAATATCGAACATTTTTTCCATATCCTGACGGGCTTCTGTTCCAATGGTTTTGATTTTGCTGCCTTTGTTACCAATAACCATTTTTTTCTGTCCTTCACGCTCTACCAGAATCAGACCATGAATAGTATAACCACCACGTTCGTTAACAGCGAATTGTTCAATTTCGACTGTTACCGAATAAGGCAGTTCATCACCCAGAAAACGCATCAGTTTTTCACGGATAATTTCAGATGCCATGAAACGCTGTGAACGATCAGTAATGTAATCTTCAGGGAAATGATGCTCTGCTTCTGGAATATGGTCACGCACAACTTTGGCGACCGTATCAATGTTCATGTTTTTTTCTGCGCTGATCGGTACAACATCAATGAAGTTCATCTTTTTGCTGAGAAAACCAATATGTGGCAGAAGTATGGTTTTATCGGTGACATTGTCGACTTTATTGATAGCCAACATGACCGGACAACGCAGGTTACGCAGCTTATTCACAACCATTTCGTCATCTGGTGTCCAGTGAGTACCTTCCACAACAAAAATGACCAGCTCCACATCTCCGATTGAACTACTCGCAGCGCGGTTCATCAGGCGGTTAATCGCACGCTTTTCTTCAATATGGAGACCCGGTGTATCTACATAAATCGTCTGATAAGCACCTTCCGTATGGATGCCCATGATACGATGTCGTGTCGTTTGGGGTTTACGGGAAGTGATTGATACTTTTTGGCCCAGTAACTGATTCAATAAAGTCGATTTACCGACGTTGGGCCGTCCGACTATTGCAACGAATCCGCAATAGTTTTTTTCTTTGCTCATTCAAGCTCCAGTTGTTTTAATGCTTGTTCTGCAGCCGCCTGTTCTGCCTTGCGGCGGCTGGAACCGACTCCTCTGACAGGCTGTTCAAATCCACTGACCTGACAGTGAATTGTAAATTCCTGATCGTGTGCTTCTCCACGAACCTGAACAACCAGATATGATGGCAACGGCAGATGGCGCCCTTGCAAATATTCTTGTAAACGTGTTTTGGGATCTTTTTGTTTATCACCCGGACTAATTTCATTCAGGCGAGTGTCATACCAACTCAAAACAATCTTTTCGACTGTCCGAATATCGCTATCCAAAAAAATAGCACCAATTAAGGCTTCGATACTATCAGCTAAAATAGATTCACGACGGTGGCCGCCACTTTTTAATTCGCCCGGCCCCAAACGTAAACATTCTCCCAATTCAAATTCTCTGGCAAGCTCTGCCAACGTATTGCCCCGCACCAATGTGGCACGCATACGGCTCATATCCCCTTCATCAACACGGGGAAAACGGAGATAAAGCGCATTAGCAATGACAAAGCTCAGAATTGAGTCACCAAGAAATTCCAGACGTTCATTATGCTTACTGCTGGCACTGCGGTGAGTTAACGCCTGAAGCAATAAATCATTCTGTGTAAAGGTATATCCCAGCTTGCGCTGTAACATGTTCATTATTATGGGGTTCATGTGCTACCAATTCAGTTAGAATCCGTCAAATAAAAGCACACGCAACAGACCTGTGAGGCTACCTGATTACACGTCAGATAGGCCCGACAAAACTGTTGCGTTTGCACTGGCTCCCTAAGATATTCAACATCTTAGAAAACCAGTCATCTCGTTTGAGAGAATATTCTACACTGGGAGATAAATTAATGCTTCGCTAATATATAAATATTAGTGAATTCCACCAATTCGGCTCAGACGTACGCCTGTCGGCCACTCACCTTCCTGTTTTTCAAAGCTGATCCAGATAGCCGTTGCACGTCCTACCAGATTTTTCTCCGGTACAAATCCCCAAACACGGCTATCAGAACTATTGTCACGATTATCACCCATCATGAAATATTCACCTTCAGGCACAACCCAGGTTCCTAACGGCAAACCAGGCTGAGTGTACTCTGGTATATTCAAGCGTGGAATTGTCAGGATATGATGGGAAACCTTGTCCAGAGTTTCTACTCGCTCCCCTTGACGAATACTATATGGCCCTAATGCATCCATAAGAGGAACTTGATGTACTTCTCTGGCAATCGTTCCATCTTTTTTAATTTGATCTGTGATAGTCCATTCACTTGGGTATATAGTTTTGTAAATGACAGGAAAAATGTCTTTGCAGACTGGATTTCGACCACATCCAGGGTAAACATGAAGTTCTTTGTTCATGTAATCGTAAACAATTTTATCTCCGGGTAAACCAATTACCCGTTTTACAAAGTCTATACTTGGGTTAAGTGGGTATTTAAAAACTGCAACATCCCCGCGTTTAGGCTTACCGGTTTTAATCAGAGTTGTCTGCGTGATCGGGTCTTTCAAACCATAAGCAAACTTCTCCACCAGAATGAAATCCCCAGTCAATAAGGTAGGCATCATTGAACCGGAAGGGATCTGGAAAGGTTCATACACAAAAGAGCGCAAGATCCAAACAATGGCTAACACCGGAAAAACAGATGCAAATGTCTCAACCCATGTAGGCTTGTTTATTTCCTTAATCGCAGCTTCCTGAGATTCCTTACCTGCTGCCTGTTCCTGAACCTGAGCAAGTTTTCTCTTGCGCTCAGGGGCAAGTTTGAAACGATCTATACACCAGATGATACCGGTGATTAACGTTGCTAACGTTAAGATCAAGGCAAAAGTGTTAGCCATTTAGACTCCTTACGACCTTGTTAATTAATCTTTTCCAACATGCAGAATCGCTAAGAAGGCTTCTTGCGGCAGCTCAACGTTACCGACCTGCTTCATACGTTTTTTACCTTCTTTCTGCTTCTGCAATAACTTTTTCTTACGGCTAACGTCACCGCCATAACATTTCGCCAATACGTTTTTACGCAATTGCTTAACGGTAGAACGCGCGATGATGTGAGTCCCGATAGCCGCCTGAATCGCAATATCAAATTGTTGGCGTGGGATCAGCTCTTTCATTTTTTCCACCAGCTCACGACCACGGTATTGCGAGTTATCACGATGGGTGATCAATGCCAGGGCGTCAACTCGTTCGCCGTTAATCAAGACATCCACACGTACCATGTCTGAATGCTGGAAGCGGACAAAATTATAGTCCAGCGATGCATAACCGCGAGACGTAGATTTCAGACGATCAAAGAAATCCAGCACCACTTCTGCCATTGGTATTTGGTATGTCAGCGCAACCTGATTACCGTGATAAACCATATTAGTCTGAACACCACGTTTCTCTACACAGAGTGTAATAACATTACCGAGATATTCCTGCGGCAACAGCATGTGACATTCTGCAATGGGTTCACGCAGCTCTTTAATATTATTTAATGGCGGTAATTTGGATGGACTATCCACATAAATGATGTCACCAGTGGTTGTCTCAACTTCATAAACAACGGTCGGTGCTGTGGTGATCAAGTCAAGGTTATATTCACGCTCCAGACGCTCCTGAATGATCTCCATATGCAGTAAGCCCAGGAAACCACAACGGAAACCAAAACCCAATGCTGTGGAACTTTCTGGCTCATAGAACAGGGACGCATCGTTCAGACTCAATTTACCCAAAGCATCACGGAATGCTTCATAGTCATCAGAGCTGACTGGGAATAAGCCTGCATAAACCTGAGGTTTCACTTTTTTAAAACCCGGCAGAGGCTTATCTGCTGGCTGACGTGCTGTTGTCAAAGTGTCGCCGACCGGCGCACCAAGGATATCTTTAATCGCACAGACCAACCAACCTACTTCACCACAGTGCAGTACCTCACGATCAACACGTTTCGGTGTAAAGATTCCCAAACGGTCAGCGTTATATACCTGACCAGTACTCATTACCTTGATTTTGTCACCTTTGCGCAAGGTACCGTTCTTAATACGAACAAGTGAAACAACGCCGAGGTAATTATCAAACCATGAATCGATAATCAAAGCTTGTAATGGTGCTTCAGGATCGCCTTCTGGTGGTGGGATCTCTTTAACCAGACGTTCAATAACATCCTGTACACCCAGGCCGGTTTTTGCAGAACAACGAACAGCATCTGTTGCATCAATACCAACGATGTCTTCAATTTCTTCTGCAACGCGTTCTGGCTCTGCGGCCGGCAGATCAATTTTGTTCAGAACCGGGACAACTTCCAGATCCATTTCAATGGCCGTATAGCAGTTAGCCAGTGTTTGAGCTTCAACCCCCTGCCCTGCATCAACAACCAGCAATGCGCCTTCACAAGCAGCCAGAGAACGGGAAACTTCGTAAGAGAAGTCAACATGCCCAGGTGTGTCGATAAAGTTTAATTGATAAATGTTTCCGTCAGTTGCCTTATAATCAAGGGTGACGCTTTGCGCCTTGATAGTGATACCACGCTCACGTTCAAGATCCATTGAATCCAATACTTGCGCTGCCATTTCTCTGTCTGACAGCCCCCCACAGATTTGAATAATCCGGTCTGATAGCGTGGACTTCCCGTGGTCGATGTGGGCGATAATGGAGAAATTTCTTATTTGCTTCATTATTAAATCTTTTTTGCCTTAATATTTCTGGATCATTCGCCTATGGACACACAGATGGACATAAAGCGACATTTATAGGTTCGGCCACTGGCCTGAGGAGCCGTATTCTACATGCCAAACCTGTGAAAACCTAGTCATGCCTGTGGTTTTCAATCTAACCCATTCAGTATGACCAGAAAGTAAAAAAATTCCTGAAAAAAATCGTGAAAATAAGTATGGTAAAACAGATTATTCCTGATGCAGAACCTTAATCGTATCGGGAGGTAAACCAATTTGTAATACAACCGGTTGGTATACTTGTTGATTATCCCAGTATGCGGCGATTTTACGGGCAAGAGCAAAACCGGCAATACCACCGATAATTCCTCCCATACATACCCATAACTGGTCAGTAGTCCAATATTGGCAGAACAGACCACCTAAAAACAGACCTAATAACGGGGTTAAATAAACCAGCATGGCTGAACGTAACAAACTACTTTCAGGAATGCCGACTTCTACTTTTTGCCCTGGTTGAAGCGGTTGCGCGATTTCCAGTTCCAATTGATGGATACTCTCTGGCCCTAATTTTTCCAACAAGTAAGAACCACAAGCCGTTTTAGCCTGACAACTGCCACAACCTGAAGATGAGCCATAACGTAATAATGCTCGCCCCTGTTGCCAACGAACAACGGTTGCCCATTCTTTAACCATCAATTATTCCCCACAAACGTAACGCTGGCGGCAATCTGTTTAATTGTTGCAAGGGGTAATTCGCCGATCACAGCGATGCTGTTTTTCCCTTTGGACACAGTATAAACTGTTCGCCTGCCTTGTCGATACAGCGGTTCATCGGCTACCTTCGCACCAGTATTTACTACATTTACAGAAAAATTAAACAACCCATCACTATACATAATGGATTCCAATAATTCTGTCTTTGATAGCCAATTCCTGTTACGGGAAATTTCCTTAAAGCCTTCAGGTAATTTGCCAACCTTCCAGTCAAACTTCACTTTTCCTGCCGACTCTGGAGTGACCAACATCGGTGGTAATTTCAAATCAACAATGGCTCTCAATTCCTGTTTTATCTCATCATTCACTTTTGACGATACTACCCGAAATTGTTCAACAACCATCATTTCTTCCTGATCAAATAGCTCAATAAACAAAGGAAGATAACTTTTTTTATCTATCAATAAATTATAATTATAACGGTCGTTATCTTTGGATATTATACGTACAAAGTGTACAGGGTGGTCACCAACGTGGGTAGAGCCCGCATCAATGAAATTATAAAATTTCTCTAATCGAGAAAGATCAGCAAAGATAATCGGTGGAAGATAATCCACAATATGGTTGCCACGTAAACTGAATGAATCCAGGCCTGATTCGTAATAACTGATCTGATTACCGCGCTGAACAATTTCACGGCGAGTGCTGTCCATATGAATAATTTGCGCAATGGATTGATTGTCAATGATGGCGTGACGATATCGCAGCGGTATCAAAAATTGCTGACTCAAATTAATAAAAGCAAGTTCATAAGCGAAAGTTTGTACAGAGTGCCGCATATCCTGTAACAAAGCCCCGGCATTGCTTTGTTGGGCCGAGGCTTTCGAAGGACTCAATAAGCTCCAGAATAATAACATGAAAAAACCGATATATTTCATTTTTATTGCTTATTCTGAGCTTGCTGTCTTTGTTCTCCGGGCTGTGTATTCCCAGCTTCCGATAACGCTTGCTCCCTTTCTGCATTGATACGCCGGGAAAGTTCATACTGCTGCAACATCGCGTCAATGCGTTTATTACTTTCCCGTATCTGCATACTCAAGTCACCACCAAAAGCATCATTCTCGCCAGGAACAGATAAACCAACAGGCGAAGCGGAACCCATTACCGGCAACGTATTAAAGACTGGGTTATCAAATTGAATGTCAGTTTCAGCCTCATTACCACTGTTATTGTTATTGTATTGCTGAACACCAATAATCACGGCCAGAGATACACAAGCCGCTACCCCCACTTGTGTCATCTGACTTACCCAAGGGTGAAGCTTATGCCAGAACGGCATTTTCTGCCATGTTTCAGGTTTTGGCTGAGATTCCGGAACAACTGCTGGATTGATATGGACGGGTTCTTTTTCAAGTGCCTGCGCCACTTGACTAGCGATATCCAAATGCAATACCTCACCGACATCACCACGTAATGTATCGCGAATGAGGTGATATCTTTCCCATTGTTTCTGCATTAAAGCATCTTCAGAGATCAAACGAACGATTTCACTATCAAGAACTTCTCCATCCATTAATGCGGAAAGTTTCTCTCTTTGCATGCCAAGTACCTTCAATATTGTTTTGTTCCACCACTGTTTCCACTACTGTTGGATCAGGGGTTGAACTTTATTATCAATGGCTTCTCTTGCCCGAAATATTCGTGAACGAACAGTGCCTACAGGACAATCCATAATGACGGCTATTTCTTCATAGCTCAGCCCATCCAACTCCCGAAGTGTAATTGCTATCCGTAAATCCTCCGGAAGCGATTCAATAGTTCGAAATACCACTTCCTTTAATTCTTCTGACAACATTAAATTCTCAGGGTTCGAAATTTCTTTTAAAGAACTTGACGTATCATAATTTTCTGCATCATTAGCATCCAAATCATTGGATGGTGGACGACGCCCCTGAGCAACTAAATAATTTTTCGCAGTATTAACGGCAATACGGTACAACCACGTGTAAAAGGCACTATCACCACGGAAAGAAGACAGTGCCCGATAAGTTTTAATAAATACCTCTTGAGCAACATCAGGAACATCGCCCTGAGGTACGTAACGGGCAATTAAGCTCGCCACTTTGTGCTGGTATCTGACTACCAGCAAATTAAATGCTTTTTGGTCGCCTTTCTGTATTCGCTCGACCAGCATTTGATCCGTTAACTGCTCGCTCATCCGAGACTCACTCTCCTGAGGTAAAACTCCACATTTATACTTAATTACACCAGTTATGATATCTTGCTACCCGAACAAGCATCACCTTTGAGTATCAATTACGCGTGAAGTTCAACTTTGATTGTAATTTTATCTTACAACCACCTGTTATTTTGTCTTGCATTCTTAATTTATAATACAAATCATAGCCTCTATTCAGAGGAATATTTGATTTCAAGTGACGAAAAACAGAAAGATTTATCCTGATATTTCACAAAGAAATTAAATTGTCTTATTAACGATAACCCTATCAATAATAAAGATAAAAATCTTTCACCATGTACTGGAATTTGTTTGAATATGTACTATCAGCCGCGCGGATGGTCAGTTCACTGATTTGAGTCTTTTTCTCTTGGCGGGCGAGTCCCAACAGCAAACGATGTAACGGTTTATCCACCCTATCACGAATATTGACCTGATAATGGGTAAACCAGCCACATTCTGTAGCCATTTTTTCAAAAATTTCGCCAATCTGATATGGAAGTACAACACAAAAAAGCCCTTCAGGGGTAATCATATGCTCAACACAATCCAATAACCCCTGGTGAGTCAATGATTTTGTATAACGTGCCTGATTACGCGCTTCATCACGGCAATCAATTGCAGGTTCGAAATAGGGAGGATTGCTCACAATCAGATCATATCTGCAACCATTTTGCCGGGCAAATTCATAAATATCCTGCTGATATACGGTAATACGGGAAGTCCATGGAGATTGCTGAACATTTTCAGTCGCCTGCATTGCTGCATCTGCATCCAGCTCTACTGCATCAATCACGGTATCATCGCCACTCCTTTGTGCTACCATCAATGCAATCAAACCACTGCCACACCCAATATCCAGACAATACTTTCTGTTATCTACAGGTGCCCATGCTCCCAATAGCACACCATCCGTACCAACTTTCATTGCACACTTATCATGCCCAACGAAAAACTGTTTAAATGTGAAACCACCACGACGAAAAACAGGTTTATCTATTAACACCATGAATTATATCTGTTGAAATCAAATGTTCGTCATAGCATAAATCTTATAACTCGTGGATAAAAGCCACTTACACACCGGATACTTTTATTGCTAACGCATGTTATAGGATGAAGAATACGCCTAATCTGTTTATAATCGGCGACCCAAACAGAGGTATATGATGACTGCGACAAACTTTTCCGAATTCGAACTTGATGAATGCTTGCTTGATGCGTTGAATGACAAAGGCTATGAACGTCCGACAGCAATTCAGGCAGCTGCCATTCCTGCGGCTATGGATGGGCGTGATGTACTGGGTTCTGCGCCGACAGGTACAGGCAAAACAGCGGCCTACCTGCTGCCAGCTCTACAACATTTACTAGACTTTCCACGCAAAAAGTCAGGGCCACCACGTATTCTAATCCTAACACCAACCCGTGAATTAGCCATGCAGGTTGCAGAACAGGCTAAAGAGCTGGCTGCCCACACTAATCTGGATGTTGCCACTATTACTGGTGGTGTTGCCTACATGAACCATGCAGAAGTGTTCAGTGAGAATCAGGACATCGTTGTCGCAACCACTGGACGCCTGCTGCAATATATCAAAGAAGAGAACTTTGACTGCCGTGCGGTAGAAACCCTAATTCTTGATGAAGCGGATCGCATGCTGGATATGGGGTTTGCCAATGATGTTGAAACCATTGCCGGAGAAACGCGCTGGCGCAAACAAACGCTGCTATTCTCCGCAACACTTGAAGGTGAAGCTATCCGTGATTTTGCGAAACGCCTGCTGACAGATCCTGTCGAAATTGACGCGGAACCTTCCCGCCGTGAACGCAAGAAAATCCAGCAATTCTATTATCGTGCTGATAATCTGGAACATAAAATAGCCTTATTATGCCATCTCCTGAAACAGTCTGATGTTACAAAGTCGATTATCTTTGTGCGCAAACGGGAGCGTGTTCGCGAATTAGTGGATTGGCTGTATCAGGCAGGTATTCAGTCCTGCTTCCTTGAAGGTGAAATGGTACAGGCCAAGCGAACCGAAGCGGTAAAACGTCTGAATGATGGCAGAGTCAAGGTGTTAGTCGCAACTGACGTTGCTTCCCGTGGATTAGATATTGAAAACATCAGTCACGTTTTTAACTTTGACCTGCCGCGTACTGCTGATGTTTACCTGCACCGGATTGGCCGTACAGCCCGCGCAGGTCGTAAAGGAACCGCAATTGCGCTGATTGAGTCTCATGATCATCTATTGCTTGGAAAAATCAGTCGTTATCTCAACGAGCCGCTGAAAATGCGGGTTGTAGATGAACTTCGTCCGCAAACCAAAGCACCGAGTGAAAAGAAAAGCCATAAGCCATCCAAAAAAGTGCTGGAAAAACGTAAAGAAAAGAAAAAAGCAGAAGAAGCGAAGAAAAAACGGGAGAAAGTACGCCATCGTGACAGTAAAAACATCGGAAAACGCCGTGCTCCTTCAGGTAACCCCAGACCAGAATCGACTCAAGATTAAATGTTTTCACGATTAATCATGGTATAAGCGGGCTAATTGCCCGCTTTTCCATTGATAACAGACAAGAAAATGGCAGCATATCATGTTAGATACATACTTGAATGAGTATAAGTTGAATAATATTGCTTAACCTTTTGTGCAACTAATTTCTGCTGCGAATCAAATTGATAACAAGGTTCATCAAACAAAGCATTAAGTTCATTTTCACTCATATCCACCGCCCATGTCTGCAATGACAACTTTTCGTGATAATGAACGACATTATCATTTATATCATCACGCCTGGCAGCCATCATCACACTTTCCTTGCTATCCTCTTTACCTTGCCAGGGCTTATGAATAACCAGTAATTCCTGTATAGCTTCCAAAAAATGAGCTTTGAATGAATGTAGCGCATAACTGTAGTTCACAATTAAATCGACTATATTGTCTTCTGGTTCGTATTCATTCTCAAGCAAGATCTGGTTTCCCATTGGCTGAGGAAGTGGCAACCTTTTTTGTAGATTGTGCAACCAATCATTCTCAACAATATAATTCCGGATTAACCCATTCTCTGCCATTTCACGAGCTACTTCTGGTGACCATCCCATTCGTTTCAAAGTCCAATCTGAAACACCGGCAGAATTAAAGATAACAGCAGGCTTTCCTGCTGTCAGAGCAGCCATTGATGCCAGCCCACCTCCCATTGAATGCCCGGTAAAAATCACATTCTCACCAAATGCCTTTAATGCCGCCTGTGCCAACTCTACCGCCTGATTATATTGTTCTTCATTGTACCCAAGCCCCTGACGAATACTTGCCATAAAATCCTTTATTTCGTTCGAGCCTGCAAATGACACAATATATAGTCCCTTGTAACGATAAATCCCTGCCTGAAATCCCGTTGAAGTGTCATCCAGAATATCAGGATCAATACCCGCCTTTATGAGTTCATTATCTGACATGCGTACATAGTCACCAATGCCGAGACTATTTCTGCGATATGCGTCACGGGTAACCTGCACCAACGCATAGTCGATAAATTTTGAATCTTTTCCTGCAATATCATTAGCCTGTAATTCAGGCGTTGCCATAACCTTGGTTTGAGAAGCATTGACCAATGATTGGTAAAGTAAATCGGTTTGTTTCGTATTTTCTGAAAATGAAGCTATTGGTAAGGAAAGGTGTTCATTTTTGTCTGGAAGTTTGCTGCCGGAAGATGGTGACTGGAGAGTATCCTGATTCCCCAGTACAGGAGAGAGCCCTAACTGACTAAAAAAATTGGTATTTATTGCCAAAGTCATAAGATACTCCTACCTATTTTAAATTAGACATAACAGACTGACCTAAACCTTCTTATTATCGGCAGGATTTTTAACATTTTCATATCAAATTTAATTTTTGAATAACAATATAAAGTAATTACTCTACATGACACTTAGTAAACAAAGTAATAATTCAATGCCGGATTGATGAGATCTAAAAAAGTTGAACAGACAAGAACTACAACTCACTCGCTCGTAAACTTACAATAAATCCATAGAACAGCATTTTCTTCTATCAATTTGCTTAAGTTTAACCACAGAGGGTTCCCCTGTGCTAATGGAATCGGTAAGCTTAAGCCCATCTGATAATCATATAAAACGGGATCCGCTATGTCCGCACCTCTCACATGGCACGATGTCATCGGCAATGAAAAGACACAGCCCTATTTCGTTGATACATTGGCTTATGTCGCCAATGAACGTAAAGCAGGCAAAACCATCTATCCACCACAGCAAGATGTTTTTAATGCATTTCGCTATACCGAACTGGCTGATGTAAAAGTGGTGATTTTGGGGCAAGACCCTTATCATGGCCCGAATCAAGCGCATGGACTGGCTTTTTCAGTACAGCCGGGTATCCCTGCACCACCTTCTCTCGTCAATATGTACAAAGAACTGGAATCTGACATTGCAGGGTTTCACCATCCCAATCATGGCTGCCTGCTTAGTTGGGCAAAACAGGGCGTATTACTGCTTAATACCGTGCTGACGGTTGAACGAGGCAATGCCCACTCCCATGCAAATCTGGGATGGGAAACATTCACTGATAGGGTAATTGCAGCAATCAATGAACACCGAAGCGGTGTCATTTTTCTGCTTTGGGGTTCTCACGCTCAGAAAAAAGGCCGTATTATTGATACCCGACGCCACCATGTTCTGAAAGCACCACATCCTTCCCCTTTATCAGCACATCGTGGTTTTTTAGGTTGCAAACACTTTTCCCAGGCTAACCAATTACTCGAAGCTCAAGGATTAACTTCAATTGATTGGAATCCGGTATTACCTGAGTAACCGTCTCACGCCTACAAAAATGCCGCCTCTGTTGGCGGCATTGTCATTACAGAATAGTAATCATGGAATCCGTACTTTATTTAGAAACGGCAACCATAGCAGGACGCAGCAGACGTCCATTCAGGGTATAACCTTTCTGCATTACCAACATTACCTGATTTGGTTCATGTTGATCAGATTCCATCATAGTCATCGCCTGATGCACCTCTGGATTGAAAGGAACATTAGTATCACTGACAACTTCAATGCCAAATCTACCCACTGCATCAATAAATGATTTCAGTGTCAGTTCAATACCTTCAATCATTGGTGCCAAAGTCTCATTGGTACGATCTGCCGCTTCCAAAGCACGCTCCAGATTATCGATCACTGGCAGAAGCTCATTAGCAAATCTTTCCAATGCGAATTTATGCGCCTTTTCTACATCCTGCTCAGCGCGACGGCGAATATTATCCACTTCAGCACGAGCACGCAAAACCGCATCACGCTCACGAGATTGAGCCTGTTTCAGTTCCTCTTCCAACTCGGCAACACGCGGGTCAACAACATTTTCAGTCTCTGGCGCGTCTGCCTTTTCTGCATCTTTTTGTTGCTCAAATACATTTTCTGTATTTTCTGAGACTTGCTCGTCAGGTACTTTTTGGTCTTTACTACTCATGAATATCTCCGCGTATTTTGTATTATTTTCGCCACTCCCGCTTATTATGGGGATCAAAACGAGGGATTCAAGGGAACACATCATATTGTGAGGGCAAAACCATATGCTGCAGGAAATAACAGCAATAAATAATGAATTCAAATGCATCGGTATTGTCGGTCGGCCACGTTATCCTGAAGCACTAGCTACCCATGAAATACTGTATCACTGGCTGGTATCTAAAGGTTACTGTGTAATTGTAGACAGACAAGTTGCAAAAGATATTAACTTACAAGGCGCTCAGACAGGAGGACTGACCGAAATTGGCAAAATGGCCGATTTGGTGATTGTTGTTGGTGGTGATGGCAACATGCTAGGAGCAGCCAGGGTATTGGCACGCTATGATATTAAAGTCATTGGTATTAACCGTGGTAATTTAGGCTTTCTGACGGATCTAGACCCTGATAATGCCCTGCAACAACTTTCTGAAGTCCTCAATGGAGAATATCGGGATGAAAAACGCTTTCTACTGGAAGCACAAGTCACGAAAAAAGGCCAGAAACCACGGCACAGTACAGCTCTGAATGAAGTCGTCCTGCATCCCGGAAAAGTCGCCCATATGATCGATTTCGAAGTTTATATTGATGAGCGATTTGCATTTTCTCAACGTTCAGATGGCTTAATCATAGCAACACCTACCGGCTCTACAGCCTACTCTCTGTCAGCCGGTGGTCCAATTCTGACACCGAATCTGGATGCTATTGTATTGGTTCCCATGTTTCCACACACGCTTTCTGCTCGTCCTCTTGTCATCAGTAGCGGAAGTAGCATTCGTCTGAAATTCGCCCAAAACAGCAGTGATTACGAAGTCAGTTGCGATAGCCAGATTGTCTTACCCATCCAGGATGGTGAAGAAGTTATCATTAAACGCAGTGAATATAATCTGCATTTAATCCACCCGAAAGATTACAACTACTTCAATACATTAAGCACTAAATTAGGCTGGTCGAAAAAAATGTTCTAAAAACACAGCTTTCCTACTTTACTGTATAAAAAACCAGTTTATACTGTATGGAAGAACAGACATGTTTTTATACACAGGAACATGAACTTATGTCATGAACTTATATATAGAAACATAGTTTTAAGTATAGGAAAAGGTAGGAGAAGCACGATGTTGGCTCAATTGACCATCAGTAATTTTGCCATTGTTCGCGAACTTGAAATTGATTTTCGCTCAGGAATGACAACTATCACAGGAGAAACCGGGGCAGGTAAATCAATTGCAATTGATGCACTGGGTTTATGCCTCGGTAATCGTGGCGAAGCGAATATGGTTCGTGCTGGTGCTCCCCGCACTGACATTTGTGCCCGCTTTTTGCTGTCTGATGCTCCTTCTGCCCGTAAATGGCTGGAAACTCATCAACTCGATGGTAGTTTTGATGATGATAATGAGTGCCTGCTACGGCGTACTATTACCGCAGACGGGCGCTCCCGTGGTTTTATCAATGGCACTGCGGTTCCCCTTTCCCAACTCCGTGAATTAGGTTCACACCTGATTCAAATTCACGGGCAACATGCCCATCAGTTGCTTTTAGAAAATCGTCACCAAAGACATTTACTGGACACCTATGCCGGCGAATTTGTGTTGCAAAATGAAATGAAGCAGGCATATCAGCAATGGAGACAAAGCTGTCAGGCACTTGCCCAATTCCAACAACAAGCACTTGAGCGTCGCTCTCGACAGCAATTATTGGAATATCATCTGAAAGAACTGAATGAACTTGCACCTCAAGCTGGTGAATATCAAGAGCAGGACAGTGAATATAAACGCCTGGCAAATTGCGGTCAGTTTTTGTCCGCCAGCCAAAATATTCTCCAGATATTAAGTGACAATGATGAACAAAATATCGTTAGCCTTCTCAGTTACGTGCGAAATGAACTAACTGACCTTGCCAGTATGGATCACAAACTCAGTGGATTACTCAACATGCTGGAAGAAGCTGCTATTCAAATCAGTGAAGTCAGTGATGAATTGCGTCATTACAGTGATCAACTGGAATTAGATCCTAACCGCCTATTTGAATTAGAACAAAAAATATCCCAACAAATCAGTATTGCGCGTAAGCATTATGTTTCCCCGGAAGAACTACCGGCCCTACACCAGCAGCTTCTGGAAGAACAACATCAACTTTCACAGCAAGAAGATGATTGTGCTCATCTCAGTGAACTTGTTAGCTTACACTATCAACAAGCACTCAACGTTGCAGAAAAACTGCATCAGGTCCGCCAACAGTATGCCCTTGAATTAAGCCAGCTTATCACCAATAGTATGCACCAGCTTTCCATGCCTCATGGGCGTTTCACCATTGATATTATATTCGAGCCTGAACATTTAAATATTGATGGAGCCAGCAAGGTGGAGTTTAACGTTACAACCAACCCCGGCCAGCCCCACCAAGTACTGGCGAAAGTGGCTTCAGGTGGTGAGCTTTCTCGTATTGCTCTGGCTATTCAGGTTATTACCGCTAAAAAAACGGAAACTCCTGCATTAATCTTCGACGAAGTTGATGTTGGTATCAGTGGCCCAACAGCAATGATTGTAGGTCGGCTTCTCCGTGAATTAGGTGAATCAACCCAGGTTATGTGTGTTACACATTTACCGCAAGTTGCAGGATGTGGTCACCAACACTTTTACGTCAGCAAACAAACTGATGGAGAAGAAACAGAAACCCGAATGCAGCTATTGGATAAAAAATCCCGGCTCCAGGAGCTTGCCCGCCTCCTAGCAGGTAGTGAAGTCACAAAAAACACGTTGGCTAATGCAAAAGAACTGTTAGAGGCATAAATTAATACTCTATTGACTTCAAGATGAAGTCAAAAAGCTGCAACCTGAAAGACGACGTGTATACAACTTTTTTGTATACTTGAAGTCATATATTTTACAGATTTCAAAATTAAAGATATAGGTAAATGGCATAGAGGTTTTCAAACTCTATAATGTTTATTATCATCGACGGCCTGACTCCTAAAGGAATGTAATTACTATGCGCTGTAAATTGTTGACTGCCGCTACTGTGTCATTGGTTATGCTGACTGCGGGTTGCTCTATGTTTGAGCGAGTTATTTATCGTCCTGATATTAATCAAGGGAACTATCTGACACCGGCTGCGGTATCAAAAATTCATAAAGGGATGACCCAACAACAAGTTACTTACACTTTGGGAACACCAATGCTGACAGACCCATTTGGGAGCCAAACCTGGTACTACATCTTCCGTCAGCAGCCCGGCCACGCGAAAGTAAAACAAGAGACGCTGACACTTACTTTTGATAGTAATGGTGTTTTAACTGATATCAAAAATGAAAAAGCTTTACTTCAAAATGGGTAAAATGTGAGATTTTATTTATGCGCCAGATGATTATTTGGCGCATAAATATCAAATAGATATTTACTGAGCACTATTTTTAGCTCGTTCTGCCCGTTTACGACGCATTTCTTTTGGATCAGCAATAAGGGGACGATAAATTTCTACACGATCCCCTTCTTCCAACGTATCTGTTAATTTAGCCGGACGGCTATAAATACCGATTTTATTCTTAGCCAAATCGATATCACTACGTAATGCCAAAAGACCCGATTCCACAATTGCCTGTTCAACAGTTGCTCCTTCAGGTAGTTTTACCTTATGCAGATATTGCCGTTCAGGTAAAGCATAAACGACTTCGATATTGATATCAGGCACTATAAACCTCTCGTGCACGTTGGGTAAAAGCCTGAACCATATTACCGGTTAGTTCTTTAAAAACCTTACCGAAAGCCAACTCAATCAACTTATTGGTAAATTCAAAATCGAGATGTAACTCAATCTTGCAGGCATCCTCACTAAGTGGTGTAAAATGCCATCCGCCCATTAGTTTGCGGAAAGGGCCATCAACCAACTGCATATTGATACTTTTATTGTCAAATAACGTATTTCGCGTCACAAACGTCTTACTAATCCCCGCCTTGGATACATCAACAGAAGCCGTCATCTCATTATCACTGCTACTTATGACACGGCTACCCACACATCCCGGCAAAAAATCCGGATAAGATTTCACATCATTGACCAATTTATACATTTGTTCCACGCTGTAAGGAACTAACGCAGAGCGATTAATCTGTGGCATATCATTTCCTGTAAAACGTAACAGCGCCGAATAGTATCACTTTAATGTGGTTAAATAAAAACCTGATAACATCTAGGTCAATAAATGTGCACTTATCGCTAAATATCATGCAGAATAGATTTCTTTCATTAACGCTTACAGTATAATACAACGCATTATGACAAAGAAAAAAGCACACAAACCCGGTTCGGCAACTATTGCCATGAATAAGCGAGCCCGTCACGAATACTTTATTGAAGAAGAATTCGAAGCCGGTTTATCACTACAAGGTTGGGAAGTTAAATCGCTGCGCGCTGGTAAAGCAAACATCAGTGAGAGTTATGTTTTGCTCAAAGATGGTGATGCTTACCTTTTTGGAGCCACTATCACGCCATTGAATGTCGCCTCATCCCATGTGGTCTGTGATCCTACACGGTCACGTAAGCTATTACTTAACAAACGCGAACTTGATTCCTTGTACGGCCGGATTAATCGCGAAGGTTATACCATCGTTGCACTTTCCCTTTATTGGAAAAACGCTTGGTGCAAAATCAAAATTGGCGTTGCAAAAGGTAAAAAAGCGCACGATAAACGTTCAGACATTAAAGAACGTGAGTGGAAATTAGACAAAGCACGAATTATGAAGAATGCAGGGCGTTAATCACTAGCATTATTCCCCAATATTCTGATATACTTGCGTTTAACACACTTGGGGCTGATTCTGGATTCGACGGGATTCGCGAAACCCAAGGTGCATGCCGAGGGGCGGTTGGCCTCGTAAAAAGCCGCAAAACAATAGTCGCAAACGACGAAAACTACGCACTGGCAGCTTAATAACCTGCGCAGAGCCCTCTCTCCCTAGCCTCCGCTCTTAGGACGGGGATCAAGAGAGGTCAAACCCAAAAGAGATCGCGTGGATGCCTTGCCTGGGGTTGAAGCGTTAAATCCAATCAGGCTAGTTTGTTAGTGGCGTGTCTGTCCGCAGCTGGCAAGCGAATGTAAAGACCAGACTAAGCATGTAGTACCGAGGATGTAGGAATTTCGGACGCGGGTTCAACTCCCGCCAGCTCCACCAAATTTGGCAGGACAGTATCAGGACAACAACTTTAAAAACAGTAAGTTAGCAAAGTTGAGTGGTCACTGTCATGACAGTAAACGGACTTAAAAAGATACGCAAAAGATACGCGGCTCTTTTTCCAAACACCTCAGAGATCCCCCTCTGAGGTGTTTTTGTTTATAACTAATATGTTTCTATTTGTAACAAAGTGTAACAAGAATACGCATCATTTTTGCCCGTTTTGGGTCTGATTCACCCCTCCGATCACTTTCTCCAAAAACCGATATTGAAGAACGGTAATCATAATAAAGCCTGAAAAATCTACGGCCGAAGTTCATCTCCGAAACATTCTACCTCTGTGCATATAAACAGTAGTTTTTAAATATTCAAATTTTTTGATGATATTTGGCGATCGGGTGTAATTTTGCCAAAGAAATTGAGATTAGTTCCAAGGAAGGGTGGGAAGGGAGATAATCATTAAATGGCAGACCTCTGTCCTTAATTTGCGAAATACCCACATCTACATATGTGACGCTCTTTCAAAAAGCAGCTAAATTATCACACTATATAACTAATGCAACCGATTACCTGCTAATGATAGATTGATTGGTCTAATTTTAGAAGCGCTTCCCAAAATTGCTATGAAAGTCTTTACAAAAAGTGACAATAACGCAATAAATAGTATCAATTTCAAACGGTGAAGCCCCAACGCGGCCAGGCAATTGGGGCTTCAATAAATCGTCTAGTACTTACGAGGAACATAGACATGTTAAGTAATACCATTTAATGAACCAAGTAAAAATATTAACGTTCCATTTTATGGCTCAGATCTATATATCGTTAATTATAACGGTGAGCCATATGTCCCGATGAGACCTATTGTTAAGGGTATTGGATTAGATTGGAAAAGCCAGCTAACCAAACTGAACAAACGGTTTAATAAAGGTATGGTGGAAATCCCTATACCTACAAAAGTTGGTTTAAAATCAATGTATTGCCTAGCCCTCGGCAAACTTACTGGCTGGTTAGCCACTATCAATCCCAACAAAGTTAAAGCACTGATAAGGGATAAAGTTATCCAGTATCAGGAAGAGTGTGACGATGTGCTTTACGAGTACTGGACAAAGGGTGGAGTTAAGGCGAAAGAAAAAGAAACATACGAATACATCGATCTGTCAATTGAGGTTGATAATATCAATGCGGCTTGCAGAAATATGGATAGATTGATGGATGCCTGGAACAGACTTAACCCGCATTTATCTGTTCTGAGTCCAGAAATAGCTTATGCGTTTAATGGTGCGATCAGTAATGTAAAAGGTTCTTTATTCTCTCTTAAGATAGCGATTGAAAGAAAATCTAAGATGTTACTGAACTAACACCCAGTCACGGATGGTCAATTTCGGTGATTTTATAATCAATGGGTGCTAAGATTGGAATAGATAATCATGAACTCAGAACGCGGAGAGGTTAAAGCATGGGGGTAGTTATAACAAGACTTGAGGCTTTTGTTGTCAATGTTATCCATGATGACATGTGGATCGCTGAGTGTGATGAGCTCGGATTGGTTACAGAGTCCAAAACTTATGATGAGTTGATAGAGAAAGTTTGGGAAATAGCGCCTGAGCTTTATGAGATTAACGGCCTGGGCGACCAGTCTGAGGTCATTCGCCTTAAGTTCGTCCAAGAGCAGTCATCTGATTCAAGGCTGGTGCTGTAACATGGGATCGGGTTTATATCCACAACTCAAAGAAATTCTACTGGCACACGGATGTTACTTTGTCAGACAGGGTAAAGGCAGCCATGAAATATTGTTGTGGTCCAATGATTTTGGTCACCTTCTGAGAGGTGATATTCTCACTTCAACAATAAAATAGGTGACACAATGAAACAACGTTTCAGCCCCGAATTTAAACTGGAATGCGCCCAGTTGGTGTTTGACCAGAATTATTCCATTAGCGCAGCTGCTAAAGCAATGAATGTCAGTGAATCGTCCATGGGGAGTTGGGTTCGACAGTACCGACATGAGCGGCAAGAAAAATCTCCGAAAGCAGCCTCCATGACACCCGAGCAAATTGAAATACGTGAATTGAAGAAAAAGATTCAACGTATTGAAATGGAAAATGAAATATTAAAAAAGGCTTCAGCATTCTTGATGCCGGACTTCCTGAACACTTCTCGGTAATTGAAAAACTCAGAGTACATTATCCTGTGGTCAATCTTTGTCACGTGTTCAGGCTCCACCGTAGCAGCTATCAGGCGTGGCGACATCGTGTGGAAAAACCCGTGCCTGAACGTGTTAAGCTAAAAAGTCTGGTTCGGGAAGCTTTTCAGGAAAGTCACGGCTCGGCAGGTGCCCGAACGATTGCGTCCATGGTCACTTCGAGAGGGGTGCCAATGGGCCGTAGGCTGGCAAGAACACTCATAGCAGAACTGGGGCTGGTTAGTCGCCAGCAGCCGAAACATCAATACGCGCGGAAAGAGCAAGAACATGTTGATATTCCTCATCATCTTAATCAACAGTTTGCTGTCACCGAACCCAATCAGGTCTGGTGTGGTGATGTTACTTTTATCTGGACGTGCAAACGTTGGGCTTATCTGGCGGTGGTTATTGACCTTCTTTGCCCGTAAACCTGTTGGCCGGACCATGTCCTTCTCACCGGATTCGGCACTGACAAAGAAAGCCTTTACCATGGCTTGGGAATCAAGGGGAAGGCCACAGGAGGTCATGTTTCACAGTGATTAAGGTAGTTATCACACCAGCAAAACATTCAGACGATTATTGTGGCGTTATCGAATGAAACAAAGTCTGAGCCGCCGGGGAAACTGTTGGGATAACAGCCCAATGGAACGTTTTTTCAGGAGCTTAAAAAGTGAATGGGTCCCTCGGGAAGGATATCTGAATTTTACGGTGGCTTTCCACTCAATCACGGGTTATATAACAAGTTACTACAGTCTGCTCCGTCCCCATTGGTATAACAATGGGCTTACACCTAACGAATCAGAATGATTATTTTGCAAAACCTCTCAGGTTGTGACCAATTTTTATTGACCATTTCAAACCGAAGCATTAGGAATTAGTCTTCAAACGTTAATATATCAATTGCAAAAATATAATTATTAAATATCATCCTAATTTCTTACTTCTCTTTAATTTTTTATTTTTAAGTATAACCTTTATCGTTTTTTGCTGATCTTTGCCATGCATTTTTTTCACGACCTACTATTTCCTGCTATTTAATATTAATTAAATTACAGTCAACTCAAAACTGTTAACCCATTTAAAATCAATAATATTTATTATTTCAAGAGGTTTATTGTTAGTGGAAAATAAAATTTAATCTATTGACATACCCTTTGCTATTTTACTGTTTAAGATGTTTTTCTTATTAAGGAAATAAACATGAAAAATAAACAAATAACGATTGAGAAAGCAAAGGAATTTTTCTGCGATGGAATAACCATTATGGTGGGTGGATTTATTGGGGTGGGTACTCCACTACGTTTAATTACAGCACTATTAGAAACCGGTGTAAAAGATCTAACCCTCATTACCAATGATACTGCCTGCGTTGATATCGGTCTGGGGCCATTGATTGTTAACGGCCGGGTAAAAAAAGTGATTGCATCCCATATCGGTACTAATCCGGAAACTGGCCGCCGCATGTTCTCCGGTGAAATGGAAGTACAACTGGTGCCACAAGGTACGCTGGCAGAGCGGATCCGCTGCGCCGGTGCTGGTTTGGGTGGTTTTCTGACCCCAACTGGTGTGGGCACCATGGTGGAAGAAGGCAAAGAGAAAAAAGTCATCAATGGCCGGGCATACCTTCTTGAACTGCCACTATATGCCGATCTGGCACTGATTCAGGCACATAAAGCGGATACTTTCGGCAACCTGACCTATCACCTCAGCGCACGTAACTTTAACCCGCTTATTGCACTGGCCGCAGATATCACACTCGCTGAACCGGATGAAATCGTACCGGTTGGCTCTCTCGATCCTGACTGCATTGTCACACCGGGTGCCATCATCGACCATATCATTGTCCAGTAAGGAGAAAGTGCTATGAACGCTAAAGAACTTATCGCCCGCCGCATAGCCCTTGAATTGAATGATGGAGATGTCGTTAACCTTGGTATCGGCCTGCCGACTCAGGTTGTGAACTACCTACCTGAAGGGATACATATCACCCTACAGTCTGAAAACGGCTTTCTCGGTATGGGGCCTGTCACGCAGCCGGATAAAGATCTGGTGAACGCAGGGGGGCAACTTTGTGGTGTACTACCGGGCGCATCTATGTTTGACAGTGCGTTCTCCTTTGCTCTGATCCGGGGTGGTCATATTGATGCTAGTGTGCTGGGCGGGTTGCAGGTAGACCAGAATGCCAATCTTGCTAACTGGATGATACCGGGCAAGATAGTGTTAGGCATGGGCGGTGCAATGGATCTGGTGACCGGCGCCCGTAAAGTGATCATTGCAATGGAACATTGTGCAAAAGATGGCTCAGCCAAAATTCTACGTAAATGCACCATGCCACTGACAGCAGTGAATGTAGTGGATACGCTGGTTACTGAACTTGCGGTATTCCGTTTCGAAAACGGTCAGATGGTACTGTTTGAATACGCACCGGGTGTGGACATTGGCACCATCAAGGCGAAAACCGAAGCCAAATTTATCGTCTCTCCGCACGTAAAAGTGATGCCTATTGATGTGACTGAGAATACTAAGGATAGCGTATGATCGGACGCATTTCCCGTGTAATGACACGGGTTGTGAGCCGCTATCTGCCAGATCCGTTGATCTTTGCAATGCTGCTCACCATGCTCACTTTTATAATCGCGCTGTCGTTGACACCTGGCACATCAATGGATTTGGTCAAAATGTGGGGGGACGGTTTCTGGAACCTGCTTGCTTTCGGGATGCAGATGGCGCTGATTATCGTCACCGGTCACGCGCTGGCAAGTTCTGGCCCTGTTAAACGTATTCTGAGGCTAACGGCTTCACTGGCAAAAACACCCACACAGGGTGTGATGCTAGTGACCTTCTTCGGTTCCGTGGCTTGTGTCATTAACTGGGGCTTCGGGTTGGTTGTAGGAGCTATGTTTGCCCGTGAGGTCGCCCGTCGGGTTCCCGGTTCTGACTATCCACTTCTGATCGCCTGTGCCTACATCGGTTTCCTGACGTGGGGTGGTGGTTTTTCCGGCTCAATGCCGCTGTTGGCAGCAACGCCTGGCAATCCGGTTGAGCATATCTCAGGTCTGATCCCAGTCAGCCAGACCATCTTTACCAGTTACAACATCTTTATTACTCTCAGCCTTATCGCCGCCATGCCGTTTGTCACCCGTATGATGATGCCGAAAAAAGAGGATATTGTGATGATCGCTCCGGCTTTGCTGGAAGAAGAGCCGGATTTCCAGAAAAAACTGCCGAAAGACGCCCCATTATCTGAACGCATGGAAGAAAGCCGTATTATCGCGTGGATCGTCGGAATATTAGGCTTCACTTATCTCGGTATATACTTCGCCAGAAACGGATTCAACATCACCATTAACACCGTCAACATGATTTTCCTGCTGGCTGGTTTATTACTGCATAAAACCCCGATGGCATATATGCGTGCAGTGGGGGCGGCGGCGAAAAGTACTGCGGGTATTCTGGTGCAGTTTCCCTTCTATGCAGGAATTCAACTGATGATGGAAGGCTCAGGGCTGGGCGGGCTTATCACTGAATTCTTTATCAACGTCGCTAACAAAGACACTTTCCCAATCATGACCTTCTTCAGTTCCGCATTGATTAACCTTGCGGTGCCATCTGGTGGTGGTCACTGGGTTATTCAGGGACCATTTGTCATACCTGCCGCTGAAGCATTGGGCGCAGATTTAGGTAAATCAGTTATGGCTATTGCCTATGGTGAGCAGTGGATGAACATGGCGCAACCGTTCTGGGCATTACCGGCACTGGCTATCGCAGGACTCGGTATACGCGACATTATGGGTTACTGCATCACAGCACTCTTTTTCTCCGGTCTGATATTTGTTATCGGCCTCATTCTATTTTAACAATGATAAGAATTAAGGTCTTAGCATGGAAAATATAATGATTGTCAGCGCTCAGCGTACTGTTATCGGCAGTTGACCAAAATATCAATAAATTAGAGACACCATCAAATTCCAAAATAGCCAAAGGGGAAATTATTTCCCCTTTTTTATGTGCGCCGGGCCCGGCGCACATAAAAAAGGTCGCGTATCTGCGCGACCTATAGAAGTTTAAATTTAATTCAGTTCTTTTTGTCTGATAAAAATTATCTGTTATCCAGAACAAGGCCAGGCTCTGCGGCAATGTAACCCTGCAACATACCTTCTTTATATACTCCCAAAATACACTCATAATACATTACGCGCATAGTGCCCATAGGAGGCATCATATTGACTTTGGTCATCAAATAGCAACTTCTCACTTTTTGCATATCCACATCCATTGGATTTCTTACGTCAACAACTGGCATGTATTTTGTGCTGACAACTATTTTGTGTGGCTCCAGCATATGAACCATGTCATCCTGCATGACTTTCATCATCGGATCCATTTTCATCATCGGATCCATTTTCATCATCGGGTCCATTTCCATCATAGAATCCATTTTCATCATAGAGTCCATTTTCATCATTGAATCCATTTTCATCATCGCAACAGAATAGTCAGGATTATTATTTAATGTTACTAAACTCATGCGAATTACATCTCCCACATCGCATTTAACCATTAAATTACCTGAGCAATCAACAGAGGTTACTGTTTCATCTTCATGGATGTAGGTAACATATTTTCTAAAAACTTCCGCAGACCACATTGAAACTGGACTATTAATATCTTTGCTAAGTTTACCAAAATCATTCATAATATCTTCGGTTCTTACACCCATTAATACGTCAATCATTTTAGACATTATAGTACCCTCATTTGTTTATGGTATTAGTATGTTTTGCTACGCGACCAGCATAGCACCGGGTCTGCGTTTTATTTATAAGCTTCTTACAGAACATATCATAACAAAATAATATAAAAGCCAAGTCTCAAAAAGTATCCTTATAAAAAAATTTTTTATCACAATAAAGAAACATTAAATTGTATTTTATGTAGATTAATTACCAATAATATCCAGGTTAACTGCCAAACATAATAATTTACTTGTCATGTTATAATGATGATTATTTACCAAAACATTTCAAAATAATCATGGCCATAAATCTTTAATTAATTGTCATCATTAACATATTGACTTTCCAGATTTAAAAACAATAACTAAAAATAAATTCATCATAAAAAATAATAACATAACATTATTGATGATTTTATTGAAAAATAAAACAGAATAATTTTTATCTTACCAGTTTCTTTTTAAAATATGACCTTCAAAGTTACATAGATATACAATTCTATTCGATGTATAATTACTTATTATCATTCCACCAGCTAAATTAAGCTAATTCTGGAGAAAATATGTTTGGTAAAGGTATCGTGATCAAAGATTATGTCAGCGCTTATCCAAATCCAATTCGCTTACAAGCTGGCGATGTTGTTGTAATCAGTCACAGTGATATAGAGTACCCCTACTGGGTTTGGGTAACAGATACATCAGAAATAAGTGGTTGGGTTCCACAACAAATCCTTTGTTTCATTCAGGCCAATCAAGCGATCTGTACAGAAAACTACATCGCTCACGAATTGACTGTAAAAATCGGTGAATGTCTATATTTAGAAAAGTTATTAAACGGTTGGTTTCTGGCACATAAAAGATGTGGTGAAACAGGCTGGATACCGCAAAGCTGTGTGGAACTTTAACAGAATATTATTCCCCTACCCCAATGGGAATTTCAATTTACAGTCATTTTTCTAGCCGTAAATTAACAGGTAAAATACGTAATTAATAGAAAGATGAGGATCTTTCCAGTTAATTTTTTCCCTGCTCCTGCTTCAGTCTCCGCCATAATGTTGTACGGCTAATCCCCAAATGTTCTGCGGCTGCCTGACGGTTGCCTGAAAAACGTGCCACGACGTCATGTACTGAAATATCACGTTCTGACAATAATATATCCTTAAAGGGGAAAGCGGTTATCTGCGTTCGTAGCTTGTCATTTGTTGCACCAGTATCAATCTGACGTTCAGGTGAAAGTGACAGTATTAATGCAGGAGTCAATATCTGCTCAGGATTAGCACTTATGTAGAGAGCGATTCTCTCCATCAGGTTACGCAGTTCCCTCACATTTCCCGGCCAATGATAAGATTGCAATATCTTATCGCAACAGGAAAGTTCGCGTACTCTTGAAGCAGAAACAGGTAAATTGAGTGTCGCAAATGCCCGCCGTAAATATTCCAGCGCCAGCATATTTATATCGTTTTCCCGCTCCCGTAATGCTGGAAGATTAATCCGCAATACATTTAAACGGTAAAATAGATCGACACGGAAACGCCCCTCACGCACCCATTGATCCAAATCACAGTGAGTTGCACAAATGATGCGGACATCAACCGCAATTGGGCGATATCCTCCGACTCTGACGACAGATTTCTCTTCCAATACCCTTAATAAGCGTGTTTGTAACGGCAATGGCATTTCACCAATTTCGTCCAGAAATAAGGTTCCTCTGTGCGCAATCTCAAATAATCCTGCACGCCCACCCCGTCGGGAGCCGGTAAATGCCCCTTCTTCGTAGCCAAACAACTCAGCCTCTAATAACGACTCAGCAATTGCCCCACAGTTGACGGCAACAAATGGCCGTGGATGCTTTCCCTTTAACTGACCATAACGCAAGGTATATTCATGATGAATAGCCTGTGCAACCAACTCTTTACCTGTACCACTTTCTCCCTGAATCAATACAGTAGCCGTTGAACGGGCATATAGCATAATTGTGCTGCGCACACGCTCTATTGCAGGGGAATTTCCCCGAATGTCATTGATAGTATGTCTGATCCGCAGTTTATCTTTAGTAGGATAAGGTGAAATCACGGCTTGATTAAGTTTGGCCATTTTGGCCATATCTAAAGCATCATGAAAAGCCTGCCGGATAGAAGCGGCAGAATAGACAAATACGCCCACCAGCTCAGCTTCATAAGCCAGATCGGTGATCAATCCTGCACCTACAATTACTTTAATTCCAATCGCTTTCAGGGCATTAACCTGTGCTCTGGCATCTTCTTCTGTCGCATAGCTACGTTGTTCAATACGCAGATTAAAACGTTGCTGAAATTCCTCCAAGGCAGGCAAGGTACTCTGATAAGTGATTACCCCAATACGGGAGCTAATTTGTCGGGCACGAGCCAGTGCCTGCATAAAATCAAACCCACTGGCTTTGGCTATGATCACCGGCACTGATAAGCGGCTTTTCAGGTATGAGCCATTAGAGCCTGCACAAATCACGGCGTCACAATGTTCGTTTTCCAGACGCTTGCGAATATGTTGCACCGCTTGTTCAAAACCAAGATGGATTGGTGTGATATCAGCCTGATGATTAAACTCCGGTGTGATATCTCGGAAAAGATCAAAAAGGCGGGAGACGGAAACTGTCCAGATAACCGGTTTACTACTATCACGTTCTTCGGTTTGTATCGGTATCATATCTCCCCCCTTTCTGCGTTTTCTGCCTGTCTTTTACAATGTTTCATTTACCCATAATGAAACAAAACTGAAACATCATCAGGTTCATTTTAAAACAAGTATATACTATACCTCATGGAAACTCAGAAACCACAATATAGAAGACAACCAATTAATATATTGATTATAAATATAAAATAAAAATCCATTCATTATCCGTCTCAATTAACCTCCCCATTTTTACTTTTTGGCATAAGCTTTGCTTTATTAACAATTCAATACAAATTAGTTTCATTTTTATAATAATGGAGTTATACATGGGATTTTATTCTGCTGGTTTGACTTTTCGTCAGGCAATAAAAGAAGAATCTCCGTTACAGGTGGTAGGAACCAGCAATGCAAACCATGCATTGCTGGCAAAACGAGCAGGCTATAAAGCTATCTACCTTTCCGGTGGCGGCGTATCAGCCGGTTCATTAGGTCTGCCGGATCTTGGCATCTCAACACTGGATGATGTGCTGACCGATACCCGGCGCATCACCGATGTATGTGATTTACCACTGCTGGTAGATGCAGATATCGGCTTTGGTTCATCAGCATTCAATGTTGCCCGTACAGTTCGGTCTATTATTAAAGCAGGAGCTGCCGGACTACATATTGAGGATCAGGTCGGTGCAAAACGTTGTGGTCATCGGCCAAACAAAGAGATTGTCTCTAAAGATGAGATGGTAGACCGCATCAAAGCCGCCGTTGACGCCCGTAACGACGAACATTTTGTGATTATGGCTCGTACCGATGCACTGGCAGTAGAAGGGTTGAATGCTGCCCTTGATAGAGCCGAAGCCTATATTGAAGCAGGAGCTGATATGCTGTTTCCGGAAGCAATCACTGAGCTACAAATGTATAAAACGTTTGCTGCAAAAATTCAGGTTCCAGTACTGGCAAATATCACTGAATTCGGAGCCACGCCGCTCTTTACTCTCGAAGAGTTAAGAAGCGTGGATGTCTCTATCGCCCTCTATCCACTGTCAGCTTTTCGCGCCATGAATAAGGCCGCAGAACAGGTCTATACCACACTCCGTCGCGATGGCACCCAAAAAAATGTGCTCGGTATGATGCAAACCCGTAATGAACTGTATGAAAGTATCAACTATTACGATTTTGAACAGAAACTGGATGCCCTGTTTTCCCAGAAAAATAGCAGAGGTGATACACATGAATGAACAAAATATAACGATTGAAGCTACACCATTTAAACCGAAAAAATCTGTTGCTTTATCGGGTATTACTGCGGGTAATACCACACTTTGTACTGTTGGAAAAAATGGCAAGGAGTTACATTACCGGGGTTATGATATTTTCGATTTAGCAGCCCATTGTGAATTTGAAGAAGTTGCCTATCTGTTAATCTATGAAAAACTCCCTTCCCGTGCGGAGTTGGCAGCTTACAAAACCAAACTGAAAGCATTGCGCGGTCTGCCAGGCAGTGTTAAGGCGGTACTGGAAGCCCTGCCCGCAGTCGCCCATCCAATGGATGTAATGCGTACTGGTGTCTCCGTTCTTGGCTGTACTCTGCCGGAAAAAGAAGATCATAATCTCCCTGGTGCCCGTAATATTGCTGACCGTTTACTTGCCTCCCTCAGCTCTATACTGCTTTATTGGTATCACTATAGTTATAACGGACGTCGTATTGATGTTGAAACTGATGATGATTCCATCGGCGGCCATTTCCTTCATCTTCTGCATGGCAAAAAACCACCAGCATCCTGGGAGAAGGCGATGCACACTTCTCTGATCCTGTATGCAGAACATGAATTCAATGCTTCTACTTTTACCAGCCGCGTGATTGCCGGTACGGCTTCAGATATGTACTCCGCAATTATCGGAGGAATCGGTGCCCTGCGAGGGCCGAAACATGGTGGTGCCAATGAGGTTTCATTCGAAATTCAGCAGCGTTATGACACACCAGATGAAGCGGAAGCCGATATTCTCAAGCGATTAGAAAAAAAGGAAGTGATCATTGGCTTTGGACATCCGGTTTATACCGTTTCTGATCCACGCCATAAAGTGATTAAAGATATAGCCCTGACTCTTTCCAAAGAAACAGGCACACTTCAAATGTTTAATATTGCCGATAAAATTGAGTCTGTGATGTGGAATAAGAAAAAAATGTTCCCAAACCTTGATTGGTTTGCAGCCGTGTCATATCACATGATGAGCGTTCCCACCGCTATGTTTACTCCACTGTTTGTTATTGCCCGTACTTCCGGTTGGGCTGCACACATTATTGAGCAGCGTGTTGATAACAAAATTATTCGCCCTTCTGCCAATTATACCGGCCCGGAAAATTTGCTCTTTGTTCCAATTGAACAGCGCTGACACTGACTGATAAGTGCCTTTTAAATAGTACTAATTCGTAACTTACATGCAATTTTTCAAAAAGGATTGATTATGTCTACCTCTATTCCTGCTTCTACACTAACTCCCGTTGTTAATGATCGTCCCGAATATGATCAGGTGATTGTAGATATCGTGGATTATGTCATGGATTACATCATCGTTTCCCCTATTGGCTATGTCACAGCCCAACACACATTTTTAGATGCATTAGGCTGTGGATTAGAGGCATTGGAGTATCCCGCCTGTACTAAATTATTGGGGCCGATTGTGCCGGGTACAGTTGTCCCCAATGGTGCACGAGTGCCGGGTACTCAGTTCGAGCTTGATCCGGTACAGGCCGCGTTCAATATAGGTACTCTTATCCGCTGGCTGGATTTCAACGATACCTGGCTGGCTGCTGAATGGGGACATCCGTCTGACAATATCGGCGGAATACTCGCTGTCGCTGACTGGCTGTCAAGAAATGCTGTAGCCCGTGGGGAACAACCACTTACTATGTGGGATGTATTTACCGCCATGATTAAGGCATACGAAATCCAGGGTTGTCTGGCACTGGAGAACGCTTTCAATAAAGTCGGGCTGGATCATGTCGTTCTGGTCAAAATTGCTTCAACAGCTGTAGTTGCTCAAATGTTAGGACTGGATCGCGAACAGATATTAAGTGCCGTTTCACTCGCTTGGGTAGACGGTCAATCCTTAAGAACTTATCGTCATGCTCCCAATACAGGTTCCCGCAAATCCTGGGCAGCAGGAGATGCGACTTCCCGTGCTGTGCGTCTGGCCCTGATGGCACAAAAAGGTGAAATAGGTTATCCCTCTGTACTAACGGCTAAAACCTGGGGATTTTATGATGTCTTGTTCAACGGCGAACCATTTCAATTTCAACGTCCCTATGGCAGCTATGTGATGGAAAACATACTGTTCAAGGTTTCTTTCCCCGCTGAGTTTCATGCACAAACTGCGGTTGAAGCCGCCATGCAGCTGCATAATCAATTGAAAGGACTTGGCAAAAATGTCGAAGATATCGCCAAAATCACTATCCGTACCCATCAGGCTTGCATCCGCATTATCGATAAACAAGGCCCGTTACATAACCCGGCTGACAGAGATCACTGCATTCAATATATGGTTGCCATTCCATTGCTGTTTGGTCGTCTCACCGCTGCGGATTATGAAGATGATGTCGCTAAAGATCCGCGTATTGATACCCTACGGGAAAAAATAGTCTGTGTTGAAGATCCTGATTTCACTAAAGATTATCATGATCCGGAAAAACGCTCTATTGCCAATGCTCTGACTATCTCCTTCAATAATGACAGCCAGCTTGATGAAGTCATAATAGAGTTCCCAATCGGGCACAGGCGGCGCCGTGCCGATGGTGTCCCCGCTCTGCTGGAAAAATTCAGAACCAATCTGGCTCGACGCTTCTCCGCAAAACAGCAACAAAAAATACTGTCAGTATCCCTTGAACTTAACGATATCAAAGACATCCCCGTAAACGAATATCTTGATTTGTACGTTGTTTAATCTTCCTGTTCAGCGGTTCTCATTTCAGGAACTGCTATCCTTACATTACATCAGGAAAATATTGCGTTAGGAGAAATTATGTCATTCCAAGATTTTTACCAGCGTTCGATTGATGAACCCAACGCTTTCTGGGCAGAACAAGCCACAAGAATTCATTGGCAACACCCTTTTGAACAAACTCTGGATCACAGTAATCCTCCTTTTGCCCGCTGGTTTTGCGGTGGAAAGACCAATTTATGTTACAACGCTTTAGATCGCTGGCTGGAAAGACAACCTGATGCTAAAGCGCTGATTGCGATTTCAACAGAAACGAATACTGAACAAGTCTTCACTTACCAGGAGTTACATCAGGAAGTTAACCGGGCCGCCGCTGTTATGCTTTCTCTCGGCGTCAAAAAAGGCGATCGTGTTGTCATATATATGCCGATGGTGGCAGAAGCCTTATTTATCTTACTTGCCTGTGCCCGTATCGGTGCTATCCACTCTGTGGTTTTTGGCGGTTTTGCTGCCCATAGCCTCGCTACCCGCTTAGATAATGCTGAGCCAGTATTGGTCGTTTCTGCTGATGCTGGATCTCGTGGAGGAAAAATTATTCCCTACAAGCCATTACTGGATGAAGCCATTGAATTGGCCGCACACACACCACGTCATGTATTGATGGTCAACCGAGGCCTGGCTGAGATAAATTGGGTCAGAAACCGGGATGTGGATTTTGCCACCTTGCGGCAATCATATTTGGATGCAAAGGTTCCGGTAACATGGCTGGAATCCAATGAAGTTTCTTGTGTTCTCTATACATCAGGGACAACAGGAACCCCCAAAGGTGTACAGCGTGATGTTGGCGGTTATGCCGTAGCGCTGGCAACATCAATGGAGATTATTTTTGGCGGTAAAGCTGGCGGTGTATTCTTTTGTACATCAGACATCGGTTGGATCGTAGGACATTCCTATATTGTGTACGCTCCGCTGATCGCGGGTATGGCAACCATTATGTATGAAGGTTTGCCCATCCGGCCAGATGCCAGCATCTGGTGGCAAATTGTGGAAAAATACCGGGTCAACAGAATGTTTTCCGCACCAACGGCCATTCGTGTTCTGAAAAAATATCCTACAAATAATCTTTCTCAATACGATATCTCTTCTCTTGAAACACTCTATCTGGCAGGCGAACCACTTGATGAGCATACTGCACGTTGGATTACTGAAACCATTAACGTACCGGTAATTGACAATTACTGGCAAACAGAAACGGGCTGGCCAATTATGACGATAGCACGAGCACTGGATGACAGACCAAGTCGTTTTGGCAGTACGGGATTCCCGATGTATGGTTTTAACATCAGGTTGATTAATGAACTGACCGGGCAGCAGTGTGGTGACAACGAAAAAGGCCTGTTGGTCATCAAAGGCCCTTTGCCTCCCGGATGTATCCAAACTATTTATGGTGATAATAACCGTTTTGTGAATACTTACTGGAAGCATTTTGATCAGCAAGTTTACTCTACTTTCGATTGGGGGATCCGTGATCGTGATGGCTACTACTTTATTCTGGGGCGTTCAGATGATGTGATTAATGTTTCGGGACATCGTCTGGGAACCCGGGAAATCGAAGAGTGTATCGCCAGCCATGAAGATGTTGCTGAAGTCGCAGTTATCGGCATCAAAGATGATGTAAAAGGCCAGGCCGCAGTTTCCTTTGTCATCCTCAAAGAAGGGCGTGAAATTCAGAGTGCCGACCATTTTGCAACTTTGGAAAAATCACTGATGAGTCTGGTCGATAAAAAAATTGGCAGTGTTGGACGTCCGGCACGTATCTATTTTGTCACGCAATTGCCAAAAACACGTTCAGGGAAAATGTTACGCCGCACCATGCAGGCCATTTGTGAAGGTCGTGAACCCAGTGATATTGCTTTAATTGAAAACCCTGCTTCACTGGACGTAATACGAGATGCGGTTTCTCATTAAAAATAGATTAAATAAAAGTGAAGCTCATCCCAATAATAACTTAATTTTGTGGCAGGAAGTGTTATATTTACCTCCTTTCTGTCACAAATAATAGGGCTGATAATTCCTGATTTAAAACTCCACAAAAAAAGATAAAATTTAACTATAAGAAATATACATTTCATCTTCAAAATCGCTTCCTTTGTTAGCTACTTTCATTTATCTCTTTCATAAAGATTGATATTCATTGAATATATCATATATATTATGATATATTTTATAAATTTTAAAACTAAAGATGTAGAATAGTATGAGAAAAATCATTATCAATGGCATTTTAGATAAAAATTTCATAGAGGAATATGCTTACGATTTTCAATATATAATAAATAGAAAAACAGATCTCGACAGCCTATCTGAAAGATACTATCGTAAAGGAAAGTCTTGTTGGGTCACGCAAACTTTAATTAACCTTAATTATTATTATGGAGATTGTCTGGACATTAGATTAACCAATAAAGCCCAAGATAATGCCATTAATATATTACACTATGATAACTTTAGCTCTAAGACTAAACCGTGGAGAGGAAATACTATCGTTTGCCAGGCTGATCGCCCATCAGTTCACGGTGCTGATTATGTGATTGTACAAAATCCTCTACAGGCTAAGAATGGAAAAATTTTCATCCCTCATTGGCCCCAACCAGAATTAAAACCAAGAGCAAAAAATAATAGCGAAATAAAAACCATTGGTTTTTTTGGGCATCAAGATGCATTACCCGATTTTTTTTCAGATAGAAAATTAGAAAAAGAGTTAAATTCAAGAGAAATTAATTTTATAAAATCGATCAAAGATTGGACTAATTATAGCAATATAGATATTGCTGTAAGTTTTAGGCGCGATCATGCAAATATCATAAGAAAACCAGCCAGTAAGCTCATCAATGCATGGAATGCAGGTTGCCCTGTAATTTGCGATGATGAACCCTCAATGAGAGCAATAAGGCTAAGTGAGTTAGATTATTTAATAGCAAAAACTCCTGAAGAATTTATAGATGCAGTGGATAAATTGAGAAATCAGTCAAATTTATATTTATCGATGATATCAAATGGAAAAAAAAGATTTGAAGAATATAACCGAGAATCTACTGCCCAAAAATGGTTTCGTTTAATACAAGAAGTTTATAATAACAATCAAAATTCCAAAAAAACTTCTCGATGCATTAAGTTTTACTTTCACAAATTAATATCACGTTAGAGCAAATCAATCAGAATAGGTTATTTGAAACTTTAACGATAAAAATGAATAAAAAAAGAGGGTTACAATCCAACCATAACTGATGTTGTCGCTGTTCATCTCATTTTATCTTTTGTTTAATCGATGTTTAGCAGAACAGTATTACTATGCTTTTGTACTACATTTTCCCAGCTACTTTTACCCATTCCAGCTCCGTGCCAATGCGGAGCTTTTTTTTGCCTTTTTGATTAGCATCATGTTTTGAACCAGAGCACGTATATTACTTACCCTGGTCAAAAATTTTGCCACTGGCCAAAAGATGAACCAATTGTAATTAATGTGCTATTGCAGACTCTTTTGCTGCTGCTTCTGCCCACTCTATCATCAACGGATGATTAAGCATGCGATCAATCCATGCCTGACTGGCAGAAGAAAATGTTAACCCGTAAGTCCGGGCACGGAAAACCACCGGAGCAAAAAAGGCATCTACTGCTGTAAACGAATCTCCCGCCAGCCATTTACCACCAAACTTGGTTAACCCTTCAGTCCAGAGTGCATCAAGACGATCAAGATCATGCTGTAATTCAGACGTTATTTTTTCTAATTTGAGTATATTTGTACAATCCATTGCGCACATCTGGCGCAATGTCGTAAAACCAGAGTGCATTTCTGCCGCAGCACTCCTTGCCCATGCCCTGGCAATACGATCTTTTGGCCATACCGGTGTATGATCCTCGGCAATATATTCAACAATAGACAATGAATCCCAAACTGTAATATCACCATCCACTAAACAAGGTACAAGACCAGAAGGCGAGAAGGCCTTGAATTTCTCATGACTACTTTTGCCATCCTCAAAGTAACTCAACTGCTCATTGAAAGGAATATTCAGAGCTTTGAGTAAAATCCACGGACGTAGTGACCAGGAAGAGTAGTTTTTATTCGCTATCCATAATGTATACATTTTATTTCTCTCTGTTAGCCCCTTCATATTTCAATTTACCGTTTTGTTGGCTGAAATTAGAAATATCCTGAGTATGGTGATGAAATATTGCACATGGCACATTACAATTTCTAACCATATGAGTAAATAAATATATAATTTAACTTTATTTATTTTTACAAATTAAATAATTACAAGAGTGATATCTTTATCAAATCTTTAGTTATTTAACTACATCTCTAAAGTGAAAAATAATTTTTCACCCCATCTTTAATTAAATTAATTTGTTTTTTATATATACCAAATAGGAATATAAATATTCCATTTGTTTGTTATTCTATTAAAAATACACCAGCTAACTTTATTATTGATAAATTTTGATATTCTTAAACAAATTATTTGTCGAAGATTCACAAAAATAATACTAAGCTTTCATCTATTATAATGTTAATTTTTTTTCATTTCTGTTTACTATCTATGTTAGAAGATTGTATTTTGTAAGTGATCAAAAATAAGGAAACGATATGTTGCTAAAAAACACTTCCAGGCAATTTGGTCATATCTCTGTTTTGATCCACTGGTTAATTGCACTTGCTGTTTACGGAATGTTCGCATTAGGTTTATGGATGGGTACATTAAGTTATTACGATACCTGGTATCACCAAGCTCCCACTCTTCATAAAAGCATCGGTTTTTTAATCTTTATTATTATGGTCATTCGCGTTATATGGCGATTTATTTCTCCTCCGCCAAAACCCCTGAGTAGTTACAGCCAACTGACGCGGATCAGTTCAAAATTGGTTCAGTTCACCCTTTATATCGCCCTGTTTGGCATTTTATTCAGCGGTTATTTTATCTCCACAGCTGATGGGCAACCTATCAGTGTCTTTGGATGGTTTGATATCCCCGCCACACTGGCAAGACAAGGAGTACAAGCAGATACAGCCGGTATTATCCACCTCTATCTTGCCTGGCTGGTCGTTGTGCTTTCACTATTACATGGGCTTGCAGCTCTGAAGCATCACTTTATTGACCGTGATAGTACGCTAAAAAGAATGTTTGGGTTTCCACCCGACTCAAAATAAATTATGGAGAATCATTATGTTGAAAAAGACGCTAATCGGCCTGACAGCAGGTGCTTTATTTATGAGTGCAGGCTCAGCAATCGCTGCCAACTATAAAATTGATACTGCCGGCCAACACGCTTTTATCGAGTTTCGTATCCAACATTTAGGTATGAGCTGGCTTTACGGTAGCTTTAAAAAATTTGATGGTAATTTTACTTTCGATGCAAACAATCCAACAACTGATAAGGTCAGTGTCGTTATTAAAACGGATAGCGTAGAAACAAATCACGCTGAACGCGATAAGCACTTACGCAGCGCCGATTTTTTAAATACCACAAAATATCCAGAAGCCAAATTTACTTCAACCAAGGTGGAGAAAGAGGGAGAGCACTACAAAATTACCGGTAACCTGACATTGAATGGTGTGACTAAACCGGTAACGCTGCAAGCGAGACTAATGGGCGAAGGTAAAGATCCGTGGGGAGGGTATCGTGCAGGCTTTGAAGCTAACGGGAAACTTAAATTGAAAGATTTTAATATTAAAACTGATTTAGGGCCCAAATCTCAGGAAGTTGAACTGAATATTTCGCTGGAAGGTATTCGAGAAAAAGCCTGATACTTTTCAAAATCATTTTCCCCGTCCTTTTCATTTTTCAAGTTGCAGATTTGTTGTCTGCAACTTGAAACTGAACCATAACCCCTATCGCTACTTAAACCGACTGTGCAAGCAATTCATTAACATGGAATGTAATAGATTCCAAAGCGTTATGAGCAGCATAATCTGCCTTAAGTTTCTGCGCCTGCTGATGCCATTCAGGAGAAGAAAGTATCCGTGTGACTGCCTGACAGAGCTGTTGTTCACTCGGTGTATCTGTATTCAGGCTGATACCACAGCGTGCCCAAATAACACGGGCAACCGCTTCCAGCTTACCATCTCCCGTACCAGCCACAACCATAGGTACACCATGACGAATTGCTGCATTGAGAGAACCATATCCACCATTAGTGATAAAAATCGCTGAACGAGGAAGCCAATACTCAAAGTTAAGATATTCCACCACTCTGGCATTATCCGGTATTGATTCTCCCAACATTTCAGCCGGTCTTCCTGCGGTGACAGCCAAAACGCGTACTGGTAAATTCGCTAATGCGCGCAAAGCCGGTATCATTAACTGATTGAAATCGACATTCGCCAATGTACCTTGAGTAACCAGTATGAGAGGTAAACTTTCATCAGGCCATTCCAGCTCTTTTTTATCATCCTGTACATCAACTTTCAGTGCACCAATAAAATCCACTGTTTCCGGCAGATCATCACGTGGAAATTCAAACGACTGAGTTGCCAATTGCAGGAAACGATCAGATTGTTTCAAAATGACATCATTGTGATCCTGTGTCAGTGAAGGAGCATTCACTGCTGCCAAAGCTGTATCAAAGGCTTCCCGTACCTGCGCAATCAGCTCTTGTGTTTCATCATCCACCAGCTGCTCACGTTTTAAATCAGCAGGAAGCAATTCTGGCGGTATACGTGCCCCCCAGAATATGGCATCCCGAGATGACAATAACAGTGGACTTACCCCAATCACCATGACAGGAATGCGTTCATGAGCAGGTTTCTGCAATAAGGGCAATACAGCATAGAACGTATTGTCAACAATCAGCAAATCAGTATCTGCAACCAGTTGTTGCAATTGAGGGTACAGCACCGGGATCGGCCCCGCAAAAAATTGCTTAAGGGCAAACGACGTCTGGGCATTTCCCGGCGGATGCTGCCCCCGTTCAGGGAAATTTTTTTCCAAATAACGGTAATCAACATCCACCCTCGAATCAAAAGCAACAAAACTCGCCCCCAGCGCTTCCGACTGCTGCCGAAAAAGAGAACCACTGAATATTGTTACATCATGTCCCTGTTCTATTAAATGTCTGGCAATGGAACAAATCGGAAAAACATGCCCTGGAGTTGCAATTGCTGCTAAAACAATACGTGCCATAAATCAAATCTCCGTCAACTAATCTACTGCTTCAGTAGCTGAATGCAGGGTGGAAATAGTCTTAAAGCTGGTGTTATTACATATTGGTGTTCCATGAATATGTACTCTTTGGAGATGGCGGGATGAACGGGTAACAAAAGATTCCCTGCCATGCAGTAAAGTAAAGTTATCACTAATAGCAATATCACCCGTTTGCCACTGATGAGCAAAGAAATAGCGCGGCTCATAAAGCCTGCTCTTCAACTCTTTTTCCAAAACCTTCTGTTGCTCTGATGAAAAACCGGCAAATTCCACTGCGTGATGATCAGAATATTTTTCACTGTTAACCGCCATCGGTTCGTTATAACGCATTACCCATTTCTCACCATCAGGATGAAGGCAAACCAGTGGAGAAACTACTTCACCGCCATAATGTGTTACCCGGCTTGTACGGTAAGTTATTATGGTATTTTTCCAGCTATGACGTTCATCTTCACTGGCATCAAGGATCAGCTGTTCAGTATTAACAAATGTGGTTCGGCCGCCCTGAGTTGCTTCTGGTGCTGAAACGCAGTGGAATATCTGAAATTCCGGAATAGTTTCTCTATACATCCCATCCCAATGCAGTGGTATTTCGGTACTGTCCAATACATGGTCAGAAGGATCCTGATGTTCCATCACATCCAGTACAGTACCAAAAGGCCACATCATGATTTCTCCCCAACGGCGAGAGTATTCAGTTAACCTTTCTGGATCTGTAAAACCGGAAGAAAAACCGCGTAATATAACCAGTAAATGAGTACGAGCTAACTCACGTAAGGTATCAACAGGTAGCGTGGCCACATCTTGATCAGGCCAATTTGGTGTAATCATCACACCAAAAGGGGTAATCAGTTCAATATGACAATCGAGTTTGTCTGTATACATATTGCTTTCTCTCAAAGTGCATTATAACGGTGGGGGATAGGAGTCTTCCTAAGCGGTTTACTCATTCTGTGATGCAGTCACCAGAGATACATCCTGTTGATTTATCTTAGATAAACCTTCGATCATGTAATGGCTGGGAATACCACGGATTTCGACCAATTTGCCCTGCATTTTTTTCACTTCATCACTTTTCATCAGCACAAATTGGCCATTGATATTGGCCGCTACACCATGCCACGGTGTCAACCAGTCATCTCGGGTAGGCATCATATGAATACCGATCTTAATGTTGTCTATAGGTTGGGGATGGATAGAAAGACGGATAGCTTCAGGGAATTGCTCTGCCAGCAGATTTCCCCAAGCCCAGCTACGTTGGATCACTCCAACAGAACGTTGGCGGGCATCTTTCTGCAAAGCATTTTTAGAACCGGTATATTCAGGTAATAAGCTATCTTCATAAAGAAAACGCGTAATCGCCCGATACAACTGAATACCCTCTCCGCTTTCTTTCAAAGTAGCTTTAATCTCCTCGGTGGAATCAGCATAGTTACTGACCAGCAATTCACGTAGCTGATCGTAATTGTTGGTATATTGAGTTAATGACTCAACATTGCCGAGATTAAATACCGAGAGGTTAGTCGCTCCCAATTCATGTAACAGTTTCTCAATTTCCAATTGGTAATGGGTAACAGTTTCATCATTGACCCGTATCAGATCACTAAATACATGCCCATCGGAGCAAATAACAATATGCGCTCCAGGAGGGTAATAAAGCTGAATACGTTGACATAAAGAATTCAAAAAAATCAGTGATAATTTTTCTGCCATATCAGGCATAGTTCCCAACACCTTGCGGGGATTTGGTGATTTTGTCGGAAACGCAGGCAGGATGCATTTAATCGTTTTTCCTTGTTCAACAAATGCACGAATACGTGGTAACTGAACCTCAGCAACATGCTTTTCCTCATATTCAATCGTATGTTCAGATGTTGGAAAACGACGTCGATATTGCAATAATTCTTGCAAGATTTTTTCTGACACCTTTTCTATATCAAAGTATTCCATAATTCATTCCTAGCTTATTATATTCACTTCAATACAAATAATTCCTACCTACAGAATATCTGTATTAGATATTTACTAATGATATTATTTGATATCACAACAAAAAACTCAAAAACAGAGTTGAAAAGTTATAAGGTTATAATTTTTTAAAATATAAAAACCCTAAAACCCAGGAATATTAAATTAATTTAACTAAACAATAAGTTATGCCGACAAAATCGATAAATAATAAAAAACCGACAAACTTAAGCTTGTCGAAAGTATTATAATTAACCTCCTCTATAAAAATAAATAAAACAACATTCCATTAACATTAATCACACATGACAGTCATATAATACATAAATAATAATATTTATTGTATATAATTTATTTTATTACATGTGCATATACAAAATAATATTATCAGTTAATACCTGGAAAAAAAGAGATATAAAAAAGAAAAATTTACCAAAAAGAAATTTAATGAAAAAATATTAACTTAACCAAATTAATTAGAAATTTAAATTTATTATTTTAATATTATTTACAGCATAAAAGTTTTTATAGTCTATATTATTTACTACTGTTAACAATATTAATTAAGTGAGAAGAAAATGATATATAATTCTCTCGGAAATAAATCAGAAAAAAATAATCTCTCTACATCACTTTTTCACGATAAACTACTTCAATCACGAGCTATTATCATCTCAGGTGAAATCAATCAACTGCTGGTTGAAAAAGTAATGACTCAACTTCTTGTATTACAAGAAATCAATAATCATCCGATAAAAGTTTTCATTAACAGCCAGGGGGGACATGTTGAATCCGGAGATACTCTGCATGATATATTCAAATTTATTAAGCCAGAAGTGTTCATGATTGGCACAGGCTGGGTTGCCAGCGCAGGCATTACTCTCTTCCTTACCGCCAAAAAAGAGAATCGTTATTCCCTTCCTAATACTCGTTTTATGATCCACCAGCCTTTGGGAGGCGTTCAGGGAAGAGCTTCCGACATCGAAATTGAAACAAAAGAAATATTGAAAACCCGTGGCCGGATAAATCGGCTTATCAGTGAAGCTACCGGACATCCTATCGATAAAGTAGCAAAAGATACTGACCGTAATTTCTGGATGGGGCCGGAAGAAGCCCGTGATTATGGTATCGTAGGGCAAATTATCAACCATTGGAATGAATTGAAAGACAGTCAATGATGGCTGCTTTATGGCTTTGATAGGCTTATACACTTCTCTATGAACGCCTCCCCATTTGCAAGGCTTCCTGGAATATGTTCCCCTTCCCGCCGCGACCCAACTTGAAATCCATTGGGTATAATAACTTTATATTCTAATAAAAGTTATTATTCCTGGTTTTTCTCCAACGTCCATACAAAATCTTGTTCTGTGACAGGCTCAAATCCAAGTTTTTTATAAAGCCAGCCCGCTTCAGAAGTTACTAATGCCACGTGTTTTACCTGAGTAATAGCAGGATGCTGTAAAATACACTCGATCAACCAACGCCCTAATCCTTTCTTCTGATATTCATCAATAATAAATACATCTGAAATATAAGAAAACATGGAAAAATCAGTTACTAATCTGGCAAATCCAATTTCTTTATTAGAATGAAATAATACAAAACATAAACTATTTTCTACCGCAGTTTTGACTTTTTCAAATTCAACTCCACGTGCCCAAAATAATTGCGTAAGATTACTATGAACAAATTTCACATCAATTTTATTTTTATCCGTTGTGATCCAATATTCGTCACGTCTCCACTCTATCGGTTCTTTCATCTTCTTTTCATGTTCAGAAAAATTAGCTGTGCAAAGAAATTATCACAAAAACGCTTAAAAGAAAGCCACACAATTGTGTGGCATTTCAAAATATGAAAATCTCCATGTTTTACTCATTTTTTTGTAATAACCCTCGATATATCAAACCACCAATAATTCCCCCAATTAATGGAACCAACCAGAATAACCATAGCTGCTCTATAGCCCAGGTTCCCTGAAAAATCGCAACTGCTGTACTTCTTGCGGGGTTAACTGATGTATTTGTCACAGGTATGCTAATTAAATGGATCAGAGTTAATGCTAAACCAATTGCCAATGGCGCGAACTTCGTCGGCGCATTTTTATCTGTTGCTCCAAAAATCACGATCAAGAAAAATGCCGTTAATACCAATTCAATGATAATTGCAGATTGTAATGAAAATCCTCCGGGAGAGTGCTTCCCATAACCGTTGGATGCAAATCCACTCTCTGTTGCATTAAAGCCACTTTGACCACTGGCAATCAGATAAAGTACCGCAGCGGCTGCAATTCCTCCAATTACCTGAACAATAATATAAGGAATAACGTCTTTAGCTGAAATACGCCCACCAGCAAATAATCCCAATGTCACAGCCGGATTAAAGTGCCCTCCGGAAATATGGCCGACAGCATATGCCATTGTCACAACAGTTAAACCAAAAGCCAGAGATACTCCCACAAAACCTATCCCTAGCTGTGGAAATGCCGCAGCTAAAACAGCACTTCCACATCCTCCAAACACTAACCAAAAAGTTCCGAAGAACTCCGCTGATAATTTTTTAAACATTCTATGAATCCTCAATAATATTTGCATGAATGCAAAAGAATCCAAACAAAGTTTAGTTAGTATTTTTAAATATGCGCAAGGAACTGTCAGCAGAGAATAAGTGACAGAAAAACATTGTGAATAATGATTTGGTAATTATCCAGATAGAAGATATCTGAACCTAATGGAAAGTAGGCAATAAGTCATTTACCATGATGAATAAATTAATCTGAGGTATCAACAATCATATTAAATACACAACAACCTGAGTTTAATGATAATAAACTCAGGTTGCTGATTTACTTATTTAATGATTTATTTCTCTACTGCGTTATTGACCTTACCTGACGCATGCCAAATGCGGTATTTCACTTTTATGGTATCTGGTGTATATACTACAATTGGTAATTTACTGTTATAACGTACGGCTGCATCCTTTCCTAAATTCACCTGAACAAATTTCATAGTTTTCTTGTTATCAGGGCATGCCATTTTGGTTGAAATAGGACCCATGACTTTATCCAGAACGTAATAATTATATCCCCACCCTTCCAGGGTTTTCGTTTCAAGCTTGCCGCCGAATGAGTGATGATTACAATCCACCAACATATCTTTACCAATTATCAACTCTACCATATAATTATTTTCGTTCTTTTCAGGTGCTAATGTAATCACACTGCGAACCATACCCTTTGAAGCTTCAGGATAAGGAGCTACATTTTCAAGTTTATCAGCCTGAGCATAAACAGAAACAGCCATAGCAGCTAAAGCAAGTAGATACTTTTTCATTTTTTACCTCTTGATATGTTTAACAATGCAAGAGGATCATAACAACGAAAGTCCCTAAAGAAATTATGTTTTTTTGGCAAGGCACTGATTTTTACCACTATTCCTTTAGATAAAAGCAACTCTTTCAGAATATAAAATAAATTTACATTAACAATCAGAAAGATACATAGTTTCTACAAAATATTTTTTATGTGATATTTCTCAAATCTGGTATTACAATGGGCTGCTACACTCATAGTGTGGTAGCAAACTTCGTATAGGAGGTCCCATGTTTCCAGAAGAGCACAATTTAGTATCCAATCTGAAAGAATCCCACCCTCGTTTCCAATCCCTGTTTGAAAAACATAACCGCCTTGACCACGAGATATCGCAACTTGAAGGCCCGAACGGAGCTGGCTATAACGAAAAAGTTGTGCGATTAAAAAAAGAAAAATTACATTTAAAGGATGAAATGCAAAGGATCCTACAGGCAGAATCCCAGAAGTAACTCTGCCATAGACTGACGCCTGCTACGCTGAAAAGCGGGCGTCTCATGAAAACGCTAATTTTAATTGCTATTACCCGCCAACAAAGTTCTCAATTCAAGAACTCACTATTGTTAAACATCCACAAAAAAGCCACCATAAAGGTGGCAAAAACTGGAGCAAGGTTTCTTCATTATTTATTGGCTTACAGCAGCTTGTGCAGCAGCTTGTGCAGCAGCTTGTGCAGCAGCTTTCTGGCGAGGTTGTCTTTTCGTTTTTGCCTTTGGATGTGGCGTAACACTTTCAACTTCACCCGGCTTAGAGATAAAGCGCACAAACGTTTCATGGCTGACGAACGTTGCCCCACAATTAATATTCTGGCATTGGTTATAGCGCTCCTTTGTTTGGCTGGAATGCTCGAAGCTGCTACGAGTATGCGCTGACTGACCACACAGAGGACACTTAATCATAATTGTTCACCCTTCTTGAATGCATTGTTTTTAATGAAATGACACCATCTCTTCTGGTGAACAATATACCAAAGTTCTCATATTGAGATCAAGTATTTATTTTGGGATCTTTCGTTTCCGGTTTCAATTCTACCTCATCAAGCTTAACCTCAAGATCCAGTGACGTAGTAAAACCACTGTCATTGAGATTATGAGTGACTTTAACTATCGTCCAGTCAGTTTCATCTATCTGCTTTTTAAAACCTTTAATCTGAACCGGTGTTTCAGGATAGATGTCAGCACGCCCTCTGGCCAGAGTGATAGAAAACTGTGCTGCTCCTCGCTGTATTTTATCCCAGGCCGCTTTGGCCGCACGTTCTGCATCTTTTTTGTTCTGATATATCCGAGATAGAGTCAGTATATTCTCCGCAGTTCCCTTCAAATACTCTTGTTTCTGTTGCTGGATCGTCGTTGTTTGATGAGACTCATTCACAGACTCTTGCTTCTCTTCATAGGAGTGACTTTCATCTCTGTGGTTACTGGTATTTGTGTTATGACGATTTTCGCTTTTATGACGGGTTTTATCGTAAGGGGATTTCTTCCCTTCTTTCGATTTAGGATTTTTTTTCGAAAGGTCAACAGCACCCGTTTTTTTATTTTTCCCTTGCTCCTTTTTTATCTTTTTTCCATCTTTATATTTAGATGGATCATCAAGCTTAGAAGGCATCTCATTTTTTTAGAAGATGGTTTTTAGCTGATGACTCAGTTTTGCTGCTTTCATAATGAACTGAAACATCAACTTTGTTTTTTTCCGACTCCTCACGTTTATATGTTACTGTCTGCTTAGACGCCGTTTTTGTGTCCAACCATTGAGCAGTAACCCCCGTATAGGCTTCACGATCGGACAGAGAAAATCGATGGCTATCCCCTGATTCACGCGTAATCACAACAGGATCAATCGGTGTACCACTTACCGTCTTATTTTTCCCTTGGCAAATAAGCAGCAATTCACCATTTTTGACTGATGCAATCGCACCTTCCTGCTTCGCCACCCTCGTCAAAAAACTTACATCAGACTCGTTAGTCTGATCGATATGCACAGAGATGCCTTTCAATTCATTACTGATTTGAAATGTCAGTTTGTTCCTCGCAGCAATCGTACTCACAATGTTTTCTAACGTGAGTTTATGATAAGACTCTTCTCGTTTGACATTCAGGTCACCACGGAAATCCGCACTACGGGCGCGGATAGTTAACCGGTCAGGCGCACCTGAATGTTCAATCTCATCAACAACAAATTTTCCCTTTGGTGTTAAAGGGTGGCCATGCCACCCCAGTTCCAGTGCCAAAATATCGCCCCGGGAAGGAAATATCAGATTACCGTCTGCATCATCCAATTCAATATCGAGCTGGTCTGATTCCAGACCTCGATTATCTGTCAGCGTTAGTGACATTAAACGCGACTGGATTTTGCCGGTAATATCCTTTTTATTGGTTTCCAACCGAAAAGCCGGTGCTCCGGTTTTACCCGTGACCAAATCAAACTGTGGAATCCAATCTGTACCTGACACCCATTGTTTGAAATCCATCATGAGAATACTTCCTTAACTTTGTCCATAGCCTGATCTTTAAGGTCAGAAAGATCACTCCGTGATTTAGGCAGCTTACCCTTGATATCAGATAGCTGATCCTGCAAATCACCCAACATTTCAAATAAGTTGTTGTCCACCCGCCGTAAAGTCAGCGTAAAGCTAATTTTGCGGGGCGCCCCGCCTGACATAAATTCCGTTTTGGTCTCATCAATACTTTCGATGACAAACATGCCGTAAATCGAGCCACTACCATCAATAAAAGACCAGGCTTTGCCACTATCTGCCATCAATTTCAACGCAGTCAGTGAAAGCGAACCGCCGGTTAATTCAGGATAAAGTTCTCCCGATAATGTAATCGTATCGTTATCTGAACCCACAAATTGCCATGCAGGCCGTGCTCCCACACGGCTATTAAAGGCATGTCTCCAGCTTTGTTTATGCTGAAAACTTTGGTATGGCGTGGTTTTCAACATAAAAACAAATAAACCAAGTGCAGCCATCATAAGAAATCTTCTCCTCTGTCAGAAAGTGAGCTACGCATACGGGCCTGCTGCATACGTTCCCGTTGTTCCAGTTCCTGTCTGACCATGCGGGCGATATCCTGTGCGGACTGTCCCTGAGAGCCATAGACATAGATGTTATATTGCGGTGCTGCGCCACCATATTGCTGTGGCTGGCTCCGCTCCCGTTTCACCTGAACTTCCTCATAAGCATGAGCAGGCAGACTCTGCGCATGTAAAGGTGCATCCTGCGCCGCAACAGGCAAAGTTATTGTGCTAGCGGCAAGCCCCAAGGCAGCAAGTTTCGCGGTATTTTTCCTACTGGTTACATTGGCAGGGCCGTTGATAATTTCAGGACCATATTCACCCACGAGGCCTTGCTTCCCGGCAGGAATAAATCCTCCTGAATCGTGTTTAGTAATTTGTGCCGCTTGTTGCGCTGTGTCGCTCTTAGTAATTTCCTGTGATGTTTTTACGGCAACTTCCTTTTTATCATCGCCAGACCACCACGATTTAAACCAGTCCGTAATTGAGGAAAACTTACTTTTCAGGTTTTCCCATTTTTCCTGAATACCAACCAGCAAACTATCGATCATTTCTGACCCTGCCGTCTTTAATTTTTCAGGAATAGCCTGAACATCAGCAACAATTTCATCCCATTTATCTGAAATTGATTTTTTAACATTCTCCCAGATTTCAGATGTATTCTGTTTAACAGATTCCCAAACACCACTTATTGTTGCTTTAACAAATTCCCAGGCTTCTGAGGCACTTTGTTTAATACTGTCCCAGTTTTGGTAGATAATGCCGATTAATCCACCATTCATGAAGAAACTCTTAATACCTTCCCATGCCGTACTGACAAGGTTTTTAATTCCTTCCCAAGCACCACTGAAGATATTTTTTACACCATCCCATAAAGCAGTAAATTTTGGCCCTAATGATTCCCAATTCTGCCAAATATAAATAGCAGCCATTGCGATAACACCAATAACAGCAAGAATTGGGTTTGCCATCATAGCCCGGCCAATAAACAACATTGCTTTCCCTAATACACTGAAAGCATTACTTAAAAAAGACAGCCCTTTTGCACCAACACTTGCCAGAATATTTATACCATTACCCAAAACACCAAAAACTTTTTGGCCAATATTCCCTAATGCTCCTAATCCTCTTCTTTGTTTGCCAAAAGTATCTTTATTTCCTTTATTAGATAGCAAATCAGCACCATCATTAAGAGAGCCAAAAACCTTATCCCCGGTTTTACCAAAAAAATCCATGGCAGCTCTTAGTGCTTCCAAAGCCTCGGTTCCGAATTGTGCGAATGCCTTCAAGCCATCTCTTAAATTCTCCATAGCCTGAATACCAACCTGCGCAAATCTATTCAGATTGGCTCTTAATTCTTCCAGTCCCTGAACCCCAATTTGGGTAAATATATCCAGACTGGATTTTAATTTATCCAGTGCCTGAACTCCCAGCTGTGCAAAAAAATTGAGGCTGGCTTTTAATTCTTCCAGAGCCTGCATACCCAATTTAGCGAATATATCCAGCGGAGATGTTAATTTATTCAGAGCCTGAACTCCCAACTGCACAAATGAATCCAGTGTGGACTTTAATTTATCCAGCGCCTGAGTTCCCAGTTGTGCAAATATATCCAGTGGGGCCGTTAATTTATTCAGGGCCTGAACTCCCAACTGCACAAATGCATCCAGTGTGGACTTTAATTTATCCAGCGCCTGAGTTCCTAATTGTGCAAATATATCCAGTGGAGCCGTTAATTTATCCAGCGCCTGAATACCTAACTGAGCAAAGAAATTCAGGCTGGCTTTTAATTCTTCAAAAGCTTTAAGTCCCAACTGGACAAACATATCCAAAGGATATGTTAATTTATTCAGAGCCTGAACCCCTAATTGCACAAAAGCATTTAAGCTGGACTTTAATGTTTGCAGTGCTTGGCTACCCAATTCTGCAAACCTATTCAGACTGGATTTCAGCGTTTCCAAAGCTTTAATGCCTAACTGGGCAAAAGTATTCAAACTGGACTTTAATGTATCCAAAGCCTGACGCCCTAATTCCGCAAACTTATTCAGACTAACTCTGAGATCAACAAAAATCTGAATGCTAAACTGCGCAAAAATATTCAGACTGGCTTTTAGTTCAACAAAAGCAGTAATTCCCAGTTGTACAAAAAAGTTCAAACTCGCTCTTAGTTCTACAAACGCCCGAATGCCTAGCTGCACAAAGAAGTTCAGACTCGCTCTTAGCGCTACAAATGCACGAACACCCAACTGTACAAAAAAGTTCAGACTCGTTCTTAATTCAGCAAATGCCTGAAGCCCCAACTGCACAAAAATGCTCAAACTTGTTCTTAGCGCTACAAATGCACGAATACCCAACTGTACAAAAAAGTTCAGACTCGCTCTTAACTCAACAAATGCCTGAAGTCCCAACTGTACAAAAATGCTCAAACTTGTTTTTAGCGCTACAAATGCACGAACGCCCAACTGTACAAAAATGCTCAAACTTGTTCTTAGCGCTATAAATGCCCGAACACCCAACTGTACAAAAAAGTTCAGACTCGCTCTTAACTCAGCAAATGCCTGAAGTCCCAACTGCACAAAAATGCTCAAACTTGTTCTTAGCGCTACAAATGCACGAACGCCCAACTGTACAAAAATGCTCAAACTTGTTCTTAGCGCTATAAATGCCCGAACACCCAACTGTACAAAAATGCTCAAACTTGTTCTTAGCGCTATAAATGCCCGAACACCCAACTGTACAAAAAAGTTCAGACTCGCTCTTAACTCAGCAAATGCCTGAAGTCCCAACTGCACAAAAATGCCCAAACTTGTTCTTAGCGCTACAAATGCACGAATACCCAACTGTACAAAAAAGTTCAGACTCGCTCTTAACTCAGCAAATGCCTGAAGTCCCAACTGCACAAAAATGCCCAAACTTGTTCTTAGCGCTACAAATGCACGAATACCCAACTGTACAAAAAAGTTCAGACTCGCTCTTAACTCAGCAAATGCCTGAAGTCCCAACTGCACAAAAATGCCCAAACTTGTTCTTAGCGCTACAAATGCACGAATACCCAACTGTACAAAAAAGTTCAGACTCGCTCTTAACTCAGCAAATGCCTGAAGTCCCAACTGCACAAAAATGCCCAAACTTGTTTTTAGCGCTACAAATGCACGAATGCCCAACTGTACAAAAATGCCCAAACTTGTTCTTAGCGCTATAAATGCCCGAACACCCAACTGTACAAAAAAGTTCAGACTCGCTCTTAACTCAGCAAATGCCTGAAGTCCCAACTGCACAAAAATGCCCAAACTTGTTCTTAGCGCTACAAATGCACGAATACCCAACTGTACAAAAAAGTTCAGACTCGCTCTTAACTCAGCAAATGCCTGAAGTCCCAACTGTACAAAAATGCTCAAACTTGTTCTTAGCGCTACAAATGCACGAATACCCAACTGTACAAAAAAGTTCAGACCCGCTCTTAACTCAGCAAATGCCTGAAGTCCCAACTGCATAAAAATGCCCAAACTTGTTCTTAGCGCTATAAACGCCCGAACACCCAGTTGTACAAAAAAACTCAGACTGGCTCTTAATTCAGCAAATGCCTGAAGCCCTAGCAGAGTAAATATATTTAAGCTGACTCTTAAAGTGTCAAATGCTTTTATGCCGATATTGCCAAATATTTGTATATGACTAATTAATGTTTGGAATGTAACTTTTACAAAGCCAGCAGTTAAATTCAAAACTCCATTAATTTTATTCAGCATGCCAAATAAAATAGTTATCTGAGGATTAATATTAATGACTAGCTTATCTAACAATTTAAAATTGTTAGTCATATTCCCCGTCACACCAAGATTAAATTCATTTTTTTTACTGGATGAATTTTCCTGTCGGACATTCTGGGTTATTTGAACCATATTAGCTGATTGGCTAGCGGCACTTACTTGCGTCACTTTTGAGGAATTTTGCCGCGCAGAGAAAGATTGTTTAATTGTTTGATTATAGGCCTTAAGATCGGCGCGCATACGCGCAGTTTCCTGCGCATAACCTACAATGGGTTTTAATCCTTCAACAGTCTTATTGAGTTTTTTAAACTGGTTATAAATTTTATCTACTGAACTTACCAGTTTTTTCTGATGCTGTTGAAACGATTTAAAGGAACTGGTCAGCTTACCAACAGTACTTAGTACCTTGTTAAGCTGCGACTGTATATTACTCATTTTCTGCACCACTTCTTAAAATGGCCCGATGTCGCCAGTCCAATAATTCCGACAATGACATTTCATCTGTGTCTGCCGGAGTCCAGTGAAAAACGGTGGCAATATCTGCCACCAGTTCATCAACAGTTAATCGTTCTGGGAATCGGACTTGACCGACTTCGGCAACAAAAAATTGACCACCTCCACACTGAGATTAATCAGATCACCAGGTGACATCATCATCAGGTCATTCTTGGTCAATGCAGGAGTGGTAACACGCGGCAGGACCAGCAGCATAGAATCCACATCCATTTCCAGCAGTGCCTGTAAACGTGCACCGCGCAACGCGCCACTGGTAGGTTTACGTATCGTCACTTCCGTGATTTTTCCGTTACCCCGCGCCAGTGGAGCTTCCAATTCGATTGTGCGCAGATCATCATTTTGAGTTTTCAGTGTGTCAGTCATAATTCAACCTTGTTTATCCGAGTAAGAACCTGTCTCAGCCGCGATATGCTGATTGAGACAGGAAATAAGTTTTAAAATTTAAAAGAGCGATTAAAAAAGACCGATAGCGCGGCGATGCTGTGCCAGGCGATCTTCTCCGCCCACTTTTTCAACCATGTTGACGGTGTCGATTTCAATCAGCTCTTCGCCATCCCAGGTCAGTTTAAAGTAAGTATTTTTAGCGGTAATTTTGGTTTGCGTGTTGTCGCCTTGTTTATAAGTACCGTGATCGAATTCCTGGAAACGACCACGCATAACAACTTCAACTGCAACCACGTCACCCGTATCTTCGCGTTCAAAAGAGCCGGCAAAGCGCAGCATGACACCATCGACTTGTGCAATGCCCCACTGTTTATACAGCTGAGACTCAATACCGCCCAGAGTGAATTCCGCATCCAGTGCACCTTCATCCAGACCTAAATCCACCATTGCGCTGCCGTTCATACCAGCACCACGATAGGCTTCCAGCTTGCGGCTTAACTTAGGAAGAGTCAGTTCTTCCACAATGCCCTGATAGTTGTTGCCATCATTGAACAAATTCAGATATTTAAGTTTGCGAGGTAATGCCATCAGTTAGCCCCTTATTTATTGATACTTTTTGCGAAATCCATCAGGTAACTATCTGTAATGCGCTGGCGTAACATCATGTTTTCCAGTGGCGGTACAGGTGTATAGTCGTAATCGATGGTCAATTTGCCTGCTTTCAGGGTGTCTTTATCGTTGGCTTTGTCGTCATACCAGCAACGGCCATCGATAATGTAACCACCAGCTTTCAGTTCACGGAACTTAGCATTGATGCCTTCGATAATGTCGCGTACCAGCGATGGGGTCAGCGGTTTGTCAATCGCCCACATGTGCGCTTCAGCCATAGTGTCAGCCAGAACCTGAGCGGTACGGGTGTAGCTTTCGAACTGGAACAGTGGATCATCTGCACAAGTACGGGAACCCCAGAAACGGAAACCGTTTTTGCGGATCAGTGTAGTGACACCACTTTTGTTCAGCAGATCAGCGTCAGTCGCAGTATCTTGCAGATCCCAGAAGACATCAGCAGACAGACCAGTCACACCGTTGACACCAACGTTGGATAACGTCTTATGCCAGCCAGTCTCTTCGTCGATTTTGGCGCGCAGGCCCAGAGCGCGAGCGGTTGCAAACGCGATAGCTTCGCTGTTAGTAACGGTATCCCAACTCAGAAAATCTGGCCAAATCAGCATCAGCTCACGCTGATTGAAGTTGTCGCGATATTTGATAACTTCGGAGATATTTTTGCAGCCATAAGCGCTGACATACGCCATTGCTTTCAGTTTCTGGGCAACACTTGCCAGTTCAACAGCAACTGCTTTTGAATCCAGCCCCGGAACACCCAGAATGCGTGGTTTAACACCGAGCTGGCTTTGTGCTGCCAACAGTGCCTGCATACCGGTTTTCTTACCTGCATCAGTGACACCACCGATGATGTTAGAAATGGTTACTTCTTCAGATTCGCCCTCAGCCACACGAACAACCACAGTCACAGGCAGAGCCTGAGCAGCAATGGCTTTCAGTGATGCGGACAAAGTCCCTTTTTTTCCAGCTTTACCACTGGCGCTCATAACGTCAGTAATCAGGACTGGAGTATTTAATGGAAATGTTTTTTCGTCTGCGTCAGGAGCAGTACAAACCATACCTACGATAGCAGTGCTAACGGTAGTGATGGTACGAGTACCTTCATTAATTTCCTGTACACGGACTCCGTGATGATAATCTTGTGCCATATTAGCGTTCTCTCCTGTTAAGGTGTGCTGATATATTGGCGGATTGCCCGGGGGAAATCATTCGATTGGCTGTGTGTGGGGTAAGGTACAAATCTAATTTAATATTTTTATTAATAATCAGTATGTTAAATTGAAATTTAATTTATTTTTAGGTGAGTAGAGAAATTAGCAGTTTTTGGTGAGGATGGTCTTTAGTTGACCAAATAATGAACTTTTAAGTCTATTTTTTAATCAAAAAATAGTTCAAAATTTATTCTATTCAGTATTATTTTAAGTAATTCGAGCTTTTGGTTATTTTTTGACAAGCTGAATAGAGTTATTTTCACCATTGCTTATTGGTTTTCAGGGGTTAGGAGATTGGATCTTAGCTAGGATCATAAGGATCCAGGGGTTGTAAAAAACCTCGGTTTAGTGGGAACCAAAAATCAAGCCCAGAATGCCGTACCGAATTCAAGGAAGGTAAATGGGAAATCATTGGTGGAAGATGTGACCCTGAGTGCAGCAGATGTAAAAGGGGAACCGCGTTATAACCAGACGATTGACCTGACTGGCCTAAGTACAGATCGGTATTATCCGGTATGGTGGCAATTTCCGTCTAATGGTGGGGCGAATTCGTGGCTAACCATTAATCGCTGGTATGCGGAAGACAGAGAAAAAGACCTATTTAGTAAAGGTGAATTTCATATTGCTGGATTATTATTGCAGATTGAAGGAGGTGATTATCTATGGGGAGGGGATGCTCACTATCTGAATATTAAACGGATTAGCCAAACCTACCGTAAAACGGTCAAAAATATTCGCCATGGCATGATGTGCATAGCAAGACCCATTGATGGTAAATATCCACTTTATGACAATGTTAAGTCTGGAGATACTGTTAAATGCAGAAGATTCAGTGGCTGTTATTTACGGGGCGGTTTAACTTACCATGTCACCAGTAATTTTCCAGGTATTTATTATTCCCGTGAAGAAGGTGAAGTTGAAGTCGATCGTGCCCTAGAATTCCGTGATAATCATGATAATTTTGAAATCAAATGGATGGTGAAATCTTATGCCATTGATGACCCACAGTTAGGGGAAGAATATGACGATACTGTTCTGCCTTATGCTTATGATTATGCTGAAACTATTAATTTGGCAAAAAGTGCCGTGCCAAAATCAGTGATAGTACAAGAGACTGGAAACTCAGCTGAACAAATAATGAGTCAAAAAGCAGTCACTGATGCGTTAGCCAAAGCAGTATCCATAGATTTACTATACCCTGTTGGAATTGTTTTATGGTTTGCACAAAATAAAAATCCCAACAATCTATTTCCCGGAACAACATGGAAGTATATTGGTGAAAATAGAACAGTTCGCTTGGCTGCTGCTAATGGATCAAATGTGTTATCAACAGGCGGTAATGATACTAAGCAGTTAACTATAAAACATATTCCAAAGCACAGTCACTATTTTAGTGGGAATACAAATAGTACTGGAGGACATAATCATAATCGTGGGAATATGAACATTACTGGCTATCTACCAAGTGTTATTGCTCATGGAAGTGATATTTTTGGCGGTGCTTTTGCTAGAAATGGCCAGAGTAAACCTGGTATAGAATATACAGATAGATGGGCAAACCTTACCACATTTGATGCATCCCGAACTTGGACTGGAAACACATCATGGAATGGAGAACATGCACATAATGTTAGTGGTAATACATCAGAAACCGGTAGTGGTGAAGGATTTGATGTTATTAATGCCTATATTATGTTAATGGGTTGGTACAGAACAACTTAGTTTATTCATGATGGTCTTAAGGGCGCGAGTACATTATTCTAGTTGCTTTTTTAAAGATGATTATATTTTAAAAATCAATTTGACAGAATTTATATTGAGCAAAGTATAATCATATAAATAATTCTTTTAAATATTGTTAGTAAGCCACAGTTAAAGAATAATATTTAAATTTTAAGTTGAATATTAATCAAAGTATGCTCCCGTCCTGTGATAGCCTTAGCTTTCAAGCTAAGGCCTAACTTTTTTCAGCCAAGTACGAATGAATATTCTCCACAAAGCTAACTTTATTTGAATGATAATTGTACGTTTTCTATTTTCTATATCTAACTTCGTCAATGTATACTCTCTTTCTCCGATTGATGAATCTAGCGATTGGACAGAAGGATGAATTACTGGCGGGATAATTCCTTTCAATTTAATTACACCTTGTTCTTTGAAAAATTTCCATTCATCGGCAACAAATCTAACAGGTTGTAAATAATCATATAATTTCTTGGCTGCGGATAGATTTAAAACATATCCAAAAGCACATGCGGCATCAATTACATTGACAATATTATAGTTTTCTATTAATGGTTTCTTAAATGATTCGAAATATTCATTAGTGTTATTTAATAAAAAAACATAAGGTTTTGAACTTAATAACAAGGAGTGATTATCTAAAGACGACAATATAGTAATTAAATTTTCATCAAAAAGTACATCATCTTCTAATACTAAAGCAACAGGTATACTGCTATCGATCATTCTTTTATATACATTTATATGGCTCATTGAACAACCAACTTCACCAAGAGTGAGGGCTAAGTCATCAAAATTAGGACATGAGTTTAACAGCTGCTCATTAGTTAATTCTTTTCCGTATACTGCTGTTATGAATTCAGCATCAAGATTCACATTTTGCAACTGTTCTTGCATTGATTTTCTGCGTTCTATATCTTTTTCTAAATTAATGACAAAAACCTTCATAGGGCACCATGTTGAATTTTATTTAATGTGACATACTAACACAGATTTTTCTAAATCAAACAGTCTGATAATTTCCAGCTACATAATTTTTCATTAATGGGTAGTCCCCTCAGTCAGGGCAAACGGGTCTAAACTGACCAACGTGATTCTGCTGATGGCATTCGGTACATAGAAATAGAAGGGGTCACCATTTGTGATTTATAATCAGCGCTCTGTTAATAATAACCGCAGAAACTGCCATGCAAGCAACGACTCTCAGCAAAGCCTTCGGGCACTTCACTGATCCACGTGTTAGCCGAACTAAACAGTATGCGCTCATCGATATTCTGACCATCTCGATTTGTGCCGTGATCTGTGGTTGTGAAGGCTTCAATGCGATTGGAGAATACGGTAAATCCAAAGAAGATTGGTTTCGGTAATTTCTGGATCTTCCCAATGGCATTCCCAGCCATGATACCTTTAACGATGTGATAAACCGGCTTGATCCCCAAGAATTTGGGCTCGCTTTTACCCAATGGGTGAACAGCTTAGCCGAAATATCCGATGACATTATCGCGTTGGATGGCAAAACTTTGCGGGGAACGCTCGACAAAGCCAATGACGCGCCGGCTCTCCATCTGGTCAGCGCCTGGTCAGTCGCGAATCAACTCTGCTTTGGTCAGATGAAAGTCTCGGATAAGTCGAACGAAATCACCGCGATCCCTAAACTCCTGGCCTTGCTGGATATTGAAGGTTCCACTATCACAATTGACGCCATGGGCTGTCAATACGCAATAGCTAACCAGATTGTCACGGGAAAGGCCGATTATGTGTTGGCCCCGAAAGGAAATCAGGGTGAATTTTACGATGATATTAAACTCTTTTTGGATACCCAGTTGGCGACAGATTTTACGGGCGTTTCCCCCGCTCACTACCGAAGTACGGATGGCGATCATGGTCGTATAGAGCAGCGTCAGTTGTGGTTGATTAACGAAGTAAATTGGTTACGGGCGCGTCATCCTCAGTGGCACACATTGGGCGGCATAGTGGTTGTGGAGTCATGGCGGGAAGAGCAAGGGAAAACAGCGAGTTATGAAAGGCACTACTATATTACCAGTCATCGTAATGCCTCGGCAGAATTTATCGCTTGTGCCATCCGCAGCCATTGGCATATTGAAAATAAACTGCACTGGCAATTAGATGTCAGTTTGGGTGAGGATAGCCAGCGCCTGAGAAGCGGTCATACGGCTGAAAATGTGGCGTTAATAAATAAAATAGCGCTTAACCTGCTGAAAAATGAGAAGTCGGTTAAAGTGGGTGTGAAGACCAAGCGCCAGAAAGCAGGATGGGATAATGGCTACATGCTGAAAGTCCTCACGATGGGTTTTACCTCTGTATAATTTAGACCCGTTTGCCCTGTCCCCTCAGTTAGGTACTGTTGACGTTTTGTAAGGGGGTACTGAACAGCATGATGATTTGGTATAATCGTTTTCGCTAAGACATAACCAAACCTCCCATTATGCTGCGAACTATGTTAGCAGGTACGCAATAGAATAAGCTATCTTTACCATAAAACTGAACATCGCCAAGTAATTGAAGGCATTTTTTATCATATGAGAACTAGAATTCTGTCGTGGAGGACGGTCTACCAAAATACATTTGGCTGTAGATAGTTACGATTTACCCGTCCATTTTGAACTTTTGGGTAGTTAGGTCAGTGATATTGTTCATGCGGAAAGTCTTGTGTTTCAGTCACTCCTATCAGATTTTGTGATTGCTGATAAAGGATATGATAGTCAACGTTTGAGAAATGTTATTGAAGAACAAGAGTCGGTTATGGTGATCCCTTATCGTAAAAATAGCCGAAATTTAGATCAGCAAACTGATACATGATTATATTGTTACTGAAATTTAGTCACAATCCAGAATTTAAATTTGAATAAAACACTGGATACCCTCCCTCTTAAAACCAATAAATAATAAAATTTATTTATAATTATTCTATTTAAAGGATTCCTGATTTTATGCCTGAAATTAGGGAACATTTAGCAATCTCTTTTAACCTCGGTTTGGCGGAAACCGTGGATCTGGCGAAAAACGCACTCAACAAAGATATTGGCGGGGCAGTTCTACAGCCCGTTTATTTTCATGGTGCTCAAACTAATACTGGTGCAATTAATGTTTTTACTCGCACAGATGGTAATAATATAGGAGATTCACTAAGTTACTTAGGCTATAACCACGGTACTCCAGCAAAGCCTTCATTTAGCCATTATCTACGTGGCCAAGGCACTACAAACATTGACACACTAAATGGGTGTTATGTTCGCGAGGAACTAAGAATTGGAAAACGGGTTGTACCTGCTGATTATGGGAACTTTGACGATAGATATATTCAGTTAAATACAAATACCAAAACTTCAGGATATATTTTATCTAAAACTGCAAACTACCTTGATGATCCTAGTTCACGTAATTTAGGATTATCCGGATTTTTAAGACCAAATGAAGATTTAAGTGGCCTTGGGGCATTAGCCATCCATGTAGCCCATCCTCAAGCACAAAGTGCTCAACATGCAAGAGGAATTTCTTTTTCTTATGGGGGATATTCGGGCTATTTTAGATTATCTACATATGCTTTTGATGAAAAAGGTAATTTCAGAGGAAGTAAGCGTATTTTAACTGAAGAAGATATTAACCCATTAACCAATATTCCAGTTGGAGTACCTTTACCATGGCCCCATGCTAATCCACCTGAAGGTTATTTCGAATGTAATGGTCAACATTTTGATAAATCTAAATATCCTAAGTTAGGAATAGCATATCCCTTTGGGATAATACCAGATCTACGTGGTGAATTTATTCGTGGGTTAGATAAAGGAAAAGGTGCAGACCCGAATAGGGAAATATTAACACATCAAGAGGGAACAATAATCTCAGGTTTTGATGATAATGATACAGGGGATGTTAGCTTTATCGGAAAGCCAGATTATGCATTTGGTGATCCAATGACAAGCGAACAATGGAAAAGTATTAAAGGTAAAAAATGGATATATCCTGGGAATAGTACAGTACAACTTTATGATTGGTGGGCATATGTATCGACTCGTCCCCGTAACATCGCATTTTTATATATAGTGAGAGCAGCATAATGAAATATACAACAGATATTAAAATACCAAAATTTGATGAAAAAGGTTTTGCAACTTCTAATGGTTGGGTAATGGTTTATCGGTCTAATACAGAAACCAGAGAATATATTTGTGCAGATATGGAACGCATAGTTATTGGCGTTGGTTTATCTGCTGGTGCTTATTTAGATGCACCTGAATTACCAGATTCGGTTGATATTGCTGTTTGTCGCAGTAAAGATGAAAAGTCATGGATTAATGTACCAGACTATCGTGGAAAAACTGCTTACCATATTAAAACCCAACAATCTCATAAAATTCAATTAATTGGAGAATTACCTTCTGAACTGACTCTATTAGAGCCCAAAACTTCATTTGATAAATGGAATGGACAACAATGGGTGACAGATTTTAATGAAAAACAAAAGTATGATTTACAAAAAATAGAAAATCAAAAACAATCTTTGTTACATGAAGCTGAACAAAAAATTGTTCAATTGGAACGCAAAGTCCGACTTGATATGGCGTCAAAAGAGGAAACTTCACTATTGCGTGAATGGGAAATTTATAGTGTTAAATTGATTAATCTTGATATTTCAGATATTGAAAAACTGGACTGGCCCGAGAAACCGGAGTAATAATCAGGGGCATTATGCCCCTGTTATTATTTATATTAACTAAAAATTTGTCTAATAGACATCTATTTTTACTAATTTATTTTTTAAATTTAAATCCTTTTATACTATTCTGAATAGAGTAAAAATCACTAATTCCCAATTACAATCCAAGTTTCTATGGAACACAATCGCCACAAAATTATATCTGATGTTGATGGATAATATTTTATCATCACTACTATTTAAAGCAGTTTATTGTAGGTTTGACAATAAAACATTTAGGTTTTTTAGCCATTAATCTGATATTCTGCTATTATTTCCATTGTTTGTTCTACCCCATTGTATCATTAAGTCTATATATCCATGCTTCCATTAACCTTTAAGCTATTTTTTTAGCGATATTTTTTAATGAGTTCTATAATATCATGTGAATAAGGAAATATCGTATCATCGTACTCTTTTCCTAACAAAGGGTCATCAATGGCATAGGACTTCACCATCCATTTAATTTCCTGCTTAAGCTCATGACTATCTGACCAACGACTTATTTCTACTTCACCTTCTTCACGAGAATAATGGATACTAGAAAAATTACTTGTCACATGATAGGTCAAACCGCCACGTAAATAACAGCCACTTAGAACCTTACAATCAGTGATATCACCAGATTTCAGATTATATAAAAGCGGAAACTTCCCATCAATAGGTCTTGCTATGCACATCATGCCATGGCAAATATTTTTGACCGTTTTACGGTAGGTTTGGCTAATCCGTTTAATATTCAGGTAGTGGGCATCCCCTCCCCATGGAACATCTCCACCTTCAATTTGCAATAACAAACCTGCAAGGTGTGTTTCTTGCCCAAACGGGTTTTTATCCCCTCTATCTTCCGCATAATTACGGTGAATAGTTAACCACGGATTAGCTCCATAATAATTGGAAGGAAACTGCCACCATAACGGATAATAACGATCGCTGCTCAAGCCAGTCAGGTCAATGGTGGTATTAAAGCGCGGTTCAACCTGGATCTCTTCTGCCGTGGGTTTATTCTGGGGGCTATATGCCCGTACCCAGTTACCGTCAGATTTACGCTCCCTAAGTTCCTTACCCCCAATCCAGCCAGTCGCTTCTATATCACTGGAAACTTCCACTTTCCCCTCGATTTTACCGCCTGTTTTAGGATAGGCATGCTTTGCCAAATTGATGGTTTCAGCATAATCATGAGCATAAGGCAGAACAGTATCGTCATATTCTTTCCCTAACTGTGGATCATCAATGGTATAAGATTTCACCATCCATTTAATTTCCCATTCATTAGGACTTTCAGCTTTCCATATTTCTACTTCTCCTTCTTCACGAGAATAATGAATACCGTCAAAATTACTGGTGATATGATAAGTTAGTCCACCGCGTAAATAACAGCCGCTATACATATAACATATGACAATATCGCCGGATTTAGCCCCGCTATAGAGAGGATATTTGCCCTCGATCGGTCTGGCAATACTTATCATACCATGACGAACATTTTTTACCGTCTTACGGTAACTTTGATGAATACGCTTAATATTCAGATAACGAGCATCTCCTCCCCAAGGAACATCTCCTCCTTCAATCTGTAATGATAATCCAGCAAGGTGAGTTACCCCTTTACCAAAGGGCTCTTTTTCTTGATCTTCCGCATACCAACGATGAATCGTTAACCACGAATTCGCTCCATCATTTGATGGAAAGCGCCACCATACCGGGTAGTAGCGGTCACTGCTCAATCCGGTCAGGTCAATGGTGGTGTTAAAACGCGGCTCAGCCTGAATCGCCTCAGCCGTTGGCTTATAGCCTTCATGATAAACCGGGTGCCCTTTAACCCGGAGATTATCCGATTTCAGGCTCATCCATTCCGCGGTTCCTCCCCCCGAGAGGCTATGCTGCCATTTGAAATACTCGTTGCCATTATCTGCGGTTTTAAACCACATATAGGAGTCGGGATCGCCATCGCCGGTATTTTTAAAACCGATAGCAGCCATGTCCGTATTTCTGCGCCAGGCTATCTCACTGTCAGTTGAAATCGTGATGTTCCCGGTGACTTCGCCCCCGCTGCGGGGTAATGCCCCCTCCGCTTTGGTTTTGGCTTCTGTTAAACCGAGGTTTTTCACAAATTCATCTTTGTTGGGAATATCCGCACCATTCTTGCTCTTTTCCAAACGTGAATTCGCATTATCATTAGCTGTATTTGCCTGCGCCTTAGCTTCATTCACCTTAGCATCGGTCTCGCCTTTGGAATACGCTCCAATATCCGCAGAATTCAATGAAATATCTGCCGACAGAGCTTTACCATTCACTTTACGTCCAGACGGAACACGTCCATTCGCATTATTATTCGCCGCATTAGCCAAATCATAAGCCGCTTTTACCGATTTCGGTGTTGCTGCATGAGTTTCACTATTGCTATCCACCGCACTGCTCAGGATCACAAATCCCTTTTCTTTCAGTGTCGCGTCAGGATGATTACGGCTGTTCGCATGTTTCTTAATGGAATCATCAACATATTCGCGAGTTGCCAGGATCACAGACGGATCAACTTTCAAAGTCACCGCATCAGCGCTGCTGACAATCAAGATCATACGGATCGTCTGGGTACGGCCAGAACCTTCCTGCAATTGGGGTTTGTAGGTTTCCGCACAGTTACCCACGGCAATCAGGATGCCATCTTTGTCAAACAGGCCGATTTCACGGATCCACCAGCCACCTTCGTTTTCAGGAATAACCTGTTCTGCGATGATTTGGTTGGTGTTTTTCGGATCGATGCTCAGCGTATTAATCGCTGCACGACGTTTTTCATTAATCAATTTAGTTTGTTTAGTGTCCGGTGTCGGCAGGCTGCCACCACCATCACCAACGGCCATATGGGTAATTTCGATTTTAGTACCCAGTGCCGCAGCATTTGCCAGTTTATCTGCGCCCAACTGTGTCAGCAGCGCAAAATATTTGGTACTCATGGTCTAATCCTCATGTCATCAATAATATGTACTCCCGCGCCCATAATTTCTGAGCCGGATACTGTTACTTCTTTCGGGAAATAGGGATAAACTGTCAGTTCGTCACCGCTGTAAGTCGCTGCCGAATAGTGATATTCACCACGCGTATCCAGGTTGATATCCAATCCAATCAAATGTCGGCTCACTGGCTTGGCATCGAAAATCAAATTTTCCAGCTCTTCGAACATTTCATGGGTGATGCCATTATCCAGCACACCAATATCCAGCCGGAAGGTGCCCGGAGCATCGTTGGTCTGCCACCATTCCCGTACACGGATGAGATAACCCAATGGTTCAACCACCCGCCGAATCGCACCAATCGTTCCTTTGTGTTTGTGCAGGAACAACGAGCCTTTGATCACTTCCCTTTTGGTGTTCTCAGGCCAGTTTTCGTCCCAGCGATCCACTGACCACGCCCATGCCAGATAAGGCAGTAACGATGCCGGACAGGTGTCCGGGTTCCACAGTTCCCGCAATGGCACTTTGATCTTCTGCAACTCTGCACAAGCTTTAGCCGCTGCAAGTTCTAACTGGGTTGAACCCATCGGCAAAAGGCGATCACTCATCAGAACCTCCCATCGTCAATGTGGTCTTGGTGCAGTAAGAAGCCTGAGTTTTATCCAGCACGACATCTTTCAGCGGGGCTTTCAGTTCTACACGCTGGACACCTTCCACATGTAATGCGGCATAAATCGCTGACAAACGAATGTCACGCCCCAGACGATGCTGTGCTTCGACATAGTGTTTCAGTTTCTGCTCAGCCGCCTTACGGATAGGCTCTGATTCTGGTGTCGGAAAGATGTACAACACTGCATCAATTTCATATTCCACAATGTTCGCTGACTGGACTTTCAAACGATCTGCCACCGGACGTACGTTTTCGTCATTCAGAGCTTTTTCGACGATTTCCAACAGTTCTTTGGATGCCACGCCTTTGTCTTCACGGGACATGATTGTTACCGTAACGTTGGCTGGTGACGGGCTGATAGCCGAAGCATCTGCAACACGGCCATCTGCACTACGCGCATGGTATTCATAAGCACCGACAGGGCCTGCAACGCTTAAACCTTCAAAGGCCTGGGGAATCCGCACACGGTAATCGTTGTCAGACTCCATAGCAGCTGGTGTCGGCGGTATGGTGGAGTTATCCGCAGGATGCAAAACCATGCGGGATACGTTGTTGTTCGCACCCAATTGATCCAGATCGCTGCCGGTTGAATAAGCCACCATTACCGCGCGTGCGGCTTCATTGACTCGCTGGCGCAGGAGCAGTTCGCGGTACACGTTCTCTTCCAGCAACTTGACCAAAGGTTCGGATTCAAGTTGTAAGGTTCGTGCAATCGCATCCCGCTGTTCTTCGGGATAAAGTGATATCAGCCCTCTTTTACGCTCTTCTAACAGTTGTTCGTAATCCAGTGGCTCAACCACATCCGGTGGTGGCAACTGGCTTAAATCGATTGTTGGCATACCTTACCTCTCAGGAATAGCCTCACCGGGAATGGTTCACCGGAATAGAAAGTGAAAATTCTCTGGCAGATTGATGGTAAGTACCTGTGATATCCACCACCATTCTGCCATCCTGTAGGGTTTCCATCGTGATTGACGTCAGCGTCACACGTGGTTCCCAACGGCTAATTGCGGTATAACTAGCTGCCATGACCTGAAGCCTGAGCGCCGGATTCTGCGGCCAGTCAATCAGTTCAGGCAGCAAAGAGCCGTAAGTACGTCGTGCAATACGGCTACCCACAGGGGTCAGTAAAATATCGCTGACAGATTGCCGGACATGATCCAGATCGGTCAGCTCCCTGCCTGTCTGTCGGTTCATACCCAGATACATCATACGGGGCCTCCTGATGTGTCACCGCCTGACCGGATACCGGTGTGTTTATGGGAATCCACGACCACGCCGTTGGAACTGAATGTGCCGCCGGTGTGTTCAATATTGCCCGTCATTTTGCCGCCGTTGCGCACGATCAGATTCCCCGTGCTCATTAGCTGCGTACAGATGACTTCCGGTGTATCCAGCGTGATCCTGGTACTGGCAACACAGGTAATTTCCGGCGCAGTTATATGAACGGAATCCGATGCAGTCACTGTCGCGGTTTTGATACCAGTCACAGTCAATGCGCCTGATTGCGGTTCATATTCCATCACTGCACCATCCGGAAACTTAATATGTGTTGCTTCAGGAGATGTTGATGGTGCCGGAAACTCATCTGAAAAAATTGCTGGCAATACAAAGGCGGTGGTCAGTTCGCCGCCTATGGACAGTAATAAAACCTGCTCACCAACACTGGGTGCCCACCATGTGCGGGAGTTTCCCGCTCTGGATGTCAGCCAGTGCAGCCAATCGGTTTCAAGGTTGCCTGTCGCGACCCGGCACATGCCCCTTGTGGTATCCACTTGGGTAATGACGCCTGTTCGGATCAGGTTGCGCAATAAGCGCATCAGTTCAGTGAGTTGTGTGTTCATGGCGTAAGAATGCCATGAAAAAACAGATACAACATTAAATCGGGCTTGTAGGAACAGACATACAAAACAGCAGAAAAAATAAAATTAACTCAATAAAATAAAAGCCATTTTCCAAAATGAAAAAAGGCTTTTAGGGGTCATGCAAGGGGGAAGTCCTGTTAAGTCATGCAAGAATGACTAGAACTTACATTGCCGGACAACTTCACGGACATACTGTTGCAGGTAATCTAATTTGGCCTGGTCGCTGATGATCCCGGCTCGGATATCGTAAATAGTGCGTCCAGCTTTTGCAGTGAGTTCGACCTGGGTTCCATCGCCCACGCTGCGGGAGCGGGTATTTCGGTTTTGGGTGAGCTGACAGGTAGCAAGGTTGGCGGTGGCGATTTGCACCCGGCGATGACCAGCGGCAATATCAGCCCGCAAAGCGATATTTTTTTCAGTAACATGAGCTAATTTTCCAGAATAGTATTCATCCAGTTGGGCAACCCTGTTCTGTGCATCTTTCATTTGTTGAATAGCAGATAATGTTTCCTGGCTTGTTTTCTGGTAGATAACAGCAATTTGAGCAGAATGTTGCTGCTTCAAGTTTGCCACTTCACCAAGAAACAGTGAACGGTGTCCCCACCAGCCAAGACATCCTCCAATTACAAGGGTGACAATTAAAGGTATTTTCTTCATTGTTCCAGTCCCCAACAAGCCAGTTCAGATTCCTGATCACGCCTCAATACCTGTCCATAACAGCCGTTCGGCTGCCCTTTAGTTTTTCGGCAATCACGCCCTCCATCATAAATCCAGCGTTTGATCTCCTGACAGGCACCTTTTTTATCTCCGGCATTGAGCTTGCGATAAAATGTGGAAGAAAAGCACTTTGAGGGGCCAATGTTATACGGGCAAAAACTGGCAATCCCTGCAATTTGTGGTTCAGTCAGCGGAATGTGGATATTCTTTTTTACCCAATCAATCGCTTTATCAGCTTCAATCCGGTTCAAGGCTTCACATTGTTCAGAGGTCAACTGCATTCCTTTATATACCGCCTTACCATCAATGCGCGTCACTCCCCGACATATCGTCCAAACCCCACCAGCATCCTGATAGGCTGCAAGCCGATTACCCTCTTTCTCATCAAGGAACTGAGAAAGAATGACGGAAGAACTGGCACCACCAATGATAAGACCAATAAGCAACCGGCTAAGTTTGATTTTGAAATCCTGCATACATATCACAGCTCTTTTGGTGCGTGATTTATCAGCTCGCTAACAATACTGGCTGATTTTGACGCAGGATCTACCTCCAGATTTTCCAGAATTTCTTTTAAGATCAAAGTGCGTTTCATTTGCTCACGACGATTGAGACGATAAGTCAGAATACCGAGAGCAATGCTGGCGAATGCCCCCAACAGGAAACTCCACTCATATAAAGAAAGACCGGAAAAAATAGCAGTGGTGCCGGCGCAGGCATAAGTTGCATGGCTGTATTTATCCATTCATACCCCTTAATCCCAAAGCTGGATCATGGGCTTGCTGGCCGCAGGCATAAAGTCCGGCATTTCAACTTTCGTTCCATGAGGCAATATCGCGCCAAAATCAGCAAGTCCCGGATTGGCCAGTAATACACGCTCCGTCATACCCAATGTCCGGCCATAATGGCGCCAGCACAAAGCATCAACCGTCTCATTTTGTTGTGCAATAATTTGCATACACTCTCCTTTTCTTCGCAGAAAACAGTCAGTAAATCGGAGAGTTATGATCGAATAATCAGCGGAATACCTCAATGAAACGGCATTGTCGGGGAAGTAGTACAAATGAAGAACAACTCTGCCGGGATATTTATCTTTTTAAGAAAGCATAAAGGCAGGAATTGACCCTGCCCTTATGTTATTTAAATTGCTTGCTATTTGTTCGATAATTCAATCTATTAAGTCTAATCCGTTAGCCAGCTATCATCCTCCCAGACACTTTGGATGAGTTCCATCATTTGGTTGTGTTCACTACTGTTTTTACTTCCTGTCACTTTTACGGATGTATTGCTGCTGGCGGCAATTCTAAAACGCGTATCTGGATACTGAGGTAGTATTTTCTTTTTAAGTTCATTTTCAAGCGCAGACATGACTGATTCAGAAACATTAGCTCGCTTATCGAAAAGTATCTCAATTCGCATCATTTTCTCCCGTCAAAGTCTATTCTTCTACCGAATCTGAATTTACCGACCATTCCCTTTCTAACAATTTGTTTTTATACAAATTATTATAACCACTGAGTCTTTTTTCATAAGGTGCAGATAACTCAGCTATCCAGACCAATGCCAATTCTTTGTCTTCTGCTTGATTGCATTCACAACTTGTCGCCATTCTGGCAATAAAATTAATACGTTGTGCTACCAATGATTCCATAAGAGAGTCCACTGATATATACGCCTCCACTCAAAAACTGTATGTATGTACAGTACACCTAATTAGTGAAAATTTAAAGTAGTTTTTTCCCTTCCTAAAGATAAAAATTAATAGTTAATAACTATTAATTATTTCTTTTATAGAAATTTTTTTTGAAAAAAAAACATTCTTTAAAACCATTTCTCATCTATATCACAACAATATCTTTCCTGTCTATCCGTACAGTTATTAGTTCTTCCAATAATTGATAATCTTCTGCATTCGTCTCCCACAACAAACATTCTGCCATTGAAGTGTTCTGTGGGATGTTTGGTCAGTACATTCCCGGCTGCTTATTGTTAGCAATATAGTTGCCAGAGTGATATTCATGAGCGAAAAAAAACCATTCATCAATAGTCACCATATTAAAGATATGTTAGTGCCTGACATACATATGCCATCCGTTCAAAAACACAATTCGTTCAAAAAACAAACAGAAAAATATTTGAGAGAGTGATTAATTGGATAACGTCAAATGCTTGGGAAACTGACTAACTACAACCTTAATATGATTCATCGCCTTGATAAGAGACCGTTTTTCCTCTGGGGTAAATTGGCTGATTTCACTGTCATGACGGGAACGCGGGATATTCGCCAAATAGAAAATAGCGGATAGCACCCGCTTATTCTCTTCATAATGACAATCCCTTTTGTCACGCATATCAGCAAGAAACCGTCTTAATTCTTTCTCATTATTTCCCCAGTATATTGCTCTAATCCTCGACAAATGGTTCAATCCTTCCAACCGCTGGCCGAGGTTAATTTGGGCAAATTTTTCTTTCTCCGTATTCGCCATATTTTCCTCACTCTTTTACCTTCAGAGAGATTATTATCAGAGCAATACTTGGAACACAGCTGATCTCTGGCATAATGATTGAAATTTGGCAGTTCATGATGCAATATCTCTCAATGGTTTTCGTATTAACCAATCTGGGCTCACGAAAGATCTCAATTAGAGAACATTTGTGGGATACTAATCTCTCTTATCTATACTGTCAATGAAAAATATCAATATTGAGATCAAGATGGGGACTGATAGTGGTGGACGACCAGCTATCGAACGCCTTGTCCGCGCGTATGGATTTAAGTCTCGTCAGGCTCTGAGCGACCATTTAGGCGTGTCCAAAAGCACTATGGCAAACCGCTATCTTCGTGATAGTTTCCCTGCGGACTGGATTATCCAGTGCAACCTAGAAACTGGCGCTTCACTGCTATGGCTGAGTACAGGGCAAGGGGAGATGTTCCCAAACGGAGAAGGGGGTAAAAAAACGGAACGGTTGGAAGATATCATCGCGCCGTCAATCCCTCGTGTAAAACTATCAGGGGGAAAACTAAATGAGGCTGATCCGGTTATCCTGGACAGTGAACTAATTTCCAAAGACCTCAAAGAACCACTAGTGGTTGATGATGGTGTATCCTGGTATCTGCTTGATGCCCAGGAAGACAACATTCAGGATGGTTTATGGCTGGTAGACATTGAAGGAATGCACAGTATCAAGAAAATAGCCAAAATCCCTGTCAGTAAAATTCGGGTCAGTGATGATGATGTTACCTTTGACTGTGCGATCAGTGATATTCAATTCATTGGCCGCGTTGCTTTGGTGATCTCCAGACAATAATGGCTTATGTAGTAATACGTTTTCCATCAAGGTCATTTCTGCCCATCAGAATAACCTTGATGGCGTCTATTTAACCAGCCGGACGCTTGATCCGGTACAGAACGTGCTCCCGCAATGGGTTATCTCCCTCAATTGCCGGATGCATGAATGTCTTTTCATCCCTGGCCATACCCAATTTTTTCATTACACTTTCTGAGCGATAATTCAGCAAGGAGGTGAATGCCACAATTTCATCCAGTCCAATTTCTGTAAAAGCAAAATCAAGAACTTTACGGGCAGCTTCACAAGCATAGCCTTTCCCCCAAAATGGTTTATCAAGACGCCAGCCTATTTCAACAAAAGGAGAAAATGGAAATTCAAGGTTGGGGATATTCAGCCCGACAAAGCCAATAAATTCGCCACTTTGCTTTAATTCAACCACCCATAATCCCCAACCCCCTTGTATTTCGAATTTACGAATACAATTATCAACTAACATGTCACTTTGCTCTTTCGTCAGCGTCTTGGGGAAAAACTCCATCACTTCCGGATTACTGTTTAAACGAAAGAAAGGTTCTCTGTCTTCTTCCTTCCAGGCGCGAAGCCATAACCTTTCTGTTTCCAGCTCTATAATCACAACGCCTCCTTGAAATCCATTGGGTATAAATCAATTGATTATAAAAACAAAAACTGCCGGAAAATTCTACATATTCCCGGCAGAAATACATGGAGTTTTATACTCTATGAATCTCAATAGATTGAAAAACGAGGAGTATTTTTTATCGGCAGAGATCAGGCAGTAGTTTTAGATTTTGGCTTGTCTCCCTGACTTTCTTTAATAGAAACAATTCGCTCTGCTTCCTGTTTTTTCTTATTTTCTACTTGTTCAGACTGACCAACAAATAATCCACCACGTCGGATTGACATACTTCCGCAACGGCTAATACCCCGTAATTCTCCGTGCTCAAGAATATCCAATGTTTCTGCACAGCACGTTCCTTCAACATGACCATCAATAATAATTTCAGGTGCATTTAACTCACCTTCCACTTTTCCGGCATGCATAACACGGATAGCACCTCCTTTTACGCGAATATTCCCGACAACTTTTCCCCAAATCTGAATATCTCCTTCCATATCGATATCCCCTTTAAATACGGAATTCTTTGCGATGATTGTATTCGCGCGGGCTTCAGTACCGGAGATTTTTTTCTCTTCAGTTTGCACAGGAGTGACCTGTGTGACCAGACTGGCAGCAGATGCCTCAGTTTTTTTTTCCAAACATAGCTTTGATTCTCTGTTTCATATTAGTAAAGTAAAATACTAAGGCTAAAAAAGATAAAATTGCTGTTATGGCACAACTAATATTTGCACCATACACGTACAATCCCAGTGTAATAGCCCAGAAGAGCCATAGACTGTATAAAAAAGCGTTATCTGAAAAACGATACTTTTCCATATTTTTCTCGTTCTTGTGATTTTTTATCTTTCATCAGCAAATATATCGATGAATATGCCTTAGCGGATATAGAAGAAAGGCGATGAAAATACATCCTAGCATTGTATCAGTATAAAAAACAATCTACAAAGCTATAACAGAGGTATTTGTAACGCTATTACACCGATAACGTTGTCGCTAAAGCCTAATATACTGAATCATCTATGATTCTCTCTTAAACTCCAGCATAAAAAGCTCACTTCAACAGCTTTATCTTACTATTTTCAATATAAAAACCATATAAACTAATAAATCCGCAACACAATTAAACGAATAATTAACAAAATAATATCACAGGTGATACGGAAATATTGCTGTACCCCAAAACCTAAATGGTGAAAAAATAATAATGAGCACATAGATTCTGGTGTAAATGTGACTCTATTCTTTGCTTTTTCTAATATAAAAATTTATCTAAAAAAATAATCAATCTATTGGGATTTAAATTTACCCAATTAAAATTTGATAATTTTCATTAACGGTATGGGTAAAAACATATCACCATCTCAGCCTCTCCGGCTTGAGAATAAATAAATCTAAATTTTTGGCATTTAAAACTAACATAAATATTAATTTGAAGATATAATACTGGAGTGATTTAATTGATGTTTTGATATCTGCCAATATGTTTAATCCTGCATTCAATTTATCAATATATATCCAATAAGTTTTGAGTTGCAAAAAAGCCACTTGGAAGATAGAGGATATGGTTAATGGATCTCAGATTACTCATGATACGGAAGATTAGGAGTATAAAATGAAAAGGACGACAGACTTAAACAAAAAGAGTATTTTCTCTTTACAGTTAACCATGCCGGACTTCAATATTCTCGAACATAAACAGAGAGGACTGTATATTTTACTTGATGGAGAAATGATATGGAAAGACTGTACCAAAACCTATCACATCAAGTCACATGATATCCTTCTTACCCATCCGGGAAACTATGCTGCAAAAACTAATACAAAAAATTGTCAGGCATTATGGTTACCATTACATATGGATTTTTTGCGTAGTTTTATGAAACGTTTTGGAGCGATATTAAGTAACGTAGAACGCCATGATTTCCCCGTTTATCGGTTAACTCCTTTCAATCGGTTTCCTTTATTAACAGAAAGTATCCGTGGATTAGTCAACTTACTTGCTCATGACTATCCCCCGGTATTGATTCAGTTAAGAATTGAAGAACTACTTTTGTTACTTTCTCTCGGAAAACAAGGCTCATTACTGATGTCGGTTTTGCGGCAGTTAAGTAATCGTCAGGTAGAACGATTGCAAGCATTTATGGAGGCTCATTATCTCAAAGAATGGAGGTTGAATGATTTTGCCCGCGAATTTGGTATGGGGTTAACTTCATTCAAAGAACTTTTTAACAGTGTTTATGGCATATCACCACGCGCCTGGATCAGTGAACAGCGTATTCTTTATGCACATCAATTATTATTGAACAGTGGAATGAGTATTGCTGATATCTCGCTGGAATCTGGCTTTTCCAGTCAGTCTTACTTTACTCAAAGCTATCGGAAGCGTTTTGGGTGTACACCCAATCGAGCCAGATATGGCAAAAATTAATTACAGTTTTTTTGCCTCATCAAAACTCAGGCAGATATGATGAGGCAAAAAATAATAAACCTGCCTCCATATCAACATGGTGGACAGGTATTAAATAAGTGAGAAAAGAGAATGCGTTAATCGACAGTTATAGTAATTAGTGATCTTTACTATCGCAGTTTTTATTACTTTTTTTATCACTATCCGCACGATAAAATACAGTACCGAGTTTGATTCTTTCCCGTCCGGTCGCCAAACGATGTCGGTTAGTATCTCGCAGAGAATAAATACAGCCGCAATATTCTTGCTGATAAAATTCTTCGCGTTTACTGATTTCTATCATACGTGCAGAACCACCGCCTTTACGCCAGTTATATTCCCAATACGTTAGCCCCGGATAACGGGAAGCAGCGCGGACACCACACTCATTAATTTGCTGCATATTTTTCCAGCGTGAAATACCAAGCGAACTGGTAATAACAGGAAAACCATGTTCATGAGCATATAACGCCGTCCGCTCAAAACGCATGTCAAAGCACATAGTACAGCGAATGCCGCGTTCAGGTTCGTTTTCCATGCCTTTTGCTCGTTCAAACCAGTTATCACGATCATAATCAGCATCAATAAAAGGAATACCCATCTGCTCTGCAAAACGAATATTTTCATCTTTACGCAGTTCATATTCCTTTAGCGGATGAATATTCGGATTGTAGAAAAATATCGTGAAATCTATCCCCGAAGCTAACATCGCTTCCATCACTTCCCCTGAGCACGGCGCACAACATGAGTGCAGCAATACTTTCTTGTTTCCATTGGGTAGTGGAAGCGACTTACGTTCATAGTTCAATGACATAGTATTTTACCTAATTCAGACAATAAAAAACCAGGAAGAGAATGTGCTTTCCCTCCCTGTGTTTATTAGTTGCTCATCTTACCTTTTTCTTCTGCCTTACGACAACGGACAGAAAGAAAAGAATAGCAAGAAAAGGCGATTTTGATCATATTAGGTCAATCAAACATCTTGTATTTCTGGCAATACCTGCCCACCATCAACCACAATTGTCTGCCCGGTTATATATTTCGCTTCATCAGAAGCCAGGAAACAAGCAGTATGACCAATATCTTCCGGTGTTCCCAAGGTACGCATTGGGGTTGTAGCTTCAAGCTGTTTCAAAAAATCCTCCCCGAATGCCTGCAAGCCTTCAGTGACAATCATGCCCGGCATAATGGAATTAATTGTAATACCCTGATCGGCATATTCCAGTGCCGCACTTCGCATAAACCCTAGTTGCCCTGCTTTACTGGCACCGTAATGGCTGTATCCCGGCATTCCCACCACCTCACCAGTAACAGATGAAGTAATGACAATTCGTCCATACTGCTGCTTCTCCATTACATTCAGCGCAGCCTGAACTAATAAAAATGTGCCTTTCAGGTTGACGGTATGCACCAAATCCCAATCTTCAACCGTCATCTCCTTAAGAGAATGTTGTGGAAAAATACCCGCATTTGAACAAAGAATATCAAGCCTGCCATATTTTTCGGCAATTCCATCAATCACATTTTTACATGCAGCCTGATCCGTGACATTAAGGGAGATAAAATCAACCCCCAATTCTTTGGCGATAATCTCCCCTTTTACTTTATCCGTACCTGAAATAATAGTCGTCGCACCTGCCCGTTTAAATACCTGAGCAATCCCTTTACCAATACCTTTGGTTCCTCCAGAAATAAATGCGATTTTTCCGGTTAAATTAAACATTTTTGTTTCCTTTTATATCGGTAGATACAGTATTTTTGCTACCTTACACTTAATTTTTCAATATATTTTCGGCATATTATTTTATCAATAACAATAAATATAACCGATATATTAAAAACAATAAAATATCAATTTAATATCTAAATAAAAAGTGTGATGTTATTTGACTTAATTTCGTGAGAAATTTATTGAGAAAAGAGCACTCATAATTATTTATTATGGATTGCATATTCTCATAATCATGATTACTTTTAGTAATAAGTGAAAATACAGGGTAAAAAATATGACTCTCTCTAATTCATTCTTAAATGAGTATGACGGTAGTGCACTATCACCTGTTTTATTTCTCAAAAGAGCCATGTTAAGTAATGGTGATTATCCTGCGGTAATAGATGGAGAACAGTGTTGGACATGGCAACAATATGCAAAACGTTGTGAAAAAGTTGCAGTTGCACTTCAGCAAATGGGAGTGGGTAAAGGTAGTGTTGTCTCGACACTATTACCCAACACCCATGAACTGCTGGAGCTACATTATGCTGTTCCTCTGTCCGGTGGGATCCTCAATGCTTTAAGTATCAGAACAGATTCAGCTACACTAAATTTTATTTTTGAGAAAATTAATCCTGAGATATTGGTTATAGATAAAGACTATCTTCCATTGTTAGATGATGTTGTTTTTAACAACCCAATAAAAATCATTGTGGTTACTGGAAATATTGTGGTGACTAAACATAATGCAGCCATATCAATATCAGAACCTGGTCAGGATCTTATCCACTATGAATCACTGTTAACCCAATACTCATCCAAGATCCTGAATTTTTATCCCATTGACGAACAGGAAGCCATCAGCATTAATTCCACTTCGGGAACCAGTGGACAGCCCAAATTGGTTGTCTATTCACACCGAGGTACATTCCTTAACGCAATTTCTAATATCCTGGATTGGGATATGCCTAAGCGCCCTACGTATTTATGGACACTACCAATGTTTCATTGTAATGGCTGGTGTTTTCCCTGGACTATAGCCGCACGTGCCGGTACACATATCTGCATGCGCAAATTTGATGCCGAAGAAGCCATACAGCTTATGCAAAAACATCAGGTTACACACTATTGTGGCGCTCCAATTGTGCATTATTCCCTGGGACAAGAAGCTCAGAAGCGCGGTATTTCTTTTAATAATAATGTCTACGGTCTTATTGCCGGCGCTCCACCAACAGAGAAAATCTTTGCTCTGCTTAACGCTGTCGGGATCGCTGTTACCCAAGTCTATGGCCTGACAGAAACTTATGGGCCGGTCGTTGTTTGTGAAGATAAACACGATTGGGAAACACTACCAACATCAGAAACAATTTTAAAAAAGATGCGTCAGGGTATTGTTTCCAATTTACAAGGAGAAGTCAGGGTTATTGATGAAAACAGCGGATTAACAGTCCCTTCTGACGGGCACTCCATTGGTGAGATTGTCATCCGGGGCAATATTGTTGCCTCTTATGATCCTGCCCGCCGTGTTACATCTGATATGACAAATCAATGGTTTTTTACCGGAGACTTAGCCGTCGTTGACTGCGATGGTTATATTAAAATCATCGATCGGAAAAAAGATATCATTATTTCTGGTGGTGAGAATATTTCCAGCCTTGAGTTGGAGAATGCTCTGTCAAATTACCCCGGAGTTTTGGCTGTCGCTATTGTAGCAAAACCTGATGAATATTGGGGTGAAGTTCCCCATGCCTTTATCGAACTTGATGAACATACATTGATTACTGAACAAGAATTGGATGACTATATCTGTACCGTTGTAGCACGCTATAAGCGGCCCAAAGGTTATACTTTTTTAGCACTGCCACGCAATGTAAACGGGAAGATCCTCAAAAAACAATTAAGAAAATTAGCTAAAGACCTATAACATACAGGACATGGTAAAAATGCGGGAATTCATGCAGCAATATAACTTTACTCCCGAAAAAACCTATTCAATGGAGTAACGCAGGAAATCGAATCCCACTTTTTGCCAGATACCCCATATTGCAATACATCGCACAGGCAGCATCGATCAGAGACATTGCAATTGCTGCTCCGCTGCCTTCACCAAGCCGCAGATCTAAATGCAGATAAGGTTGCAGCCCCAAATGCTGTAATGCCAACACTGCCCCTTTTTCTGCTGACATATGAGATGGAATACAGTAATCCCGGACAGAGGGCGCTATCTGGACTGCCGCCAGCGCAGATGCGTAAGAAATAAAGCCATCAAGGACGACCGGAACACCTGCTGCTGCTGCTCCCAAAATCACGCCTGCCATCCCCACAAGCTCAAACCCACCTACCTTTGCTAATACATCAAGAGGGGACTGCACATCAGGCTGATTCACATCAATAGCACGGCGTACAACAGATTCTTTATGCCTGAGTCGTTCAATCGGTAAATTAGCCCCCATTCCAACCACATCACAGGGTTCACTTCCGGTAAGGACACTGATGACTGCCGCCGCTGGTGTAGTATTTGCAATTCCCAGCTCTCCCACACCAAACACTGAAACTCCTGCTGCAATACGCTGTTGAACTAGTTGTGCACTTGCCAACAATAATGCTTCTGCATATTCATGAGGCATAGCCGGACCTTGTGTAATATTGCCACAGCCCCTAGCTAATTTGAGGGATAGCAAATTATCTATTGGTTCACAATCGATACCAATATCTACAGGCAAAACATGAGTATTGCTATTTTTCGCTAATACACAAACCCCTGTCAGCCCTTGCAACATATTCCGTGCCTGTATGGCCGTCACATTTTTGGGAGAAATAGCCACACCTTCATCATAAACACCGTGATCAGCACACATAACGACGATCTCTTTTTGCAGATCTCGCAGATCCTCAATACCAGGCATTCCCGCAAGTTGTATTGCCAGAGTCTCCAGACGCCCCAGGCTACCAATCGGTTTGACCAGACTGTCGATATGCTGTACTGCTTTCTCCATTTTTTTCCGATCAAGCGGTTGAATTTTATCAAGTAAAATAGACAAAGACTGAAAGGTCATAATTATCCTTCCGGCCAAATTTCAGATTGGATGCTTAAAGAAAACCACATTCATTTACTCTCCATAGACCAATTTCTAAAAGCTATTTTTCAAAAAACTACTTCCAAATCAAAATTAAAGTCAGTAAAAAAACCACTTCGCCTATTTCAATTGCCGCTCCCAGCGTATCTCCGGTTTGCCCTCCCAACCGATAATTAAAATAGAGAGAAAGTAAAAAAATGGCGATCATCGTAACCATCATTGCAGATAATCCCTGCCAATCGCCAAGTATCATCACCAATACTGTCCCTGTCAGTAAAGCAAGGACCGTACCACGTGGGGTAATGCGACCAATATAACTGCTCCCCATCCCTTCATTTTCACGGGCATAACGCTGCTCAAACATCAACAGCACAACAACAGTACGCCCAACAACAGGAGCACAGGATAATAAGGCTAATAATTTCAGGGGAGGATGATAGGCAAGTTCAACAACAGCAAGCATTTTAATGAGGATACAAAAAATCAGGGCCAGCCCGCCATACGTTCCAAGACGACTATCCTGCATAATTTCCAGCATTCTTTCCCTCTGACGGCTGGAGAAAATCCCGTCGCAGGTATCAGCCAGACCATCTAAATGCAATCCGCCAGTCAGAAGTGCCAAAGCTAACGCATAACCGATTGCACCAATATACACGCCCCCGCCAGATTGACTTATTGCCAGAGCAAGACAGGATGCAATTACACCGACAATAAGGCCAATCAGAGGGAAAGTTGGTATACCACGCCCTAGCTGGCGAAAATCAGCACCTTGAGCCCATTTTGCAGGCACGGGAAGCCGTGTCATAAACTGTAATGTTGCCCAAAAAAGTTTCAATTTCATTTAATCTTCACTCCAATACCAGAAACCGTCAACCAGACTGCTTTTGCTGCCTGCGCCAGTTTCTGGTTGGCTCGTCCGGCAATATCAATAAAATGACGAGCCAGTCGATTTTCAGGTGTAATCCCCATCCCCAATTCATTAGTCACTAAATAAACAGGCATCGGGCAATTCAGGCAAGCATCGATCAAATCATCTATCTGGTGGTGAACAAACACCTCCAATGGTGTGAAATCCAGTTTATCGGGTGATTCACCTTCTGATTTATCAAATAAAAGATTGGCAATTAATGTGGTCACACATTCAAGTATAACTCCCTCTTCCGGCTTACGGTGCTGACGGATAACATTTCCCAGTTCCTGATATCCTTCCCAGGTTCGCCAATGTGGAGGGCGATCTTGCTGATGTCGTTCAATACGAACAGCCATCTCCTCATCCGTAATTTGAGCCGTAGCGATATACAATACCTGTTCACAGTGCTCAGTAATCAACCGTTCAGCATAAGCACTTTTTCCACTGCGTGCTCCACCAGTTACTAAAATCATTTGTTAGCTCCGGAAGATTGCATCATATCGGGTTGCATAGCTTCGCCATTGAGCAGGCTCAGAAAGCTATATTATTGCCATAGAATAATGTACTGAATAATTATTTGATGCACTCATAATGATATGTGTTTCTTATCCACGTGAATTAGCTCACAAAGTTAAACAAACATTCTTATGTGCTGTTTGTTACAATCACCTCCAATATAATTAACCTATTATTAACAGATGGATCGCATGCAAAATCCTGAAAACCATCTCACAGATATATCTACTTTTATGGCCCTCGATATTCGCGTTGGCAAAATCATTAAAGCCGAAAAAAATGTGACCTTAGGGACACGGATGCTGTAATTTTAAATTAGGAATACGATGAGAACACAAAAAAGATGTCTGGGTTACGTCGCCATTGTTATTGATGATTATGATAAAACCATTGATTATTACACCAGTAAATTGGGATCTACGCTAGTGGAAGACACTCACAACCAGGTAAAAGATGGGTTGTCGTAACACCCAATCCTGAAAGTGATTGCAATTTATTATTAGCAATCGCTTCAAATGAAAGACAGGAAGCATAACAATGACGCAATGTGATTGCGTCATTGTTATTATTTATAATTAATAAAAAAACAATATTCAATTTAATTGATAACATTTTATTTTCCCTGAAGCATTCCTGTTTTTTCATCATAACTTTGAATGTCTGCTATAATTTGAACAGGATAACAAGGTATTTCCGCAGATTCTTTTTCTCCTTTATTACATGCTGTGATCGAATGATTTATTCTTGCTTGAGTATTAAAGTTAATGAGCTGTTTATTACCATCATTTCTCTTTCCGATCCGATAATTTTTACCTGCTACATTGAGATCAATACTACTGACGTCAGAAATACCAGATTGGCTTACTAAATCTGTATGATCATATTTATCATAATTAAATTTAAATCTTGGTTTTATCCCAGTCAGCACATCTTTGACTTTAGCCAATATTCCCCAAAAATTAGCTGGCTGGTTATTATTCAATATATTACTTCCATTGAAATTGAATCCAGCACCAACATCGATCAGTTGCCTGTTATTGATATTTTTGGCATTTTCAATATTAAGATGCCCTCCAATTTTACCATTCATCCTATCCGCTACGATATTAGCCCCTCTAAGCGTTGTATCTTTTCCACTATTCAACGTAACAGTTTCACCGATAATCTGGCTGTTATGGTTGGTAACTGCATTAGCATACTCTTTACCAAACTCTCCATAAACTTTCACACCTAATTGATTCAATTTTGAGCCATTAATTGCAGCACTGACTCCCCCTTCACCACCAATTTGAAGACCATTTTTCTTTACACTATCCTGGGCTGATGTAATAGCAATCTCCCCCTGTTTTGCTGTTAAATCAACTTGGTTACCAGAAACATTTGTGCCTTGTAAGGATAAATTGTTGCCAGCAGTTAAACTAACGCCTTGTGCTCCTTTAACATTGCTGTTTTTCGCTATTATTGTATTTTCATCACTTGTAGCATATTGCGCACCAGCAATAATAGCACCAGAATCAACTACACCAGTAGTAACATTGAATCCCACCTGAATCCCAGTTCCAACACTATAATTTGTATTAGAAACTTTATTAATATTATTTACCTGATTGAAGCTGATATTATCTCCCGCATTTATGGTAGTTTTCCCATTTTCTGTATCAAAAGATACCCCCTGATATCTGGCATCATGCTTAGTCTGAATATTAATGTTTTTCTTTGCCTTGAAATCACTAGCTATAGCATCAGCGCGGGATTTAAAACTCCATGATGAACCGCCTTTTCCTGTCCCTTTAGCGACGATCTCCTGAGACATGATGTCAAAACCCACTTGTAAACCTGCGTTGCCTGATGTATCAAAAACATTTATTTCTTTATGATTAAATGCCGTTTCACTGATATGATTATTCGCTTTTAGCTCTATATCTCCACCAGTTGCATAGTATTGTGTCCCCTGATCATAAACATCTCCTCTGGCATTAACGTTAATATTATTAGCCTTTATTGAGGTAACATTATCATTTGATACACCGGAATTTTGTATGTGGTTACTTCCCTTAGCTGCAACATCAAGATAAACACCGGGAGAATTGTTTTTCATATTAAAAGAAATTCCTACAGCTCCTCCTGCTGTCAAATTACCTGAAGAAGTAGTGATACTATTTACAGCTGCCCGGTTTTCTATACGATTGGCATCAACATCATAGCTGCCAGCGACATTATGCTGAGTCCCTTGCTGCTCTAATTTATCCCTTGCAGTTAATTTGAGGTTACCAGCGATATTCGTTTTTGATACTCTTGCAATCTTCTGCTGCTGAGAATTATTGATATTGCCATATTTAGTACCAATAGCAGCGCCAATACCCCCCTTACTCAAAGAAAACACTAAACCAACGTTAGTAGATGAATGAGATTGATTTTTTGAAATTTCATTATCGGCTGCAAGGAAGGAGATGTTGTCAGCTGAAATATGAGCATCACCATTTTTCGTCTCTATATCTGAGCCAATAATAGTCACATCTTTATTGGCATTAATAGATATATTCCCGCCACTAAGCTTTGATGATTTTTGTGTTATTTTTCCTTGTTGTTGGCTATCACTGGTATAATTAATAACAGGCCCAACATCAAAAATTTTTCCACTATCTTTTTTATCATAAGGTTTAAATATAAATCCTACTTTAAGAAAAGATTTTATTTTCTGCTGATCATACTTTTCACCATAAGAGGAAACTTTTACATCACCAAGTGCATCGATATTCAAATTATTTGCACTTTTTATCAAACTATCCACCACTTCAATGTCTTTACCACTGAGTAATTTCAAATCTGCATCAGAAATAACCTGACTTTGCAGTGCTGTCCCTTTATATTCTTTTTCTTTATTAGAATCTTTAGTAATATTAAAGACAGTTCCATTCCTCTCATCAATGTTATTTTGATGATAATTGACTGCATTATCAATTATTAAATCACCATTAATTGTTTTAAAGTATGCTCCTTCACCCGCTTTAATGTTACTTCCGGTAATCCTAATTCCATCATCACCGCCCAATAATATATGTCCATTCGCTGTTATATCCGAAGATTGATTTTGTTTATCCTCAGTATAATTATTTTTATTCTTTCCTCCTGCAATCCCTCCCCAGTAAGTCAAGTTATTAGCATCTGTTGCTTTATTATTATCGAAAGATTTAGAAAGAATCCTGGCTTGTTTACCTGCTTTAATAATTAAATTATTTCCGGAATGGGCTTTAGCACCAATTAATTCAACATTGCCATTTGCTTCAATTCCCAAATCACTACCAGCATTCAATTCACTTCTGATATTTTTCTGGATGGAATAGCTTTTTTCTTTATTTCCTGTCGTTAATTTACCAGAATCAAGTCTGATATATTCCTGGTTACTCGTTTTTTCATTTTCTAGCAGATTGTCTATTACTACATCACGCTTAGCTGATAATAATATATTATTACCCGCATCAATCTGGCTACCTTGTATTTTAAATATCCTCATCTGTTGCGGTTAATTTGATATTATCACTTGCTTGAATATGATTTCCATCCTGTCGAAATTTATCATAGGTATTCGTTTTACTGTCCTTCCATAAAAATTTCCATTGTTCTTCATTATCCTCAGTATGCTGATTATATTGCTGTCCTTCTAATTTCAGATTTTCACCGGTTAGATTGATATTGTCACCATAAATATCTGTTGCCATAATTTTATTATCTTTTTTGGCATTCAATGTAATATTTTTACCTTCTAACCTGGTATGAGCAACAGACTGCAACTTCCTCTCTTTTCGAGTACTATTTCCGCTCATAATATATCTTTCTGATTTTTCATCTTTGAAGGAAACTTCTCCTAAAGAGCCCTGGGATAAAATAGTGTCACCTTTTAATTCAAGATCACCTCCTTTCAGTCTGGCTCCTTCCAATTTTAACTTTCCTTTGGATTCAATATTAATACCACCACCTGCTGCCATTTCGCCTTGCAAATTAACACCACTACCTTTATCTGTACTTAATAACCGAATACGGCCAGCCTGCATACTGCCTAAATAATAGCTATCAAGTAAACCTACTGCTGATTTTTTTGTATCCAATAGTTGGCCATCAGCAGAAATTTTGTTTTGACCTGTTATTATATTAAGATCCTGACTGGTACTAATTTTACCAAGGCTATTAATTTGGGGTGCAATAAGATTTATAACAGCGTTATGTACCAGGCCCTCTTCACCAATTTTCAGACTATTTTTACCTTCAAACGTGTTAAACCCTTTCAAAACACCTTTATCAACTAGTGGATTACCTACAACCAGCGATAACTGATTTGTATTGATAAAAACCACACCCATTACAAGTGATACCATTGGGATTGGCTAATACATAATCTGCCGCCACGCCAAAAAACTTCTTGTTTACCCAGTAATAAAGAAGGGTTACGGCTGATAACCTCATTTAAAATGATCTGTGCCGCCCGGCCATGCAAATTATTATTAGCCGATAACTTGCCAGCCAATTGTGAATTACCGTCTGTTAGTGAATTATTGAAAACTGCACCATCTTTAGAAACATTAAAATCTTCATATTGATTATGTGATAACCCTGATTCTGAAGGAGCAGCAATATTAATGACCACTGCTCCATTTTTAGCATTTGTTACACCAGGTTGGTGTGATGGATCACCTCCGGGTGTAATCCCATTGGCAAAACCATTTGAACTAAAGATCATAATAATTGCCACTGACACAGCAAGCCGACCAGTAGGTGATAATCTAAAACAATTATTTTTCATATAATTACTCCTGTGTTTCTAATTATTACTATGTGTAATCAAAAAATAGGTTTAAAAAAGTAAAAGTGATTACTTAAGAATTAGAAACTGTAAGAGAAACGTGTTAATAGCTGTATGGGGTTATCAAGCCCCCGATATTGTGGAGACAAGATTTTTCCTTGGCTGACTTGAATATCAGCAAACAATTGTTGGTAATGTAGTGTCAGTCCGGCATTCAATCCTATAGCATTTATCCATTCACCTTTATTGTTATAACTTTTACTCTGACCTAAATCTCCACCAAAAACTTAATGTCAGAGAGCCTTGAGGTATAGAGATCGGATAAGACAATGTGTTTTTTAAATACCAGCCATTATCAGAGCATAAGAAACTTTCATTAAATCCTCGAATATTACTTTTATCACTAATATCTATACATTCCATAGCCGGTAACCGATTTCGACTATATTGTGTATAAAATTCACTATCAAAAAAAATAGGTTGATTTTAAACAGTGTAAACCTCTTTTTCAGATTCAGTGACATTTGACCTTTAATAAAATTCTTGTCCATAACTGTCTGTGCACCAAACCATGGCATTCCTTTATCAATTCCCATATTAAAGGTAAAAATACCTGTAGGAATAACTTGAAAATGATTAACACTAAGAGAAACAAGACTAACAGTTTCACTACTTGTTATGAGTTTTTCATCATTTAAATAATTATTTCCTTTTTTATATACTACCTGTGTACTTAATGTATCTATTTGTTTTTGATTACGGTGAAATGCCCAATCAGCACGCATTCCTGTTTGCTCAGCATTTCCTCTTATATTTATTGACCTAACCTGTAAATGCATCTTATTTCTATATTGGGAATCAACATAAAATCCGCTGAATGTCATCTCGCCATAAGGAAGTGAGTAAAGTAAGATATAAGAATGGTTATACTTTTTTTTAGAAGTATTTAGTGTAGAGTTTCCACTGAAACTAATAAAATCTGATAATCCCAATGGGCTGTCAAAACTGGTATTTAACCTTCCCATCCACTTCCCGGTACTTTTTTGTCCATAATTATCAGTTGTCACAGAGACTTTCCAGGGGGCGCTATGTTTGTTATTCAAGAGAATGATAGAACCTCCATTGACTGTACCCGGCAAGATATCCAATGTAGTTCTGTTTGATTGCAGACGATTTGCCTGATCTAACCCTTGATCGAGTTGGTGTACATTTAATGGATTATTCTTTAAATCAGGAAAAAGAGTTTTGCTATTAACCCAGCGATCTCCTCCCCGAATATCTTCAACAAAACCCTCTATGACGCTGATGCCCAATTTCTTATCATAATCAGGCGGAATGAGTTTTACTCTGGCTGTAACATAACCTTTCTGAATATAAAGATTCGTAATTTCTGACACTAATCTATTAATATAATTACTGGTAATACAATCACCAGGAATAGCACTTAGTGTTTTCAGATCAGAGGTTGACAATAATGATATTCCCTGCATATAAATGCCACTAATTGGCAGACATTTTTTTGACTCCGCGAGTGACTCCGCGAGCTTTGGTGATGATTTTTTTGCAGAATTCTGTTCTGATCGATTGAGTATTGCCTGATGCCGTCTCTGTTCAATGAGTTTGTTAATCTCTCTTTCACTGTTCTGTAAATTATTTATTCCTTCACTCACGACAGATGGCGATAAATTTTCATTAAGGCTTACCGGAGCAGCAGATATTGTAAAAGAGATATACGGTATTAAAAATATAAATATTGTTGTGAGTTTTCTAATCATATAGGGCACCAAAATAATCAATTAATGCTTATCATTAATATATTAATTCACTCTGACAATTTTTTAATCACAATTAATTAACTTCAAATTTAGCACTTGCATATTGCCATAGTTTTACAGATAAAATACAAACAATTCATAAACACCAACAAGAAATATATTAATGCATAACCACCTAATAACATTAATGTAATAAAAAAACGCCAATTATCCCTATGAAAATTATAATAAATAAAATTAATAATCTATTTTTGTCAATATAATCAAAATCATAAAATATTTTATTCAGATGGATAACAATAAATATATATTCAAATAAAGGTAATTTGTGAAAAACACCTCATATCATGAAGATAGACTTAAATACCAACGTTGTTATCTGACAATATAGAAACCAGACTTGTTTCCGATAGCATCAGGCAGGTTTAGACAAAATTTTTAATTTCATTATGTGAAATGTGAATGTAATATATTAAGATATGAAATATCTTTCGTTATCGCATGATATCAAAAGGCTATTCCATAAAAACCAAACACTTGTTTGCAAGAAACATAATTAACCATAACGATTTGATATAAAACAATTTTATTCAGAACAAAATATAGTTTACAATCTAAACACTTTTATTATCCTAAACATTGTTGATTTATCAGAATAATATTTATGACACAGATCACAATATTAGCAAAAAATCAATCCAACCAAACTTACGATCACTTTCTCAAAAGCTGAATAAATTATAAAAATAACCTTTACTGTCCGCCCAATATGAAATAAAAGTATGCATACAAAAAGTAACCAAGGCTATAATATGTCAAATAGGGAAACCCAAATACTGAAAATTTTAAAACGAGACCCTTTTATCCAACAGCAAGAAATTGCAGATATTCTTGGAATTAGTCGCTCGTGTGTTGCAGGGCATATTATGAACCTAAGTAAAAAAGGTTATATCAAAGGGAAAGGTTATATTTTATCCAATGATGTTTATGCTGTTACAATTGGTGCAACTAATATAGATATAACCAGCTATACCTTTGCTAAAGTAGTATATGATGATTCCAACCCAGGGAAAATAATCTCGACCCCCGGTGGGGTCGGGAGAAATATCGCTCAGAATATTGCTGCATTAAAAAATGAAAGTTATTTAATTTCCGTCGTTGGCAACGATCAACATGGCAAGCTTCTGTCAGAACAAACAAAATTATCTGGCGTTAATATTAAATATTTACATAAGCTGGATGATGAAAAAACATCAATCTGCAATTCATTTATTGATGAAAATGGAAAGTGTATCATATCTGTAAATGATATGAGCATTCTGGATAAACTTACTCCCTCGTTACTGACTCAATCTAAAAAACTTATCCAAAATGCCAGTGTATTAGTGCTTGACTGCAATTTATCTCAGGAATCATTGGAATGGATATTCAGCCACGCTAATAATGTTCCGATTTTTGTTGATACCGTTTCCACCTTCAAAGCGTCTAATATCCGCCATTGGCTATCCTATATCCACACTCTGAAACCTAATCGCTCCGAAGCCAAAATACTTAGTGGTATTGAGATTGAAACATTGGAAGACGCAGCCATTGCTGCATCCTGGTTTCATCAACAGGGTGTCCAACGAATAATTTTAAGTATGGATGCAGAAGGTGTGTATTATAGTGAATTAGATAATAAAGCAGGTCATTCACGCGCATTAATGAGTAATGTCGTCAATACAAATGGAGCCGGTGATGCAATGATGGCAGGGCTTGCTCACTGCTGGCTAGCCGGAATGACACTGGAAGATAGTGTTCAATTTTCTCAGCAATGTTCTGCATTCACATTGTCATCAGAAGACATTGTCATCTTTCCCAATAAATTTAAACATCGGTAGCCTTGTTTGGTATCAATTTTTTTCATAAACATCTGGACGAAATATTTGCCAGACAAAATTCTCACGATTAACAGGAGAATAGCCAAACTTTTCGTATAACGAATGTGCAGATGAAGTCACCAGCATTACTCTTCGCAGTCGTTGAATAACAGGGTGAGATTGGCAGCATGTCATTAACCAGCTTCCTAACTGCTGTTTTTGATATTCTTCCAATACATAAACATCGCACAGGTATCCAAAAGTTGAAAAATCTGTCACAAATCTGGCAAACCCTATCTGCACTTTTTCGTAGAACAATCCGAATGTCAGACTGTTTTCAATAGAGCACCGTACTGTTTCGAGATCAATTCCTTTGGCCCAATGGGAAAATGTAAGAAACTGGTGAATAGCCGTGATATCTAACAGAGATTTATCTGTTGAAACTCGATAGTTTTCTTTCTTCCAATGTAGATGGTTCCCCATTTTTTTCCTCCATTATTTTTTCCTGAAAATTTTTCCTACAATATCAAAATTTACCGTAGCAGTAAGTTAATTTTAGATAATAAGATATGAGAAGCTATAAGCATATCAAACAAGATAATGATAGAATATTTATTAGCCAAGTGAAGAGTATTGATATTATTTCACTTGGCATTTTTAATATAGATATTAATTAAGTAACTTTATGTTATTTCTTCAAGAAATGAATAACTTGACTCTATTTTGGCATTGACATAAAAGTCACCAGAATTATCACTATAATGGCTATCTAAAAATAAAAAGGTTAATTCACCATCTGTGGAAACAATTCCAGACCAATCGTACATAATATTACCTCCAAATCTATTATCTATACCTCCCCATGCGTCATCGGTACTTAATCCCATAATACCTTTAATAGATATATACCTTCGGAATTGGCTGCCCAGCAGCGTCACTTGGTAATCGCTCCGCTGTTACACAAGTGACGCCACGTAGTTTTCGGGACGTTTGTCGTGCGTGAATCAAAACGTAGATTAAGATCGTGCAGGGTAAAATTGTTATGGTCAACGTGGTAGGAGCACTGCTCTATGTGAATGATAAGCCGATAAATAATAAACGTAATATAAAAAAACAACGCTGACACATAACTGAGGCGTCTGACCAACAACCGTTATACGAGGTAACGATGATAGCTGATATACAGCATACCCAGAAATCACCCTAAATTTACAGCTTCAGATAAGACAGGTAACCAAAAACCGCTCGATCTGATCCAGACCATGAAAAAATCCGCCATGTATCATTGGGAAAGCCTGCTGACTGCCCTATTCGTGGTGGCACTGACCGTTTTCACTTTATTAATGATCACCATTATGGCAACTGGCATTGCCTTTGCCCGAACCCAGACCAACCAGAGAAACCATCTATCCAACACAGCCGATTAGCGGCATTGATAACGCAAGCTGTTGCAGGACAAATCTCCCTATCTGACTGCAAAGGGGCTGCTCTGCCCTAATCAGAGACTGCTGTCCGATTCATCAAACCGAATGGCGAGAAAAAACTATTCTCCGGCAGCCAGAAGAAAGGGACTTTTATTACTCTGCCAGAGCTGGAAGAACGCCCCGACACAGTCATCATTACAGAAGGTTACGCCACAGCATTTACGGTTAACCAGCTCTGTAAAAGTACTGTTCTCGCTGCGCTGAATGCAGGCAATTTACATTCTGTTGCCAAAGCCGTTCGGGAGCGCTGGCCGGACACGAAAATTATTATTGCAGCGGATAATGACTGACATCATCCCGATGAGTTGGATAATAACGGTAAACCAAAAGTGAATATCGGCAAAATCTCGGCAGAAAAAGCAGCCATTGCGGTTAATGGTTGGGTCACATTGCCACCGGATTCCATTAAAGCCAACTAGGACGATTATCGCCAGCAGCACGGTGTAGAAATGGCAAAACTGGCCTTCTATCAGGGGTTTTATCAACCGGAGGAATTACATAGAACAGGAGGTTCAAGTATGTCAACAGCTATATCATCATTCAAATCAACAGGAGTTGGAACGCATTTTATTATAGACAAGGATGGTACAATAAAACAAACAGCTAGTTTAAAACAATATACATATCATATAGGAAAAATAAGATCTAAATGTATAGCAGAAAATAATTGTAATTCAGATGAAGCAAAAAAAATAAAAGGTTGGGGATGGAATCCGAAAAAAAATTCATGACCATGAAAAATTAAAAGCATATCCTGATAGATACCCTATGAATGATGATAGTATAGGAATTGAAGTTGTTGCAGGTTATAATAAGGCATCTAAATCTTGGGATCAAGCCACTGCACAACAAAGTGAATCAATTAAAAAATTAGTTAGCTTATTAAAATGTAATTATAATTTAGATAATGGTGATATATATGAACATGATAAAATATCTTATAAAACAGAAGGCGAAGGTGCTAATCTTTATTCTAATGATATTTAGCCCTTATATTTATTCGAAAAACAAAATAGAAATAATTAGTTTAACAGGATTAGTGATAACTAAAAATAATGACAAAGACATTATTGATATCTGCAAAAAATGGAACTTAAGTAAGGAAGATATAAATAATATTTTTGATATTAGCAGGGAATATGATTATTCTCCATATGAATCTTTCTATCAAACTCCATGTGATATAAATGGAAAAGTAAAAATAAACAATGAAATATGGAATTTTTATATTAATGGTGGAGGAATGATTACATTTAAAAAAAATAATAGAGAGAAATTTTTAGGTTGTGAATCAAAGAAATGTGAAGCTTTCTTTATCTTACCGTTCGATGGTATGAATCCATAATTATAATTTATAATCAAGGTTAAAGTAACTTTCAACCTTGATTATAAATTATATCGTTCAACACACAACTTTCATTATTACTATGACTATAAAAATCAGTTAATCTAAACTGGATTAAAGCGCTTTTTAGCGACAATAAAAAACTCCTGTAGCCTGAAAGGGCGTTTTGTTTCGCCATCCGAAGGCGATCCTGACAGGCGATGGATCGTTTTTGTAAGAAACCTGAACTCTGGATAAGGAAGAAAAGAGCGATTATTCCTTTATGCGCCTTCCTTGTTTCATGCAAAGAAAAATCACAAGGCATTGCCTTTATAGATTCCACCAAAATCGCTGTTTGCCACAATTGCCGTATTCCCCCGAAATCATGTTCTTGATGGCGTTGCACAACGAGGAAAAACCCGCATGTGGTGGTTTTATGGTTTTAAACTTCATTTGGTCATTAATGATTGTGGTGAACTTTTATCTGTCAAATTAACGCCGGGAAATACTGACGATCGCAAACCCGTTAAGAAATTGGTGAAAGGGCTAACTGGGCATTTGTATGGAGACAGTAAGAATACCTCTGTCAGATTCTATAGACCAAAGATCTTTTTAATCTATTCTTCTGATGTATGGCGTTTTTTCTGTTTCCTGACCCGTATGGCGATTGACCAAAATTGTGTCCTGCCTTTGATCTGTCGGTGACAAGAATACGCTATAAGGGGATTCTCCTCACGGTACGCGTGACTCAAGAAGGGCCTGACGGCTTGTCTCTTTACTGTCCTGTCCGAGGTATCTATCAGGAGAAGCCAGCGCGTTCGCTAACAGAGATTTTATCCTATGGCTGAAATTCAACAGGGCGTCATCGGTGGTGTTGATACACATAAAGACCTGCACGTTGCAGCAGTCGTTGATCATAATAATTGTGTTTTAGGGCGCGAATTTTTTCCGGCAACTCGGCGGGGATATTGCCAAATGTTATCCTGGATGAGGTCATTTGGGCCACTAATCCGGGTAGGTATTGAATGTACGGGTTCATATGGCGCGGGTTTATTGCGATATTTTCAAATTGAAGGTATTGAAGTCCTTGAGGTGACTGCCCCTGATAGAATGGAACGCAGAAAGCGGGGAAAAAGTGACACGATTGATGCCGAATGCGCAGCTCATGCAGCGTTTTCACTTATCCGGACAGTCACGCCTAAAACTAGGGATGGTATGGTTGAATCTCTTCGTGTTCTGAAAGCCTGCCGGAAAACAGCAATCATGGCACGGCGTGTTGCACTACAAATGCTTCAGATGACTCTCGTCTCTGTGCCTGAAAAATGACGAGAGCAGCTTAGAAAACTCACACGAATGCAGCTGATACGCATTCTCGTCACATCCAAACCCGATATGACTCGATACCGTCATGTTGAGGATGCCTACCGTATTTCACTGAAATCACTGGCGCGACGCTATCTGGAATTACATGATGAAATTAGCGAACTGGACATCATGATTGCCGCTATTGTGGATGATCTTGCACCGGATCTTATTAAGTGCAAAGCGGTAGGATATGAATGTGCTTCTCAACGTCTTATCACAGTTGGAGATAATCCAGAACGCCTCCGTTCAGAATCAAGTTTTGCTGCATTATGTGGGGTAAGTCCAGTGCCTGCGTCTTCAGGAAAAAATCAGCGTCATCGGCTCAACCGGGGCGGTGATCGTGCAGCGAACAGTGCGCTTCATATTATCGCCATTGGCAGGCTACGTACAGATGCTAAGACACAGGAATATGTCGCTAGACGGGTCGGAGAAGGTCATTCCAAACTGGAAGCTATACGCTGTTTAAAACGTTATATATCCAGAGAAATATTTACTTTATTGCGTAACCGGGATCGGCAGATTAACAGCGTGCAAATAACAACTTGACACTTAGAAGGGCATCAAAGGATATTTATCGCAAGCGTTGTGCGATGAACTGAAAGTGGAAGGCGTATCCTCATCACCCACGTTCGCCGCAAGCAATATGAAAGAACGGATATTTTTTCAGCTTTTCTGACTTTACTGGGATTGATTCCATTAGCAACTAACTTTCTCGCTTCGTCACGTTTGGTTCTGGCTTCGGTAAGTGTTACTACTGGATAAATACCGAATGAAATCATTTTCGTTTTTACCCGCAAATTGATAACAGTACCTCCAGCCTTTCAAGCCATTAGTATCGATTAACAAAGATAGCCCGTTGCCATCCGCTAACGTATAGGCTTTTTCTTTCGGTTTAGCTCGCTTAATCATTAAGTCTGTCAGCTTCATACAACACATTACATAGACTTAGAAAGACGATACTAGATTAAGAGAGAGTAACTCGTTTGATTTTTCTGGGCTTAGTAGACTTTAATTGACTGCGGGAGATGTTTACTTGGAGCGGGTGAAGGGAATCGAACCCTCGTCGTAGGCTTGGGAAGCCTCTGCTCTACCATTGAGCTACACCCGCATCAGCGAATTGACGCAATCAAATATATACTTCTTATTGAATCTCAGCAACGGCTTATCAATCAAAAGAAGTACAAATTTTTAATCAGTTAATTCAATCTATCTTATGCGTAAAAAAATGCCCCGCTCAACAGGCCGAGCAGGGCATTATTCATCGATTTTAATCAAAAAACGATTATTTGTTCGGACGCATGGCCGGGAACAAGATCACGTCACGAATGGTATGGCTGTCAGTAAACAGCATCACCATGCGGTCGATACCAATACCCAAACCCGCTGTTGGTGGCATGCCATGTTCCAGTGCAGTTACGTAGTCATCATCGTAGAACATGGCTTCGTCATCACCTTCGTCTTTCTGACGAACCTGCTCTGCAAAACGTTCTGCCTGATCTTCTGCATCGTTCAGCTCAGAGAAACCATTACCGATTTCACGTCCACCAATAAAGAATTCAAAACGGTCAGTAATGAAGGGATTATCATCATTACGACGTGCCAGTGGAGAAACTTCTGCCGGATATTCAGTAATAAATGTCGGCTGAATCAGATGGCTTTCCGCAGTTTCTTCAAAGATTTCACACTGAACACGGCCCAATCCCCAACCTTTTTCAACTTCAATGCCAAGAGATTCAGCGATAGCAACAGCTTTATCCATATCATCCAGATCCGCTACATTGGTTTCCGGGCGATATTTGCAAATTGCCTCTTTCATGGTCATTTTCACGAAAGGTTTGCCAAAATCGAACTCTTGCTCGCCGTATTTGACCAAAGTTGTACCCAACACGTCCTGAGTCAGTGCGCGGAACAGTTCTTCAGTCAGAACGATCAAATCCTGATAATCAGCATAGGCCATGTAGAGTTCCATCATGGTGAACTCTGGGTTATGGCGTGGTGAAACACCTTCATTTCGGAAGTTACGGTTGATTTCGAACACACGTTCAAAACCACCCACCACCAGACGTTTCAGGTAAAGCTCTGGCGCTATACGCAGATACATGTCGATATCCAGCGCATTGTGGTGAGTAATAAATGGACGCGCACTCGCTCCGCCAGGGATCACCTGCATCATCGGCGTTTCAACTTCCATGAAGTTTTTGCTGATCATGAAATTACGCAACGCAGACATTACACGGGAACGGATCTGGAATGTCTTACGCGATTCATCATTCGAGATCAGATCCAGATAACGCTGACGGTAACGGGTTTCCTGATCTGCCAGACCGTGGAACTTATCCGGCAATGGACGCAGTGCTTTAGTCAGTAAACGCAGTTCACTACAATGAATGGAAAGCTCGCCGGTTTTGGTTTTAAATAATTTACCGCGTACACCTAAAATGTCACCTAAGTCCCATTTTTTGAACTGTTCGTTATAAATACCTTCCGGCAGATCGTCACGGGAAACGTAGATCTGGATACGGCCGCCCATATCCTGCAAGGTTGCAAAAGATGCCTTACCCATGATACGGCGGGTCATCATACGACCTGCAATAGTCACTTCAATATTCAGCGCTTCCAGCTCTTCCTGAGTCTTGGCATCGTATTTTGCATGCAGATCTTCAGAAATGTTTTCACGGCGAAAATCATTCGGGAATGCAATACCGTTGCTGCGCAGTGTAGCCAGTTTTTCACGGCGTGTTTTCAGTTCGTTATTTAAATCAGGAGCCTGTTCAGCTCCCTGCTGTTGTTGTGACATTTTAGTTCCTCATAGGCCAGCTTTTAAGCTTGCTTCAATGAATTTGTCCAAATCACCGTCCAGCACAGACTGCGTATTACGGGTTTCGATACCTGTACGCAAATCTTTAATGCGGGAATCATCCAAAACATAAGAGCGGATCTGACTACCCCAACCGATATCCGATTTGTTCTCTTCCATAGCCTGTTTGTCAGCATTTTTCTTCTGCATTTCCAGCTCGTACAGTTTGGCTTTCAGTTGTTTCATCGCCTGATCTTTGTTTTTATGCTGAGAGCGGTCTGTCTGGCACTGAGTAACAATACCTGTCGGTATGTGAGTAATACGCACCGCAGATTCGGTTTTGTTGACATGCTGACCACCCGCACCAGAGGCACGGTATACGTCGATACGCAAATCAGCAGGATTGATTTCGATATCAATGTCATCATCAACTTCCGGGTAAATAAAGGCTGAGCTGAATGATGTATGACGGCGACCACCAGAATCAAACGGGCTTTTACGTACCAGACGATGTACGCCGGTTTCTGTACGTAACCAACCGTAGGCATATTCACCGATAATTTTGATGGTAGCGGATTTCAGACCTGCAACATCACCATCAGATTCTTCAATAATTTCAGTCTTAAAGCCTTTGGATTCTGCCCAGCGCAGATACATGCGCATCAACATACTCGCCCAGTCCTGTGCTTCCGTACCACCAGAACCTGCCTGTAGATCCAAATAACAGTTTGCACTGTCATATTGGCCAGAGAACATGCGACGGAATTCAAGCTGGCCCAGTTTTTCTTCCAATTGCTCCAATTCAGCTACCGCTTCATTGAAAGTTTCTTCATCATCAGCTTCAACGGCCAGTTCTAACAAGCCGTTTACATCTTCTAAGCCTTGTTCAAGCTGATCAATCGTTTCTACAATGCCTTCCAGTGATGAACGTTCTTTACCCAACGCCTGTGCCCGCTCCGGTTCATTCCAGACATCAGGCTGCTCCAATTCAGCATTGACTTCTTCTAAACGTTCTTTCTTGGCATCATAGTCAAAGATACCCCCTCAGAACTGCTGTCCGCTCAGACAGGTTCTGAATATGGTTTTTTACCGGATTAATTTCAAACATATTTCGTGTCTTATACGTTGTGTTTTTATAAAAAACGATGGTTTTTACAGAAAGATGATCGTATGGATATTTTCGAACCGCGTATTGTAACGGATCTGGCAAAGGGTTTATAGCATTTCAAGTGACTTGCCACATAATCACATTTGATTATGTGGCAATGGATAAATGGTTAGTCACACTACCTTAGCCACTCGATCGACTCAGTCAGTAAAGCCAATTCAGTGAGGCCAGATGTGCTGGATTAAAAGCTGAATATCACGGTTACCGCGAAATTCGTTGATATCCAGTTTATAAGCCAGTTCCACCGTTTTAACGCTGTTATCTGGCCAGAATTTTGTATCGATGTTAAACGCAATACCATCCAACATCGGCCCTCCTTTTAACGGCTCAAGCATGACTTTCAGATGATTTTCACCAACAATCCGCTGTTGCAGAAGCTTGAATTTACCGTCAAATACCGGCTCAGAAAATGCCTGCCCCCAAGGACCTCCATCCCGCAGGATCTCAGCAACTTCCAGTGACAGCTCTTTTAATGCCAGCTCACCATCACTCCAGACGACACCTTCAAGCTGAGTGATATCCAGCCAGTCTGCCAACAACTCAGAGAAATGGCGCTGAAACTGGTCGAATTTATCCTGCTCAATCGATAACCCGGCTGCCATGGCATGGCCACCGAATTTCAGCATTAAACCCGGATATAAGGTATCAAGACGCTCAAGAGCATCTCGCATATGTAGTCCATTTACGGAGCGGCCTGAACCTTTCAGTGTTCCGTCTCCCGCAGGAGCAAAAGCGATAACCGGACGATGAAAACGCTCTTTAATACGAGATGCCAAAATGCCCACAACTCCCTGATGCCATTCAGGGTGATAAATAGCCAGCCCGTAAGGTAATTCAGTATGAGTTCGTTCAATTTGGTCACAGATCTGCAAGGCTTCCTGCTGCATACCCTGTTCAATTTCACGGCGGGTTTGGTTCAATCCATCTAATTCACAGGCAATCTGTCGTGCCTGTACAAGATCATCAGTCAACAACAATGCAACACCAACGGACATATCATCCAGTCGCCCTGCTGCATTTAACCGCGGGCCAAGAGAGAATCCCAAATCGCTGGCAGCCAGCTTTCCTGATTCCCGTTTGGAAACTTCCAGTAATGCACGAATACCGGCACAACAACGCCCTGCCCGGATCCGGTTCAATCCCTGATACACCAGAATACGGTTGTTGGTATCGAGAGGAACGACATCTGCCACTGTTCCCAATGCCACCAAATCAAGCAATTCTGCCAGATTGGGCAAAGGAATACCCTGTTGCTCAAACCATTCTATTTTACGTAGTTCCGCTCTGAGTGCGGACATCAGGTAAAAGGCAACACCAACACCCGCCAATGCTTTCGAAGGAAAGGAGCAATCCACCAGATTGGGGTTGATGATAGCATCTGCGGCTGGCAGTATTTCTCCCGGCAAATGGTGATCTGTGACGATCACTTTAATGCCATGCTGATGTGCTGTCGTAACACCATCATGGGAAGAGATCCCATTATCGACTGTAATGATCAGATCAGCCCCTTTTTTGGCGACATCATTCACAACCTGCACACTTAAGCCATAACCATCGTCAAAACGATTAGGCACAAAATAATCCAGATCACGATATCCCATTGCACGTAATGCACGGATGCTTAATGCGGTACTGGTTGCTCCATCAGCATCAAAATCACCGACAATAACAATGCGCCAATGTTGGTGCAATGCTGCGATAAGCAAGGAAACAGCCTCTTCAATGCCATTGAGAGATTGATAATTGAGTAGCCCTTTTGCTCCGCGTTCTAACTCATCAGCCTGGCGTATACCTCGCGTAGCATATAAACGGCGCAATAACGGATGGATACTATCGGGAAGGTGGCTATCATCCGCCGCTGGACGGCGGCGGAGTTGTGTTTTTCTATTCACTGGGCTTAATTCACTACCTGTTATTCACTAAATCAGGATCTGTTGGCGATGATTATTCAGCATGCTGTGCTAATGCGTCAGCTAAATCTTTTGGCGGCATAAAACCACTAATCATACTGCCATCTTTGAGTATCATAGCTGGTGTTCCACTGACACCAAACTGTAAGCCTAGCTCATAATGTTTGGCAATATCCTTTTTACAACTTTCAATAGGCGAAACTTTCTCGCCTTTAAAAGCATCATCCAATGCTTTAGCAGGCTTCGCACTGCACCAAATAGATTGCATATCTTTCGCTGATTGGTGTTGCAAGCCATTACGAGGGAATGCCAGATAACGGATAGTGATTCCCTCATCATTATATTCTTTAATATTTTCATGTAACTTATGGCAATATCCACAAGTAATGTCTGTAAATACAGTAACTACATGTTTTTCTTTTGGAGCCTTATAAATGATCATTTGATCTTTCAAAGATTCCAGTTTTTCTACCAAAGCCTTATTAATCACTTGTTTTGGTACTTTTCCACTGAGATCGTAAAGTGGCCCCTGGAACAGATATTTACCATCATTGGATATATAAAGTGTTCCGTGCTGGGTTAAAGCAGTACTTACCCCGGTAATATGCGATGGAGTGATGCTTTCTGCCTTAAGCCCCATTTTTGACAATGAATCATTAATCTTGCTGTCGTCAGCAAAGGTATTGTTAGCAAAAGTAGTTAGTATCAAGGAAAGACAAAACACAATCTTCTTCATTACTTTGTTCCTTTTTTCACCTTTTTTCGCAACCTATTCATAAGCAGTTGTCAATGAACAACATTTATGAATTGTTATCCGCGAGGATGATGTTGTTGATGCAGCACTTTAAGACGTTCAGTTGCCACATGTGTATAAATTTGTGTTGTGGAGAGATCACTATGTCCGAGTAACATCTGCACAACCCGTAAGTCAGCGCCATGATTGATTAAATGAGTTGCAAAAGCATGACGTAAAACGTGCGGGGATAAACGTTCGGAATCAATACCAGCCGATACAGCATAATGTTTGATCCGATGCCAAAAAGTCTGGCGCGTCATCTGTGTTCCCCGTTTACTGGGAAAAAATACATCGGACACTATGCCATTCAGTAACCATGGGCGTCCATACTCTAGATATTGTTCCAGCCAGTGGAGAGCTTCTTCTCCTAAAGGAACTAACCTCTCTTTGTTCCCTTTACCCACGATCCTGACAACACCCTGACGTAAACTCACATCCGATAATGTTAACCCAACCAATTCGGATACGCGTAACCCACAGGCATAAAGCACTTCAAGCATCGCTTTATCCCGCAGTTCTATTGGTTGATTAATCGAGGGAGCGTTTAGCAAATCTTCAACCTGCTTTTCGCTTAAATCTTTTGGTAAGCGCTTAGGTAATTTGGGAGCAGATAAAAGCGCGGTTGGATCATCCGTCCGCATTTTTTCACGATAGAGATACTGAAACAATCTGCGCATGGCACTCAACAAACGTGCAGAGCTACTGGCTTTATAACCACCATCCACCCGTTCAGCCAAAAATGATTGTAGTTCGATAGACTGTACAGAAAGCAAATCATAGCCACCATGCACCAGCCAATTATTCAGAGATTGTAAATCAAGCCGATAAGAAGCCAATGTGTTTTCTGCCAGATCTTTTTCCAGCCAGATCGTATCCAAAAATTGTTCTATCAGGGGATTAGCCGATGGGCTTTGTTCCGATACATCAGTTTTTAATACGTGTTTGCTTGGCACAAGCCCTCCTTTATATCTGTGCCTTCCGATCGGCTATTATGCCTGAAAAAGTAATTCTTCTGTTACAATACCCTCTCTTATATTAGAAATTCTCTGATAAATAATGATGAAAATTGGTCTCTTTTACGGCTCTACCACTTGCTATACTGAAATGGTAGCAGAAAAAATACGCGATATTCTTGGTGAGGATCTGATTGACCTGCACAACGTCAAAGATTGTGATCCTAAATTGATGGAAGAATATTCTGTCTTGATCTTCGGCATTCCTACATGGGATTTCGGTGAAATACAGGAAGATTGGCTGACCATTTGGGATCAACTTCCATCACTGAATTTGACAGGGAAAATTGTTGCCATGTATGGCATGGGAGATCAAATTGATTACAGCGAATGGTTTCTGGATGCCCTGGGAATGCTGTATCACCTTTTACTTCCTGCAGGCGTACAGTTTATCGGCTTCTGGCCGATTGAAGGTTATGAATTCACCAGTCCAAAGCCACTGACCGAAGATGGCAAGCAGTTTGTCGGCCTTGCTCTGGATGATGTGAACCAGTTTGAAGAGACTGATGAGCGTTTGAATCAATGGTGTATGCAGATATTGGCAGAGATGGAAGCACTATTTTAACATCAATTAAGCTTTTTTAAGAGTTCAGAGCGGGTCTGAAAGGCTAACCCAAAGAAAGCAGCCAGGAAGGCTGCTTTATCTGATCACTTGCAATCGTCAGAAATTTTAATAAGAGCGGCTTTATGAACTACGTCATTTTCAGAAGCAAACACAGCAATACCTTTGACGGACTTACCCGCTTTCAGTGTGCCTTGATTCAGGTCTTCATCAACTGTATCCAGACTAAATTCTTTTTTGTCAGGAGAGTAAGCTTTCAGACAAAGCTTCGACAAATCAATATCCTTACCGGATAAGTTCGCTACTGCAACTTCAAAGGATTTAGTGTAAGCATTTTTGCCACCCACTGATATAGAGCCGTTAGATTTCTCCGTAGAATAAACAGCAACATTATCAAGAGCAGAGGCGTGTGCAGTAAAACAAAAGCCAGCCAAAGCAACTGATGCGACAAGCGTGGAAACCTTCATATAAGTCCCTTCTTTAGTTGAAATCATCGTAGTAACTGTACGTATGCAAGATACAGTCTCAATTATAATACTACTTTTAAGTAACTAATCCATCAGTAAAGTGACATTTCAATATTATTGCAGGATTGGGGGATATTTTTAAATTGCAATAACACAAAATAATTCAGATTATTACCACTTATAATCAACTCAAAAAAGAAAAAATCTTGTAGAAATTTTATCTAAAGACCCTGATTACTTTAAAGTTAATTATTATTGAACTAATTCTCTTTCATCAAACCTCAACACTCCCTGATGATAAATTACTAGTTATTATTAGAAACATATTGTTCACAAATACATTGGCATTAATTTATAACCAATAAATATATAAGAAAATGTAAATCCTATTTACGAAATTAATTCACTACCATAAAAAATTGAGAAATATGTGCTAACGCTTAAATAATTTAACAAGTAAAACCAACAACAATTTAAAAAAAATTTAACAACATGTACGCCAACATATTTGTTAGAAATCCCATACAATAATGATGGAAAAAATTTAATATCAAGACTACATCAAGTAATTTTATTTGTTTTGCTTTCTTTTTCATTATCATTAGAGACAACACTAAAACAAAATATATAGAGCTAATGCGGTTTCATTCGCTATAGTTGTTTCTAAAAGAGTCCTGATAAACTGGCTCAGGCTACAAAGATTTAATTAAAATTGAATCACTCATGCCTATAATATAATCAAAATTAAGTCACTTAGCAGTGCTTGACACCATAAAAGTGCTATGTTATCTATATGTCTAACAGTCACATAAACAAATTTTTTTATATTTAGTCATAATCATAGAACATGATTATATAGTTACTTTTTATTAAGATATTAGCACCTCAATTCTCTGAGGTGTTTATAAGGATATTATCGAGAGAAAATAAACTTGATAATTTAATTAAAGCAGTCAAGAAACCGTAACAGCGGAAATCAACGCTGCAATTTATATTAGTAGTTATTTCAATAAACGCCAACATAATGGGAAAGTACAATGGTTGAAAATACAATGGTTATAAAATCCGTAACAACTCCGAGTGTAGTACAATTAACTCCTGATGATAGAAGTGGATATCCACCCGTTGAAAAGCAAATAGCGGGAGAGATAATACGTGTACTAAACTTTAGGCAAACAGATGAAGGTCACACAGCAGCACATGGAATTGAATATCGAGCTAAGAAAGTAATATTAGCATACGCTTTAGCGGTAAGTGGTATTCATAATGAATCTCAGCTTCCAGAGGACTATTATAAGAATAAGGATACCGCAGATAAAATTTATCAAGAATACATGTCTAATCTTTCATCTGCACTATTGGGTGAGAATGGTGATCAAATTTCTAAAGATATGGCAAACGGTTTTTACAAGAACGAACTGGATTTTGAAGGTGAATATCCTGAAAATACCTGGGATGTTCCTAATCTTGAAAATAAACCATTAAGAGATTATTCAGATGAAGATAAATTATTAGCACTATATTTCTTTTCTTCACAGGAAATTCCACTGGAGGAAAATCAACAATCAAACGCTGCAAGATTTTTTAAATTAATTGATTTTTTATTTATCTTATCTGCTGTAACATCACTAGGAAAAAGGATTTTTTCAAGTAATTTTTACAATGGTCTAGAAACTAAATCATTAGCGAATTATATTGAGAGAAAGAAACTTTCTAAACCTTTCTTTCGGCCACCGCAGAAGTTACCTGATGGCAGAATAGGTTATCTGGCCGGTCCAACAAAAGCGCCTAAATTACCAACAATGTCTTCTACAGCAACAGCGTCTACAGCAGCTCCATCTAAATGGAGAGTTAGTTTACAAAAACTTAAAGATAATAAATCCAGGAATGCATTTGCTAAAATGGATGATGCTTCAAAACAAAAATATAGTTCACTTATAAAAGAGGTACAAAAGGGTAGTGATCCACGTACAGCAGCAACAAGTATTGGTACAAAAAGCGGCAGTAACTTCGAAAAACTGCAAGGTAGAGATTTATATAGTATAAGGCTAAGCCAAGAACACAGGGTAACATTCACTATAAATAATACTGACAAAATAATGGAGATTCAGAGTGTTGGAACTCATTACCAAAATATATAGTCTGATTTATAGTAGTGATAAGACGTGAGATAAATGTGAGAGGTTGTAATTCTATTGCACTTCCTCAGAGGTGACCGCCCAGGCGGTCACCGAATTCGCCAATAAAACAGCTTATTGCCATTCTCCAGTCCAGCAGTGACATTGTCCATTTATTAACCACAACAGATTCTCCACATACAGGAATAATACAGTCAGATTCTCATGCTCTTTCTGCCTTTTCTTTCCACAATTCTGTACTACGCATAATCTGGCTAAAACTACGCCAAGCTTCAACCGACATACTATCCGATGCCACCCATAATTGAATATTAGGCCGGAGGCAAAAACTTTCCGCTTGCTCAAAAGTACGCAGTGTGAGCATTATTCCATAACGGCTAAGCCACGGTGGCTGAGTAATTTTCCATCTTTCTTTTTGCCAGTGTACTTTATTGCCACGAAACAGTATTAGTTTTCCCCGGCACTGCATGATATTTCTCTGGCTCCTTATCCAACTCACCACTATAGAGATAATGATCGGCGGCAGAAGCCAGACATAAAAACTATTGGCAAACCAGGGTGCTAATAGAGCAGCCAGAGCAATCACTCCATGCACGCCAGAGGAAAACAGGCGGGTTCGGAGAGATATTCTCAATTCACCGTACCACAGGGCCACGAGCTTGGTTTCTGCTTTGAATCAATTGCACCATGTTGAAAAGCTCCTCATCTTCCGGGCGACCATGATTCATCAGCCAATTGAAAAGATCAGGATCTGGACATTCCAGCAAACGAACAAAAATGCGCTTTTCATCATCACTCAACGAGTCATATTCATATTCAAAAAATGGCATGATAGAAATATCCAGTTCGCGCATCCCGCGACGGCATGCCCAGTGAATACGCGCTTTATTGTCAATATCCATGTTTAAAAAGCCTCTTGATTATTTTCATTCGTGCCATTGGGACGGCAATGCTTTATCACTGTAAAACCTGTTACAGTAAGAACCTGTAATTATCAACAATTCTGGGCTGTTTTTCATCATTGACAGCGATTGAACTGTTGGTATCTCTACAATATGCGAAGAATATCGCAATAAAATGTATCGCAACAATCTGCCAGTAAACCTTCAACCAGCAAATAACAAGAATAACTCCTTTGCATTGAGCTTCATCTCTTTTACCATTAACGTTATTTCTCAGATAGTTTATGGCAGGAGCTGTTATGGCTTACCAAATTCCGTTTTCTGCACAATCTCCATTATCTTCTACAACTCTTCCACTGACATTAATTTCCCTTGATGATTGGGCAATGGCCACTGCAACCGGAACTGATACAGAAAAATATCTGCAAGGTCAGGTGACAGCAGATATTAATTCCCTGGATGAAAATCAATATGTACTATGCGCCCACTGTGATGCCAAAGGGAAGATGTGGAGCAACCTGCTGCTGTTTCATCGTGGAGAAGGTTTTGCCTATATTGAACGTCGTTCGGTATTGGATACCCAACTGGCTGAATTAAAAAAGTATGCGGTATTCTCCAAAGTGACCTTTGCCAAAGACGAAAAAAATATCTTGCTTGGTATTGCCGGAGCGGGCAGTCGGGAGGCACTGACAACACTATCATGTTTTCCCACTTTACCTGACACAGAAACAGCAGTTATCCAACATGAAACAACAACTATTCTTCATTTCTCTCTCCCTACAGAACGTTTTCTTTTGGTTACAGATAACACTACTGCAACCAGATTAGCAGAAGTGTTAGTCGAAAAATTTCAGGCACAATTGAACGATAGCCAACAGTGGCTGGCGCTGGAGATTGAAGCAGGGTTTCCCGTAATTGATGGAGCAAGCAGCGCACAATTTATTCCACAGGCTACTAATCTTCAGGCCATCAAAGACAGTATCAGTTTCAAGAAAGGCTGCTATACCGGTCAGGAAATGGTAGCACGTGCTAAATACCGCGGGGCTAATAAGCGGGCAATGTACTGGCTGGCAGGTAGCGCATCTTCTCTTCCTGTAGCTGGTGATGAACTGGAGTGGCAGTTAGGCGATAAATGGCGCCGGACTGGCTCAGTTCTTGCTGCGGTCAAATTAGCCGATGGCTCTGTTTGGGTGCAAATCGTTATGAGCAATGATATGGAAACAGATAATGTATTCCGTATTCGCAACGATGAAGGGCATTCTCTCTCTATTCAGACACTGCCTTATTCATTGGAAGAAAAATAATATTTGAGGTTTAATTTCTTATGGTATCGACTGTATCTCCTGTTAATTTCGGCCCGTTTACCGATATTATCGCCTTTATCATGGAGCTGGATAAATTAAAATATGTCCACCGTAAAACGAAAATTCTGAACAATCAGCGCAATGAAAATTCTGCGGAACATAGCTGGCACTTTGCTCTTGCAGTTATCAGTTTTGCCCCTTATGCCGGAGAAATAAATATCAGCCGTGTCATACAGATGGCATTGATTCACGATATTGTGGAAATCGATGCCGGGGATGTTATCGCGTTTGATTTAGCTGCCCGTGAAGCTATTCACGAGCAAGAGGTGCAAGCTGCCAAGCGTATTTTCGGCTTACTGCCAGAAACGCAGAGAGATTATTTTCTGGCCCTTTGGTACGAGTATGAAGACGGTGAAACACCTGAAGCGCGCTTCGCCAAAATGCTCGACAGGGTCATGCCAGTATTTATGAATCTGCATAATAATGGGCAGAGTTGGGTAGAAAATGATATTCGTTTTGAACAAGTCTTTAACCTGCTCCAGTTTATTTCTGAAAGTTACCCTGAATTCTGGAAATATTTGCTACCACAACTGGAAGCAGCAAGAGAAAAAGGCTGGTTGAAGGAATAATCTTCTATCTCCAATTAAAATCGTTCAGTTTACCGTCACGACTTAAAAACCGTCGTGACGATTATATCAATCAATTTAACTTCATATATTGGTTAGCCAATTTATCGAGAAAAACAAATAATTTATTGTTCATCTCACTATAATCATGGGAGCGTAATATTTCCGGTGTTTGAACAAATGTATACTCATCTGCTTTACTAAGGTCTTTTTCTGAATTTTGAATGAGCAATTCAACTACCTCTGTAGTCAGCTCCATATGGCACTGGAAAGCATAAACCAGACTTTGGTATTCAATGATCTGTCTGGGGCAACCTTCACTAAAAGCGATAATTTTTGCATCCCGAGTCAAACCCGGCATATCGTTATGCCAATGCCCAACTTCAAGAAGTTCACCGAAATGAGTAAATTTATCATTTTTTAAACCTTCCTCGGTAAGCATAATTGGATACTTTCCTATTTCTTTCTCAGGACTATGCTCAAAAACAGCCCCCAATGCTTCTCCAATTAACTGTGCGCCAAGACAGATACCAATAACTACCTTATCTGATGCAATCGCTTTTACAATAAGTTGCCTTTCCGCTGCTGCATCAAAATGTGCGCAGTCAGCCGTTGTGGTTGCAGGGCTTTGCGGCTCTCCCATGACTATCAGAAAATCAATACCCTCAACTGAATCTGGTAATTTATCGCCAAGATAAACCCGTGAAAATGTAGTCTGATATCCTCTTGCGTTAGCCCAATCTTCATATGCCCCGGGAGCTTCAAAATATTCATGTACCACAAAATGGATTCTTATCACTTTATCACCTTAGAAAAAGGTTGAATTATTCCAGCGGATGTCACTAGCTGATACAAATATTTTTCAGAATTAGTCAAATTTAAAAAAGCAGTGTGAGATGACTCTCAACACTGCTTTTATTTCTAATCGATTTTATTCTAAATCAATTAGCGACATCATGATTACCGATAATCTTCAATCGGTACACAGGAACAATGCAAGTTACGATCCCCATACACATCATCAAGACGTTTCACTGTCGGCCAATATTTATTTGCTTTTGTTTCTGCTGTCGGGAAAACAGCAGTTTCACGGCTGTACGCATGATCCCAGTCAGCAATCAGCTCCGCCTGAATATGTGGTGCATTCACCAGCGGGTTATCTTCCAATGGCCAGTCACCTTCCGCTACTTTTTTGATTTCGCCGCGGATTGCCAGCATCGCATCAATAAAACGATCAATTTCGATCTTACTTTCTGATTCTGTTGGCTCAACCATCAGTGTTCCAGCGACAGGGAATGACATGGTTGGAGCATGGAAGCCATAGTCAATCAAACGCTTGGCGATATCCATTTCACTAATACCAAATTCTTCTTTCAGTGGGCGAATATCCAAAATACATTCATGGGCAACATAACCATCGCGGCCGGTATAAAGGATTTCATAAGCACCTTTCAGACGAGCTGCGATGTAGTTTGCATTCAGGATCGCAGCCTGACTGGCTTGTTTCAACCCTTTTGCCCCCATCATGCGGATGTACATCCAGCTAATCGGCAGGATAGACGCACTGCCAAATGGTGCGGCCGATACTGCTCCCGATGTGGTTAATGCTCCCATTTCCACCACAGAATGCCCCGGAAGGAAAGGAGCAAGATGTTTTTTCACACCAATCGGCCCCATCCCCGGACCACCACCACCATGCGGAATACAGAAGGTTTTATGCAGGTTCAGGTGTGAAACGTCAGCACCAATAAAGCCAGGAGTTGTGATCCCAACCTGAGCATTCATATTTGCACCATCAAGATAAACCTGCCCACCATTTTGATGAATAATGTCGCAAATCTGGCAGATGGTTTCTTCATATACACCATGAGTTGATGGATAGGTAACCATGATACAAGCCAGTTCATCACGGTGTTTTTCCGCTTTCTCATACAGATCTGCCAGATCGATATTGCCTTCTTTATCACAATTCACCACAACCACAGTCATACCTGCCATATGCGCAGATGCAGGGTTTGTGCCATGGGCTGATCTTGGGATCAGGCAGATATGACGGTGTTGTTCACCGCGGCTGGCGTAGTAATGACGAATTGCCAGTAAGCCAGCATATTCTCCTTGAGCACCAGAGTTTGGCTGCATAGATACCGCATCGTATCCTGTCAGTAATACCAGCCAATGTGAGAGCTGGTTAATCAATTGTTGATAACCCTGGGCTTGTTCTGGCGGGCAGAAAGGATGCAGGTCAGTAAATTCAGGCCATGTGATCGGTATGAGTTCAGCGGCCGCATTCAGTTTCATTGTGCATGATCCTAATGGGATCATCGCCTGATTCAGTGCCAGATCTTTACGTTCCAGGCTATGTATATAGCGCATCATATCTGTTTCACTATGATAACGGCGGAAGGTATCATGGGTCAGAATTGCATCATCGCGCAGCATTGAAACCGGTATGGATTGGCTGTTCTCTGATACTTCACTATCAAGAGCATCAACATCTAACACGGTTTCAGAACCAGTTAAAACTTGATACAGGGTTATCAAGTCTGCACGACTGGTTTTTTCACTCAATGACACGCCAACAGCACCAAGAATATCAGTACGTAAGTTGATTTGTGCTTTTTCCGCTCGTGCCAGTATTGATGCCTTATCGATGGCTTCTACAGCCAATGTATCAAACCATGTTTTGTGACGCAGCGTTATGCCCGCTTTTTGTAGACCCGCAGCCAAAATATCGGTCAATCGATGAATGCGCCCCGCAATTCTTTTCAGACCTCCGGCACCGTGGTAAACCGCATACATACCAGCAATATTTGCCAGTAATACCTGTGAGGTACAGATATTGGAGTTCGCCTTTTCACGGCGAATATGCTGTTCACGTGTTTGCATCGCCATACGCAATGCCCGGTTGCCAGCGGCATCGCGGGAAACACCTATAATACGACCCGGCATTGAGCGTTTATATTCGTCACGGCAAGCAAAGAATGCAGCATGCGGGCCGCCGTATCCCATTGGAATACCGAAACGCTGTGCTGAACCAAAGACGATATCAGCGCCCTGTTTGCCCGGTGCCGTCAGCATAACCAGTGCCATAATATCAGCGGCAACACTGACAATAATTTTTTGCTGTTTCAGTTTTGCGATAAGATCACTGTAATCATGGATCTGACCTGTAGTACCAACTTGTTGCAGTAAAACGCCAAAAATACCCTCTAATTCCAGTACTTTTTCTGCTTTATCAACAATGACATCAAACCCGAATGTTGCCGCTCGTGTGCGCACCACATCTAATATCTGTGGGTGAATATCATCAACTACGAAGAAACGCTCCGCATTTTTCAGTTTGCTAACCCGTTTTGCCATTGCCATCGCTTCGGCTGCTGCGGTGGCTTCATCTAACAGGGATGCTGAAGCAAGATCTAAACCGGTCAGATCAATAGTGACTTGCTGGAAATTCAGTAAGGCTTCTAATCTCCCTTGAGAAACTTCAGGTTGGTAAGGCGTATATGCTGTGTACCAACCGGGATTCTCCAGTAAATTACGTAAGATAACCGGCGGTAGTATTGCGGGGGCATACCCCATACCAATATAAGATTGATAACGTTTGTTCTGACCCGCCATTGCTTTCAGTTCAGCCAGTGCCTGTTGCTCTGTCGCACCTTCACCTACTGCTGGTGGTTCTGGCAATGCGATATCACGGGGAACAATTTTATTGGTAAGATCGTCAAGAGAGTTCGAGCCAACGATTGCCAGCATTTCTTTTTGCTGTTCAGCAGAGGAACCAATGTGGCGACGAATAAATTCACCTTGATTTTCAAGTTGGATTAGAGTCTGGATCATTGATAATAATTTCCTGAAACTAGCTAAAAACGGCACACATAAAAAAACGCCCCACTCACTGTATGACGTCGGCGACGTTGGTGATGTGGGGCGGAAATATTTACTCTTCTTCTTCCAATAATGACCGATAACTTTCTGCATCCAGCAGGTTGGTCAATTCACTTTCATCAGTAACTTTGATGCGGAATAACCAGCCTTCGTTATAAGGCTCGCTATTCACTAATTCGGGTGAACCTTCTAAAGCAGGGTTGACTGCGATAACTTCACCACTCAGCGGTGCGTAAATATCGGAAGCCGCCTTGACTGATTCAACGACTGCACAATCATCACCACTGTTTATGACCGCTCCGATTTCAGGCAAGTCAACGAACACCATATCACCCAATAGTTGCTGGGCATGTTCGGTAATACCCACGGTATATTCGCCATTTCCTTCAGAGCGAATCCATTCGTGTGATTCGGTATATTTTAGTTCGGTTGGTACATGACTCATCGGTTCCATCTCCTTATTTTTATTCATTAAAATGTTGCGACCAAAATCATCCTACAAGCGATTTTCCCATCCTGACAAAACCCGGTTTAACAACCTGAACCGACATCTCGCGATTACGGATCTGGACAATCGCCTGTTCTCCAACCCCTTGCGGCATCCTGGCAAGGGCAATACTGAATCCTAATGTAGGTGAGAATGTTCCACTGGTAATAACACCAAAACGTACTTCACCAGTTTCATCAGTGAAACTAACCGTTAACCCACTGCGCAAGACGCCTTTTTCACGCATGATTAACCCAACCAATTGTTCTGTCCCAGCTTCACGCTGTTTCAACAGAGCTTCACGGCCAATAAATTGGCGCTCTTCCGGTGCCCATGCAATCGTCCATCCCATATTCGCAGCCAAAGGTGAGATGGATTCATCCATTTCCTGACCATAAAGGTTCATACCGGCTTCAAGGCGCAGTGTATCCCGTGCTCCCAGTCCCGCTGGTTTAACTCCTTCTTTCAGTAACTGCTGCCAAAAATCAACAGCTTGTTCCTGAGGCAATGCAATTTCATAACCCGCTTCACCGGTATAACCGGTAGTTGCGATAAATAAGTCACCAGATTGCACACCAAAGAAAGGTTTCATGCCTGCAATGGATTGCTTTTGCTCATTATTTAACAAAGACTGGACTCTGGATTGTGCGTTAGGACCTTGAACTGCAATCAGCGCCAAGTCATTACGAACGGTGATCTCAACAGAGTATTTCTCCGCATGTTGTTGGATCCAAGCTAAATCTTTTTCACGAGTTGCCGAGTTAACGACCATGCGATAAAAATTATCAGTGAAAAAATAGACAATCAGGTCATCAATAACACCAGCGGAAGCATTAAGCATGCCGGTATAAAGCGCCTTACCTTTTTCAGTCAGCTTAGCAACATCATTTGCCAGAAGATAACGGAGAAAATCACGGCAACCTGCGCCGTGCAAATCCATAATGGTCATATGGGAAACGTCGAACATACCTGCGTCAGTACGCACCGCGTGATGCTCGTCGATTTGTGAACCGTAGTGAAGGGGCATCATCCAGCCATGAAAATCCACCATGCGCGCCCCGCATGTCAGATGCTGATCATATAGTGGGGTGTGTTTTGACATTATTTCCCTCTTTCCATTTTTGACATGAAAACGTTCTTGATCTGAATAACATATATACGGCGTATTAACCGGCAAATGTTGGATCATGAAACAAAGAAGCGGTTAATGACGCAAACGATACCTTGGACTAGAAGTTATCACTGAAAATGGAAATGAACCATAAAATAAATTATCAACATAACAATGATGCCTTCAAAAACCCTTCACTATCATGCGGAATTTTTTTCTATTTTATTGTGTGGGAACGCTAAAAAATGGCAGTAATATGTAAAAAATATTCTTTTTTTTATTACAAACAGACTAAAGTGTGAAGCAAACCAACTGAATACACTTTAGCCTGATATAAAAAAAACTAATCCCAAATAAGAGGAAAAATTAGATTTTTTCAACTGAAGAGGTTTGAGTAATCAACCAATCCGGCAGATCATGAAGACCCATCGCATGACGGAGTAATTGTGGCTTTATTCCGGGGAAACTGTTAGCCAAAGTCAGCCCTAGATCACGAAATAGTTTCTTGACAGGATTATTCCCATCAAATAGCTGCCGAAATCCCTGCATACCAGCCAGCATGACAGCCGCACTGTGTTTACGGCGACGCTCATAACGACCAAGATAGAGATATTGACCGATATCTTTGCCTTGCTGGTTCAAACGGATCAATTCTCCGATCAACTCTGCTACATCCATAAACCCCAGATTGACTCCCTGCCCGGCCAATGGATGGATTGTATGTGCTGCATCTCCCAATAAAGCTAACCGATGTGCAGCAAAATTCCGGGCATAGCGTCCTATTAATGGGATAGTCTGACGGTCACTGATCAACTCACACTGCCCAAGTCGCATGTCAAAAGTGACACTCAATTGCCGGTTAAACAACTCAGTCTCCATTGTCTTGCGCTGTTGCGCCGCTTCCGCAGGCAATGACCAGACAATAGAGCATAAATGAGGATCAGAAAGTGGCAGGAAAGCAAGAATACCATCCCCATGAAAAACCTGGCGCGCAACCCCTTTATGAGGTTCCACAGTACGAATAGTCGCAACCAATGCATAATGTTCGTAATCCCAGAAAGTCAGTGGAATATCTGCATGCTGACGCAACCATGAATGAGCACCATCTGCACCAACAACTAACCGTGAAGTCAACATTCGCTCGTCGGACAGGGTAATAAAAGCTTCGTTTTCTCCCCAGACAACATTCTTAAGAGAAACAGGGGTAAACATGGTTACATCAGATAAACTTTCAGCCTGTTGCCAAAGAGCCTGTCGGATCACATTATTTTCGATAATGTGTCCAAGATGATTGAGGCCATTTTCCGCCGCATTGAACTGAATACGACCGAAGCTATCCTGATCCCAGACTTCCATCCCCTGATAAGGGCTGGCACGCATTGCGAGGAGCTTCTGCCAAACACCGAGATGGGTTAATAACCGTTCGCTGGCTGCATTGATGGCAGAAACACGCAACGCATGTTCATCATCGGTATGAAAAATACTGGTTGGTGGATGCTCTTCTACAATCGCGATGCGCAAGCCGCTACCATGTAAACCACAGGCCAGCGCAAGGCCAACCATACCGCCTCCTGCGATCACCACATCAAATGATTGCATGTTTTTATTTCCTCTTAATCTGACTTATTCTGCCATTGAATGATGGGCAACCCAACCCAATGTCTGACGGGCCAATGTGCCCTTTATCAGTGGCAACATTTCCATCGTCATCAGGCCAAAATTGCGTCCGATTCTCAACGGAAAATAGTCATTGGCAAACAACCTGACCAGCCCATCAGTAATACCGATTGTTACCTCACGATCTGCAAAGCGTTGCTGTTGATAACGAGTCAGAACGTTATAAGAGCCGATATCGTGCCCCTCAATCGCAGCAGCCGAAATAACCTGAGCTAATGCCATTACATCACGCATACCTAAGTTAAAGCCCTGCCCTGCGATTGGATGCAGAGTTTGAGATGAATTACCTACTAATGCCAAACGATGGCTGATCTGCTGTTTGGATGTAGATAAAGTCAGTGGGTAACTGTACCGCTGACCTGTTTCCAACATTTTTCCCAGGCGCCAGCCAAACGCTTTTTGCAGTTGACGGAGAAACTCGGCATCTTCCCACTGATTAATTTCCGTCCATTTATCCAATGGATGACACCAGACTAACGAGCTGCGCCCTTCTGACATTGGCAGCAGTGCCAGCGGGCCATGTTCAGTAAAGCGCTCAAATGCCCGGCCTCGGGGATGTTCAGATGTCAGGACATTGGCAATGATGGCAACCTGACTGTAATCCTGCCGCTGCCACAGGATATTACAGGCTTTTGCTACGGAAGACTGGCTTCCGTCCGCTGCTATCAACAGTTTTCCCGTAAGTTTTTCACCACTATTCAAGGTAATAGAAACTGAAGTGTCCAGACGCTCAACAGCATTCACTTTAGCCGGACAATAAAGTTTGATATTCGGTGCCTGTTTTAATAAATCAAACAAACGGTTTCCGGCATCATGCAGCTCAATAACATTACCCAATGCCGGAATGTCATAATCGTCAGCCCGGATATTGACAAACCCACTACAACCACGGTCACTGACATGAACGTGAGTAATTGGGGTCACACAATCTTTCAGTGCAGACCAGACACCTATCTGGCTCAAACGCTGACATGTACCATCAGCTAAGGCAATCGCCCTTGCATCAAAACCCGGATGTTGCTGTGTTGGCTCTGCTGCTTCAACTAAGGAGACTTGCAACTGCCCCCGGCTCAAAGAAGAAATGGCAAGTGCTAATGTTGCACCAGCCATCCCTCCTCCCACGATAATCACGCTCATTATGATTTGGCTTCCTGATTACTGTAACTCTAACCCTGTTTAGCCTGTGCCATCAGTGCTTCTATTTCATCAGGATCTTTAACGACATACTCAGTCAAATTCTCATTGCCTGATTCTGTAATCACAATATCGTCTTCAATACGGACCCCGATACCGCGGTATTCCGGCGGCACATCAGCATCCGGTGCGATATACAGCCCCGGCTCAACGGTCAGTACCATGCCAGGTTCCAGAATGCGATCACGATCAACACCGTAATGCCCCACATCGTGGACATCCAGCCCAAGCCAATGGCTTAAACCATGCATGAAAAATTGGCGATAGGCATTGGTCTCGATCAAATATTCCACTTCACCATGCATAATGCCCAGTTTAACCAGCTCTTCAACCATGATACGCACAACCTGCTCGGTCACTTCACGAATGCTAGTACCCGGTTTATAAAGTTCAAGGGAGACATTGACGGATTTCAGCACAATGTCATAAATTTCTCGTTGAGGGCGGGTAAATTTGCCATTAACCGGAAACGTCCGTGTAATGTCCCCCGCATACCCTTCATATTCACAACCTGCATCGATCAACACTAAATCGCCATCTTTCATACGACGGTCGTTTTCTGTGTAATGCAGGATACAAGCATTTTCTCCTGCACCAACAATGGTGTTATAAGCAGGGTAGCGCGCACCGTGATAGGTAAATTCATGGTGAATATCAGCTTCAAGCTGATATTCAAACATATTCGGGCGGCAGCTTCGCATAGCTCTGGTATGTGCTTGAGCACTGATTTTCCCGGCTTTGCGCATGATTTCCAACTCAGCTTCTGATTTAAACAAGCGCATTTCATGTAGCCACGGACGCCAGTCTGCCATTATTGATGGGGTACTGAGATTACGACGGCTATTCTTACGTAACTTATTCAGAGCACTGAATACGATCTTATCAGCATATTCAAATTCCCCCTGAGCGTGATAAACCACATCTAACCCATTCAGCAAGAGGTAGAGTTGTTCATCAATATCATTAAATGGCAGAGCACGATCCACCCCCAGTTTTTCTGGAGCGGCTTCCTGCCCAAGCCGACGACCAAACCAGATTTCTGCGGTAAGATCACGCACTCGATTAAACAACACACTGTGGTTGTGAGTTTCATCGCTTTTAATAAGAATAAGAACAGATTCTGGTTCATTAAACCCAGTCAGGTAAAGAAAATCACTGTGCTGACGATAAGAATATTCACTATCTGAGTTGCGTGTCGCAGGCAGGGCCGCAAAAATAATGGCCGCGCTGGCCGGTGCCATTTTTGACAATAATGCCTGACGACGGGATAAATATTCTTGTTTAATCATACCCTCTCCTGCAATCTCGTTATTATTAATAATTAGTTAATTACCAATCAATGCAGCGTTGGTTTTTCATCTTTTTTCGTTGTATTGCCTGCTTTTTTGGGCGTCGCCAGTGCAATGTAACAGAGCTGCACTGCAACACGGACATATTCCAATACTTCTTCCAGTGCCTGAGATAGCTCTTCTTGATCTTCATCTTCGTCGTATCCCAGCATACCTATATTACGTAAATCAGTAATAACTTCCTGAATTTCTTTTCTTTCTGTTATTTTTGGATCTGCAACCCCCAATCCCAACAAGAAATGGTTTACCCATCCTGCCAACGCGTCAGCACATGCAAAAACACCAGCTTCATCATCAGGAAGCAGTAAATTAAAATTAAAGTTACTATCATCCAATGATTCGAAAGTGACTTCATACAATTCTCTGATTGGCTGTGCGAGTGTCTGTGAAAATGCAAGGCCATCATTAGTGAGATCATGTACAAGAGTCTGCCAGCTACTGTCGTGATTTCCACCACATAATAAACCACTTATTAAGCCATGCATTTCTGCGGCTGTCAGTGCAACGGACTGTTGATGCAAAATTTCATCAAATGATTGATAATTAGGTAATGAGTTTTGTATAGACATGTATATTGATCATCGTTGGCGATATAAGTTCATGCTATGCTACCATCAAGGGGAGTCGCTATACCAGACAACATCATCAGGTTGTCTTTTGGTATTGTACGGTAATGATTGGTGTCGGCCTTATTTTTATACCAAAATATGTTTTTTACCCCCAATAAATTTCGAGTTACAGCTAATAACATATAGCAACTTGAAAGCTAAAGGGTGTATATCAGAATTAAGGTATCAACAAAGGTATCGATACAGTAATAAATCAGGAAGGTGTCATGTCTGCACAACCAGTAGATATTCAGATTTTTGGGCGGTCATTACGTGTCAATTGTCCACCAGAGCAGATAGAAGCATTACAGGCTGCGGCGGAGGAACTTGATCAGCGTTTGCATAACCTCAAAGAACGCACCAGAGTGACTAACACTGAGCAACTGGTTTTTATTGTGGCACTGAATATCTGTCACGAGTTAGCACAAGAAAAAATGAAAACCCGTGATTATTCCTACAATATGGAACAGAAAATTAAAATGCTCCAGCAGACTATTGAGCAAGCCTTATTAGAGCAAGGTAATAAAATTAGCTGACCACCTATCTGTCATTTGTTGATAAATCAGGCAGTAGTCACGATAGATGAATATAACCAGTTGCTTTCTCCATTTAGTTACATACAATAGGTCACATGATGTTACTTAAAACCAAACGGGTAGGCTCCTGATTTAATGGTTCTCTGCTAATGGCTTAAGTGATAAAAAATTTTCTCTGAGGTGTTCGTGTGCAGGGAAGTCCCCTGAGCCGATATTTCATATCTATAGAATGTGGTGCTCCGTTTCTTGTGAGCATGCTTGGCCAGTCCAAGAAGCCTAATAGGGGCGACTCCACGTTCACCTTGAACCAAGGGTTCAAGGGTTACCACCTGTAACGGCATCTTGGAGAATTCTATCTATCTGTTTTGTATCCTTTTCTGCACTACTAAATAGGCAGGTATCATGCAATCAGATTCTTTTCTCTCTCTCCGAAAAAGCATCAGACAAGAAATCCGACAGCTGCGTAAAAGCCTTTCCCCTGAACAACAACTGCAATTTGCTCTACAAGCTGCCGAGCGAGTCATGGCTCATCCAAAGATCCTTCAGGCGAAGAAAATTGCCCTGTATCTCTCTTTTGATAGAGAATTAGATACCCGTCCATTGATTCAACAATTTTGGCAGCAAAATAAACAAGTTTACTTGCCGGTATTGCATCCTTTCAGCCGGAATCACCTACTGTTCTTACGTTATCAACCTGAAACTTCTCTTGTCCGTAACCACTTTAATATAGAAGAGCCATCACTGGATGTCAGGCAGGTTTTACCTATCTCTGAACTGGACGTTATGTTTATCCCTCTGGTTGCTTTCGATCTTACAGGGCAACGGTTAGGCATGGGAGGAGGGTTCTACGACAGAACACTGGCCAAATGGCAACAGCAAAATTTTTACCCGATTGGGCTGGCACACAATTTTCAGTTAATTAATACGCTGCCCAGCGCAAGCTGGGATATTCCGTTACCAGAAATTATCACACCAGAAAAAATATGGCATTGGTCATGATAATTGCCGGGGATTGAGTTTAGCAGATTAGTTCGAGGGCTATTGTTTCTTCAATAGCCCTTATTTATTTGGTTACGTGTTTTTCACCTAACTTACTTGTTCATTCAACTAAGTACAGCTCGCCTTAGTAAAGCAGACGGGAGCGGATTGTACCTGGTAAAGCTCTTAGTTGTTGCAAAACTAATTCAGCCTGAGCCGGATTTTGCGTCATGATATCGATAACCACATAACCAATATCACCTTCAGTACGCAGGTATTGTGCTTCAATATTGATTTCCTGATCGGTGAAAACCTGGTTGATGCTGGTTAAGATACCCGGACGGTTTTCGTGGATGTGCAGTAATCGATTAGTATCCTTAGCATGTACCGGCAGTGAAACTTCCGGGAAATTAACCGCCGACAGTGTAGAACCGTTGTCAGAATATTTGACCAATTTTCCGGCGACTTCATAACCGATATTCTGTTGCGCTTCTTGTGTAGATCCGCCGATATGTGGCGTCAGCAGTACATTGTCAAATTTAATTAATGGCGAGACGAAAGGCTCGTTGTTGGTTGCTGGCTCCACGGGGAATACATCAATTGCAGCACCGGCAATATGCCCAATTTCTAACGCATTGACTAATGCAGGAATATCGATAACAGTACCGCGTGAAGCATTGATCAAAATTGAACCCGGTTTCATCAGCTCTAATTCTGCCGCACCGATCATATTTTTGGTTGAAGATGTTTCAGGAACATGCAGACTCACAACATCACTCATATTTAACAATTCAGATAAGTGATGAACTTGCTGGGCGTTTCCTAGCGGTAATTTATGTTCAATATCAAAGAAGTAGACATTCATACCGATGCTTTCAGCCAGGACACTAAGTTGTGAACCGATATGACCGTAACCGATAATGCCTAATTTTTTGCCACGTGCTTCATAACAACCCGCAGCCTGTTTGTTCCATTCCCCTTTGTGAGCTTTGGCATTGACTTCTGGAACTCGACGCAATAACAGCAGCAATTCTCCCAATACCATTTCAGCCACTGAGCGTGTATTGGAAAACGGAGCGTTAAATACGGGAATACCACGTTTTGCTGCGGCGTTCAGATCAACCTGATTAGTGCCAATGCAGAAACACCCAACTGCAACTAATTTTTCAGCAGCAGCAAAAATTTCTTCGGTTAACTGAGTACGGGAACGGATCCCCACAAATCTGGCATCGCGAATTGCTTCTTTCAGCTCTTCCGGTTCTAATGCGCCCTTATGATACTCAATATTGCTGTACCCTGCTGCCCGCAAATTGTCTACTGTGCTCTGATGAACACCTTCCAGCAGCAAAAACTTAATTTTATCTTTTTCTAAAGATACCTTAACCATTTATCCGCCTTATTTGTACTAATTTTCGTAATGCCGATAGGTTCTACTAACATAACAAAAAAAACGCCAACAGCAATACAATCGTTTGCCTGTAAAACAGCATAAGAAACAATAAAAAAGTTGTTACGCAAAGTAAAACTTTTAGTTACGAGATAAATACAGAGCTTTGAGCAATAATTAGACAAATATACAATATATATATCTGAATTTTATTTTTTGAATATAAATCTGAAAATTTTTTAAGGGCAGCATATTCTGCCCCTAATTAATAATTACTCTGCAATCGTTTTTACACCATTAGCTGTACCAACCAGTACGACATTCGCACCACGATTAGCAAATAAGCCAACAGTTACCACACCAGCAATAGCATTAATTTTGTTTTCTAATTCGATTGGGTTAAGAATGGCAAGATTATGAACATCCAAAATGACATTACCATTATCAGTAACAACGTTCTGACGGTAAACCGGAGTTCCTCCTAATTTCACCAACTCACGGGCAACATAAGCACGTGCCATCGGAATAACTTCAACCGGTAACGGGAATTTACCCAATATATCAACCTGCTTGGATTCATCAATGATACAAATGAATTTCTTTGCCACAGCAGAAATGATTTTCTCTCTGGTCAGTGCAGCTCCGCCACCTTTAATCATTTGCATGTTGCCATTGATTTCATCAGCACCATCAACATAAATATCCAAAGAATCAACTTCATTACAATCAAGCACAGGAATGCCAAGACTTTTCAATTTCTCTGTCGATGCTTCCGAGCTGGATACTGCACCTTCAATTTTGTCTTTCATCGTCCCCAACGCATCAATAAAATGAGATGCCGTTGAACCTGTACCAACCCCGACAATTGTTCCTGGTCTGACATATTCCAGTGCTGCCCAACCTACCGCTTTTTTCAGTTCGTCCTGTGTCATATCAATTACTGCCTATAATCAATTACAAGGAAAATTCAGCCGCCAGTATAAACAATATTTTATCTTATCCTGTGAAAAAATATGGCATAGTGCTACCTAGACCCAAAAATCTTTTGAGCACACAATATATTTTTGAATCAACGACAATTTCTGAACACACAATTTTCAACACATAACCTAGTGCCCAGATATTCAAAGAGAAGAGTAAAAACGGAGAACCTGATTTTCGATGAAACGTCCTGATTACCGATCCCTGCAAGCGTTGGATGCCGTGATCCATGAACGCGGTTTCGAACGTGCAGCACAAAAGCTTTGTATCACTCAATCCGCAGTATCTCAACGTATCAAGCAATTAGAAAACCTATTCGGTCAACCGTTATTGGTTCGTACCGTTCCCCCCCGCCCTACAGAGCAAGGGCAAAAACTGCTTGCGTTATTACATCAGGTAGAGTTGCTCGAAGCACAATGGCTTGGTGATGAAAATAGTAATGATATTCCTCTGTTGCTTTCTCTTGCCGTTAATGCGGATAGTCTGGCAACCTGGCTCTTACCAGCACTGCATCCCGTGCTTTCTGATTTACCTATCCAGCTCAATATTCAGGTGGAAGATGAAACACGTACACAAGAAAGCCTGAGACGTGGGGAAGTTGTTGGTGCAATCAGTATTCAATCACAACCCCTGCCAAGCTGTCTGGTGGATAAGCTAGGTGCTCTTGATTATCTGTTCGTCGCCTCCCCTAAATTTGCTGAACGTTTTTTCCCCAATGGAGTAACTCGCTCAACTTTACTGAAAGCGCCTGCTGTTGCATTCGATCATTTGGATGATATGCATCAGGCCTTTTTACAACAGTATTTTGATTTATCACCGGGCAGTGTGCCTTGCCATATCGTTAACTCGTCCGAAGCTTTCGTTCAATTGGCAAAACAAGGATCGACATGTTGTATGATCCCTCATTTACAAATCGACAAAGAATTGAAGGCAGGTGAATTGGTTGATTTAACACCCGGCCTGTGTCAACGCCGTATGCTTTACTGGCATCGCTTTGCCCCGGAAAGCAGCGCTATGAGAAAAGTGACTGACGCCCTGTTAAAACTAGGACGCCAGATGTTACGTCAGGAAGATGATGAAGCTAATTAACGCTGTAACTCAAAAACTGCATCAACATGATCAGAAAACTCTATGCTCTGCGGTTCATAAGTTTCATCAGCCGAATTTTCCGCAGAAGCCGCAGACATTAGAGCTGATTTGAATTGCAGCCGACTCATTGGAAAAGGCACTGCTTCAGGTGGACGATAAGTGATGCTATATACGGAACCTAACTTACTGTTAAAACCTTTTGCTAATTCGGTTGCCTGTTGAATCGCATTCGTAATTGCTTCCTGTCTGGCTGCATCACGATAGCGCTGAGGATCGGCCACGCTGAACTGTACGGAATTAATTTCATTTAATCCTGCTTTCAAGGCTCCATCCAAAAGTGTATTCAATTGATCCAGCTTACGAACTTTAACTTCAACTGAGCGGGAAGCATTATATCCCGTAAGAGTTGATTTGCCTGTTTTCTGATCATACTGATATTCTGGCTGAGTACGTATATTGGCTGCATTAATATCTTTCTTTTCGATACCACTTGCTTTCAAAAAATCAAAATATTTTGCAACACGCTCATCAACTTTTTTCTTCGCATCTACCGCACTTTTCTGACTCACTTTCACATGGATCAACAAAGTCGCCATATCTGGAGCCGCTTTGATTGTCGCATTACCAGAAGTTGATATATGCGGAATAGACGGTAATTCCGCAGCCGACGCTGTCATACATGACAAACTACCTACAGCTAACATAACAGCAAATATCAGTGAGTTACGTTTCACTAAAACCTCCTTTCGGATATACCTTTCATCTATCAGGTACACAGCAAATAAGTAAGTGTTTTCTACAGAGTTCTCATATTAAGACAAGTTACTTTCAGAAACATTAGCACACTATGTTTATAAAGAACCATATTTATAAAAAACAGTTTGAATTATAAAGAAATGTTTAATTTAATTAAAAATTTGTAATCCTTGCTTAAACAAATTCCATGCGATATACCACATCACACAACCAACAAATAAGTTAATGATACGCTGAGATCGTGGCTGATTAAGAATTGGTGAAAACCATGCAGCCAGAATAGCCAATGCGAAAAACCAATTGATGGATGCGATAACTGCACCAGCAGTAAACCACGGCCTGTGTTCTGCTGATAATCGTCCGCCAATACTACCTAATACAACGAAAGTATCCAGATAAACATGAGGGTTCAACCAGGTTACTGCAAATAACGTCACAATAACCCGCCAGCGGCTTTGAGCCAGAGCTTCTGTACCGGAGAATGCAATATCCGCTGATAATGCCAGCCGAAAAGCTCCCCATCCGTACCATAGCAAAAATGCAACGCCTCCCCATGTCACAGCTTGCAACAGAAATGCTGACTGCCCAAGTAAGGCACTACCACCAAAGACTCCAGCCATGATAAGAATAATGTCACTGATAGAACATAATGCTGCACTCATCAAATGAAACCGTTTTTTACTACCCTGCTGCATCACAAAAACATTTTGTGGTCCAAGTGGAATAATCATCGCGGCACTGAGAAAAAAGCCCTGAATCAGTGTTGAAAACATGCAAAAATTCCTAATATTTATTCAATCAGATAAGTTCTATCTGCATATTAGGAAAATTCATTCATTAGTAGAAATGAATATTTCTTATCTATCATTAATGAAACTTATAGAGCAATTAAAAGGTATTGGAAGAAATAGAGCAGAAAGAGTGACAATTCTAAGTTATTTAAGCCGTGCTGACTTGGTGTGAGAGTACTTCATATTTCTCACACCAAGATTTCTAACACCAAGTATATTGATTATTGAGCCATTTCCTTCTGTAGAGCAACTTGCTGCTGATGCAGATAAACATCCATTTGTGGGAAAGGAATGCCAATATTGTGTTTATCCAAAGCTCGCTTGAAGTTTTCCATCAAATCCCAGTAAACGCTCCAGGCATCTCCATTCGTTGTCCACACACGCACAATAAAATTGAGTGATGAAGGTGCCATTTCATGCAACCGAATAGTGACACCTTTCTCATGCTGAATGCGCTTATCAGCTTTGATAACGTCACCCAACACTTTCTTTACTTCATCAATATCAGCGTCATAAGCTACACCGACCATTATCTGAGTACGACGGTTTGGTTCACGGCTGGTATTGATAATATTGTCCGCAATAATTTTTCCGTTAGGGATCACAATAATACGATCATCCGCAGTACGTAATGTTGTGGAGAAAATTTGTACTTGTACAACGGTCCCTTCCACTGCACCAATAATGACATATTCACCAGTGCGGAGCGGACGGAAAACTACCAGCAACACGCCAGCAGCGAAGTTTGACAATGAACCCTGTAATGCCAAACCAACAGCCAAACCTGCGGCACCAATAACGGCAATCACAGAGGCAGTCTGAACGCCTAATTTTCCAAGCACTGCAACAATAGTAAACGCGACGATGGCATAACGAATTATTGCTGACAAAAAGTCAGAAATAGTCGCATCAATACCACGTAGCGTCATGACGCGTTTCACTGCTTTATTTGCCAGTTTGGCAACAGCTAAACCTACAATCAGAATTAAAATGGCAAACACAATATTCACTGCGTATTCGAGCAGTAGATTTTGATTATTGATAAACCAATTTGCTGCCTTATCAATCTCACCTGATAGATTGATCTCTTCCATAAAAGCCTACCTTTTTTGTTGGAACCTGCCGGGAAGAATCTCCCGACAATATAGGCTCCTGTTTATAAATAAAAAGCCAGTACGATGTCACCCAAATACGTCACACAAAAGTGATGGAATATCGATTATGGCAGAAATCTGCCATTGGTTGAACATAAACACTTACCTTTAATTGTTTTGCAAAACAAAATCTCTGTAATTGGCCAACATATTGATAAAATCATCTGTACCACAAAGTGCCAGGCTCTCATTATCGTAGTAGCTCATCCCCTCTTCCAGCATCTCTGTATCAAACTGGAGTTGATTAGCTCTGATCATAATTTCTTCTTCATTCATTAACAGTGTGTATTCATGACCGTTCAATTGCCACTGACGTTCACTACCTTTTATATCCATCAATGCTGAAATTATTTTATCTAAAACACTCAAATCGCCTTTTACTTCCTCATTCAACCAGTGACCAATAGCTTCATGATCCATTGAGAAATTTGTCATCACCTGACCAGTGACATCCTGCATAAATTCATATTCCATCACTTACCTCCACATTTTTGTTATATCAACCACATCTGGATTTTAAACATTTCCGATTTTCACCTCAGAGGCTGTCCACAAACTGACACAAAATTTGCCACAAAAAATAGACATAAAAAAGGGAAGCATCCACCTCAATACCGCTCACTTAAGTAAACCAGGATGACATAGTTTTAACGGATGAATATCACCCATTGAATATGAAAAACGATGGGAAGAGCTATTATGAAGGTGCCCTGATTTACGGGCCACTACAAATAATGAACCGTCAGAAAAACAAGCTAGTGTTGACTATCCGGGGAAGCCTTTATAGTAGGACATTTTCCGTTTTCCAAGCCGCCCCCAGTTAATACAACAGAATCGTGAGCAAAGTTAATATTCACTTTCCCACAAAAAACACACTTCTCAGCTTGTTCCATGACAATGGAAACTCATGCAATAAGATGGCAATGAAAATCAAACCGCCACCTAAATACTGTGCAGCGGATGAGATTTGTCCGAGAAAAATCATACTGAATAGAATGGCAAATATGGTCATGCATTCAAAGCGTTGATCATCATCAAACATAATATTCACGTTCAATGAAAGTGCCGATGATTTTGTCATGCATTTCAGGTGACTTTGAATAACCGAGTGTCTTACGGTTCAGGCGCTTAATCCCTGGCAGGCATTATCCTTACAAAAAAACCGCTCGCGCTTATGCGAGCGGTATTTAGGCCTCCGCCTCCCAGCCTTTGCAATATATTTTTTACACAGCGGTTTGGAAGATCACATCGCCTGCTTTTTCGGTATATTGGTTCAATTGATCAAAATTGAGATAACGATAAGTATCTGCCGCTGTTTCATCAACCTTGGCCATGAATTGCAGATACTCTTCTGGTGTTGGCAGACGACCTAACAATGAAGCCACAGCAGCTAACTCCGCAGATGCCAGATATACATTCGCTCCCGCGCCTAAACGGTTTGGGAAGTTACGCGTAGAAGTGGATACCACCGTCGCTTCATCTGCAACACGAGCCTGATTTCCCATACACAGTGAACAACCTGGGATCTCAATACGCGCCCCACTCTTACCAAAGACGCTGTAATAGCCTTCTTCTGTCAGTTGAGCAGCATCCATTTTCGTTGGCGGGGCAACCCACAGGCGGGTCGGTAACTGGCCTTTATGTTGATCCAGTAACTTGCCAGCCGCACGGAAGTGACCAATATTCGTCATGCAGGAGCCAATAAACACTTCATCAATTTTATTGTTGGCAACTTCTGATAACAGACGAGCATCATCCGGATCATTTGGTGCACACAAAATAGGCTCTTTGATGTCATCCAAATTAATTTCAATCACTGCTGCATATTCTGCATCTGCATCGGCTTCCAGCAATTGTGGATCTTTCAACCAATTTTCCATACCGATAATACGGCGCTCTAATGTCCGGCGATCACCATAACCTTCAGCAATCATCCATTTCAGTAATACGACATTGGATTGCAGATATTCAATGATTGGTGCTTTATCCAGTTTGATCGTACAGCCAGCTGCGGAACGTTCTGCGGATGCATCTGCCAATTCAAATGCCTGCTCAACTTTGAGTTCCGGTAAACCTTCAATTTCCAGAATGCGGCCAGAGAAAATATTTTTCTTACCTTTTTTCTCTACAGTCAATAACCCTTGCTGAATCGCGTAATAAGGAATTGCATGAACCAAATCACGTAAGGTTATACCTGGTTGCATTTTACCTTTAAAACGAACTAATACAGATTCAGGCATATCCAACGGCATAACCCCAGTCGCAGCGGCAAATGCCACTAACCCAGAGCCTGCCGGGAAAGAGATACCGATAGGGAAACGAGTATGGGAATCTCCACCTGTACCTACCGTATCCGGCAATAACATGCGGTTTAACCATGAGTGGATAATTCCATCTCCCGGACGCAGGGATACACCACCACGGTTCATAATGAAATCAGGCAAGGTATGATGAGTCGTCACATCAACAGGTTTTGGATAGGCCGCTGTATGGCAGAATGACTGCATAACCAGATCTGCCGAGAAACCAAGGCATGCCAAATCCTTCAATTCATCACGAGTCATTGGGCCAGTTGTGTCCTGAGAGCCAACAGAAGTCATCTTCGGTTCACAATATTCTCCCGGACGTATCCCAGTAGTACCGCAGGCACGACCTACCATTTTCTGTGCCAGCGAGAAACCACGACTGCTCTTCTCAACCGCTTTTGCCTGACGGAAAATATCACTGTGCGGCAGTCCTAAAGATTCACGGGCTTTGGCTGTCAGACCACGGCCGATAATTAATGGAATTCGACCACCTGCGCGCACTTCATCAATCAGTACATCCGTTTTCAGTTCAAACGTCGCCAACACTTCATTGGTATCGTGATGACGAATTTCACCTTTATAAGGGTAGATATCAATGACATCACCCATATTGAGTCTGGAAACATCTACCTCAATCGGCAATGCGCCTGCATCTTCCATTGTGTTAAAAAAGATTGGTGCAATCTTTCCACCCAATACAACACCAGCGCCACGTTTGTTTGGCACAAATGGGATATCTTCCCCCATAAACCACAATACAGAGTTTGTAGCAGATTTACGGGAAGAGCCTGTACCCACTACATCCCCTACATACGCCAGAGGATGACCTTTTTTATTCAGTTCTTCAATTTGCCTGATTGGGCCAACGACACCCGCCTGATCAGGCTCGATACCTTCACGGGCATTTTTCAACATTGCCAGGGCATGTAATGGAATATCCGGACGTGACCACGCATCTGGTGCAGGAGAAAGGTCATCGGTGTTAGTTTCACCGGTGACTTTAAAGACAGTAACTGTAATTTTTTCAGCCAGTTCAGGACGTTCCAGGAACCATTCTGCATCAGCCCATGACTGGATAATTTGTTGAGCATGTGGATTACCTGCTTCCGCTTTTTCTTCCACATCATAAAAGCTGTCAAACATCAGCAAAGTATGGGATAGCCCCTTCGCTGCAATTGGAGCCAACTTTTCATCATCGAGAGCGTCAATCAAAGCATGGATATTGTACCCACCCTGCATGGTTCCCAATAACTCAATGGCTTTTTCCCGCGTAACAAGTGGTGAAGTTGTTTCACCTTTAGCGACAGCAGCAAGGAAACCAGCTTTTACATAGGCCGCCTCATCAACACCGGGGGGAACACGGTTTGTCAACAGGTCTAACAGAAAATTCTCTTCACCTTGAGGTGGGTTCTTCAGTAATTCGACCAGCGCGGCTGCTTGAGCTGCGTCTAATGGCTTAGGGACGATGCCTTGCGCTTCACGTTCGGCTACGTGCTTGCGGTATTCTTCTAGCACGACTTACTCCTCGCTCTCATTGTCATTTTATATGCCCGGCTGTCTGCACCCGGTAACGATCACTATGAAATGACCATCAAGGATGCCAGGTCAGAGGATTTTGCTCACATAACACTAAAACTATGCTGAGCTTCGGGCAATTAGCATACCAAAATTTGAATGGCATGTTAATTCATTCACATAAAATCAACATTGAACCGTGATAAGATTCTGGATATATGGGCTTAAAAGGTGTATTAAAGTACTAAATGCTGTTTGTTGCTATTTTAACCTAAAAAAGCAATAAATACCGTCAGGCAAAAGTAACAAAATACCAAATGTTACACAAAATACGTCGTCATGGAGGGCGTTATGCCAAATATCCCAATAAGAAATGATATACCATCTACTTCTCATTTAAGCCCCATTCTTGAAGAAGGAAGTTATCCAGATTATAAAACGATTATCAAAGAAGTTTCCAAAGAAGGCATGATATCAGCACTGAACGGATTAAAGCGAAACGAGGCTTTAGTTCACCTTGATATGAGAAGACATCAATCATTTATCAACACGGCAAATTCAATAAACAATATTTATACCAATACAAGTATCGGAGGAAATATAGATACGCATCGTTATTTTGTCTGTTTTTGTGCTTCTGAACCGGTTGGCATCATGATATTCATTCCAGTATCGTCGATAAGTTCACACGATGCCGCTGATCTAATAGGATATATATTGACCTATCCCGGCGGTCAAGGATATGGAAGTTTGCTGATTGAACATGCGGTGAACTTTTCCATTTCGTTAAATCATTCAGGCATACTGAAACTCAATGCTGAGAGCTATGCCATACCGATTTATCAACGATTAGGTTTTGTATTTACAAACAACTCTAATTTTGGAGCCGTTGAAATGCGTTTGGACCCTAAAATAAGCAAACGCTGGAGTGTTAACCCTAATGGCTATCGCTTAACTAAATCCCACTCTTTATTTAATTGGCAATGCCATATATTGTAAATAACGGCTCCCATCTCGGAAGCCGTTTAATATCTTTGCTAACCTACTGCAAATTATAAAAAATTATTTCTTTTTCTTCGCCTTAGGGTTTGGCAAGTCAGTGATGCTGCCTTCATACATTTCCGCAGCCATACCGATTGATTCATACAGTGTTGGGTGAGCATGAACAGTCAGAGCGATATCTTCCGCATCACAACCCATTTCGATAGCCAGACCAATTTCACCTAGCAGTTCGCCACCGTTAGTACCAACAACAGCACCACCGATAATACGATTGGTTTCTTTATCGAAAATCAGTTTAGTCATACCATCTGAACAGTCAGATGCGATCGCACGACCAGAAGCAGCCCATGGGAAAGTCGCAGTTTCGTAACTGATGCCTTTCTCTTTCGCTTCTTTCTCAGTCAGACCAACCCATGCAACCTCTGGTTCAGTGTATGCGATAGATGGAATAACTTTTGGATCGAAGTAATGTTTCTTACCAGAGATAACTTCTGCTGCAACATGACCTTCATGAACACCTTTATGTGCCAACATTGGCTGACCAACGATATCACCGATAGCGAAGATATGAGGTACGTTAGTGCGCATTTGCTTATCAACATGGATAAAACCACGGTCATCAACAGCAACACCCGCTTTGCCAGCATCGAGCAGTTTACCGTTTGGTACACGGCCGATAGCAACCAGAACTGCATCATAACGCTGAGGTTCTGCTGGTGCTTTTTTACCTTCCATTGTCACGTAGATGCCATCTTCTTTAGCTTCTACAGCGGTCACTTTAGTTTCCAGCATCAGGTTGAATTTTTTGCTGACGCGCTTAGTGAACACTTTCACAATGTCTTTGTCCGCAGCAGGAATAACCTGATCGAACATTTCCACTACGTCAATCTGAGAACCCAGAGCGTGGTAAACAGTACCCATTTCCAGACCGATAATACCGCCGCCCATAACCAGCAGGCGTCCCGGAACAGTTTTCAGTTCCAGTGCATCGGTAGAATCCCATACGCGGGGGTCATCATGTGGAATAAATGGCAGTTGAATTGGGCGTGAACCCGCTGCAATAATGGCATTATCAAAATTAATCGTTGTTGTGCCGTTCTCGCCTTCTACTACCAGAGTGTTAGCACCTGTAAATTTACCAACACCGTTAACAACGTTAACCTTACGGCCCTTAGCCATGCCGCCCAGACCACCTGTCAACTGGGAAATAACTTTTTCTTTCCAGAGGCGGATTTTATCAATATCAGTTTGTGGTTCACCAAACACGATACCGTGTTGTGACAGCGCTTTTGCTTCTTCAATCACTTTTGCAACATGAAGCAATGCCTTAGATGGGATGCAGCCCACGTTAAGACAAACACCACCCAGAGTAGAGTAGCGCTCAACCAGAACGGTATCCAAACCTAAGTCTGCACAACGGAAAGCAGCAGAATACCCTGCCGGGCCTGCTCCAAGCACCACTACCTGGGCTTTAATTTCAGTACTCATCATGACCTCTTAATTATTTGTCCGGCGGGTCAGACGAAAAAAAAAACATATTCCACCGGGACGTACACACCGCGAGCAGTTTACAGAATTGTAAATAACCTGAAAAGCGCGTTAACGTGACAGAAATCGCAACCTGCCAGATACAAGTATAAAATACCTGTCACGATCATAATTATTAGGCCGGCATATTTACCGGCCTTCGCATTACATCACCAGATGGCGAATATCGCTCATCAATTGATTAATGTAAGTGATGAAACGAGCACCATCTGCTCCATCGATCACACGGTGGTCGAAAGACAGAGACATAGGCAGAATCAGACGAGGAACGAATTCCTTGCCATTCCAGATAGGCTTCATAGAAGAACGGGACAGCCCCATAATTGCCACTTCTGGAGCATTCACGATTGGTGCAAAACCGGTTGTACCGATACCCCCCAGGCTTGAGATAGTGAAGCAACCACCCTGCATATCGGAAGCAGTCAACTTACCAGCACGCGCTTTCTTAGATACTTCTGCCAGTTCTCTTGATAGTTCAATGATGCCTTTCTTATTAACATCTTTGAATACAGGAACAACCAGACCGTTAGGTGTATCAACGGCGATACCGATGTTGACGTATTTTTTCAGGATCAGCTTCTGGCCATCTTCAGAAATAGAGCTGTTAAAGCGAGGCATTGCTTCCAGCGCTTTCGCAGCCGCTTTCATAACGAATACCAGCGGAGTGATCTTCACGCCAAGCTGTTTCTTCTCAGCTTCTTTATTCTGCTGCTTACGGAATTCTTCAACTTCAGTGATATCCGCTTCATCAAACAGGTTAACGTGAGGGATCATTACCCAGTTACGGCTCAGGTTAGCACCGGAGATTTTCTGGATACGACTCATTTCAACTTCTTCGATTTCACCAAACTTGCTGAAATCAACTTTCGGCCAAGGCAGCATACCCGGCAGACCACCACCCGCAGGTGCTGCTTCTGCACGTTTGATTGCATCTTTCACGTAAGCCTGAACGTCTTCACGCAGGATACGACCTTTACGACCAGTTCCTTTTACTTTAGCCAGATTTACGCCAAATTCACGTGCCAGACGACGAATAACTGGAGTTGCATGAACGTAAGCATCGTTTTCTGCAAACTCATTTTTTCCTTCTGCTGGCTGGCTGGCTACTGGCGCTGGTGCTGCTTTAGCAGGTTCTGCCGCAGGAGCCGGAGCCGCTGCTGGAGCTGCCGCAGGTGCTGCGCCGGCCACTTCGAATACCATGATCGGAGAACCAGTTTTCACTTTATCGCCAGCTGCGATTTTGATCTCTTTCACTGTACCGGCAAATGGAGCAGGAACTTCCATAGAAGCTTTGTCACCCTCAACGGTGATCAGTGACTGCTCTTCAGTGATGATGTCACCGACTTTTACCATGATTTCGGTAACTTCAACTTCATCACCACCAATATCTGGTACGGCAACTTCTTTGCTTTCAGCCGCTACAAATTCTGCTGCTGTAGCCGCTGCAAGCGCTGCTGTCGAAGCTGCTTCCGGCTGTGCTGGTGCAGCTTCGGCAACACCCGTTGCGGATTCAAAAATCATGATTAGTTTGTCGGTTTTAACTTTATCACCAACCGCAATTTTGATTTCTTTAACCACTCCCGCCTGTGGAGATGGGACTTCCATGGAAGCTTTGTCACCTTCAACAGTGATTAGTGACTGTTCTGCTTCTACTGTGTCACCAACTTTCACCAGAATCTCGGTAACTTCAACTTCATCTGCACCAATATCAGGTACGTTAATTTCGATAGACATTAATCTTTACCTCTTATGCCAGACGTGGATTGACTTTTTCTGGATTGATGTTGTATTTTTTGATTGCTTCTTCAACCACTTTCACATCAACTTTGCCACGTTTAGCCAATTCACCCAGAGCTGCAACAACCACGTAAGAAGCATCAACTTCAAAGTGATGACGCAGATTTTCACGGCTGTCAGAACGACCGAAACCGTCAGTACCCAATACACGGAATTCGCTTGCTGGTACGAAGTTACGCACCTGCTCAGCAAACAGCTTCATGTAGTCAGTAGAAGCGACTGCTGGTGTATCGTTCATGATCTGAGCAATGTAAGGAACCCGTGGTTCTTCTGAAGGATGCAGCATGTTCCAGCGCTCACAATCCTGACCATCGCGAGCCAGTTCAGTGAAGGAGGTTACGCTGTAAACGTCAGAGCCAATGCCGTACTCGTCAGACAGGATCTTAGCTGCCTCACGAACGTGACGCAGGATAGAACCAGAACCTAACAACTGAACTTTACCTTTCACGCCTTCCATGCTTTCCAGCTTGTAGATACCTTTACGGATACCTTCTTCAGCGCCTTCAGGCATTGCTGGCATGTGGTAGTTTTCGTTCAGGGTAGTAATGTAGTAGTAGATATTCTCTTGTTTCTCACCATACATACGCTCCAGACCATCATGCATGATAACAGCTACTTCATAAGCAAACGCTGGATCGTAAGAGATACAGTTAGGGATAGTCAGAGATTGAATATGGCTGTGACCATCTTCGTGCTGTAGACCTTCACCGTTCAGAGTTGTACGGCCAGAAGTACCACCGATCAGGAAGCCACGAGCCTGCTGGTCACCCGCGGCCCAGCACAGATCACCGATACGCTGGAATCCGAACATGGAATAGTAGATGTAAAATGGGATCATCGGCAGGTTGTTAGTGCTGTATGAAGTTGCAGCAGCCAGCCAGGACGATGCAGCACCCAACTCGTTGATACCTTCCTGTAGGATCTGACCTTTAGAATCTTCTTTATAGTATGCAACCTGCTCACGGTCTTGCGGAATATATTGCTGGCCATTCGGGCTGTAGATACCGATCTGACGGAACAGGCCTTCCATACCAAAAGTACGTGCTTCATCAGCAATGATTGGAACCAGACGATCTTTGATCGACTTGTTCTTCAGCATGATGTTCAGTGCACGAACGAAAGCGATAGTGGTAGAAATTTCTTTAGATTGTTCTTCCAGCAGAGAGCTGAAATCTTCCAGAGCTGGGATATCCAGTTTTTCGTCGAAGTTAATACGACGGCTTGGCAGGTAACCACCCAGTGCATTACGACGCTCATGCAGATATTTAGATTCTTCAGAGTCTTTGTCGAAAGTCACGTATGGCAGGTTTTCAATTTGCTCATCAGATACAGGTACATTGAAACGATCACGGAATTGACGAACGCCTTCCATGTTCATTTTTTTAACCTGATGAGCAATGTTTTTACCTTCAGCGGTATCACCCATGCCGTAACCCTTGATGGTCTGAGCCAGGATTACAGTTGGTTTACCTGTAGTTTCCTGCGCTTTTTTCAGTGCAGCGAAAACTTTCTTAGGATCGTGACCACCACGGTTCAGAGCCCAAATTTCGTCATCAGTCATATCCTTGACCAATTCCGCAGTTTCTGGGTAACGGCCGAAGAAGTACTCACGAACATACGCGCCATTTTTAGACTTGAATGTCTGGTAGTCGCCATCCAGCGTTTCATTCATCAGTTGAACCAGTTTGCCGCTGGTATCTTTACGCAGCAGTGCATCCCAACGCTCACCCCACAAGACTTTCAGTACCTGCCAGCCAGCACCGTCGAAAATGCCTTCCAGTTCATTAACAATTTTACCGTTACCAGTTACTGGGCCATCAAGACGTTGCAGGTTACAGTTGATGATGAAGACCAGGTTGTCCAGCTTTTCACGAGTTGCGATAGTGATCGCACCTTTGGATTCTGGCTCATCCATCTCACCGTCGCCCAGGAAAGCATAAACGGTTTGCTTAGAAGTATCTTTCAGACCCCGGTGTTCCAAATATTTCAGGAACTTAGCCTGATAGATAGCAGAAATTGGCCCCAGGCCCATTGAAACAGTTGGGAACTGCCAGAAATCAGGCATCAATTTTGGATGTGGATAAGAAGACAGACCATTGCTGCCAATTTCCTGACGGAAATTGTTCATCTGCTCTTCAGTCAAACGACCTTCAAGGAATGCACGTGCATAAATGCCCGGAGAAATGTGGCCCTGGAAATAAACCAAATCGCCACCATCATTCTCATTACGAGCACGGAAGAAATGGTTAAAACAAACTTCATAAACAGTAGCGGAAGACTGGAATGAAGCCATGTGACCGCCCAGCTCCAGATCTTTCTTGGAAGCACGCAGAACGGTCATGATCGCATTCCAGCGAATAGCAGAACGAATACGGCGCTCCAAATCCAGATTACCAGGGTAAGCCGGCTCATTCTCAACCGGAATAGTGTTGATGTAATCACGGCTTGCAATACCAGCCGCAACATTAACGCCACCTTTACGTGCTTCGTTCAAAACTTGATCAATCAAGAATTGAGCGCGTTCAACACCTTCTTCACGGATGACCGATTCGATCGCCTGTAACCAATCGCGAGTTTCGATCGGATCCACGTCATTTTTCAAAATATCTGACATGGTGTGTTCCTTATCTGTTATCTATTTCTAATGGTTGTTTTGGAGCCTATCTTCTGGTCATACCCTTTGACATTCAGTCAGTCATGACCGGAAGATAGGCCCTGCTATATGTTGCCGCTAAAACCCTTAAATAAAGAGCTAACAACTGTACAGACGCAGCAGCCAGGATCTGTACAGTCAAGTTTAGAATCTATCCCATTTGGGAATTCCATTAGGAAATCGTATTAATCCATGACGCCCCGGGGGATAGGCTCTTAGTCCTGATGTTGTTGGAACCGTCTTAGTGAGCGCTCACGACGAGTATGTTCACGAGTCAGATCCAATAAAACTTCTTCTATAAAAGACAAATGGCGATATGAAGCTTCACGAGCTTTTTCCGGCTCTCTCGCCATTATTGCGTGAAAAATCTCTGCTCTATGGTTACTTACTGCTGCCAACATTTCTTTGCGGGTATAAATGAATTCGAAATTACGCCGGATATTCTGTTCCAGCATCGGGATCATACAACGCAATAAATGCAGCAATACCACATTATGGGCTGCTTCTGTGACAACAAGTTGATATTGCAAGACAGCATCTGATTCCGCATTGATGTCCCCGCATTGTTGTGCTTCTTGAATAGCAAGGTGTTTTTTCTCAATACGTTTAAAATCTTCATCCGTTCCCCTTAGAGCAGCATAATAAGCCGCAATACCTTCCAGCGCATGACGTGCTTCCAGGAGATCAAATTGTGATTCTTGATTCTCTGCAATAAGTTGGGCGAGTGGATCACTGAAACTTTGCCAGAGATTATTCTGTACAAACGTTCCTCCACCCTGACGACGGAAAAGAAAGCCTTTAGCTTCCAGTTTTTGAATGGCTTCACGCAATGAAGGGCGTGATACTTCGAACTGCTTCGCCAGTTCACGCTCAGGCGGCAGCTTTTCTCCAGGACGTAATGAGCCTTCGAGAATGAGGTGTTCAAGACGTTGCTCAATCACATCTGATAACTTTGGTTGGCGAATTTTGCTATAAGCCATATCTGCTGTAAGCCATTCAGTAAGTAAATGTTACTTTCGAACTATTTCTATGTGAATTAGTTACTTGAACTATATCCCTATACCCTGTTTGGCAGGATATTCAGACTAACTTTCGAACAATCAACCTCATTCAATTGTCTTCATTTAGTCGGGATTTAGTCAATTGGTAATACCAATTTAGAATACAGACCATAAAGTAACAAAGTATTCACTAGCTGTCTATAAAGACCTTGGGCTAAATCATAAAAACCTGCAAATTTTAACAAATTATTTTAATTTTTATCAGAAAATTATAACTAAACAGGCTTTTAGACAATAAAATAAGTAAGCATTTAAGGGCATAACGCGAATTCATTATCCAATATTATAATTCATTTAGTATATCAATTCATTCGTTTATTTATTATTTAAATTTATACATTATTATTGGTTTGTAACACATAGAAAAAGAGGAAATGGATATAATTATTTAATATAACAGCGACAAAATCATGTTAACGGTAAAATCACTAATGGCTAATATCCAAACATAACTGAAGAATTACTACTGTATGTTCGATATACATAATCAATATACTGGATAGATTGCGAGTTCCATATTCAAGTTACATAGAAGCTTCAGTTACACAGTAGTGGCAAACGGATGGTCAGAAAAAACAACAAGACACTTTGAACGCAATACCCTCCCCTCAGGAATAACAAGAATGTTATGGATATTTTCTTCAAGTGGTCACACTAAGTGCCAACTCAGGGAATATTCCAACTTTTCAGGGTGGAAAACTATTAAGGATGAATAGGAATAGGTTCAGGCTAATTGATATGTACCAATAGATTTCAAGTTGCATCACTGGAGCAAGTGAACGCTCACAGCCATCAAAGAAGCAATCTGAAAAATGGACGGTATAAAGCCCTTTCCATGCAATTCCCGCCATATATGTCAAACCTGACACCAGGCGGGAGTTTTTTTATGTTGTGCCCCAAAGCGGCTGTTCTCAACTAGGCTAACGCCCCATAAATCGTCAACAAGGCAACAATGATCACAATGGTAAATGTTGCTTTTTTCGCGATTTTCACTGCTGCAAGGGGAGTATTCAAAAGATCCAGATGAGGTTCCTTACTCAATGCAAATTGTGCCAATTGACTGACCACCTTATATTGGGATGTCCGCAAATCGCTGAGTGATGCAATCCAGGCAGGTAATGCCTTTTCACCGTGTCCCAACAGAGCATAAGCGATACCAGCCAAACGTGCAGGGAGCCAATCCAGACAATTTAATAGCGCATCAACACCTGATTGAGCACGTTGTACGGTAGTCCCATATCTTGCTAACCATCCTTGATAAGCTCTTAAAAAACCATACCCCATCAAAATTGCCGGGCCAAATTCACCCATCACGACTAACCAGAAAATTGGAGCAAGGTAGTAACGGAAATTGATCCAGATTAACGCGTTCTGTATTTCACGTAATCGTTCATCTTTTGTTGTATTCAATGGAATTCCTTGCCCCATTGTCAAATGGGTAAGATGGATATTTTGCTGATCTGAATCATCAATACGCACGGCTCGGAGATATTCACGATAACTATGACGCAAAGAACCCGCACCAACGCATAACAAACTAATCATGATGCACAATAAAATTGCCGGCATACCAAAAGCCACTGTACTCAGAACCCCAATGAGTTTCCAGGTCAAAAAAACAACCACAAAGGTCATCCCTAAACTTACCCACAGTGAATATAATTTTACTCTGGCAAAAAAAGGGGCCAGATAAGGTTCCAGCTGCCAATGGTCTCCCATTTTAAAAATGCGTTCCCATGCCAGTATTAACAATAGGATAAAGAGGGTCATCCAACTCGCTCCTTCAATAATTGCCGATAATGTTCCCAATAAAAATAAGGCCCTGGGTCGGTTTTTCTACCCGGTGCGATATCACTATGCCCTGTAATATTGTTACGAATATCAGGGTATTGTTTGATAAGTAGCTGAGTTACTTCCACCAACTTAAAATACTGGATTTCAGTGAATGGTTCGTAATCCGTCCCTTCTAACTCAATACCTATTGAAAAATCATTACACGTTTCACGATCACAATAACAGGAAACACCCGCATGCCAAGCTCTTTTATCGAAAGGAACATACTGTACAACTTCACCATCACGACGGATCAAACAGTGAGCAGAAACACACAGTCCTTTTATCTCTTCAAAGAAAGGATCTTCATTGGGATTCAACGTTCCCATAAACAACTGATCAATATACGGCCCGCCAAACTTACCGGGTGGTAAGCTAATATTATGAATGACAAGTAATGATGGGATTTCACCTTCCGGGCGCAAATCATAATGTGGAGAAGTAACTTTTCTGGCATCATCAATCCACCCTTCATTTAACTTCATTCTCTTACTCCATAGAACTGTTCCATCGCTAATTTCTCCACTAAATTGGAAGACAATCGCTCAAAGTGTAACAGATTAGTATATTAGCATTTTCAATCGAGGGATATTTTCTCTCATGCTTCCATTTGCGAGCAAGCTCGAAAATTTCCCGGTAAAAAATGTAATCAATAGTTATCTTTTCGAACCAATTCCAAAAAATTTACTAACATCATTTTCTTTTTTTAAAATATCTCCATCCTTATTAGCACCAACTCATATTAAAAATTATGCATCGTTCTGAAAAAAATATAGCGAGAATACGCAGAAATACACATAAAAGAAGAAAATAAAAAGGAGATAATATGAATCAACAAGGATTTACATTAATGGAAGTCATGGTTGTGATGGCAATTGTATCTATCCTTGGTGCAATTGGTATTCCCAGCTATCAAGGCTATATTCAAAAGGCAGCATTAACTGATGCACTCCAGGCTATTATACCTTATAAATCCGGTGTTGAAATTTGCCGTTTTGAAACAGAAAGCTATAAAGAGTGCAACACTGGCCATACCTCTATTCCATCTGGTCACAATAGCCGTTATATCAGTACTATAACTGTAGAAATGGGAGAAATAACTATCTTTGGTAAACAAAATCTCAATGGCCTCAATGCCATCTTAAAACCGATTCAGGATATTAAAACAGGTATTACACATTGGCAAACGTCATGTAATGCCGAAAATGAATCATTGAAAATGAAATGTCAGGAGACACTGAAATTTTAAAAGTTATTAATTTAATCATTAGTTAATAATTGCAAATTATAACAAAGCATTCTTATAGAAAAATAGTATCTTTCCAAGGTACTATTTGGAAAAAACCATTAATCCATTGCAATAACAAAGGAATTTAATAAATGAAAAATACGGAAAATATTTTAATTGAAAGAAAAATCAAAGAGCTCTGCCAAAAACATCAGGCAATTATTATAAAAAGGGATGATTATTCCATAACTATTGCCTGTAGCCAATCCCCTAACGAAGAGTTCATTTCTTCACTACGTTTTATTTCCGGTGCAACAATTGATTTTGATATTTGGCCAAAAGCTAAAATTGAATCCATGTTGACACAAGAAGGGTCATTTATACCTTGTACAGAAAGTTACTGTGCTGAAAATGATGAAACAGAAACCTATCAAATAGAAAAATTAAGTATTCCAAACAATAATCATAATGATGCACAATTGAATGATAGTTATACCGAAAATATTGATACTCCTGTCATACAACTAATTAATCAGACAATCTCAATCTCTATACAGAAAAGAGCATCAGATATTCATTTTGAACCTTCTCAATACAACTATCGGATACGTATTCGAGTTGATGGTGTGTTGCATTCTATGTCATCACCCTCTTCTCAAATGAATGCGGGTATTCCTGCCCGCTTAAAAATCATGGCAAAACTTAATATCGCTGAAAAACGCCAACCACAAGATGGGCAATTTGACTGGAATGATCACAAAACCAGTTATGCAATACGCATATCCACATTACCAACGTTGTATGGAGAAAAAATTGTTCTGCGAATTTTAAACACCATACACCAATTATCATTGGAACAACTCGGTCTATCTGAGTCCCAGTTACAACTTTTAAAACAGAAACTTCGTATACCACAGGGAATGATAGTAGTCACAGGCCCGACAGGAAGCGGTAAAACTGTCACATTGTATAGTTGCCTGAAATATTTAAATCAAGTGAAGAAGAATATCTGTAGTGTTGAAGATCCGGTAGAAATTCCTTTAACGGGCATCAACCAAACTCAGGTAAATAACAAAATTGGACTCGATTTCGCTAAGGTTTTGCGGGCATTACTACGGCAAGATCCTGATATCATCATGGTTGGTGAAATTCGTGATAACGAAACGGCTGAAATATCGATGAAAGCCGCTCAAACAGGTCATCTGGTTTTATCCACCCTGCATACGAATTCCACAATAGACACACTATATCGCCTGCAAAATCTTGGGGTTCCAGGCTATACCACTGCATCATGTGTAAAATTAATTATTGCCCAACGGTTAGTTCGCAAACTTTGCCCCCATTGTCGGCAAAAAACGGAAGAACCTACGATCATACATTTTGAAAACAGAGAGATAAAACAACAAATTACTGTGCAGCAATGGATGGCAGTCGGCTGTGAACACTGTTTTTCTGGTTATTATGGCAGGACAGCCATCTATGAATTTCTCGAAATCAAGCCTGAATTCCAGCAAGCTCTATCAGAAAAATCTTCTGACAAATTTCCCTGTTTGCCCATCCTACAACAGCAAGCAACTCTTTTCTCTGCCGGATTGGAATTAGTAGAACAAGGCACAACGACACTGGAAGAGATTTATCAAATTACAGGACAAGAAACATATCCAATAGATATCAAGGCAGAGAGTACAGAATGAAAATGGAATATATTTATCAATGGCAAGCGGTTAATAAAAAAGGAAATATTATAAGAGGAGAAAGTATTGGCCGAAATAGACACTCTATTTTCCAGTATTTGAGCCAACTTGATTTGCAACCTTATACGATAAAATGTAAAAAATTTATTTATTACAGTGAAAAGGAGATTGCTTATCGTCTGCATTTCATCCATCAACTAAATACATTACTGACATCAGGTATCCCTTTATTGCAAGGGCTGACTATCCTATTGCAAGAATGCAAAAACATCATTTGGCGATGTGTATTGACAGATCTTATTCAAAAAATCAGCCAAGGAGAATCATTTTCCACCGCATTGCAACACTATCCTCGATTATTTTCTCGCTTATTTTGCCAAATTATCGCAGTAGGAGAGCAAACGGGCCAACTTGAAACCTGCTGCCAACTACTCATTAATAGATTAGAACAACAAAATATACTACATAAAAAGATCCAAAAAGCGTATCGCTATCCTTCGATAGTCGCCTTTATCACAGTACTTGTTATTTTGTTAATGTTAATTGTTGTCCTGCCCGAATTCAAACAGGTATATTCTGCATTTGATGCCTCACTTCCTTTATTAACACAGGGAGTTTTGTCAGCATCTGACTTTCTGACCAACCGAGGTATGCTACTTTTAACAACGATATTAATATTGGTAAGCCTCTATTCCTGGATACGTTTTCGGTTCCCAGTGTTGCATTCAAAGGAAAAAATGCTTCTTCTGAAGCTACCTCTTTTCAGAAAACTCACAATCTACCAACATACCAGCCAAATATTCCATATTCTGTTTATGACACAGAAAGCAGGTTTGACCTTAACCAGCGGTCTGGAATGTGCACTGAATGCAACACACCATCCTTTATTTATAGCGGGAATAAAAAGCCTTCACAGACAGATTCAGCAAGGGATACCAATGAGTAGTGCCTTGAAAAGCGAAGACTGTTTTCCACCATTATGTAAACAATTTGTCATAATTGGTGAAGAATCAGGTGAACTTGACATATTTTTGAGTAATCTAGCGTTATGGTATCAAGAACAATTTATCAACTGTGCTGATAAATTAATTCAATTACTTGAACCTGTATTAATGCTGATTATGGCGATGATTGTTGGCTTACTACTACTCGCCATGTACCTGCCTATCTTTCAATTAGGTACTATTCTGGCGTAACAGCTTAAATTGCATATTTTCATTATTTTTCTCAAGGGTTGTAAAAACTGGAATTATACATGTTTGTTTATAGCCCATGTGCATCCCTTGAGTTACAATTTGTATATGCTATCAGAAATCTTTTAAGGGATAGAATGAATTATATTGTTGCACTCACAGGTGGAATTGGTAGCGGTAAGACGACTATCTCTAATGTATTTTCATCCCTTGGTGTTCCGCTTGTTGATGCAGATATTATTGCCAGAGAGGTTGTTACTCCTGGCTCTCCCGCATTACAAGCAATCTCAGAACACTTTGGCTCCGACATCTTATTACCAGATAGCAGTTTAAACCGCGCCGCGCTACGTCAGAAGATTTTCTCAGCACCAGAAGAAAAACAATGGCTCAACTCATTTCTTCATCCACTAATACATGCAGAAACACAACGGCAATTAAATCAGGTCAGTTATCCTTATGTTATTTGGGTCGTTCCTCTGTTAATAGAAAACAACTTAACACACTTGGCTGACCGTATCTTGGTTGTTGATGTTCCTCCTGAGATACAAATCAGCCGGACAATTACACGTGATGGCGTCAGCCGTGAACAAGTTGAAAATATTCTGTCTGCGCAAGCCAGTCGTCAAGAACGTCTGGAAAAGGCGGATGATGTCATACTTAACGATCAAAAAGAGCAAGATCTCGCTGTACGTATAATCGGATTACATCAAAAATATTTGAAACAAGCAGAATTAGTTAGACAGGAAGAACGTAATGAGTGATACAACCTCCACTATTATTTTTGAACACCCACTAAATGAGAAAATGCGTTCATGGTTGAGGATTGAATCTTCACTACAACAACTAGAAAAACAGTGTCATCTGAATTCACAAGCAAACAGTCTCGCATTTTTTCGTACGATTGCTGAATTAATTGAGATATTGGAACGTGGTGAAGTACGCTCTGAATTATTAAAGGAACTGGATCGTCAACAAATAAAATTAAAACAATGGCTCAGTGCACCTAATGTGGACACGCCTATGATTCACAAACTATTAGAACAGCTAAAAGAGCGGAGCATCGCATTACATCATGCTCCGCGCCTTAGCCAGCAAATCAAAGAAGATCGTATCATCAGCATGGTGCGTCAACGGCTCAGCATCCCAGGAGGATGTTGCAGTTTTGACTTACCGACATTACATCTGTGGCTGCATCTGCCACAATCTATCCGGGATGAAACAGTTAAATCCTGGCTGAACAGTTTGTTACCATTAAAACAAGCATTAGAAAGTATTCTGGGGTTGATACGCCACTCAACGATGTTCTCTGCACAAATCAGTCATAACGGTTTCTATCAAGGAAACGCTGATGAGGCAGATCTATTGAGATTAAAATTAGATATTGTGCTGAACTCACTGATTTATCCACAAATCTCCGGCCACAAAACCCGTTTTGCTATCCGTTTCTTACCAATGGATAGTGAAAATGGTACTGTGCCTACGCATCTGTCATTTGAATTGGCCTGCTGTTAATATAATTATCAAACTAAGCAGGAGAGAACTAAAATGTCTGAAGTATTGACTGTCGCATGCCCGACATGCGGCAAGACAATCATATGGGGTGAAATCAGTCCTCACCGCCCATTTTGCAGTAAACGTTGTCAGTTAATTGACTTGGGCGAGTGGGCTAATGAAGAAAAGAAAATCCTCAGCCAGGGTGACAGCACAGAAAATGATGGCTGGAGTGAACAACCTGATCAGTAATCATATTTTATATTCCCGCCTGCATTGGGCGAGAGTTTACGGTGCTTTTCGCTAAAATATATCACGGTAGTATCGAATCATCTGGCACTACCGCGATATCTGCTTCAGTTAGTTCAACCTTTAGTTAATAGATTGACGATGCTGCGGTTTGCTGGTGGAAATTCATCAGCAGTTAATTCATTTTTTGGGATCCAACGATAAGGCTGCCCCTCTTTACCAAATGGCTCATTCTTCCATTGGTCAACCAAATAAAAGTAAAGGGTAATACTTCTGTCCGAGAATTCATGTGTGATAGTTTCCAGCAATTCACAATGAGTTACCGTGATACCAACTTCCTCTTTTAATTCCCTGATCAAAGCCTGTTCTGGTATTTCTCCCTGTTCAAGTTTCCCGCCTGGAAACTCCCAAAATCCCCCCATGTGTGAATCAGCACGGCGTTGGGTGATAAAAATTTCATCATTGCTATTTTTAATAATTCCTGCCGCAATATGCAGATGTTTTTTTTCCATAATTCTTTTCCAGAATAGTCTTTCTTACAAACCATAATAAAACAGCCTTGCAAGAAAAACACAGGATTAATATCACGAGATCTGCGTCACTTCTTACCTCTTTTTACCAAACCCTCCACAGATAAGAGAGTATTATGTATACAGACACTCAACAGATTTCGAATTACATCATAGTGGCAACTACTGCACATTTATAGTTAGTTATTTGATTTAAATACAATAATAATAAAATACAACTGTAAGGTAACTTGGGAAATGAACAGAAAAAAATTGCAAATAAGGCTCTGCCTAATAATAAAAATAAGCATCTTACATCTTAAAGATTGAGGAAGAATCATTCATGCAATATGAAGATCAACCATTAATCGAAGCAAGACAAATAACCTATCAATTTTCTGGTGAAATCAATCCATTATTTTCTGATATTGATATTTTTTTGCATACAGAACAACACGCTTTAGTGGGCCGTAATGGTATTGGCAAATCTTGGTTAGCATCAATATTGGCACAACAGATCCCGCCTTCAGAAGGCAGTGTAAAACATTTTTGTGATGTCGGTTATTTGTCACAAGGCCTGTCCGCTTTCACCGGCAACGCTGGAGATATGCTCGGGCTGACTAATATTATAAATGCTAATGAACGCATCCTCGCTGGCACTGGTGAAACGGTTGATTTTGACATTATGGAGGGAAATTGGGATTGGCAATTTCAGATCGAATCCTTACTGGCAGAAGGTGAATTGGCCCCGGAGATATTAAACCAGCCTTTCGACTCACTGAGTGGAGGAGAACAAACTCGTCTTCGGTTGTTGGCACTTAAAAGACGAGGAGTGGGTTTTATGATCCTGGATGAACCAAGTAACCATCTTGATCGACAAGGGCGCCTTTGGTTAGCTCAGTGGCTGACAACATTCAATGGCGGTATTTTGCTGGTGACACATGACACTAAGCTATTGCAGCATGTGTCGGTTGTTTATGAACTCAGTGGGTTAGGATTGTCCCGTAGTACCGGGGGCTGGGAAACATGGCAGGAGAGTAAAAAACAGCTACGGTTGGGTATACAACGTGATGTTGATCAGACCAGAAAAAACCTCAAACAAGCTTTGCGCGATAAGCAAAGAGATCGGGAAAAAACCGATAAAAGGCAAAGTCAGGGTAAGCAACGCAGGGAAAAGGCCAACCAGGCTAAACTTCTTCTTGATCACTCACTTGGACGCTCAGAAGTCACGTTATCACGGATAGCAAAACAGAACGAAGAGAGATTGCAACGCAGCTCTTCATTAGCTACAGAAGCCAGTGCAAAACTTGAAGTTATTGATCCGCTGTCAATCGCTGTTGCAATGCCACAAGCAGCAACTTCTCCGTTGCTTTATTTACAAGATGTCATTTTGCCCTTTGGCTCCGGCTCCCCTATTAGTTTAACCATAAATAATGATGATCGTCTCGCTATTACTGGCAAAAATGGTAGCGGAAAATCCACCTTATTAAAGGTAATGGCAGGGCTATTGGCGCCAATAAAAGGTATTTGCCGCGTAACCTCTTCATGTAGTCTGATGGATCAGCACTTTTCATTTCTGGATAAGACACAGTCAGCTCTGTATAACTTTCAATTACAGTCACCAGGCTGGACTGAAGATCGTTACCGTACTCGGCTGGCACAACTACGTATGCGTGGAGAAGAGGCGTTAAAACCTGTCAGTTATCTGAGCGGAGGTGAACAACTTAAGGTAGCTCTTGCTTGCCTATTTTGTGGGCCTTCTGCGCCAGCCTTACTGCTGTTGGATGAACCGGATAATCACCTGGATATCGAATCACGAGAGTTACTTCAACAGGCACTGCATGATTATACTGGTGCCATGGTCTTGATTTCCCATGATGACCAATTTCTTGAGAGTGTTGGCAATATGCAGGAACTGGTACTGGAGAAATAAGTTCTTAGAGTTGGGCAAAGTAGCCAGCGATAAATTATCGCTGGCTTTATATGACTAATTTTAATTATAAACGACCGTGACAATGTTTATATTTTTTACCTGAACCACATGGGCAAGGATCATTACGTCCGACTTTACGGATACCGCTTGCCATTTGTGCTTCGGCTTCTGACATCAAAGCACCTTGCTCAATTTCATGGCTTAAATGCTGTTGTCTTGCCAGACGTTCTGCTTCCGCACGACGCTGCTGCTCAAGTGCTTCCACTTCTTCTGGCATTCTGACCTGAACTTTGCTCAAGGTGCTGATCACTTCGTATTTCAATGATTCCAGCATATTGGCAAACATAGCGAAGGATTCGCGCTTATACTCCTGTTTTGGATCTTTCTGCGCATAGCCACGTAGGTGAATACCTTGACGCAGATAATCCATCGCAGCCAGGTGCTCTTTCCACAATGTGTCCAGCGTTTGCAACATGATGCCTTTTTCAAAATTACGCATCATTTCTGTGCCGACAATTTCTTCTTTCTGTTTGTAAACTTCAATTGCCTGCTCAAGAATACGCTCACGCAACGTTTCTTCATGCAGCTCTGGCTCTTTATCCAGCCACTCTTTAATAGGCAGAGTCAAATCAAAGTCATTGACCAAACGTTCCTGCAAACCAGCCACATCCCACATCTCTTCCAGAGATTGAGGTGGAATATAAGCATCAATAGTGACTTTGAAAACATCTTCACGGATGCTGGAAATAGTTTCGCTGACATCGCTCACATCGAGCAGATCGTTACGTTGTGCATAAATCGCGCGGCGTTGATCATTGGCAACATCATCATATTCCAACAATTGCTTACGGATATCGAAGTTACGGCTTTCGACTTTACGCTGAGCATTTGCAATGGCTTTGGTCACCCATGGATGTTCAATGGCTTCACCCGGCTGCATACCCAGTTTGCGCATCATTCCTGTAACACGCTCAGAAGCAAAGATACGCATCAGAGAGTCTTCCATTGACAGGTAAAAGCGTGAAGAACCCGCATCCCCCTGACGTCCGGCACGACCACGCAGCTGATTATCAATACGACGTGATTCATGTCGCTCTGTACCAATAATATGCAAACCACCCGCTGCCAGTACTGCATCATGACGCTCTTGCCATGCTGCTTTGATTTGTTCGATTTTCTCTTCCGTAGGTTCTTCCAGCCTGGCAACCTCTGTCTGCCAGCTTCCTCCCAGCATGATATCTGTACCACGTCCTGCCATGTTAGTTGCGATGGTTACAGTACCCGCCTGTCCGGCCTGTGCGATAATATCTGCTTCCATTGCATGGAATTTCGCATTCAGAACGTTATGCTCAATACCTGCCTTGGTCAGTGCATTAGAAACCAGCTCTGATTTCTCAATTGAGATAGTCCCCACCAATATCGGCTGACCGTTATTTGTACGCTCCTTGATATCTTCAATGATAGCATCAATTTTTTCCGCCTCAGTCATATAAACCAAATCAGGTAAATCCTGACGGATCATCGGACGATTTGTCGGTACAACAATGGTATCCAGTTTGTAAATAGAACTGAATTCAAAAGCTTCAGTATCAGCAGTACCTGTCATACCCGCCAATTTTTCATACAGACGGAAGTAATTCTGGAATGTAATGGAAGCCAGCGTTTGGTTTTCATTCTGAATTTCAACACGCTCTTTGGCTTCCACTGCCTGATGCAGACCATCAGACCAACGACGTCCTTGCATAGTACGCCCAGTATGTTCATCAACAATGATGACTTCACCGTCCTTGACAATATAGTCCACGTCACGGGTAAACAGAGCATGGGCACGCAATGCGGCGGTAACATGGTGCATCAGCATAATGTTGGTCGGTGAATATAAGGACTCACCTTCATCCATCAACTTAGCATTCACCAAAAGTTCTTCAATCAGAACCAGACCTCGCTCGGTAAGGTTAACCTGACGTGTTTTTTCATCAACAGAGAAATGACCTTCTCCCTGAAAGGTATCTGAATCTTCTTTCTCCTGACGAATTAATTTAGGGATCAGCTTATCTACTTTGATGTAGAGTTCAGAACTGTCTTCCGCTGGCCCGGAAATAATCAACGGAGTACGGGCTTCATCGATTAGGATGGAGTCAACCTCATCCACCAATGCATAATGCAATTTACGTTGCACCCGCTCTTCCGGGCTAAATGCCATGTTATCGCGCAGATAATCAAAACCATATTCATTATTGGTGCCATAAGTGATATCTGCCGCATAGGCTGCGCGTTTAGCCGGAGCCGGCATACCCGGCAAATTAATGCCAACACTCAGACCCAAAAATTCAAACAACGGTCGGTTATTTTCAGCATCACGTTGCGCCAGATAGTCGTTCACGGTAACAACATGAACACCACGTCCACTCAACGCATTCAGATAAGCAGGCAGCGTTGCTGTCAGAGTCTTACCTTCACCGGTACGCATCTCTGCAATACAGCGCTCATTGAGTACCATACCGCCCAACAATTGCACATCAAAGTGACGCATACCAAATACACGCTTACTGGCTTCACGAACCGTAGCAAAAGCTTCCGGCAGGATCTTATCCAGTGATTCTCCTTCTTTGAGTCGGGCACGGAATTGATCAGTTTTTGCTTTCAGCTCTTCATCTGACAGCTTTTCAAAATCAGGCTCCATACGACTGATAACATCAACCACTTTACGCAAACGACGCAGGGTACGGTCATTACGGCTACCAAAAATCTTAGTAAGTAATTTAATCAACATAATTAATACATCTCAGATAAGGCCACAGTTGTAGCCAACCAATTGTGTCTTTTATGACTAATATTTCATGACTGCCCTATTCATTCAGAAATCAGACAGACGCATTAAGATAAAGATCTATGGTTAGCCACAGGCCCAGCCCGAATACCTTGAATTTGAGCAACCCAAAGTGCTGGTGTATGGATGTCAGAAGAGATTATCGCTACAGCTGCAACATCAACCGCAGATTCAAATCGGGTTGGTGCTTGTATCAGCATAGCATGTAACGTATCCAGCATTAACTGCTGCATGAATGGCATGGCAATTCGGATACTTTCTTTTGCTTCTTCGTTCCTGACAAATTCAGTAATGGAAAAAGCAAAAGAAAGCCGACGAATGACATTGCGGACGGCATGTTGCTGCCAATAATTTAAGTAATTAGAAGGTTGACACCGAGAATTTTGTAATTGGAACAAATGTTCAAATGACGAAAGCACTTGATTGTGTTTTCTCTGAGCGGATGAAGTATTCGTATGGAGAATATTTTCTGTCACACTTGCCAGAGCAGGAGGCACACCGATTCCTGTGGCAACCATGCCCAGTAAAAGGTGAGACCAAAAATAACGCCTACCAAATTGTCGCCAAAGATTTAAAATACTCATTAACCCTTCATTAATAAATACGGAACCATCTTCATTATGCGAGATAGCCGCCCACAATCACTAGAGACGTTGTTGTCTGAAACATTGTTTGAAAATGCGGCAACTGCCAGCAAAAGCCCACTTCAAACCATTCAACGGCATGCCATTGCATTACTGAAACTCAATCGCACCGTTCTCAGTTTGCTTCCCGTACAACTACGTCCCTGGTGCCGAGTCGCAAATTATCGTAAACAAATTCTGGTACTGGAAGCAGGTAATGCCAGTTGGAAAACCCGACTTTACTATGAAATCCCTATCTTACTCTCAACCCTAAGATGCGAAATTCTACCATCTTTATCCTCTATCGACATCAGGATTAATCCATCATTAATGGTTAATAGTCGTAATAATGGACAGAATGTCGAAAAAATCTCAGCAAAAAAACTTAATAATGATAATCGGGATTTACCAATGCGCCAGTTAAGCCATGAAAGTGCAGAAACATTGATGGTATTGGCTGAACGCTGCCCTGAAAAGTTGAAAAGGAAATTGGAACGATTGGCTGCGCTGGCCGGAGAGAGTACCAGTACAGCCAAGAGAAGGGACTAGCGCTGAATAAAAAACATCAGCGAGAGAAGTGTAATAGATAACATAACCCACTGATGAATCATAAGGATATTCTCAATACATATTTTATCAATAACGTATGTATTAATAACATTTGTATTAATATGCCAACACTGTAGATGGAGCACGGAAAGCCAACGGCATTTCAGTTTCATCTTCAAATGTGACAAATTCCCAGGCACTTTCTTGTGCCAGAACTGCTTGCAGCAATTTATTGTTCAATGCATGACCTGATTTAAACGCAGTAAATGCACCGATAATGTTATAACCACACATAAACAAATCACCGATGGCATCCAGCATCTTATGTCGGACAAACTCATCTTCAAAACGCAAGCCATCTTCATTGAGTATGCGGTAATCATCTACCACAATTGCGCAATCGAAGCTGCCACCTAAGCACAAGCCCTGAGATTGCAGATACTCAATGTCACGCATAAATCCAAAAGTACGCGCACGACTAATCTGACGAACAAAAGAATCCGCAGAGAAATCCAGACTATAACGCTGAGAGCTGGAATCAATAGCGGGATGTTTAAAGTCAATGGTAAAATCCAGACTAAAACCGTGATATGGTGCCAATTCAGCCCATTTATCACCATCTTCCACGCGTACTTTATCCTTCATGCGCACAAATTTTTTCGCAACGCTCAGCTCTTCAATACCTGCATCCAACAGCAGGAAAACAAATGGGCTGGCGCTACCATCCATAATTGGAATTTCTGGTGCATCAACTTCAATAATAATGTTATCGATACCCAGACCCGCCAGTGCCGCATTCAAGTGCTCAACGGTTGAAATCCGCACATTCTGTTCATTGACCAGACAAGTGCAGAGCATAGTATCACGCACGGATTTGGCATCTGCCGGAAAATCTACCGGAGGATTCAAGTCAGTACGACGATAGATGACCCCGGTATTAGCCGGCGCTGGACGCATTGTCAATGTGACTTTTTTACCGGTGTGTAAACCAACCCCTGTCGCCTGAACAATACGCTTTAATGTCCTTTGTTTGATCATCGTTTATATCTCGCAATGTTACCGATCCTGCCAATCACTATAAAATATGATTGGCAGAATATTTTAACACAAAAAGCGGAGAAACCAATTTTTTAGCTATCAATCAGCCTGCTTGCGCAAAAATGCCGGAATATCTAGATAATCAGGTTCCTTACTTGTTTGTGTATTTTGATCATTAACCACTTTTGCAGCTGGTTTATTCTCATCAGACAATGACGACATTCCACCAGGCATCTGCTGGTAACGACGGTCCAATGTACTTGATTGAGATGATTTGTTGTTAGTTACCAGTGTAATTTCAGGACGTTTATCCATCCCAATGCCGGTAGCCACAACGGTGACACGCAGCTCGTCATTCATATCTGGATCCAGTGACGTACCGATAACCACCGTTGCATTGTCAGAAGCAAATGCACGGATGGTGTTACCGACCGTTTCAAATTCATCCAGACGCAAATCAAAACCTGCTGTAATATTGACCAGAACACCACGCGCTCCAGACAAATCAATATCTTCCAGCAATGGGCTGGAAATGGCCATTTCAGCCGCTTCTTCTGCACGATCTTCACCTTGTGCAATACCTGAGCCCATCATGGCATAACCCATTTCAGACATCACGGTACGAACGTCAGCGAAGTCAACATTCATCAATCCGGGACGGGTGATCAGTTCAGCGATACCCTGAACCGCACCTTTCAGTACGTCATTGGCTGCACCAAACGCATCCAACAAAGAGATACCACGCCCTAGTACTTTCAGTAACTTGTCATTTGGAATCGTAATCAATGAGTCCACATGTTTGGACAGCTCAGTGATACCCTGTTCCGCGAAGGCCATACGCTTCTTGCCTTCAAAATTAAATGGTTTGGTGACAACAGCAACAGTCAGGATACCAAGTTCTTTGGCAATCTCAGCCACAACAGGAGCAGCCCCAGTTCCTGTACCACCGCCCATACCGGCAGCAATAAACACCATGTCGGCCCCTTCCAGTGCAGTACGCAATGATTCGCGATCTTCTTCCGCCGCTGTACGACCGACTTCAGGGTTTGCACCAGCGCCTAATCCTTTTGTAATGCCGTTGCCAATCTGGATAGTCTGACCGACAGCTGTTTTGCGCAACGCTTGAGCATCAGTGTTAACCGCAAAGAAGTCTACACCTTCAATACGCTCACGCACCATATGTTCAACAGCATTACCGCCGCCACCGCCGACGCCGATGACTTTAATCACCGCGTCATTGGTTAATTCCAGTGGTTCAAACATAATTTCTCTCCGTTTTGTGCCTTTATGTCGAGGCCGGCGTCATTTTCACGGCCTCTGTATAAAAAATCAAAATTCTTTTCTCAGCCAGCTACTGACTTTTTTAAACCAGCCGCCCACTGACGTTCTTTTATCAGCATCAGAATCTCCGCCAAGGTGGGATTCTTTGCCATAATGCAGAAGTCCGACTGCTGTTGAGTAGCAAGGCTCCTGCACATAATCTGTCAAGCCGGTAATGTTCAGGGGACGACCAATACGTACTTGAGTATGGAATACCCGTTGAGCACATTCGGCCAATCCATCTATTTGAGCACCCCCGCCTGTTAAAACGATACCTGCGGCCAGATGATGTTTTACTCCCTGCTGACGCAACTGCTCCTGCAATCGCAAAATTTCATCATTTACTAAATTCAGCAGTTCGGTATAACGTGGCTCAATAACCTCAGCCAATGTCTGGCGTTGTAAACTACGGGGAGGACGCCCTCCCACACTTGGGACTTCGACGCTTTCATCCTTGCTGACTATCGAACCCAACGCGCAACCGTGGCGCACTTTGATGGTTTCAGCGTCACTAGGAGGTGTACCAAATGCATAAGCAATATCACTGGTAACAACATTTCCTGCATATGGGATCACTTTGGTATGACGCAATGCACCGCCAGTGTATACAGCGATATCCATCGTTCCGCCGCCGATATCAACGACACATACACCTAATTCACGTTCATCTTCTGTCAAAACAGCATAACTTGCTGCTAATCCTGCAAAAATAAGCTGGTCAACTTTCAAGCCACAACGCTCAACAGCTTTTACAATGTTTTTCGCCATGTCGTTATGGCAGGTAATCAAATGGACTTTGGCCTGCATCCGCACGCCAGAAAGCCCAACTGGGTTTTTGATCCCTTCCTGATAATCAATAGCGTATTCCTGTGGGATCACATGCAAAATGCGGTGTTCATCGCGAACACGAACTGATTTGGCGGTATGGACTACACTGTCCACATCATCCTGTGTCACTTCTTCTTCTGAAATTGGCACCATACCAATCTCATTCTGACAACTAATATGCTTGCCAGATAGCGCCAGATAAACTGAGGATATTTGGCAATCTGCCATTAATTCAGCCTGGTCAATCGCACGCTGAACACATTTAACGACTGACTCAAGATCATTGACACCACCTTTATCCATGCCGCGGGATGGACAACTTCCCACTCCGATAATATTAACCATACCATCGGGCAGAATTTCACCAACCAGGGCAGATACCTTTGCTGTCCCGATTTCAAGGCCAACTACTAATTTTCTGTCCGTTGATTTGATCATCGTTATTCTGCCTGTCTCTGTATTATTGCCAGTCACTATTTATTTTCTTGCCCGTTCATTAAAGCCGGCGCATCAGTTAATAAAGGGGCCCAACCTACCGCAGCACCACTGTCATAACGTAAGTCCACATAGGCCACACGTTTTTCCGTGTTTTTCTGTAAGACAGGATAAAGTTCAATAAAACGTTGAATTCGTTCTTCTTGATCTTTAACGCCTAACTCCAACCGGATGTCATTATCCAGTACCAGTTGCCAAGAATTACGTGCCGTCATGATCACTGCTTTCAATTTCATTTTATGTGCAGCAAGCTGTACAGCCATTATGCGATATTCTGCCAATACGACTTTTTCTTTGCCTTCCGGGCCATAGAGCATGGGATAATGTCCCCCGGCACTACGCTCAATCGGTAAACTGAACACCCTTCCTTCCGCATCCAACATACGCGTATCATTCCAACGCACATAAGGCACGTATTCTACCAGATGAATTTTCAGTTCATCAGGCCACTGTTTACGTACAGTGACTTGCCGAATCCATGGTAGTTGCTCTATCTGTTCCTGGATGACATTCACATCCTGTGTCATAAATGTCTCAGGCGTTCCCAGTGACAGAATGGCCTGTCTGACATCATCATTCGTGGTGTAATGCCGCTCACCGGTCAGTACCAGTTTTGAAAGTGGCAGCCTGTTTGGATCCTTCATCCACTCTAATGTCATCCAGCCTCCCCATGTGATAGTGCCAACCACTATCAAGAAGAAGAGGATCCCAGCCAGATAATAACCATTACTGGGGCGGGAGCTTCTAACTTCAATCTCCCGCGTATTCCGGGCTGCCTGTGACATATCAATCGGCCAGCTCCAGAATTCTCGCTACTAACTGTGAAAAATTTAAGCCTGCCTGACGTGCAGCTATGGGCACCAGACTATGACTCGTCATACCTGGAGAAGTGTTCGCTTCTAATAAATAGAAATTGCCATTGCCATCATCCATAATATCAACCCGTCCCCAGCCACAGCAGCCCAGCACCTTATAGGCTTTTGATGCAATATCAGCCAACTCCTGCTCTTTTTCTGCACTCAAACCACTTGGACAGAAATATTTCGTTTCGTTGGAAATATATTTAGCTTCATAGTCATAAAATAATTCCGGTGCCTGAATCCGAATGGAGGGAAGAATCTCATCACCAAGAAATGCTACTGTATACTCAGGGCCAAACAGCCACTTCTCAACCAGTACATCTGTGTCATATTGGAACGCCAGTTCCAATGCACCACGCAGCTCTGAATAGTCATTCACTTTGGTCATACCGACACTGGAACCTTCCAGATTCGGCTTCACCATAAGTGGCAGCCCTAATTCTTGAACATATTCTTTGAGTCGAAAATCATTAAGTTGTTCAAATTTTTGAGGATTAATCACGACATAAGGGGGAACGGGCAGTTTTGCTCCCTGCCATAACAGTTTTGTGCGCAATTTATCCATTGATAAGGCGGATGCCATTACACCGCTGCCGGTATAGGGGATCTGCAAGAATTCCAACACACCCTGCAATGTACCATCTTCTCCACCACGCCCATGCAGAGCAATAAAGACTTTGCTGTACCCCTCTTCTTTGAGTTTAGTCACATCAAAGTATTTTGTATCGACTGGATGTGCATTAATGCCTGCTTCTCTCAACCCAGCCAGAACAGTTTGCCCCGATTGCAGTGAAACTTCACGCTCAGCGGAAGTTCCCCCAAACAGAACAGCGACCTTATCAACCATGATGCTCCCCCTCATTAAAAGATGGCTGTAATTTTGTTTCAGCCAAATTGCGCGCTATTTTACCGATATTCCCGGCACCTTGTACTAATACTAAGTCGTTGTTTTCCATTATTTGTGACAACATGACTGAAATTTGTTCCGGTTCTGACACAAATATAGGGTCTAACTTCCCTCGACTTCGGATGGTACGACATAAGGAACGGCTGTCCGCCCCCGGAATCGGCGTTTCTCCTGCCGAATACACATCCAGCATTAATAAAACATCCACCTGATTTAAAACATTGGCAAAATCATCATACAGATCACGCGTTCTCGTATAGCGATGAGGCTGGAATACCATGACAATACGTTTATCCGGCCAACCAGTTCGTGCCGCTTTAATCGTGGCATCAACTTCGGTCGGGTGATGACCATAATCATCCACTAACATCACACCGCCTTCTTTGCTATTAATATTCCTGAGGGAAAATTCGCCAAGAAAATCAAAACGACGGCCGGTTCCCTGAAATTCAGCCAGTGATGCCAGAATAGCGGCATCATCAATTCCTTCTTCGGTCGCAACCGCAACCGCAGCAGTGGCATTCAACGCGTTATGCCGCCCCGGTGCATTCAGAACGACATGAAGTTCAGGCGAATCTTCACGACTGATAGTGAAAAAGCCCTGAGCACCTTTTTGTTCATAATGGGTAATACGAACATCAGCCTCTTTGCTGAAACCATAAGTCGTGACATAACGCCCGATGCGGGGAATTAACTCCTTCACAACTGGATCATCGACACACATCACCGCACGACCGTAAAACGGCAAATTATGCAGAAAGTTGACAAATGATTGCTTCAGGTTTTCGAAATCGCCCTGATAGGTATCCATATGATCCGGTTCAATATTAGTCACAACAGCCATCATAGGCTGCAAATGCAGGAAAGAAGCATCGCTTTCATCCGCTTCTGCAATCAGGTAACGGCTAGTACCGAGACGAGCATGAGTCCCCACTGCTTTGACTAATCCACCATTGACAAATGTAGGATCAAGGCCGGCCTGAGCATAGATGCCTGCAATCATCGCCGTTGTCGTGGTTTTACCATGTGTTCCTGCAATCGCAATCCCATGCCGATAACGCATCAGCTCTGCCAACATTTCTGCACGACGGATAACAGGAATACGTGCTTCACGGGCAGCAATAATTTCCGGGTTGTCAGCAGGAATTGCAGTGGATGCAACAACCACACTGGCATTACGCACGTTTTCCGCACGGTGATTAAAATAAATGGTTGCTCCCAGAGCAATCAGCTGTTGTGTAACAGGGTTGGGAGCCAGATCAGAACCACTTATTTGGTAACCTTCATTAGCCAACACCTCGGCGATACCACCCATGCCAGCACCACCGATGCCAACAAAGTGGATATGCCTGACTTTTCTCATTTCAGGCACTGAAGCTCTTAGTTTCGCCAACTGTTGTATATTCACGTTTTAATCTTCACTCGTTAGGTTTACATCACTGTTCTGCTGTTATTCAGAACACATAGAACTATTTAGAACGGCCTGAATATTTTTCGGCAGCATCAATTAATGCCGCAGCCACTTGTTCAGTTGCATTAATAATGGCAACGGAGCGGGCTTTTTCTGCCATTTCCCGCAATTGCGGGCGCTGCCACTGTTTCAGCAATTCCACCACAGCATCAGCCGTAAATTGGGGTTGTTCGAGTATCTTTGCCGCCCCTGCTTTCTCCAGTGGTAAGGCATTCCAGTATTGCTGACGATCTTTATGTTGAAATGGCACAAAAATCGCGGGTAATCCTGCTGCTGATACTTCACTGACAGTCAATGCGCCGGAACGACATACTACGATATCGGCCCACGCATAAGCCTGCGCCATATCATCAATAAATTCAGTCACTTTAAATTCAGAACTAACTGCGTTCCCATATTTTTTCTGAGTCTCTTCTTGCGCCCCTTTTCCTGCCTGATGCCATATAGTGATGCTGTCCCCCATGCGTACGGCCACTTCCGGCATAGTCTGGTTCAGGATCCTCGCCCCCTGGCTCCCCCCAACAACCAACACGCGGACAGGCCCTTGTCTGCCTGCAAGACGCTCTTGCGGCACAGGTAGTGCCAATACGTCTTTACGCACAGGATTACCAACTACAGGTGCTTCAGGAAATGCTCCCGGAAATGCTTGTAAGACTGTTTTCGCAATTTTCGCCAGCCAGCGGTTAGTCAATCCGGCAATGCCATTTTGCTCATGCAGAATAACCGGAATACCGCACAGCCATGCTGCAATGCCGCCCGGCCCCGAAACATATCCGCCCATTCCCAGCACCACATCCGGCTGATAGTGTTGGAGAATTGCTTTAGCCTGCCGGATCGCCTTAAAAATTCTGACAGGGGCGGCAAGCAACGCTTTTATCCCTTTACCGCGCAATCCCGAAATCTGAATAAATTCAATATCTATGTCATGTTTCGGAACTAAATCAGCCTCCATGCGATCAGCCGTTCCTAACCAGCGAATATCCCAGCCCTGTTCTTTTAAATAATGGGCGACCGCCAATCCCGGAAACACATGGCCTCCAGTACCGCCTGCCATTACCATTAACCGCCGGTTTTTGCCACTCATTTAGGGCTCCTTACGAACGCCTGTGCTTTTGCCAGACGCACTTCATAGTCAATTCGCAATAATAAAACGATGGCTGTTGACATCACGATCAAACTCGAACCACCGTAACTTATAAGAGGTAATGTCAGCCCTTTCGTCGGCAACATTCCAGAAGCAGCACCGACATTGATAAATGCCTGAAAGCTGAACCAGATACCAATGGCACATGCCAGAAAACCGGCAAAACGCTGATCAAGCTGTAATGCCCGGCGGCCAATCATCATTGCGCGGAAAGCGACGAAGAATACCATTGCCAACACTAAAACCACACCCAAATAACCTAATTCTTCTCCTAAAATAGAGAAAATAAAGTCAGTATGGGCTTCCGGCAGGTATTCCAGCTTCTGAACAGAGTTCCCCAGCCCCTGCCCAAAAAAATCTCCACGACCAAATGCCATCAGGGATTGTGTGAGCTGGTAACCACTGCCAAAGGGATCATCCCATGGATTCAGGAAAGAGGTCACCCGGCGCACCCGGTATGGTTCAGCCACAATCAACACGACTACGGCAAAGAGCCCACAGCCAATGATGGCAAGAAATTGCCATAATTTTGCCCCCGCCAGAAACAGCAGAGCCAGTGTTATCACAAACAGCACAACCACCGTTCCCAGATCAGGCTGTGCCAGCAGTAAGATAGCCAGCGCAATCATGACCCCCATCGGTTTACAGAATCCCCAGAAGTTGTTTCTCACCTCTTCTACTTTTCTCACCAAATAACTGGAGAGATAACAAAAGAGCGATAACTTCGACAATTCCGCCGGCTGAATACGCAGAGGGCCAATCGCTACCCAACGTGATGCTCCATTAACTGAACTGCCAACAAACAACACCACGATCAACATCATGATCGTAACCAATAACATGACGTTGCTGTAACGCTGCCAAAACTCCATCGGAATGCGTAGTGTGATAAGTGACAGACTAAACGACAGAATCAGATAAATTGCATCGCGACGCGCAAAGATAAATGGATCTTGTGCAAGGCGCTGACCAACCGGCATTGAGGCTGATGTCACCATGACAAAACCAATCACGACTAACCCGAATATCATCCAGACCAGGGTACGATCATACATGACGATATCTGTGGGATCGGTCTCCACATTATCCGTCAGCCAATTTTTAAATTTACCAAGGCCTGGAATGGTCATTAGCCTAGCTCCTCCGCCAAACGGGCGAATTCACAGCCCCGATGTTCAAAACCATTAAACTGATCAAAGCTCGCACAAGCCGGTGACAATAACACCATGTCTCCGGCAATCAATTTCGGTGCAATTTCCCGCATCGCCTGTTCCATCGTATCCGTCAATCTGGAGATTTCCGGGCGCAGCTGTGCCAGTTGATTGCCATCACGACCAAAACAGTAAAGGCGAATGTTATTCCCTAATACATAAGGTCTGAGTGACGTGAAATCCGCCTCTTTTCCATCTCCACCCACTAAAAGATAAAGTGTACCTTCCAGGGTCAGACCACTCAGCGCAGCCTGAGTACTGCCTACATTTGTTGCTTTAGAGTCGTTTACCCAATGAACACCGTTTCTCATGTGTACCACCTGAAAACGATGCGCCAACCCCTGATAAGTTCGCAATGCCCGCAGGCTCGCCTCACGGGGTATACCTACAGCATCTGCCAGCGCTAATGCTGCAAGTCCGTTGGTATAGTTATGTTGCCCGGTCAGACACATTTCCTGTGTGGATAACAGTGGTTGTTGGTTGACGATCAATTGCTGATGTTCACTATCAAGTTGATAATCACCATGGCCTACCCCAAAACTGATACAACGGCTATCTTTACCTGCCATTGGCAGGCTCAGCTCATCCTGTGCATTCACTACACACACTTTTGCCTGATCGTAGATACGCAGTTTTGCAGCACGGTATTGTGCCAAACCTTCAGGGTAACGAACCATATGGTCTTCAGTGACATTCAAAACTGTCGCTGCGGCTGCCCGCAGGCTGTAAGTCGTTTCAAGCTGAAAACTGGAAAGCTCCAGCACATATAGCTGGCACGGTGGCTGTTTAGGCAATTGTTTCAACAGCGCTAAAGCCGGGATGCCGATGTTACCACCTACACCAATCTGCCATCCCGCTTCTTTTGCCATTTCACCAACCAGACTGGTCACTGTACTTTTGCCATTTGAACCGGTGATAGCCACAATTGGTGCTGTTGCTTCACGACAAAACAGTTCAATATCTCCGACAATTTCAACCCCGGCATCAGCCGCTGCCCGCAATTCAGGTGTTGCCAGTGCAATACCCGGGCTGGAGACAATTAAGCCGGCTTCCATCAACCATTGGGTATTGAAACTGCCTGTATGACATTCAATGTTATTAGCTAACTTATCAATTCCCGGCGGCACGCTACGGGTATCTATCACACGTGGGATCACACCGCGCGCCATGAAAAAATCGACACAAGAAAGCCCGGTTAACCCCAACCCAACTATGACAACTTTTTTATCTATGTAGTTAGAAGCAATATAGTTAGAAGCAATATAGTTGGGAGCCGTGTTGTCAGGCACAATGTTGTTAGTCATATAGTTAGTCATGATTAACGTACCTTTAATGTTGCCAGACCAATCAGCACCAGCATCAAAGAAATAATCCAGAAACGCACAATAACCCGCGGTTCTGGCCAGCCTTTCAGTTCATAGTGGTGATGAATAGGTGCCATGCGGAAAATACGTTGTCCTCGTAACTTGAACGAACCAACCTGCAAAATGACGGACAGCGTTTCCATAACGAATACTCCGCCCATAATGACCAGCAGGAATTCCTGACGCAGTAATACCGCAATGGTTCCCAGTGCCCCGCCCAAAGCCAATGAGCCGACATCTCCCATAAATACTTGGGCCGGATAAGTGTTGAACCACAAGAAACCCAACCCTGCTCCGACAATTGCGGTACAAACAATCACCAGCTCACCTGCACGGCTTAAATATGGAATGTGCAGATAGTTAGCGAAATTAACATTACCTGTCGCCCACGCCACCAATGCAAAGCCAGCTGCTACAAACACTGTTGGCATAATTGCCAATCCATCCAGACCATCCGTCAGGTTAACGGCATTACTGGTGCCTACAATTACGAAATAAGTCAACAGGATATACAGCAGACCAAGCTGCGGCATCACCTCTTTGAAAAATGGCACAACCAGTTGTGTTGCTGGTGTATCTTTACCAATGCTGTACATTGTAAATGCCACACCCAGTGCCAGTACGGATTGCCAGAAGTATTTCCAGCGGGCAATCAGTCCCTTGGTATCTTTACGCACAACTTTCCGATAATCATCAACGAACCCTACGATTCCATAACCCAGCAGAACGACCAGTACGCACCAAACGTAAGGATTATCCAGACGTGCCCATAACAGAACAGAAATGGTAATGGAGAACAGGATCAACAACCCGCCCATAGTCGGGGTTCCGCGCTTACTTAAATGGGATTCCGGCCCGTCATTACGCACGACCTGACCAATCTGTAATCTTTGCAGGTAAGCAATTAAAGTTGGCCCCATCCACAGCGCAATAAACAATGCAGTCAGCAAGCCGACAATGGCTCTGAACGTCAGATAGGAAAAGACGTTAAAACCGGTGTGATATTTAACCAGATATTCGGCTAACCAAACTAACATTGGAAGTTCTCCTTCAACGAGTCCACTACCTCTTCCATTTTGGTACTGCGTGAACCTTTAATTAATACAGAAACCGTTTCGTATTTTTTCAGTAAAGGAAGCAGAGCTGCAACTAATTCAGCCTTGTTTGCAAAATGCTGCCCCCGCCCACTTGCATCAGAGATATGTACACTTAAAGGTCCGACGCTAATGAGTTGATCAATATTTGCAGATGCTATGGCTTCACCAACCTGACGGTGACACTCAACCGCCTGTTCTCCCAATTCACCCATATCGCTGACAACCATCACGCGATAACCCGGCATCCGGGATAACACTTGCGCTGCGGCAATCATAGAACCCGGATTGGCATTATAGGTGTCATCCAGTACCATCTTTCCCTCGGCCAAATGAACAGGGAATAAACGCCCTGGGACAGCTTTCAACTCCAATAGACCAGCGTGAATATTGTCAAGGGAGGCCCCCACGGAAATCGCCAGCGCACTGGCAGCTAACACATTGGCAATATTATGTTTGCCGGGTAGCGGTAATATGACGTTACGACTTCCAATTGGTGTATGCAGGCAAAAATGCGTTTCCAACAACTGCTCTTGAATATCTGTCGCGTAAAAATCAGCTCCTGCTGTCGGGGTAATAGAAAAACGCCATACTGTCTGTTGCTCACTGATATTCTGCTGCCAGTTATGCCAGTCGTTGCTCTCCAGATTGATAATGGCGGTTCCTGTTGGTGAAAGCCCTACAAAAATTTCACCTTTTGCTTTTGCAACTCCCGCCAACGAGCCAAATCCTTCCAGGTGAGCGGAAAACAGGTTATTTACCAGTGCACTTTCAGGACGTACCATTTCAGTGGTATAAGCAATTTCACCAATGTGGTTAGCGCCCAACTCAATCACGGCAAACTGGTGCTCCTGAGTGAGTCTGAACAGGGTTAATGGCACACCGATATCGTTATTGAAATTCCCCGCGGTATACAGCGTATTACCACATTGACGCAAAATCGCGGCGGCCATCTCTTTCACCGATGTTTTGCCGGAAGAACCGGTCAATGCAACAACTCGCGCATTACTTTGCTGACGAACCCAGCTTGCCAGTTTGCCCATTGCCAAACGGGTGTCCTGCACGAGCACTTGAGGACAATCAAGCTCAAGAAGCCGGCTAACCAATAATGCCCCTGCTCCCCGTTTCGCAACATCAGCCGCGAAGTGATGGGCATCAAAATTTTCCCCTTTTAAAGCAATGAACAGATCACCACGAGCTATTTTGCGGCTATCAGTTTCTACAGATTGAATCTGAGCTGTAGCAGCCTGTTGTTCGGAAACGCAATGTAGCGTTCCTTCTGTAACTTGTGCCAGTTGCTGGAGTGTCAATGGGATCATGCGGCTACCCCCAATAGACGTGCAACCGTCAGGCGATCTGAGTAATCCAGCCGACGATTACCCACTAGTTGATAATCCTCATGGCCTTTACCTGCTACCAGCACGACATCTTCCTCACCCGCCTGCATGATGGCACTGGTGACAGCTTCAACACGCCCATGAATAACCATTGCACTTCCCGGGTTGATGAAACCTGCCAAAATATCCGCAACAATGGACTGAGGCTCTTCACTACGAGGGTTATCATCAGTAACAACAATCCGGTCAGCCTGTTGTTCCGCAACGCCTCCCATCAGTGGACGTTTGCCTTTATCGCGATCCCCTCCACAACCAAATACACACCAAAGCTGCCCCTTACAATGCAGCCGTGCGGCAGCCAGTGCTTTTTCCAATGCATCAGGCGTGTGAGCATAATCCACGACAACTGTAGGATGACCTGATGCCGAAAAGACTTCCATACGTCCACAGACTGGCATCAGACAAGATGCCGTCTTCAACAGTTTTTCCAATGGATATTGCAGTGATAATAGTGTTGCAATCGCCAATAGCAGGTTGCTGACATTAAAAGCCCCCATCAGAGGACTCTCGATAGTTCCTGCTCCCCAGCCAGAGTTAAATGCAATGGAGGCACCTTTATCGTGATAACGAATTCCCTCCGCTGATAACCAACGCCCCTGCCAACTTTCCGGCAAACGATTTTCCATCGTGACAGCAACGGCTTCTGGCAGACAAGAGAGCCATTTCAGCCCAACCTCATCATCGGCATTAATAATCTTCTGTTTGACATCATGGTTACTGAACAACAACCATTTGGCTTCTTCGTAATTTTTCATGTCACCGTGATAGTCAAGATGATCACGGCTTAAGTTAGTGAAAACAGCAGCCTGAAAAGGTAATACAGCTACTCGCCCTTGAATCAGGCCGTGTGAAGAAACTTCCATTGCTGCAAAAGTCGCTTTCTGATTGACGAGCTGTTGTAAATCAAGCTGAATATCAACGGCGGAGCCTGTGGTATTTTCACTGGGAACTGTCATACCTAGCAGGCCATTCCCTACCGTGCCCATTACCGCACTGGTTTCTCCAAGAGCCTGACTCCACTGTGCCAATAATTGTGTTGTCGTGGTCTTACCGTTGGTTCCCGTCACACCTACCAGTTTTAATTTATTACCCGGATGTTGATAAAATTCACCTGCTAATTTCGACAGTTTATTATTTAAATCATCAAAATAGATAACCGGAACACCGTGTATTTCCTGAATGGTGCCGTTATCCGCTTTTCCCTTCGCTTCAGCGATCACCGCAGCAACCCCTTGAGCGATGGCTTGAGGAATGTATTTTCGACCATCTGTCTGATGCCCTTTAATCGCAACAAACAGATCTCCGGCAGCCACTTTGCGGCTGTCCAATGTCATTTCTCGCAGCGGAAGCTCAGGAGCATCAACTCCCCAAAGAGCCAATAAATCGCGCAAATTACGATCTTCCACTTTTATCCTCTTTATTTATTCATCACAAATTAGTTATTAACCACGAACTCTTTTTTATCGTCCGCAGGCAATGCATCGGGCTCAACGTTCATCGTACGGAGAACACCACTCATGATGTTGCCGAAAATAGGCGCTGAAACTGCACCACCATAATATTTACCTGCTTGTGGATCATCGACAATCACAACCAGTGCAAAACGTGGATTACTCGCAGGCGCAACTCCTGCGGTATAAGAGATATATTTATTGACATATTTACCATCCGGCCCGACTTTTTTCGCCGTACCGGTTTTGATTGCAATGCGGTAGCCTTTTATTGCCGCACGCACCCCACCTCCACCAGGCAATGCCACACTCTCCATCATGTGTATCACTGTACGCATGATATTCTCAGGAAATACTCGAGTACCCGGAACTGGGGGATCGACCCTGGTAATTGACAATGGGCGATAAATACCGAAGCTACCTATTGTTGCGTAGACTCGCGCTAACTGTAACGGTGTTACCATCAGCCCATAGCCGTAAGAGAAGGTGGCCCTCTCAAGATCAGACCACCGTTGTCTATTTTTTGGAAATACACCACTCTTTTCTCCGACCAACCCCAAATCGGTCGGTTTTCCCATCCCAAAGCGGTAATAAACATCTACCAGCTCCGAGGCAGGCATCGCTAACGCCAGTTTAGAAACACCAACGTTACTCGACTTCTGTAAAATCCCCGTGATGGTTAACTCAGGACGTGGAGCTACGTCTTTGATTTCATGTCCCCTCGAACCATACATCAATCGGTAAGGTCTGGTATCCAACACGGTATTTTCTTTAACAATGCCACTATTCAGCGCACTCATCACAACCAGCGGTTTCACTGTAGAACCGGGTTCGAACATATCAGTAATGGCACGATTACGCATGGCATCTTTTGGTGTTCCCGCCAGATTATTCGGGTTATAAGACGGACTGTTTGCCATTGCCAACACTTCGCCGGTGTTAACATCTACCAATACGGCAGAACCAGATTCCGCCTTGTTAAGTATCACAGCTTTCGTCAATTCCCGATAAACCAAAGTCTGAAGACGCTCATCAATACTGAGAGCCAAATCATGAGCAGCTTTTCTGTCTACAGATGAAACATCTTCAATAACTCGTCCGGTGCGATCTTTACGGACAGTCCGGGTTCCCGGCTTACCTGTCAGCCAGCTATCAAAGCTCTTTTCCACCCCCTCGATACCATTGCCATCAATATTGGTCACACCAATAATATGTGCAGTCACCTGCCCTGCCGGATAATAACGGCGGGACTCCTGACGCAAATAGATACCCGGAAGTTTCAGTTTTCCAACATAATCACCAATAGAGGTATTAACTTGACGAGCAAGATAAACAAAACGCCCTTTAGGGTATTCATTAATCTTACTGGTTAACTGATCAAGAGGAATGGAGAGCGCATCAGCCAACGCCCGCCAACGGGTATCATCCGTAATACCCCCTTTGTTAGAGATTTCTTTCGGATCCGCCCAGACAGCATCTACAGGTACACTGACTGCCAGTGGGCGTCCATTACGATCGTTAATCATGCCACGGGCAGTCGGAATAGATTGGACACGCAGAGAGCGGGAATCCCCTTCTTTCACCAAACGGTCAGGATTAATGATCTGCAAATAAGCCACTCGAATCAAAAGCCCGATTAAAGCAAGCGAAATGCCTCCACACAGCAAGACAAAACGCCATCTGACAAAACTGGCTTTATCTTCTTGTTTTTTCAACTTTAAAGAGCGTGCAGCTTTCATCGCCTACCTTTTAGTTGTCAACTGGACTTATTGAGTAATCACAATGTTTTCTTGTACCGGATCGACATGTTGCATATGAAATTTTTCAGTCGCTATAGATTCGATCCGACTGTGGTCACCCAATGCATTTTCTTCAAGGAGCAAGTTACGCCATTCAATATCCTGAACATCAATCTGAATTGCCTGACGTTCTTTCTCCACAGTCAATAAGCGGGTCTGATGGGTGACCGTCACAACACTGATCGCTGAAATCACTACAGCTACCAGTAAAATCAATGGGATTTTGGCATTGCGGATTAAATCGCTGCCAATGACTCCCACTAATCCATGACGTTCACCTGCCATTATTCACCTGCCTTTTCAGCAAATCGCAATACCGAGCTTCTTGCTCTCGGATTGGTTGCCACTTCATCCCCTGAGGGTTTCAACCTGCCAATTGATTTCAGACTACGCCCCCCTAATGCTTTTAATTGCGTTTCGGTAAGAGGCAAACCTGCTGGAACCTGTGGCCCCTGACTATGTTGCTGGATAAAGCGTTTCACTATGCGATCTTCCAACGAGTGGAAACTGATGACTGATAATCGCCCTTGTGGTGCTAAAACCTGTAATGCACCTTCCAATGCACGTTCTATTTCTTCCAGTTCACTGTTAATGTAGATCCTGATAGCCTGAAAACTGCGTGTCGCAGGATGCTTATGTTTCTCCTTAATTGGACTCGCCTGAGCAATTAGCTCTGCCAATTCTCTGGTCCGCGTGATGGGTTCTTCCTGATTGCGGGCAACAATAGCTCTCGCAATTCGTTTGGCAAAACGTTCTTCACCAAAAGTTTTCAGTACCCACGCAATATCATCTGCTTCAGTCTTCATCAACCATTCTGAGGCTGATTGTCCCCGGGTGGGATCCATCCGCATATCCAGAGGCCCATCACGCATAAATGAGAAACCACGTTCAGGATCATCCAGTTGCGGTGAAGACACCCCTAAATCCAGCAAAATACCATCAATTTTTCCAGCCAGACCTGCATCTCTTACATAGGTAGCCAAATCTGAAAATGGCCCATGAGTAATAGAGAAACGCGGGTCAGTAATTGCTTTTGATGCTTCAATGGCCTGTGGATCGCGATCTATTGCCATCAAACGACCATTCGGCCCCAACTTTGATAAAATCAGGCGAGAGTGCCCCCCTCGCCCGAATGTTCCATCAATATAAATTCCATCTTCCTGGATATTCAATCCATTGACAGCTTCATCCAGTAATACACTGGTGTGCTTAAAATGACTATTTGCCATGTTTATAGTGATAAATCCTGTAGCCTTGCTGATAAAGGTTCATGTGTGGATTGTTCAGCAGCGATATCACTCTGTACCTGCTGATACCAGACTTGTTCATCCCACAATTCAAATTTATTAAATTGCCCAACCAGCATGACTTCTTTTGTTAACCCTGCATGCTGACGCAATGTATTGGCTAACAAAAGACGCCCTGCACTGTCCATTTGGCATTCACTAGCGTGTCCTAATAACAAACGTTGAACGCGACGTTCAGCTGGGTTCATGCTGGATAAGCGAGATAATTTTTCTTCGATGATTTCCCATTCGGGTAATGTATAAAGCAACAGACACGGCTGATGAAGATCAATTGTACAAACCATTTGACCTTTTGATTCCGTATTCAGTGTTTCCCTATATCGGGCAGGTACAGTAAGTCGCCCTTTAGTATCGAGATTAACCAGCGTTGCTCCACGAAACATACTCAGGTTACCCCTTGGTGGCCTAAATCTCCACATTATCCCACAAATCACCACAATTAAGAGTTTACGGATGGTATGAAAACCTTGTCAAGCCAGAGCCAGTGTGCTTTAGCTAGATTTACAGAAAGATTTAAGAGAGAAAAAGAAGGATTTTTCAGATTTGGTAATATTAATAAAATATAACACCATGATAAATATGAATTATTTAATGATACTGACGGGGTTAACCTGAAAAAATTTTTTGAGGGCAAATAATTATTACTTAAATTAATTTATGTAATCTATATCTCATTATTGCCCAATTGTTAATCAGTGGTAATCTATCAATAATAAAAATATACTCAAGTTAAAATAGTATAAAAAGTAATAATAAAATGAAATAAAATAGAATACCAAAAACTACAATTATTTTAATATCAAGTAAATAGGATATTTTCTCTCATTAAAGAAATAACATTCATTTATAATGTCATTTTAAAAGAAAAAATCTATTTTTTTTTACCCTCAATAGCATGTTAGCCATTTTTTCACTCATAGATTTTTGTTCAGAAAAATTTTAGTCAGAATAATCTCAAAATTAAGTCAACGAACCTATTTAAATGGTTTTAGGTACATGATATAGCACCCTCATATTACATGAGGGCACACAATCAGACTTTACGGCTCAAACTTCCACGGCGACATAAATGACGGCGCATACGTGTTATTCCCGGAGCTGGGTTCTGTTTTTCATCCAGACTGGCTAATACCAGCGACAGAGCCTGTTCGGCAACATCACGATGGCGTTGTGCCACTGATAATACCGGACATTCAAGGAAATCGAGTAATTCATGATCCCCAAATGTTGCAATGACCAATTGCTCCGGCAATCGTCCACTGCGCTTAAGAATGGTATCCATCACTCCCTGTAGCAAGGCAAATGAAGTTGTGTATAACGCCTGAGGCACTGGATTATTTTCCAGCCATGAAGCAAAAACTTCTGCTGCGGCTTCACGTTCATAACTGTTCGCATAAAGATAGTTCACTTCACGTGGATCATTTTCCCATGCTTCGCGGAACCCTTGCTCGCGTAAGAAACTAACTGATAATTCAGGCAGTGCCCCCAAGTAAAGAACAGATTCTGACGGGAATTGACGTAACTCCTGTGCCAGCATTTTCGCATCTTCAAGATCATCCCCGACAACACTGACAAAATGTTCACTATCCAATGCACGATCAAGTGCGATAATCGGCAGAGAGCGATTTGCCCAACGCTGATAAAATGGATGTTCAGGAGGAAGAGCAGTGGAAACAATAATAGCATCCACTTGCCGTTGCAAAAGATGTTCAACGCAACGCATTTCATTATCGGGCTGATCTTCAGAACAGGCTATCAATAATTGATATCCGCGTTGCCGCGCCTGACGTTCAAGATAGTTGGCAATACGGGTATAGCTCGTGTTTTCCAAATCCGGTATCACTAAACCAATTGAACGGGTACGCCCTGCCCGAAGACCAGCGGCAACAGCATTAGGATGGTAGTTATGCTCCCTGACCACTGCCATCACTTTTTCTACTGTTTTATCGCTGACACGATACTGTTTAGCTTTACCATTGATAACATAACTGGCCGTAGTACGTGAAACCCCTGCTAAGCGGGCGATCTCATCCAGTTTCACATTAACCTCTCAGTAATATGATAGAAAAAGCCCTACCTTACAGTAGGGCCCGGTAAATATCTGTATATTAACCCGCAGATTGCGATCTTTCATCGCATAATTTTCTCACCACGGCTGACGCCAACAACGCCTGAACGTGCAACTTCCACGATTTCTGCAACCTCCCGCACAGTATCAAGAAACGCATCCAGTTTTTCGCTCGTGCCCACCAACTGGACGGTATATAACGTTGAAGTGACATCAACGATCTGCCCGCGAAAGATATCTGTGCTACGTTTGATTTCTTCACGTCCATATCCACTGGCCTGCAACTTCGCCAGCATAATTTCACGTTCAACATGAGCTCCGGCAGTTAACTCATTGACCCGCAAAACATCCACCAGCTTGTGCAGTTGTTTTTCAATCTGCTCTAGTACCTTAGCATCGCCTTTGGTTTGAATAGTCATACGTGACAATGTTAGGTCTTCCGTTGGTGCCACTGTCAGACTTTCAATATTATAGCCACGTTGGGAAAACAGTCCCACCACTCGAGACAATGCTCCCGATTCATTTTCAAGTAATACAGACAAAATCCGGCGCATGATCAGGTCCTCTCTGTTTTGCTTAACCACATCTCATCCATTGCTCCGCCCCGGATCTGCATTGGATAAACGTGTTCTGTTTCATCAACGGTAACATCAACAAAAACCAGACGCTGGTTTTCAGTCACTTCACGCAAAGCCTGAGTCAGTTTACTTTCCAGTTCATCATACGTTTGGATGGATACACCAATGTGACCATAAGCCTCTGCTAATTTGACGAAATCAGGTAGTGACTCCATATAGGATTGAGAGTGGCGACCTGCATAAATTATATCCTGCCACTGTTTCACCATCCCTAAAAAACGATTGTTTAAATTCAGTACCAGCACCGGCAAACCATACTGTAATGCAGTGGACAGTTCCTGAATATTCATCTGAATACTGCCATCTCCTGTCACACATACAACTGTCGCTTGCGGTTTCGCCAACTTAACACCCAGTGCTGCCGGCAAACCAAATCCCATGGTTCCTAAGCCACCGGAGTTAATCCAGTGTCTTGGTTCATCAAATGGATAATGCAGTGCGGCGAACATCTGATGCTGGCCAACATCTGATGCGAGATAGGCTTTTCCTTCGGTCAGGCGATAAAGGGTTTCAATCACCGCCTGCGGTTTTATTTTCGGACTGGTGCGATCATAATCAAGGCACTTGCGGCTACGCCACTGTTCAATGGAAAACCACCAATCTTTTATGGCATCCGGGTCTTGTGTATCTTCCGTTGTATCCAACAACTCCAGCATCTGACCAAGTACCTGTCTGGCATCACCCACAATCGGAATATCAGCCGTTACAGTTTTAGAAATCGATGTCGGATCGATATCAATGTGTAATACCGTCGCTTTCGGGCAATATTTAGCAAGATTATTGGTAGTACGATCATCAAAACGTACTCCCACAGCAAAAATAACATCAGAATTGTGCATTACATTATTGGCTTCAAACGTGCCATGCATTCCCAACATTCCCAGACTCTGCCGATGAGTCGCCGGGAAAGCACCAAGCCCCATCAGCGAACTGACAACAGGAATATGAAAACGCTCCGCCAGTTTCAGCAATTGCGGTGAACACCCAGAACTGATGGCGCCACCGCCCACATACAGCACTGGCTTTTTCGCATCCAGCAGTGTTTTCAGCATACGCTTAATTTGTCCCTTATGCCCCTGTATCGTGGGGTTATAAGAACGCATACTGATTTTTTCTGGGTAAACATATGGAAATTTCAGTGCTGGATTGACGGTATCCTTTGGAAAATCAATAACAATCGGCCCTGGACGACCGCTTGCCGCCAGATAGAAGGCTTTTTTGATTGTACTTGGGATATCTTCTGCTTTCTTCACCAGAAAACTATGTTTTACGATAGGACGGGAGATCCCTACCATATCACATTCTTGAAAAGCATCATTACCTATCAGAGAGCTGGGCACCTGACCAGACAGCACGACCATCGGAACTGAATCCATATAGGCTGTTGCAATTCCCGTGATAGCGTTGGTTGCTCCTGGCCCTGAAGTGACCAATACAACCCCTGTTTTTCCCGTTGAACGAGTATATCCATCTGCCATATGAACAGCTCCCTGTTCATGACGAACCAGAATATGCTCTATTCCCCCAACCGTATGCAGGGCATCATAAATATCCAGAACTGCCCCGCCCGGATAACCGAATACATGTTCAACGCCCTGATCGATTAACGATCTGACGACCATTTCGGCTCCTGACAACATCTCCATTGAGTTTGCCTCCAGGCTCTGTTTGCAAGTTAATGTCAGAACTTCATAAGGCCATCATGAGAAACAACCTTACTTATTCCATTTCTTATTTATATAAAGTGAATATTTAATAAGCGTACTTAATAATGTTCATTTCATGAATACACTGAACCATTAACATAACGTTAGATACCAAGGTTATCAAACATCAATTCACATACTAAAAACATTTTTTTAATAAAGATATTGCCATTGAGCTAATTTGAACCAGAAACTACGTGTTTTTATGCTATATTTTTCAATAATTTTTTTGCTATTTCTCTTCAGTCCCGATACATAGATTCAATTTCACTCTGATAATGTTGTGAGATCACCTTACGCCGCAATTTTAGTGTCGGTGTTAATTCACCTTTTTCCATGGAAAAAGCCTCTGGCAACAGAGTAAACCGTTTCACCCGGTGGAATTTCGCAATATTTTTTTGTAATTCTTTCAGGCGTTGTTCAAATAATTCAATAACCTGATGATTACGGAGTAATTCAAGGCGATTGTGATAATGGAGATTAATGGATTTTGCGTAATCCTCCAGTGCTTCATAACTGGGCACAATCAGTGCGGAAACAAACTGACGGGTATCAGCAATAACAGCAATATGTTCAATAAAACGATCCTGACCTAACGTCCCTTCAATCAATTGTGGAGCAATATATTTTCCCGTTGATGTTTTCATTAAATCTTTCAGGCGTTCTGTAATGAACAAATTACCTTTATCATCTAACCCTCCTGCATCTCCGGTGCGCAACCAACCATCTTCGGTGAAGGCATGAACAGTTTCTTCCGGCCGGTTAAAATATCCCTTCATCACGATTGGGCCACGAACCTGAATTTCGCCCTCAGTACTAATACGAACATCGATTCCGGGTAATGGATTACCAATTGAGCCTAAAAGATAATTTTTTTCTTCCCAACAGGAAACGGTGGCACAAGTTTCCGTCATACCATAGCCATACTTGATATTGAGCCCAACAGACAAGAAGAAATGCATGATGGAATCGTCAAGGCGTGCTCCTGCGACTGGCAGAAAACGGATCCGGCCGCCCAATATCTGGCGGAGTTTACCCAATACCAATCGATCTGCCAGTTTTTCGCCACATAAAGAAAATGGGCATCCTTTCTTACTGTTTAATTGACGTAACCAACGACTTTCACCCCGTTTGATCGCCCAGTGAAAAATCATTCTGCGCCAAAACGGAGCACGGGAAACTTTTTCAAAGATCGCACTATATACTTTTTCATAAAAACGGGGGACAGAGCACATCACTGTCGGTCGCACATCAACCATCGCCTCACGCACAAAATTTGTGTCAGTCAGATAAACATTCAAAGCGCCCGTATGCATGACGTAATAACTCCATGCACGCTCAAAAATATGAGATAACGGCAGAAAGCTCAGAGATACATCCTGCTCAGTCAGCGTTAATCGCTGGTCATGCAGATAAAGTTGAGCAGCCACATTCTGGTAATCCAGCATGACACCTTTAGGCTCTCCTGTTGTGCCTGAGGTATAAATCAGAGTAAAGAGATCACACAAATTCTGCTCTGCGATACGACTATCGAGTTCAGATTGATACTGTGACCAATCGGTCGCAATAAATGCCGATAAATACAATGCTTGCGGACATTCCTGTAAATCAACAGATTCATCCAATACAACCAGATGATTAAGCTGCGGACACAACGCTATCAGAGTCATCGCAACATCATATTGTTCCTGTCCTCCAACGAATAATACTCGTACGCCGGCATCATTAAGAATAAATGCAGCCTGATCACGGCTACTGGTGGAATAAAGCGGTACAGTGACAGCACGTAGCTGTAAGATAGCCAGATCTGCCAGTGACCATGCCATTGAGTTATGCGCAAAAATACCGACTTTTTCCTGAATCTCCACACCAAGCGATAACAAAGATTTTGCGATAGATTTTGTTTTCCTGTCGACATCCTGCCAGCTCATTTCAAACTGTTGTGATGGTGACCATTGGCGAAATGCAATCTTTTCAGGATACTTGCTGATTTGCTGCTGTAATCGCGTGATCAAGTGATAGGAGTGCAAAGAATTTGTTATCACAATATATTCCTGTTCTAAATCTTCGGTTCATCATATTCAGCAAAGATAACTGACTACTTTTCAGCTTACATGTGTTAGCTATTTTCGCGCAGTCTACCCATTCCTGATGAAAGGGGGAAGAATATTTTTAAGATCGTCTCCCCCCTGACGGGGGAAGTTTGCAGGATTTATCAGATAACTATAGATAAGTAGAGTAAAATACCACCTTATTCCTGTTCACTCAGATCTCTCAGTAACGATTTCATCCATTGGTGTCCTTTATCTCTGTTCATAGAAGCGTGCCATATCAAATAACAAGGACAAGAAATGTCACTATTGGACAGCGATACCGCTCGTATATTTAATTGTTTGGAATAGTGTTCAACCATCCATTTGGGAGCTATAGCAACCAGATAAGTCTGAGACACAATATTGAGAACACTATTTAAATCTGTTCCCTGATAAGAGACCGAATCCAATAATTCACTATTTTCGTAGTAAGGCTTACTGAATGAATCAGTATTATCTAATGTCACAATCGCATGTCTCTCTTCCAGCAATTGCTGTTGATTGATACATTCACTAACTCTGGGATGTTTTTGGGAAACAGCCAGAACCAACTCGTCATTAAATAATGGGAAATGCTGAAAATCAGCATGTTCAAATTTGGTATAACTGATAACAAATTCTATTTCCTGATATTTTAATTGTCTCTCAATATTGTCGCTAATTTGTGTTTTAATCACCACATCAATATTGGGAGAGTGTTTTTTTATTTCTCCAACAATTTGAGCAGCTAAACGGATATCAAGTGGGCTGCAAATAGAAAGATTAAATGTCCTTGTACTATTATCGGGATCAAACCCGGCACCGGGTAATTCATTATGCACAATCTGAAGTGCCTGCCTAAGTGGTCCGAAAAGCTGCTTTGCCCTTGCTGTTGGCTGAATACCCCGCCCATGGCGCACAAATAACTCATCATCAAACATCGTTTTTAAGCGGGAAACTGCGTTACTGACCGCTGGCTGTGACATACCTAATGCCTGAGCCGCGCGTGTAATGTTCTGCATTTGCATAACAACATCAAAAACAGTAAGCAAATTGAGATCTACACTACGCAATTGAACTTCACATGGTTCTTTTCTTCCCATATCCGTAGTTACTGAGTTGTATCCAGCCATTATTTAATTTCACTCCACTATATTTATTACAGCGTTCTCATTAAGGAATGAATATTGGCGATTTTACCATGCAAAATTTCAACATTTTAAAAAGCCATTATCAATTAATGAGAGCATTTACCCAATTAGTTATAATTTAATTGAGATTGTTCCTTGTATAAGAAATATGCGTACGACATATTCTTATCTATACCCTATGAATTTCAATTTACCTTAGCGAATTAGGTATAAAAATCAGCCGATAATAACAGAATAACAATCATAAATAATTCAATAGTAAAATGACAGTATTCCAATTACCAAACCTATGTGGGCTAAAACCAACTTTTTATATATCGCTAAAATTCATCGAAAATAAATTTTCCATCAGAAATAAATATCTATAATTATTTTCAGAAAGTTTATTTTTATTAAAATGTAGTTATTATTTATATATCTAAGAACACCATAGTGAATACTCATTTCATCCCTGTCTCTTCAATGAACATCTGCGTAAAAGCACAAACATCATATCTATTATCCATTAAGGCCGGATTTTACTTCATATATTGATACGAAAAATAGATAAAAGCATCGCTAAAAATGTAAAAAATAGTCACTAAGGCTAAATGCAGGTCAAAAAAAGAACCATCAATGAATATTATTTATTCTTAAGTCATTATTTATGCTGCTTGACATTGTTTTGCAGATAACGTATCAATAAATATATCGAACCGATAATACTCGTTTAACAGATTTTCAAAGGTTGACTTACATGATCCACAATTTCCGTCTACTAAGCCTACTACTAATCGCCTTTAGTGTGCGCGGTATACTGGTAGACTGAATTCTAAGTTAACCTTTACCAGAGATAAAAAAACCCGCGCCGTACGCGGGTTTTTTTATACCGGCTCGGCGCTCTAAAACTCAACATGACAGACAATTGACAGGAGCACAACATGAGCCAGCAAGTCATTATTTTCGATACAACTCTGCGTGACGGGGAACAGGCGTTACAGGCCAGTTTAAGTGTGAAAGAAAAACTGCAAATCGCTTATGCATTGGAAAGACTGGGTGTTGATATCATTGAAGCCGGCTTCCCGGTTTCTTCTCCAGGGGATTTTGAATCAGTTCAGACTATTGCCCGTGAGATTAAAAACAGCCGCATCTGTGCATTGTCCCGCTGTGTTGATAATGATATTGACATTGCAGCTGAAGCTTTGAGAGTTGCAGAAGCCTTTCGGCTGCATGTGTTTTTAGCTACCTCCAGCCTGCATGTCGAACATAAATTAAGAAAAGGGTTTGACGATGTTATCGAAATGGCAGTTCGCTCTATCAAACGAGCACGCAATTATACCGATGATGTCGAGTTTTCCTGTGAAGATGCCGGCCGTTCCAATATCGATAACTTATGTCATATCGTAGAACAGGCTATCAAAGCAGGAGCAACAACGATCAATATTCCTGATACAGTCGGTTATACAACACCCTACCAATTTGGCGGTATTATCAAAACTTTATTTGATCGGGTGCCTAATATTGATCAAGCCATTATTTCTGTTCATTGCCATGATGATTTAGGCATGTCAGTAGCCAATTCCATTACCGCAGTTCAGGCCGGAGCCAGGCAGATTGAAGGAACAATTAATGGCTTAGGCGAGCGCGCCGGAAACTGTTCACTGGAAGAAGTGATCATGGCAATCAAAACCCGCCAACAGATGTTGGGAGTGCATACCAACATTAATCACAAAGAAATTTATCGTACCAGCCAATTAGTCAGCCAAATCTGCAATACCCCGATTCCAGCTAATAAAGCAGTTGTAGGCAGTAATGCTTTTGCCCATTCGTCAGGTATTCATCAGGATGGTGTGCTGAAAAACCGTGAAACTTACGAAATCATGACGCCGGATTCCATCGGCCTGAAAGATACCCAACTGAATCTGACTTCCCGCTCTGGCCGCTCTGCCGTAAAACATCGCATGACTGAAATGGGCTATCAGGAACAAGATTATGATCTGGATGCACTGTACCAAGCCTTCCTGCGGCTGGCAGACAAAAAAGGTCAGGTATTTGATTACGATCTGGAAGCATTGGTATTCATTAACCAACAACATCAGGAAAATGAATACTATCGACTGAATTATTTTAGCATCCAATCCGGCACCAATATTGTCCCAACAGCAACTGTACGTCTGGCTTGTGGTGATGAAATTAAATCTGAAGCTGCGACCGGAAATGGGACTGTCGATGCTATCTATCATGCTATTAATCGCATTACGGGTTATCCACTGAAATTGATCTCCTATCAATTATCCAGCAAAGGTCATGGTGAGGATGCTCTCGGACAGGTCAATATTATTGTGGAATGCTTTGGCCGCCGTTTTCATGGTATGGGTTTGGAGACGGATATCATTGAGTCATCTGCTAAGGCGATGATCCACGCCTTGAACAATATTTGGCAGGCAGAACAGGTTAAAAAAGAAAAGCAACGTATACAACACTTTCTTTCTAAAAACATTAACCAGAATATTTCCCAGAAAAATATGTCTCAGAACGTTACAAAGGAAGCGGAATAACGATGTCAATCCACTCTATTGCAAACAAACAAACATCAACTCACCATCATATTGCAGTATTACCCGGTGATGGCATTGGCCCTGAAGTCATGACACAAGCCTACAAGGTGTTGGATGCTATCCGTCATCGTTTTAATATCCGTATCACAACCAGCGAATACGACATTGGGGGAATTGCCATTGACCGGCATGGTAGCCCTTTACCTGAAGCAACAATCGTTGGTTGTGAAAAAGCAGATGCTATCCTGTTTGGCTCCGTTGGTGGCCCCAAGTGGGAACATTTACCACCAGCCAGTCAGCCAGAACGGGGCGCATTGCTACCATTACGCAAACATTTCAGACTATTCAGCAATCTGCGACCTGCGCGTTTATATGCTGGCTTAGAATCTTTTTGTCCGCTTCGTCATGATATTGCGGAAAAAGGTTTCGACATTCTATGCGTGCGTGAGTTGACTGGCGGGATCTATTTTGGTCAACCCAAAGGACGGGAAGGAGAAGGAAAATACGAACGGGCTTTTGATACTGAAATCTACCATCGCTTTGAAATAGAACGGATTGCCCGTATTGCTTTCGAATCCGCTCGCAAACGTCAGCATAAAGTCACTTCAATTGATAAAGCGAATGTTTTGCAAAGCTCTGTCTTATGGCGTGAAGTCGTTAGTGAGATTGCGAAGGAATATCCTGACGTTAAGATCAATCACATGTATATCGACAACGCCACCATGCAGTTGATCAAAGATCCTTCTCAATTTGATGTTCTGTTGTGCTCTAATATTTTTGGTGACATTTTATCCGATGAATGTGCCATGATCACCGGTTCAATGGGTATGCTGCCTTCTGCCAGCCTGAATGAAAAAGGATTTGGCTTATATGAACCTGCCGGCGGCTCTGCCCCTGATATCGCTGGCAAAAATATCGCTAACCCAATCGCCCAGATTTTATCCACAGCACTGTTGCTGCGTTATAGTCTTGGACGTGATGATATTGCAGATACTATTGAAAACGCTATCAATGACACACTGGAACAGGGTTATCGAACGGCTGATTTAGCAGGTAATGATAAAGCAGTGAGCACTGATAAAATGGGAGATATTATCGCCCGATATATTGCCGAAGAAAGTTAAGTGCTAAAAGTTAAGCGCTAAATTTAAATGAAGAAGGGCTAACATTGAAAAAAGCCAGTAAGTCACCTTACTGGCTGGTAAGATACCATTACTCAAAAAAATCGGGAGTCAATAAGTGAATTTTCCACTTATATACCCAATAGATTTCAAATTGCACGCGGCAGCAAGGGAACTTCCCGGGAGCATAGATAACTATGTGACCGGGGTGAGTAAGCACAGCCAACAAAGAAGCAACTTGAAAGGCGAAGGGTATAAGTGACTTTAAATCTGCATGGCTTACACCTCAGGAAGGATAATTCACAGAAAAAGCCAAAGTTATAAACAATTATAGTCTGACAATGATAATTTTATTCACTTTTTCTGTGGATATGTATGTGAAAAAGTCAGGGGTAAGACAGGTATAATTTTCTTTCACATTTTGCAATGTCTTATAAGATTAAATAAATACCTATTATTTTTCATTACGTTAATGTTTATACTTCCCTTTTTCACAACCTGTGCGATGCATCACAATTTTTCATCTTCCTCTCACTGAGCAAATATCAATCAATGGTGAATTTATCCACAGGATATGCCTTTTAGTTAAACAAAAATTGCTTATTTTTGTAGAAAACCACCTTTGATAAGGCTGTAAATCAAACCAGTAATCCCACTTTTTACTACTTATCCCATAAATCTGTGGATAACATGGTGTAAGATCCTGTTTATTATCATTGGGAATAGGTGAACAATCATAATAAGTCTATTTTTAATACTGAGAACATATGTGAAAAAATCTTTTATATCATGCTATTATCAAGTCAATCAGTGTACTAATAAACTTATAATGAACTCCCACAACTCCGTGTTCATTTTTTGAACACCATTAAATATATCTTATAAACATGCAATTCATACCGCCGGCACCACCAGAAAACGAACAACAATTACTCGAACGTGCTCAATCTCTGGCAGGTTTAACCATGGGAGAGCTGGCCGCACAGGCCAATCTTCCTATACCACCTAATTTGAAACGTGATAAAGGTTGGGTAGGCATGTTGCTTGAATACTATCTGGGCGCAAATGCAGGCAGTAAAGCTGAGCAGGATTTCGAACATATCGGCGTTGAATTGAAAACGATCCCGGTGGACAGAAAAGGTATACCTCTGGAAACAACCTTTGTCTGTGTCGCGCCTTTAACCGGTAACAGTGGTATCACATGGGAAAATTGCCATGTCAGACGCAAACTGTCACGTGTTCTATGGGTGCCTGTTGAAGGAGAAAGAGAAATTCCCCTTTCCGAACGTCGTATTGGTTCTCCACTCCTCTGGAGCCCAAATCCGGTTGAAGAAGAACTACTAAGATGTGATTGGGAAGAATTAATGGACTTAATCGTCTTAGGTAAAGTTGAGAATATTACCGCCCGTCACGGTGAAGTACTCCAATTACGCCCGAAGGCGGCAAATAGCCGGGCATTAACAGAGGCTATTGGTGAATATGGTCAACCAATTATGACACTTCCCCGCGGTTTCTATTTAAAGAAAAGTTTTACAGCCCCCTTATTGGCCCGTCATTTTTTCGTAGGATCTGGTTAATTCACTGAACTTATATAATATAAAACAAGTTATATTGATAAAAACAGTCTGATAATTTTATCAGAGCGCCGCTTTATTTTTTATTGTGGCATAGTAATCTCATTTGTATCAGTCATTATTTTTCACCCCTTATTTTTACTCATTAAAATTTAAATTTTATCTCTCATGATTTACTCCCTAACCTATCACGTAATAAACTGTAGGGTGCAACAAAACATCAATGATTTTCCCTATGGTATCCCTATATTTGACTACATACATGTAGTCACGTAGCATCATACAGCTAACAAAAATACAACTTAAAAAAGCACGAGCATAAAACAGTTAATAATCACATCTATTATCACTCTCCCATAAGTTCGGGTTGATTTTTATTTAATATAAGTAGATCGAAATGATGAAAAAACTTAATATTGCATGCAGTAATAATGTATGCACTCTTTTTAATAGTGAAAGAGAAACCATTAATATTAATGCCACCAATTTTACTGATCCCGGTATTTTGGTCACACAATCTGTCCACAAACAGCAGGCCGGTTTTTCTCAAGCCTGACAGATTCATAAAAAAGATCGACATATCAAAGGGCAGACTCGCTATGTAAACCATAAACGCTTTAACCATTCTTTTACATCTAATGCTTCAACCAGTCCATTCTACCCTCTCTTTGCTGCCCTTGACGTCAACGCTAAAATGCATGAAGGAGAAAGTGGCACTCATTTGAAGGTTATGACGAACATCAATATTTTGTTGATCCCTGTAAACTGCTGCTCACAACTCCGGGAATTGATATCAGTGCCGGAGAATACACCCAATTCGGTGTACCTGCGACTGTACTGGCATACTTTCTGCACTAAGGGGGCTGCGTGACGACAAAGAAACGCCCCTGGAGCATCAATAACTATATGACTGACGTGACGGTGTAAATTGTATGTATGGTTGTATGTAATATGAATGCATATTCGAATGACTATTTCATTTTTTGTTTTTTAAGACTCCTCATTCCTCACGCTGCGAGGAGTAAGAAAGAGATCTATAATTTTAGCATGCTATTTCCAAATCAGACCTGAAAAATCAAGTCATAAAAAATATAATCAGGAATTCCTTATTTAAACGATATATAATTTCAAGATTAAAAATCATTAAAATATTTAATTAAAAATTTATTTATAAGTTTTTATTATTAAATAACACAATTTCCTTTGGTGGCCTGCCTATGACCACCTTACTTATTTTCAATAGGTAATCATAATTTATTATTTTTTTCTCAGTAAGAAATTAAATCTGGTGTTATCTATTCTATCAACCTCTAACCTCAATAGAGAGTTGGGAGATATCTTAATTTCAGTAATCTCAATATGCCCAGAAGATGGATGATAGTGAACACAAATAGTCCCAACCAATGGATAACTGCCATTTTCCCTATCCTGAATATACACAGAGCAGATGATTCGATTACTACTGGCGGTTGAGGGAATGTGAACATACCGGATGTCATTTCCAGCCTTAGATGAGGGAACCTTAAAATGATTAATACCTTCCGCGTCAATTATCATCACATATGTACCGCTTCTGGCATCTGTGGTATCGATCAAACTCAGACTGATCGTAAAATTAGATTGCCGATAAAAAACAATATCACTTGTCTCAATCACAATAACACCCTTATTCATCTCGCAATACCAATATATAAATTTCAATATTCAATAGTATTTTTCTGAAATTAAATATACTGTTTATATGCAATAACCAGCTAATTTGCTTTATTGTTCAAATACTTTTTCACTTTTTTCAGCGCCATTTGTCTTTTTAATGGCGATAGATAATCGATAAAGATAATACCATGCAGATGGTCAATTTCATGTTGCATAACGATAGACAAAAAATCCTCACTTTCCACTGTAATAGCTTTACCATGCCTGTCCAGAGCTTCCACTTTTACTTTTTCAAATCGCTCTACGTCTGCGTAATACCCGGGAATAGATAAGCATCCTTCTTGATTTACGACCCGACGCTCTTTTTCAACAATTTTAGGGTTGATTAAAACCAGAGGATGATTGCGTTCTGGCGAAATATCAATGACTAATACAGCCTCTTTTCTGCCCACCTGAGGCGCTGCCAACCCAATGCCATTATCCGTGTCATACATTGTTTCCAACATATCATCAATCAGAGTTTGAACATTCTCTACATAAGTGACGTCAACGCATTTCTGCTTCAATCTTTCATCAGGAATTGTGAGTATATCTAAAACAGCCATAACCATTCTCCTTTGTTCACAAGGCGGCTAAAACGCTTCTTACGTCTGATTTCAGAAAAAGTAGCATTTCTTCCCATCCTGGATGGATTGAAAATACTTTACCACTAAAAGGCCAGCACACTATATACCCAATGGATTTCAAGATAGAGGATACAGGAAATTTTAATCAAAATCGGTAAATTATAGTGATAAAAAATGCCAACCGAGAAACCCGGTCAGCATACGACTTTTTATTTACATTATATTTTTTCTACCGATTTGCTGTTTCCAGTGCTTGTGATAAGTCAGCAATCAAATCATCTATATTTTCGATACCCACTGAGATACGGATTAATTGTGGTGTAATACCTGCCGCCAGACGTTTTTCCAGCGGAATTGAAGCATGGGTCATCGTAAATGGCTGACCAATCAGACTTTCTACACCTCCCAGACTTTCTGCCAACGTAAATAATTTCAGAGCTTTAATCACCCTATTCGTATAGTCATCATCACCTTTCAGCACGATAGAAATCATGCCACCAAACCCTTTCATCTGACGTTTTGCCAGTTCATGCTGAGGATGGGAGGTAAGACCGGGATAAAAAACTTTTTCTACTTGTGGTTGTTGCTCTAACCAATGAGCAATCTTCTCTGCGTTGCTGATATGTCGCTCCATACGCAGTGCCAATGTCCGTATTCCACGCAGAACAAGGAAGCTACTGAAAGGATCAAGAATTCCGCCAATCGAGTTTTGCAGAAAAGCAACCTGCTCTGCCAGTTCAGAATTATTACCTACCACCGCAAGCCCTGCGATAACATCCGAATGGCCGTTCAGGTACTTAGTCGCAGAGTGAACAACAATATCAAACCCTAAATCGAGCGGACGCTGGATATAAGGCGAAGCGAATGTATTGTCCGCAACACTGATAATCTTATGGCGTTGAGCTATCCGGGCAACTGCCGCTAAATCAGCCAGTTTGAGGAGTGGATTTGTGGGTGTTTCAACCCAAATCATTTGAGTATCTGGTTGAATGGCCGTTTCCAGTGCCTCAATATTTCCCGCTTCAACATAGGTGACGCGCAAACCCGCCGTCCGGCGACGTACTTTTTCCAGCAGACGATAGGTTCCGCCATACAGATCATCCACTGCAACAATGTGACTGTCTTTATCCAGCAACTCCAGAATAGTCGAACTGGCCGCCAGACCAGAGCCAAAAGCATAGCCCCGGCTACCATTTTCCAGTTCAGCAATTGCACGCTCTAAAGCATCACGTGTAGGATTACCACTGCGGGAATACTCATATCCTGTATGCTGACCCGGTGCTGGTTGTGCATAAGTGGATGTTGCATAAATTGCAGGCATGACAGCACCAGTATGGTCAGGGATATAACCAGCATGAACGCTTTTAGTATCAAATTTAGTCATTAAATTATTCCTGAAAGAGATTAATTGAGTTGTTGACGCCATGCGTTCAGCACATCTGTACGGGTAACAAGGCCGATGAAATGATTACCATCATCAACAATCAAAGCCACATGGCCCGCATCGAAAGTCGCGACCAACTGTTCCAATGGCGCTTTTTTATGAAGAGTATTAACCTGACTGGTCATTGCCTGACTGACAGGCAAAGAGAAATTACGGGAATCAGCCTGAATAGCATGCATCAAATCCCACTCATCTATGATGCCGACAACCTGCCCATTATCGAGCACAGGGAGTTGTGAAATGTCATACAACCGCATTCTCCCATGAGCAATTTGCAGGGTATCCTGTGGAGAAACAAAAACCGTCGCACCATCCCGGTAACGGTACGTTACATAATCGCTTAAATCATTTTCTTTCTGCTGTGAACGCAATCCCTGCTCTAATAACCAGTAGTCATTGAACATCTTGGACAAATATTTATTGCCACTGTCACAAGCTAAAGTAACCACCCGTTTTGGTGTCTTCTGCGCACGGCAATAGCGTAAAGCAGCAGCCAATAACGTACCTGAAGAAGAGCCAGCCAGAATGCCTTCCTTTAACAATAGCTCTCTTGCGCAAGAAAATGCTTCTGCGTCCATTATCCGATAGGCATGACAAATTTGGGAGAAATCCCCAAGCGGAGGGATAAAATCCTCCCCAATACCTTCAACAAACCAACTTCCTGCTTCATCATAGTGACCATATTCAACGTAATCAGCAAGAACAGAGCCTTTGGGATCAGCAAGAACAAATTCAGTATTAGGAGAAACTTCCTTAAAGTATTGGCTTAAGCCGCCCAGTGTCCCACCAGAGCCAACTCCAACAACCACCGCATCCACGTTATGTTCCATTTGCTGCCATATTTCAGGGCCAGTCGTTGTCGTATGGGCAAGCGAATTCGAAAGGTTATTGAATTGATCGATATAATAGGCTCCGCTGATTTCCTTTGACAAACGTAATGCATAGTCCTGATAGTATTCCGGGTGCCCTTTACATACATCAGAACGTGTCAAACGAACATCCGTTCCTAGTGCTCTCAGATGATATATTTTCTCTCTGCTCATCTTATCCGGCACAACCAGGATCAACTTATAGCCTTTCATAGCAGCAACCAGCGCCAACCCGATACCGGTATTACCCGCTGTAGCTTCAATGATAGTGCCACCAGGCTTCAGCAAACCCTGCTTTTCCGCCTGCTCAATCATTGAGAGTGCAACTCTGTCTTTAATCGAACCACCTGGATTTTGGTTTTCTAACTTAATAAATAACTGACATGGGCCAGTGTCCAGATGGGTCAGTTCCAGTAACGGTGTATTTCCAATCAGTTCCAGAACCGAACGTGGTGCTGACATATTAGCCTCTTAATATTCAGTAATATTTAAAAATAATACTTATAGGTTAATAAAGGATAACGCTGCATTGCGGCAGATTTAAAAGAACAAATCAAAACTACATATAACAAAATGTAATTAATTAATTCTATATTGATAAATAGAAAACATTTTCCCGAGAGTTCCCTTCATTCAACAAGTTTACTGATTAGTCACTGGCCAAAAACATAGTGGGATCAAATTCCCAGAAATTCTGGCAGAATGATATACGCTTAAATTATCCCTTTTATATTTTTTATTCTGCAAGATATTCGAGCCAGAGATGTTCATGATACACACAGCCAACAATAATAAAGAGGAAATAGATTATGTATAACATAACGTTATCTAAAGAAGCTCAATTGGCATCATTAATACTGTACGCAGCAGATATGAATATACAATATTACAATAATCCGACTCCCCCTCCTGATCCGCGTATAGAAGAAGATGGCTGGAAACTTGTCGGTTATATTAGTGGTAATGACCTGTCTTTCTCTGTAAATCCAAAAACTAATCAGCAATTTTTAATTATGCTGCCTGTGAGTGTCTGTTATGGATATATCGCAGAAAATAAAAAAACGCCAAAAGAGTATGTTATTGTTATTCGCGGGACGGATATTTCAAACCTGTTTGAAGCTCTCCATGACCTTGTTCCTGTTTTCACCTCACCATGGGCAGATACCCCGGAACAAAAAGTCAGTATGGGGTTCTATAGTATTTATAACTCATTGAAACTTACTATTGTTGATCCTGAGTATAAAAGTGATCTCCGAGATCTCAGATTCTCCAACGCAATCGCACAATTCATAGGAATCAACACGCCATATACCATACTTGGTCATAGCCTTGGTGCTACCATTGCTGCTTATCTTATGAGAGATATCCCGTTGCTTGGTGATAAACATAAAGCCTGTTTGTTTGCCAGCCCAAAACCAGGAAATCATGAGTTTGTTACCTATATCGACACTCATTTCTCCAATTATGAAGTCTTCAACTATAAAAAAGATCTGGTTCCCCATCTTCCCCTGCATGTTCCACTCATACTGGAATATGAACCCCTGTCAAAAGTGACCTTACTTAAGCCACCAGACGGACTGAACATAACTGACAGCCTGGGATGCAACCATTATTTAGCCAGTTACATTGCAATATTGGATCCAAATCAATTCAAACACCTGATCTTAGAATCTAAAACCCCGGACTCAGAAAAGCATAAAATGTTATCGTCTTGCATATCACTAACATAATCATTCAGTGAAACAACAATAGCCAACTGACTGACATAAAAAATTAAATAAACAGGAGAAGAAAAATGAGATGGCGTGGCTATACATACAGAACGATGCTGATATTACTGGCAAGTTGTCTGTTCAGCCCGACCTTATGGGCACAAGGGGAAGCTCATTTGTTATTCCACATGGGACTGGGAGCTAATGGAAAATTCTTTGTGGGAGGAACACTGCAAAATAAAGGCGATCAGCCTGTAGCTGGTGGTTATCTGGCGATTTTGCCTCTTAATATTAAGTGTGAACCACAATCCCTGATCGTGTACTCATTTGATTCCCTGGCTCCTGAGGAAAAAAAGGAATTTCGCATTCCCGTGGATATCCCGCCCAGTAGTTATCATTTAATGGGTTTTGTGGCTTATGATGACATGGGGTTTTCTCTTCCCGCTGTGGATGAAACAGCCAACATCATCAAAGATCGTGAACCAAATGAACGTAAAGCATGCCAGTTGGCGCGGGGGAAAAGTTACTCATAAATGAGCAAAATGCAGGAGACACAATACAGCAGACCTGGTTTGATCTTGAAAAGAGTTTTATCTATCCCAATAGATTTCACGTTGTTGCTTTATTAACAATATTACTTTGCTGATAAGATCCCAACCTGGGATCTATTGAGGATATACCAAAACAGCAAAACAGAACTCTGTTGTAACTGTCTCTCGCTCTGTTGAGGGCCTACAGCGGTTTTCGCTAATTACTGACTTCTTTGTTCGAATCAAATAAGCTGGCTCGCTCCTTTGCTCGCCTGACAAATATAAGTAGTGGCTTTCAGGCCAGTTTGCATGTTGTATTCACTTTCAATGACCTTTCTCACCTTTTCCACCAAATCAGGGGCAACCAGTGCCACCACACAACCACCAAAACCCCCTCCGGTCATACGGACCCCACCCCGCTCTCCGATCACATTTTTTACAATCTCCACCAGCATATCTATTTCATGAACAGTGATTTCAAAATCATTACGCATGGAGATATGGGATTCAGCCATAAGCTGGCTAAGACGGGACAGATCTCCCATCCTTAAAGCATCAACAGCAGCCAGAGTTCGTACATTTTCAGTAATTACATGACGGGCACGTTTGGTGAGCAGAGCATCAAGTTGTTTCTGTTTCACATTGAAATCATCAATAGATACGTCACGCAGTGCTTTAACGCCCAATATGCTAGCGGCCTCTTCACACTGCTGACGACGCGTATTGTATTCGCTGTCTACAAGACCACGCTGTCGATTGGAATTGATAATCATGACAACCCTATTTTCCGGCATCGGAACAACCTGTGTTTCCAGTGATCGGCAATCTATCAGCAGAGCTTGCCCCTCTTCTCCACAAGCTGAAATTAACTGATCCATAATGCCGGATTTGCAACCTACAAATTGGTTTTCTGCCTGTTGTCCAATGACTGCGATTATTTTCTGACTGATGTCAAGCTGATAAAGCGATTTGATGGTCAGCCCGATCACAACTTCCAGTGATGCCGATGAGCTTAAACCAGCACCTTGTGGAATATTGCCACTCACTGCGATATCCATTCCACCAAACGAAAACCCCCTTTGAGCCAGATACATTACTACACCACGGATATAATTTGCCCACATTTTATCTGGCTGAAAGAGGATCGGCTGAGAAAGATCAAATTCGTCACGAGCGTTGTGATAATCAACAGCAATCACCCTGATCAGCGTATCATCTCGCTTGGCCGCGGCCACTACTGTCTGGTAATTAATCGCACAGGGTAAAACAAACCCATCGTTATAATCTGTATGTTCGCCAATTAAATTCACCCGTCCGGGTGCCTGAAAAAAGTGAGTCGGAGAAGAGTGAAAAATTGCATTAAAAGATTCAGTTACATTTTGAATTAATGTCTTCATCACCATGTTCTCCATCAATATGTTATCAGGCACTACAGTTTTTGAAGTGAATATCACTGACCTCCCGCAGCCGTTGAGCCGCTTCTTCCGGTGTCAGATCACGCTGAATTTCAGCCAGCATTTCGTAACCCACCAAAAACTTGCGGACAGTCGCTGAACGCAATAATGGTGGATAAAACAAAGCATGTAACTGCCAGTGCTCAATATCGGTTTGTTTATCAATAAAAAAAGGAGCAAAATGCCAACCCATAGAATAAGGAAAAGAACACTGGAAAAGATTGTCGTATCGACTGGTCAGTTTTTTCATAGCTATCGCCAAATCATCACGCTGTGCTATCGTTAGTTCACTCATACGCCTGATATGGCTTTTCGGCAACAGCATAGTTTCAAACGGCCACACCGCCCAATAAGGTACAACAGCAAGCCAGTGTTCTGTATTCACTACAGTACGTAAACCGTTTTTCTGTTCAGCCTCAACGTAATCCAGCAATAAATTAGAACCATGTTGATAATAATATTGCCTCAGCAATTCATCCTTACGTACCAACTCATTCGGCAGAAAATCACTGGCCCAGATTTGTCCATGAGGATGAGGCTGAGAACATCCCATCATTTCCCCTTTATTCTCAAATACCTGAACCCATATATAGCGCTGCCCAAGTTCTTCAATTTGGTGATCCCATACATCAATAATACGGCGGATATTCGCCAGAGGAAGTTCAGGTAATGTTTTGCTATGGTCTGGTGAAAAACAGATAACACGACATACTCCACTTACTGGTTCACTTATAAATAACGGATTACCAGTCGGAGTCATGGCGGAAATTTCCGGCAATAAGGCAGAATAATCATTCTGAAATACGTAGGTATCTTGATAGTCTGGGTTGATATCCCCTGAAGCGCGAGTGTTATTCGGGCACAAAGAACAGTGCTTATCGTAGCTTGGTCGTGCGGAATGTTGCAACGGCTCATCTATTCCAACCCACGGTCGTTTGAGTCGGTGTGGTGAAACAATGATCCATTGCCCGGTTAAAGGGTTATATCGTCTATGTGGGTAATCAACCGGATTAAATTGCATTTTTGACATAACCAGAACGCTCTTTGTTTCTCACTCAAGCATGTATCAATCCCTGTATTACATGAATCAATGGGCATAAATGCCTTTATGCCCGCTGTACTTGATGCTAATCAGACGTGTTATCCGGCTTTATAACCATTGGGATTCTGTGACTGCCAACGCCACGCATCATTGGTCATTTCTACAATGGTACGACTTGCTTTCCAGCCCAGTTCACGTTCAGCTTTCTCCGGGCTTGACCAGCATTCAGCAATATCGCCCGGACGACGTGAGCAAATTTCATAAGGAACAGACTTACTACATGCCTGACCGAATGCTTCCACCATTTCCAATACACTCGTTCCTTTGCCTGTTCCCAGGTTGTAGATATGCAAACCTGATTTCCTGCCAACTGCATTCAGTGCCGCTATATGTCCATCAGCTAAGTCAATGACATGGATATAATCACGGACGCCTGTTCCATCCGGTGTAGGATAGTCATTACCATAAACAGACAACTTTTCACGACGCCCTACCGCCACTTGAGCAATATACGGCATCAAGTTGTTAGGAATGCCTTGCGGATCTTCCCCCATCGTACCAGAAGGGTGTGCCCCGACCGGGTTGAAATAGCGCAGTAATACCACTGACCAGTCATTTTCCGCATGATGGAAATCAGACAGGCAACGTTCCACCATATATTTACTTGTACCATAAGGATTTGTGGTATTACCCACCGCAGATTGCTCGGTGATGGGCACAATCGCAGGATCGCCATATACAGTTGCCGATGAGCTGAAAATGATGCTTTTCACACCTGCTTTGTGCATGCTACGCACTAAGACCAAAGTCCCATTAACATTATTATCATAATATTCAAGGGGTTTTGCGACTGATTCCCCAACTGCTTTCAAGCCAGCAAAATGGATAACTGACTCAATGGAGTGACGGGAGAAAACAGAATCCAGGAATGCTTCATCACGAATATCACCTTCGTAAAACAGCGGCCTGATACCGGTCAGTGCTTCAATACGGTTCAAAACCTCACAATTAGAATTACACAGATTATCGATAATAACCGGAGTCATTCCCGCTTCAATCATCTGGACACAGGTATGGCTGCCAATATACCCCATTCCACCTGTCACTAATATTTCCACATTTACCTCTTTTTCTATTGCACTGAATAAAATAGCTATATCATCAACATGATAGCATCGCCTTTTAATATTCGGTAAAAGGCCAATTTTGCAAACTACGGCAGATTAACCATATTCCATTTTTTGAGCCAGGTATTTTGTGGACTTACTTCGCAAATAGTAATGAAACCGATTGCACGTTCTTTTACTCACAATAATACTGTTTTGAAATCGATTTCAGAGATATCTCAAAGTAAGAGCATGACAAAAATTCGGGATTACTCAAAATTAGCGAATGATATTCTCAGGGAGGTCGGTGGTCAAAATAACCTCATAATTTTTCTCGCTGTGCAACTAGGTTGAGGTTGATTTTAAAAGATATTCCCAAAAATGCCGCCAATAAAATTAAAAAATTACCCGGCGTTATTACTGTGGTTATCAATAGTGGACAATTTCAGATTGTGATAGGAACTCATGTCGCTGATATTTACACTGCGATAAGTCAGTTGATTAATAAGGATTTACTGAAAGCAGCGCCTAAAGAAAAAAACGGGTTATGTATTAAATAGTCAGATCTCTTATTAAAAATAGTTCTCACGATCAATGAAAGTACCAATCACTTTATCGTGCATTTCCTCTGATTTAGAATACCCTGTCGTTTTTCGATTCAGTCTTTTTATCCGGGTTCGATGGGTTAAATTGTTTCTTTCTATATATTCAATACATGACCCCTTGCCGAAGGTTTACGGCGGTTTTCGCTAAAAACCAAGTATGGCAAAATCAGCCGAAGACCATTTACCAATATTTCCAACGAACAATACCCAAGAACAACAATGAAAGAAATTACTTTTACCCCTGTACAAACGACCGCCATCAATGAACCTTTTTTCACGGACATACAAAGAGGCCAATTATCTGATCATCCTGAAATTCAGGTTATGCTGACTTATTTCGCTCCCAATTTCTATCAGGATAATTTATTTGATAAATATGGCGTTACTTATCCCACACGGTTGCATAATGCTGTCACCAAACGACGGGCAGAATATCTGGCAGCCCGTTACTGTACCCGACGGATATTGAAGGCTATGGGATATCCTGAGTTTCAGGTAGAAACAGCAAAAGATCGTTCCCCTGTCTGGCCTGAAAAAATTTACGGTTCCATCTCTCATTCAACCAATTGTGCTATCGTTTTTGCTGCTTCCGGCGATAAATATCAACTGATAGGCATTGATATTGAAAAAGAAATCAAACAGGATACCATCGACAGTGTTTCAGCCAGCATTATCAATGAAGCGGAGGCTGAATTACTTTCAAAATGTCCCCTTTCTTTTATTCAGGCTTTTACTCTCGTCTTTTCCATTAAAGAGAGCCTTTTTAAGGCGCTCTATCCCCATGTAAAGCGATTTTTCGATTTCCATGCCGCAGAGATTATGGAAATTGACTGTATCCATCGCACCATAACCATCAAATTGCTGCAAACACTATCTGATGAGTATCAAGCTGGTTGCCAGTTCCATGGAAATTTCGTTCTGATGCCACAACAACAGATATTGACCTATATTGTGGGATAAAAATAAGAGATGAAAACCCCGGAAGATTTGACGACGCAACTTGCAAAGCTGCAACTTGCAAGATGAGATGACAAAAATACATGCCAGTTCATAATCTACTGGCATGTTACGTCAATATTATTTGGTTCCAGTATTACTTAATTCTTCCGGTCGCCCGCGCATAAGAGAACAGTCCACCAGCAGCAACAATATTGGCAAGTTCTCCCACAGGGTCAGTCGGATATTGTTCACCACTTTGCAACACAGTCACCGTCTGGTTTTCAATATCAATCTCAATACTGTCTCCCGTGACTAATTTGTCACACAGACGCTCCTGCGCTGCAACAGGTAATAATTCTCCGGTAGAAACACAATTACGGAAGAAAATACGGGCATAAGATTGGGCTAAAACCGCCTTTACGCCAGAAGCACCCAAAGCAGCCACTGCATGTTCACGGGAAGAACCACAACCAAAATTCTGCCCTGCCAGAATAATCGGATATTTTGCTTTTCCTTTTTCTTCATCAATAAAAGGCAACGATCCTTCCGGTAATCCGCACATCGCTAATGAGGCCAATTGCGCATAGCCCTCAGGCGTAGACGGATTTACTTTGATATATTCTCCGGCCAGAATCTGGTCAGTATCAATATTGTCAGCCAATACATAGACCTGACCGCGAATGATATTTTCCTTTCGTTCATTCAAAGCAGCATCATTGATAACAACATCACTCATAAAAATTCTCCCGGATTGGTGATCTGGCCGGTAATCGCTGCCGCAGCAACAGAATAAGGGGAAGCAAGATAGATATTGGCCCGCTTGTGCCCCATTCTGCCGACAAAATTACGGTTGGTGGTGGATATCACCGAGATCGGATCATTTACACGACCAAAGGTATCCGGTGGACCACCGCAGCAGGCGGCACATCCCGATTCAGCAGAAAGTTTCACTCCTGCATCGCTTAAGATTTGATAGACAGACATACCATCAATCTGAGTGGTGATAGTTTTATGGAACACTTCTTTGGTTGCTGGCACAGCATAAGTCGGAATTTTGACTTTATGCCCTTTTATAATACGGGCAGCGGCAACAAAATCTTCCAGTTTGCCACCTGTACAGGAGCCGATATACGCCTGTGAAATCGCAACATTGGCAACCTGTTCAATGGAAACGACATTATCCGGCGAATGGGGTTTGGCAATCTTCGGCTGCATATCAGAAACATCAATATTTAACACCTGGGTATATTGCGCATTCTTATCGGGATAAATGATATCAAAAGGAATATCATTTCTCTCTGCCAGATAATCGAGCGTCGCCTGATTCGGCACCATAATGCCATTTTTAGCGCCACACTCAACGACCATATTACAAATCGTCATACGCTCTTCGACAGATAATTCATCAATGACATTTCCACCAAACTCGATAGCCTGATATGTTGCTCCATCCACAGTTAATTCCGCCAATACCGCCAGGATCATATCTTTAGCCAGCACATGGGCTGGTTTAGTACCGATAAAATTCACCTGAATAGAGCTCGGAACTTTGAGCGGAATTTCTCCCGTCCCTATTGCATAAGCGGCGTCAGTAATACCTAACCCAATCGCAAATGCACCAAAAGCCCCCGCTGTTACCGTGTGGGAATCTGTACCCAGCAGGACTTCTCCGGGACGGGTATGTCCTCCCTCAGCCAGCCCGATATGACAAACCCCTTTATAATTGGGAGTCCCAACATCATAGAAATATTTAATATTCTGCTCAGCGGCAAATTCACGCATCACCCGAATGTTCTGATTAGCCTGTGGATCAGCGGAATAGACAAAATGATCGGGGATCATAATAAAACGGGCAGGATCCCATATCCTGGCATCCTGCCCGAACTCTTTTTTAAACACACTGGCTACACCCGGAGTACAGGGATCGTGAGACATTAAAATATCTACTTTCGCCCAAACCACTTCACCCGGAGTGACATGTTTGCGCCCACTTGCTCGTGCGAGAATTTTTTGTGTTATAGTTTGGTTCATCTCACATTGCCCTCCAAAAGATTTAGACATGCTGAAAAAGAAAAAATTGTAATCCTGATAAGATTACTACTCTTTATTCTGGGGAAATGCCATCATATAGCGCACTGTTTCTATAATGAAACAATCGTTCGTCACATGAAAAATTTCCACCAGGAATATTGGCATTGCTTCGCAGAACCTGTGATATGTTATAGTTTTTCGGAGTAAATCATCAGGTTAATTTATGAATAATATTGAGAATCTTACCTCAATGGTGATCTTTGCCCGTGTAGTGGAGACACTGAGTTTTACCGAAACTGCAAAATCATTAAGGCTGTCCAAGTCTTCTGTCAGCCGTGAAATTACACAGCTAGAGGTAAGACTGGGTACTCAATTACTCAACCGAACCACACGCAAAATCCAGGTGACAGAAGTCGGGATGAATTATTACCAGTACTGCCACCGTATTCTTGATGAAGCCAAAAACGCCGAACGCTTTATCCGCAATTTTCATGAAGAGCCAATGGGTAGCCTGCGTCTGATTGCTCCGGTATCCTTTGGCAGCCAATGCATTGTCCCTGTCCTGAACAATTTTGTCGCCGGGAATATCCATGTCAGTGTTGATCTGGAACTGACAGACAGGGTTATTAATATGCAAGATGATCACTGCGATATAGCCGTTATGATAGGGCGTGAGACACCAAATCATCCACTCGTTATGCCTCTGATTGATATCACCTGGGGGCTTTACGCCACTCCAGACTACATCAGCCAGTTTTCAACGATTGAGAAACCGGAAGATCTCCCCCGCTATGATTACCTGCTCTTCCGTGGCCCCGCACATACTATTTCTCTGCCGTTTAGAAAAGAGAGACATAAATTCGATATTGAAGTACGCAGCCGATTTCGCATCAATAACAGTGTAGCATTGATGAGTTTCTGCGCTGGCAGGTGCCGGTATTGCCTATCTGCCGGATTACATCACCCATGAATCCGTAGCAGCCGGAAAGCTGATACGACTTCTTCCCGAATGGAACATGGATATCTATCAATCCTGGATATTATTTAAATCAGAAGAAACACTCTCTTCACGTGTGCGGCTTTTTGCCAGCGCTTTACAGCATAAGCTGAGACAAGATCTGGAAAATGACAGGCAGTAATAAGCCAAGAAAATTTCTACGAGTACAGCACTGCATCCACAATGCTGTACCCGCAACAAATATCACCCTGTCAGTTCAACAATTATCAGTGATAGTTATCTATCAATAATAGTTACCGTGTCGGTAATCCCAGGTCGTGAAAATATCAGACATCATGACCATAATTTTGTTTACATCCAATCCCTTACGGATCAATACCGGACACGGCGTAATATCACGCTGACCATTTTGTACCGGAACCAATTTGCTGTTTTCATCCACCATTGAAATCATCACACCCTGCTCATAACGGGTTTGTTCAGTTTCATTTGGCTGAATAGATTTAACATAATCATTAGCGGCAATAATCAAATCTGCACGCTCTTCAATACGTTCACCGATACATTCAACCAATCCCCGATTACCTTTACCTGATGGATTAGCTGAGCTGGCAAAAGAGAATTTACCGTATTCTTCCCACAATTCTTTCGCCAGAATTTCGCCGGGTTTGCCGAATTTAATCACGAAACAGCTTGTACCACGATTATCCATCATTAATTCTTTGGAACCATCATCGGGAATGCGTCCTACAGCTTCTTCTTTCCATGGCAAAATACAACCTAGCAATACATCGGCATCCCAATGCTTTTGATAAAGTTCTTCAATTTCCGGGTTAAGCTGAGCCAGCTCTTTCAGTTGTTCCAGAGATCCACACAGTACCACTCCCGGTTTATTGCGATTACGCTGCTTAGCTTCAAATTTACGTTCCAGCCCTTTCGCATCGGAAGTCATGATGATGTAGCCCACTTTAGTTGGACAAACAATCATTCCACCATCATTAGAAAGGATCTCTACCGCTTCCTGCTGTAACCCTTTGTTCCATTGAATTTTTTTACCGCTCATATATTGATACCCTTTGACTTAAAACTGAAGAACGATTAATCCATTAACGCTGGTAGTAACCGGTAATAGTGGCTGTTTCCAGAGTGTTGGCCTGGATCATAAAACGCGCCACCGCGTTTGTTGTTTCTGAATCAATACCCAGTTTCTCTACCGACAAGGCATGCACCGTGAAAATATAGCGATGAGCTTTATCTCCCTCAGGTGGACAAGGCCCGCCAAAGCCGAACACGCCATAATCATTTTTGCTTTGTATCATGCCGTCTGGCTGCTTATTGCCATCATTCCGTCCCGAATCTGCGGGCAAAGTTTGTATTTCCAGCGGAATATCAAAAACAACCCAATGCCAGAAACCGCTGCCCGTTGGTGCATCCGGATCATAGACCGTAATAGCAAAACTTTTTGTTCCGGCTGGAACATCTGTCCAGGCAAGCTCAGGTGAACGATTACCACCATTGGCACCAAATTCGTTAAATTCATGCTCTTTGCGTAAGAAGTCATTATTCTTAAATTCAGTTGAAGTGATTATCATGCTTATCTCCTCATAGAAACGCCTTTGAAAACATCCTAGCGCAGTTTTTTTATGCTGCAAGATTAAGCTGTAGTTTTACCTGATTGTTTCAATTTGGGAACAATAAGTGCGTTTTGGGGTACTTTTTTTATTCATATGGCTGCGGTGACAGTACAGTAAAGGCAGTAAAAAAAGAAAAAGCCCGTTATTAGAACGGGCTTTAAAACAGCGCTTATTTATGGCTGAATATGTTAAACACGCTTTTTCGAAGCCTGTAAATATAACAATTCCAATCCAATTGTCGCTGCTGCCAGCGCGGTAATTTCTGATTGGTCATAGGCAGGGGCAACTTCCACGACATCCATGCCAACGATATTCAAAGGTTGCAGACCACGCAGGATTTTCAACGTACGATCTGAAGTCAGGCCACCGATCACTGGTGTCCCTGTACCGGGTGCAAATGCCGGATCAAGACAATCAATATCAAAGGTCAGATATACAGGCAGATCACCGACAACAGCTTTGACCTGCTCAACAATATCTTCAACGCTACGATCATTAACCTGTCCGGCATCTAATACCGTGAAATCATTATCGGTATCGTGCTCAGTACGAATACCGATTTGTACAGAATGGGCTGGATCGATTAGCCCCTCATTTGGTGCATGGTAAAACATCGTACCGTGATCAAACTTGCCGCCATTCGGGTAGGTATCCGTATGAGCATCAAAATGCACCAGTGCCATTTTACCGAAATGTTTTGCATGGGCACGCAAGAGTGGCAATGTAACAAAGTGGTCACCACCAAAAGAAAGCATCCTCTTGCCTGACGCCAGCACTTTCTCAGCATGAGCCTGCAATTTTTCACTCATATCCTGAGCATCACCAAAATTAAATACCAGATCACCACAATCCATGATATTCAGGCGCTTACGCAGGCTGAAGTTCCATGGCCAACGGCTGCTTTCCCAAGCCAGATTAGTCGATACCTGACGAATGGCAGCGGGCCCGTGGCGACTGCCGGCTCGTCCGGATGTAGCCATATCAAAAGGCACACCGGTAATCACCCATTCTGCATCACTGGAATAAGGCTGGAAATTCAACGGGAAGCGCAGAAAGCCGAAGGCATTTGAAACCAAGGAGTTATCGATTTGGTTTCCTAAGGAACTAATACTCATGATATTTCCTCAAAAGCCCCATGTTTAATTAACACAGAGCTTGATTACGCTAACTTCAAAATAGTCTAAGTTTTAAAATTAATTTAAAAACAATAAATTACTGCCTAAAGAGAACAGATATGTACTTATTCATGTACTAACAGAAAAAGCCCCAAACACTTTAGCCTGGTAACTACTTCTATAATATTAGACATATTTTTTTCTTACCACTATTTTGAGAAAAATTACATTAAATAAACGCTACGATAATCTGAAAGAAAAACGAGGATTTGTTCAGCCGCGGGATAGCGCCGTTGTTTGATAACCTGCCTGAAATGGGTTGACTTGAATTCGATTACATGAAAATCATGGTCTTACTGGGTGAAACCTATAAAAGGAACATTACCCGATCGCTTCTCCAAATCCCATTGAAGCCATTAAATTCACCATGGAACAATCCGGCTTGACAGTTAAAGACTTAGAACCAGCAATTGGTAAGTCTAACCGTGTTTATGAAGCTCTCAATAGTGCACTGAATGTTATCAGCGAGATCATCACTGCCATAACACAAAAAACATTAAAACCAATAAATAGTTATATTAATAATCAGATTTAATAACGACTTCTTCTCCAAATTTTCCTGCTTTTGGCAAAGGTTGATAAGAAGAATTTGATGCTCTCAAAATACGAATGCCACGAATATTTAACTCACGAGCTGCCATAATATCTGCATCCGCATCTCCATAATAAATTTTCAACTTATGTTTTTTTATCCAACTTGCTTTATCATTTTTATTTGGTTCATCCCCTGCAAAAATTACAGTATGCATTTTATCTTCAGGAATATGCAGACCTTTCTGTATATGCTGAGTAATAGATTCTATTTTGGTTTCGGTACGCCCTGTAATAAAATAAATATCATCTCCCCGTTTTATATGCATCTGAAAGAGTTCAATACCGACTTTTTTCGGCATGCTGAATTTATTCCATTCATTATTCATTTTTTCCCAAAACTCTGTTTTTTTCAGATAGTTTTCATTATTAGGTGAATATTCTAACTTTCCTCGATAAAACCCTGGACTAGAAAATATTACTGTATCATCAATATCAAATCCAACAGCCATTGGCGGTTGTCCTTCCAAACTTTTTTTGATCTGTTTAACTGAAACCCAATGTACGGCGTGGCGCAGGGTTAAATCAGCCGAAGTTACTCCAGATTCAACTTGCTCAGGCATAAACTCGTTTGCTTGCACTGTACCATTTAAACCGAAAGCGAGTGTAATCACACCGAATATCAGCGTTACTTTACTCATCATTATTATTGCTCCCTACCTATATTATTCATAACAGTATATTTAATAAATATTAGTATATTAATTAATTTAATATACCAAAGATTACTTCATGAGAAATAAAAACTAATTTACAGAGGATTTAAAAATTAGAAAAGTGAATTAAAAAATCTTTCAATTCTAATTCCCTTCTCTTTAAAAAATAAATATAACTGAATAATTCAGAGGGGAATAGCGTATTAGGAATAAATTCCACACCGATGTTTTTTAGATACCTGGAGCTCAATACTGAACTATTAATTATAGAATAACCAACATCAAAACAAACAAAATCTATAATATGATTAATCTCTGGAACAATCAACATTTGAGTTTTAACTTCATGTTCTTCTCGATATTTCAATAAATTATAAAACAATGGATGATCTTTTATTTCAGAGTGTAGAACCATTTTTTCATTACGAATAATATTATTTAACGAATTATTCCTATTCAATATTTTTTTAGAAAAAATAAACACATCTACTTCATGCCCATATTTTTTACAAGAAATTCGTTCCAACTCATCTTCTATTGGTGGATGAATTGAAATAAAAAGATCCAATTCTCCTGAAAGGAGTTTACTACGATGATCTCCAAAGTTATACCTTTCACTAATAAAATCAATTTGGCCATTTTCAATTATTTTACTTGTTAATATTTTAAATAATTTATTGTAACTATCTGTTCCTACTTTAATCTCTTTTTTTTTAAATCTTGAGAGAAAATTTGATTTAATATTCTCAACATTATCACGTATAGGTAATAAATATTTGTATAAATTTATTCCTTCTTCCGTTAGAGTTACTCCTGTATTAGAACGGTTAAATAGCTTAAATCCCAATACCTCCTCTATATCAGCGATACTTTTACAAAGTGCTGGAGGGCTTATATGAATATTTTTAGAAGCATTTTTGAAAGACCCACATTCTACAACACTCAAAAAATGATTTATTTTCTTTGATAAAATCATAATAATTCCACCAATAAAAAACAAAATATTAACAATAGTGATATGAGGTTATATAAACCATACAAAAATGTCAAGATTATACTTTAGTTCAAAATAGGAAAATTAATAATTCATATCAAAGCAAAAATATACTAATGTTATGGTCATTTTAAGAATACAATTTGTAAAAGGTTACATTAGATAAAATTAAAATCAAAGAAAGAGGTATTTAAAGTTTAATAGTCATCTATGCATTTAAAGTATGACCGGAACCTCTAAAACTGTTGTGATCAATAAAAACTGGTCACTGGTTGATAAAATAACCTGCACTGAGCATTTAATATCACCACGAAGAACACTAGAAAATTAAGTCCCCCTTTAACTTTTAGTTAATAGTGGAAAAAAATTTTTGAATTGATTTTAAGACTGATAGATATCATTTTTAGTCACAACAAAGTTTAATATTTAGTTTAACTGAATAGAAAAGTTATTTTATAAATATACCTAATGGATTTCAAAGTGCATCGTAGCGGAAAAGGAGTAAACCCCAATAAGTTATGAACCATATATAAAACTTTTCATTATGGTAAGCATCTTGAACTATTGTTTAATATTTGGACAAATCATGCATGGCATATTAAAGGAAAATACTATGACTAATACTATTAATACCAATAATAACCCAAAATCAAACAATCTCCCTATCCATGTAGAATGTCATACAGAATGGGGAAAATTACGGCATGTCATTGTCGGTCGTGCAGATCATGCCTGTATTCCTCCACCAGAGCCTGCCTTTATGGCTCGCATCCCAGAAAATTCAGATATGCGCGGTCGTTATGGCCCAAGAAGCCAAGAATCCGTTGATGCTGCCAATGAACAATTGGATGGATTATCTTCGATACTGACTTCACGTGGCATTCGTGTTGATCGACCAACCCCATTAGATTTTAACTCTCCTGTACAGACCCCGGATTTTACCCAAGGCTCTATGTTCGGTTGTCAACCGCCAAGAGACATTCTCATCACTATTGGCCGGGAAATTCTTGAAGCAACAATGAGTTTCAGATCTCGTTTCTTTGAGTATTTGTGTTATCGACCTTTGATTGCGGCTTATATGGAAGAAGATACAACCATGCGGCATGAATCAGCCCCTCGCCCCCGGCTTTCGGATAAGAGTTATCGGCATGGTTATTTATCTGAAAAGATCAGTATGGAAACTCGAAAAGAGTGGGTAATAAAAAAAGAATTCGTCACAACAGAAGAAGAACCCATTTTTGAAGCTGCGGATATTTTCCGATGTGGAAAAGATCTTTTCGTACAGCATGGCTTTACTACAAACATGAAAGGTATTGATTGGTTACGGCGCCATTTTCCTGATTACCGCATTCATGCTGTCAATTTTCCCGGTGATCCTTTCCCAAGCCACATAGACTGTACTCTGTTACCTTTGCGTCCCGGCTTAGTTTTAAATAATCCTGATAGACCGTTACTGTCCGAATTCAGAGAATTATTTAATCGTAATGACTGGCAAATTATCGAAGCAGCACCTCCCGCACATCACCAGTCTCCCCCGTTATGTTATTCAAGTACATGGCTGTCAATGAATATATTGTCACTTGATGAGAAAACTGTGTGTGTAGAAGAAAGTGAAATTCATCAAATAGAGCAACTGGATAAATTAGGATTTGAAGTCATACCTGTGCCTTTCCGCAATGCTTATCCTTTTGGCGGTGGTTTGCACTGTGCCACGACGGATATTTGGCGAGAAGGAAACCTTGATGATTATTTCGCTAAAGAAAGTTCACCGTATTAACACATAACCGTGTTGGCATACAGGGTGAGAGCATGAAAGCTCATTTATTATACATTACTTAATTTGGCTGATTTTGTGAACAATGTGAGATTGGAAACCATCCAGATCAAGCTGATATATTGAACAGTTTGATGTGCATTTTATCAACATTGTTTGTTTAAATTCTATCTGAATGAAATTTAGGCTTTCATGCTCTTACCCTGTGTTAGCATATTGATCATACAAAAACAATGAGTCTTATTTTGACCATTGAAAATGGTGGCCTGAAAATTGGAGAGCTTTCAATGAATAATATAGAACTCAATACAAATTCTTCCAAATATTCACCGAATACCTTTCTCAGTAAAGATGTTCAATATCGCCTTAAAAAAGTGCCTGCCGATTTTCTCGTGGAAGAAGTTCCAAACTTCTATCAGCCCTCAATAGAAAAACAGATCTGGCATTTTCAATTACGCAAAGAAGGAATGACAACCTCTGAAGCAGTTACAAATATTGCCAATATATTAGAAATACCAGAAAGCCATATTGGATATGCGGGATTAAAAGATGAAGATGGAATAACAAGTCAGAGAATATCTATTCAATCTTTATCACAAAATATAATAGATACCAGTGCCATTAATGCGCATTTGGATATGGCATCAGGTAAATGGCTTTCATTGCATGAGGTTGGTTGTTTTGAACAAAATATCAAGATTGGCCAACTCGTGGGTAATAGCTTTCGAATTGTCATACGTAACTTAGATAAGCCTATTGCACACGCCTTGGCAAAACAGACATTCCATAACCATGCTTTTATTAACTACTATGACACACAAAGATTCGGTGTACCTGGAGGGCCATCTACAACTCATCTTATTGGGCAAGCTTTTCATCACAGCAAATGGGAAAAAGCCTTGTCATTGATATGCCAATCGGCATCACCAGAAGCACAAACAGCCAAAAAATGGCAAGGTAAAGCTGAACATTTTTTCCATCAATTAGATCCCAGACGGCTCTCTTTTTATTATGCTTCTTATGGCTCTTACCAATGGAACAACCTCGTCGCCCTATTGTAGAAAAAATTGCATTATGGTTTTCTGAAGCCGAAATTGGCCTCCTGATTGGGGAGGTTGTCTGCGTATTTTACACTCTGATGATTCACAAGATATTTATCGTGAAATCCCGCCTGAACTGAATACGTCAGTGATCCTACAACGTTCAGATCAATCATGGCATATGGTAAGGTTCTGTCGCATTAAGGTGAAGTTAGCTAAGATAGCTGCTTTTACTGTGTGGTCTCATCATGTCTTTAATCCGCAACGCCTTCAAGCGTCTCCATTATCCGACTGATATTATGGCTCAGTGTGTTCGTTGGTACTTAGCTTATGCCTTGAGCTTACGTAATCTCGAAGAGATGATGGCTGAACGCGGTATTGACGTCGATCATTCAACGTTGCACCGTTGGGTAACTCGCTTAGTTCCGTTATTGGATAACGCCTTCCGGCGGCACAAACGTCCCGTGGGTCGTCGGTGGCGCATGGATGAAACCTACATCAAAATCAAAGGGCAATGGAAATACCTCTATCGTGCCGTTGATACCGGCGGACAAACAATTGATTTCCTACTGACTGCCAATCGCGATGCTGCCGCAGCACTGCGCTTTTTTCGCAAAGCTATTCGCCATCACGGCGAACCTGAAATGGTGACGATCGACAAAAGTAGCGCTAACACAGCAGCCTTGGAAGCGCTTAATAGGGGTAAACCTGAAGAAGAAGCCATTGTGGTGCGACAAAATAAATACCTCAATAATTTAATCGAGCAAGATCATCGCAATATCAAACGACGAATACGTTCGATGCTCGGGTTTAAATCGTTTCGTCGGACCCAAACGCTGTTAGCGGGCATTGAAATTGTATCCATGTTACGCAAAGGACAATATTTTCAACCAACAGGAAAGCCCTTATCACCGGCAGCCATGTTTTATCATTTAGTTGCCTAAATAATCAGCAATCCACGTTTATTAAAACTTGTTTCGTTAATGCGACAGAACCGCTTGAAAGGTAAAACACCTTATAGGAGGACTGTAAAAAAAACTAATATAAAAATGCTCTGTCAGTCCAAGTCAAAACAGATTTGTATCCGCACAATAATTATCAAACATTATTACAGCAATCCCTTACTTTGAAATATACGTTGAGAAATTTCATGTACCACTTGTTCTTTTCTCTTATTATAGTCCATTACCTGTTTAACATTATTTTTAGCAGTTATCTTCGCAGCTATATATCGTTCACAATCTTCAGGATGTTCTCTGAGCCAATCACGAAACCAAATATGTCGGATATGTTCAGGGCAATCAAGGCCAAAAACATGAAGATTAACTCTGGGTTTTGCCAAGCGAAGGCATCGATGTTGATAAAAACTCGGTTCACGAACCGTTAATTCATAACCAAGCCGCTCTAATGCCGGTACATATTTTTCTTCTTGAGTTGGATCTTCCACAATAAGATCAATATCAATAACAGGTTTGGCAACCATCCCAGCAACTGCCGTTGACCCAACGTGCTCAATATTCAAAACAACGTTGCCAAGTGTTTCTTTGATAACCGAAGAAAGTTGTTGCCATGTAGCTACCCATTCAGGATTGTATTCTACAACGTCAATCACCTCTTCAGCAGGTTTACCATGTACCCAGGGATTTTCATTAGGATCAGGCTCAGGGAAGAAGATAATATCTTTAGTATTTATCACTAACTCGCTCCTTATTTCTTTGTTAAATTTGCCTACTAATTTTGTGTTCGAACTTATCGCAAAAAAAGTTCACAGAAAGAGTGCTACTTCACATAGTAATTAAATAAAATAGCCATCCAAAATCAAATAATTATTTAAAATCCATGATTAAGAATGGCTATTAATGAAGGCTAGTGACTAATCAGAATTATTCATCTTCCAAGTAAGTGTAACCATACAAACCACTTTCAAACTCTTGCAGGAATTGCTCTTGCAAATTTTTACTTAAATCAGTCGATTTCACTTGATCACGAAAACGAGTCAATAGCACTTGTGGCTCCAGTTTCACATATTGAAGCATATTGGCTACCGTATCCCCCTCTTCACTCTGCTGATAAGTGACTTCACCGTTTTCTGAAACATAAACATCAATGGCCGCTGTATCACCAAACAGGTTATGCATATTGCCCAGAATTTCCTGATATGCCCCGACCATGAAGAAACCAATCAATGGCGGGTTTTCCGGATCGTAAGCTGGCATTGGCATTGTTGTTGCTACACCGTCGCCATCAACATAATGATCAATAATACCATCAGAGTCACAAGTAATATCCAGCAATACAGCACGACGATCCAATGGCTTATCCAGCCCCTCAAGTGGCAGGACGGGGAACAGTTGATCGATTCCCCAAGCATCAGGCATAGACTGGAACAGGGAAAAATTCACATAGAATTTATCCGCCATGCGCTCCTGTAATTCATCAATAATCGGCCGATGAGCACGGTTACTTGGATCAAGATCCTGCTGAATATGACGGCAGATATTCAAATATAATTCCTCTGCCCAGGCTCTTTCAGAAAGGCTTAATATCCCGTGCGCATATTGGGTATGAACATCGTGCAGGTCAAACTGACTGTCATGCAACCATTCTCGCAAAGAACGCTTATAGCCTCCCTCCTGCATCTCCAGCCATGTATCCCATAAACTTGTCAGAGGACGAGCCGCATCTTCTGCGGGTGGCGTTGTATCGGTGAACTCATTACGTTCAACCCCAATAACATTGGAGATCAAAACAGTATGGTGAGCCGTCAATGCACGACCGGATTCAGTGATCACGGTTGGATGTGGCAAATCATGTTCCTCACAGGCATCACCAATGCCCCAAATGACATTGTTCGCATATTCATTCAGGCCGTAGTTAACAGAACATTCTGACTGGGAACGCGTACCTTCATAATCAACGCCCAGTCCTCCGCCAACATCAAAACACTGAATGTTAACACCCAGTTTATGCAGTTCGACATAAAAATGGGCGGATTCACGCACGCCTGTTGCCACATCCCGGATATTCGCAAGCTGAGAACCCAGATGGAAATGCAGCAGCTGTAAGCTATCCAGTTTTCCGGCCGCACGGAGGGTTTCAACCAATTGCAGCACTTGTGCCGCTGCCAGACCAAACTTAGATTTCTCACCGCCACTGGACTGCCATTTACCTGCTCCCTGTGAAGCAAGGCGTGCCCGCACTCCAAGACGGGGAATGACATTAATACGCTCCGCTTCTTCCAGCACCATTTCTATTTCGGACATTTTTTCGATAACCAGATACACCTTGTGTCCCAGTTTTTCACCGATCAGTGCCAGACGAATATATTCACGATCTTTATAGCCATTACAGACGATGACAGTCCTCGTCATGCCTGCATGAGCTAACACGGCCATCAGTTCAGCTTTGGAGCCCGCTTCCAACCCAACAGGCTCGCCAGAATTTGCCAACGATTCGATCACACGGCGTTGTTGGTTTACCTTAATCGGATAAACCAGAAAATAATCACCTTTATAACCATAAGATTCACGTGCACGTTTAAATGCAGCATTAATAGAACGCAAACGGTGTTGCAGGATCTGAGGAAAACAAAACAATGCAGGCAACCGTAACTGTTTTTTTTCTTCCTGAACTTTTCTTACCAGATCGACAAGCTCAACTTGTGCTTCCGGCAAATCAGGATTTGGACAAACACTGACATTACCCAGATCATTGACGTAGTAATAGTTGCCGCCCCAATATGCAATATTGTAGGTCTGTCGCATTTTACATGCGATATTATCATTCATGGCAGTCTCCTTCATGGAGTAGAGGTTTGCCTTCACCTGGAGTCAATAACCCAAGACGCTATTTATTGTGCGTATCTTGCGCATTAATAAATGTCAGGGAACAGCATGCTCTTAAATTATAGAAACGTTTAGAGGGAACTAAACAATATGTATTTACTGTTTGGCAATATGACTTCTGTGCGAAATTACCCGTCTGCCTGAACGCTTCAGATAACATCGGGTTGAATTCACATCGATAAGAGAGGAACAAGATGTCGATACATCAATGGCATAATGTGGCTGTTGGTCGTTAACAATCAGCAGATAATGGCTCATAACCCCATTCACCCCACATGGCTTATCATCACGAAATCCGTTTCTCAATTGAGAAGCAGAACACGCATAAACGCACCCTGCAAACGCCCATAACTTGAAGTGCAAAAACCTATCAGTTACGGGCGCTGTTTATACCTGTAATCCTGCAAAATTGCAAAACGAAATTTATTTATACTTAACAGAGTTAGATAGATTTAATCGATAGATTTCGCATCTAAAGAAGACAGAGAAGAAACCTAAAATGTCATACTATGAAAGATATTTAAAACTAAAAAAACTGGTATATTTGGCGATAGTAACTTAGACTAGCCGTCTAGATGGTAAAACATCCACCCTTAAACCGAAATTATATTTAAGGTATCGAAATATAATGACTACACACCTTTTTACTTCTGAATCCGTTTCAGAAGGTCATCCGGATAAAATTGCTGACCAGATTTCCGACGCCGTTCTTGATGCGATCTTAGAACAAGATCCCAAGGCTCGTGTAGCTTGTGAAACTTATGTGAAAACCGGTATGGTTATGGTTGGTGGTGAAATTACCACCAGCGCCTGGGTTGATATTGAAGAAATTACCCGCAATACCGTACGCGAAATTGGCTATACCAGCTCAGACATGGGTTTTGATGCTAATTCTTGTGCAGTAATTAGTGCGATTGGCAAACAGTCACCTGATATCAATCAGGGAGTTGACCGGGCTGATCCTCTGGAGCAAGGAGCAGGTGATCAGGGATTGATGTTTGGTTATGCAACCAACGAAACCGATGTATTGATGCCAGCACCTATTACATATGCTCATCGTCTGGTTGAGCGTCAGGCTCATGTACGTAAAAACAAAACGCTGCCGTGGTTACGTCCCGATGCCAAAAGTCAGGTTACATTCCAATACGACAACGGTAAAATTGTCGGTATTGATGCAGTCGTGCTCTCTACTCAGCACTCTGAAGAAATTGGCCAGAAAGAGCTGCATGAAGCAGTTATGGATGAGATCATCAAGCCTGTATTGCCGGCTGAATGGCTCACTCCGATGACTAAATATTTCATTAACCCAACAGGCCGTTTCGTTATCGGAGGCCCAATGGGTGACTGTGGTCTGACAGGTCGTAAGATCATTGTAGATACCTACGGTGGTATGGCTCGTCACGGTGGTGGAGCGTTCTCAGGTAAAGATCCATCTAAAGTTGACCGTTCTGCGGCTTATGCTGCACGTTACGTGGCTAAAAATATTGTCGCGGCAGGTCTGGCTGATCGCTGTGAGATCCAGGTGTCTTATGCTATCGGTGTTGCTGAACCAACTTCCATCATGGTTGAAACGTTCGGAACTGAAAAAGTACCAACATCAACACTGATCCAATTGGTACGCGAATTCTTTGATCTGCGTCCTTACGGCCTGATCAAGATGTTGGATCTGTTGCATCCTATCTATAGCGATACCGCGGCATACGGTCATTTTGGTCGTGAGCAGTTCCCGTGGGAAGCGACAGATAAAGCCACGATCCTACGTGATGCAGCAGGGTTGAAATAACCTCTGCTACGCCTAAAAAGCCCGCCTATATCAGCGGGCTTTTTAGTATTAACCCATATAACCATACATATTCGTTTTCGTTAGCTAATTTACTATATTATATAATTATTGCTGTTATGAAATTCGTTAAGGTTCCGCTTCCTCTCCAGCAAGCAGTCATGCGTACTTTGCGGCAAAAAATAGTTCAGGCAAGTGATTTCCTTGAACAAACCTTTCCCGAACCCACTGTGACCTATCAACAACGGGGGACAACTGCGGGAAGTGCACGTCTACAGGATTGGGAAATTCGCCTTAACCCAATTCTGCTCATTGAAAATCAACAATCATTTATTGATGAAGTGATCCCCCACGAACTGGCTCATTTATTGGTTTACCATCAGTTTGGCAAAGTAGCACCTCATGGCAGGGAGTGGCGTTATATCATGGAAACTGTGTTTAAAGTACCAGCCAATCGAACACACCAATTTTCAGTCCAATCCGTTTGTAGTAAGACATTCATCTATTCTTGCCACTGCCAACAGCATGAACTCACTATCAGGCAGCACAATAAAGTGATCAGGGGAAAAAGTTGCTATGTTTGCCGGCAATGCGGAAAGCGATTAACTCTATTGGAAGATCATAAGTAACGGTAACAGAATGCCCCAAAATCAGGGCACTTCGTTTAAGAAATCAGTAGTTATAATTGAGCGCACTCAATAAGGTTTGCAACTTGAAAAATGACGGGCATATGATGGTGTTCATTTGTTAATAGCACTTTTATTCGTATTCGACTTAATTCTTTCCGCTTCGCTAATAACCTGATCTGCTGTTTTTCCATTCAGTGATTGATAAAATTTCTGTTCCAGCTTTTCCATATCTCCATATTTGATACTTCCATGCTTGTTATTTTTAAATAACTCATCAAAATCGATGTTATTAAGCATGACAATATTCAATGAATCATCAAATTTTAATTTTTTATCTTCAGATAAAGTATCCCTTATTTTTTCGATGGATGTTTTTACTGCCATTTCATTTGTACCGTCAATCTTAAGTTGATTATCACACCCTGCTAATGTAAAACTTAACAAACAAACTAATAACAAATTTTTCATAATCATCCCCGCCAATGATCGGTAGTATAATAATAGCAGAGTGCTGAAAAAATAAATCATCTTAACTAAAAAAATCATCATTAAATATGAACATATTGACAAATTGTTTATTTATTATCTTGTATCATTAAGCTGTTTATCGTCATTTAAACTACTCCTTCGGTAACTTTTTGAAAAAGATCGCAAAAATAGACCACACAAACTGTAATCATATATCAATAATAATTCTCAAAATTTATTCCGTATGTTTATTATTTTATTATAAAAATCAATTATCCCCCCTTATTTATTGATACAAGATTTTTATATTTAAATCCGAATTTAAGAATTAATCCAATAATACTCTTTGAGCAGATGGTTTAGCATACCCAAAAATCAAAGTACCTGGAGAATATGATGAAGAAATTACATGATATCGCAAAAGAACTATTACCCGCTAAGTCTTATAAGATGCTGATTGGTGGTGAATGGGTAGATAGTGTTTCAAAAGAAACAATGAAAAGCTATAACCCGGCAACTGGAGAATTACTGACTGAATATGCGGCGGGAAATGCTCAGGATGTTGAACTTGCCGTTCAGGCAGCAACCCAAGCCTTACCCGCCTGGAGCAAAACTTCAGCGGCAGAAAGACAATCCATCTTGTTGAAAATTGCTGACTTATTGGAAGCAGAAGCAGAACGCTTTATCACCCTTGAAACATTAGATGGTGGTAAGACACAAGCTTTATGCCGCAATTTTGACATTCCTTTTGCTATCGATCATTTCCGTTATTTTGCAGGTGTGATCCGCTCTCACTCTGATGCAATGGATGTCATTGATGATGATAACCTGAGTCTGGTGATCAGAGAGCCAATCGGTGTAATCGGGCAAATCATTCCCTGGAACTTCCCACTGCTGATGGCAGCCTGGAAACTTGCTCCTGCCTTAGCTGCGGGTAATACCGTGGTTATCAACCCTGCCAGCCTGACTCCCATTAGTTTGCTGGAATTAGGACGTATCATAAATCAAGTTCTTCCAGCGGGCGTTGTCAATATTGTCACAGGTCGTGGTTCTGTTGTCGGTCAGGCAATTCTTGATCATGAAAGTATTGACAAAGTAGCCTTTACAGGCTCAACAGAAGTCGGTTACAACGTTGCAGCCGCCGCCGCTAAGAGACTTATTCCGGCCACACTGGAGCTAGGAGGAAAATCAGCCAATATCATTTTCCCTGATGCCAATATGAAAAAAGCTGTCAAATATGCAGCTAACGCTATTTTGCTGAATCAGGGACAGGCTTGTGAATCTGGTGCACGTCTATTCCTGCATAAAGATATCTATGATTCATTCCTGCAATCGTTGAAAACTGTCTTCGAATCTGTTCAAGTCGGCGATCCAATGGATCCTGCAACTGAAATGGGCTGTCAGGTCAGCAAAGAGCAAATGAATACGATCCTGAGTTATATTGATCTTGCTGAACAGGAAGGAGCAACCATCCTTACTGGTGGTAAGCGTATAACAGGAACAGGATATGATGATGGATTCTTTGTTCAGCCAACAATTCTCACTAATGTGACCAATGATATGCGTGTGGCACAGGAAGAAATCTTCGGGCCAGTTCTCTGTGTTATTCCATTCAGTGATGAAGACGAAGTCGTGGAGATGGCTAATGATTCAGAATATGGTCTGGCTGGTGCGGTCTGGACACAGGATATTAATCGCGCTCTGCGTGTCGCTAAGGCTGTGAAGACTGGCCGTATGTGGATCAATACTTATCATGAACTTCCTGCCCACGCACCATTTGGTGGTTATAAAAAATCAGGGCTTGGGAGAGAAACACATAAAATGATTTTGGATGCTTATACTCAGGTTAAAAATATCTATATCAGCACCAAAGAATAATCATTTTAAAATAAAATCATCCCGAAAAATAATCGCCACCTTTAAGGTGGCGATTCAAGACGCCTATAATTCTCTTACAGAGCCTGGCATTTCACCATTTAATACTCGATTCATTTTTTCTTTATCCAAAGCATTTTCCCAACGGGCTATAACAATACAAGCACAGGCATTACCGACGAAATTGGTCAATGCACGACATTCAGACATAAATCTATCAATGCCTAAAATAAGTGCCATACCCGCTATTGGAATACTTGGTACAACAGATAGAGTTGCAGCCAAAGTAATAAAACCAGCTCCTGTAATACCTGCGGCACCTTTTGAACTGATCATGGCAATTAATAATAAAGAAATTTGCTCTGTGAGAGTTAAATTAATACCAGTAGCCTGAGCAATAAACAAAGCAGCCATTGTCATATAAATATTAGTACCATCAAGATTGAATGAATAACCTGTCGGGATAACTAATCCGACAACAGATTTTTCACAACCTGCATTCTCCATTTTTCTCATTAAGCTAGGTAAAGCTGCTTCAGAAGAAGATGTCCCTAATACTAAAAACAGCTCATCTTTAATATATTTCATTAATTGTATGATGGAAAATCCATTATATTTAGCAACGGCCCCCAAAACAATCAGAATAAAGAGTAATGACGTAATGTAGAAAGTGGCGATTAACATCATTAAATTACCAATAGATGAGATACCATATTTTCCAATGGTAAATGCCATTGCTCCAAATGCACCAATTGGAGCCAGTTTCATTAACATACTTACCATTTTAAAAATAGATTCTGAGAGACTTTGTAAAAATACTAATACAGGTTCGCCTTTTTTCCCTGTTAATGCTAACGAGAGGCCAAAAATAACAGAAATAAATAAAACCTGAAGAATATTGCCATTTACAAGCGGGCTGACAACAGTTTCAGGTATCACATCCATAAGAAAACCGACAACAGATGATTCATGAGCTTTCTTCACATAACCCGCGACTTTACTACCATCCAACGATTCAGATGAGATATTCAGTCCATCACCGGGGCGAATAATATTCGCGACCATTAAACCAATAATTAAAGCAAGCGTTGAAAACGTCAGAAAATATAACATTGATTTTCCAACGACACTGCCAACTGCTTTCATATTATTCATACTTGCTATTCCTGTTACAACGGTCAGAAAAATAACAGGAGCAATAATCATTTTTACAATCTTGATGAAAGCATCACCTAACGGTTTAAGTGATTCACCGATATCCGGATAAAAATGGCCAAGAGAAACACCCAGTACAATTGCAAAAATGACTTGTACGTAAAGGATCTTATACACCGGTTTATTCTTTAAACTGTGACGCATAGTATACCCTATTGTTAATGTTATTATGGCTCAATCCCACTCTTCTTACTTTATGAGTCTGATTTTATGGATCATTCTTCGGTTATATTGATACACTTACAATATGAATATTATGGTAATGCAGACGAAATAAATTAATTTGCATCGCAAAAATACTACAATATCAGCATACATATAAAACACCTACTGTATTTTATTAGTTGCACAAAAAACTTAATACTATAACTTTCACTATTATCAAATATTACTGTATCTAGTATCTACAATAAGAATATCTTTTATTTCATTTAATTTGTTCTGGAAAATGTATTCAATGTCACAAAAATTCACGGATTATTATTAAATCACCTGATTAATATTAAGATCCTTCTCAATCACTAATACGCACTTTTTTATCAACGGTTTTTGGCCGTTTTTCAATACTCATAAATAAAATCGCCACCTTTTCGGTGGCGGTTTTATTTATTGATAAAAATTACACCCAGAAGAACCAGGCAATTACAGAAATAATCGCAATACATGCCAGGTTCAGCACAAAACCCACCCGTACCATCTCAATCTGCTTGATATAGCCAGTGCCATACACAATAGCATTCGGTGGTGTGGCTACAGGTAGCATAAATGCACATGATGCACCAATACCGATAATCATGGTCAGTACAATAACCGGCATTCCCAGTGCTTCTGCAACGGTGGCAAAAATAGGGACAAGTAACGCGGCACTGGCTGTATTACTGGTAAATTCAGTCAGAAAGATAATGAATGTAGCAATAGCAACAATAATCACAAACCACGAACTTGAGCCAAATGTTGCAGCCATGCCATTCGCCATAACTTCGCTTGCACCAGAGTTTTTCAGAACAGAGCTCAGTGTCAGACCGCCACCAAACAGCATCAAAACACCCCATTCAGTGTTATTTTGGATCTGTGACCATGTTGATACACCAGTAATGCCAATCAGGATAGCAGCACTCACGGCAATCATAGTATCTAAGTCTTTTATACCGCCAAGGGCATCACTGATGAGGGAACTGAAAATCCAGCAAACAACAGCCAGCAGGAAAATAAACATGGCGATAACACGTTTACTATTCCATTCCAGATGCTCCAGTTTCAGATCAAATTTATGATCCAGATTCGGACGCAACATGATATACATCAGCATCACCATAACGGGTAACAGGATGATCACCATGGGTACGCCGTACTTCATCCATGTAATGAAATCCATACCTAACTGTGCTGCCGCAATCGCATTGGGTGGGCTACCTACCAGCGTGCCCAGACCACCAATACTGGCGCTATATGCCACACCCAACAACACAAAAACAAAGGTATTGCGTTCAGTACGGACATCCAGATTAGCCAGAATACCCAGAACCAGTGGCAACATCATCGCTGCGGTCGCTGTATTGCTAATCCACATCGAAAGTAGAGCCGTGATACCAAATATCAGCATGACCGCCATTGATAAACGCCCACGGGCAATCATCAGAAGACGGTTAGCTATCAGTCTGTCCAGACCTTGAATATGCAGTGCTGTCGCCAGTGCAAAGCCACCAAAAAACAAAAAGATAATTGGGTTTGCAAAAGATTTCAGCGCATCACCTGTATTCATCAATCCCATTCCGACCGCCAGAATTGGAACACAAAGTGCAGTAATAGTGACGTGAATGGCTTCGGTCAGCCATAACACCCCGATAAATGCCATTAATGCCAAACCTGCATTTGCTTTTTCGCTATAAGGCAAAAACTTCAGCAAAGCAATTAGCAAAATGATATCCAGCGCGAGAATAATTAAGCCTCTTTTACTTGAGGGTATTGGCCCAACCGCTGGGGTTAAAGATTCAGAAGCGTCCATGAAGACTCCATAAAACAATGATACATGATTCTGTAATGTAAAAAGATAATTAATGAATCATTGCCATAAATATTAAAGAATTACATTACATGCGAAATAATAAGGAGTCTGAACGATAAATAAAATACAAGGTATGCAATTTTGGGATCTGCTACGCGAGATTTGCTTATTTATTAATTAAAAGAGTAAAAAAAGAACATAATTTAAGGAGTTATGTCACATTTCTTATTTTACGAATGGTTAAATAACCCTCCATTATGCAATAAAGAAAAAAGCACGTAGCTAAAACTGTCTTTTTAAGAAAGGCGAAAGAGTATTACTCTTCCGCCAAAATATAAATAATATTTATTTTTTATCGAAGCCAGCCAACAATTATGCCTGACCTTTCACTTCTCTCAGGCCATTGAAAGGAGCACGGTTACCCAATGCTTCTTCGATACGGATCAGCTGATTGTATTTAGCAACACGGTCAGAACGGCTCATAGAACCAGTCTTGATTTGACCTGCCGCAGTACCTACTGCCAGGTCAGCAATAGTTGCGTCTTCAGTTTCACCAGAACGGTGAGAGATAACCGCAGTGTAACCTGCATCTTTTGCCATCTTGATTGCAGCCAGCGTCTCAGTCAGAGAGCCAATCTGGTTGAATTTAATCAGGATGGAGTTAGCAATACCTTTTTCAATACCTTCTTTCAGGATCTTAGTATTGGTTACGAACAGATCGTCACCAACCAACTGGATTTTATCGCCCAGTACTTTAGTCTGGTAAGCAAAACCTTCCCAATCAGATTCATTCAGGCCATCTTCAATAGAAACAATTGGATATTCTTTAGTCAGCCCTTCCAGGTAATGAGTGAATTCCTGAGAAGTGAAAGTCTTACCTTCACCTTTCAGTTCATAGTTACCGGTTTCTTCGTTATAGAATTCAGAAGCAGCACAGTCCATTGCCAGAGTGATGTCTTTACCCAGTACATAACCTGCTTTTTCTACGGCTTCTTTGATAGCTGCCAGTGCTGCTGCGTTAGATTCCAAATTTGGTGCATAACCACCTTCATCGCCCACCGCAGTACTCATGCCTTTTGCTTTCAGTACCTTTGCCAGATTATGGAAAACTTCAGAACCCATACGTACCGCTTCTTTCAGCGTGCCCGCACCTACTGGCTGGATCATGAATTCCTGAATATCCACGTTGTTGTCAGCATGCTCACCACCATTGATGATGTTCATCATTGGCAGAGGCATGGAGAATTTACCCGGAGTACCGTTCAGTTCAGCAATATGCTCGTACAGAGGCATACCTTTTGCCGCTGCCGCCGCTTTGGCGTTCGCAAGGGAAACGGCCAAAATCGCGTTAGCACCGAAGTTAGATTTGTTTTCAGTACCATCCAATTCGATCATGATCTTATCGATATTGACCTGATCTTTCGCATCCTGACCAACCAGAGCCTGAGCAATTGGACCGTTAACCGCTGCAATTGCTTTCAGTACACCTTTACCCATAAAACGGGATTTATCGCCATCACGCAGTTCCAGCGCTTCACGAGAACCCGTTGATGCACCTGATGGTGCCGCAGCCAGACCAACAAAGCCGCCTTCCAGATGTACTTCTGCTTCTACCGTTGGATTACCACGGGAGTCGATGATTTCACGGCCGAGCACTTTAACGATTTTGGACATTAGGTTTTCCTCAGTACAAGTTAAATTCCGGGCAATTGATGGTCACTCAAAGGATCGAGTAACCCCCCATCAATCACCCCATATTTTATTTCACTGGCCTTTCTGGTATTTGCGGGCGGCTTCAACAAAACCGGCAAATAACGGATGACCATCGCGAGGCGTTGAAGTAAATTCAGGGTGGAACTGACATGCCACAAACCATGGATGGTTCGGGTTCTCAATGATTTCCACCAATTTATTGTCGATTGAGCGGCCGGCAACACGTAAGCCCGCGTCTTCAATGCGTTTCAACAATAGATTGTTCACTTCATAACGATGGCGGTGACGTTCAATAATATCGTCCTGACCATAAAGTTTACGTACCAGACTGTTTTCAGTCAGATGACACAATTGGCCACCAACACGCATCGTTCCGCCGAGATCGCTCTCTTCACTGCGTACTTCTAAGTTGCCGTTCTCATCACGCCATTCAGTGATCAGACCTACAACTGGTAACTTACATTCAGGCTCAAATTCAGTAGAGTTAGCCCTTTCCATACCTGCAACATTACGTGCAAATTCAATCAGGGCAACCTGCATGCCCAGACAAATTCCCAGGTAAGGGACTTTATTTTCACGGGCGTAACGTGCTGTCATAATTTTGCCTTCGATGCCACGACCACCGAAACCACCTGGCACCAGAATCGCATCCAGATCTTTCAATACTTCAACACCGCGGGTTTCGACGTCCTGAGAATCAATCAGTTTGATGTTGACGGTCAGACGATTTTTCAATCCACCGTGCTTCAGTGCTTCAATAACTGATTTATACGCATCCGGCAGCTCAATATATTTGCCCACCATACCGATGGTCACTTCGCCTGACGGATTTGCTTCTTCATAAATAACCTGTTCCCATTCAGACAGGTCAGCTTCTGAGCATTCGATGCTGAATCGTTTACAAATATAATCATCTAAGCCCTGAGATTTCAAGAGGGCAGGAATTTTATAAATAGAATCAACATCTTTTAAAGAGATAACGGCTTTTTCTGGTACGTTACAGAAAAGTGCAATTTTCGCCCGCTCATTAGCTGGAATAGTGCGATCTGAACGGCAGATCAAAACATCCGGCTGAATACCAATGGAAAGCAGCTCTTTCACAGAATGCTGGGTAGGTTTAGTTTTCACTTCGCCTGCTGCTGCCATATAAGGCACCAGAGTCAGATGCATAAACAGAGTATTCTCACGGCCGACTTCTACCGCCATCTGACGAATAGCTTCAAGGAATGGCAGGGATTCGATATCACCTACAGTACCGCCAATTTCCACCAGCACAACATCGTAACCTTCCGCGCCACGGATGATACGGTCTTTGATTTCATTAGTGATGTGAGGAATAACCTGAATGGTTGCGCCCAGATAATCGCCACGGCGTTCTTTGCGCAGAACTTCGGAGTAAACACGACCTGTCGTGAAGTTATTGCGACGTGTCATTTTGGTTCGAATGAAACGTTCGTAATGGCCTAAATCGAGATCAGTTTCAGCGCCATCTTCGGTAACGAAAACTTCCCCGTGTTGGGTTGGGCTCATTGTACCTGGATCAACGTTGATATACGGGTCCAGTTTCATAATGGTGACATTGAGTCCACGGGCTTCGAGTATGGCCGCCAAAGAGGCTGCGGCAATGCCTTTACCCAGAGAGGATACGACCCCGCCGGTCACAAAAATATAATTAGTTTTCATGCTGAACCTGAAAGTTTAGGTTTAAAAGGATGATGAATATAACAGGACGGGAAAGCAGTATACCCTAACCTTAAATGTGCTACAAACTCTATCTCTTTTATCTATCCAATTCCAAAGAAAACTAAATAACATTGGAGTCCTACTACAGCCGTACTCATCTCAACACCATATCTCAACACTATGTGTGCCCTCACGGTGCCATTCGGGAAACGTCCCTCCCCTTTCACAAAAAATCCACATCATTCTGGATGGTGCATTCTATTACCGTACAGAATTGGTAAAAGACATCGCAGTTGTCCTCAATATTGAGCTGCACTATCTCCCTCCTCACAGCCCCAACCTAAATCCGGCGGAGCGACTTTGGAAATACATGAATGAACACGTGTGCAATAACCATTATCTTGCGAACCCCATCGTCTTTCACGAGGAGATTCATCACTTCTTTAATGTCATGCTGAAAGAAAAAGCCAATGAACTTATTTACCGCTTGAATGATATTTTTCAAATCTTGAATCCTGCATCTTCAAGTTAATTGGGTACATATAAAACAAATTTAGTTATTCTAGCGAACAAGGCAACTATATTGTCTGCCTTATTCGCTAGACTTATTGAAAATAATTAATCTTTTGTTTTCATGATTAATAATAAATTTCGTTTTACTCGTTTTTTTAAATGGCACTAACTTTTGCATTTTAATTATAAAATTTTTATTGAGTTCTCCGAAAGATGGCTTTTATTGTAATTGTCAGATTTGACTGTTAATTTTAATATAAATGTTATTAAATAAAATATAAAAATATTACATCTCTGAAATATTTACCACTCACCAATTTTATAAATATCTTGTATGCAACCATCGGAGGAGGAAAAACTTACATACATTTGCATTCGTCCATTGTTAAGTTTTATATGAACATTACCATTATCATCGTTTTTGAGATTGCAAAAGTAATCATCTTTTATTGTATATACTTTCCAGTCATCTGTGATAATCAATACCCGCCAACAATCGGATTGTGGGTTCAAACTTACATCATATGTAATATCCATGACAGGTATTTCTCGTTCGTACGAACCAAAATCCTCTAAAATCCGAGATTCTTCTTCATCATGATGATTACCTCTGCGGTGACGAATTATCACTAACTTAATCTTACTGTTATCCCACCAAGTAGAAAGGAAAACTTTTCCTTTTCTTATATCAGACATAATAATTTCTCCCGTATTATTCATAACTGTATTTCTACTTTTTTATTAACCAGACATTTATTGCAACTCAAATTCCCTATGTTATTGGTTATAAACATGACTTTGGTAAAATCGTTTCCAATTTTAGCCTTAAAAAGATTTGTCTCAGTATTATATTATGAATCGTCACAATTGATTTTGTCAGTAATTAAATCGACAGAGACGAGAGATATATTTACTATAGACACACTATTAGTGTAGTACAAGATTATAGTTTCTGGGTGGAATTTTTTAGTTATGTATTGAATGGTTATCTTTTTTTATATATTTCTGTTTGTACCGATACCCACTTTGCCGCTGTGGCACTTCGTAATGATCCAGACCACACGGTTTAAAGTTCAAAGTGAAAGACAGTTGCTCATTACCTGACACACTTATAAAACGCATTAATAATCAGGTTAAGCAACATCCTTTAAGATATCGGGATCGCAGCCATTTTATTGCCGAAGCTGCCCGGCATGAACTGCAACCCGATTAAAATTAAGATTGCTGTTTTTTCACCCTCTGCCACATCGCTTCCATTTGATCCAATGTGGCAGTTTCCAATGACAATCCTTTATCGTGGAGAAGCCTCTCAACATTACGAAAGCGGCTTTCAAATTTCTGACAAGCTTTTTGTAACGCCATTTCAGGTTTATGCCCTAAATGGCGGGATAAGTTAACTACTGCAAACAGTAAATCGCCAAGTTCTTCCTCCACACGCGCATCAATTACAACCGCCTGTTTCGCTTCATCCATCACCTCGTCGATCTCTTCATAAACTTTATCCAGTACGGGTCCGACGGTATCCCAATCAAAACCAACAGAAGCACAGCGTTTCTGGATTTTATACGCTTTCATCAGTGCAGGCAGACTGGCGGGAATGTCATCCAATACCGAATGTTGATCTTTTGCGGCTCTTTCTGCTGTCTTACGTTGCTCCCAACTCCCGATAGCTTCTTCACTGCTGATATCTGACTGTTGATTGAAAATGTGCGGGTGCCTGCGCTCCAGTTTGTCGCAAACCGCGTCACAAATATCGTCAAAATTGAACAATTGCTCTTCTTGTGCCATCTGGGCATAAAAGACAATGTGAAACAGCAAATCACCCAGTTCTTCTTTCAGAGCATTGGTATCATTGCGTTCAATAGCATCAATGACTTCATAGGTTTCTTCCAGCGTGTAAGGAGCAATAGTAGAAGAAGTTTGTACCTTATCCCATGGGCAACCAAGTTGAGGATGGCGCAGTTGCGCCATAATCTCTTTGAGACGTTCAATTGAGGTTGTATTTATCTTATCCATATTTTTCTAATCACCGTGCAGGCGTCTGGCTTCAATGACATCAGGCAGTTGGTTGAGTTTCGCCAGCACTCGTCCCAACACCTGTAAATTATAAATCTCAATGTTCATATCAATCGTAGCCAGTTGCTGCTTCACATCGCTGCGGCTACTGACACCAAGTACATTGACTTTCTCATTAGCAAGTATTGTGGTGATATCACGCAGTAATCCGCTGCGGTCATTAGCAATTACCCGCACGACAAGGGAATAACCACTGGAATAACTCTCTCCCCACACAGCATCCACAACCCGTTCTGGGGCGCTGATTTCCAGTTCAGCCAATTGATCACAGCTTGCTCTGTGGATGGAAATTCCGCGTCCACGTGTAATAAACCCAACAATATCATCTCCCGGAATCGGCTGGCAGCAACGGGCAATATGGTGCATCAGATTACCAACACCCTCTACGACAACCCGGCCATTATCTTTTTGCATATTGCGCGGAGAATATGTTTTGTTCTCCAGACTACGGAGTGCCTCACGATCTGCTTCTTCTGCCGTGGTTTTATTGAATTTGCTTTGCAGGAAATTCGCCAGTTGGTGAATACGGATATCGCCCACACCGATACCAGCCAGAACTTCTTCTAACGAATTCACGTTATAGCGGGCAATAAGTTCTTTTTCAGCCTCTTTAAGCGTAACGCCTAAATGTGTCAGTTCATTGTCCAGCATCTGACGTCCGGCAATAATGTTCTTATCGCGATCCTGCTTACGGAACCAGTTATGGATCTTCGCCCGTCCACGGCTGGTAGTGACATAGCCAAGGTTCGGATTCAGCCAGTCACGGCTTGGATTGGGGTGTTTCTGGGTGATGACTTCAATCTGATCCCCCATCTGGAGCTGATAACTGAACGGCACAATCCGCCCGCCAATTTTCGCCCCGATGCAGCGATGACCGACATCACTGTGAATATGATAAGCAAAATCCAGCGGTGTTGAACCAATCGGTAAATCAATTACATCCCCTTTTGGTGTGAAAACATAAACACGATCATCAAATACCTGACTGCGGACTTCGTCCAGCATCTCGCCGGTATCTGCCATTTCTTCCTGCCATGCGATCAGTTTCCGCAACCATGCAATCCGGTTTTCATAACTGCCTGATTTACCGCCACCAATCGCTGTGCCTTCTTTATATTTCCAGTGGGCGGCTACTCCAAGCTCAGCATCATCATGCATCTGACGGGTACGGATTTGGATTTCAAGTGTTTTACCGTTTGGCCCCAGTACCACAGTATGGATTGATTGATAACCGTTCGGTTTCGGGTTGGCAACATAATCATCAAATTCATCCGGCAAATGACGATAGTGAGTATGCACTATCCCCAACGCCGCATAGCAATCCTGTAACCGTTCAACGACAATACGGACTGCACGCACATCGAACAGTTCATCAAAAGAGAGGGCTTTTTTCTGCATCTTGCGCCAAATGCTGTAAATATGTTTGGGACGCCCGTAAATATCTGCGGAGATCCCTTCTTTGAGCATATACCGACGCAAGGTCGTGATAAATTTTTCTATATACTGCTCACGATCAATCCTGCGTTCATGTAAAAGACTAGCTATTTTTTTATATTCATCAGGATGCAGGTAACGGAAGCAAAAATCTTCCAGCTCCCATTTTAACTGACCAATACCCAGTCGGTTGGCAAGAGGTGCATAGATATTGGAACACTCTTTTGCGACCAATACCCGTTCATCTTCACTGGCATCTTTGACTTCCCGCAAGTAGGCGATCCGTTCTGCCAGTTTAATAACCACACAACGAAAATCTTCTACCATCGCCAGCAACATACGACGTACATTATCCACTTGAGTCGAGCAAGTGGAATCGGTATGAGTAGCTTTCAACTGGCGGATAGCATCCATTTCCAGCACACCGTGCACCAAATCTGTGATGGATTTACCAAAGGTTTCTGTCACTATTTCATTGCTGACTATCTTGGCATCAAGGAAGGGAAAAAGCAGTGCTGCACGCATACTGTCATTATCCATACTCAACGTAGACAGGATTTCTACCATTTCAACACCGCGCCACAACAGTAGCTCTGCATCAGGCTGATCCTGAACCTTCTCGTAACAGTAATGCCATGTTTCAGCTAATTTTTCACTGGATTGTGGATTAACAATGTTTAAACTCGCAATCCACCTATCGACAGCAAATTCACCTGCTGGTGTGAGATGAGCACTTCTTACCGCAACCATAATTTCTCCCTACTCGATGGTCATCCGCTCACGGCAGAACAGTGCCATGGACTCCAGATGACCAGTGTGCGGAAACATATCCAGCATCCGCACACTAACAAGATGATAACCGGCCTCTAGCAAAACTTTGCTGTCCCGCGCCAAAGTTGTGGGATTACAAGAAACATAAACCACTTTTTCAGGGGCCAGTTTTACTATATGTGACATGACGCCCGCAGCACCGGCACGGGCAGGATCCAACAACACTTTATTGAACCCCTGCGCAGCCCAAGGCTGCTGGTGAATATCTGATTCCAGATTTTCGTGGAAAAAACTGATGTTATTGAGTCCATTTAGCCGGGCATTATATTGCCCACTTGCAACCAATGCCGCAACTCCTTCCACACCGACAACTGCCTGTACTTTAGTGGCTATCGGTAACGTAAAGTTCCCCATTCCGCAGAAAAGATCCAATACCCGGTCTTCTGGCTGCAAGTCCAGCCACGACAGGGCCTGAGCTACCATTTGTTGGTTAACTTCATCATTAACCTGAATAAAATCCCGCGGACTGAAAACCAGCTTCAAACCACCCACCTGATACCACGGCTCAGATTGTCCTTCTGCTAAATGTTCAGGAGACAGAGATCCTGGAAACAATGCTCCAAAGGACAACAGTTCAAGGGATTTTTCATCGCCGGCCAGATAAATCGCTACCTTATACTGCTCAGAAAAAATGCGCAGAGCCTCTCTGTCTTCATGCTTTATGGGGTCAAGATGACGTAAAACAACTATTGGGCTATTATTCGCCAAAACTAATTCAACATGCCCCAGTCGCTTAACTGCTTTCAGGCTGTTTAAACATTGAGACAATGGCTGTAACAATTTTTCCAGCTCAGGGTGCATTACCGGACAATGTTTAACATCCACCAAATCGTTGGTCTGGCTCTGACGAAAGCCCAGCAATAACTTACGTTGTTTGACTTGATATTGCAGACCAAGCCTTGCCCGGCGCCGATACCCATATTCCGGGCTGTGGATAATAGGTTCAGCACTGATACTGACCCCTGTTTCTCGTTGGATCAGATGTTCAAGCACACCAGCTTTAGTTTTAGCTTGTAATTCAGTCGCAACATGTTGCTGTTGACAACCTCCACACACCTTGAAATGCGGACAGCGTGGTTCCACACGAAATGGGCTATCTGATAACCGTTTTACTACCTTAGCTTTAGCAAACTGGCGTTTTTCTTCTGTCAGTTGGATTTGTGCCTGCTCACCGGGTAATAGCCCAGGAATAAAAATCGTTTTTCCCTGATGACGGGCAATACCCTGCCCTTGAGCATCAAGATTATCTGCGGTCACTGAAATAATACCTGGGTTTACGGAGCGACGGTTTGGGGAGTAAAATTGCACCATGATTCTGACTGAGTTTGAAAAATTGAGTTTTGATTTTCCCACAATGGACGCTTATGACCAAATATAGCCTACGCACCCGTATGATGAGCCTGATTTTGGTTCCTGTTCTACTGGTCGGAACGCTTGTGAGTATATCATTTATCTCATACCGCTATTACGAGTTGAAAAGCCTGATAGTTCGTAGTGGGATCAGCATTATTGAACCTTTATCCATTGCCAGTGAGGTAGGGATAAATCTGGATAACAGTAAGCGCGTAAAATCATTGATAAATAGCCTTCATCACCGCAATTCCGAAATCGTTATGGCTATCGCGATTTTCGATAAACATCATAAATTATTCGAAATTTCCAATGATAAATATGATGTCGATCTGCTGCGCCTCAGGCCAAATGATCCCATACCGACAACCCTGACTAAAGAAGAAGATAGTAATAGTATCGTCCTGAAAATGCCGATTATCTCAGAAACCAGTTCTGTCCATGAGGAGCGCAATGCTATCAACAATGTAACGCCTATCGGTTATATTGCCATTGATCTGGATTTACGGGCTGCCCAGCTCCAACAATACAAAGAAATCGCAACTTCTATCATTCTGCTGATCCTTTGTCTTGGAGGCACCGCGCTGTTTGCCCACATTTTGGTACGCAAGGTGACAGAACCCCTGGATTGTATGGTGAAAGCAGTTAACCGTATCCGTCAGGGGCAGTTAGACACGCGAGTAACAGGTGCCATGCCGGGAGAATTATCTGCGCTCCAGAACGGGATCAATACGGTGGCAAAATCCCTGTCAAAGTATAAAGATGAGATGCAGCTGCATATCGACCAAGCCACTTCTGACCTGCAAATTACGATGGAGCAGCTGGAAATTCAAAATGTTGAACTGACTATTGCCAAGAAACGGGCACAAGAAGCGGTCAGGATAAAAACAGAATTTCTGGCGAATATGTCCCACGAATTACGCACACCACTCAACGGCGTTATTGGATTTACCCGCCAGATGTTGAAAACACCAATAACACCGCAACAGACTGAATATCTTTATGTCATTGAGCGTTCAGCTAATAATCTGCTGAAAATTATCAATGACATTCTGGATTTTTCACGTCTGGAGTCCAATAAACTGGTATTGGATCAGGTGCCTTTTCTGCTGCGTGATACCGTCAATGAAGTTATCGAATTGCTGACACCTTCGGCTAATGTGAAAAATCTTCCTCTGTATCATTACATTGATGACAAGTTGCCAAATCTGATGATCGGTGATCCCATCCGCTTGCAGCAAATACTCACTAACTTAATTGGCAATGCGATAAAATTCACGGATAAAGGCAGTATTACGCTGGAAATCAAACTGCGTCAGCAGAGACACCATATGGTACACATTGATTTTACCGTGACCGATACCGGCATCGGTATTAAATCAGAATATCGCCCCATTCTGTTTCAGGCGTTCAATCAGGCTGATGCGAGTATCACCCGCCATTATGGCGGTACTGGGTTAGGATTGAGTATCACCAAAAAGCTGGTGAATGAAATGAACGGAGAAATCGATTTTACCAGTGAGCCAACTAAAGGGACGGTATTTTATTTTGATATCTGGCTGGAAAAAGAAGATATCCTGTCGGGCTTTTTGCCAGAACGTTTGCCTCAGCCTCCTGTGCTCCCCCGTTTGCCCATGACAGTAATGGCGGTAGATGATAACCCGGCCAATTTGAAATTAATTGGCACACTCTTAAATGAGCAAGTGGAAAACACCATTTTATGTAGTAGTGGTATGGAAGCCCTGCAAATGGCTGAAAAACACCCATTAGACCTCATTCTGATGGATATTCAAATGGCAGATATGGATGGCATTCAAACCTCAAAACAGATCCACCAACTACCTGAGCATAAACAGACTCCGATTATTGCTGTCACTGCTTTTCTCTGTGATGAAACTCACAACAGAGTCCATTCACCTTTTACCGACTGTCTGTCCAAACCATTGGATGAAGTTCACTTAAAAGCCCTGCTGAATCAATACAGTCCGACAAAAAAGCCACAAGCTATTGATTGGCAGCTGGCTTTACAGCAAGCTGCCGGTAAAGAATCATTGGCGTGGGAAATGCTGGAGATGTTCGTGCAATCTCTGCCAGAAATGAAGACCATGATTGAGCAGGCATTAACTTCAGAGGGTGAATCTCATCGCAAACCGTTTGCCCATCACGTTCATAAATTACATGGTAGCTGCTGTTACAACGGCGTCCCCAGGCTAAAAGCGATTTGTGAACTTATTGAGAAACAGTTAAAACAAGAGACTCCTCTGGCCGATTTAGAGCCGGAATTACTAGAGTTCATTGATGAGATCAACCACGTTATTGCGGCAGTTCCTGATATATTAAGAACTGCCAAGGTGCTTACTTAGATACCATGAACTTACGATATTCCTCGTAAGCATAATGGTCTGTCATACCACTGATGTAGTCCTGAATGAGACGAGCACGATAGTAAAATTCGAGCACATCTTTCTCAGCTTCATCAGTGGTGATGATCCCCTCCACAGCTTCGTTATAAGCCAGCCGATGTTTGGTAGAAAGTTTGTGCAACAGGCGAGTTTCAATAAAATATTTTTTGTGGAAATTATTCCGGTGTAATTCCAGAAAATCCTGTCGTGATAATTCCAGCAATGGGCTATATACATTCAATAAGCCGGTAATAATTCGGTAGCCCTGCAACTCCAGCTCTTCCACTTCCGGGTGATTAAATACCCGCTTCCGTGTAACGCTTTTTAATGTACTCAATAAACGATATTCTTCGCCGTGAGCTTCCAACAAAGCCTGATTGAAAGTTCCTGCGTAAATTTCAGGCAGATGATCAATAAAACGTTGAGCCGTATAGGGAACCAGCCGCCCTGTAATAAATACGCGCAGATACATAAAAAACTGTTCATGAACATTACGGCGGGCTTCATTATTGGTTGTTTTTTTATAAGCCTGAGTAACTGTGAATTCAAACAGATCACCTTTTCTGTGACCTCCATTTTCCTCCCACTCCTGTTTCAGATATCCCACCAATTGTTCAACATTGAAAATGTCCTTCTCAACAGCATCGTCCAGATCTGCGATACAATAAGAGATATCATCTGCGGCTTCCATAATATATGTCAGTGGAAAACGGCAGAATTCCCCTAATTGCAGCTCTTTTTTTAATTCACCGATAAAACTGTCTTCTGACCAGTAATAACCTTTTTTCTTCATCAGGTAACTGAATTCTGCCGGAGATTCTTCAAGGCGGTAGGCCGGGCAGGTGTATTTCAGAATACAGCCGATCTGGGCATAAGTCAGATTCAGTTTAAGCAGGCTGTGCGCCAGCCGGATAGCCTGAGCATTGCCTTCAAACTGGCATAGATCCATACGTAATTGGCGACGGAACAGATCTTTTTCCTCTTCACCACATAAACGTAACGCTGCGACCTGACATTTATCTTGTCGATTGACATGTTCAGCGAACTCAGGCAAGTATTCAGGATCGAGCCGACGGGAAAACCAATCCTTAATTGCCGCCTCACCAAAATGACCAAATGGGGGATTACCGATATCGTGCATCAAACAGGCCATCTCAACTAGGCTTTCAAAAGCAATCAAACGTTCATTCAGACCATATTTTTCCAATAGATTCTGTTTTGCCAATTCTGCAATAATCGTTTTTGAGATATAACGACCAATCTGCTGGACTTCCAATGAATGGGTTAATCGGCTGCGCACGGCTGCATTACGTTCCAATGGAAACACTTGTGTTTTCTGTTGCAAGCGCCGAATAGCTGCTGAATTGATGATCCGCCCGCGATCACTTTCAAACTGACGATTTACCTGCTCTTCATCAGCAGAATGCATGGAAGTGTGTCTATATTTACGCTGGAAATTCAATTTTTGCTTGAAATCAATCTTAGGCATCAATCCCCCCACACCGAATAATACGATTATTTATGGCCGGAATACCCGGCAAACAGTGATTCAATGATACACTTCGGTTTAAATCAGGCCTATTCTGGTAGGCACAATCCATTATTGACAAAAGTCCATTAATAACAAAAGTGAGTATGACACAATGAAAGTAGGTGTAATAGGTGCAATGGAACAAGAAGTGACCTTGTTACGTGACCAGATTGACGGTCTGCAAACATTGTCACGGGGTGGCTGTGAGATCTATACCGGTAAGCTGGATGGTGTTGACATCGCTTTGCTGAAATCCGGTATCGGTAAAGTCTCTGCCGCACTGGGAACCACCTTGTTGATTGAACACTGCCAGCCGGATATTGTGATTAATACTGGTTCCGCAGGCGGTCTTGACCCTAAACTAAAAGTAGGCGATATCGTAGTGTCTGAAGAAGTACGTTACCACGATGCGGATCTCACCGCCTTTGGTTATGAGCCGGGTCAAATGGCACAATGTCCTCCCGCTTTTATTGCTGATAATCAATTAATTTCTTTAGCCGAAAAATGTATTCAGTCCCTGAATCTGAACGCAGTTCGTGGTCTGGTATGTAGCGGTGATGCCTTTATCAATGGCTCTGAGCCATTAGCGCGTATCCGGGCTACTTTCCCGAAAGTCGCTGCGGTTGAAATGGAAGCAGCAGCCATTGGCCACGTTTGTCACCAATATAAAGTGCCTTTCGTTGTGGTTCGCGCTATCTCTGACGTTGCGGATCAGGAATCTCACATCAGCTTTGATGAATTTCTGGTTGTTGCTGCACATGAATCCACCCGGATGGTCAACGCCATGCTGACCGAACTCAGCAAACAGTAACCGATTAGGGCCTAATGGAATAGGCTCTAATATCTCCCTCTGTTTTTTTCTATCCACCTGAAATCCCGATCTATAATCGGAATTAATAGTAATTAAGGACTATAAAAGGTTGTTATCATCTCTATTATTTATCTACTCCCCCGATATTATATTTATGATGAATATCTGATAGTTTTCTTTCCAAATATTTTATTTGCACTTAGCTTCATATTATTCACTGAATTATTTATCAAATTTATATAGGGATAGAGCAACGTATTAACATTTATTACTACCTGTTAGGTTTACCTGAAGAAGGGGGAGAGATATTGATGTATTACTTATGTAATAAATATTAAGGTGATAAGTTCATGCTATTTGAATGAAGTTTCTATATATTAGTATTTCTATCATTTTTTCATGATAAGACTCGTTTTATTTCTCTAATATATATATGATATTGATAGAGGTTTAATATGCATAAAGATACAATGAATTATAATGATACCGATGAACCACATGGCCCATTTGTAGCAGATGGCAATGTTATTTATATAGATGTTGCAGCACCTGATAAAGACAATATATATGTTACTATAGAGAATACAGACACAAGAATAACCCTACATGATGCTCAATTAGCCTATGGTATAAATGGGGATATTGGTTCTAAATTACTTTCAGTTTTAGAAATGGCTCTTGTATATAATAAGAAAGTGAGAGTGATGGGGTATGGAGATGAGAGAGGAAGCTTTATAGAATCGGTAATGATATTTAAATGATAAAATATAGCTGACCAACTGTTTTTGTTATTTTTACCTAACGAAAATAAATTTTAATCTTGTTAAAAGATATAATATTAAGAGGAATTTAAAATGAATAAAAATGAAAAAGACTCTAATAATATTGAAGAACAGCAGAGTTCAGTTAGTGGGTATGTTTCTTCCATTCACGTTGCATCTCCTGTTTCAAGTAATATATCTGTTAAAATAGTCGATGAATATAACCGGACATTACTTGAGGATGGCCTGCTAACTTATGGAATATATTCAAGTCCTGGTACTCAATTATTGAGAGTTTTAGAATTAGCATTAATACATAATAAAAAAGTGAAGGTAACGAAACATATACATGAAGGAACAACTTTTATAGATCATATAGCATTGCTCGGAGATTTAATATAATAAAAATAGCTACTCAAGTAATCCTCTGATTCACAGGGATTATTTTTTAAAACCAGCAAACGGGGGCTATATCGATATAATCACCCTGTTTGCGATTTCTACAACACCTTTTTTAATTTAATACCTAATTAACCTAAAAATAGGCTCTGTGTTAGATAGTCAGATTACTTATTAAAAATAATATTTATGCCTGATGAAATCCCCTATACCCTATGAATCTCAGAATTCAGTGGTTGCACCACGAAATCTATAGTCACCTTCTTTATTTGTAACACTGATTACAGCGATGTTACATTGCCACCGATGAGAACATCTGCTTACAGAGCAATTAGAGCTGTAATACTAACATGGAGAATTAATAATGAAATCATTTTGGAAAAATGCCTCTCATCGCTCTACCTCAATAGCATTTTCGTTTCTTCTATATAGCTTTTTATATATTTTCAGTACCCCACTTTATGCGGCTGTATCCCGTGTTATCAGTCTTGCTCCTTCCACAACTGAGCTTGCATATGCGGCGGGAATGGGCGACCAGCTTGTCGCAGTCAGTGCTTACTCTGATTATCCTGAAGCTGCAAAAAAACTGGAACAAGTCGCAGACTGGCAAGGACTCAATGTTGAAAGGATCATTGCTCTGAAACCTGATTTAATTCTGGCATGGCGGGGAGGTAACCCCCAACGGCCATTAGAGCAACTTGCTGCTTTAGGCATTCCGATTTTTTATTCTGATGTAAAAAAAGTAGAGGATGTTGCAACTGAGCTGGAACGTCTGGCGACTTACAGCTCACAGCCTGATATAGCCCAAAAATCTGCTGCGAATATCCGGCAAAAATTCAATCAACTAAAACAGACTTATGCCGTCTCAAATCCTAAACCCGTATTTATACAATTTGGCATCAATCCGATTTTTACTTCATCCCGCCATACTATTCAGAGTGAAATTGTTTCCGTATGCGGAGGAAGAAATATATTTGCCGATAGCCCTGTTCCGTGGCCTCAGGTTAATCGTGAGCAAGTTCTTGTCCGTAAACCAGAAATTATTGTGATGGGTGGAACTGAAGAACAAAAGCAGAAAGTCGCAGAATTTTGGCAGCCACAATTAGACACCAGAATTATTATTCTTAACGATGATTGGTTTAGCCGTGCCGGGCCGAGAATTATTTTAGCGACAGAGCAATTATGTCAACAGTTAAGCGATGTTGAACGGAGCTGAGCGATAAACAATGGGACAAGGCTGATGACAATAAATATGAGGGCAATATTTCCACTGCCCTCATATTCTGGATTTGATGAATAATAAATAGTGAAATCAGATGCTAAAAGAAGAACCACAACCGCAAGTGGTTTTTGCATTCGGGTTGGTGACAATAAAGCGAGAACCTTCCAACCCTTCGGTATAATCGACTCTACCACCTACCAGATATTGCAGGCTCATCGGATCAACTACCAGCTCAACACCTTGTTTCTGAATTGTTAGATCACCTTCGTTGATTTGGTCATCGAAAGTGAAACCATACTGGAAACCGCTACAACCACCACCTGTAATATAGACCCGCAAACGCAGGTTCGGGTTATCTTCATCTGCAACCAATACCTTAACTTTGTTGGCTGCGGCATCAGTAAACTGCAAAGGTAGTGCAGCATCATCGCTCATATTTTTACTCCAGTCCGGTTTTCCGGTAAAAGTTCTCGGAAAGTTGTTGTATACCCAATAGAAAGGGTATAAACCTTCTGATCAGTTAACGGTGATTATCTAATACCTGACTGATTCGTTCAAGTTTTTGCCATATATACCTTATGGATTTCAAGATACAGGGTACACACGATATATCCCCACTCTATTCTTATGCATCGGTCTTATGATTTGGCTTACCTATTAGGGTCATTTAGAATGGCGGCTTCATATACCCGTCGTCTTTCAGGAGCATTTATTAATGAGCCAGTCCGAAACACTTTACTCTCAGGCAAAACATGTCATCCCCGGTGGTGTTAACTCTCCGGTACGTGCTTTTAACGGCGTTGGCGGTACACCTGTTTTTATCCAACGTGCCGATGGTGCCTGTCTTTATGATGTCGATGGTAACGCCTATATTGATTATGTCGGTTCGTGGGGGCCAATGGTTCTCGGACATAACCACCCTGCCATTCGTAATGCCGTCATTGAAGCCGCTGAGCGCGGCCTGAGCTTTGGTGCCCCAACGGCTGCCGAAGTAGAAATGGCCAAACTAGTGACAGAACTCGTTCCCTCCATGGATATGGTTCGCATGGTGAACTCAGGTACAGAAGCCACCATGAGCGCCATTCGTCTGGCCCGTGGCTATACTCAGCGCGATAAAATCATTAAATTCGAAGGTTGCTATCACGGCCACGCTGACTGTTTGCTGGTAAAAGCAGGCTCTGGCGCTCTGACCATCGGGCAACCAAATTCACCGGGAGTTCCTGCTGACTTCGCCAAACATACTCTGACTTGCACCTATAATGATCTGAGTTCAGTGCGTGAAGTCTTCGAAAAATACTCGGAAGAGATTGCCTGTATTATCGTCGAACCTGTCGCCGGAAATATGAACTGCATTCCACCACAACCGGAATTTTTACCGGGTTTACGTAAACTGTGTGATGAATTCGGTGCACTGCTGATTATTGATGAAGTGATGACCGGTTTCCGTGTTGCTTTAGGCGGCGCACAGGAATATTACGGTGTTGAGCCTGATCTCACTTCTCTTGGCAAAATCATCGGTGGTGGCATGCCAGTAGGCGCATTCGGCGGCCGTCAGGAAATCATGGAAAAACTGGCACCAACCGGCCCGGTTTATCAGGCCGGGACACTTTCCGGTAACCCAATCGCGATGGCAGCGGGTTTAGCCTGCCTGAAAGAAGTCGCTCAGGTTGGTATTCACCAGCGTTTGAGTGAACTGACTGATAAACTTGCAACTGGCCTGAAACATGCTGCTTCCAAAGCTGGCATTCCTCTGGTTATTAACCACGTCGGCGGTATGTTCGGTATTTTCTTTACCGATGCAGAAAGCGTTACCTGCTATCAGGATGTGATGAAATGTGATGTTGAACGCTTCAAGAAGTTCTTCCATTTAATGCTGGATGAAGGCGTCTATCTGGCTCCATCTGCCTTTGAAGCAGGTTTTATGTCCATTGCCCATTCAGATGAAGATATCCAGCGCACCGTTGATGCAGCAGCTCGTTGTTTTGCTAAATTGAAGTAATCTATTTCCTCCCTGACACTACAATAATATTGTGGTGTCAGGGATTTACTTACACCAAAACCCGTACCGCCTGAATTGCAGACATTACCGCCAATACGCCCAACAGAATGAGCATCAACCAGCGAAAATACTGCGCACTGATACGTGTTCTCAGGCGAGTACCAATAAAGAAAAAAAGGACGGATAACCCCGTTAGTAACAATACAGGCCACAAACAATCCGAAGAGAATAATTCAAATGCCTCATTACGCAATACCACCAATTGACTGATCTTTCCGAGCAAAAAACAGAGATTCGCTGCTCGTGCAATTTCATGACGATCATTGCTCATCGCCAGCAGGCACATTATCAATATAGGTGACATAGCGTTTGTAGCTCCGCCAATGACTCCTGCCACCAGGCCAAATAACGCCAAAATAATCGGACTTGCAGGTAAATGAAAATTATTGCTGCAAACACTACTAATAATGTAAAACGCAATGACTCCACTCAGCAGTAATTGAAGATAGGCAGGATTAACCCAAAATAAAAGTTTCGCCCCAATAAAACTACCTAATAATGAAAAGAGCGCCAGTAAACTGTATTTATGTAATATCGGGCCAATTTTTCCGCCTGAAATCACACTTAACACATTGATCAATAATGTTGGCCATAATGCTAAGATTACTCCTTCTTTCAAAGGTATAAATAAACTTAATGCGGTTGTACTGGCAATAGGAAAACCAATACCGCTGATGCCATGTAATAACGCAGCAGTAATAAATAACAGGGATAGAACAATAATGTTCATCGCCTAATCCTCACAGAAAAAAGCAACTGCATTTTTAATTTATTTAGCACACCCGCTCCCGGCTATACAAATATATTCAATAAGTGAATATTAATATCAGGAATTGTGCCATATCCTGTATCTGGCAAGATATCCTGATACTTTATTTTTGCGAGAAGGATTGAATTTATGAATAAGAAGTGAGTCCGTTACCTTGACTGGATTCGGTTCTCTGATATAAGTATCCCGCGAACACAACCTTATTCAGGACGGGTCATATACATTAAAAAAGACCTTCAAATGGATCATGTTCGGTGATACTTTGATTACGTTCATGAGTATCTAAGAAATCATGCGGAGCTGAGATTAATTAAAAGCAGGATATCTTGATGAATACACTTGAAATCAATAGACATACCGCTGTTATCTCTTTTGCTCCAGGAATAGAATATTTCGTGACGAGTTTAGAATTCCCCACTTCTCAAGAGTGGGGAATTGCATTTTAAAACAGCTGATTTACCGGTTACTGCCCAAACATCTCACGCAGCCAGCCCGGAGCCTCTTCTTCCTTGCCTTCTTCAATGGGCTGCTGCACAGATTGTAAACATAAAGCCTGAGGATCGTCTGTCCAGACTGGTAAAATCCTGATGCCACCTCCGGCACAATTAAAAGAGCCATCTTCATTGACAGACATATCCACAATGCCTTCCGGTGGTTGGTTTTTTAGCGCCAGAGGTGTTTCATTTGCCAGATAACGTTCATAAATCTTCAGCGCTCCTGTTGCTCCTGTCAGATTGGTCGGGCCGTTGTTATCACGACCAGCCCAGACAATCGCGACTTCTTTACCGTCGATTCCGGTAAACCAAGTATCACGCAGGTCATTGGTCGTTCCCGTTTTTCCCGCCAGATTATATTTGCCATATTTTCCGGTCAGTGAGCGGCCCGTTCCCCGTGCAATAACCTGCTGCATACCATATAACGTCAAATAAGCTGCTTGGGCAGGTACAACCCTTTCCGCCTGTGGATAGCTCTGGTAAACCACAGTACCATCCTCAGCAATGATAGAGCGCAGTGCTGAGAGTCTGGCCCGATTTCCTCCACTGGCAATGGTCTGAAACTCCTGAGCCATTTCCATCGGAGTCAGGTTGATAGCTCCCAGCAACATTGCGGGTACTTTCTGGATTTCTTTAGCCGGAATGCCCAGTAACACCAGAGTATTCGCAATATGATCCAACCCCACATCCAGCCCCAGATTGACCGTCGGAATGTTGATTGAGCGAGCCAGTGCATCGACCAACATAACTCGGCCACTGAAATTACGGCTGAAGTTTTTCGGCTCCCACGGTTTTCCGCCAGCCTGAGGTATCGAAATAGGCTCATCTGCCAGCCAGGTGTTCAGGCGATATTTATCCGGTTGGCTTAATGCAGATAAATACGTTGCAGGCTTAGCAAGCGAACCGATTAACCGACGGGCATTCATTGCGCGGTTAAACCCCGCATATTGAGGCTGCGAGCCTCCAACCATTGCCCGGACTTCACCACTGAAACGGTCAACAATGACCATCGCACCTTCTAAATCAGGCACCTTACGCGATTTACGCAGATCAGCAACACCTTGTTCTATTGCTTTTTCCGCCGCATCCTGCGCAACCGGGTCTAGCGTAGTGAAGATTTTTACGCCCGATAAATCATTCACTTTCTCGCCCAGTTTTTCCTGTAGCTCTTTACGTACCATCTGCATAAATGCGGGTTGTGGTGTTATTACATCACTTTTCGGTTTTACACCGAGAGGACGGGCACTTAGCAGGTCATACAGCTCCTGATCTATCACTTTTCGGTTCTGGAGAATCTTCAATACGACATTACGGCGTTCCAGTGCAGTTTTAGGATTACGCCACGGGTTATACCACGAAGCCCCTTTAACCATCCCTACCAGCAATGCTTGCTGATCCAGACTCAGTTCATCAATCGGACGCCCGAAATAGTAAAGACTCGCTAACGGGAAACCCCGGATCTGCTCATCACCACTCTGCCCTAAGTTAACTTCATTCAGATAGAGTTCAAGAATGCGATCCTTGCTGTAGCGTGCATCCAGCAATAATGCCATCAAGGCTTCATTGGCTTTACGGCTTAAGGTACGTTCGTTAGTCAGGAATAAATTTTTGACTAACTGCTGGGTTAAGGTACTGCCCCCCTGAACTGCACGGCCCGCCAGCAGGTTTTCCAGCGCTGCACGAACAATCGAAAGGGGTCTGATGCCGTCATGCTCGTAGAAATAGCGATCTTCTGTTTCCAATAATGTCTGAACCAGCAAGTCAGGAAAGCCGGAGCGCGGAACAAACAAACGCTGCTCACCATTCGCTGACTGCATCATGCTGATCAGTTTGGGATCAAGACGGAAGAAGCCAAACTGACGTTGATTTTCCATGTTTTCAATACTGGTTAAATGATTGTCATCGAAAACCAGACGAGCCTGAATCTGCCCTTCTTTACCATCAGGGAAATCAAATGGCCGACGTAACATTTCAATACTGTTGCCCCTGACAACAAACTCGCCCGGACGGGTTATTTTAGTTACCAGCCGATACTGCATACCTTCCAATAACCGGATCATCTCAGCCTTATTGTAATTCATGCCCGGTTCAAGATTTACCATACGGCCATATACCGCAGCGGGAAGTTCCCATACTCGGCCATCAATGCGGTGACGGATTTTGTTATCCAGATAAAAACCATATATAACAATGAGTACTGTCAGCACAATAAAGATTTTCAATAGCAGCAGCCAGACCCATTTTCCCCGCCTTTTTACCTGCGGGGATTTATTCCCTTTTTTCGTCATGACTTCATTCTCATCGTCATTGTTACTCTCGTCTTCAAAATCATCATAGTCATAATCATCCCGTCGATGACGTTTATTCGCCTGACGCCCACGACGATGTCCCGACTTTTTACCCTTACGTCCGATTGGCTGACGATCATCATCAGACATACCGAATTCTCCAATTGTTCATGAAACGTAGTAATATGAATTTATTAAAATAATTACATATATTTTTTCACGCGCCTCGTCGGCGCTGCATTAGCAGGATCATCTGGCCATAAATGCTTGGGATAACGCCCTTTCATCTCTTTTTGTACCTCCCGATAAGCTCCCCGCCAAAATGCCGCGAGATCTTGGGTGATCTGCAATGGACGATGAGCCGGAGACAACAACTCAACAACGACAGGAATTCGTCCTTTTGCCAAAACCGGATTCTGCTGCTCGCCGTACATTTCCTGCATTCTGACTGATAATACGGGTGGCTTATCGTAGAAATATTCAATGTTGATCCGGCTTCCAGTTGGCACAGTGTAATTAGTAGGCAATTCATTATCCAGTATTTGCCGTTGCTGCCAATCAAGAAGAGCCACAAGAGCTGATGACAGCTCAACTTGTCGCAATCCCTTCAAATCTTGCACACGTTCCACTTCCAGTGCAGGTTGCAGCCACTGTTCAAGAGAATCCAATAAAGTATCATCATCGACAGCAGGCCATTCAATTTCCGGCAGCCATTCTGCGGCCCGTTGCAAACGAATTCGCAACTGCGATGCTTCCTGTGACCAGGTCAGAGCCGCCAGTCCCTCCTGCCGGACCCAATTCAGCAGAGCTTCCTGCAATTCAGTCGCAGAAGGTTTTGCCAAAGGCTGTGCCTTAACCGTCAAACGTCCACATTTCAGCCGCTTCCATGCACGCAGCGTTCCCTTATTATCATCCCATTCAATAGCTGTCTGTTCTGTAAACAAAGCAGGATATTGCCTGACTATTTGTTCAATATTCAACGGACAGGCAAGCAGAATGCGTGCATCCGGTGTTTTGCTGCCTTGCTGCAATGCCGGTGCCACCAGCCATGTTTCACCTGAAAGCGGCTCTTCCCGCTCCAGTACAGCACCCAAGCCGGTAGCAAGCTGAAAACGTCCAAGGTTGTCACGATTTTTCGCAATTCTGTCAGGAAACCCCTGCACCAATAATTCAGGTACATACTCCAGATTAATGCTGTTAGGATCCGTAACAATATTATCTGCCAGACTTCTGACCAGATTTCTGAATAGCTGTTTTGCCCGTTGCTGCCAATGAGACTGATTGGAGGTAAGGCAATGGATGAGATCCGGTGCTCCCCATCGTGGCGGCTCCTCAAGGATCGCGACCAGTTTCGCTGCTGTTGCCAGTACTTCTCCTGCCGATTCTTTCTCCGCACATGATCCTTTACCTGAACACCATTCTCTTGCCAGACATAAAATAGCGGCCAAACGAGGCTCGCAACCGGATTCGGTCATTCGCCAGCCACGGGCAGTTAATTGTTGTTTATCATCCAGTGCTCCCAATTGAGTAAGCAGAGATTGGGCAACAGTCAGGGCAGCTTGTGGTGGATTGTCTGACCAATGTAACTGGCTACTGTCACGACATCCCCACTGCAATAAAGAAAGCAGCAAATTACTCAAATCTGAATGCAGGATTTCCGGTTCACTGTGCTCTGTAGCACGCTCTGCCTGCTCCTGACTAAATAAATGCCAGCACACGCCAGCTTCCAGTCTGCCCGCCCGACCAGCTCGTTGAATCATTGATGCCTGACTAATTCGTTGGGTAATCAAACGGGTTAAGCCGCTCTTCGGTTCAAATCGGTTGGTACGTTCCAGACCACTATCCACCACCAGACGAATTCCCTCAATCGTCAGACTGGTTTCGGCAATGTTAGTCGCCAGTACCACTTTACGCATTCCCGCCGGAGCAGGCATTATCGCCATACGTTGTTCTGACAGGGATAAAGCGCCATATAGCGGGCACAGTAACGTACCATTCCCGACTTTTCCCTCTAACTGCATCAGTACACGCTGAATTTCCGCTACGCCGGGTAAAAACAGCAACAGCGATCCCGTCTCCTGCTGTAATAAACGTAATACTGCTGAAGCCACTGATCGTTCAAAAGGCAGATGGGCAGGCAGTGGATGGTAACTTCTCGCCACCGGATAACTGCGCCCTTCTGAAACGACGACTGGTGCTTCGGGTAATAAAGAAGAGAGGCGCTGGTTATCCAGCGTAGCGGACATGACCAGAATACGTAAATCATCACGTAACCCTTCCTGCACATCCAATAGCAGAGCCAGTGCCAGATCGGCCTGTAAGCTGCGCTCGTGAAATTCATCAAGAATGACGAGAGAAACACCACTCAGTTCAGGATCTTGTTGCAGTATTCGGGTCAGAATCCCTTCAGTCACCACTTCAAGACGGGTGGAGACACTAACTTTAGTCTCCGAACGCATTCGGTAACCTACCGTCATACCTACGGGTTCATTCAATTGCTCTGCCAGACGTTCAGCAACACTACGTGCGGCAATACGCCGCGGTTCCAGCATAATAATACGTCCGCTAAACCGGGCATTATTCAGGATTGCCAGCGGTAATCCTGTTGATTTTCCTGCACCTGTCGGAGCATGTAATAAAACCTGTTTCGAGGTCTCCAACTGAGTTATGACAGAGTCTACAACGTCATAAATAGGTAATAACAAAGGTTCACCATAGCGATTAACTTTCAAGGACTGTTATTGTAGCATTGGCGATTCTAATTTCAGTTCACGTTTAATTTCATCTTCATGTTTAATTTTAGTTTATGTTCGAGTTACTTCATGCAAGTGACTTAATGATAGTGAGACTGTTAGTTATAAAGGAAAGTTTATGGAATTTTCGCCAACATTGAAGCCTGCTACATTAATTCGTCGCTATAAACGTTTTCTGGCTGATGTTCTCACTCCAGAAGGTGAAACGCTCACTATACACTGTGCCAATACCGGCGCGATGACAGGCTGTGCAACACCCGGAGACACTGTGTGGTATTCCACCTCAGACAATCCCAGGCGTAAATATCCCAATAGCTGGGAGCTGACACAAACCCAAAACGGGCATTGGATTTGCGTGAATACACTGCGGGCCAATGATCTGGTTTATCAGTCTATTGAAAAAAATCTAATTTCAGAATTATCCGGCTACGAAAAAATCAGCCGCGAAGTGAGCTATGGAAAAGAGAAAAGCAGGATAGATTTATTGTTAGAGTCAAAACAAAAAGTTAATTGCTATATTGAAGTAAAATCGGTCACTTTATTGCAAGACAATAAAGGATATTTCCCTGATGCCGTGACAATTCGTGGGCAAAAACATTTACGTGAACTATCATTGATAGCGCAACAGGGACAGCGTGCTGTCCTGTGCTTTGCTGTTTTACATTCCGGTATCAGTCAAGTGACGGCAGCAAAACATATTGACCACGATTATGCTTTTCTTTTGGAACAAGCATGCAATTTAGGGGTCGAAGTAATTTGTTACGGGGCCAGCATGACAGAAAACAGGATGGTTCTAAGTCACAAATTGCCTTTTGTATCAATGGGATGATTTGTAAACAGATCATGCTGATGAGGTAAGTTTTGCAACATATTTAGGCAGTAAACACGGCTGCCTTCACACCATTGCAAAACTAATGGTATGAATAATTGCCAACCTCGCAGTCATCTGCTATTTATAGCGGCCTATTTTTTTCCCCCTACTGTTGGGGGGTCGTTTGATAGTGCGTGTGTAAGGAGAAGCATTATGCAAGAAGGGCAAAAACGTAAAACCTCGTCCTTGAGCATTCTCGCCATTGCTGGGGTAGAACCTTACCAGGAAAAGCCAGGCGAAGAATACATGAACGATGCCCAGTTAACGCATTTCAAGCTGATTCTGGAAGCATGGCGCAATCAACTCAGGGATGAAGTAGACCGTACTGTATCTCATATGCAAGATGAGGCAGCGAACTTCCCTGATCCGGTTGACCGTGCGGCACAAGAAGAAGAATTCAGTCTTGAATTACGTAATCGGGATCGTGAACGTAAGTTGATCAAGAAGATCGAAAAAACGCTGAAGAAAGTCGAAGATGATGATTTCGGCTACTGTGAATCCTGTGGGGTTGAAATCGGCATTCGTCGTTTAGAAGCTCGCCCTACAGCTGATTTATGTATTGACTGTAAAACGTTAGCTGAAATTCGCGAAAAGCAAATGGCTGGCTAACCGATGGGTTGAGTACGGCGCTGAAAGGCGCCGTATACTCCCTTAAACTGATCCTGACATGACTCAATCCGAATCCGAACACTTTCCGTTGTATAAATATCCTCCGTTGTATATTGGGCGTTTTGCGCCATCCCCATCTGGCGATCTCCACTTTGGTTCTCTGGTGACAGCACTGGGCAGTTACTTACAGGCACGTGCTTACCAAGGAAAATGGCTGATGCGTATCGATGACATCGATCCTCCGCGGGAAGTTCCCGGCTCAGCAGGCAGGATATTACAAGCATTAGAACACTACGGCCTTCACTGGGACGGAGAAGTACTGTACCAATCCCAACGCCACGAAGCTTACCGGGCGATACTTGAGCAGCTACTACAACAGCGAAATAGTTATTACTGTACCTGTACCCGCCAGCGCATTCAGCATTTGGGCGGATTTTATGATGGTTTCTGCCAACATTTGCACCTGCCAGCCCGCAATGCTGCCATCCGCCTGCAACAACAGTATCCCGTTTACAGTTTTTACGACAAATTACAGGGAAATATCACCGTATCTGCAAAAATGGCTGAAGAAGATTTCATTATTCATCGCAAAGATGGTTTATTTGCCTATAATCTTGTCGTTGTTATTGACGATAACTATCAAGGCATCACTGAAATTGTCAGAGGAGCAGATTTGATCGAACCTACAGTTCGCCAAATATCCTTATATCGGTATCTGAATTTTAAAACGCCAGATTATGTACATTTGCCTCTTGTATTAAATAAAGAGGGAAATAAACTTTCCAAGCAAAATCATGCAAAACCGATCCCTTTTGATGATCCACGCCCATTGCTTATTGATGCGTTATCGTTTTTAAACCAACCAACCATCACAGGCTGGCAAGATCTCACCACAGATCAATTATTAAAACAGGCTATTGTTGGTTGGAATCTGAATCATGTTCCGCCCCAAAACATAATCAATAGACAATTTAAATAAAGTGTTGCTATTGGCACTGCAAGCATTCTCAAAGAATGTCCAGTAAGTTATGATTAGCGGCTGTTTTTTTGTTTTAATTTGATTCGTCACTATCGAGGTGTACCATTTTTAACCGAGTAGCAACTTTCTGCCGTAATTTGTTGATCCGCGAAACCAAGATAAAACGCGAAACACAGGCAGCCAGTGAAAGGCCAGTCACCGTATCTGACCATTCTGCTCAAACAGAGAGCAGCACTCTGCCTAAACGTCGCAGAGTGAATCGCATATCTTCATCAAATGCCGAAAACATCAAAATGAAGAAAACATCTGGAAAGGCAAAACCTTCTGCCCCCTTGATCACCGTGATCCCACGGGAACAGCACCCTATTTCACGCAAAGATATCAGTGAAAATGCATTGAAGGTTCTATACCGCCTGAATAAATCTGGCTTTGAGGCTTATTTGGTAGGCGGCGGTGTACGTGACTTATTACTGCACAAAAAACCGAAAGATTTCGACATTGCCACCAACGCAACACCAGAGCAAGTACGTAAGTTATTCCGTAACTGCCGCCTTGTTGGCCGCCGTTTTCGCCTTGCCCACATTATGTTCGGGCCAGATGTGGTTGAAGTTGCCACATTCCGTGGGTCACATGAACAAACCGAATGTAATGACCGCAATCAGTCACACAAAGCGCAAAGTGGAATGTTACTGCGTGACAATATCTTTGGTTCAGTGGAAGAAGACGCCGCTCGCCGCGATTTCACTATCAATAGCCTCTATTACGGTATTGAAGATTTCGCACTGCGGGATTATGTCGGCGGAATGGCCGATCTGGAAGCAGGGATCATTCGCCTGATTGGTGATCCGGAAACCCGCTATCGCGAAGATCCGGTACGGATGCTGCGTGCCGTCCGTTTCGCCAGCAAGCTAAACATGACTATTGATGAGACCACTGCCAAACCTATCCCACATCTTGCGTTTCTGCTAAGAGAGATTCCACCCGCCCGTTTATTCGATGAATCTCTGAAACTACTACAGGCAGGGCACGGTTACAGTACTTATAAGCTACTGCGTGAATACCAGCTGTTTGAACCATTATTCCCGCTAATCCAACGTGGATTCACCCAACGCGGTGATTCAGCGATGGAAAAACTGTTGCAGCAGGTATTAAAAAATACCGATTATCGTCTCCAGCATGATAAGCGGGTCAATCCTGCTTTCTTATTTGCGGCAATATTGTGGTATCCACTGATTGAACATGCGGAAAAACTGACGCAGGAAGGTGGATTACAGTATTACGATGCCTTTGCTCTGGCGATGAATGATATTCTTGATGAACAGTGCCGTTCAATTGCCATTCCGAAACGCCATACCACAACTATGCGTGATATTTGGCTATTGCAGCTTCGCCTGCCACGCCGTCAGGGGAAACGAGCAAATAAATTGATGGAGCATCCAAAATTCCGGGCTGCTTTTGATTTACTGGAATTGCGCGCCAGCATTGAACCACGTCATGAATTGAAAGAGCTGGTGCACTGGTGGACAGAATTCCAGCAATCGACACCTTCACAGCAGCGGGGCATGATCTCTGAACTTGGCGGTGAGCCTGTTCGTCGCAGAACACGCCATCATCGTAGTGGTAATAATCGCCCTCGCCATAACAGGAATTAACAGGAATCATGTCTAATACTATGATCCGGGTTTATATCGCTATTGGCAGTAATCAGGCTGATCCTTTACAGCAAGTTGATAATGCACTTGCTGCCCTGAAAACCATCCCTGACACGACTTTTATTGCACGCTCCTCATTTTATCGAACTAAACCGATGGGGCCACAAGATCAGCCAGACTATCTCAATCTGGCTGTTGCATTGGATACTCACTTACCACCAGAAACATTGCTTGATCACACTCAGGCGATAGAGCTGGCTCAAGGCCGTGTCCGCAAAGATGAGCGTTGGGGGCCGAGAACACTTGATCTGGATATCATGTTATTTGGTGACCAAGTGATTAATACTGAACGCCTGACGATTCCCCACTACGGTTTAAAACAACGCGAATTTATGCTTTATCCGCTTGCAGAAATTGCACCGGAACTCGTGTTTCCTGATAAAGAAACATTGGCAGAACGGTTAAAACATGTTCCAGAAAATGGCCTGACATTTTGGTTGTAACACCATAGTCTTATGAAGGAAAAGTAATTCAAAATCTCATACAGCCGTGGCCGATTTCTGGATAATCTGAGCCTATTTCATCAGGTATCGCCTTTGATACCCGAATGAACCAGGCTCTATACCCCAAAATAAAGGGTATAACTATTCAGGAGATAATAATGAAACCAATATCTCTGGCTGACCTGAGCCAGTTAAAAAAAGAGAAACGTAAGTTTGCTACAATTACGGCTTACGATGCTAGCTTCGCTCACCTGTTTGCTGCCCAAGGCATCAATGTCATGCTTATTGGCGATTCACTCGGTATGACCGTGCAAGGGTTTGATTCTACCTTACCGGTTACAGTTGAAGATATTGCCTACCATACCCGAAGCGTCCGCACTGGTGCTCCCCATGCTTTTCTGATCGCCGATATGCCTTTCATGAGTTATGCCACTCCAGAGCAAGGCTGCAATAATGCCGCTGTTTTAATGCGTTCAGGCGCTAATATGGTCAAAATTGAAGGTGGAAGCTGGCTGTGTGAGACAGTAAAAATGCTGACCGACCGTTCTGTTCCCGTTTGCGGGCATCTGGGGCTGACACCACAAGCCGTTAACGTATTAGGGGGCTATAAAGTACAGGGGCGTGATGAACCCACAGCTCAACAATTAATTAACGATGCTATTGCTTTAGAAAAAGCGGGAATGCAGTTATTGGTGCTGGAATGTGTGCCAACAGAACTGGCTCGGAAAGTGACTGAAGCGCTGGAAATCCCGGTTATTGGTATTGGTGCGGGTAATCAAACTGATGGTCAGATCCTCGTCATGCATGATGCTTTAGGCATTACCGCGAAACCACCGAAATTTGCCAAAGATTTTCTCAAAGAGACCGGCAACATAAAGGATGCCATCAACCTGTACATCGAACAGGTGAAAAACGGCACTTACCCCGACCAAGCACATTCATTCAACTAATTATATACCCTATGGATTTCAAGAAAGACGACGGGTATACCCAGCATGACGGCCAATTATTTATAAAGGAGCAGAGCAATGCTGATTTTAGAAACAATCCCCATTTTACGCCGTGAACTCCGTCGTTGGCGTCAGGCCGGAAAACGAATTGCCTTTGTGCCTACGATGGGCAATCTGCATGATGGTCATATGGCTCTGGTTGATACCGCCAAAGCTCAGGCTGACGTAGTGATTGTGAGCATTTTTGTCAATCCAATGCAATTTGATCGCGAAGATGACTTAGTCAACTACCCACGGACTCTACAGGAAGATTGCGAAAAACTGAGTCGTCGCAATGTTGAGATGGTTTTTGCTCCGAATGCCAACGAAATGTACCCGAATGGCTTAAACGGCAAACAGACTTTTGTTGAAGTACCTGAACTCTCTTATATGCTTGAAGGTGCAAGCCGGCCAGGGCATTTCCGCGGAGTCACCACGGTTGTCAGCAAACTGTTCAATCTGATCCAGCCTGATCTGGTTTATTTCGGTGAAAAAGATTTTCAGCAGTTACAGGTTATCCACAAAATGATTGCTGACATGGCTTATGATATCACTTTGGTTTCCGTACCTACTGTCCGTGATAAACATGGGCTGGCACTCAGTTCACGCAACAATCTCCTGTCTCCAGAAGAGAAAAAAATAGCGCCACGACTAAACCAGGTCATGCAATGTGCGGCTGAAAGGTTGAGAAATGGCGAACGGGATATTAAACAGTTGCTTGAAATAATGTCCACTCATCTACGCGAAGAAGGTTTTATGCTGGATGAGATATTTATTCGTGATGCAGAAAATCTGGAACCTTTAACATCACAGAGCAAAAAGGCGGTGATCCTGATGGCGGCCTGGTTAGGAAAAACACGCCTGATTGATAATCAGCAGGTTGACTTAACGGCATGATTTTATCCTGGGGATGTGAACCACTACATGATCCACATCCCCGTAAAAAAACAGTAACCGTGTACATATTGTTATCCAAAATCTGCACTAGTAAACGCAATTTTATTATTTAATAGTTATAAGTGCGCTTTGTTATCTTTCCTCATATTCCCTTCATCTGATGCAACCCGAAATCCATTGGGTATATCACTCAAAAGAAGAACTAATGAGGAGAGTTAAATATGTCCCACAAATTGCGCCTTGGCAGTTTACTGCTATTACTCACTTTCTCTGGTAGTTTTGCTCTGCTCAAATCCCGCGGTAATCTGGATAAAACATTTGGGGCACAACGTATGACACCGGCTGTTTTTATTCAGCAACAAGAGCTTGCCGATACCTTTACCCGTATCAGGTTGTTGCCTGTACAGATAGATGTAACGCCACTTGGTCTCTTGATAATACCTCAACAACTTCGCCTTAAAACCGCCTCAACCCGGTTAATTAATCAGGATAACTCAGAGTCTTACTGCTTGATAAAGCAGAAGATTGGGTAAGCTCAGAAAGGCGCAGAGTATGCAGTACTTCACCGGCAACAGTCATTGCATGTTCTGCCACCTGTGGCAACCCCATCAACTCACCGAAACGACCACGGGCAGCAGGGCCAACCACCAACAGCGTTGGGTGACTATTCCCTTTTTGATCAATGATATGAGAGTGTTCATCAACATTTAAGCCAAGACCAAGTACATCTGGTTGAATAATGCCTCGTCGGGTAAGATCTTGTAACAGAGGTTGGCTCTCAGTCAAAGTGCTGTGCGCTGGGCCAGTGGTAATAATGAACTTATCCACGGTGATTGTCATCAACCTCCCCTGGCGCAACCGTAAATGCAATGTCAGGGTCTCTTTATCCGCTTCTAACTTCACTAAACGTGCAGCAATAACATTAAGATTCCCCTGTTGCTGACGAGTGGTAATAATGTCGGAGACTTGCGGTGCAATACGATAGCGATGAACATCCCAGAATCTACGCAAATGGCGTAAAAAACGTTGCTGTTCCACCAGTGGCCATTTTTGCCAAAGCGCCTGCCCACTTGCACGTACATTATTCAGGACTACCTGCCAGGGCAACCCTTGTTCAGCCGCCCGGCGTATGTCAGATCGGATATGGCGTAATAACTGCCGTACACTGTGGAATGTCAGGTCAGCATACGCTCCCGACCACTGAGAAGCACCAACTGCAATATCATGATTAGCTATAAGATTGGGGCGTGAAAGCAGTCCCCGACGAGAGAATGCCAACACAGCCCCTGTATGCCCACAACTATCCAGCGTTGCAAGCACATCAGCCATAGTCAGGCTTGTACCCATAATGGCTATTCGCGTTTCTTTCCCTGCCTTTGTCAAAGCGCCCGATAACCAAGGATCAGCGACAAGCGCCGGATGACCGAGGAAAGGCAGTAGTAAGCGAGATAAAGTTGGAGGTGGATGACTAATAGCGAGTACAACAACATCAGCTTCCAACATTTTGCCTGAGGCTGTGATAACGCTACGTTCTGACAATTGCACAGCCATGTCGCGTAAATGCACTACTGTCACCAGACCATTTTGAATCTGTGCTTGAATGAGCCTCTCTCTCACATAGCGCCCAAACAGCCCGCGTTGTGGATACACGTCTCCATTAGAGAGCAACGCATGGTGATCCTGATAAAATTCCGGTTGCTGACGATACCAGTTATCAAAATCTTCTTCTTCCATACCACTGAGTTGCATCCGCGAAGCAGGTACATTGATCCGGTGTGTAGGATCTTGGGTAGAGTAAGCTAATCCAGCCCCTAACGTAGCACGGGGTTCAACAATAGTAATATGTAACTGAGATCTGGCCTGACGTACCAGATGTACCGCCAGGGCTGTGCCGCTAAAACCACCACCAATGATCACCACCCGTGGTTCCTTCATGCTCTTAACTCCGATGTTAATTGTTGTTCAAGTACCCGGACACGAGGGAATTGGCTCAGCGCTCCGCACCACTAACGCTCTCACCAAAAGGCCCTGTATTAACAGAATGAATTTTGGACTATGACTATTTGTTGTTGCCTGCAACGGATCTACCTGTTTCTGGGCCTGGGCGATTGTATCATCGTCCAAATGGGCTATCAGACGATCTGCGGCAGCCCACGCTTCCTCTTCAGTTTCACGAACAATAACATGCAGGCGAATACCATATTCCAGAGTCCGGCCTCGTTGTTGGGCACGTTCACGCACTTGTTGCAGTTTTTCGGCAACTTGTACTGGTGGCTTCCCCCAAGTCAGATAGGTATCTACCTGACGTGCAGCCACATCAAAAGCATCTTCAGAAGAACCGCCAAAATAGAGCGGACGGCTCTTTTTCTGAGCCGATGGAAACAATAACTCAGCCCCTTCCACCTGTAAACAACCTCTGCCTGTCGGGATCAAAACACCGTGATAACCAAAGCGGTCAGAAACCAGTACATAAAGAACTGGTACTTTCCGGTAATAAAATAACCAAATCTGGCTTGATTTCGAAATTTAACTGAGGTCAACATTCTCTCCGACGTCGAATCAACAAGAGTATTTTTCTAATTGACAGAAACATCAGGTATGACTATAAAACCTCACGTTAACTTGAGATAAACAGACATGTCGGAAGATAAAAACATTGATTTTAACAGGGCATTAACCATTGGAGAGGTAGCAAAACGGAGTGGAGTTGCTATATCGACACTTCATTTTTATGAGTCAAAAGGGTTAATCAAAAGCTCACGTAACCAGGGAAATCAGCGTCGTTTTCCTGCCATTGTTCTGCGTTATATCGCGATTATCAAGGTTGCACAAAGTACAGGTATTCCTTTGAAAGAAATAAAAAAAATATTAAGTCAATTCCCACCCAACAGCAAACTAACGACAGAACAATGGCGTATGCTCTCTTCGCAATGGCGGGATATGCTGGATCAACGTATCACAAAGCTAACCCAGTTACGCAATAATCTGGATAACTGCATCGGTTGTGGATGCCTTTCACTGACAGAATGCCCGCTGCGCAACCCAAACGATATATTGGGAGAAAAAGGAACAGGGCCAAGGATTTTATTGCAATAAGAATAATCCACTATCTCAACATCAATTCAAATTAATCTGGCAACCTCATTTTATGAGACTACAAAAAAATAAATCAGGCCTGCTTCTGAAAATCACTTATTAAAATTGATTTAATTCTTTTTAAGGGTGGCAGATATTTTTTGACACCATAATATCGTGTTACCTGTTTTTTACCTTATATCATTCAGGCCATTATTAATTTATTAACATTTAAATCTGTATCCATCCTATTTTTCATTAATTAATTTATTTTTAATAACACTGATAAATTATAGTTATTTTATTCCTTTAACTTTCTGGAGTATTTGATGAAAAAAATATTCAAGCACTGATCGCAAGAATGTTCCAGATTGAAAATAAAGAGGATATTCAGACAACGATAAATGCTTATCTTGTCAATACCAAAATGGGAATAAAAAAATATCATTTCTCTACAGGAACCTTATCATTCTTCAACTTTTCTAATAACTTCATCCAGATTATTGATTTTTAGGTCGGCATTAAGATATTCACTATTATCTGGCAGACGGATCTTTATATCTTGTTTTAACTCATAACTTAAAAGACCATTATGTAACTCAAAATCAAGAACATGCCCGCCATTTGTCCGGGTTTCATCAATAAAATGAATGTGAAACTCTGCAACAGAAACACCGTGAAAAATATCTGGTGTCCAAAACCCAACCATCACACCGCTGATATCATGCAATGTCTCTTCGGATTGTTCTGTAACTGCTTTAATAAAAGGTTTTTCCTGGCAATTTATACGGCGAAACCAGATTTTTTTAAAATTCCCTTCAATCTTTATCGCAGCAAAAATATTGTCAATATTTACCTGAGTAGATAATTCGGAATAAAGAGATTTTTTGTTGATATTCGAAACAGGAAACTGATCATTAGGATTGAAATATGTCAACTGTGCGAATGGCAACTGCTCGTGATCACAGAAACGACGCACATTACCCGCTCCCTGAATTTCAAAAAAAGTATCATCTAGTGCAATCATTTCACCTGTGAGTGCATGTAAGTAGCCAATACCAAATGAGCCACCTTGACTGATTTCCGATATTGTAAACATTCCATCAAAAACACCGGACATCAAAGCATGCATGGTGGAATACTGATGTATTATTCGGCTATTCATATGCCCTCTCTCTTGCTATTTGCTATATATTCTGCAATCTGCAATTTCAAATCTATTGGATTGATTAGATATATCAGATAAATATTTCAGATTTTTTATCGTATTATAAATTAATATCGTTAGCAGTTAGTCATTGTCAAGAAAATTATATCTCCTGCTTACATTATGTATTAACATTTAAATTTAGTTTATTTTCACAATTTAATTTTTTTAATTAATGAAGTTTAATCTACATTCTTATCTATAAGGAATATATGTTAACAATTTAATTTCCTTATTTTGATAACTTATTAATATAAAGATCTTTATATTCAATGTGTAAATAAATCAAATCCATCTCATATAACTGTATATTATTAATATGATTAAAAATCATATTTTAATGAGCATTTCTCTTCAATAATGAAATACATACACTGCATTCAAAAGTAGCCAATGCCACACTGCCTGAATCCAAATAAATTAAATGACGTTAGGATATGGCGATTTAAATCGCCATATTAACATCTGTATGAACAATCCGTACACCAACTCTTTCAGGTAATTACGTAGGTAATGAGTGATGTGGGTAATGAATAAGGTTATGGATAACGACGATATCATCACCTGAATTAGCATAAGCATGGTTACAATTGGCATGAAAACGCATTGATTCACCTGCTGAAATTTTATGCCAGGTGTCATTAATACGCAGATCTAACACTCCACTGAGCACAATAACATGCTCTACCACCCCTGCTTCATGCGGAGAAGATTCACTTGAAGCCCCCGGTAACAATTCTATTTTGAATAAATCGATGAAAAATTCATCATCAAAGGGGATCAGTGGTATTACTCGCATACCTGAATTGTTTTGTTCAAAGATCGGTAATTCATTAAACCGATGTAATACAGGCTGAAGTTGGGGCTCTGTTCCCTCCAAAAAGGTTGAAAAGGCGACATTAAGGCCTGTTGCAATTTTCCACAGTGTAGAAATCGTCGGACTTGATTGACCGCGTTCAATTTGCCCAAGCATCGCCTTACTAACTCCCGTCAGTTTAGCCGCCTGGCTGAGGCTTAACCCTCGAGAAGCCCTTAATGACTTAAACTTTTCAGCAATTTTTGGTGTGATATCACTCATTGGTGCCTTCTCAAAATAAATACATGGGTTGAATGCTATAACAGACGATGATATTCTCACCATCGTCCGTTATAACATCCGACAGGTAATATCGTATGCCTAAGCAATCATTTTTTAGAGATTTTTCACCAGCAACACTTGTTACAGGTTTTGTTGCGGTATTAGTTGGTTATGCTAGTTCAGTTGCGATAATTCTCCAAGCAGTGACAGCGATTGGTGTCGAATCATCACAAATAGGTGCCTGGCTAGTTACGCTCGGTATTGGGATGGGAATCTCAACAATTGCGTTATCACTTTATTATCGCACTCCCATTTTAACTGCCTGGTCAACACCGGGAATTGCATTATTAGCGACACATTTTCCGAATACCTCTGTCAATGAAGCCATTGGTATTTTTATCTTCGCTTCAACATTAATGTTGATATGCGGTATCACCGGGCTATTTGCCAAATTGATGAACTACATCCCGCCCTCCATCGCGGCTGCAATGCTTGCCGGAATATTACTCCGCTTCGGTCTGGATGCCTTTGCAATGCTACAATCCAATTTTTGGCTTTGTGGCATCATGCTACTTATCTACTTAATTTTCCGCCGCTACTTTCCGTTATACGCAATAATCTCAACACTTGCGGCAGGGATTATTATCTGTATCATCAGCGGCAATTTAAACCTGGCAAGTGAAAATATCACGTTCTCCATGCCTAAATTTGTCATGCCACAATTTAGCGCAACCACACTTATTGGCGTAGGCATTCCATTTTTTATCGTCACGATGGCATCACAAAATGCACCGGGGATTGCTACTCTACAGGCGGCGGGATATCCACCTCGCACATCAAAATTACTTATTTGGACATCATTAATGACAATAATTCTGACACCTTTTGGGGGATTCAGTATTTGCATTGCCGCAATTACAGCAGCTATCTGCATGGGAAATGATGTCCACCCAGATCGGGATAAACGGTATATTGCCGCTGTGAGTGCTGGTTTTTTCTATGTACTGGCAGGCATTTTTGGCGGAGCTATCTTCTATTTATTTAACGCTTTTCCAGCTCCATTTATAAAGATTTTGGCCGGATTAGCCCTCCTTGGCACTTTTACAAATAGCCTGAGCTTAGCAATCAAAAATGAATCTACAAGGGATGCTGCCATTATCTGTTTTCTAATCACAGCATCAGGAGCAAATTTACTGGGGATCAGCTCGGCATTTTGGGGATTGGTTGGCGGAATTATTGCACACTTGATATTTAAAAAACGGACAGTGATAATATCCTGAACAAACTGTTTTGGCCCCTACAGGATTCGACAATAACAATTAATTAATTGTTTTTAAATTATTTTATTTAAGTACTCAAGAAAAGTTAATTGCAAATTGGTCGCCATAACCTTTCAATAAAGTATTTAATTCATGCTCCATTGTATTCTGAGTCCAAGTGATAAAACGTCGCCAATGGTATTTGGCCTGTTTCCAGACGATCTCAATCAAATTCAGCTCTGGGCTGTAAGCGGGAAGATAGAATAAAAACATGTTGTGTTCTCGTAACCAGCCATTTCTGATTTGTTCTTCGATCCCGTGATGGATACGCGCATTATCCAACACTAAAAATGTCAGGCGGTTGTCCCCTTGTTTGGCGACCTGCTCTAAAAAATCAATCACGTCATCGCGCGTGATACTGCCTGACGTTGTCTGGTAAAACAGCGTGTTATCCGTGTAATTTAACGCCCCCAGAACTGACCGTCTGTCATGCTCTCGAGGCTCAGTTTTATGGGGCTTACCCCGTGGACTCCATCCATATTGCACCGGAGGAGACGCGGCAAAACCCGCCTCATCGAAATAGAGCAGACGGTAATGGCCTAACTGTGCTCCAGCCTTAATTTTATTCAGCAAGGCGGATTTTTTAGCAAACTCCGTTTCGTTACGCTTTTTTTAAGCGACAGTCGGGTTCGTTTATAGGTGAGCCCCTGCTTTTTCAGGGTATTTGCCAGCGTTTCAAGCGTACAAGGCAGGGCACCATGCTTTGCCTCAACGCACTGAGCTATCCGGGCGAGTGTCAGGGACTCTGCGCTGGCCGCTTCGACCGCAGTGGCAATCATGTCAGGCGTCATGGCGAGATACCGGCCTCCGGCATGACCACCTAATAATCCCGCTATCCCTGAATTGTGCCACATGTGAACCCAATTATAGATAACCCGGAGACTGCATCCGATTTCAGCGGTGATCTGGGACGGCTTGATCCCTCTGGCAAGCATGAGCAAACCCGTTCCTCGCGTACGAATGTCCCGATGTGGATGATTCAAAGCAAGTTGTTGCAATGTGATTCGTTCAGGCTCAGAAAGTATTATCTTCGATTTCATAAGAACAGGCAGAGAATCAGGTTATCGTGTTATCGATTGTAACAGTAATGCAGATAATTTATCTGATTAACTTAGTTCAATTATCTACCATACCCCCCCCTGTAATACCCCCATATTATTTTGTCTCTGTTTGCCAGATTTCTTCTTGGTTGGTACTGTGCAGAATAGAGCTTTTATTGCAAAAATATCATCAATAAAATAAATATTGTCGAAAATGAAATAATAGTTTCAAGATGATCTATCTGTTATTTTATTAATATAGTAGCTCACCAGATTTCATTATAACCAAATTACAACCATCGAGATAACGGTGAATACTCAGCCAAATATTTATCTAAAGATTCATCATTAAGGATTTTAGCCTCAAACAATGATTTATTTATTTCATTTAAAACCTTAAGATCTTCATGGCAACCTGTATTTTCAAAAATAAATAGCAATGCTTTATCAACAAATTCAATTTCTCCAGAGTTTTTAGCCTCCACAATTAAATTTACAACTTTAGTTTTAATTTCTTTACTTTTAAAATAGTAATTATTTTCGTGTAAGTGCTCTTTAACGTAGATATCATCTAATTCTTTAGATAAAAACTCAAGATTTAAGTAAAAATAGTCACTCATTTTATAACCTCATATATTTCGGGAAAATATATTGCCATGAGTATAAAATTAAAAACTATAAATATTATTTATCCTCATGGCTTATTTCATTAAAACCAAACTATTCAGTAAGATCTTTTCGAGCCTTACGCTCAATAGGCTGACCATCATATGAATCAAAATAACGGCTAGGCCAGATTTCTGAAGGGTGTATTCCGAGATAAGACGCGGAGAAGTTTCCAGTTTTTTCCTGCCTGCCATGCGGAAGATATGACGTAGCGCAGACATCTCATTTTGCATCGTTCGCTTAGCAACACCCTGCGATAAGCGGGCATCGACGTAGTTCTCTACATGCTTGGATTTCAAGTGGCTGAGACTTTTAATCTGAATATTCAGGCTTAGTAACAACGCCCCCAAACGCCCTGCAATCCGAATGCGGTCATGGCAGGTTTTATGGCTGCCACCACCCTGACGGGCAAAAAATTTTAATTCCTTAATCAGTCGGCTCATCGACTTCTCCTTACTTAACCTTTCAACATGCGATCTCTGGCGCGCGACAGTGCGGACAAAGCAGGAAATACCGGCTTTGTCCCTGACGGATATCTGTGCGCCAGAGTGAACGCTTGTTGAGGTATTGCGGGGTATCGGTTGAGTACGTGGTACTGCCGCCTGTGTTAACAGGTCATCCCCACCGGCAAAGTGCCAGCCTCGATATCGTCAGGTTCTCCTTTTGATACTTTTTTAATCTATAAAATGCAGTGTCAGATGCACTGTGTGGTTAAGCAAGCGTGAGCCTGTCATTATCAGGTTATCCTTTTGCTGCGGCGTCACTTTCAGCGATAAACCGGCAAGAAGTGACGCCTTAAGTCCACAAATAATCAGCAAAAGTCGAGCAAACGTTGAAATGCCAGCAGGTACAGCAAACGCCGCAAAGTGAAGTGTCAAACGACAGTTATGAGTTCATTATTTGGATGCAGAAAAGTTGTCTGCTGAATATTTCAAGCAGAGATCGTATAAAGTATGAATGCCGCGTGTGAAAATAATTTTGTGGTATGGCGTGAAGTGCATGATTCAGAATTCAATGCACTTAGGTAACAGCATAAAAACGCCCTTTGGGGGTATTTTTTAGTTTAAAGAACCTTCATCGTTAGACAAGGGGTTTATGTCTGACAATATCTGCTTCCAAAGGTGCGCAGATGTACCGCAACACTTGCTCTCCCTTTCAGGCTACGGGAGTTTTATAGCTGTTACAGCTATGTACCATCATGTGATGGTGAGTGAGTCGGTTCAGATTAACGAATTTTTAGAATTTCGACAAGAATAATTTTTATTTATAGAAATGTATAATAGGTTATTATTGATAAAATTTATAGCGACCCATATTTTTAATATGGAAATATAATGGTTCGCTATAAATAAAGACTAAATCAAAATTCAAGTATGGCTATACATGCTAATTGTTTCCTCATCTAAGAAACAAGTTACTCGGTCATATGAAGATAAGTTCTTTTTTTGAGCGATTAGTGTTTTCTTTATAAAAATAGGATTATAAAAAATTTTATTTATCAAAAAACCACAAAGCTCGCGTTCCTTTGAAAAACATTCCACAAAGTTATTAATCTCATCCATATCAAAATAAAGAATATAGCAAACATAATTTTGCAACAAGAACTCAACAAAGATATTTTCTCTATTACTACCCAATAAGCTATTTTTTAGCTTCTCATAAAACCTTTCTTTATCCTTATTGTAAACATCAATAAGAACATCAAAATTATTAATGGCCTCAATTAATCCATCTTCAATATTTTCTCTTGGAAATTTAAGCCCATTGGATTTCCCTTCAATATTATCCAACAATAAAGATGTTAATTTTTTACAACTAATTACCTCATCAATTGTAATTGGTATTTTATTTTTATACTCCTCATAGTGCTCAACAAAGAAATCATAATATGAGTTAAAATAATCCTTAACCCAGACTCTACTTTTAATATGAAAAACATCACCATCTCTAATGGAAAATGCATATAAAGTTTCGTAGTTAACAGGATGTGAATATAAAAATGAATGGAAAAATAAATTTCTTAATTTATTTTTATCTCTTTTCGATATAGATAAAAAATCGTTTATTCTAGAAAGCTGTAAAAATGAATAATTTTTTACAAAATCCCTAGCCATATTATTTTTATTTATTTCATTAATAGATGTAATGCTATTTACAGTGAACAGTAGATATAAAAAAACTTGTTCATCATATAAGTTTATTTCTTCAAACCTATCAAATAATATAGGTTCCCAATTACACTCTTTATAGTAATGTGGGTCTTCTGGAAATAAATGATAATTCCATTCCGGAAATACGACATCATCACTTTCAATAAAAAAAAGTTCAGCCCCACCATCTTCACATTTATAATATACAAACTTATCAATTTCGCGAGAAACAGGGGATTTGCTACATTTAAAATCTATGTATTGATGAAAAAATGGTGCTAACTCCATTTTTTATTTCCTTCTCTTTTTGTTGCCACCACAAGTTGATATAGGATTCACACTTATTTTCTTTATCGTTTTATTAAACTTATCTAACAAATCACGGCCTATTCCTCTTGCACCTGGCTCATTTGTTGGCTTATGTAGTATTTTTCCTGTTTGTTTAGACTCTTGTCTAGCTTCAACAACATCTTTGCCATTCAACATATCATATCCCTCTTTTGTAACTTCAAGAGTTGCTGTGTGTGTTGGCTTAGGATTCGTTGTTCTATCATAGTTAGCACCATCAATATTAACCCATTTAGCTCTTCTATCAGGAACTCCGTTTGTTTGCCCCGGAACTAAGCCCCCGGCCTTTCTTGTTTTCTCAGCTTCTATGGCATTCATATTTCGGGTAACAGTATAGGTTTTATCTTTAGCTAAACTCCAAGGGTCTATCCAACCTATTGGATTCGGTGCATACGTATAGAGATTTAACCCACCGTTTAAACCAATTGGATCTGGCGTAATAAACCGTCCGATCTCAGGGGTATAATAACGATAGGTATTAAAGTGCAGTCTCGTTTCTTTGTCAAAATATTGCCCTGCATAGAGCAGGTTCTGGTCAAAGTCTTTTGGTGAATCTTCTGATTCGATAAAAACGCAAAAAATCGCACAAAAGTTGCGTTAAAATACTTTTTTGTTGCCACATCAAAGTGTATAGTTGCATCAATCCGCAACAAACACTGTGTATAACTAGATGATTAAGTATATGAATTTAATAGCCACCATCTGTCGATTCGCGTTAAAAGATAACCCTTCACAAGAAGTGATCAAAGCTATACTTAAATTAAGGGACTCTCTACAAAAGGATGGATTGTCTGTGGAAGCCAGAGCGCTTGGTACGTTAGTGGATAAAGCTGAAAGTCAAACAAATATTGCTTTAGACAACAAAAAAATAACTTGGAGCAAAAGCTTTCTTTCCAGTAAAAGTGAATTAACCATATCAACTCCGCTACCTGTTGATAAAGAAAATAACATGCCTTTAGTCGAAGTTATATTTCCCAAAGAAATTAACACATTCCAAAAATATCATTTCTTTGACGATAATATTACAAATGCAATAGATGGAATATTATCCGAATGGGAATATGCGGAACGCCTTCGTATAAATGGAATTCAACCCAGTTATAGCTGCCTTTTCTTCGGAGAACCAGGTACAGGAAAAACTGAATTAGCAAAATATTTAGCTACAAAATTAAATTTACCCTTAATATCAGCAAGATTAGATTCATTATTATCTTCTTATTTAGGCACCAGTGCGAGGAATATTTCAAATCTCTTCGATTTTGCTGAAAGATATAATTGCGTTCTTCTTTTAGATGAATTTGATGCAATTGCAAAATATAGAGATGATAGCAAAGAAGTTGGTGAAATAAAGAGGGTTGTTAATACTCTATTACAATGTTTGGATAGAAGAAAAGAAAATGGGATTGTGATAGCAACTACCAATCATGAAGGCTTATTAGATCCCGCTGTATGGCGTCGCTTCCAAAATAAAATTAAAGTACCAAAACCAATAAAGGCAATTCGTGAAAAAATAATATCTGCATATCTTTCGCCTATGACCATATCAAAAACTGAGCTTTCATTTTTGAACCTTGTACTTGATGGATTTACTCCTGCTGAAATAAAAAATTGCATCGAATTTATAAAAAGATTTACTATTATAAATGAATATAAAAGTGTGGATTTATATCATGCAATAAAATCTTACTTTGTGATTAACGCAAATTACAACAACGAGATAACTAAGTCTATTCTTGCTGGGTCAGATCACGAATTAGCCAAAAACTTGATATTAAAACATGATTATTCTATACAAGACGTTTCAATTTTGGTAGGTAAACATAAAAGTACAGTATCTAGATGGGTAAAGGATAAAAATGAATAAAAAAAACATCTTAAGAATTAAAAATAGTCAGACATATATTTACAGCCCTGAACCTAATACTGGTGGGGAAAATAAAGACTTTTTCAATGGGAATGATACTGCATTTGCCAAACATAAGGCTGAGCTAATATTTAAAATATCACTTATCTCACAACAACTCCAGCAAAGAAGTAATAAAAAATTCGCCACATTAAAGGTATCGTTAAAAGAAGATGCAATTGCTAAAAGCCACAGACCGACATCAGCTATTTTCAACCATAAATATCCAGTTATAGGGGGCGGTGATATTGGAAAAATATATGTACAAGTGAATGAAAAATCACTAACAAGTTTAGCAGAGCGTCTTTCACAAGCAAAGGTTCAATCAGACGTAAAATTTAATAAGAATGGTGATATTGTTCCAAAAGTTGGTACGCTAAGAAGTGAGGTTAGCGCAATTGAAAACATTGAGCTTTATCAAGAAAATGATAAATCACTAATCAGTGATATCGAGTTAATACGTGAGCTATTAGAAAATAATCGAGAAATTATTGTCGAATTGTTTACGGCTAGAAAGAGTGAAACATTAAGTGATGACGAAATTGACAAAATCTACAAAAAATTCATTAATGACTTGAAGTTACGTTTCCCTTCAATAGAGTTTATTAGTGAATCCAGATTTTTTTTCTGATAACATAATTACATTATTTCCAAAAAAAATTGAAAAAAATGAAATAATGCAACTAATGAAGGAATTGAAATCAAATCCTCTGGTAAGAAAATATTATCCCTCTCCCATAGTCGCAATCGCTAAAAAGGACACGGATTCAGAAAAAAAACTAACAACTTTCCCCAAAAAAGAGATAGATCAAACTTATCCTAAAAGTAATATTATTTGACAAGGGAATAAGAAGTAATATTTTGGCTAGTTGGGTTAGCGAAAAGTCCGATGCTTTAGGAACTAGAGATATTGAAGATTTTCACGCGGATGAGATGGCTAGCATTTTAATTGGTTCCAAACATCTCAACTCAGATTATGATTTTCTTGAAGATAATGGATGCGAAAATTTATGATATCTGGCTTCCTGCTGATAAATATAGTTTTGATGATCATTTTGAGACACTACCAGAATTTACAGATTGGTTGTATTTGGAAGTGCAGGCAGCACGAGAATATGGTTTCCGTATAATAAGTATGAGTATAAATTTCCAACAAGTTATATCAGACAGTGAATATAGTTTTATCGCTGCAAGAATTGATGAAATATCAATCAAATTTAATGTGATATTCATAATATCTGTTGGGAACTTAGAAGATAAAAAATATCGTAGTGAATGGCCTAAAAATGAAGAACAGGTTTTTTCGTATGCTTGCTAGGTTTCAACAACAAGATAAAGTTCTTCAGCCTGCCGATTCAGTTACCTCAATATCGGTTGGAGCTGTTAATCATGTCGAAAATGAACTGATTACTTATCAAGCTCCAGCAAGGTATACCAGAAGAGGACCTGCAACAGCATATGGTATAAAACCTGATTTAGTTCATATTGGTGGTATCAGTGACCCCAAAAACTCCTTTTTCGTCACACTCGATGGGAATAATAACCTATGTTTCAATTCTCATGGAACAAGCTTGGCTGTCCCACATGTAGCAAAAACAATTGCAGCAATTGACTTCAAATCAAATGAAAACCTAAGCATAAATACGCTTAAGGCTCTTATAATTCATAGTGCCAAAATACCTGATTGCCTATCCTCAAAAAATCTTGGTAAAGAAGCTAAGGACTTTGTTGGCTTTGGTTTTCCAAATAGTTCTTCTGAAATAATAAGTAAAGATGAAACATCTTTTACATTTATTTTCGAGGATATTCTTAAAAGAGGCCAAATAGCTGAATTTAATTTCATTTGGCCAAAGTCACTAATAACTTCTTCTGAAAAATGCAAAGGAAAAGTAAGAATGTCTCTAGTTTATTCGCCAAAAATAGACAGACAATATGGCCAAGAGTATATCAGAGTTAATATTGACGCTTCCTTACAGCAAGAGCATATAAAAAACAATAAGGGTAAATTTGGAAAGGCTGTCAATTCAATTTGGGATAACCGGCTTGGTGCCGATCTCAATTATGAAAAGAATCTAATAGAACATGGATTTAAATGGTGGCCCTCTAAAGTTTATGAAAGAATAAGTAAGAATGGGTTTGGAAACTCATCAAACTGGAGGCTAAGAGTTACATCTCAGGTTCGGGATGGCGTGACTTATCCTCCAGAAGGCATACCTTTTTCAGTTATCATCACAATTGAAGATCCAACTAAAAGAGCAATAAATATTTATAATGAGATGAGTCAAAACTTGATAGCTTTGGGTGCTGTTTTTCAAGATATTACTATCCGTGATGAGGTAAGAATATCATGAAAAAATCTGAAGTAATTTATGATTTAGAGCAAATCTACTCTCGATTAGAATCTTTAAAGACATCCACATGCCTGAATAATTCACAGACGGAAATAGAAAGAATTAAGCAAAGCATTTCAGATATAAAAAGTAAGATAAGTTTTGGTGTAACGTACTCTATAACTGGAAGGGATAACCCTACATTACCAAAATCAACCTGTAGATTCTGCGGGAAATAATCATATGCCAAATGATAAATTTTTCACTGTATCTAAATATGAAGTGCCGAATGAATTAAACGATATTTTTTTCAAGGTTGAAGACGGTGTAGATGAATTTCCTGATACGATAGTTAGGCTAAAAGATGATATTGAGCTTTTCATCCGTGTATTACAACGTCTTTGTTCCAATGATAAAATTATGTATAATTATTATTATGAACGTGTGTATATAATTGCCGATCTTGCTTTTAATGGTAGTAAGACTCAGTGTCTTCTCGCTCAAAATAGTATAGAAAAAATAAAGCAGGAACTATTGCATGAAAAATCACCTCACCTTAAGAGCAGTATCCTTATAAGATTTATTAAAATAATCACACTGCCATTTATACTATTTTGGTTAACTTATTTATGGATCAATAGCAATCAGCAAGATTCTAATATTATTTATCTTTCAAAGTTAATTCTGGTCGGACTAGGGTCTTGCATAGGATGTTGGCTTTCTATTGCATTCAGAACTAGAAATATTGATTTCAATGATATCATCCCTATATTAAGTGATAGTTCCGGCATATATTCTAGGATAATTTTCATTGTTATATTTTCGATATCCCTTGCTTTACTAATGAAATCTGGAGTTATAATAATACAATTAGGAAACTTTAATTCTAATAATATTGAAAATGATCCTATAATGGCTTTTTCCGCAGGATTAGTAATGGGATTTGGTGAAAAAATATTTATGGAAAATTTTCAGAAAAAAATTGAAAATGTAAAAATTTAAAAAATAAAAGAGTCATACAATCTTAGAGTATGGGTTTGTATGACTCGCACTTCCTATAACTACATTAAGATACATTAACCTGTAACATTCCAACTAGTAATTTTAATTTTTCATTCAAGTTCAGGGAAATAATTTAAGCATTCCTTAAAGATTATATACCCAATCTATTGATATCTATCAGATTAGATTTCTATCGCTGAAAAATGCAATTTAATTGTTTACCCAAAATATGAAGACATATTCCCGATAGTAGAAGAAAAAGATCTTTAAAATATTAAGGCAAACAAATTGCCAACCAGAAAAATTTTCTCACTTAACAAGACAATAATCATTTTGGTTTATAATACTAACGCGCTGCGCTTGTCTTCTCAGAGTTACCGGGCTAATACATTAACCCGGTAACTCTGAGAGCTGAAAGATCACCTGCCAGAAAAACCCTTTTTATTTAACCCCTCCCTATTAAGGAATTAGTAATAAAACTGTTCACCCTGTTCACCTATAAATATTTTTATTTAAATTCATATTGTTAAAGGGTGATGACTTGAAATTAAACTCATCACCACTCTTCACTCAACCCTTCACCTCTAAATCAGAAAAAGGTGAACAGGGGTGAAGACTTGTGAACAGTTTTAAAATAACTATTCACCCTTTAATACCTTGATATATCTAATTTAAATTATAGAGTGAATAGTGGTGAACACTTTTTTATATTTTTAGGAAATCTTTATCTATGTGAAAAAAGTTATTCTTCTGGCAGGTTATCCCTTGTCAGTTTCGGCAGCCATTCGATGGCAGTGTCGATATTCAGATCCAGATTGCTGCGAATGCCCTGTTTGCTTTTCTTGCGCAGGTAATGCTGGTTGTACTCAGCCAACGCGCCGGGCATATCCATACCGAATCGGGTCACGGAAACCGGTTTATTCAGGTTATTGCCTTTCATATAGGCTCCTACAGGATTCAACAATATAAATTAATTTATTGTTTTAAAATAACTTTATTTTGTTCAATGATATTACATGCCCCCTAAAATGCCCCCATATACATTTTTCCTGGAAAATAAAAATAACAAAAATAAAAACATTATAAATAATTACATTTATTATAGTTAATTTTATTTACAGTAAATTAATTGAATTTATTTTTTAAAATTATTATGAAACATAACTATATAGTAAGTACCATCACATTTTTTAACCTCAAACATGCGTATTTTACTGTATTTATGCGTATTTATGCTATAGTTCTCAGTTTTAAGGGTACGCATGGGAAAATATCCATTACAAATACAACCCCATTCTATTTTTGACAACAAAATTTAACAGTCAATGGTGAACGAAATGCCAAATATAAATTTAGATGCATTAATTCCTCGTGAGGATTTTGAAGTAATTGAAGGTAACACAAGAGCATCATCATTCAATCAAAATATAAGTGTGAAAGATTTAGAAATAGATGATTTTTTCTATGCAGGACTAAGAAAACCTGATTTTCAGCGTGAAACCTCAGATTGGAGTGATGACCAATTATGTGAATTTATACAAAGCTTTATAGATGGTGACTTAATTCCAGCAGTGATTCTATGGAACTCTGGTCACTACAACTTTGTTATTGATGGTGCACATAGGCTCGGAGCATTGATTGCCTGGATAAATGATGATTATGGCGATGGAAGCATATCTCAAAAATTTTTTAATAATGAAATTGATGATGAACAAAGAGATATAGCAAACAAAACTCGAGAAAAAATAAAAAATACAGTCGGATCTTATAACGATTACAAGAGAGTTATTCGAGATAATAACAGAGAATCTAGTATGTTAGGAAAAGCATTAAGTTTAGGTCGCACATCCATACAACTACAATGGGTTACTGGTGGTGCTGAAAAAGCTGAACAATCTTTTTTTAAGATAAACCAAAAGGCCTCTAAAATTAATGACACCGAAATAGAATTATTAATGTCGCGTAGAAAAGCATTTGCTATAGCATCCAGAGCAATTATACGCGCAGGCACAGGACATCAATATTGGTCTAAATTTAATATTAGTATAATGAATGAAATTGAAAAAATAGCCAAAGAAATTCATAGCCTGATATTTTTACCAAAAGTTACAGGACCTGTCAGAAATTTAAATCTCCCATTAGTTAAAAAACATAACTCACCACAAACAAATAGTTTTATATTTGATTTAGTAAAAAAATGCAATAACATTCCTAATAACACTAAAAAAATTAGTGATGACCCAGATGGTAGCACAACAATTAATTACTTAAAGAAAGTCTTAAAATTTCTTCGCCGGATAAATTCTAATCATGCGTCATCGTTAGGATTACATCCTTTAGTTTACTTTTATAACTCTAGAGGAAATCACATATACTCGGCAATATTAGCTTGGGTTGATCTTTTATCAAAAGTAGAGTCATCTACTAAAAGTTTAGAAGCATTTTTATCTATTCGCAATTCTTTTGAAGATTTTTTAATTAGATATAAATATTTTATTTCTAATACAAATGCAAAATATGGAAGCGGAATGAAAAGCCACCAACACATTTTAAAAATAAAATCATTAATTATAAATGCACTTAAGAAAAAAGAATCAGAAAAAGAAATTGTTGAATTAATTTTATCAGAATATTCTTTTTTAGTAAAATCAGATAAATCGAATATAACTGCAATAAAGTTCTCAAATGATGTTAAGTTAATCAGATAAATTATCTGCATTACTGTTACAATCGATAACACGATAACCTGATTCTCTGCCTGTTCTTATGAAATCGAAGATAATACTTTCTGAGCCTGAACGAATCACATTGCAACAACTTGCTTTGAATCATCCACATCGGGACATTCGTACGCGAGGAACGGGTTTGCTCATGCTTGCCAGAGGGATCAAGCCGTCCCAGATCACCGCTGAAATCGGATGCAGTCTCCGGGTTATCTATAATTGGGTTCACATGTGGCACAATTCAGGGATAGCGGGATTATTAGGTGGTCATGCCGGAGGCCGGTATCTCGCCATGACGCCTGACATGATTGCCACTGCGGTCGAAGCGGCCAGCGCAGAGTCCCTGACACTCGCCCGGATAGCTCAGTGCGTTGAGGCAAAGCATGGTGCCCTGCCTTGTACGCTTGAAACGCTGGCAAATACCCTGAAAAAGCAGGGGCTCACCTATAAACGAACCCGACTGTCGCTTAAAAAAAGCGTAACGAAACGGAGTTTGCTAAAAAATCCGCCTTGCTGAATAAAATTAAGGCTGGAGCACAGTTAGGCCATTACCGTCTGCTCTATTTCGATGAGGCGGGTTTTGCCGCGTCTCCTCCGGTGCAATATGGATGGAGTCCACGGGGTAAGCCCCATAAAACTGAGCCTCGAGAGCATGACAGACGGTCAGTTCTGGGGGCGTTAAATTACACGGATAACACGCTGTTTTACCAGACAACGTCAGGCAGTATCACGCGCGATGACGTGATTGATTTTTTAGAGCAGGTCGCCAAACAAGGGGACAACCGCCTGACATTTTTAGTGTTGGATAATGCGCGTATCCATCACGGGATCGAAGAACAAATCAGAAATGGCTGGTTACGAGAACACAACATGTTTTTATTCTATCTTCCCGCTTACAGCCCAGAGCTGAATTTGATTGAGATCGTCTGGAAACAGGCCAAATACCATTGGCGACGTTTTATCACTTGGACTCAGAATACAATGGAGCATGAATTAAATACTTTATTGAAAGGTTATGGCGACCAATTTGCAATTAACTTTTCTTGAGTACTTAAATCACAAATTTTCATTGAAGAAAGCCTACCAAAAGCACCTACTTGTGCATTATGCAGGGGATTTATTCATCAAAACTCCATTTCATTTGATCATATAATTAGAAAACGTGATGGTGGAAAGGGAGAGAGCAGCAATGGAGCTTTAATGCATCCATTCTGTAATACTTCAGCAAAGAATTAAAATATATAAAAGCATGTTTATTTACGGAGCAAGATTCTAATTTGTAGAAAAATAAATAGACAAATATTAATATTCCTTGCTCTAAATTTATTTAGATATAGCTCTTCAAAAAAATAACATGAAATAGCAACTTTAAAGCATGAGTCCGAAGAATTATAATGTGAGAAATAAAGTATAAGCGTAAAATATAGCCATGAGTATCAGTTTAATGACTACGAATATCATTTTATCTCATGGCTTATTTCATTGATGCCAAGCTATCCAATCGCAACTTTACGAACTGTCCGTTCAATAAGCTGGCCACTCTGATCAAAATATCGACTAGGCCAAATTTCAGAGGGATGTATTTCGAGATAGTTAGCAATAATCCATTCACCTTTAGGCCAAGGCCGACTAAGAGTATTTGCCAGTGTAGATGAACTGAGTCCTGCTTCACGAGAAACAGCCGCTAAGGTCGTACCACGTTTACGTAATGCAGCAATAATATCGGCTTGATGCCAATCATTTCTAACATTATTCATTCCTGCTACCCCTTCCATTAATTGATGGTGGCGATTCAGACAGGGTTTGCAGACTGGCGCTTACTCCAGCGAGGCATAGCCTCCCCTGCCTGAACCGCCATAGAAAAGGCGATAACAGGTACACTGGTAAAGCTTCTTACCAGTGTATAAGCGCACAAGGCTGCAAAACCTTGACCATTGGTATTTAGCAATGGCTGGGCTACTTTAACCGATTGGTTTATCTGACTCAATAAGCGAATCAGTATAAACGCTTAACTTTTTTCGCTATATCCCATTAAACATTTTAAGGCGCTGCTGCTGTTCTTCACTTAAGGTAAACGCAAACTCTTCATGCTCAATCTGCCACGTGCCAAAGCTCATCAGGAACGCGATTGCAGGGTCTATCTTATTCGCGGATTTCTTCTTGTTCGGTTTGATATTGGCGTTTGCGTCGGTTTCCATCACCACATTGGACATTGCCCATGCGAGCACTGGATCGCAGTTGTGACGAATAACTTTGCGATTAACAAATACCTCTGCTGATTTAGCCACCGGACTAAAGCGCATATAGGTTTGTGGGAAGGGTTCAACATCCAGCCCTGCTCCCTGCAATTGTGTTCGTAGATGAGTGGCGTTCCATATATCAAAGCCGACCAGCTTGATATCAAAGTTCTGGCTGTCTTTGAGAATATCATCACGGATACGGTCATAATCAATGCAATCGCCTACGGTGGTACGTATCCAACCTGCTTGCACCCACTGCCGATAAACCGCCCGATTTTTATTGGCAGGGTTCTGTAACTGGGCTTCGGGCAGGTAATGACGGGTCAGTAATAACAGTTCGTTATCCACGGGGAACGTGTAACAAATACTGGTAATATCACCTGTTGACGATAAATCCAGTCCGGCGTAGCACTCCAGTCCCTTAAGGTCATTTTCATCATAATCAGTTTGGCAGGCTTTCCACGCGCCTTCGCCCATCCACGGGGTTTCGCCCTGGCACCAGATATTAAAGCGTTTGGTTAGCATTTCTGTCCATTGTGAGGGAATGCCGCGCGCTTTCTGGATAGTGTCATGCAGGGCGGCACTGTCTACCGAGACATCCAGATTGGGATTGGCCTTGATCCAAAGTGCTTCATCATCAATCTCACTCTCATCGTCCAGTTCGTAAATCAGGGCAAACAGGGATTCGTTCTGTTCTTCGCCATCCAGTATCTGACAGCAATAATCATAGTGCTGTTTACAGGCTGATATCACGCTACTGCCCGCTGTAGTGATGGCGAACAGGAGTCCTTCGGGACGGGCACCCATGCCCAATTCAAGCGCAGAGTATACGGCGTTATCAGGGTGTAAATGGTACTCATCGACAATTGCCAGACTAGGATTTGTACCCTCAATCGTGGCGGCTTTGGCTGCCAGTGGCTTTAACAGGCTGTTAGTTTTTGGATAAGTAACTTTGTGTTGCTGGATAGCGACCCGTTTTTTCAGGGGTTTGGATAACAGGCCCATCTGGCGGGCATCATCAAAGACAATACGTGCCTGATCCCGGCTCACGGCAGCGGTGTAGATATCCTGCTGGCCTTGTTCCATCACCAAGAACCAGTTCGCCAGTATGGCGGCCACCGTTGATTTGGCATTTTTGCGCGGTACTTGGATATAAGCACTGCGGTATTTTCGGCGTCCGGTCGCTTTCACCTTAAAGCCAAACAGGTTAGCAAAGGCGAACTGTTGCCACGGCTCAAGTATGATGGGTTTACCACGCAAATGGCCTTTGACATGCGGACAGACACGGGAAAAGGCAATAAAACGCTCGACCACTGTCGAATCAAATACATAAAGTGGGTTATTCAGGTCGTTATAGTAGCGTTTCACGGCCTGTTTTACGCGTTTACAGGCCGGAATTTTACCGTTTTCGATATCAAAAGCGTACTGTTCCCATGCGTTCATAAGCGATCCAGCTCGTCTTCTTCCTCGGTTTCCACCGGATTTTTGCGTCGTGATACCGGATCAAAACCCAGCAATGACGACATTTTTATCATGATTTTTTCGGCGTCAGCTTTAGCGCTCAATGATGGATTGCGGCTCTCGCTGCCCTGACTGTTAACAATGCTAAAGCCCCGCATATCAAGGTCTGCCACGGCTTTTCGGTAAATGGCATAGTTGACACAGTACAGTTCTAAGTTGTTCCAGTCAGCGGCGTTCAGATCTTCCCGCTCACTTAATAATTTACCTTTTGCCTTCCACTGACTGGCGGCAATATCATTTAAATACGTAGGCGGTTTGGGTGCTCTTGCCATAATGTTCTCTGTTCCTTGTGATTTTATTTTCAAAAAAACTGCCGTGCGTAAAAATTGAAGGAGGGGGCGGTTCCGCTGGGTGGGACATTTGTCATTTTTGATACCCCCACCCCGTTATTTCATTGAGTGATTACTCTTTTGTTAACCAGTCACGATACCTTTCCGCTTCGGTTTCCTGCTGCCGATAGATCCCCTGCTTGCGCTTCGCTTTGGTGATGGGGTCTGTCTGCACGGTCTTACGGTTATGGCAGGTCTGGCATAACGCCTGATGGTTCGATGCAGGCCAGAACAGCACATCAGTATCACCCTGTATCGGGATAATGTGATCCACAATGATGGCAGGCGTATAGATACCCTGCGGTAAGCAATGAACGCATAACGGATTCGCTTTCAAGTAGTGCAGCCGATAGCGTCCCCATCGGTTACTGTAGCCTCTCTGGGTTCGGGTGCCTCGTCGCTTGTCCTGCTGGCGTCTGGCTTCCCGTTGGTGCTGCTCACAGCGACCTGATTTCACCCGCTCGCGGCAGTGTGGATAGCTACAGCGTTTCAACGGTTGCCACGGCATCAGTAAACACCCACATCACGATAGACAAACCACAGTGATTTAATGGTGAACGGGACTTCTTTAAGCTCAATGTCCGTTGCCATTTCCCGATTTTCATACAGCAAGCCGATATAAAGCAGGCAGCCCACTTTGATTGCTGGCGTAAAGACCAGACCATTATCAAACCGCTTGCCGATATGTTGCTGACACACTTCTAACGACGCATCGGCATAAGCCATTAGTAACGTATCATCAAGGGTATCGCTTTCATCAATCCGGCAGTGTTGCCTGATTTCACTCAGGGGAATATCAGGCATATTTCACGCCTCCCTTGCAAAGCAGTTCCAGGCGGGTGTGTTTCGGGTCAGGAATAACGGCAACAATAGCAAAGGTCTTGCCGTGAGTGCTGGCTCCCTGATAAACAATACGGTTTGTTGTGGTGATATCATCACGGAAGCGCAGCCAGATACGCACAGTGGCTTCGGATAGCACAGCACCAGATGCGACCAGTTCCCGCCCGCTAATCGGCTGCACTTCCGCCCAAACTTCGGCAACATCCACCCATTTGTTTATCACCGAACCCATCGGCGAGCGGCTTGATTCGTTTTTCTGAAGGGTGATCCGGTGTCTCAATCTGCCTGCTCTCATGCCTTGTTCTCCGCTGTTTTTTTCACTTCTACTGTTTGTTTCCATGCCTGACTGAATTCATCACCGCCCTCACGGGGCGATAATCCCTCGCGCTCGCGGGCTTCATTCGGTGACATAACACCGGATTTAATGGCAGTTTCATAGCTCTGGAAACGTTCTTTCGGATTGGCACGCAGCAAGTCGGCAGTATCAAACTCCACCTGATAGCGAATTCCCCATTTCGGTGAGGTCATCAGCAAGGCGGCTTTGATTTGCTGTTCAAAGTTGGCAAGCCACGGGCGCATAGTGATAGTCAGAAAGGCGCGTGATGCCTCGCTAAAGTTGCTGTAGGTACTATTCGAATACTCTTGCAGAAAAATAGGGCTGACATTGAACATTCGGGCGATATCGTCAATGGTGAAGCGGCGGGAGGCCAGCCACTCGGCATCCTGATTACTCATGCCTAACTGCTGGTATTCCATCCCACCTTCAAGGATCGGCGTTTTTCCGGCATTACGCGCACCTTTATAACGTTCGAGGGCTTCCAGTGCCTTACTTCCCTTGATTCCATCCAACCAGTCAGCGGCTTTAATCACGCCCGCCGCCATCATGCCGTCTTTCATAATGCTTGCGCCGTGGCGCTGTTGTGCCAGTCCCAAGCCCAGAGTTTCACGGCAAACGGTGACGGGTGAGCGCCCAAGAAAACCATCTTCGGTGGCATAGCGCAGATGTAACACTTCTTCTTGTAGATAGGTTTTGACCTTACCGCTATAAGGCTCGGTGATGGTATACGCGAACCGATGATCGGATAATCGTTGTGGTACGACTGCTGACGGCGGGTAAGGATGCAAGGATTGTGGCTGACCATCCCGTCCCCAGACAATCACCGCATACGCATTACCATTCAGCAGGCAATGGCGCATCAGGGTTCGCTTGAATTGATACGGCGTCTGACAATCATTCGGGCACTCATTCAGCAAGTAATCCACGGGGTGATCGCTCAACCATTCGCGGGATTCTTTGCCGTTCTGGTGCGCAGCCCGATACAGGTAACAAGGCATAGAGGCCACCGCTTCACTAATCACCGTCACGGCATTCATTACGGCGGGTAAGCCTTCTGCCGTGGAGGGGGAAACATGTTCACCTGATTTGGTATTAGATATGCCTGCCAGAGAAAGAAACTCATCCAGCGTCATACTGCGGGCTTCAGGGGCTTTACGCTTAAACGGCCACATAGTTACACCTCAGACAGTTGCAGCCAGTAATGACGCAAATCGGTATCACAAGGTTTAGCGGCATTCAGTGAACGCCTGGCAATTTCTACCCCACTTTCAGGATAGGCGGGTAAGCTAGTGATCGTGATTTCCCGCAATTCTGCTTCTAACACGGTTCTGATATAAGGTGTCTGACGGGTATCCCACTGATCTTTAATGGCACGAAAACCAAAGGACATGCCTTGTATATCGCCTCTTTCAACCAACGTGAGTACATCGTGGCCTAATTGGGTATCTGGCGGGGTTAGCTCAAAGCGCAATCCGGTAGCATCTTCACTCAATTGTAATGTACCAGACGTGGTACGGCCTAACAGGTTTATCGGGTCGTGCTCATACAATGCCCTAATATCAGTCCCCACCGCTAAACTGGCGTTAAACGCATTCGGTGCGAACTGTTCGATAAACTCATCCCACAGCACGTGTGATCGACTGTTCCACTTAATGACATAGCCTGTCAGCGTCTTATTGCTGGCAGATAGTGACGCTGTACGGATTTCAAAATCATGCTTCATTGATGGACTCCAAGGCTTGGAAAGGGGTGTGATACCCCTCCTACTTAGTTGCTGGATGCTTTCACTTCCAGTACCTTAATTGCGTTGGAATCCACCAACCCGCCGCCCAGATATTTATCAGTGTGTACCTTATAAAATCCCGGCTCGGTGATATTGTCAGGACGGGTACGAATACCGGTTTCATGGTCAACGATAAAATAGCCACGTTTGAAGTCACCCAGACCGATCACACCCTCCGGCATAAATTCGAGATAGTGGACAGGCAAGCCCAGCAGCATATCAGGATCACCTGCCTGTAAACGTTCCCGCCAGATATAATCGCCATTGCCGTTTTTCAGTTTTTGTACTTGGGCGGCAGTTGTGGAATTCATCACCCAGACGGCGTTCTTGCGGTACTTGTTCTTGAGCAGGAACTTAAGGTCAATCAGGCTATCTGCTTCAAGGGCGGCAACTTCCAGCTTTTGCAATGTGCCAAATGCACGCACCTTGTCGGCTTTAATATCACGGGGATAGGACAAGAAGCCTTTCGCTTTTTTACTACCGTCACCACTGACCAGATCTGTTTCTTCGGTATCGACAAAAGTGTCGGCAATCTCGGAGGTCAGCCAGCCTAAGATATCCACATCGCTAAAATCGATAATCTCTTGCGTGGTTTTGGGATAAGCGTAGATAGGAAACAGCTTTATACTGACTTCTTCCATCTTCGGTGTCGTTGTCTCACTGCGTGCCTTGCCTTCTTCTCCGTGTGCCACGGCTGCGCCACCGACTGAAATCAATTGCTTATATTCGTTGCTGCGTGTGATTTTTACCGTACAGATCCGGCGCATGACTGACTCATCAGTCAGTTGCTGCATGATTTGTTTATTCAGTTCGGGAATAACGGTATAGCCACCCTCAGACGGAACGCCCGTAGATAAAAAACGAGTTTCGCTAGTCAGAACATAGTGACGCAGTTCATCATTACTGAGTTTTTTGCTGGTCGGTTGGGTCTTTACCTGACTGCGTTCTTCATCAGCCAAAGACTCATAGCGGGCGATTTCAGCATTCAATGTATCGGATTGGCTGCGCAGTTCGTCGAACTGTTTAGCTTCATCAGTATTGAGTGAACGCTTTTCGTTTTCAGCCTTGGTAAGTAGTGAACGCATTTGATGGGTTAAATCGGATTTTTGTTGGCGTAGTTCGAGTAGTTTTTTCATGATGTTTTTATAGTTAATCTATTTTTTCAGTAAATGATTTTTAACACTATGAAAAATAATAAGAAAGAATTATGAATATGTTGGAGGTGTATACAATAATATAAAAGTAGCGGTTTAAATTTTAATTATGGGTATATAGTTAATTTCTGACATTACTTTTAAAAAAGATAAGCTATACGCTTTCAATCTAACATGATTTTATATAAGCATATATCCTTACTAAAAAGTGAGATTGGGATTTACTAATCTACTATGTAATTATAGAATCACATGCTATAGAAACCTATTTTTTAGTGCAATACAACAAAGTGGTAACTTTTTGTTAGAAGGCTTCTATGAGGTAGTTTATTAATTATTTTCTATACTATTAGATAATCTAAAATTTTATAGTGTATTTAACTAAATTACAGGAGTTCCCATGAGTAGTAGAAGTGATGTAATAGAAGGAAGGTTAGTTTATACCGAAAAATTAGGATGGGTAGATACTGGGCATTCAAAAGGTAACGATGCCAGAATGTTAATGGCTGCTATAAATTCAGGCGATGATACTAAAGAACCATACTTTACCATTAAGTACACACAATACATGGGTCTTGGATTAAAATATGGCACATCTAAAATAACAAGATGGAAAGTAAGAAGAGGTTTATCTTTACATGATAAAAAAAGAGTTGCACTTACTATTATGATGTATACCACTCATCTATTTGAAGCGCATCAAGATTCATTTCCTTTTAATTGGTATACAGATAGTGGATACAGCGGTGAAGATTTGGTTTCAAATCTACTTGGCTTTTATCAGGCTATAAATGGAGTTGATTATTTAACTCAGCTTCAACCTATAAGTAAAGAAGATGCGCTAAAAAGGTGGGATTACTATGGTGCTATAGGAAAGTATAAAAATAAAATATTTAAACCTTTATTGTTTCCTGATCCCCAAAAATACCCTAATAATGCCAGACCATACTATTCTTCTTTGCCTACATTTCTTAATACTATATCACCGATCACTGATATAGATAGGAGTCATTTGCTGATACATATTGAAGATAGAACAGGATATAACATACATGCAGTGAGAGACGTGGGGATTGAACTTGAATAAGTTTATTAAAATTACATTTATCGCTCTGTTTTTTTTAGGGCTAACTTTTACCATTCCCATTTTATTTGTAAATAGTAATTTTTCATACACAAAAAATGATTTTATTAGATATAATTTATTCACCTTCGATGAAATAAAAGAAATACCCATTATTTCAAATAATTACATCATATCCTATGACTCACCAGATGGTGTAAAACCAATGACTAATTCAATTCTATTTTCAGATGTAAATCCAAATCGTAAAGTGGAATTAATAAATTATATTAAAAAATTAGGTTATATAAAAGATATAAATGCATATTGGAATACAGATGGAAGCGAATCTTGGAGTAAAGGAAATTTGTTTATACAGATAAAACAAAATGATACTGACCGTACCATTTTGTTTCTAGTTGAGAAGAATTAAAATACATTCTCTTCTCTTATACTGTAGCCTGATGTGCCAGCGATGTGATGTGTCCATGTTATGCTATCATATGAAATTGTTATGCTTTCATATGGTTGCATATCATTGTGGCTTAGTGAATTGGGATAATGGCTGGAAATGTTTTTTATCGTGGCATTTGTTAACTTGATAGAATAAAATTTTTCCAATCCCCCTGCTGAACTATTTCTATATATTTCCAGTAAACAATCTAAGTGCTCATTGTTTGATATTGAAACCCCTAATAATGGAGATGATTTATCGATGGGTTTTGTTATTACTATAGGATGATGATTGACATTCTGTTCTCTATTAATATCGTGATCTATAGAGTAAACCAATATTTTATCCTTGTTTTCCTCTTGGTATTTATTACCTATTGAATCATAAGTTGAGCAACCTGCTGATATCAACCCTTGTTTTTTACCATTTAAGGTCATGTAAATCATATTAGCCATTTCGTTTCCTTTTGATTTATCAAAATAAAACATATAGTTATTTATCTTTCCGTTACTGTCAATAGCTATATTCCTAATTTACCATAAAGAAAAACAATAATGATAAAAACTATTACATGGTAATTAAAAAACTATGATGCAGTGATAATAATATACATTGAATTAAGTGGTGTTGATAATCCTGACATAAAAAATATTTTGTTAGACAGTCTCTAAAAACCACCACTTAATCTACCAATTTGAATTATGATTTGATACATATCAAAATATAAAGATATTTTTATCTACTGATTGCTTCCTTAAACAGAAAAATTAGCACATTAAATTAGAAAATTTAGTTTTCCTACCAGAGATATCCCCTAAAAATCTTTTTCGCCCCCTCAACTCTACACCCTATGCACAATTCCCTGAAAGCCTTGTTACATCTGAGCTTGTGACAATTAATACGATATTCACCCACTGTGTACCCTATACACCCTTTATTTTTTAACTGATGTAGAGAATGTAGAGTAGATGCATAGTTAAAAAATAACTATACATCCTTTATTTTCTCTTAAATACAATTACATATATAAAATGGTGCATAGTATGTATACCTAAATCCAAAAGTTCTATGTAGCAGACTTAATCGTCTCGACGTTCAGGTACTGACGGTAGCCATTCTTCCGCGTCTTCCGACAACTCAACATGATAAGAATAGCCTTTCTTAGTTCTCACTTTCTGATAATCCTTCCGATGTTCCTGCATAATCTTCGGCATCGACTCGCCAAATTTTGTCAGTGTTAACGGGCGTTCAAAACCGTAAGCCTCCATAAAGGACAGGTAAGCGTGATACAGATACATTCGTGGTGCGCGTGGGCTGATATTTTTATTCCCCATTTTCATTCCGGCGGTATCCTCCCCAGACACCAAATAACCACAGAAACGATAGAGAGGATCAGAGCCACATTTCACCGTTAATGCTTCGCTGGAATCGCGTTGTGCCTGTAGCAGTTTCTTAGCTTTATTCTGGTCGGCAAATTCTGTTAATAAGTGGCGAATAATCACCGGCAGTTCCCGGCTGATTTTCTCCGGCAACTGTGGGTCTTTCTCAGATTCTTTAACCGGAATATTAAACGGGAATATCACCCGCCGCCGTGCAATGCCGCCATTACGTTCGGTAAAGCTCATGGGTTCATTATTGGTGGCTAATACCACGGCTTTGATGATGGTAGAAAACTGCTTCTCGTATTTTCCGTCAACTTCAATCAGGTCGCCGCCTGTAATGGCCTTAATGCCTGCACCTTCACCCACATATTTAACCTGATCGGGCAGCGTAATTAAGCTCTTGCCGACAAACTGATAACGGCCTCTGGCTTCATCCAGCGCTCTCATATTGCCACTGGCGGTATTGTGCTCTCCCGCCAGTAAGGTGGCGATATATGTAAATACGCTTTTACCGCTGCCGCCTTCGCCGGTGACTTCAATAAAGAGCTGCCAATCATAACGGTTTGCCAGAATCATAAATAGGGCAGCTTTGATACGATCCATCTTGTTTTCATTCTGCCCCGCTGCATGGGAGAGCCAGCGATAAAAGTCAGGAGCATGATCCGACAAGTTTTCACCGATAGCAGGCTGGGTAAACTCAATGCCGTTATGATTCATTAACCAGTGTTCCGGTTGGTGCGGGGTAAATTGTTGTGTCGATAAATTATACACACCATTACAAAACCCGATTAAATCCGACCTCTGTTCGCCAATGACCGGAATTTGTAATTTCATGGCACAGATAGCGTTATTGATCCCGTTTGGGCTGTACGGGGTGTCGTGCTGGTCGAAGATTGCCACCATTGCGCGACGCAGCTCGTTATCTGACACTGTTTCCCATGTTGTGCCGTTATAGTGATAAACCATTTCGCTATCAGGATTAACAGCTACTTTGCCGTAACTTTCAACCAATAATGCCCCGCGTTGACTGGCTGCCATTTGTGCCAGATTGTTATTGGCCTTTTTGGGCTTTGCTTCGTGGATTACCACTGCTTCTGCTTCCATGAGTCTTTTCTCCCCAACCTTATATAATCCGTTGCTGAATGCCTGCCTTGCTGCCTCTATGCCGTGATGCTGGCGATAATCATCCCAGTCGGCTTTATATTCAGTTAGCGGTAACGTTACCCAGCCATTAATCGCTTTAGCAGTCTTTTCTGCCGCTATTTTGCCTACATTCTTTTTGAGCTTGCCGTTTTTGTCCCGTTCGCCTTGTGAGTGCCAATCATTATCGGCGGCAAGGATAATTTTCGATTCAGACCATTGCTTTCTGACCAATTCGGCAACATTCAGTAAATTACTTTCATCAATGGCAGCTAATACCACACCATTATGTAGCTGACTGACAGTCAGCGCTGTCGCATAACCTTCGGTAATGATGATGGTGTCCGGCGTTCCGGTAATTTCAGATACCGGAATAACACTCCCTTTCTTCTGCGTACCGGATACAAGACGCTTTTCACCATTAGGCTTGATGGTCTGAGCGCCGGTGATAGTGCCATCCAGTGTCTGAGTCACCAGTAATAGAAAACCATCTTGCAATAGCCGCTGGTTGGGGCATTGCAGCCCCTTTTTCGCCAGATACTGAGATTCTCCCCTTATCGATTTTGCCACCAGCACCGCGATCCGTTCTGCAATGGGTTTCACTGTTCGAGACTGCTCTTTAACTGGTTTGAATTTGGGTTCAGGTAATGGCATTGCCAGCACATCAGCAATCAGCTTAGCCGCTGCCAGAATAGTGATACCTTTAGCCCTTGTCACTAAATCCAGACCATCGCCGTGATTAGGCTGATCACACTGGCGACAATGCCAGTCGCCATGATGGTTATCGTCTATAAAGTGAAAACGGTCAGTACCGCCGCATATCGGGCAAGCGCCATGCTTTCCCTTCGCGGGAACATCCACACCACAAGCTGGCAACAGGCTTTGCCAGTGATTCATAGCGGATTGTTTCACTGTTCGGATAACGTCTATCGGGCGGCTTGCCGAGCTGTTTTTATGAGTTTTATATCCATGTGATGATGATTGACTCATGGTTTACTCCTCATAAACAGCCGCTTGAAGCGCATGATAAACTTCTTGATTGATATCACAGGCCAGCGCAATCAGATTATTTAAATCGATAGAACATTCGTCTTTGGCCTTTTCGAGAATTACGCCAAATAAAGAAGTTGCCAGCCCCGTATTGTGCATGGCCTGAGAAAGTGAAATAGGTGATCGGCGTTCGTATACTCTGACTATTTCAACGTCGATAGATTTATCATCTGGTATGTAAGAATGGCGAATACGCATGGCGGCTTTCTCCGCACCGCGCAATGTCTTGTATTTATAACGGATTGATTCTTTTTTTATCTCGCCAGTATGCTGATTTGTGATGGTGATAATGATCTTAAACATGGCTTACCTCCAGAGTGGAGATAAGGTACATAGGGAAGAATTTAGGTAAACGGGCTTTGCCCTTTCCAGTTAGAAAGGTATATTGAAACATAGCTACCTCGATATTGTAGTTATCGTGGGTGGTTAGCCCTCGTTCAGTGTTGGTAGCACTGTGCGGGGGCGTTGATTTTATAGGTTTTACCATGTTAAGGTGACCACCTAATATCGATAAGGCTAATGCAATAGGTGACCACTTGTCAACGATAAAGCGAGATAAAAGCCCAAAAGGTGATGGGCAATCCCCACAATTTAGAATGCGTATAACTCCCGAACTAAAAGAACAATTTGAAGATGCAGCCCAAAAATCAGGAATGAGCTTAGCTAACTGGCTTAAAACTTTAGGGCGTAAGGAATTAGAACGATTAGGTATAGATCCAAAAGGCTGAACTAAGAAAATCGCATTATTCAAGGCAATAAACTGATTTATACCATTAAATAAAACAAGGATAGCATTTCCCATGTTATCCTTTTCTTTTTTGAACCAATCAATATCTATATAGTTAGTGGAAATATAATATTCATTATTTTCAGCGTACAAAACCCCATCACGATTATTAACCATGTTTTTCTTTATCATAATTTTATATATTTCAATCTATGCTGAAATAATATTTTTCTCTTAGAACAAATTGGTGATATTGATTTTTTAATTATATTCCATTGCGAGATTCAGCAATACGTTGAGCTATCCAGCTATCAATTTCTGATTCAATAAAAGCTATTGAGCGAGTACCAATTTTGACTTGTTTCGGAAATTTATCTTCCTCAATCAGTTTGTAAATCCATGCCTTGCTATAACCCGTTCTGCGTTGCACTTCTGGTAAGCGGATAAGACTTTCTTTAGATGTGATAGTTTCTGACATATACTTTCCCCTGTTAGCTTGTCCATATTGGTTCTTTTTGGACGTTATTAGAACAGGGATAATTAAACCGAAGTTGTAAAATTAATTCATTACATGACTTGGATTCGCATAATAAGTGCAATTTCTGAGAAAGGCGGTCAGTTGCTATAGTAGGCATCTTTCTCGCCAAAGGAAAATGCGCTATGACCTATACACAACTGACCGAAACAGAAAGATATCAGATTTCTAGCCTGAAAGAAGCGGGTTTTTCACAACGGGCGATTTCAAAGTCACTCAATCGAAGCCCCTCAACGATTAGCCGGGAATTGAGACGAAATCGGGAAGCAAAGAAATATTCTCCTGAACAGGCTCAGTTTAAGGCCGTAGCACGCCGGCATTTTGCTATAAAAGCAGTCAAAGTGAATCCAGAGATAGAAATGTGGATCAAACAGTTAATTTGGCAAGATTTAAGTCCCGAACAGATTGTGGGTTATCTTAAACGGGAAGCCAAAATATCTTTACATCATGAGACGATTTATCGATTGATTTATAAAGATAAAAAGAATGGTGGTGATTTATGGCAACATCTCAGAATGGCGAAAAAACCGTATCGTAAACGCTATGGAAATTATGAGCGCAGAGGCAAAATTAAAAATAGAGTCAGCATTGATAAACGCCCAAAATTTGTTGATAAAAAGCAGCGTATTGGTGATTGGGAAGGCGATACTATCGTTGGCCAAGATCATAAAAGTGCATTATTGACACTCGTTGAACGAAAATCATTATTTACTATTATTATTAAACTTGAAGATAAAACAGCAGAAGGGGTCGCCAAAGCGGCAACAAGACACTTATCACTGATAAAACATAAAGTTAAAACAATTACCTTTGACAATGGCCTCGAATTTGCCGAACACGAGCGGATCAGTAAAAATTTAGAGGCAAGAATTTATTTTGCTCACCCGCATTCCCCTTGGGAAAGAGGGATAAATGAGAACATAAATGGATTAATTAGAGATTACTTCCCAAAAGGAACCGATTTTAATAAGGTATCAGAGCGGGAGATTAACCTTGTGGCAAACCGATTAAATAATCGTCCTCGTAAAACACGAGATTACAAAACACCGAATGAGTTATTTAAAGGAGTACCCACTCAATTACTTCGCTCATTACGGTGTTGCGCTTAATATGTGAATCCAAGTGACAATAGTAATTTGTTTCATACAAAGAATGTATTATGTCTTACCATTTGCAATAATAACTATTTATGATTAATACAAAACCATAAATAGTTACATGTTAACCGAAGATTATTATTCTAAGATAATTAAATCAAGCTCGTTTCTTAAATTCTCCATGTACTACATTGTCGTCTTGTTCGAGTGCATCCATATAGTCGGCATACCATTGCAGCATTTCCCTACGACCATCCAAATATTGGGCGTGATTGTAAGTTCCTCGAATACTGTTCTTATCAACGTGAGCAAGCTGTGTTTCAATCCATGCAGTGTTATAACCTTGTTCATGTAAGATAGTGCTCATGGTGTGTCGAAAGCCGTGGCCTGTTGCCCGACCAGCATAACCAATGCGTTTAAGAACCTGATTAATGGCGGCTTCACTCATTGGCTTACTTGCATCATTCCTACCATGAAAAGCAAAGTTAAATCGGCCTGTGATTGCTTCCAGCTCTTTTAGTAAGATCAAAGCCTGTTCAGAAAGGGGAACAATATGAGGCCGACGCATTTTCATACGCTCTTGAGGGATTTCCCAAATTGCTTTATCGAAATTAATTTCTGCCCAAGTAGAGGCGCGCAGCTCTATTGTTCTCAATCCGGTAAGCAGAAGTAACTTCGTTGCAATTTGAGTAATTTTACTTCCGCTATAGAGGGACAATGCTTGTAGGAATGCTGGTAATTCATCGACATTCAGATGTGGGAAATGCTTGGCTTTCGGTGTTGCTAATGCGCCAGCCAGTTCCGCCGCTGGATTATATTCCGCTCTTCCCGTGACAATTGCATATCTGAAAACTTGGTTACATGCCTGTCTGATCTTTTTCAGCTTATCGAGAACGCCACGCTGTTCCATTTTGCGCAGGACGGTGAGCATGTCTAATGGCTTGATATCAGTGATGGCGAGTTTGCCAATGAAAGGAAAAATATCTTTTGTGAAACCTTCTAAAAGGTCTTCTGCATATCCCTTTGACCAGTTAGGAACCTTATAGGCGTGCCACTCAAGGGCGATTTTTTCAAAGCTGTTACTTACGATGAGAGCTTTTTCTCTTTTTTCCTGTCTTTTAACCAGCCCCGGATCATCGCCATTTGCCAATATTTTCTTGGCGTCTTCCCTTTTGTTTCTGGCTTCTGCCAAGGTTACGGTAGGGTAAGTGCCAAATGCCAATCGCTTCTCTTTACCCGCAAAGCGATATTTTAATCGCCAACATTTGGAACCATTCGGAAAAATTTCTAAGTACATGCCCCCACCATCGGAGAGTTTATACGATTTGTCTTTGGGCTTCGCGGTGTCTATCTGTCTGGCGGTCAACTTCATGTGGGGGCATCCATTTTGATTGAACCTAACAATGCCCCCTATTATGCCCCCAGAGATCTATGGATTTCAACATATCTGACTGGACTACAGAAGAACGGAAAAAGGCTAATACTGCGTATTTATTGGGGTTTTATGGACTTTGGAAGACGTTAAGATATGAATGGGTGGTACGCCCTACAGGATTCGAACCTGTGACCTACGGCTTAGAAGGGCAAAAACAATTGATTTCACACGATTTCTTATAATTTCATAAGGTTTCATCACTTTGATTTAAATGGATTTTATGGGTTGCGCAGTTTCATATAGTTGCATATCATTTCATCATAACTTGACCCGCTACTTGACCTGTTATGAAGGATATTTCCAATGGCTAGCACCTTATTGACTGACAGTAAAATTCGAGGCTTAAAACCAAAAAAACTCAGCCTATTATACATGGCAAGCATCAGCAACACGAGGAACTGGCAGGCTGGGTGTCAAAACATACCCATCGGGGAGAAAGGTTTTTGTTTATCGTTATTTTAAGGATGGGAAAGAGAAGTTCATTAACCTAGGTGACTTTCCTGTTCTTTCTTTGGCAGAAGCATTATCTAAATCACGAGATGCTGCCGTTAATGTTTCAGCTCCAGAAAAAACCATCATAAATCACGCCACAATTGAACAGCTATTCAGTGACTATATTGCCGACCAGAAACGCCGTGGCAAGAGATCTTATGATAAAACTCAATACAGACTGAATCAGGTATTAGATAGCCAGCACATTGATAGAAATACGCCCGCAAAAGATATTATCCCAGACCACATTAAAAGAGTATTGGCTGAATTTATCTCACGTGGTGCTGTTGCCGGCTCAAACAAGGTGCGTGCCAATCTCCATGTTGTATTTAACTTCGGTTTATTCGCGGACAATGATCCAGCCAAACTGAACGAGAAAGTTATTTATGGTCTTGACCGAAACCCCGTGACTATCGTTCCACGCCAAGAAGGGGCAGATAAAGCGTTGGATAGATTTTTATCATGGGATGAAATGAAAGAAATTCTAAAACTATTCCGTATTTCGTCGACAGTATTCCCAATTCACCCGGATTATGGCCGGTTAATATTGCTTTGCATTTTCACCGCTGGACAACGCCCCTGGGAAATAATGACCAATACAAAAGATAACTGGGATAAAAAGAATAACACGCTGACAGTGCCGCCTCATATTTCAAAAAACGGTGATTACCACGTCATTCCCTTGTGTGAATCTGCAACTGAAATATTAGAATACCAGGCCAAACAATATCCAGACTCAGAATTCCTATTTCCCGGAAATACTAAAGAAGGCCATTTACTCACAGCTGAATATGCCAAACAGATCCAAAAATTTTGCGCTCGCTATGATTTTGAGAAGTTTACACCAAGGGATATCAGACGAACCTTTAAGACCCTTGCAGGAGAGATGGGGATCAGTTCTGAGATGAGAGATAGATTGCAAAACCATAAAAAACCCGGTGTCTCAACTAAACACTACGATCGCTACGATTATCTGAAAGAAAAGAGAGAAATTATAACGCAATGGGAAAGTAAATTATTATCACTATAAGGCAAACAACTGCCTTTTAAAATACGGGCAGTTGTCTAACAACGTTGAGTTATTTTGATTAGATTTAATCTTTGTATTGCTAAATACGCCAAATATTAATTTGTCTATTTCCATTTGACATTTAACTCATCCAATATTTACTTTCATTTGAATTAATAGCTATAATTTATATATCCAACACAAAGATATCATTCCTTGTTACGCTTTTTATCAGAAAAATTAAAAATATCATTATTAAAAATTATCTTTTTTGTGATCAAACTCATAAAATAAAAATGATCATGATTTTTTCAAAGCCATTCTCTGTTTTTCTATTTTTATCTCATCACGTTACGTAAAAAAGCACCATTTATGGATAAACGTTAAGTGGTCAAATACACTAACCACATGCGCCACCTAAGAATATTATTTTTCAACGGCAAACATTTTAACTTTTCACACTGTGATTGTCGGATGACCTTTTTTATTTCACTTGATTTAATTTGGTTTGTACGCCTTCGTTATTTATTATCTCCCCTATTTTATTTATCACAAATCCGCCGATATATTCGGACACAGCGTCCTTTCAAATTATCGAAAAACAATATATTGCGTCCTGAATTAACCCATTTGTCGGAGACCATGTGAGTTAGATTTAAATCTTGTACCCGAATGTTATGGCCTGCGTTGCTATCAGGTGGGATGCCTATCACATAACGTTCCATCACCTCAGGGAGACACACTATGTCAATAAAGAAGAACATCAATAAATTGAAGCAAGGGAAAGAGACTGTTCAGAAAGTAAAACAGGTTGCCGGTAAATTAGGCGGCGGAATGTCAGGCGCAGCAGGTTTAATTCCGGGTGGCGGTTATGCCGGCGGGATAGGCAGCAGTATGTCAGGCACGGCGGGCTTAATCCCGGGTGGCGGTTTTACCGGTGGAAAGGGGCTGGCAGAACGCTCAGCCGGGGGACAGAATTCAGCCACCAAAGCGCTGGAAAAAGTCGGCCAGATGCTGATGGGCGGGCGTGACCCGAGTGGCCTGCAATTTACCCTGACCGCAGGTGGCTTACTGCCGCAGACGTTTGTGGTGACTGATTTCACCCTGAACGAAAGTTTTTCCCAGCCGTTCAGCCTGAGTGTGGGACTGGCGAGTGCCGACCCGGCTATCGACTTTCCAGCCGTACTGGATCGCACCGCTACGCTGACCATTCTGCAAAACGGTATCGAACAACGCAGCATCACGGGGATTGTTGCCCGCTTTGAGCAGGGTAACACCGGATTGCACCAGACCACTTACCAGATGATTATCCGGCCTGACCTGTGGCGCACTACCCTGAGACAGAACTCGCGCATTTTCCAGCAGCAGGATATCGCCAACATCATTACGACCATTCTGAAAGAGCACAATATCCGTGATGTAATCTTCAGCCTGCGCCATCCTCATCCGGCACGGGAATTCTGCGTGCAGTATCAGGAAAGTGACTTTGCTTTCCTGCAACGGTTAACAGCAGAAGAAGGCATTTTCTACTTCTTCGAATGCAGTAACGGACGCAACACGCTGGTCTTTGCCGACGACTGCGGTTCTGTGCCGCCGGGCATGATGATCCCTTATCAGCCCGGAGAAGCCAGCACTCTGGGTGAACCTGCCATCAGCAGCCTGACCTACAGCGCACAGGTGCGACCCGCGCAGGTGCAGCTGAAAGATTACACCTTCAAGAACCCCGCGTGGCCGGCAGAATTCCACCAGCAGATGCGGGATGAAAACCTGCAACAACTGTACTACGAGCACTACGACTACCCCGGTCGTTTCAAAGACGAAGCCCATGGCAAAGATTTTACCCGCTACCGGCTGGAAGCATTGCGCAGCGATGCCGTCATGGGACAGGGCAGCGGCAATGCGATAGCCCTGCAACCGGGCAAACTGTTTATCCTTGGCAACCATCCCCGGATAGACCTGAATCAGTCATGGCAAACCGTATCCACCAGCCACAGCGGCAGCCAGCCGGGTGCTCTGGAGACAGCAACCGGCGGCGCAGGCACCACGCTGCACAGTCACTTCTACTTTATCCGCCAGAACCAGAACTGGCGTCCGGCACCGCTGCCCAAACCGGTGATGGATGGCCCACAAATTGCTAAGGTGGTCGGCCCGGCCGGCGAAGAAATCTTCTGTGACCAGTATGGACGTGTACGTCTGCAATTCCCGTGGGACCGATACGGTAAGAGCGATGACCAAAGCTCCTGCTGGATACGGGTCAGTCAGCCTTGGGCCGGTCAGGGCTGGGGAATGCTGGCCATCCCCCGTATCGGGCAGGAAGTGGTGGTGGATTTTCTGCACGGCGATCCTGACCAACCAATAGTGACCGGACGGACTTACCATGCCAGCAATATCCCGCCGGGGGCTTTGCCGGGTACTAAAACCCAGATGGCGTTCCGCTCCAAAACGCATAAGGGACAGGGTTATAACGAACTGTTGTTTGAAGATGCCAAGGGCAGCGAACTGCTGTCACTGCACGCGCAGAAAGACATGTACACCAAGGTGCTCAACAACCGCGATACCCATGTGATCGCCAACCACACCGAGACTGTGGAGAAAAACCAAACCATCAAAATCTATGAGAACAAAGAGGAAACGGTCACGCTCAACAGCACGGAAACGGTGAAAGAAGTGCGCAAACTGATCACCGGCAAAAACTACATTATCGAGGTCGGGGCGCACAAGGCAGAAACCATCACCCATACCCTTTCCATCACGACCGGTGATGTGATTGAGCTGAAATGTGGTGCAAGTGTCCTGCGCATGGACAGCAGCGGAAAAATCACCCTTAAGGGCAGTGAGTTCAAGTTTGAGGCCAGTGGTCCGGTGCAAATCACAGGTAAAGACATCGACCTGAACTAAGGAGGACAAACTGAGATGGAATTTCGTAACCTGACCCCCTTTGCGGTGATGAACTATTCCATGCTGGATGTGGAAGATGTGGAGCACCACGTAGCCGTGATGAAAATCGGCTACCAGCTCCTGCCTGCCGGACAGGGAGAATACAGTGCTGAACTTCTTCCCGCACCACCGCTGTGTTTACAGGATGAATACCGTGGGCTGATGAATGCCTCACAGGTGTTGCAGGAAAGTGACCTTGCCCCGTTTAAACCGCGCTGTGACGTGATTGTCAACGGTACGGCTTATGCGCCAGATAACCGGCCTTGCACTGCATTTCCTGTTCAGTTGCAGATTAAGAGCAAGCAGGGTCAGACCCTGCTCGACAAAACCCTGACCGTAACCGGTGAACGGGAATTTATTCGTGATGCTGGCGGTCAGTGGCAACTGACCGACCCGAAACCGTTTTCAACACTGCCGCTGGATTATCGCTACGCCTTTGGGGGCGAATGCAAAATTCAGGCGGATGATAAAACAGTTGCACAGCTTAAGGAAAGCGATCGGCTGACATCGGAACAGCGCCAGCAACACCCTGACGGAGAAAAAGCGCCGGTTGCTCACGCCGTCTGTGAAACCAATCCGCTGGGTATGGGATTTATCACGCCGTGGTATGCGCAGGCCAAACAACTTACCCGTTACCCTGCACCCCGTATTACCCGACCGGATGCCCCGTTCACCGTGCAGCATTTTACCGCTCAATTGAGTGGTACGTTGGCGCCTGATACGCCGGCCTGCCAGCCGCAGGGCATGGGCTTTATCGGCCGTCCGTGGCTGCCCCGCCGCCAGCTGGCCGGCACTTACGATGCCGACTGGCTGGCACATCGACATCCTTACCTGCCAAAAGATTTTGACTTTGGCTACTGGAACGGCGCACCAACAGACCAGCAAATTGACTGGCCGGACACGGATATTGCCATCACGTTAAGCGGCCTGACGCCTGATGGTGAACTGCACGTCAATCTGCCGGGACACCGTCCGTTTGTTCTGCTGCGAATGCACAACGGCATATTACTGCCCGTGCCGATGCGTATGGATACGTTAATTATCAACAGCGAGGCAAGGACGCTGCACATGACCTGCCGACTGAGTTTCAAAGCCTCACTGCCCGTGCGAGTGGCTGAAACCCGGTTTGAAATCAACCCGGATGCCCCCTTGCTCAATCTGGCACCACTGGAAGAGGAGAAAACGGATGGCTGATAATTACATCGCCCGCACCGCAGGTGAATGGCTGATCATTGGCATGTTGCCCGACGTGTGCAAAACCCCGATGGGCGCGTCAACACCGCCGATCCCGTATCCGGTCATTGCGAAACTGGCAGGCAGTGACGCCCCCGTGAAATCGGTACGCGCCAATGGCCAACCCGTAGTGGTATTTGCCCAGAGCTTTGTGCCGACAACTCTCGGCGACCAGCCGGGCGTGGCCAACGGGATTAAGAGTGGCACGGTGGGGGCGAAATGCCATCCCAAAGCGCATACAAAAACCGTCCGGGCCGGCAATAAACTGGTACTGCGCCACGGGGATGAATTCTGGATGAATGGAGCATAAGGAAGGAAACCATGTCAGAAGATAAATCTAACCGAGAGGACGTCTCGTCAGAAACGGGCGAACACATTCCTCCACAACCCAATACGGCCTTACCATCAAAACCACGCAGTGACAGCCCAACTGGTGAGGGCAACACGCTGGGTAAAATCATCGGTCAGGCACCGCAGGGGGCGAGTCCGCCCCATGAGGCGAATCCGGTGGTGATACCGGAAAGCAAACCCGAAATTAGTGCATGGGAAGCGCTGAAAACGATGGGAAAAGCGTTAGGAAACGCTGCCGTAGACAAAGCCAAAGAAACAAAACAAGACCTGTCAACCGTAAGCGGATGGAATCCGATTGAACAGCAGAAAGGCATTGCCAAAACCGTCAGTAATACCGCCGTGGGGCTGGGCGAAATGGCCATTAAGGGCGGAATGCTGAACTCAGCTCGTGAAGCGGACGAATCGGCCCGTTCGTTAGCTTTCTGGGGGAAAGTATTTGGCAACCCTGACACCGAAAAACAGGCTAAAGTGATAGGCGAAGTCGCCGATGCCGGCCGCACGAATGCCAAACAGTTTAATCTTGACGAGTACAAGATGACACTGGACACACCCGGACAACGTATTGGCGGCACAACCGCTGAAATTGCCATGTTATTCACCCCGGTAAAAGGCATGGGGGCTGCAGGCCCAGCGACTAAAGCACCCACAGAAGCCAGTGCACTAGCGGCACAAATCCGTAAAGCAGAGGAAATTGCAAAAGCTGGGATGCAGGCGACTAAAAATGCCAAACCTGCCCCCTCTGCCGCGGGTGGCATAGTCAAAGAAAGACCCGCGACATCCCCGAAAACGGAAGTCAAACCCACAACAGAAAAGCCTGTCGATAACGCCACCTCATCCGGCAAAAAAAAGGGCAATGACAACGAACTGTCCAGTACAGAGGGCGATCCGGTCGATATGGCCACCGGCGACTTCCTGCAAGTCTGGCCGGTACTAGCCATCCCGGGATTGTTGCCAATAAACCTCAGCCGAACCTACCGCTCCACGGCGGATTTACACGGTTTGTTTGGTGCCAAATGGGCGGATGACTGGTCACTGAAACTGGTTATCAGTCAGGGGGAAGTGCACTATACCCATACCGATGGCGTTATCTACGACTATGCCACACCGGATAACCGGGTCTTGTCCCGTAACCGTAATCTTCCCCATTGCCTGCTGACGGGAGAACTGACCGGCGAACTGTGCCTGACCGACCGCCGCGCCCAGTTGACGTACCATTTCAGCCCGATTTCAGGCAACACACGAAAATTGTCTGCTATCACTGACCGGCGTCAGAACCGGATTGATTTTATCTACGATAAGCAGTCGCAACTGACGGCAGTCACTCGCAATGACGGCCTGCGGTTAAGCCTGCATTATCTGGACGGCCGGCTTAACACGATCACGATGCAGGAAAACCGCGAAGGTCAGCCTGCTGAGCAATGTCTGTTGACCTGTCAATATGATTCACAGGGCTATCTGAACGAGTGTGATGCTTTCCAGCACAACCACCTGTGGCATGAATATGATGTGCAGGGGCGGATGATCCGCTGGCATGATACCGACCAGACTGACCTGACGATAACCTATGACGAGCGCGGTCGGGTACTCAGCACCACCTCTCCCAGCGGCTACTGGCATGACCGTTTCCGCTATGATGACAACGCCCGCATTACCACCTATCTGGATGGCGAAGGGGGTGAAACCCACTACCACTACGACCCGAACGGATTGGTGATACGGGAAGTTGATCCACTGGGGCGCATTACCCGCCGTCAGTGGCGTCACAGCCTGCTGATGTGGGAAAGCAACCCGATGGGGCAGATGACTGCCTTTGATTACAACCCTGACGGTGCATTGACCGAAGTGAAATTGCCAACCGGCGATACCTTTGCTTACGGTTATAACGAGCATGGACAGCTTATCGAAAGTGTGCTGCCGACCGGCGAACGTTGGCAATTTCACTATGATGAGCAGGGCAACCTGACTGCACTGACCAACCCACTTGGTCATCAGGAAGAATACCAGTACGGCACGCATGGCGAATTGCGCCAGCGTCTGTTACCGGATGGCCGCCAATGGCACTATGCCTATGACGAGAAACAACGGCTGGCCGCCGTGATGACACCGGATGGCGAAACTACCGGCCTGCAACTGGATGCACTGGGGCGTTTGCGTCAATTCACCGATGCGCTCAAACAGCAGACCCACTACCGCTATAGCGATGATCATGCCAGCCTTAACGGCAGCCTGACTGAAGTTGAATTGCCGGATGGTGTTATCCAGCAACTGAAATATGACAGTGAACGGCGTGTGGTAGCCGTCACTGACGGGGAAGGCCGCACAACCCGCTATCAATACGGCGCTTTTGATCTGCTCAACCAGGTTACCCGACCGGATGGCACCATCCTACGTTTTGGCTATGACCGTCTGACCCGCCTGAATTCAGTCACTGCCTCCACGGGTGAAACTTACCGCTATGAGCGGGATGTCGCAGGTCAGATTATCCGGGAAACCGATTTTACCGGGCGAACACTGGCGTATCAGTACGATAAACTGGGACGCCGTACACTGACCCAATATCCTGACGGCCAGCAACTGCGCTGGCACTATTCCGCTGCGGGTCTACTGGTCCGACAGGAAAGCTGGCAGCCAGAAGAAAACCAACTGGTGCTAAAAGACACCACTACTTACGAATACAACAAACGGCATCAACTGGTTAAAGCCACCAATGCGGATGCTATCGTCGAGTATGAGTATGACAAAACCACGGGCCTGCCGACTTGTGAGCGTATCAATGGTCGGGAAATCACCCGCCAATGGGATAACCTGACCGGGCGTCCTGTCAGTGAAAGTGTGGAGGGCAATACCCTGCACTTCGGTTATAACCTGTCGGGGAGTTTGAATCACTTTCAGCTTAACCAGCATTCACCACTAACCTTCCAGCATGATGCTTTAGGACGGGAAACGGTGCGGGAAAGCGCCAACGGGTTTATCCTTGCCAGTCGCTACACCGCGACTGGCTTGCTGGCACATCAGTCGGCGGGGCAGGCCACCCAGTTTTTCAGGGAAACGCTGGCACAAAATGACCCACATTTTCCTCCGCAAGCCTCTGCCATCAACCGGAGCTGGCAATATGACCGTGCTCACAATGTGCGCGTGATTGATGACAGCCGCTGGGGACAAACCCGCTACCATTACAATGCCAACGACCAAATCCTTCATACCCTGTTCGAGGGTACGCGTCCGCATGAAGAGCAATTTAGCTATGATGCCAACGGCAATCTAAACCAACATCTGCCGGTTGATGCCTATGGCGCGATGGAGCAAATTACCCAGCACCAGAAAGCCGGACGAGTGGTACAGCAAGGGGATATCCGCTACGCTTACGATGACAATGGCCGTCTGGTAGAAAAAACCGAACACCGTGACGGCTTCCGTCCGCAAATCTGGCGCTACCGCTGGGACACTCAAAACCAGCTGACTCACTGCGAAACCCCCGACGGCTCGCGTTGGCATTATCGCTACGATGCGTTTGGGCGGCGAGTCCGTAAGCTGAAAGTTCACGATGGCAAACTGGCCGCAGCTAATTTACAGTTGTGGCTGGCTGGCAAACCGGATTTAACACCCAGAGCCGATGCCATCATGGGGCAGGATTACCTGTGGAGCGGCGACCAGCTTATCGAAGAAACGCCGATTTACGCCGATGGCACACCAGTGGAAGATCAGCGTATCCGTTGGCTATATGAACCCGGATCATTAATACCATCAGCCCGCTTTGAAAAAGGCAAGCTACACTATATTGTCAGTGACCATCAGGGTACACCACGCGAGATGTTGTCTGAGGAAGGGGTACTGGTCTGGGCACAGCGGCTGACAACATGGGGAAAAGCCGAGAAATCGCAGGTGATTGCCTCGAATGACCCGGATTACCACGTTAGGTGCAATTTCAGGTTCATGGGGCAATTTGAGGACGAAGAGAGCGGGTTATATTATAACCGTTTTCGTTATTATTCACCGGAGACCGCGCAGTATATATTGCCCGATCCCCTGAATTTAGCGGGTGGTGTGAATCCATATGGATATGTCCACAATCCTTCGAAATTCGTCGATCCTTACGGATTATCTTCAACATCTGAAGTCAAAGCAGCATCTATTCAGTCACCATCAGAATTTGCTAGAAGTTGGCAAGGGCAGGGAGAGTACCCCGGTGTTGATCGCTTTAAAGATATTACGGTAAAAAAAGATACAATATTAATGGCTGGAGCTCCGGGACAAGGTAATTTTTATACTACAGTTAGTGCTATAGAAAGAAGTGGATTTTCTCAAGAAGGTGTATTTAAAGGCTTACAAGTAATGCCTCATCCACAATTTGGATATAGACCCGGTATGACGGCTTATCGAGTTCTAGAAGATACACCAGCTGCATTTGGCATAGTTAGGGCTAATCCTCAACATGGAGCCGGAGGATTACCTCAAATTGTTATTAAAAATTATGAGGGAATTCTAGAACCTTTATACTCGGTGAAATTGATAAAATGATATATTTTAATGGTGATATAAGTCTAAATGGAATAATAATAAATCCATTAATTACATTGGATGACTTTCTAACCCTAACATTAGATCTTAATCCTAAAAAAATGTATGACTTTGAAGGTAGAGTCAGCTACTCAATAGATGACATTCTCTTTTTAGATAAAAATTATATTATCAACGTTGTTTTCCAAGATGGGATTATTGATTTTATTAAATTACTTCCATTTAATAAGGAAAAAGAGAATAAAATCAATGTATTTACCAACGAAAACCAGATGAGGAACAAATTGATTAATGATGATTTATTAAAATCATTATTTGGTTCATCAGAGAAACTATTTTTCCTATGGGGAAATATTGAGTCTGTGGATGATAATAAATCGGGTATGTCATACATCATCATTTCATATAAACAACAATAATTGGTTAAATTAAACACGAAAAGCCGGAAAAATCCACATGATCTTCCGGCTTTTTATAATAGCCCCAATCAGTTCCCATATACTGAGTTTAAACCTTGGAAAATAGATGGTGTCAAAGTATTAGAAGATTGGCCTTTGAGGTAATGTATGGACTCTATTGAACAATCAAAAAAGTTAAGAGTCCTTTTCCTTTCACTATGGGAAATTATGCGTGTTAATGGTGGAGGAAATTGGATAAAGGGCATTGAGAACGTTATTACACTGCTGACGCCCCCAACATATGGGGGTACAAACGATGCACAATCTGCTATTGAAGATGCTCGCCGTGCATATGGATCTATGTTCGGAGGTTATGGTGGTTTTTCTGAATACTTTATTTGGCGGGATGATTTTAATGAACGACTTAAAGCCAATAAAGCATTAGATAAAATAAAAAACGATATCAATGATACGTTTAATTAATACAGAATCGGAAAGATCTCAGTGATCTTCCGGCTTTGTTCTGTTAAGAGCTGCTCACTCCCTTGCTCTTAGTTGCTTTTATAGTCACCAATCAGCTCTCGCATCCGCAGCTTAATTTCACTGATTTGCTCGCGCTGGCGCTGGTATTGTTGTTTGAGGCTGTTCGTCTCGTCGCTGTCGGGGATGAGTACTAAACAGCCCTCCATGATTTTGACTGTGACCGAGTCGCCAATGGTTAAAGAACAGTTTACCAAATCAGGAACCAGATTAGACGGTGGAGCTGATCAGATAGTCTTACCATTAGGTTATCCAATGAGTTGGGTAAAAGATGTAAGGTTTTTGAAGTAAGGGGAATTTGATATATGAATAAAGAACAGTTACTTATAAAGATAGTGAAAGCAATAGATTTATTGGAGGAAGAAAAAAGAAATAATAAAAATCAGTTGCAATCAATAATAAATTTGTTCATAAAAACAAAAGAAAAAATAATCAATAATAGCTTAAAGTACAATGACATACGAAGTTCCGCAAGAATGTATGTCGAAATGTATAATGATTATATGAATCCAATGCTCAATTATCTTGATGAAGTTGGAAAAGACGTTGATGATTATTTAAGAAAATAATTTTGGCCGGAAAGATCCCCGTGATCTTCCGGCTTAATGTTATAGCCATAAAGGAAACATACTCACTTCGACAATCAAAAAAGGAATAACATGATAACGGTATATCAATATATTTATGACAAGATGATCAAAAAAAGAGAAGAGATGCGCAGCTATTTACTGTGTCCGTTGAGTGATGATTTACCCGAAGAATATAAACCGATACGTGAACTTTATTATACGGGGTCAGCCAAAGGAAAATCCTGTGTGGAGAAGATGATCATCAAAACAGCCGATGACCTTCTTCTTTTTCAACTTGAAAAACTGGATAAACTACGGTTATTGGAAAATGGTCAGGACATGTTTTCAATGGAGTTAAAACCAAAGGAATACAATAGCATTGTCTATGTTCCCGAAAACCTCAGTTTCTGTTCAATTATGAAAGAGTTGATAGAGGAGGAAAACAACAATCGGACTTCGCGGTTTGTTTATTGAATGACCTTGTTAAAAGAAAGATAAATTACATCTTCATGATGTAATTTATCAATAGCGAACTGATTTATGTTGAAAAACGAATTTAATCCCCCGTAAAATGGAGTTTTAAACCCAGCGCTTTTGAAATTTTGTATACTGTATTAAACGATGGGTTGCCTTCACCGGATAACGCCTTGTATATCCCTTCTCGGCTTATTCCCGATTCTTTAGAGAGTTGGCTGATATTTTTTCTTCTGGCAATATTACCTAACGCTTTAAATAAATATTTTGTATCGTTTTCTTCGATAGCGGCATTTAAGTAGGCCTGAATATCTTCTTCCGTTTCTAAAAACTCCACAACATCAAATTTTTTTGGTGCTGATTTCATTTTAAAATCCCCATTCTTTCGCGAGTTGTTTGGCTTTCTTTATATCTGCCTGCTGGCTGCTTTTATCCCCGCCACAGAGTAATAATATGATTTCATTATTTTTGTTAGTAAAGTAGACACGATAGCCTTGCCCGTAATGTATTCTGAGTTCCGATACCCCGCCTCCCACAGGTTCAACATCGCCAAAATTGCCCTCTTCCATTCTTTCAACCCGGATTAAGATTTTGGCTTTTGCTACTCGGTCTTTTAAGGATTTTAACCATTTTTCAAAATATTGCGTCCTTTCAATGGTTATCATGCTTCCCTCCTGAAGCAATATCATTATTGTAGGTAAATAACACGGTGTGTCAACCATAGTTAACACACTAAAGCCACCAGCAATAAAAACGTATTATACACTTCGCCTTTCAAACTGCCTCTTTGTTGGCTACGTTCGTTTGCCCCAGTCACATAGTTGTCTATGCTCCTGGGGACTTTCTCCCTTGCCGCCGCGATGCAACTTGAAATCCATTGCGTATACACGGCTCAGACGGGGCTAAAATCCGCTTCGGTCATTAACATAATTTTGCCATAGCCAAAAGCAATCTGAACGGGTTTATCCAACAAACCGGTTTCCGTTAACCAATCACCTGCCAGATACAGTTCACCATTATCACGCACCCAATCAATGCCCTGATAGGGATCATTTTCCGCCATCTGAGGCAGAGGAACCTGATCAGGCTCAGTCAGTGTTAGCATCAACCCGTTGTCATATTGCTGGATATGAAACAGGGTCTTCGGCGTAAAGCCCATCTGTTGCATATCTTCACCGCTTAAGACACATTCCGGTAGTGCTGCATTATCAGTCGAAAAATGAAGTTTCATCGGTTCCTTCTTTGTTTAATCAGTCAAATAAAATGCGAGTTGCTTCGCAAAAGAAAAATTTTGCCCTTTAAGCACAAAGTTCCCCCCACACAGGCACGTTCAATATACGTTTTTATTGATAAAACAGGGTATTATGCGTTTATCTCGGTAGTTTTTTCGTCAATTTTCCGGGGAATTGCCCCAACCAGTGTGCCACGGCGATATCATCCCATTCACCTTCATTCAGGCTTTTTAAGCAGTGCCAGAGTGCATGAAAATTTTGGCTGGTGATGATCAGACAGCCAGGCATCACTCTGATTTTTAAGGGATCATTGATGGAAAATCCCGCTTCCAGCAACCATTTTCCGCTTAAGTTGATGGCCGGGGTCGTGCGGTTAAGCCCCTTGGGGCGGTAAACCACTTTCTGATAACGTTCGGGTTGGGAAATTTTGTAAATACAGATGCCTGCAGTAGAATGCGCGTCAGCCATAATAACTATTCTCGTTAGTTGTTGTGGTTAGCGGTTTTATCGTGTTGGTAGCACGGTAAAGCCGCGTCGAAATATCACCACCTACTCTATCCTCCGCTCAAATAACATACCACTGGCAAAAATGACCTTTGCAAAGCGGCTCGCAAAATAGTGACAGGAATGAAATTGCGTACACTATTTGCACTATTATCTATATTGTAGTAATGTTCCTATATCGTAAATTCAAACAGGAGATGCCGCCATGACCATCACGACCCTCTCCAGCCGGGAACTGAATCAGGATGTGACCCGTGCAAAGAAAGCCACCAAGAACGGTCCCGTCTTTATCACCGATCGCGGCAAGCCAGCGCATGTGCTGTTGAGCATTGAGGAATACCGGCTGCTGACCAAACAGCATCGCAATATTGCTGATTCATTGGCGATGCCGGGGGTTGCGGATATTGAGTTTGAACCACAGCGCGTGACTATCGAAACCCGCCCGGCGGATTTCTCATAATGTACGTACTCGATACCAACGTTGTGTCCGAACTGCGAAAAATTCGGGCCGGGAAGGCCGATCCAAACGTGGCGAAATGGGCTGAAAGTGTCGATGCGGCCGCTCTCTTTGTCTCCGCCATTACCATCATGGAGTTAGAGCTTGGCATTCTGTTGATTGAGCGTAAGGATGCCACGCAAGGAACCCTGCTGCGGGCGTGGCTGGAACAACATGTCCTGCCGGAATTCGCCGAACGCACATTACCCGTTGATACCGCTGTGGCGCAACGCTGCGCCCAGTTGCACGTCCCTGACCGCGCCAGCGAGCGTGATGCACTGATTGCAGCGACAGCGCTTGTGCATAGTATGACGGTAGTCACGCGTAACGTAGCCGATTTTCAGCCGACAGGGGTTACAATCCTCAATCCGTGGGAGCCGAACTCATAATGTGTATTAGCTGCGACTTAACCTGATGGTGCCCTATGGCAGGGCATAGATACATCTGACTGTCGGTTAAGTGCGAAAAGCGGACTTAGCACCTACGATAACGAGCCACAATGAAGGCGGCTAAGAATCTCAACGAAACTTGAGCGCCAAAATTGGCATAGTATTGATGAGTAATAGCTTAGCCATGATATGTTAGAATAAGCTCTATTTTAAGTAGTGCGCTCGGGCTCACCTATACTCTTTAGCAATGAATTGTATTGGTCAGGGTCCGATGTGTAAATCTTGTCTAATACATAGTTCGCGAGCTTTGGAATTTCAGGAATTTCTATTGGCTTGATGCTTCGATCAAAAATTGATTCCAAGTGAGATAGCTCATTGTTCAGGCGATTAGCAAGAGCTATTGCAGTGTCGTCATCCCCAAAGAACTTTTTGATCCTTTCAAAGGCATCATTCTTATCATCATGATAGGGGTATTTGTAAAAAAGAAATGCTTCAAGGAATTTCCTTAAATTGTTTCCAAATGAGTAAAATGGTTCGTAATTAGTATTTACAATTTCTTGATCACGGCATTTGTAGATTTGATGAAAAAGATAATTGAACTCGGTGATGTAATCTTTAAGGTAAGTGGGCATCAACGAAATATTACTCGAGGCTCCATTCCTTTCAATCATGAAGTGTTGATGACCACCATGATTTTTCTCATTTGGAAGTGAAATTTTCTTAAGATACTTCAAGAAATCAAGATTATGAGTTGAGATGAAAAGCTGTTTATACCGATAGCGGTTTGAGCCGTCGTTATTCTTGATTGGTTTGGCAATTAAACTCTCGATCAAGCTGAACATAAAGAAGATGTGATTGCCATCTAAGCTTGAGACTGGATCATCAATGTAGATGATGAGTTCTCTATCTTTACTTTCAGGTTCTTCCAACTTGGCAATGAAGTAGCAAAATGCAATCAAGCTGCACTCACCTTCACTTAGGTTATATGCAGACTTGCCATCTCGCATGATCTGAAACTTAACAGCAGTTTTATCGTGATTATCTTGAGCTTCAAGCTTGATGCCATCATGACCAAAGAAGTGATTCAAAAGTGCATTGACACGATCAGCACCTTTTCGCTCATCTTTCTGTTCTCTGCGCAGGGCAGTGACTTCACTCTCTAACCTAATGATCTCATTTTCAGCAGCAACAAAAGCTGCATTTGATATGTCAGAAGTAGTCTTCAATTCAGTAATGCGAATCATTTCTGCATCGTAGCCAATCGTAGAAACAAAAGATGCCACATCTGATAAACGGAGTGTCTCACGCGCATTAATCTTATCTTTATCCAATGTCTTGGAGCGACGGTTGCTCCGCTCAATTAGTTCGTTGATGCGTTCAACTTGCTGCTCAATAAGTATGGCATCATGATTGACTATCGGGAGAACTACGAGCTGAAAGAGACTATTCTTTCTCTTGTGAAGTGCTAATTTGAGTGATTCCAAATCTCGCTTGTACACCTCCAAACAACCATCCAAAGTTTTTTTGCTGATATCAAATGCTGACTTTTCTTCAGAATAAAACTTGTCGCTTGTTAGGCTTAGGAATGTTGGAATTCGCCTAATTTCAGAATCAACAGAAGCAATAGACAAATCAATCTCTGATTCGAGTTCAATTGATTCTTTGCTGAAGTGCGAATCCAGAATTTGCCAAATATCATGTGGAAGTTTTTGGCGACAGAATGCACATGTATCGTGCTTGTCTCTGTGAAGGGGCATCCCCTCTTTAACCCATAACTGAAGAATACGGTCATCTAGTAGTTCTTGAATTGCCTGAGTAGGTTTAATCGTTCGCTGTAGAAGCTCTTCAACAGTATTAACAAGAGAGTTTAATTTTAGTTTGATAGAAACCTTGTCGGTAATTTCGGGAAGTACTTCTTGTTTTAATAAGTCTGCTTTCGCTTTGGATTCTTTTTGTGATAGTTTTTTGAAATTAGGCTTATTGGTTTTTTCGATGTCAGATTGAATATTTCGAATTGTATATACCTCAGGGACGTAGTCCTTATTTTCTTTTAGAGACTTTGCTTTAGTTCTTAGCTTATCAGTCAGAGTATCATTGCCTTTTTTGTAATTTTCTTTTGCGCGATCTCGTTCAAGGCGTTTTATCTCTAACTCATGCTTAAGCCCTGATTTTTCTTCTACGCTACCAAGTTGGGCTTCAATCGCGGTGATAGCATCTTCAACTTCCTTGTTCTTCCCACCAACAATAGCGAACGTCTTGATTTCACCGCCATCTTGGTTGACAAGGAAGCTGAGGTTGTCATCCACAAAATCACGATTATAGACTCTTACAACGTAATTATGCGCTGAGACGCCCGATTGATTGACTTCACCTTTGTCACCGGAAATGATGAAGGATGAGGTACTGTAACTGTCAGGGATGATACCAGTCTGTAGAGTACGGAAGATGCGTGAGAGTGTTGTCTTACCTGAATAGTTGCGACCATAGATAATGTTCAGACGCTTGAAGTTCAGAACATCACCGCCATGGTCTCTGACGGCGCTCTTCCAAACGAAATCTTTAAAGCTACCGAAGTTAGCAATATCTACCTTACTGATGCTCATCACAGTCCCCTATGCAACATGTTAATCAAAAGTACGATGCACCACATTACAAACCGTGCGCTGATCCCTCTAACCTGAACGCTGCTTTCAATCCAATACTGTGGATTGACTAGTTTTTAATAAACTACCCCATTAGTAACGATCGCTGGAACGACAAATAAGCCTTATAACCCGAATAGTTGCTCGAAACAATCGAACAGATCTCACATTAGATCTTGTTTAAATTTTATTAGCAAAAACAAAGTCCGCTTCTGGCACAAAGCAGACTATCAGACTCAGTTTTGCTCAGATCAGCAATAGTCTCAGATCGAATGATAGCTAATACCAATTACCGTATACGCCGCTGAATATCCTCCAGAATGTTATTAAGCTTCTCAATGGCCTGTGCATTTTCCGCAATGGCCTGCTTGTGACGTGCATCGGTTCTGGCCTGCTCATTGAGTTGCGCCTGTAAGTGCCGCCCGGTTTCTGCGTCCAAAAAATGATCCCGACTGGCCTCTACTATCCAGCTGGTATCATTGGACGCGACACCGCTGACCAGTGACGTCCACGCCGAGGAATTGCCCGATTTGTCCACCAACCGTGCCCGAAAATAGAGCTTCTCCCCCGCCGCCAGCCCCTGCAAAGTGTGGGTTCGTTGCGGATAAGAAATATCGGCGAACTGCATCGTGTCATCATCCTCACCGTTTTTGTTGTAGCAAATTTCCGTTTTCAGCAGGACATCCGTCGGGTTGGCAAAATCCCAGTCCAGCCGGATACCAAAAAGTAGCGACGTGGTTTGGAGGGATTGCGGTGCCGACGGAGCCACTTTGCGGTTTCCTACCAGGGTATCCTGTGTGTTCATCCAGATACTGGATATTGCCGCGGCATTAGTCGCCCTGACCCGCGCCTGATAGCGCCCGTCATCAACGTTCGGCACCTCAAGACTTCGTGCGGTAGTCCGGGGAGCCGTTATCCAGTTGCCGTTGTCTTTGCGCCATTCGGCTTCATAGGCCACGGCACTGTCGGCGGCGTCCCATGTGATCCGCAACGTGGTGGCGATGATGCCCTGATTCAGTGAATAATAACTGTCGATAAGGACATTCTTCGGTGCCGGCTGAACACTGGGTGGAATAATGGTCACGGGGCGTTCATCAATGCGGATATCCTTGTCGATAAGTGCATACTTGTCAGGGTTGTGCTCAACCGCCGTGATCTCAAATGACACGCCGTCCTCCCCCGCTTTGATACCCATCACCCGAAAGGGTTGCTCTGCGATATAGCGGGATTCAATGGCCCAGACTGCGCCCACTTCTGGTGGTTCTGAATAGGCATAGCCCCCGCTACGCACGGAAACCTCCTGTCCGTTGATCGCGGTAATGAGATCCCTTCCTGTTTTACCGGAAGGCAGGTTGATGACAAGCCAGTCCCCCACTTTTGCCGACGGCACCCGATCCAAGGTAATAATGTATCGCCCCGGCACGGCCTGAATACGCCCGCTCCTTCCCGACCCTGACAGCAGATTATCCGACACACCGATAAGGTAACCCGGCAAAGGAATGTAGCCCTCCAGTCCGACGGTGAAATTGACTGTCCGGTCATGTTCGTTGGTGTGCAACACCCATTTGCCACGTCGGATAGCTTCACTTTGGCTGATACAACCGATGGCGGTGATATCGGCCTGTCGAATACCATAGCGGCGTATCAGGCGGTGTTCAAACACCGGTTCGATAGCATCCTGATAGCCGTTCTGCGGATCGGACCAGCTCACCATGGCCGTGGAGTAATGGGTTTTCTCTCTGGTACTGGAATAGGTGAATTTGCCGTCACGCACATTGGCACAGGTAAAGAGGTAATCCATGTCGCGCGGCATGTCCGCCAGCACGTTCATGTTATTATTGGCCCAGAAAGTCATCCCCCGGAAGATCCCCGCAATGTCACGCAACACGGCCCAGGCATCTTCCTGTGACTGAATATACACATTGCAGGTGAAACGCGGCTCTTCGCCACCTTCTCCATCTGACACCGTCTGATCACAATATTGCGCGATGCTATACAGATCCCACTTTGCCAGATTCAGGTTTTCCGCTTTCACCCGGGTGCCGATGCTGAAGCGGTCATTGATCATCAGGTCATACAGCACCCATGCCGGATTGTCGCTCCATGCCCATTTGAAGGTGCCATCCCAACTGCCATAATAACGGCGATTGCGCTCCGGGTAATAATTGGTTGGCACCCGGATAATGCGCATCTTGGGTTCTCAGGTGATTTGCGGGATATTGCGGAACTGTTTGGCATCAAACTGAACAAATAGCAGGGCCGTTTCCGGGTAGCTTAATTTGGCGTCGATCACCTCAGTGATGGCCTCCACCATCATGGCATCAGCGATTCGGTTGCTGTTCTGTTTTGGTGTCAACCGCCGAAGGCGGACCGCTGACAGTTGAGTATTGGTGACCGTCGTCACCCACGAGCTGGCCAGTTCAGCACTGACGGTTCGGGCATTTTCGACCGCCGGCATACCGGGAATATATGTCTGGTGGGGAGTGCCGGGGCGGAATTCCCATTTGACCCCTTCAAAATTGGGCCTGCCGTCGGAACCAATCAACGGCGTGTTATCCAGAAAAATACGCCTGCCATCCAGCTCGCCTGCAAATTCCCCTTCACCGAGGGCAAGAAGGATCTTGGTATAGGAGGTGGATTGCAGGGAATCCGGTGCTTCCACCGGAGTGCGCGGATGCTGGCTGCCGCCTTTATGACCCTGAATGGGCTGCTTTTCCATATTTCATCCCCAGAACGTTATTGTTGGTCTTCCGCATAGATACCCGCTGAAATGATGGCGCCACCAATACGGCGTCTGCCGTAGCCGATGGGCACAGGGTTACCCTGTGCAACGGTGTTCACCGGACCACCGAAAGCATAGGAGGGTTTGTTGTCGGGATCTTCACGCCGTGCCAGCCCGCCGGGCATCGGCGAGAGCATCTGCACCACGCCACCCAACATCATGCCAACCCCGGACATAACCATTGGCGCACCAAACGGGGTCGCCCACAAAAACGCGCCGGCAACCACCATCACCGCGCCCAGAATGGTCTGAAAAACACCGGCATTTTTGCTACCGATAATCATCGGGGCAATACGAATATCGTCCTGCCCGACAAATACCAACTCTTCTCGGCTGATATTGCGTTTTCCATTAAACACGGCAAAGGTCAGCCCCTGTTCTTTGGCAGTCAGCAGGAAGTGTTCAAATCCTTTAATCAGCACGGATAATGCCCGGATTGCTTCCTGCGGGGTAGAGACAGCCAGCTTATGTACTCGCCCGAACTGAGTCCCCAGTACACCGTAAAGCCGCACTGTTCGTAATGTGTTCATGAAGTGACTCCCCTAAACAAAAAATCCGCTGAAGTGGATGAGTGACGCAAAGTGATGACGGTACGTTCCTGCCAGTAGCCATGATAGGGTTCTCGCTTGCTGAGCTGCCCGTACAGATGGTGCAGCATCAGACCGTCCCCCAGATAAATCCCAGCATGATTGGGTTCATTGGCCTGCACCTGCATAATGATCACATCCCCTGTCTGTAATTCACCGCGACACGCGACAAATCCGGCAGCGGCATAATGTTTCATATACAGATTTTCGCCCCGAACCCACCAGCTATCGGTACGTTCAAAATCAGGGAGTTCAATAGTCCGTTCCAGTCTGAACCAATCACGCACGATGGCATAACAATCCCAGATACCGTGCACGAACGGGCGGCCAATTAAGGGTTTAATGCCTTTCATTGGCATCAGGGTACGGATATCCCCTTCTGGCCACGAAACAATCACCCAAGGAATTTGTGACAGGTCGCACTGAGCGATATCCAACTGGCTCGGCTGTGTCGTCGCATCGGGATGGCTGTGAACAATGGCAATAATTGAACCTTTGTCTTCGGCAGCAGCATAATCCTCAGGATGAATACGGAACTGTTCCGTGGGTGACGGTGCGGTGTTGCGGCAGGGAAGATAATGCTGCCGACGATGCTGTTGAATGATCAGCCCACAACACTCATTCGGATAGGTGGCCTGAGCATGCGCCATGATCGCGCGGGTCGTGGATTTTCGCAGGATTGTCATGGTTATCGCCTCAGCAACGCTGAACCGGGGAAGCCGCCAAAAGGCAGCTGTTCCGTGTCACCAAAACGTTTTTTACAATCGCTCATAAGTCCCCCGCAGGCATCCGCTGCCGGATCATTGGTCGGCTTGCCTCTGTCAGTAAAATATCGGGTGCCGGTATAGCCACACGGTGACTGGCGGTACTGTCCGCGCATACACCACGTACACAGGCTGTGGATTTGCCGGGCCGGGATTTTAATCCCCTGTAAATCGGCCGGGGAAGAGAGGGAGAACTGGATGCTTTCGTTATCTTCCTGCGTTTTGCTGTCGATGTAGAAAACCTCGATTTTCTCCTGTGTCGGATCGGCTTGCGGGTTTCCGTCGGGAAAATTACGGGCATCCAGATAATGCGCAAAGGTCATGCGGATCGTGACACGCGCTTGCACCATATTTTGGTAAGCCAGACATAACGCACTGAGCGAGCCGTCCAGATTGACCACATTGAGGGTCGGTGTCACCGATAGGGTGATTGTGAAAATACAGCTCTGGCCCACCAAATGCTGAACCGTCAACTGCAAACAATAAGACTTTGCTCCCCGGCTCAAGTTGCTGGAGAGTGGCATTGATTGTCATGGTAAAACCTCTTAAGGGTGATAAATGCGGGTAAATGTCACGGAAAGGGTGAAATAAATACCATTGGCCTGAATAGTGAATTTTCCCGCCTGATATAACCCCAGTTCAGATAACGGATTACGCCATTTGAATGAGCGCCAGCCCTGATGTTCACGCAAAAAATCCATGACAGGCTGTATGTCAGACTGTGCCCCGACAAAAGACAAGGGCCAGCTTTCTCGCTGCATGTTGATCCCATCGCCTGACGTCTGTTTATAACCATCACCAAACTGGACGGTACGCACAATAGGCTCAAACTCCCCACTTGTACCTACCCTTGCAGGGAAATCAAAGGTTTTTATCATCATCGGCCTCCTTTAATCGCCGCACTGAGTTCACCACCTTGACTTAGACTTTTATGCAGTAAAAATTTGAATCGTTGATCGACAAATTTCGCGATATCCTGCCCCGCAGACTCCGCGCCATTAGATGTTTTCGTGTCATGAGTACCCTCGGAATGGATCACAATATGGACGGTATTGAAGGTCTGGTTACCCGTACTGCCTGTAGCTTGAACACCCAGCTTACCGTCAGTACTCCGTTTTAACGGCAGGATAGCTTCTGGTCCGGCTTCGCCCATTACGCCACCGCCTTTAGCAAATGCAAACAAGGTCGGTTGACTGACAATCTGCCCGCTGTACTGACTTAAATCCGCAGATTGATAAACGCCACCTTTCGCATTCATGATGGGACTCTTCCAGACATCCGGGGTAATGGTTATTCCAGAACCGACTGAAGACAGGCCGCCTCCCGCTGAAGACAATGCGCTGGCCCCCATACCGCCCATTGCACCGCCAAAGAAACCGGAGATCGCTTTGGTTATCAGTGCCTGAATAGCAATGCGTACCAGATCCTGAATGATGGATTGTGCCAATGATGCCGACAATTCCCGCATGGATTCCGAAAATGATTTTGTGCCCGTCAACATGCCGGTTAAAGCGTTACCCGTGCGTTGCTCAACCACATCCAACAGATCCATCTGCATTTTCTGGAAATCGCCTTGTGATGCATATAAATCCTTTGCGGCGGCAAATTGTGCGTCTTTGGAACTATGAGCAGCGGCTGTTATTAACTGCTCATGACGTTCTTTGCTGAGAAGTCCGTTCCGGTAGTAAGTGTCGTAAAGCGCGGTTTGTTCTATGAGCTGATTTTGCAGTTGCACAACGGGATCAACCTCACCCGTCATATCCAGATGCGGGGCGGAAATTTGCTTCGCCTGTTCTGCTAATTTGTCTTTGACCGAAGTTTGATATAACGCCTTGCTGGCAGATAAATATTCCTGCTCACTGAGCAACCGCTCGATGTACAGTGCTTTCAGCTCTTCGCTGGCTGCTTTTTCCTGTCGAATCAGCGCTTTTTCCGGTGCATATTTTTCTACCAGTGCCAGCCGCTGTTTCTGGTGATTTTCAGCATTAAAAGCGGTTAAACGTTGAATTTCCTGTTGGGAAACTAAGCCAGATTTACCCACTTCATCTAGCTTTCGCTGGACTTCCTGTTCACTTAGGATAATGCGCCCTAAACTGGTCGTGTGCGCTGTTTCAATATCGAAGCGCAACTGGCGATACTGATTCAGGATTTGAATATTTTTTGCTTTCTTATCATCACCATTGCCTGTCCACGGATTCCCCGTGCCACTGCCAGCGGCGTTATCAGGCAGGGGTTTGGACTTTTCACCGGCTTCCAACGCTTTTAATGCAGACTGAGCTTCTTCAAGCTGTTTCTGATGAAATTCCAGTTTCTTGCGCGCTTTTTCGTATTCCGCCTCTGCGTGTATCACTTCTTCCTGCGCTTTCGTTTTGTTTGCCCACAGACCGCCAAATCCCACACCGGAAACGATATTTTTCTTACCCTGCAAATCCAGCCATATTTTGGCAGTCTCCTTTTTTTGCTTATCCAGTGCATCCCGATATTTCAGCACCTGAGAGGACAGTTCAACCTTTGAAAGCTGCATCAGTGCCGCTTTTGTTTCGAGCACGGCATCCTTTAAATTGGTTGCACTTGCGCGAGCCTCTTGTGCCCGTTGATGGAAATAATAGAGAGCAGAGCCTGCCAACATCGCGGCACCAAATGGCCCGCCAATCAGGGCCAGTGCCCCACGGGCAAATCCCCCTGCGGCAGATAAGGCCCGGTAAGCATAAGACAGCCGGCGATTTGCCGCTGCAAGTTGACCGGTGGCCTGTGTCTGCAATCTGAGAGCTTCAGTTTCCTGCCGGATCAGGGTACTTTTTTCTTTCGAATAATTGACGGAAAGGCCGTGCAAGCGATTTGTGCTTTCCAGATATTGAATATGCTTGCCCTGTGCTTCCGTTGAGCGCAGCGTGGCATTGGCCTGTTCTATCGTGCGTTTTGCAGTTTCGGCCTGCTGTCGGGCAACATCACGCGCGGCTTTTTCGGTGGCTCGCCATGCCGCCACATTTTCACGCAGTCCCGCTGTCAGCTTCGTTGCCATTACCGGAATTAACGTATGCAGTGCCACACTGGCCACCAGATTAAAGTTTTCGGATAACACATTGATCGCGCTGGTGGCATTTTGCACCCCGCTACGCAATGGGCCATCGGCACTCTGGCCGATTTTAATCGCCATCCCCTCAAACGCACTGGCTAACACATCCAGATCAGCGCTCAGATTATTCGCCCGTTCAGATGCCTGATCATAGGCGACCCGGGTATCAGTCAGTGACTGCGTTAACGCATCCAGCCTGTCACGACCGACGACCAACTGAGACGCTGCGCTGACATTCGCCCGCCCGAACAGCTTCGCTGCTTCCGCTGTGGACAGTTTTTTTACTTTTAAGGTGATCCAAAGCTGATCCCAGTCCCACAACCGAAGGCCTGAGTTTCTTGTCGGTGGATTTCTCCAGGGCCAGAATAATATTGCGGATCGCGGTCCCGGCTTCTGCGCCTTTTATCCCGCCTGCCGCCAGTATCTGGATCACGGCATTCAGTGCTTCAAAGCTTATCGCGGCCTGTGCCGCGACCGTTCCGCCATTTTTAATAGCCTGCGCCGTTTCGTTAATTTCTGAAGAACCGTATTTTGCGCCGGCGGCCAGTACGTTGATATAACGATCTGCCTGCGCAGCGCCGGCCCCAAACTGATTTAAGGATAACGCCAGTGCTTTGGTGGCTTCAGGTAATTCGATACCGGACGCCTGCGCCAGAATCACCGCTTTTTCCGTCGCCTGCGTCAGCGCTGCCGTGTTTTTCAGCAATTCCGGTTTCGCGGAGGCCATTAATTTCAGGGCATTGGCAATACCGGTTGCCCCGAATTCGGTGGTTCGGCCTAACTGCTGGGCGGTTTCATCCAGTTTCTTTAACTGCGCACCCGTGGCACCCGTAATGGCAGACAGGTCAGACAATGCCTGACCATATTGACGGGTATGGGAAATCATACTGCTCAGTGAAAACCCCGTTCCTGCCAGCATCATTAACTGACCGGAGACAGACTTGATTTCCGAGGCCAGAGAGCTATAGCTCTTTTTCACCTTGTTGGCATCTGCCACCGATTTATCGCTAAAGCGTTCAGACTCCCGCCCAGCATAACGATAGGCATCCATTATCTGGGATTTAAACGCGGTGGCATTGACCAGCAAGCCGACCGTTAATGTCGATAAATTAGCCATAACTTAACCTAATAATTTCATAACAGCCTCACACTGAGCCTGAACCGTATCACGGGGAGGCGAAACAGGCGGATTGTCTGGCTGTTTGCGGTTTTTCAGTCGGTAATAGGCCTGCCATTCGTTAAGCGTGGCGGCGGGCAGAGACAGGATGCGATAGGGGTCAATTTCGCCGAGCTGTTCAGCTAACGTGAAAGCAAAATGCAGCCACGGCGAGCGGGTCAGTTTTTTTTCGGCCTCCTCCAGTGTGCCGATGGCATGACGCTTCACGGTCTGAATCGCTTCAATCAGGGTGGCGTTATCGTGGATCGCCATTAACTCATCGGCGGTGGGCAAATCAGCCTTATCAATGGGTTTCCCCTTATCATCCACCAGACAATCCAGCACCATCTGGATATTCAGGCGGGAGGCGTCGCGCCCGTTTCCGGCATCACTGAACGTTTCCGCTTTTTCTTCCAGTTCCAGTAATTCCAGTGCCGTCATCCGGCGCAGGTTGATTTGGGTGCCAAACAGCTCCACTGCCTTAATCTGCGGGCGTGGGGTGAGTAAGGCGGCTTTCAGATTTTTCATGATTGGGTCACTCCTGTTTTGGTGTCAGCGATACCCCAGACGAGGCTGTTTTGTTTGCCCTTGACCGTGATTTGGATCACTTCACTGGCCGGGGCGTTAATGTCGTTCATTTCCCAACCGGACAGTGCCAGCACCATTGTCGCGGTGCGCTTATTCGGCAGGGCGATGTAAAATTGCACCGTGTCGCGCTTTTCAGCCGCGTTCAGGAAAGAAACAAAATCGGAGTTCTCCGGATCATCAATAAAGCCGAGGGATTTTCCCGGCCCCTCCGGCATATCGGAAATAAATTGTTTGTTGGTATCCATCAAAGTGGTGCAATCGACAAAACTGCCCGTTAGCCCAGTGGCACCCAATGCCTTGCAGTTAATCAGCGGTTTCATCTGTTCCACGCTGTCGCCGGGTTTGCCAAATTTCACGAGTGTACCCGCTGGCAATACGGCGTATTCAGGGGATGTTGCCATGATGTGTTCTCCTATTGACTGTACCCTGATAAGGCATCGCGGATTTCCTGCGCGAGCACTTTAATAACAGTGGTTTTGTTGTAATCCAGCGCCGGACGGATAAAGGGTTTTGGCACCTGCTTAATCGTGCCCATCTCCTGCGCCAGTGCTTTCATACGATGGGGTTTTGTCGGCCCCACGGTGATCATCACCCCGCCTGTGTATTTTTTCGATTTTGTCGAACGGATCTGAATGGCCTCCCGCAGATGGGAACCCTCATTTTTTCGGTTATAACCGGCGTGGGCAGCCATATCTTCTTTAACGATTGCCATGGCAACTTTTCCGGCTTTGCGCAGGATGTGGGTCTGGAGATCACTGTCCAGTACCTGCAATTTATGCCCCAACTCTGTCCATCCCATTGTTTTTGCGGTGATCATGTCAGATGCTCCGTGTAAGTGATGATAAAGTCCCGTGTAATACGGTAGCGCTTGCGGTTTTCCGTCAACTCTTCCACCGCCTGCTGCAACATTCCGCGTGAAACGGTTTGCACCGGATAGCCGCCGAGCCTGCCATGCTGCACGGATTCCCATGTGGTACGGATTTTGGCTTCCAGTCGCAAAGCCTGGGAGTAATCGTTCAGCACCATAATGCTGATTTGGAAACGCGCTTCGATTAACGGCGAGGCCGCCAGCCCGATATTGAATCGGAGATCGCTGATACGCTGATAGGTCACGCCCTCTAACACGCTGGACGGCAGTATCAGCGGATAAACTGGCAGATTCGTTAATCGTTCTAAATCCGCTTTCAGTTCAGGTTCGATCATGGTGCGCATCGGCCTCCGTGGTGATAACGGCACGGTCAGTATGGTTACGATCCACAGTGCGAACGGTAAACAGCCGTCCCTGATGTTCAACCAACCAATCAGGTTCAATATCTTTTCTTGGCCTGACGGTAAATTGTTGCACCTCGATCACCTGTTGCTGATCCGCCGTGCGGATTTTGCGGTTGGACATGGCGTCCGCTCGTGCCCAGGTTTCAGTGACATATTCCCGCCCAATGATTTCAGCACCCAGATCATCACGGTTTTTTACAGGGCGAAACAGTTTAATGCGATAGCGAAGTGAGCCCGCTTTCATCGGCATTCTCCTATAACGGAATAAAACGGTAGGGTTCCAGCAACGATTTAAATCCGGTGGGTAAGGTCTGTGCCTCCCGGTTTTCATACCAGTAACCGACTGCCAGCATAATTGCCAGTGTCACATCGTCAGTCGCTAACAGACCATCCGGATCATCCTCCGGCACAGCCTGTTCATACAGGCGGCGATTCAGATAGTTTTCGACCCGTTTAATGGCCGCCCGCGCATAAGTGTCTAATAAATCATCTTCGGTATGATTATCACTGTCGATACGGCACTGCTGCCGAAGCAGATCAATCGTGGGAAAAGGCATGTCATCTCCTGAGAATAAGGTGACTACGCCTTATCTTCTGCCACTTTCAGCAGTTTCACGGCGTTGCTGTCCACCCGCAGGGAACCAACCCGTTTGGTGGTGTAGAAGTGGATAAACGGCTTATGGGTGTACGGATCACGCAGCATACGCACGCCCATGCGATCTAAGATGGTGTAGCCGCGTTTGAAGATTTATTGAGCATTTCTTATAAAACAGGAGAAAGAGGTTTTATGGAAATGAGTTTCAATATGGAAAAATTAGTTAAATTGAAGAATGTTAATGTTCATATATGTAGAAAGGAAACTACAATTGAGAACTTAGCTGAATATATTTCAGAATTGATTACTAAAGAATGTCCAGTATTGAGTAGTCTAGCTACTGAACTGTATATTTCTGAAGGATTAACTAAAGGATGTTTATATCAAAGACATTAACAGTTAGTTATATATTATGTCCGAAAAAACCACTCGTATGAGTGGTTTTATAGTTTTTGGTTGTTATCTATAACTTATGGGAGCTGCCATATACCATCAACATTTTTTAGTTCTACACCTTCATGAATATATCTATTAGCCGCAACAATTATATCTTGTTTTTGGTTACTAGTATGTACGGCTCCGGAGTCTTTCATTAATTGTACAACAACATCTTCTAATTGTCCCCTTGAAGTTGATAGATCCCTTATATTCACGCCGGCACCTTTTTCGTTACTAAGAAGTATTATGCTTTTATTAGCATACATACCTCCAAGATTACCTGTATCTATAGAAAATCCTGGTTGAGGAGTTTCATTTTCAAATCTGATAGGCATCCCTGGAACCTTCATACTCATGGAATTAGGTCCTATCATCGCTGTAATAATATCAGCATTAATTTTTCCATTTACTTGAAGAGATCTACTGAAAACAACAAGGTTATTCTCAGTAGATTCTAAGCCTTTTTCACCAATAGTAACCTTGCCCTTAGTTACTTCTAAACTAAGTAAATCTTTTTTATTGAAAACAGGTTTACCTGTGCTAATAAAAGATTCCGTTACATTTATGAATTTAGCCCCATTAATAATGACACCATTAGGGTTAGTTATAATCAGCTTAGCATCATCTCCAACTATTTCTATAGCTCCTTTAAGTTGAGATAGATTACCTCCTACTACTTCATTAACAATTAATATAGCAGTCCTATCTGCTAAATTAGGGTTTTTATCTAATTGACCTACTAATTGAGAATTAGTAGAATCTATGGAGTTATTGAAAACCACACCCTTTTCATTAATATTAAACTCTTTATAAGTATTTCTAGACATACCATTAAGAGTTGGAGTAGCTATGTTGATAACCGGAATATTATTAACTTGGTTAATTTGAGTGTTAGAATCATTAAGAATGATATCATTAGCGAAAGCTAGATTAGTAGAAATTAATAAAGTTAATGTAGAAATCTTTGTAAAAGTTTTAAAGTTTTTCATAAAATCCTCTTTTAGGTGCATCTGTTTTGGATAAATCAAAAAATTGTAGGGTAAATAACCAAATAACAAAATGAAAATAGTTTCTACATTCCAAGCAAAGTTCCTTTTAGATCAAAAGGAGCTTTATATTGATAGGCTCTATAAGAATCCACAGTACTTCTTAAATACTCATTAAAGGTTAATCCAGTAAGTACTACTTCATTATAGTTATTATCTACATAATAAACTAAATTAGGAGTATCTGACTCAGTTAATAAGAAATAGTCGTAAATCCCCTCGTTTTCAAATGAAATGATGAAAGGTTTTTGTTTTATCAGATCAAGCCGTTGAATATCTCTAAAAGTGTATTCAAGACTCTCTTGAATTGACATTTTATATTCAAGTTCTGAAAATTTTATTTTATTTTCGTTATTCCTTATCCAATAAAACAATAAAGGTTGACTTTCAAATAACCCTCCACTACAACGACCCATATGAATTAAAAACTCAAGTAACTGACCTTGAATTTTGATATCATATAAATATTCTAATTTTGATATATCTTCTTCGGAATAACCTTTAATATATGTAGTATCTATAGTTAATTCTGGGTAAGCAGAATGTAGATATTCTATTAATTCAGTTTTGGTCATTTTATAATTTTGATTAGTTTCTTTTACTCCAAAATACTGTAGTTTTTCAAAATAGTTAGTTAATTCTTCCACATCATTGCACAGAGGTTTTAAATTACTGGATGAGGGTGTTTTATAGATAGTATATTTTAATTCTTTGATATATTGTACTAGTAAATCATGTTCTCCAGATGTTAGTTTGAGAGTACAAAATACTTCTCTATCTATATATTCTTTTGCGATCCTAGTTGTTTTTAACTGTTCAATATTAGACTCTAAGCAATTTGATATTTCTGAAAAAATAGCTTTTAACCAGGCTAATTTATCATAATTATTTTCTTCAATTTCATTAAATTTAAGTAAAATATCGTGTAAACAGTTTTTAAGAAAAATTAATTCAGGTTGTGACATTCCAACGTAATAAGTAATTACACCTTTATACATTTTTCTATTTAAAAGTTTCATAAACTATCTCTTTAAAGTTTTCTGACAGTTGTGCTGATTGTACCTTCAACCACATTAGTTATTTATGCTTGGTTCTGATTTAAGTTAATTAAATCAGAACCTATACATTTCATCCACAGTCTTATACTAGTGAATGTTATTTTTAACTAAAGTAAACTCCCCTCTTGATCAAAAGGAGGCTTAATTGCATAATTTCTAACGGTAGTATCAACAAGTTTTCTTAAATACTCATTAAGTGATAATCCGGTATTTACTATCGCATTATAATTAGTATCAAGATAATAAACTAAATCGGGGACATATGACTCAGTTACTAAAAAATATTTGTAAATTCCTTCATTTTCCATTGAAATAAAGAAAGGTTTTTGTTTTACCATCCTTTCACCTTGGATTTCAACCAAATCTTTTAGATTTTTTCGACATTCACTTTGAAATATAAGTCCGTCTTTAGAGCTATCAATTTTTGAATAAAATTCTAAAGGATAGTCTCCAAATAATCCCCCACTGCAACGTCCCATGTGAGTTAAAAAATCATATAGTTGTCTTTGAATTTTAATATTATATAATCGCTCTAATTTTAATATATCTTCTTCTGAATATCCTCGTATATAAGTAGTATTGATTGTTAATTCTGGATAAGAAGAATGTAGATATTCTATTAATTCTGTTTTGGTCATTTGAGGTTTCCAACTAGAGGGTTCTACCCTAAAATAAAATAATTTTTGAAAATAATCACTTAAGTTTTCAACATCATTACACAGTGATTTTTTATAAAATAACAATTTACTGTAAAGAGGTCTATTACGAACTTCGCTTTTTAACTCACTGATACAATGCACTAATAAATCATGTTCTCCAGATGTTAGTTTAATAACAAAGACTATTTCATTATCCAAGTACTCTTTTGCGATTTTAGTTGTTGTTAACCTCTCGATATTTAAATTCTTAGACTCCAGACAATTCGATATTTCTGAAAAAATAGCTTTGTACCAAATTAACTTATTGGGATTGTCTTCTTTGATTTGTTTAGATTTAAGTAAAATATCATGTAAACAGTTTTTAAGAAAAGTTAATTCTTCATGTGTCATTCTGATATAGAAAAATGCAACTCCCGATATAGTCTCTCTATTTAAAAGTTTCATATGGATTACTCTTAAGGTCTTGTTCCAGTTGTTCCATGGAATACATTGATAATAAAATCTTTATTCTGTTTTGCAAACACTGCACTAGTATCTTTACAACCAGTACACATTCCTGGAATTTTCATACTGAAAGAGTTTGGGCCTACCATTGCTGTAATAGTGTCAGCATTAATTTTTCCATTTACTTGAAGAGATCTACTGAAAACAACAAGGTTATCAGAATCTAAGCCTTTTTCTCCAATAGTAACTTTACCTTTAGTTACATCTAAACTAAGTAAATCTTTTTTATTAAAAGTAGGTTTTCCTGTGCTGATAAAAGTTTCATTGCTGATAAATTTAGCTCCATCGAGAAAAACGCTATTTGGATTAGTTATTATTAATGTAGCTGCATTGCCTACTGTCTCTACAACTCCTTTAAGTTGGGATTGATTACCTCCAACTACTTCATTAACGATTAGAATAGCTGGTCTATCTCTTAAATTAGGATTTTTATTTAATTGACCTACTAGTTGAGAATTAACAGAATCTATGGAGTTATTAAAAACTAATTCTTGTTCTTCTACGTTAAATTCTTTATAAGTATTCCTAGACATACCATTAAGAGTCGGAGCAGCTATATCTATAACTGGAACATTATTAACTTGGTTAACTTGAGTACTGGAATCATTAAGAATGATATCATTAGCGAAAGCTAGATTAGTAGAAACTAATAAAGATAAAATAGAAATTGAAGTTATTTTTGTAAAAATTCTAATATTTTTCATAAAAGTCTCTTTTTAGGTGGATCTACTTTGATTTGACTCAAAGTAGATCCAATAACGAAATATGTTTAACCGTTATATTCTAAGTAAGTCTCCCATATAATCAGGTGGGATTTTATAAGTGTAACTTCTGCTAGAATCTACAACACTTCTTAAATATTCGTTAAAAGTTAAACTAGTATCTACTATTGTGTCATAGTTAGTATCAAGATAATAAACTAAATCAGGGTTAACTGAATCAGTTAACAAGAAATAATGAAAAATCCCTTCGTTTTCCATTGAAATAAAGAAAGGTTTTTGTTCTATCAAATCAAATCGTTGAACTTCTCTTAATCCATCTTCACATCCTATTTGAAATTTTATCTCATCTCTGATATTAGCAGTTTTACTATAAAAACTTAAAGGTTGATTTGAAAAAAAACCTCCACTGCAACGCCCCATGTGAATTAAAAAATCAAGTAATTGACCTTGAATTTTAATATCATATAAACGTTCTAATTTTACTATATCTTCTTCTGAATAGCCCTTAATGTAAGTAATATCTATAGTCAACTCTGGGTAAGCAGAATGTAGATATTCTATTAATTCGGTTTTAGTCATTTATAACTCCAATTAATCTACTGACCATAAAGATTGTAATTTATGAAAATAATCATTCAATAATTTGGCATTACATTTTTTACTGAAAGAAAACTTTCTATAAAAAGGTTTATAATTGATATCCCGCTCTAAGTTCATAACAGAATATATAATTAACTCAAGTTCTCCATAAGATAATTTAAGGCTATAGAATATTTCAGCGTTTAAATGTTCTTTTTTCAAAATTATCCTTGTTTTTAAATTCTTATCCTTCAAAGCCTCAGATTGTATACAATCTGATATTTCTAAAAAAGTAGACTTATACCAGGATAATTTATCAGGATTTTGCTCTTCAATTTCTTTAGATTTAAGTAAGATATCATGTAAACAGTCCCTAAGAATAACTAATTCTTCATATGTCATTCTGATAGTATAAAAAACTAAACTCCAGATACAGTTTCTCTATTTAAGGTCTTCATATTGATTTAAGGTCTTTATATTGATTTAAGGTCTTTATATTGAATTTATCACTAGATATTTAGGGTTTTTCTACCGATTGTACCCTCAAATATATTAATAATAAAATCTTTGTTTTGATCTGCAAATACTTTGCTATTAGGTTTACAGCCAGCACACATTCCTGGAGATGTAGCACTAGTATTCTGAATAGACATATTTATATCTACTTTCTTACCTTGAAAATTATCTTGAAAATGACTAAATAATTTTTGTTCAGCGTGATTAAAGTTAGTTTGCTTTCCATTAGGAGCTGATGGTATAGAACCACTATCTTCTCTAATCACATTAAAATTAACCCCATTAATATTTACGACATTTGGAGAAGTACCTGACCAAGCATCTCCAATTACAGATAAGTAATATTCTTTTTTACCGTCAACTGTTACTGATGCTCCAGATATACTATAAGATTTTGGATCTGTCCCATCTTTTTTATATTTTGACTTCAAAAATCCATCAATTTCTCCCCGAAGCATATTTGGCTCTAGATTCTTATCTTTAAGCTTACTTAGATCATTAACTCTATGATTCCCTTTAAAGAATTTACCCATACTTCTAAGAGAATCATTGTAAACCCTAGTAGCTTCAGCAAACTTACCATTTTTAGCAAGAGTTTTTTATAGCTTCAACGCTTTTATCAGCTGCTTTTCCTAATTTTGCCCAAGGGGCTGCTGATGCCGCTGCAATTATATAATCTGTTCCTGTTTCTGCATCTTTAACATCTTTAAGTACTGAAAGAGGACTAAATTCTACTATAAATTACATAAAGTTGCGTCAATTAAACAAGCATCTATAGCTTCTTGGAGAGATCCTTCGGGAGGAAATATACTACCATTTTCACCTTTTACAAACATGTTCATGGCATGTTCATCATGGTTGTACACTATAGTTAATTCACCAGCATTAGCTCCAGCATAAACACCTTCAGGAGTTCCTGTAATAGCTGCTCCAGCTAAAGCCCCAACAATTTTACCTCCAATATTAGGGGCTGATGGTATAAAGCCACTATCTTTTCTAATCACTTTATAATCAATCCCTTCAATATAGGAGAAATACCTGACCAAGCTCCTGAGTTTACATATAAGTAATATTCTTTTTTACCATCTACTGTTACAGATGCTACAGATATACTATAAAGTTTCACATTTGGTTTACCTACTTTATAAGAAGCACCTAAATAGTTATCAACCTCTCCTCATAACATGTTTGAATCTAAATTTACATCTTTAAGTTTGCTTAAATTATTAACTCTGTAATTGACTTTAAAGAATTTACAATGCTTCTAAGAGAAGCATTGTAAATCTTAGTAGCTTCAGAAAACTTATCTTTTTAGCAAATTCTTTTATAGTTTTCCACTATAATCTTCTAATAATTTTTCAGTATGACCATCATATATATAGTATTTTCCACTATACCATGCAATAGTCTTATAATTTTCCATAATCAAACCCCGTTCTCTATAATATCTCATAACTTCTTCAGGAGGCCAAATTCTTCCAGCCCGCGAAAAAAGAGCTCCTTCTTTGATTAATTCTTTAGCTACCTTTGCTTTGTCTTCGTGCCCGTATCCCACTATATTAAATTTCATGTAATTTGCTGAACGATCTACATAATTATAATATTCATAAGTTTTATCTTTCTCTACTGCATCGTTGTAGTAGTCTATTACTTCATCAGTAACTACAGAAAAACCTAAGTTTTCCATTCTAGTAATTAAATTCATTATCTTTTTTCGTAATTATAAGACTAAATGTAGTTTCCATATCATCAACGATAATTGAATTTTTCGGATATATACTCATTCTACGTTTACCTTTAAAATAGGTTTAGCTGATGTTGGTACTGAATCTATTACTATTTCAGGAGCTCCTCCGGGCAAATGTTGTCCAGCTCCAAGAAAATGTTCGTTACCAGCTTCTGGTGTAGGGCTTCTGGGACTTACTACGTATATCTTCAATTTTACGAATATTAAATCCATTCATTAATGAATTTTTCATTAGTACCATAACGCCCTATTGAAGGATAATTTGCATCAGATTCAAAAGGATTCATATTATATCCAACATTATCATTCAACATTTGATGTTGACGTATTCTAGCGTTTTGAACTTGTGTTGATACTTCATTTGTTACTGTTTGATATCCACCAATATTAGGTTTCATATTAGTGGTAGGTTCTGTAATTACTATACGAACAACTCCATTAACTTTCATTGGAGTTGTATTTTTAAATGAAGAAAATTTAGAGGGAGATACAGTATCAAATATAAGTGTAGCTACATCTTCTAAAGCTTGTTGATCTCCATTATTGGCTTTTACCACTGTAGATTTAACATCTTCCCACAAGTCTCCATTGACAATAGAATTAAAAATAGTATTAACGGTTTCATTTGCTTTATGTAAATCACCTCTAGCTTGTTGACAATAATTAATACCCAATGCACAAGTTACAAAAGCCGCTGTGGCATCAAATACAGTATCTCCTCCAGCTAATGCAAAATCACCTAATCCTGTTACACTACTTAAAAGGCCATTAACTAATCCAGAAGCCGCGTTTTCACCAATTTTTTTCTCTAACTAATTGTTTTGTAAGTTCTTTATCTTCTTCAAGCTGTTGTCTAATCTTATCTCCACCTAAAGAATTATATATAATGGCTAATTCTGCTGCATCAGCTCCACTATGGACACCCTCTGCTGTTCCTGAAATTAATGCTCCAGCTAAACCCCCTATAACTTTACCACTCATTATTAATTTTTCAGGTTCATTATGAAAAGTATTTTTTAGAGATATTGCTGCATATTCAGCCGCCATTGAACCTACTGCAGCCGCCAGAGGGTCTCCTCCGCCAATTTCAGCTGTAATTGCTGATAAAACTCCATGACTTAGAAGTCTTCCAGTGTCCCCTAAAATCTCCCCATTTCTTCCTATAAGATTTGCGCCTTCAGCATGAAGTTGACTAACTGAATTAGATAATAGTGTGGACATGAAATTATCTTTAAAACTACCCCCATTAATAGTAGTGTTTATTCCAGAGCTAATTAAAGAATGTCCGGCAATCCTTTGAGCAGTAGCTATCCAATCTTTGCTACTCAATATAGGCATACTCTCTTTGCTTATTGCAGCACTGCCTTTATCCCAACCCATTGCAGAATCAAATCCAGCTAATGCACCTCCAATAGCCGCTGAAGTAACTATAGATTTTATAGTACTACAGCTATTACTGCCCCTACAACCGGATTTAAGTTTTTATTGTTAATGTTCCATTCAGAATAAGCATCTTGTATTTTATTCCATTCAACATCATTTCGTTTGCTTATATCTTTTATCCAAGACATACCATAACCATCGCTTAGTAAGTCAATGGCATCTTGAAGATTTTGATTATCCTTTGTTTTTATATCAACATTAATACCGGTAGCATTAACAGTAAGTGTTCCTCCAATATTAATTTGAGGTAAATACCAAATATTTTCTTGGTAACCTTTATTTCTTTGCTTAATGTAAAACCCTTTAGACATACTAAGTTCTTGTTCAAAATCTAAAGAACTTACAGCTTTGAAGTTAACTTTACCTTGAAGACTAGTTAAATTAGTATTTTTGCCGGCTTCTATTTTACTACCTTCAAAAGTAACATCATCTCTACCTAAAATATTGATATAACCGGTAGGAGCAGAAAACTCTGTAACAACTGGGGTTGAAGTTTGGTGAATTTTCTTAAAAGTTTTCTTTCCACCTAACCAATTTCGCTTTACAGACTCTGTTTCATATTGCGTTGGTTACTATAACCTCCATAATTAATTTGGTTAGTACCCTGAATTATACTGATATTATTCCCTTGACCATTTATCCTACCAGTTAAATTCAAAGTTATACTAATTATATCTATAGAATCTATAGAATATATAGAATCAAAACTGCCATCTAAGCCATCACTCTCAATATTAATTTGGCCTTTAGTTATCCGTAAGTTATCTAAAAATCCTTCATTATTTAAAGTAGGTTTACCTGTAGTTAATGTAGCAACGGACATATTAAGAAAGCCGCCGCCATTAACAGTAATACCATTGGGGTTAGATATTATCACTGAAGCTCTATCGCCAGCTACTTCTAACGGTCCTTTAAGCTGAGATTGATTACCCCCGACTACTTCATTAATGATTAAATCTGCATATCTATCTTGAAAATTAGGGTTTTTATCTACATCTCCTAATATTTCAGATAATGCAGTATCTATTGAGTTATTTTAAAACTGCACCTTGCTCTTCGACATTAAATTCTTTATAAACGTTATGAGAGATCCCCCTAATATTAGGGGCAGCTATATCAATAACAGGAACATCATCAATTACATTTATTTGAGTTCTGTTATCATTGGAGATAATTGGATTTGCAGCAACGATGCTGATAGGATAAATACCTATTAGATATATAAGAAGATAGGTTAAAGCTTTTGTAAACTGATTAACATTATCAGGATTATTGGGTTTTTTCATAATTTCCTGCCATTAGTTCATTTAGAAAAAAATTGCAAGAAATTATGAAAAGCATATAAGTCTCTTGCAATTAATAGAATTACTTATACTTTTTAACTAAGACTGGTAAATATTAAATTGGCTCCCATCTATTTTTATCATCAGACCATTTTAATTTTGTTCCATTATCATTTAAGTTATTAGCATTTATAGTTATATTGTTATTATCATTTCTAAAAACCCCATTAATATTTACAGTGCTACTATAAGGGGCGTTTATCTTAATCAGGTTTTTTTCCATCTAAATCATTTAAATTAACTCTGGTTCCTTTATCAGTAGATATCACTACGATTCTATTAGCGTATATTCCACCCATGTCACTAGTATCTATTGAGAATTCAGGTTTAGGACCTTCAGATTCAATCCAAGTATAAGTAAGGTTTTTCATATCTGTTAAAACACCGCCAGCATGAACAGAAACATAATCTCCTTCAATATCTCCATCTATCTTGATAGTTTTGCTAAACAAATTAAGATAGTTAACATTTCTAGTATTTATCCCATCTTCTCCAATAGTAATATGTCCTTTAGTTACTTTAGACTCCTCTAAATTTTTTCTTTTATCAAAGGTAATAGTTCCAGTGGTAAAATTAGCTTCACCAATAGTATCACTGAAAGTAAGTCCATTAATTGAAATACCACTAGGGTTAGATATCACCACACTAGCAAAATCTCCAGCTACTTCAATCATACCTTTAAGTTGAGATAGATTGCCTCCAACTACCTCGTTAACAATTATTCCGGCTGGTCTATTTCTAAGATTAGGGCTTTTATTTAGTTGTCCTACTAGTTGAGATGTAGTACCATTTAATGAATTATTGAACACTAAACCTTTTTCAGAAGTATTAAATTCTTTATAGACGTTATGAGATACTCTTGAAATATTAGGAGTAGCTATATCTATTACGGGTATATTATTAACTATATTTACTTGAGTTCTATTATCATTAGGGATAACTGGATTTGCAAAAGCTAAATTATTAGAAATCAATAAAGCTAATATAGAAATTGAGGTTACTTTTGTAAAATCTTTAATGTTTTTAGTAATCATAAGATTCTCTTTTTAAGTGACATAATATCTGTTCAATCATTGCTTTCGATGCCAAACACCATCAATAAGCACTAATTCTACACCCTCATGAAAATATCTATTAGCTGCAACAATTATATCTTGTTTTTGGTTAGTAGTATATACGGCTCCAGAGTCTTTCGTTAATTGCACAGTAACATCCGTTAATTGTCCCCTTGAAGTTGATAAATCCCTTATATTCACGCCGGCATCTTTTTCGTTACTAAGAAGTATTATGCTTTTATTAGCATACATTCCCCCGAGGCTACCAGTATCTATAGAAAACCCAGATTGAGGAGTTTCATTTTCAAATCTGGTAGGTAATCCTGGAATTTTCATACCGAAAGAGTTTGGACCTACCATTGCTGTAATAGTGTCAGCATTAATGATATATCTCTTTACCTTTGGGATTAACGATTTCCGGATAGAATTTTAAAGGTTGACTTCCAAATAATCCACCACTGCAACGCCCCATATAAGTTAAAAACTCACGTAACTGTCCTTGAATTTTGAAGTCACGAAGACTCTCTAATTTTAGAATATCTTCTTCTGAATAACCTTTAATATAGTTAGTATCTATAGTCAATTCGGGATAAGCAGAATGTAGATATTCTATTAATTCTGTTTTAGTCATTTATAGCTCCAATTAATCTACTAACCATAAAGATTGTAATTTGTGAGAATAATCATTCAATAATTTGGCATTACATTTTTTACTGAAAGAAAACTTTCTATAAAAAGGTTTATAATTGATATCCCGCTCTAAGTTCATAACAGAATATATAATTAACTCAAGTTCTCCATAAGATAATTTAAGGCTATAGAATATTTCAGCGTTTAAATGTTCTTTTTTCAAAATTATCCTTGTTTTTAAATTCTTATCCTTCAAAGCCTCAGATTGTATACAATCTGATATTTCTAAAAAAGTAGACTTATACCAGGATAATTTATCAGGATTTTGCTCTTCAATTTCTTTAGATTTAAGTAAGATATCATGTAAACAGTCCCTAAGAATAACTAATTCTTCATATGTCATTCTGATAGTATAAAAACTAACTCCAGATACAGTTTCTCTATTTAAGGTCTTCATATTGATTTAAGGTCTTTATATTGAATTTATCACTAGATATTTAGGGTTTTCTACCGATTGTACCCTCAAATATATTAATAATAAAATCTTTGTTTTGATCTGCAAATACTTTGCTATTAGGTTTACAGCCAGCACACATTCCTGGAGATGTAGCACTAGTATTCTGAATAGACATATTTATATCTACTTTCTTACCTTGAAAATTATCTTGAAAATGACTAAATAATTTTTGTTCAGCGTGATTAAAGTTAGTTTGCTTTCCATTAGGAGCTGATGGTATAGAACCACTATCTTCTCTAATCACATTAAAATTAACCCCATTAATATTTACGACATTGGGAGAATTGCCTGACCAAGCTGCACCATTTACAGATAAGTAATATTCTTTTTTACCATTAACTGTTACTGATGCTGCAGCATAACTAACAGCTGCATCAGGTTTTTGGAATTCACTTTTAAGATATTTTTTAGTCCCCGCTCTAAGCATATTAGGCTCTAAATTCATATCTTTAAGCTTACTTAGATCATTAACTCTATGATTCCCTTTAAAGAATTTACCCATACTTCTAAGAGAATCATTGTAAATCCTAGTAGCTTCAGCAAACTTACCATTTTTAGCAAGAGTTTTTATAGCTTCAACGCTTTTATCAGCTGCTTTTCCTAATTTTGCCCAAGGGGCTGCTGATGCCGCTGCAATTATATAATCTGTTCCTGTTTCTGCATCTTTAACATCTTTAAGTACTGAAAGAGGACTAAATTCTACTATAAAATTACATAAAGTTGCGTCAATTAAACAAGAATCTATAGCTTCTTGGAGAGATCCTTCGGGAGGAAATATACTACCATTTTCACCTTTTACAAACATGTTCATGGCATGTTCATCATGGTTGTGCACTATAGTTAATTCACCAGCATTAGCTCCAGCATAAACACCTTCAGGAGTTCCTGTAATAGCTGCGCCAGCTAATGCTCCTACAATCTTACCTCCTATTTGAGTGGCTCTAGAGTCATCAAACGTATTTCTAAGACTATCTGCTGCTAAAGAAGCAGCTAAAGCTCCTGCTGCGGCTGCTTTACCATCATTTCCTCCAACTTCTGCAATTATAGCAGATAGTGCAGCATGGCTAAGCGCTCTTCCAACTTCAGTTAACTGATTCGCATATTCACCTATTTGGAAAGCTCCTTCAGCATGAAGTTGACTAGTTGAATTAGATAATAGAGCGGAAACAAAATTATCTTTAAAACTTCCACCATTAATAGTAGTGTTTATTCCAGAGCTAATCAAAGACTGTCCGGCAACTCTCTGGGCAGTAGCTACCCAATCTTGATTACTTAATAGAGGCATACTTCCTCTATTAATAGCTGCACCTCCTTTAGTCCCTTCACCCCAACCCATTGCAGAATCAAATCCAGCTAATGCACCTCCAATAGCCGCTGAAGTAACTATAGATTTTATAGTACTACTACTTCCCATGTCTTTAAAAGTTTTAGATAAATTACCCTCATTTTCAGCTAGAGAAACCGCTGCTTTACTAGCAGCCGCTGCCATACCTGCTGTAATAGCTCCTTGAGCTGCTGCACTGCTTCCAGCTATAGGTGCTGCATAGGGAGCAGCGTAACCAGCGGTGACTACAGCTATTACTGCCCCTACAACCGGATTTAAGTTTTTATTGTTAATGTTCCATTCAGAATAAGCATCTTGTATTTTATTCCATTCAACATCATTTCGTTTGCTTATATCTTTTATCCAAGACATACCATAACCATCGCTTAGTAAGTCAATGGCATCTTGAAGATTTTGATTATCCTTTGTTTTTATATCAGCATTAATACCGGTAGCATTAACAGTAAGTGTTCCTCCAATATTAATTTGAGGTAAATACCAAATATTTTCTTGGTAACCTTTATTTCTTTGCTTAATGTGAAACCCTTTAGACATACTAAGTTCTTGTTCAAAATCTAAAGAACTTACAGCTTTGAAATTAACTTTACCTTGAAGGCTAGTTAAATTAGTATTTTTACCAGCTTCTATTTTACTACCTTCAAAAGTAACATCATCTCTACCTAAAATATTGATATAACCGGTAGGAGCAGAAAACTCTGTAACAACTGGGGTTGAAGTTTGGTGAATTTTCTTAAAAGTTTTCTTTCCACCTAACCAATTTCGCTTTACAGACTCTGTTTCATATTGCGTTGTTTCGTTTAAAGCTTGAGCATAGATGTAACCGCCTTTAGCAGAAATATCCATAGTTCCAGAAGCTATCGCATTTCTTAAAGTAGTGTCTGAAATAACTGATGAGATATTTTTTAGTCCTTCAACTGCTAATTTAGTAGCTTGAAATAAAATATTTCCTTCAGCGGAAAGCGTTAATAAACCTTTGGCAGATAATTCTGTTGATTCAATAGTTTGATATTCGTAGCTATCATTACTTCTAGTATATTTTTCTTTTGGTAAAGCTCTAAGTCTAATGTCTCCTCCAGAAAGTATAGAAAGATTTTCTCCAGAGATTAATTTAGATCCTGAGGTTACGACATGATCATTAGCGATTAAATTAAGATTTTTACCGGTTTTAATAGAAGTTACTAAGTTATCTGTAAGGAAATAATTTAAATCTGGACTTAGTTTACCATAATTATACCGATCAAAACCTATATATTCTCCTGCTAATATTGTAGTATTTTCTTTAGATTTAATATCGGCAGCTTTTAGTATAGCCGACCCTCCAGCATTTAATGTGACATTGCCCGAGTTAATAGCAATAGTTAAGTCTAAAATTTCGTGAGAATTAGCTCCAAATTCAGGTCCGAGATTCACAATTGTGTAATGGAGGTCATCAGGAGTGTTAGGTATAATTCTAGGCCCTTGGGCCATAACTTTTACTGAAAACATAATATCCCCAAAAGAGGTATCATTTCCAATAGAAGTAAGTCTATCATCACCATAAATTAGACCAGATTTAGTCAAATTGAACATCAAAAGGTTTATTATCTCTAGCTAACTCTAATAATCTTAATGCTTCTCTTGAATATTTACGAGTAAAGCTTGATCTTCCTGTCCTTACCTTTTGATGATATATGTTATCTGTTTCCTTTATATCTTTCCCTGTAGCTTCTTTGATTTTTTGTATTAATTGATTTACGTAATTCCAATTACGATATCCAAGGGACTCTGCTAAAGACGTCATTGTAAAACAATAATTAGCATTAAATAAATCTAACGAATCACCATCGGTAATTCCATAAACTCTTTCTAACTTACCATCATCTAAGGCTAACTCAGTCAACCTAGTATAATCGATAGAAACCGTATTCATGGGTATGTCAGAGTTAATCAGCTTATAGTTTCTTGCTAATAATGCTCTCAATACCTTAGGATTAACATTATCCATTGCTGGATGAGCAGCAAAGGCTTCGAACACCCATTTAAAATCATTAGATACTATTCTTTTTATTCTTACATGCTTATTATTATCAATATTAATCATCGCTTCTCTGGCAGGATAAGAGTTTTCATCTATTTCTTTATCTCTATTTAGTATATAGATATTAGGAATCAACTCCCCCTCTTCCGATAGGATTTCATCTATATCAGACAAAATTCCTTTTATATTTTCATCCTCAATACTATAACCAATAAATATCAAAGGATGTTCAGCAAAAAAAGTTAATAATTTAGCACTAAGGTATTTTTTCTTACTCAAAAAATCATCGTAATCATTTCTATTGATAACAATTGATGCTGGCTCATTACAAGAGCCATGTATTTTAAATATTTCCCCAGTGCTACTATTAACTAACCTTATGATTTTTTGTCCAACTATAATTTCATGGTCAGGAAAAATCCCATCAACTATATTGTCGTAATTAGTTGTTACAATGGAGTGTGGATGAATGGATTTTAATGATTTTATTTCATCAGCAAACTCATTTTCATCAATTATTTCTAGACGATTAAAAAAATCGGCTATTTTATACTTCAGATATATATCTCCATCATAATGTTCACTGAATAACTCTTCAGGAAAATTAGACTTTCCTTCCGCCCAAGCCCAATCCCAATCCCAATCCCAATCCCAATCCCAATCCCAATCCCTATCCCTATCCCTATCCCTATAAGCATCTGACAGGATAGTTCCAATGTCTATTAGTGACTCATTTTTTTGTGTGTAATACGCGAATGGACGCTTAATTTCTGGACATTGCTCCATTAAATTTTTAAGCAAACTCTCCCAATCTGGTCCATTCGCGTACCTTCTTGTCAGGCCTGAACCAATAAATAGAATTGGCTGACACTCAAGACTTTCTAGGCATGCTTGAATATCATCCGTTACATCTAATTGATATTGCTTATAATCTCTGTTCATAGGATTTATCATTGATAACGAATACATAAGATAATCCTCTCTATAAATATTTAGCCTGTCTATTAAGATTAGCAATTTTTGCTAGGTATCACACAGAGTTATCCGCTCTTCTTAATCTCTATACCTCAAAATTGGCATTCGACCATACTCCACTCCCTTAGTCCGAGGAATTGGGCTTCGAGGGTTTCTAGTTCTCCGAGGAGATGTACATAATCCTGTTCAGCGTCTTTCGCCAGTTTGGCGGGTCTTGAGCCATCCACGCTGGAGGTGATAGTGGTTTTAAGCACTGGACAGTTGGCTTTGACGTACACGCGCTGAGTATTGGCACGAAGATCATTACTAAGCTGATTAATCTTAGATTTGGCATCGGCGAGTTCCTGAGTGTGTTTGGTATCCAATTCATGCAGCATTTCAATATGCGTGTTCTGATAATTAATGGTATCGGTTAATTGCTGGATTTCAGTTAGTTGGTCGTTATTGATGCCGAGCTGTTCCTTATATCCAGAGCGGTATAAGAAAGCGGCGGCTGAAGCAATAATCAGCGCAATAACCGTACCCTTGGTGAAATTGAGCTTCATGATAAAAACATCTGGCGCTCAGATGCCCTGCGATTATCCAGCCCACGCATAACCTTGCCTGCTGCTTTATTCCAGCGGGAAAACTCGGCCGCTGCGCCTGTGTAGTCACCTTGATTGAGCTTCTTTAATAGCGTGGAGCCAGAAAAGTTATCGCTGCCACAATTGAAGATAAACGAGCACAAAACATGGAACTGGCCTTGAGTCAAAGGAACTTTAACCCATTGCCTTAATATGGTGTAAATAGGTTGGAGATCATCCTGTAAGAATGTTTCAGCCTGTGATTCTGTAATCACATCACCTTTTTTTAACCCCTTAGGTGTGGCCATAACCAATGGTCCACGGAATACCGCCGGTTGCAGGATCGGGGTAGGCTTTCAGTTTCAGGCTTTCATACTGTTTGATGCACTCAAGACCTTTATCGCTGATTTCCATCAGAGGATGCTCCCGTTTTTTTCTCTGCGGCCTTACGTAATAATTGACCGATAAAGTCCGTACCCAAGTAACCCATCATCACACTGCCGATATAGGCTAAATCAGGATTCAGACCAAACAGATTTAAGACATCACGAATAAACCACGCGAACATGGCACACATAAAGGCATCAATTGACACCTTTATCCAACCACCACCGTTATAGTGGCCACGAAGAAAAGCCATTGTTCCGGCGAGTATTGCTCCGATGCCTTGTTCCTTTATCGATATGAGCCAGTCACCAAGGTGTGCCCAGATATCAGGATCTTCTTTCATTTTCATATTCCCCCATTAGAGCAATAGGTATCCGTGGGTTGAGTGACGTCAGCCCTTGTGAGTGAGTTAATAGGATGCCAGCCGCAATACGTGGATACAGATGTGATGAGAGTGATTGCGGTGGCAAAGTCGGTTGACACTGCACACACTTAACGTATACTGACGCTATACAGTATACGGCAGCGCACAATGATTAAGAGTTTTAAACATAAAGGGTTAGAAAAATTCTTTAAAACAGGCTCTACAGCAGGCATTCAGGCAAACCATGCTGTAAAACTGAATATTCAATTAACCGCGTTAAACACCGCCAAAAAACCCGATGACATGAACGCGCCCGGCTGGAAATTACACCCGTTAAAAGGCGCTGATTTAAAAGGCCACTGGGCTGTTTCTGTCAACGGGAACTGGCGGCTGACATTTCGCTTTGAAGGCGAAGATGCCATCTTGGTTAATTATCAAGATTATCACTGAGGAATCACATAATGAGCAGAATGTATAATCCCGCCCATCCCGGCATTGTCTTACGCGAATATTTAGGCGACATTTCTGTTACCGAAGCTGCGAAAGCGCTGGGCGTAACCCGTGTGGCTTTATCCCGTATTTTAAATGGCAGCGCAGGCATATCCGCAGATATGGCACTTCGTTTAGAAGCGGCATTAGGAACCAGTGCCGAAATGTGGACAAATATGCAGTCCCAGTATGAGTTGTGGCAGGCTTCTCAACAACAGCGCCCCGAAATCAGGCCGATATTTGCACATCTGTAATGATGAAGTGGTTCGGTATTGCCGAACCACTTCAACTATCCGGTCATTCCCGTGAGTTGAGTTGTAAACGCTAAGTTGACAACTGCCCGTTGATCTCCTGAACAGTCTGCTTAAACCGTTCTTCTTCCAGCTCAACACCCAACACACAGCGATTCAGTTTTAACGCGGCTTTCAACGTTGCCCCGGAACCCATAAAGAAATCGGCCACCACATCCCCTTCCCGGCTGCTGGACTGGATAATATGCGTCATTAAATCAGCGGGTTTTTCGCAGGGATGTTTACCCGGATAATATTGCACGGGAGCAAACTGCCAGACATCGGTATAAGGCACTTCTGCCGTCACTAAGAACGGGCGGCGCATTAAGCCATATTCTTGCCGCAATTCATCATACTGGCGCGACAGGGTGAGGTGAGAACCCACCAGCTCAGCATACGGGGTGTTCAGTTCACCACGCTGGTGCTTTTCTTTGGCGATGCGGTCAAACAAACCCTGCAACTTTTGATAGTCAGTTTCACTGGGTAACTGCCACTGGCTATCGCTGAACCAGTGACTGGCCATCTGCTTCCCGGTGGCGGCATGAATGGCTTTTGCCGTGACACCTAGCGCTTTTCGAGCACCACGAAAATAATCAACCAGTGGTTTAAATACCGACTGTTTTAGATCCTGACATTGCTTGTAATAGCCATCCCCTTTCGGATGATAGGGGCCCTGGTAATGTTCGGCAAAAATAATGCGTTCAGTGGCCGGAAAATACATCCTTAAACTTTCTTTATTTTGTCTGCACCACGGGCCGGACGGTTTCGCCCAGATAATATGGTTCAACACGTTAAACCGTTCCCGTACCAGCAGTTCGGTATCAGAGGCCAGACGCGAACCACAGAACATGTACAGGCTGCCGTTCGGTTTCAGGACCCGCCAGCACTCGGCCAGCAGTTCATCCAGCCAGGCAAGGTAGGCCGTGACGTCCTCCCACTGGTTATCCCAGCTACACGCTTTTACCCGAAAGTACGGCGGGTCAGTGGCGATTAAATCGAGGCAGTTATCCGGCAGAGTTTTGATAAATTTCAGAGAGTCATCGTTGACTAAGGTGACAGGGCGTAACTCCATTCGCTTTTTTCCTCTCGACGCTGGCAGCGATTAGGAAAGCCACAACACGACAAGCCGGCGTTAACCGGCCTGCACTTTTACGTCCCGGGAAATAGCCCCATCAGGGAGAACGTTTGAAAAACGTGTCATCCTCCCGGCTTTCCATTAAACCCGCCAGACGAAATTGTGTTAACAGTAATTGGCAACGGGGTTCAGGCAGCCCCATTAATTTAGACACTTCAGAAACAGAAAACCACGTATGCAAAGGCACGGCGTCTAAAACACAGGCGGCTGTCATTGTCATATCTTCATGTTTTAGCATGATAAATTTAACCTCATGGTCAGTTTTTGTGCATGGACACATAGGTAACTCTGACCCGTCACAACAGCAAGTCTTATGTTTATTTCAGGCGTAAAAAAACCTTGCACGGGGCAAGGTTTAAAATGTCTGATATTAATAAGCCTGGTGACTTTGTCATCACGGTTATCACAATAGCAGCGTTTTTACGATCGTAAAGATTTATTTTTAAAAATCGCTACATAATTCTTGCTGGTAACGGTTAATCAGATCAGTGACCTGACGTACACGCCAGTAACGCATGACCTTTTCCGCATAGCCTTTTAAATTGGCCCGCCAGACCGGGGTTTTGGCCAGCTCCAGCAGGTTAGCCAGAATACCCCGTTCTTCACCCATCGCATCTGCAATGAAAAAGGGATCGATAATGGCACTGCTCAGGGCCTGCTTTTTGATTTCTCCGTACACCCGGCGCAGATGAACGGAGCTGAATGCCTCATCCGGTAAAATCGCCAAGACGTCGTAGGCATCCGGTGTCGCCCCGCCCGACAACAAACCACTGATGACGGCCATTTCCAAATCATATACGTTCATGCGATTTCCCTTCTGTAGCTTTCCCAGTCAAAGGCCAATACCGTGCCACCCTGAAGCACTCTGTCCAGCGTCCGGTCACCCAAAAGCTGCGCCAGCTCAGTCACGGGCAAATTACTGATCAGAAGGGTGGGCAGCAGGTCTTCATAGCGATTATTCAGCACCTCAAACAGAATATGGCGTTCAGACTCCGTGCCGTACTGTACGCCAACTTCGTCAATCACCAGTAAATCCAGCCCGCTGTAAAATTTCAGGGTATCAAATTCACTCATTTCACCCTCACTATTCCATGAGCGACGAAACGCCCGGATAATACGTGATGCGGTGGTGATAAAAACCGCTTCATCACCGCCTGTGGCAATTTCACGGCAGATGGACACAGCAAGGTGGGTTTTGCCCGTGCCCTGACGCCCGCACAGGATCATGCCTTCCCCTGCCCGCTTACGTTCCTCCCACGTCTGGACGTAGCCCTGACAGGTTTTCAGGTTAGTTTCTGCCATTCGGCTCTGCGGCTGGTAAGTAGCAAAGCTGGCCTGCGCAAAGCGGGGAACGATTTTCAATATGCCCATATCGGTTGTTTCCATCGCGTCTGCTGCTCCTTAAAGATTTTTTGTCCAGTTCGCGCCGTGTGATTCATAACGCTTGTGCTCAAATCCGGTATGGGTGTTGACTTGGGGCTGTCGCACGGATCTCGGTTTGTCAGGAAATAACCCTTGCCAGCTGTTGGCAATGGAGGTGCAAATCACTTCATCAGGATTGGCACATCCCGCTAATTGTCTGGCCTGCTGGCGGCAACTGGTTTCGGTCAGGGGTTTTCTGATTTCCTGCCTGAACGTCACCCAGTCCGTCCACGTTTCGGTGCTGACATTTTCCGGCTTGGCCGTCAGGGGATCAAATGCTGATTTTTTTGCTGTTTTCCTCTGCCCAGCCCCTTTGGGTTTTATAGGTTCTTTGACGGGTTCAAAAGAGTGATTGGTTCTGATGCCATCTGACGGCATAGGGGGTCTGCCATCTGGCGGCACAGGGGTGCCAGCCAATGACACAGAGCTGCCAGCAAGTGGCGCAGGGGGTATGCTTTTGGGTGACACAGGGTCAGCGGATAAATTCAGGTAATAGACATTCGAGGCATTCCCTTTCCCGTTGTGATTACCGAGCCGGTTTTCCTTGATAAGCAAGCCCATCTTAATCAGGGCATCAATGTGACTTCGCACTGCACTTTTGCTGCATTCACAGTGATCTGCAATATGCTGATATGAGGGCCAGCACTCCCCCTTTATCATTCGCATTATCGGCCAGCTTAATCAGCACCAGTTTTCTCAGGGGATTACCCACTCGGATACTCATTGCCTTCGCCATCAGACTCATACTCATGCCGTTTCTCCCTGTTACCCTACGCTAACTATCCCCATGTTCAAAACACCCTGCATCATCCGCCACCAGCGGGAATTTATTGAGGGGTTTTCGCTTCAGGCGGCGGGAAAACGGTAGGCAGATCAGGACGCAACTCATGAGCCTGAACCGCACCGTTTGAAAAAACCACAATATCGGGGATCCGTGATACCGAAATCCGTTTTTTCCCGTACAACCATGCGCTGATGAGCGATTGCGCACACCCCAGCACCTGAGCCAGTTTGGCCTGACTGCCGGCGATATCTATCACTTTTTTTATCACACTGTTTTTCATTAGTGCCTTTCTCCAACACCGCGGCAATAACAATATCACCAAAGGTCAATATAAATCACTATTGGAGTGTTTGTAAAGATATCACTCTAGAGATAGAATAAGCAACCGATAATTCAGGATAACAATACGAAGATAACCCCCTCATGAGGCACTTATGACTCTTGCTGATAGATTAAAAGAAGCCATGGCAGATAAAGGACTGACGCAATCCTCTCTGGCCAAAAAAGCCGGTATGGCGCAATCCATGATATGGAAATTACTCTCCGGGAACGCGACCAAAACAGGCCGGCTCGTTGATTTGGCCAAGGCATTGGATGTTCGCCCGGAATGGCTCAGTGATGGCAGTGGTCATAAACATCTCTATGGTGATAGTGATTTTGCTGCCCATCATGACAACCGTTATGTCCCAGTAAAAATTTATCAGACAGAACAGGAAACACCCGAATCGTTCATGGTGCCGGCCTTTTCTGAACAGCAAACCGCGTTTGACGCCTGCCGGGCTTACCGTATAACCCAAAATACCGGCTGCGCTGAAGCACCAGAAGGGACGGTGATTGTGGTGGATACACAGGAAGATATCGCCAATGATGATTTAGTCTATGCCCGCATCGAAGAACATTATTCCGTTTATCGTTATAAACAAGGGGGGGCTGTCGGTTTTTTATCTGTTGATGATTCACGTATCCCCTTGATAACCGTCTCACCTGACATGGAAATCGTCGGGGTGATTGTTTATTTATTTCGTAATATGAAGCGAAAGCGAAAACGATAACATTTCCACCTCCACTCGAAACACCGCCAAATCCTGCCTCTCCTTAATACAAGATACTGTTTTTAATGCAGTATCTTTAACACCATTGAAATCATCACTCCCTTCAAGATCCAATATCATTCAAATGATATCAAATTAAAATTATTTGATATCAATAAGATAATTAAAAAAATTGATTAATATCACTTTGGGTATGGATTTAATGAAATTTAAGTGATAATGTTAGGCGCATCAAAGTGATAGGAATAATCACTAAAATAGTCAGCGAGAGGATTTATGCGTACCTTTACTTCTGTCACCATCAAGAAACCGGCAACAAAACAAAAAAATACTATCAACATTAAAGGCATTGTTGCCAATATCGCACCAGCACATAGCCTGCAGACAGGAATAACACCTATCACCTTTTTGGCAGACCAATATTATCAGGGCAACGATCAGAATCACGGCATGGGAATAAAAAATAATGATGAATTTAAACATCATATATTAACGACCTATCGGATCAGACAAAAACATACCGACCCTGTTCCTTGCTATAACTTAGAACTCATTGCGGGTTACGGTTATGCACTCTATAAGCGGAGAGGACGATATATGCATTTAATTGATATCATTCCTCTGATTAAAGCAGACAAAAAACATTGTCAGTTATAAAAATAGCCACACAATAAAACGACTATAAATAAAATCTATAAATTTCAATCAATATTAAAATTTAATGGCAGCGCCTGCGCTGGGGAATGTTTCACTCTAAATTCAGAATGATTACGCACAAGTAGAGAACACGAAAGAAGTCTGTTATATGGAGACTGCAAATAAAGTGACTCAAATGGAGCCAGAAAAAATATCATCTTACATCTTTATATTGGGAACAAACAAAACACTGAGCAATGCCTATCAGTAATCAAAACAACAAGAGATACGCCCTGCTGGTACTGCCGATAGCCCGATCACAAGCAAGGGAGTTTTGAAAAATGGCTATCAGAGAGGGAGGCAAGCCATGGCGATAAGATACATTAAGCGTGAAGAGATGCAACGACTCACAGGAAAAAGCAAAACAACCCTTTGGAGAATGTACGCAAAAAGAAATGAGTTTCCTAAACCAGATAAGACTGCGGGTGGAACATTTCTAGGATGGCCTGAAGAGGTCTATGAGGCTTGGGTGAGAGAGAAGAAGTAGCGATAACTTGACCCATTACCTGACCCGTTATTTTGACGGGTTTTTCATTTTTTACTGTAACTATTTGATTTTATGGTCCCTACAGGATTCGATAATAGTAATTAATTTTTTGTTTTTAAATGATTTTATTTGGTTCAATTATCTACCATACCCCCTACAATACCCCCACATTATTTTGTCTCTGTTTGCCTGATTTCTATCTGGTTGGTACTACTGACAGTAGAGTTTTTATTGCAAAAATATCATCAATAAAACCAATATTGTCAAAAATGAAATAATAGTTTCAATGCGGTTTATCTGTTATTTTATTAAAATAGTAGCTCAACTAGGTCGTGTCCCTTAATGTAAATTGGTAGTATTATCATCTAAACGGTTTTCAATATAGGAAAAGATGATGGCACGCTACGACATTCCTGATGACGCATGGATATTGATATAACCTTGTTTGCCCCCGGTTCATTCAGAACGGGCAGGACGTCCCTATGTTGAACACCGCCGTGTGATAAATGGGATGTTCTGGGTATTGTGCTCTGGGGCTCCCTGGCGTGATTTACCTGACCGCTACGGGCCTTGGAAAACGGTCTATAACCGATTTAATCGTTGGTCAAAATCGGGCATTATCAACAAGATATTTAATCGGTTATTGTCCATTCTGGATGAAAAAGGTTTGATTGACTGGGCTGAAATTTGCCTGGATGGCAGCCATATTCGCGCGAGTAAAGAGGCCGCCGGCGCGAAAAAAAACAGCCCGATATCGCTGACGATCATGCGCTGGGTCGCTCACGCGGTGGTTATGGCACCAAAATCCACCTGGCAACCGACCGAAAGGGTTTTCCCCTCACCCTGATAGTGACTGCTGGGCAATCTCATGAAAGTCAATCGGCCATCCCGTTGCTTGATGGCATTGGCGTCCAACGCAAAAATGGTTTCATGAAACGGCGCGGCAAAGCCGTGCTGGCCGATAAAGGCTATTCGGGCGGAAAACTGCGCGGTTATCTGCGTAACTTGAGGATAAAGAGCGTTATTCCTTACAAAATCAATGAAAAAGGCAGTACTGATGGCCGCACACAATTTGATAAACAGGCTTATCGTGACCGGAATGTGGTCGAACGCTGTTTCGGTTTTCTGAAAGGAAATCGGCGTATCGCTACCCGTGACGAAAAAACTGCACGAAACTACTTGTCCATGGTGAAATTAGGCTGTATTCGACTCTTTTACAAGCGGTTATATAATTAAGGGACACGACCTAGTTTTAATTTCTTTACTTTTAAAATAGTAATTATTTTCATGTAAGTGTTCTTTAGCATAGAGATCATCTAATTCTTTAGATAACAGCTCAAGATTTAAGTAAAAATAGTCACTCATTTTATAATCTCATATACTCCAGAATAAATATAACAATCCGACAAGATAATATTACTTGCACTTATTAAGCGAATCCAAGTGTTAACCAAAATAACTAGCCCGAAGTTGAAAAAGAAATGAAGCAAAAAGAAAAGTATACCCCGCCATAAACTTCCAGTTTTTCTTAAATATATACCAAGAATTCCAAATACTTCTAAATCGCCTTACATTATCTAACTTTCCAAATAAAACAGTTCTTTCATGATACGATAGATTTGAAATTTTTATTTTTTTTATTATACGTTTTTCCATTTTCGTAAAACTAGATTTATGATTTATGGAAACAAGTTTATCAAAGAAGAACATCAAACTAAGTAAGAAAGCAATCATTTGAGCTGTTTGATTGGGTATTCCCCAACATCCTATACCAACTAGCAATGACCATTCAGCAATAGAATAATGTTGTAATTTTTTCCACCATTGATTCATATTTCTCGCGTAATTTTTTATATCTCGCTTTATTTTTGAAAATTCCAGTGATCTTTGACAATGACAGCAACGTTTCAAAATATACTCCGTTATAATTTATTTATAGGAAAATAACCCAGTGAAAATATATTACCATGAGTATAAAATTAACAACTATAAATATTATTTATCCTCATGGGTCATGACTCTATTTTATTGATAGTGATGAATGTTCAGATAATATCCTATAATTCTGTCATGCATTTCTATGGATTTTGAAAAAGACAATGTTTTGCGAGTCAGTCTTGCCAAATGTTGACGAAGATTCAGGTTATGCCTCTCTATGCGTTGGGTATAACGCTTGCTGGCCACATGGAGTTTCCCTGCGAGTGCTTTTTCGTAACTTTTCCAGCCATCTGTCATATAAATAATAATGTTGAAAGGTGCCAGTAAAGCTAATAGGCGCATTAATGTCTTTTTTGTTCTTGGACCAAAAACATGGGCGATCACTTTTCGCCTTATCCTGTCGTAGGCATAAAAGAGCCAACGAGGCTGCTTCTTTGACTTTACGTAAGACCATTGTTCATCCATTTCGCAGCAGACAATCACTTCAGTGCCAGGTTTAATCGCTTCTGTTACCGATTTGGGTTTGAGTTTTTTAAATGCCGAAGTACGGTATTCAGGCCAATCCCCATCACTCGTGCTGTCGCCCGACATCCCATTCCATTCATAGCCATATCGACGATTTGCTTATGGGTACCGAGACGACAAGCGGCATAAGTGAACTCCAGTTGCCAGGAGTGACGGCAGGATTGGCAAAGATAACGTTGGTGACCAGAACGCGAGCGCCCATTGCGATGGATCCCTTTCACTGCGGAACAAGAGGGGCAAGTTACATCAATCTTTGCCATTTGAATGTTTTCCAAATAGACAGACTATACATGATTCAATAAATTGATGTCACGACCTCCTCATGGCTTATTTCATTAAAACTAAACTATTCAGTAAGATCTTTGCGAGCCTTACGCTCAATAGGCTGACCATCATATGAATCAAAATAACGGCTAGGCCAGATTTCTGAAGGGTGTATTCCGAGATAATTCGCAATTATCCATTCACCTTTTGGCCAAGGCCTGCTGAGAGTATTGGCTAATGTAGAAGAACTTAATCCTGCTTGGCGGGAGACAGCCGCTAAGGTAGTACCACGCTTACGTAATGCAGCAATAATATCAGCTTGATGCCAGTCTTTTTTTATATCAATCATTCCTGCTACCCCTTCCATTAATTAATATTGATGGTGGCGATTCAGACAGGGTTCGCGGACCGGAGATCAACCATTCCGGCAAGGCAATGCCTTCCCTGCCTGAACCACCATTGAAAAGGCGATAACAGGCACACTGGTAGAAATTTCCTACCAGTGGGTTGATCATTCAAGGCCGCGACGCCTTGACCATTGGATTGTGCCAATGGCGGAGTTACTTTAACTGATTGTTTTACCTAACTCAATAACTGAACTGCTAAGTTGAACGACCATAAACCCGCTCAACATAACGCCCACGTCCGTCACCGTGCCCCAAATCCATTGAAACCAATGCCCTTGCCTCCTGATGGCTAAAACCATTCTGTTGGTAAAACACCAATGCTTCCTGCGCCCAGGCATACCGCAAACTATGGGGAGAATGGCAACCTTTTAAACCAATCCTTGTAGTATGTGTCCGCCAGTAGTTCATCGCCTGCCTGAGATCCGGCTTATCAATCAGCTTACCGCCGCGTTGTTCTGCAATGGCAATCGCCTGTTCTACAACTTCTTTCACCGCCGCAACATTCAATACATGAGTCTGCCTCGGTCGGCCTCCCTTTGTACCGAAAACAACATGCAGTTTTGGTTCTGGTTGCTCTAACTGTTTTCGCCAGCTTTTCAATGAAGCACTACACTGCACCGCTTCCAGAGAACGCAGCCCCATCAAACGGGCAAATTTCAGTGTAACGGCAAATCCGGCATCCCGTTCAACTGCCTTCTGATAAACAGTCTCAAACGTTGCATCAGGGATCGCTTGTTTTGTTCTGCACGACTGGCTCCATTTAATCCTAGGCTGTGTCCCTTAATATAAATTGATAGTATTATCATCTCATTAAGTTCATGACTGGAAAAAGATGATGGCGCGTTACGATATTCCCGATGATGCATGGATATTGATAGAATCGTATTTACCGCCCACTCATTCAAAGCGGGCAGGACGTCCCCATGTTGAACACCGCCGTGTGATGAACGGAATGTTTTGGGTCCTCTGTTCAGGGGCACCGTGGCGCGATTTACCTGAACGTTATGGCCCCTGGAAAACGGTTTATAACCGATTTAACCGTTGTCCAAATCAGGCATTATCAACAAGATATTCAACTTATTACTGTCCATTCTTGATGAAAAAAACTTAATTGACTGGTCTGAGATTTGTTTGGATGGCAGCCATATTCGCGCCAATAAATATGCGGCTGGGGCGAAAAAAAAACATTCTGATATCGCTGACAATCATGCGCTGGGTCGCTCACGCGGTGGTTATGGCACCAAAATCCACCTGGCTACTGACGGAAAAGGCTTCCCCCTCAACCTGCGGCTGACAGCAGGGCAGGTTCACGAAAGTCAATTTGCGATCCCTTTACTTGATGGCATTGGCGTGCAACGCAAAAATGGCTTTATGAAACGGCGGGGTAAAGCGGTGCTGGCCGATAAAGGTTATTCGAGTGGAAAACTGCGCGGTTATCTGCGCAAATTACGGGTTAAAAGTATTATTCCTTATAAAATCAATGAAAAAGGCAGTTCGGATGGCCGTACACAATTTGATAATCAGGCGTATCGTAACCGAAATGTTGTCGAGCGCTGCTTTGGCTTTCTAAAAGGCCATCGGCGTATTGCCACCCGTTACGAAAAAACAGCCCGAAACTATTTATCGATGGTGAAATTAGGTTGCATTCGGCTCTTTTACAGACGATTAAATAATTAAGGGACACGGCCTAATACGCAGTGCCGCCTTGCGTTTATTGATGGCATAGTTATCAATCCAATATTCTATCGCATCTTTTACTGTTACTGGTTTTAGCGTATCTTCTTTTATTATTTTTATTTGTATTCGGGGATCTCTCCCCTCAGCCAACCACGCTCGGCATTTATCTCTTTGTTCCCTTGCTGCCTTTAAACTTAAATCTGGGTATTTTCCCAATGTTAACCATATAGGCGCGCTTTCTCTTCCATATAAACGATAAAAAAAGACAAAGCTGATAGCTCCAGCTTTGCTAACCCTAACCGACAAGCCATTACCATCAGCAATGATTTGCTGTTTATCAGCAGACTTACCATGTAGTGATTTAAGTTTTTTATCATTGAGTTTGTTAACCGCCATTCGTTATCTCTTCTTAAATTTGCAATACACATTGCAATACGCAGGGTGCTGCAACAACCAGAAAACACCAGAACGAGTGAAAACCATAAATAGACGCTTATTGTTTTACTTTCATTAAGTTACAAGAAACATGAGGGCGTACAACACCCTTCTATCTATAGAGTTTATGTCTTTCACAGAGGTGTCAATGGCCACCCATTTAATGGCCGAACTGGTATCGTCGGTCGTGAACTCGGCGGACACTGATAGGGATGTCCCCAGCGTTTTTTCATATTTTGGCATGTGATAATCTCCCACAGGGATTAGGAATAAATTTTGAATTCAACGGTGGCGCGATACAGCTCAGTATCATGTTCGAAGCTGTTTTCACGCGCCACCTCAACGGGTTGGTGTGTTTTGACGGCATTAAACGCGTCATTGCAAATTGTCTCGGCGTGCTCTAGCGTAGGCGTCCAGCTGAATGCGCGTCATTTTCACGGACTGACCACTCAGCACATCGGTGTAAAGGCTGTACGTCGAGAACACGCACCACGCGGAGACCCGTTTGCGTTCAGTTTGCGGAATGAGATAGGGGAAAACCTGACCGGGCAACACCGGATCTAACAATTTGAATAAATCGCCATCGGTCATTTCGCCAGTACCTCATCTATCGCGTTCAGTGCCACCTGAAAGGCTGCTTCCGCCGCTTCATCCGCTTTTGCGTCAAATGCGGGGTCGATAAACGGTTTCGCGGCCATTCTGGAGGTGCCTTTTTCCAGAAAGCGCCAGTAATAGGCATTGCGCGGGTCATTTTTCTTCATCCGGGTATCACTGTTCGTGCCCGATTTGTTCGAGCCGCGTACATACACTCCCGCAGAGACCGTACCGTCCCGCTGTTTTTTACGGTTAGCGGCCATAATATTTCGCTTAAGCTTGCCCGTGCGTTTGGGCGCGCGGTTACGGGTCTCATCGCGCAGGATTTTCGCCCCGGCGTAAGTGCCCTTGCGCAAAACTTTGTTGTTTTCAGCCTTGCTGAGCAATGCTAAATCCCGCGACAGCTCTTTAAGCGCCGAAAAATCTACGGTCGTCATGATTTAACTCCCTCCTGACAGAGCAGCTCCAGTAACGTGAGTTTATTGTCGGGCATCACCGCCTGAATGGTGTAGGTTTTGCCCTGAAAGATAATTTCCATTGTGGTATCAATATCCCGGCGATAGCGTATCCAGAAACGGACGATGCTCTCCGATAAAACCGCGTTAGAGGCGACCAGTTCGCGACCGCTGATAAATTTCGCCTCCGCCCAGACGGTGGCTACCGTGTAGTGTTCTTTGGTGACGCCGCCCGAGGGGGTGCGCTGGCTGCGAATCCCCTGGATCGTGATACGATGGCGCAATCGGCCAATATCCATTGTGACTCCTCCTAAACAGGTCTGATACGGTAGTCATCCAGTAAATCCTTGAAGCCGGGGGGCAGCCGTTTGGGGTCCCGGGTTTCACACCAGAACCCCACCGCCAGCATTAAGGCCAGTTTAATCAGCGGCGTGACGACCATCCCGTCCATGTCCGACTCCGGTACGTGCGCTTCGTAAAGATTGCGATTCAGGTAGTTAACCGCTTTTTCCTTCGCGGCCTCCAGGTACGCCAGCAATAGCGCGTCCTCGCCATCGGTATCAATCCGACACTGCAATCGCAACTCTTTAATCGTAGGTAATTGCATGTTTTCATCCCATTAAAAAGGCGGCCTCAGCGCCGCCCCTTTGCCTTATTTGCCGGCCGTGCCCCCTTTCAGCAGTTTCACGGCGTTACTGTCCACCAGCATCGACCCCACCCGTTTTGTGGTGTAGAAGTGAATGAACGGTTTATGGGTGTAGGGGTCACGCAATATACGCACCCCCATGCGATCCAGAATGGTGTAGCAACGCTTGAAGTTGCCGAACGCCACTGGCACCTTGTCCGCCCCTAAATCCTCAAACTGCTCATTTTCGGCAATGCCATAGCCCAGCAACGCCGAGGGTTGCCCTGACTGCAAGCCCGGCTGCCACAGGTAATTGTTCTGACTGTCTTTCAGGGTGCGCACCTGAAACAGCATGTTGTTGTTCATCATGAACTTCGCCCCGGTACGGTACGGCTTGCGCAGGGTGTAAATCAGCCGCATGATGTCGCCGGCAGTGACCTCGGTCGGTTTTTTCAGCAACAAATGTTGCAGGGTGCCCCATTTGCGGACGTTGTCGTCCTGCGCATCACTGCCGTAGGTCAGCAAGCCTTTCGGTTTATTTTTACCGTCACCGTGGGTAAAAGCATTTTCCTCCTGCTCCGCAAATTCCTGCGTCAGTTCTGACGTGATAAACGCCTCCACATCGAAAAAGGCATCATCCAGCATGGTTTGAGTGGCGGCCGGGTTGCCGTAGATTTCACCCCATGTTGGTTCGATGGGCGTTAGCTTCGGTGTTTTCGTTTCCGGGCGTTCATCGGTTTCGCCAACCCAGCCGCTGTTCGTGCCCCCCTGATTCACCAGTCGTTTAAAATTGGGGTTACCCACCGGTATCACGTGACACTCGGCCCGCATCACCACCGCATCTTTCAGGGCAGTGATGATATTGCGATCCAGCTCTTCCGGCACCGCATACCCCCCGTCGGGATCGGTCGTGGTTTGCATGGCTTTTTGTTCCAGTTCCGCCAGCCCGTCTTCCTTGCCCTTGCGGATAAACTGCGTAAAGGCGGCTTTGTGCTCAGACGCCGCTTTGTTATTGCTGCCCCCGGTCGGGCGTTTCAGTCCGGCCAGTTCTTCTTCGAGCGCGGTTTTCAGGCTGTCCAGCTCGGATAATTTGCCGTTCAGGGTGTCCACCTGCCCCGCCAGTTTGCCCTTCTCGGCCTCTATCGCCTCAATGCGCTGGTCGTTTTTCTGTTTAAATTCGTCAAAACGCCCTTTGATTTCCTGCGCGATTTGTTCAACATCTTTCAATTCAACTGCCATAATGGACTCCGTGATTATTCAAAGGTAATGGTTTTTAATGCATTCAAAATGGACGCGTCTGTTTCAGCATCACGCAGCGACAACGCGCCATACCCCTCGGCCATGAATGCCTTGGCCTGAGAGCGTGAGAGCCCAACGTCGCGCAGGACTCGCTCAATATTTTTTTGGGCGGGTAATTCGCCGCGGGCAAACGCCGATTTCACGTTGCTGATCCGGGCGTCATCATTGGCCGGAAAGGTCACTAAACTGACCTCCCATAAATCGAGATCTTTCAGTAAAAACGCTTCCTTGGTTCGGTCGTATTCCCAGTCTTTGAGGATATAGCCGATAGACAGCCCTGAGAGTGACCCGGCTTTCATGTGGGCATGGACCCGTTTTGCCAGCGGGTCATCGTCAATCAGTAACCGCCCTTTCAGGTGCAGCCCGACCTCGTCTTCGTTCATTTCGGTATAAATGCCAATGGGTTCATCCATCCGGTGTTGCCAAAGCAACGCAGGCAGGCCGCCTTTCTCTCCCCACTGTTTCAGGGTGTTGGCAAAAGCACCGGGCATCACAATATCGTCATCGCTGTCTTTCACCCCGAAAACGGACCCGTAACCCTCGAACTCGCCGGAGTCACTGACCGATTTGATTTTCAGGGGGACATCAAGCCGTTGTTTTGTCATCATCGACATGGGGGGTTTCCTCCGTTGGGGTTGCCGGGTTATTTTCCGGCCCGGTCGTCATGTTCATCGGCGTGAGGTAGCTATCCCCGCCCTCGCGCGGGTTCAGCTCTTCCAGCTCTCGGCATTCATTTGGTGAGTAGATACCCCAGTTAATCCCGGTGGCATACGCTTCGAAGCGGGATTTCATGTCCCCGCGCAGTAACGCCCCGGTGTTGAATTTGGCATAGAGCCGTCCCTGCTTGCTGTCCCTGACCAGCCCGGCGTTTATCCGCTGTTCAATCCGGGTGAGATACGGCACCAGTGAATAATTGATAAACCCGATCCCGAGGTTTTCAATGTTATTGAATGTCGCCCTGTCCGTGTTTTGCACCATATGCAGCGGGACGCGGAAAATACGACAGATTTCCTCTAACTGGAATTTGCGGGTTTCCAGAAACCGTGCTCTTCGGTCGCCAGCCCCAGCCCGATGGCGTGCCGGGCATACGCTATCGGACTCAGGCCATTTAACCCATCCAGCGTAAAGATGCGTACATGCCACAGGTCATCCTGTGTCAGTGTTCGACTTTCTCCGTTTGGAAAGGTCACCTGATACTCGGGTTGCCAGTCGCTGTTCAGTTTCGGCGCCACGCTACCCGGATCAAGGGGCAGTAATTCCACTACCTCACCCAGTGCCTGGACCTTGTAGGCGTAGAAATTCCCCCGCAGGCACAGGCAGGCTATCAGTAACTCCCAAAATTCCTGTGGGGTCATGTAATGATTGGGTTTGACCGACAGCAGTTTATGCAGCCGTTCATTAGCCGCCCGCCGGTTACCCCGGGGCAGTTGCTCATAGAGTGAACAGGGCAGCATGCCAACCGATTCCGCCAGTACCCGCACGCAGCTAAACACCGCCGTCAGTTGCATGGCTAACGGCGGACTGACCCGCCGTCCGGTATACGTGTCATAGGACAGGCCAATCAGTTCACTGAGGTCGCGGGACGTCATCGGTTCAGCAGATTTTCGAAACAGTCCGGGAAAAAACATCAGGCCCTCCTATCCGGTTGACGCCCCAGCATCCGCGAGACCAGATACGACCAGCCGAGACACAGCAGGCCCGCCACCATAAACCCGGCCGCAGGCAATAGCAGCCATGCCCCGTAAGACACGAGTCCGCCGCCTGCCAGTCCGACCAGCGGGGCCGTTATCAATAATATTTTCATTAAAAACCTCAGAGGGTGCGTAAGCCCCGGCTGATCAGAATGTCAGACAGGCTTGCCTGTTGCTCCCCGCCATTGACCAGCAAGCGGCTCAGGGCAGTAAACAGGGCAAAGGGGCCGTCTATCTTGGCTTCCGGCGTGGATTTGTTGGGGAAAATGTTGTCGTTTTTATCCGGTTTAATGGTGACGTTTGACATCATCCAGTTCATCACCGGGTGGGCGTTATGGTGAAATTTCCCGCTGTACACCAGTGCCTCCAGGGTCTTCATGGCTTCTGACAGGTTGCGCACGGTCTGCGGAACTTCAACCAACGGTAACCCCTCTTCGGCCAGCGCCAGGCTGAACTGAGTCGCGCTCCACGGGTCAAAGCCAATTTCCTTCAGGTTTTCCCCGCTGACCCAGTATTGTAATTCCTCTTTTATCTGGATATGATCGACCACTTCACCATCGGTCAGTATCAGGACGCCCCTCTCCGCCCATTTGCGGTAGAGTTCAGCCATCTGACGGGAACAGCGTTCAATCCGATCTTCCGGCAGCCAGAATTTAAAATCGGCGTGAACATGGCCATTATTGCCCTGCCAGACTTTGACCGCCGCGCAGATATCGATTTTGTTCGCCAAATCCACCCCGACCCACATCGGATAGGTTTTCAGTTCATGTTGGGGGCGCAACGGCTCGCAGTCGTCCCATTTGAGCATATCCATCCACGCCGATTCCGCCGTGACCCACAAATTCATGTGCTTGGTGAAGAAGTTATGCCGGGCGCTGACTTGCTCTTTGGCCTTTTTCGCCAGCCGGCGCAGGTCATCCCAGCGCTTGCAGATACCGAGTCCGGGATTGGCTTTTTGCCAGACCGTTTCATCAAACGGGTCATCGTCTTTGTCGAGGGTATAAATCAGCCCGAAAAAGGTGTCGTCTTCCACCTGACCGCGCAGCACCTTGACCGCGTAGTCGCGCAGTTCGTAACAAATACCCTCTTTGTTAAACCCCGCGGTGGTGATACCGAACAGTAATGATTGCAACCGGGCACCCGTCGCGGTTTCCAGTACGTCCCAGACATCACGGGTTTTGTGGGCGTGTAATTCATCGACAATGCCACAATGAATGTTCAGCCCGTCCAGATTATTGGCATCGCTGGACAGAGGTTCAAATTTGGACGCGGATTGTTCCTGATAAATCGCCAGCTTGTTAAACTCAAACAGCCTGCCTAACGTGGGTCGGGCCTGTTTGATCATGTTCTTTGCATCTTCAAACACAATACGGGCCTGATCACGGGTGGTCGCTGCCGAATAAACTTCGGCACGGGGTTCGCTGAACGTGATCCCCCGTGCCTCACCGTGTTTCAGGTCATCCAAAAAACGCTGGCAGGTCAGTTTCACCAGTTCCCCGGCGACAATCTCACCCGCCACCACCCGTTCCGCGTAGCGAATACCGTCAGCCACTTTTGCCATCATTCATCCCTCGCTTTCAGCAGGTCAGCCAGCGGGTCGGCTTTATCTTCCCCGGCCATATTGACTTTGGAACGACTGGACGGCGACATGCCAAACGCGCTCAGCATGGCATGAATACGTTTCCACGCATCCGCTTTCATGCCGGCGGCGGGGTGTGCTTTGATTAACCCCTGATCGGTGCGGTAAGTGTAACCTTCCGTTTCCAGTGTCTCGCAGTGGGTTCGGTACTCGACATACGCCTCAATCAGTAATTCCAGCGCTTTCGCATCCAGACGGGTGAGTACACCGACCTGATTTAATTCCGCCGCGATACGCTCATGCCAATATCGACCCATTTTCCCGAAATGTTTAGGAACATGCGGCACCCCTTTTTCGGGTGTTGGTTCATGGGTGTTAATCGGGCGTTTTGATGGGTTACCCCTCACCAAACGCAGGTGGGTTGGGGTTGGCGGTCGTCCTGCCATGTGATTCCTCCGGTAAAATGGTGCAGTTGGGGCACCCCAAAAAAAGGTTTGCATTTCGCGGCGATCTAAACTGGGGCTAGGCGGCGGTCCTTATGGGCGAGGGAGGCAGGGATTTGACCCACCCCTACCCCTGAGTGACTATCACGGTCACTACGCAAATCTAACATTATTTCCCGTTTCCCCACTGGCGCTTCATTTGTTGCTCTGCGCCGATATATCCCAACGCAATCAGTGCCTCACCATCAGGGTAGTCATCCAGTAGCTGATTCAGTACGGTGATGCAATGTTCAAAATTCTGTTTCTGTTGTTCAGTGAGTGAGGTAACCAGCCCCCTGAACATTAATAGCGTTTGCTCATCTTCGGTCATCGTAATCGCTCCGTCGCCGTCTTACGTTTATGGCAAGGCCAGCACAATAATTCCAGGTTGGTTAGCGCATCCGTACCGCCATGCGCTTTGGGTATGATGTGGTCTACCGTCGTGCCTGTCGTCGCTCGTCCCTGACGCAAACATTGCTGGCACAGGTGCTTATCTCGTTGTTTGATGGTGGTTCGTAGTTTGTCCCACGGACTGCCGTAGCCGCGCGCATGTCGGCTCTGGCCCTGCTGATGGTTCTGCCAGCCGGTATGCAGATGATCAGGACAGTAGCCGCTGCGGTCAGTGGTCGTTTTAGGACAGCCTTGCTTGCGGCAGGCTCTTGGTATGCGGGCTGGCATGGCATCACCACGTAGAGAGCAGTCCGCCACGCCCACTCTCGCGGGTAACAAACTGGCGTAGTTCGTCACGGACTATCTGGCGGATTGAGTTGTCGTTGTTTATCTCAGTGGGCGGCACCGAATTCTGAATCCGTTCCATCAGTTCCGCTATACGTTCCAGTTGTGATTCGAGCCGGTTTAATGCTTCAGTGTCATATTTGATACCAATGGTGATGTTGTGTGTGGCTATGCCTGTACGCTGTGCCATGTTCGGTTCTCCTGTATTCCTGTTATGCGAGTGACCTGCTGGAAATAAAAATGCCACCAGCCCGTATGCGTTGGGTACGCGGCGGGAACGGGTGGCGGCATGCGTATTCCTTTCACCACTCAGGGGAATGGGTAAGGGAATATTTTGTTGAGTTTCAGTGGGTAACTGATTATTAAGAATTTATTCGCTTGTTGTTGGGTGAAGATGGGCTTATGAGTAACTAAAATATACTTTCTTTTCGGAGGTCTTTATGCATGGGGAATATTTCTGCTACGTTTGTAATAAAACGTTTTCTGCAAAATCTGCGTTTGATGCTCATGAGCGAATTCATACAGGAATCCGGCCTTTTATCTGTCCTCAGTGCAGTAAACCGTGCAGAAGTAGATACCATTTAGCTGAACATCAGAAGCGTCATTCAAAAAAAAGGTTTTTTTCCTGTCAATGCGGCAGCCAGTACAAGCATAAATCCCATTTTACTGCACATCAGAAAGCTCATCCAGCCTGTTCAATAACGAATCCAACCTTACAAAGTCAATCTCAGCCTGGGCCTTCTGGGTTAAATCGTCAGTTTCCGCAACATCCTAATCAACCATCTACCTCGCCTTTCGTTCCACAAGCCATGCAATCACCCATCATTCCGCCAGCTACTCAAAGAAATTACCCACTTCCATCTGGTGGCCCAATGAGACACCAACAACAGGATTCCCGTCACTGGCCTTATAATCATCTTGCAACACAAGCCCACATTACTAATAGATCTCGAACACCAGATGGCCTTCCTGATGATTGGCTTGATGAATCCTAAAAATCTCTTCGCTCAATCCTAGGTGTCCAGCCCCTATTTTTATAGGAGCTATTGACACTCCACCCTAACACACTCCTGCCACCCCAGTATCATTTGCTCTGGGGTGGCAATGTGTTTTCTGATTTCAATAGTCCATCCGGGATTTGACGCAAACTATCGAATGATACAGGTTCTGCCCATAGATCAATCAGCTCCTTGAATGTCGGTATAAATCCAATCACAAATGGACCGTAGAGCAGCATTGGAATGGGTAGGGTTTTAAGAGAAGCGGGATTAATTAGATAAAAAGCAGAAGTTTGGCGACCGAACTTTTCAATCTAATTAACCCGCCGATGCCTTGATTGCTCAAGGTTTTGGAATGAAAAATCCCCTAAACTTAGGGGCTACTGGCACTCAGTAATAACGTATTCCTGCAAATACTTCAGTTTTGCCCGGTCGTTGATAATGCCTTCTCGGATATCGAGAACAGTTGATCCAGCTTCTCCAGTGAGTTCGACGGTGGTTGCATCGACCACGCCGCCGGGGGTAACGGCTTCAGACACGGGGCAACTGGCTTTGATGCGCAGCTTGCGACGGCCAGCGGCAACATCAGCCCGCAAAGTGTCAATTTCAGATTTGGCATGGGCGAGTTCCTGTGTGTGTTTGGTGTCCAGTTCTGCAAGATGATTGATGCGTTCTTGCTGACTGGCAATGAGAGCGGATTGTTCAGATAACTGAGTAGTCAGTGATTCATGCTCACCGAGGAGTCGCCCGTTCTCTGCATACACTGAGTAGATGGAGTGGGTGACCATTCCTATCAGCCCAATGCCAACAATCGCAGCCATCATTTTTAGTTTCATAGCAACTCAAATGCCCGAGTGAAAACATCATCAGAATACGGTTGCTGACCGTTTTCCATTCGGATCATTGCCTTGACCAGTGATATCATGGTGGGCTGATGGTTGACATCTATCACCGCGCTGCTGGCCACACCAACCGCGTTACACACATACGCAATATAGTTCTCAGTATTATTTTCATTGGGCGGTGCCCAACGGGTAATGAGTTGGCTGATAGCATTCAGGCCGTATTTGCGTTCATAATTACGCAAAATTTTCAGCATGGCCCTGATGCCATATTCTGGCGATACAAACTGACAAAATGATTTATCTGTTTGGGTCTCTCTCAACCCCTGCCATTTATCCCCGTGGCGAATGTTGCCCGGATTGTGGTTGCGTATGCCTCTGCTCATCGGTTCACCCCAAATTTGTTTTTGAGAAAAATAAAGACAGATTCGATAATTGCCCCAATTTTTTTAGTGCCTAAAAACCCGATGAACACACCAAAAAACTGCGCCAGACTGAGCGGTAAATTGGCATATTCCAGTGCGGTAATAATCCCGATACTGATAAACGAACAAATCGCCGCTTCAGCCAATGACGCCATCCAGCCCGCGCCGTCTCGTTTCTCACGCGTAAATGCGGTTACCGCCGCTAGCAGCATTCCCGCAATGAGCGGGGCATTTATCATTAGCCAGTCCCAAACTTGAGACCAAAATTCCGTGTCTTTTTCAATCATGCGCATATTCCACCCCATTTGAACAATGGGCGTCCGTGGGGTGAGATAGTCGCCCCGGTGAGTTAATAATTCATCATAAACAGCGATTCAATTGATGTCGTTTTTGTTCCTGAGATGCCGCTAACTACCTCGCGCGACCAAATACAATCAAAATCATCGGGTGCGGTATATTCACTGACAAACACCGTGCAACGGCGCGATAATTCACGAACCCAGTCCCAAAATTCAATTGAGTCAAATGCGTTATGGTAGCCTGTCGTATTTGCATATGGCGGATCGCAATAAACGACAGCACCATTCGGTATATTTAATTCCCGGTAATCGCAACATTGCAATATTACGCCATCTAATTGCGTCAACTGTCGCTGAATGTTGTTGCGTGCCTCCAATTGATGGTCGCGGATCCGTGATTGCGTTTGTGTTACCCCCACATACCCGTTAAACCATCTGCCCGCATAACTGCAATTAAACCCCGCCCAGCCTGTTAAATGCGGTATTTCCGTTTTATTGTTTTTTATTTCGTGATACTGCGCTCGCGATATTGTCCCCGGAGGTTGCCAGCCAGCGAGTAATGCTCGCCACATTGCCATCAGGTATTCGTGGTTATCCGCCGCAATAACAGGGCCAGTATGTTGGGTGTTAATGTCACTCACCATGTTCATACCCCCTGCAAACGGCTCAACATACACCGTATCTGTCGTCATACGTTCCAGAATGAAGGGCGCGATAAATTTCGCGATCCGTGATTTACTTCCCATGTATTTCACCGCCTGCCTCTCTCTATTGGGTGCGTCCAGAAAACAAAAAAGGCGCTTAGGCGCCCTGTGAATTAGCGTTAATAGGTTGCCAGCCGCAATGCATGTATACGGAGGTACTGAGAGTGATTGCGGTGGCAAATATGAAAAAGTCCACGCCGGAGCGCAGCCTAGAATATTCGTCTAAACATCCCGGATTCTGACGGGATTTTGAACTACGAAAATTTTGTAGTTGGATAGAGGTGTTCTCTATACCAATTCGAGGTGTTGCTCGAAATGGTTAAATACAAAATTGGTGACTACCAGAAAGCAAAAAGCCCCACTTGGTTAGTGAGGCCTTGGAACTACCCCAATATTATTGGGATAGTCGATAAGAAAAAGCCCCGCACTGCGCGGCTATGGCATTCAGGGTGTAGATTTATTTCCAGTTGAAGAAAAAATGCAGCGTATTACCTACGTTTTGTTTCAGTAGGTCGCCTAGTTGTTTTGCGCCGTCAGAGGCATAGACGAAATCAGTTGTAGATTTTGCGGTTGTGCCAAGATTATAAGTTGAACCATTCGCCGTTATTTCAAGAGCTTTACTCCCTAAGTCTGGTTGGTTTTGGGTGTCAACTCGCAATCCTATATTCTCAAAAGTACCGATAGGGCTTTCGTATAACCTGAAATCTGAGATACCCCCAACACCTATGGTGCTTTGAAGATTGGTCAGAACACCAAAAGTAGATTCACCCGGACTTAAATCCCCCGCTTTGGTCATATACCCCCAATCTTGACTCTCACCATACTTGCTAGTCCCTATCTCAAGATCAAAAGACAGCATACAACCCATCTTTGTCCAATCACAAGCCAGCATGTCTTGTTGCTCAGGATTCCAAGCAAAAGTTCCCTCTTTATTTCCCTGTTTAACAGCCTGGTCATCTTTTCCAATATTATCACCGTAAATGTAGGTAAGTTAATCAGATAAATTATCTGCATTACTGTTACAATCGATAACACGATAACCTGATTCTCTGCCTGTTCTTATGAAATCGAAGATAATACTTTCTGAGCCTGAACGAATCACATTGCAACAACTTGCTTTGAATCATCCACATCGGGACATTCGTACGCGAGGAACGGGTTTGCTCATGCTTGCCAGAGGGATCAAGCCGTCCCAGATCACCGCTGAAATCGGATGCAGTCTCCGGGTTATCTATAATTGGGTTCACATGTGGCACAATTCAGGGATAGCGGGATTATTAGGTGGTCATGCCGGAGGCCGGTATCTCGCCATGACGCCTGACATGATTGCCACTGCGGTCGAAGCGGCCAGCGCAGAGTCCCTGACACTCGCCCGGATAGCTCAGTGCGTTGAGGCAAAGCATGGTGCCCTGCCTTGTACGCTTGAAACGCTGGCAAATACCCTGAAAAAGCAGGGGCTCACCTATAAACGAACCCGACTGTCGCTTAAAAAAAGCGTAACGAAACGGAGTTTGCTAAAAAAATCCGCCTTGCTGAATAAAATTAAGGCTGGAGCACAGTTAGGCCATTACCGTCTGCTCTATTTCGATGAGGCGGGTTTTGCCGCGTCTCCTCCGGTGCAATATGGATGGAGTCCACGGGGTAAGCCCCATAAAACTGAGCCTCGAGAGCATGACAGACGGTCAGTTCTGGGGGCGTTAAATTACACGGATAACACGCTGTTTTACCAGACAACGTCAGGCAGTATCACGCGCGATGACGTGATTGATTTTTTAGAGCAGGTCGCCAAACAAGGGGACAACCGCCTGACATTTTTAGTGTTGGATAATGCGCGTATCCATCACGGGATCGAAGAACAAATCAGAAATGGCTGGTTACGAGAACACAACATGTTTTTATTCTATCTTCCCGCTTACAGCCCAGAGCTGAATTTGATTGAGATCGTCTGGAAACAGGCCAAATACCATTGGCGACGTTTTATCACTTGGACTCAGAATACAATGGAGCATGAATTAAATACTTTATTGAAAGGTTATGGCGACCAATTTGCAATTAACTTTTCTTGAGTACTTATTAGCATCCCAGACATTACGACGTACATTATTCCCCAAATACACTTGAATCATTGCCCAAGGGAAAGAACCGACTGGCGCAGATACATCATTGTCAATTTTATAACTGACAGTAACATGAGCTTTATATTGCTCAGGATCAAACGAGCATTGTTTATTATCCAGCTTATTAACATCAGACATAAATCCCTCACTTTATTATTCGTTAGTGGTCATTTCATCCTACTGCTAAGCCAGTTAATATTACTTAAGTTGTATTTTTATCTCAATTTAATATCCGTTAACAGAATTAATACGCATTAAAATAGGGCTGCGTATTATAAAATATTCCTATTAGTCGAGTACGTGATTCTGTGAGTTGTAAATTCAAATTTTACTGCTAATTCTGAATATCCCGTGTTGGATATAGGGCAATAAAAAACCCCGCCGAGGCGAGGTCTGAGAATTCGATAAGCCTGTGACATTGCTATCACTCTTATCACAATAGCAGCATTTTTACGTACGTAAAGTTTTTTTTAGAAATTACTGCACAATTTATTCGAACTAATATTTTCTGGTTCTAGCTGGACATATTTGTCCATTTCCAATGGGACATCTAACATCATCAGCATGCCCTCAATAACCCCCTCTGCTTTTTGCAGTTTCTTACCGATGTGTCCATCCGAACAATGGTGATCACGGGCCAATTGCATAAACGTTTTACCGAATACGTAATAATCGAATAGCAAATTGTGATCCTCACTGTTCTTTTTATTCAGGGTTGCCATGCAGCCAGCGATAATAACGCCATCGTCATCACAACACTGCGGGCGTGATTTGATTTTATTGGGTATCAGTCCCTTAAATCCCGCCGCAATAGATGACCAATAAACATCCTCCCGATTATCTGCCGCCCATGCTCCCCAGCGCCCCATTACCAATTGAATATCACGCATTCGCACACTCTCCCACCAGATTCAGAATAATCCAGTCGGTCAGATCATTGTCATGGAACCGCTCTTCCTTCAGCACCCATTTACAGACATCGATAGCCTCTTGGCGACTGACAGGCTGAATAGTGGCCAGTTTCTCTTCGATGTAATCTTCCCGGTCATAGATGTGATACCGATCACTATCACCGTATCCGTCCGGATCGAGTTCTTTGGCGGCCACATCGCGCATCTGATATAACCAGCTCCAGTAAAGAAACTCACGCACGACATCAGACAAGGTGTGGGGTTCAGGAAGTTGTTCAGCAAAACCTTTCGCCGCTGCTTTGCGTAATGTCTCAGTTTCATTAATGCGGTCACCATACATACACCCTTCTGACAATTCTTTTTCGTTCCAGTAGTGGAAAGGTGCGTAAATATCTGCCAGCTCCCCCACCAGCATTAATTTTTCCGGTTCAGTCAGTTCCAGCGCGGCTTCGTAGCTGCCAAAAATCCCCCTGACGTTCGCCGCCCCACTGATTTGCTCCTTCGCTCTGTCAATATAGCTCTGAGGGTTATCCATACTCATGGTGCTAAATACCACCTGAAACGCATGAGCGCCTGACTTCATCAAGTAGTCAGAATATTTTTGCTGCGCCTCTTTCGGGGTAATTTTTAGTTTTTTCAGGGCAGATTCCGCTGCCTCAAGGTGCGCGGGCTCTACAGGGATTCAATAATAACAATTAACTTATTGTTTTTAATGTATTTTATTTGGTTCAATTATCTACCACACCCTCTATAATACCCCCATATTATTTTGTCTCTGTTTGCCTGATTTCTATCTGATCGGTACTACGGAGAGTAAGGTTTTCATTGCAGAAATATCATTAATAAAACGAATGTTGCTAAAATTGAAATAATAGTTTCAAGGCGGTCTATCTGTTATTTTATTAATATAGTGGCTCACCAGATTTCATTATGACCAAATTACAGCCATCGAGATAACGGTGAATGCTCAGCCAAATATTTATCTAAAGATTCATCATTAAGGATTTTAGCCTCAAATAATGGTTTATTTATTTCATTTAAAACCTTAAGATCCTCATGGCAACCTGTATTTTCAAAAAGAAATAGCAATGCTTTATCGATAAATTCAATTTCTCCAGAATCTTTAGCCTCCACAATCAAATGTATAACTCTAGTTTTGATTTCTTTACTTTTAAAATAGTAATTATCTTCGAGTGAGTGCTCATTAGCATAGAGATAATCTAATTTTTTAGATAAAAACTCAAAGTTTAAATAAAAATAATTATTCATTTTATAAATTCATATATTCAGGAAAAAATATTGCCATGAAAATAAAATTAAAAACTATAAATATTATTTATCCTCATGGCTTATTTCATTGAAACCAAACTATTCAGTAAGATCTTTGCGAGCCTTACGCTCAATAGGCTGACCATCATATGAATCAAAATAACGGCTAGGCCAGATTTCTGAAGGGTGTATTCCGAGATAATTCGCAATTATCCATTCACCTTTTGGCCAAGGCCTGCTGAGAGTATTGGCTAGTGTTGATGAACTTAATCCCGCTTCACGGGAGACTGCTGCTAAAGTAGTACCACGCTTACGTAATGCAGCAATAATATCAGCTTGATGCCAGTCTTTTTTAATATCAATCATTCCTGCTACCCCTTCCATTAATTAATATTGATGGTGGCGATTCAGACAGGGTTCGCGGACCGGAGATCAACCATTCCGGCAAGGCAATGCCTTCCCTGCCTGAACCACCATTGAAAAGGCGATAACAGGCACACTGGTAGAAATTTCCTACCAGTGGGTTGATCATTCAAGGCCGCGACGCCTTGACCATTGGATTGTGCCAATGGCGGAGTTACTTTAACTGATTGTTTTATCTAACTCAATAACTGAACTGCTAAGTTGAACGACTATAAACACGCTCAACATAACGTCCACGACCATCACCATGTCCCAAATCCATTGAAACCAACGCCCTTGCCTCCAGATAGCTAAAGCCATTTTGCTGATAAAACGCCAGTGCATCCTGCGCCCACGCATAGCGCAAACTATGGGGAGAATGGCAACCTTTTAAACCAATCTTTGTGGTATGTGTTCGCCAATAGTTCATGGCCTGCCTGAGATCCAGTTTCTCAATTAACCTGCCGCCGCGTTGCTCTGAAATGGCAATGGCCTGTTCTACAGCTTCTTTCACCGCCGCAACATCCAGTACACGGGTTTGCCTTGGTCGGCCGCCTTTTGTACCGAAAACAACATGCAATTTTGGCTCTGGTTGTTCTAATTGTTTTCGCCAGCTTTTCAATGACGCACTACACTGCACCGCTTCCTGAGAACGTAACCCCATCAATCGGGCAAGTTTCAGTGTGGCCGCAAATCCGGCATCACGTTCCAGTGCCTTCTGATAAACAACCTGAAACGTGGCATCAGGGATCGCCTGCTTTGTTCCCGCGCGACTGGCTCCACTTAATCCCAATGCCTGATTACTCAAACGCGGAGAAGTTTCCAGTTTCTCCCTGCCTGCCATGCGGAAGATATTACGCAGCGCAGACATCTCATTTTGCACCGTTCGTTTAGCAGCTCCCTGAGATAAACGGGCATCAACATAATATTCTACGTGCTTGGTTTTTAAATGGCTGAGACTTTTAACCTGAATATTCAGACTCAATAACAACGCGCCTAAACGCCCCGCAATCCGAATGCGGTCATGACAGGTTTTATGGCTGCCACCACCTTGACGGGCAAAAAACTTTAATTCCTTAATCAATCGACTCATCCGTTTCTCCTTACTTAACCTTTCAACATGATGCGATCTCTGGCGCGCGACAGTGCGGACAAAACAGGAAATGCTAGCTTTGTCCCTGACGGATATCTGTGCGCCAGAGTGAACGCGTGTTGAGGTATTGCGGGGTATCGGTTGAGTACGCGGTACTGCCGCCTGCATTAACAGGCCATCCCCACCGGCTAAAAGCCAGCCTCGATATCGTCAGGTTCTCCTTTTGATGATTTTCCAATCTATAAATGCAGTGTCAGATGCACTGTGTGGTTAAGCAGGCGTGAGCCTGTCATTGTCAGGTTTCCCTTTTGCTGCGGCGTCACTTTCAGCGGTAAACCGGCAAAAAGTGACGCCTTAAATCCGCAAACAGTCAGCAAAAGTCGTGCAAACGTTGAAATGCCAGCAGGCACAGCAAAACACCGCAAGGTGAAGTGTCAAACAGCAGTTATGAGTTGATTGTTTAGACACAGAAAAGGTGTCTGCTGAATATTTCAAACAGAAATCGTAACAGTATGAATGTGGTGAGAATAATTTTATGGTCTGACGTAAAGTGCATGATTCAGAATTCAATGCACTTAGGTAACAGCATAAAAACGCCCTTTTGGGGTATTTTTAGTTTAAAAAACCTTCATCGTTAGACAAGGGGTTTATGTCTGACAATATCTGCTTCCAAAGGTGCGCAGACGTACCGCAATACTTGCTCTCCCTTGCAGGCTACGGGAGTTTTTTTATTTTCGCTGAAAAGCGCTTTAATCCAATTTAGATTAACTGATTTTTATAGCCGTAGCAATAATAAAAGTTATGTGTTGAACTGCATTATTTATAATCAAGGTGAAAGTAATTTTCAATCTTGATTATAAATTATAATTATGGATTCATACCATCGAACGGTAGGATGAAGAAAGTTTCACATTTCTTTGATTCACAACCTAAAAATTTCTCAATATTATTATTCTTAAGTGTAATCACTCCTCCCCCATTAATATAAAAATCCCATATCTCATTGTTTATTTTTACCTTTCCATTTATATCACATGGAGTTTGATAGAAAGAACTATATGGAGAATAATCATATTCCCTGCTAATATTAAAAATATTATTTACATCCTCCTTACTTAAATTCCATTTTTTGCAGATATCAATAATATCTTTATTATTATTGGTTATCACCAACCCTGTTAAGCTAATTATTTCTATTTTGTTTTTCGAATAAACATAAGGACTAAATATCATTAGAATAAAGATTAGCACCTTCGCCTTCTGTTTTATAAGATATTTTATCATGCTCATATATATCACCATTATCTAAATTATAATTACATTTTAATAAACTAACTAATTTTTTAATTGATTCACTTTGTTGTGCAGTAGCTTGATCCCAAGTTTTAGATGACTTATTATAGCCTGCAACAACTTCAATTCCTACACTATCATCATTCATAGGGTATCTGTCAGGATATGCTTTTAATTTTTCATGGTCATGAATTTTTTTCGGATTCCATCCCCAACCTTTTATTTTTTTTGCTTCATCTGAATTACAATTATTTTCTGCTATACACTTAGATCTTATTTTTCCTATATGATATGTATATTGTTTTAAGCTAGCTGTTTGTTTTATTGTACCATCCTTATCTATAATAAAGTGTGTTCCAACTCCAGTTGATTTGAACGAAGATATAGCTGTTGACATACTTGAGCCTCCTGTTCTATGTAATACTATAGCATTTACTGTGCTCATTTCACCATGCTCTAAAGCATTGACTTCATCTTGAACTATATCAGTATTTTTAAAATACCCATCATCATTAACATATGGAACCTTACTTAATACATGCTTAACAAAATCCTCTCTCGCTTCCGGTGGTGGACATGTAGCACAGGCTTTACCCGCACTCCACGTGTTATTTTCATCATGTTCAGATAGTTTCTTTATTAACTCCTCTTTTTTGTTAAAGCAGATATTATCGTTAAGAGCTGTTAACAGTGTTTTTTCCTTTTCATTGATAGGTTCCATCTAATCTTCCTTTTGACGATAAATTAACTGAATTTAAGTAAGAAGCGCTAGTTAAATATAGTTCGTAAACTGTGTTTTTTGTATGAACTATAGTGTATTTATATGTACTTTTTCAAATATTCTCAGCCAATACTTACGCTACCTCCACCAATAACAATACCTCCACAATCAACGGCATCTCCCGTTCTAGCGGCAGGTTTTCCTTCAATAAACACAGATCCGGAACCTTCAGCTATCATTCGGGAATGTGATGAGTGAGATTCCAGAATATCACCTTGTCTGGCTATATAGACACCGTCTACCTTAACACTGCTGGCACCGGTAATTACAGGTGTTGCCGGGCAATCACCATGTTGTGTCCCCATATCACCGATTCTGACGGCATTTCCCATAATGTTTCTCCCCCGAATTAATTTTAATACATATATTGATTGTTATTAAATATTAAGAAGAAATTTATTGGCCCTATACCAGCCGGGAGTTTCATCATCAATAAGCCTGGTTAAAATTGATTTATCAAACTCATCAATATCGAAATTTTCTTCTCTGATCACTTTTTTAAGAATTTCTTCTATAGAACGCATATCTGTTATTTTTTCATCAAGCAGATAATCATAGAAAAAAGCTAAAAATGGCATTGAGTTGACTATACTTATGCTTTTTCTTAGTTCTGACAATTCGGATAACAAAATAGAATAAAGTTTTTGCAAATACTTCTCTTTTTGCTTTATTTCTATCAATTCATACTGTTCTTCGCTGATTTTAAAAATCTTATATCTTCCTTTAGCATTGTCGGGAAAAGGTTCTCTGATTTTGGCAAAATTATCCGTGCGTTCTTCTTCAAGATAAAGTGTCGTGACCTGCGTGATCGGCCCTAAAAAACAGTGTATCTCCCAGTCACTCAATACACCGAGAAAATCCCAGATGTTGCGCGGGTCATAAAAACGGAAAAAATACCGGTTTTTCCTGCTTAGGAAGCAGGACTTGCAGGTATTTCCGTAAATGCTGGCGCATGGTTTTCATATCTGCTGCACTCTGGACGAAAACTCCCCACGGGGTTTTTCGGCATTCCAGCCAGATTTTGACTTTTTCATCCACCTGTACCAGATAAGGGGCGATTTTAACCAGTTCTGGCTGGAGAGGTTCACCATAAAGACAGGCGGAAGGCGGGTCATAACGCTCCAGCATCAAAAACAGATCGGGTTCTGCGGCCCCATCAATAATGGCGTAAAGCTTTTCCTGACTCATTCCTGTTTCTCCTTCTCTTTCATTGGGCAGTGAGCGACAAACATCGAACCTTCACTTGCCGCTGCAAGCAGGATGGCGGGATTGGCTGGTGCCAGTAAATCACCGGGACTGCCACCGGAGTTCAGGTTGATGGCGGCACCTTTGATATCAATACCACCGGCATGAAGCACAACAAAATTTCCCCCGACACTCAGGGTAATTTTGCTGCCACTTTGCAAGGTCAGATCGCCCTGCGCATCTACACTGACTACCCCCTGAATTTTCTCAGCCAGATCGCCTTTGAGCTGTAGTGAGCGGTCACCGTCAATCTGTTCAAGATAATTGCCCGTAGTTTTATGATCCTGTTGACCTTCTACAGTTACCTTACGATTATTGGCTATCACCAGTTCATCGTCATGGCCGATACTGGTTGTGCGGTCATAGTTGATCCGTTCTCCGCGTGAATTGCGTACCTGAATGGCGAGGTTTTTCTGCGCGTGAATAAAGACCTCTTCGCGATCTTTCTCATCCTCAAAGCGCAGTTCATTAAACCCTTCGCCTTTATGCGTTTTAGACCGGATTGACATCTGGGTTTTCGCCATGGGCAGGCGGTTTGGCGGAATGTTGTTGGCATGATAAGCCCGCCCGACAATAATTGGTTGATCGGGATCGCCGTGGACAAAATCCACCAACACTTCGTGCCCAATACGGGGAATGGCGATCATACCCATTAATTGCCCTGCCCACGCCTGACTGACCCGCACCCAGCAGGAACTGCGGTCATTAAATTCACCGTATCTGTCCCAGTCAAACTGGATACGAACGCGCCCGTGTTCGTCACAGAAAATTTCTTCTCCCTCCGGCCCAACGACCGTGGCGATATGTGGACCTTCCATTTTGGGTTTTGGATAGGGGGAAGGGCGGTAAGAATTTTTTCGAGTGGTGAAGGTAAATTGGTTGGACAACCATGTGCCACCATCGCCGGATTGAGTCTCATCGGCCTGTGGTTGCCACCCGGAATGAGTAATCTGGACGAGTTGCCATTGGTCGTTGAACGTTTCTCTGGGGTGATCGGTCAGGTTAAACAATTGCCCCGGCCACATGGCAAAACAGTCACTATGACCATTGCCAAGCTGAGTATCCCGGCGCAGGTATTCCAGACGATACTGGCTTGCCCGCTGGCCTAAATCATCATCTTTAAAGCGGCTGGGGAAATCGTAATAATGATAGCTGTTCAGTATCCGCTGATTATCAAGGTGGCGCCCTTCATACCAGAATTCACGGTTCCAGCGTGGGTTCTTAAATGTTCTGTCTTTGGTAGTAATATTGGCAATACCAACGCGCTCTGACCAGCTAAATTGGTGAATACAGGTTGTTCCACCCGTGGCGTCAGATTCGGAGCGATAAGGGACATTAATGACCTGATTAAGGGACAGACAGGAATCGTGAAAAACAAGACGTTGTTCATGCTGTTCCTGATCAAAGGTGAAGTAGTAAAAAATACCCTCATCGGCCAGTAAGCGCTGGATAAAGGCCAGATCGCTTTCATCGTATTGTACGCAAAATTCCCGTGGCGGATGTTTATAGCCCAATGAAAAGAAAATGTTTCGCACGCCATTTTCCCTGAGCAGACTTTCCACAATATCCACAACGGACTGATTTTGGAAAATCCGGCTATTGACCCGTAATGATGTACGCCATAAAGGAGGCTGAAGAGTGATATGGTAGCGACTGCTGTGCCGCCCGGTTGAAAGCAGTGAAAAATGGGTTATCATCCCGGTGGTTTGGCGCTCAACCTGTCCGTTACGGTGTACGGCAAAAGCCGCATTTCTGTCAAGGACATCGGCAAAATTGATTTCCGGGGTTTTACAGGTCAGCGTGGCTTCCAGCCGAAAAGGGGTTGATAGCGCTTCATTGAGAGAAAAATCAACAACCGCGAAAGTTTGTTCGGGTAAATTTTCCGTAATTAATGTAAATCTTAACCCTGAGCGATCAAGTAGTTGGTTGATTTTATCCATTACCCTGCTCATTTGTATCCTCCATAATCTTTTGGTGTATCAATCCTTAGTGAATGCCTGAATAGTAAAGATAATGTAGTAATGAAATAACAATTGCCTATTTTAGGTACAGTGCAGAGTAGAATATAACAGAATTATTTATCTATTCTAGTAGGAATAAAAACACATCAAGAAAATTGTGATTAATGTCTATGACTAAATAAAATCAGATGATTACCTCATATTAATTTCGTGTAGTACAACAGATTAAAATTACACTGACGCGCTGCGCTTGTCTTCTCTGATTTGTCTGGCTAATACATTAACCAGACAAATCAGAGATCCTGAAAAATACCATACCCGCCAGAAAAACCATTTTTATTTAACCCCTCCCTATTAAAGAATTAGGGATAAAACTGTTCACCCTATTCACCTCTAAATATTTTTATTTAAATTCATATTGTTAAAGGATGATGACTTAAAATTAAACTCATCACCACTCTTCACTCAACCCTTCACCTTTAAATCAGAAAAAGGTGAACAGGAGTGAAGACTTGTGAACAGTTTAAAAATAACTATTCATCCTTTAATGCCTTGATATATCTAATTTAAATCATAGGGTGAACAGTAGTGAACACTTTTTACTATTTTTAGGGAATCTTTATCTGTGTGAAACAATTTATTCTTCTGGCAGGTTATTCTCTGTCAGTTTCGGCAGCCATTCGATGGCGGTGTCGATATTCAGATCCAGATTACTGCGAATGCCCTGTTTACTTTTCTTACGCAGGTAATGCTGGTTGTATTCAGCCAGTGCGCCGGGCATATCCATACCGAAGCGGGTCACGGAAACCGGTTTATTCAGGTTATTGCCTTTCATATAAGCAAGGTAAGCATGATAGAGGTATTTGCGGGGATTGAACGGCACGATTTCCGCATTGCCAATTAACAAACCATCAGCTTCATGAGAAGCCACCAGATAACCGCAAAAATCAACCAGCGGATCTGTACCGCGTTTGATATCCAAAGCCTCTTCGGATTTTTGTTGCTCTGCCAATAAACGCCTTGCAGTTTGTGGATCAGCAAACCGGTGAAGCAGTTGCCGGATAATGATAGGCAGTTCTGCCGCGATTTTGTCCCGCAAAAGCGGATCGCGTTCGTTTTCCGGCACGACTTCGGAGAAGTTGAAAATCACCCGACGCCGCGACACTCCGCCACTGCGATCACTGAAGCTCATGGCGTTATTGTTCACCGCCAGCACCACAGCCGGAATGCGGGTTGAATAGGGCTGTTTGTGCTTCGGGTCAATGGCGACTTCATCCCCGCCTGTAATGGCCTTGATACCGGAGCCATCGCCCACATAGCGGGTCTGGTCGGGCAGGATAATCAGCGAATATCCGACAATCAGCGCCCGTTCCCGTGGGTTTTCCAGTGCGGCCATACTGGCAGAAACCGTATTTCCTTTGCCTGCCAACATCGAGCAAACTTCAGCAAAGATGCTTTTGCCACTACCTCCGGCACCGGTGACTTCCAGAAATAACTGCCAGTCGCAACGGTTCGCCAGCACCATAAACAGCGCGGCCAGCACTCTCTCTGCTTTGTTTTCACAGTGTGCTGTTGCACGGTTAAGCCAGTGCCAGAACTGAGTTGCATGGTTTTGCAGGGTTTCCCCCGAAACAGGGGAATTGAATTCAACATCATTCGCGAGCAATAACCAGTCATGTTTGTAATGAGGCCTGAACTGACCGATTTTCAGATCAAATACCCCATTACGGAACCCGATTAAATGACGCTCTGGCGAGTTCATCATGGGAAGCTGTAATTTCAGAGCATCCACAGCAGAGCCAATGCCATGCGGTGAGTACGGCATTTTCTCTTCCATAAAAGCCGCCACCATTTCCCGCTGTAAATCGCGGTCACTGACCGGACACCAGACAATACCATCATAGTGATGAACGGTTTCCGAAGCACTATCCAGTGCCAAATCACCGTCATAACGTGCCAGTAATACTTCTCCGCGCTGACTGGCTCCCATCTGACATAAGGTTAGTTTTGACAATTCGGCATCCTTGGGCTGAATGACTGCTTTTTTCGTTATTGGTGCCGGTTGATAAAGCCCCTGAGCAAACGCCAGCTTTGCCGTTTCTACACCATACTGTTGGCGGTAGTCGTCCCAATCGGCTTTATGTTCTGTCGGCGGTAACGTGATCCAGCCATTCACCGCAATAGCCGCTTTTTCTGCCGAGATTTTGCCGGTATTCACTTTCGGTTTACCGTTTTTATCCAACTCATCGGGGTGATGCCCGTCGTTATCGGCGGCAATAATGATCTTCGTGCCCGGCCAGCGTTCCCTGACTGATTGTGCAACGGAGAGCAAATTGCCTGCATCCAGCGCCGCCAGAACAGCGCCTTTGCAGAATTGGTTAACTGTGAGTGCCGTGGCGTAACCTTCGGTAATTATGACCGTATTAGGATTCTCTTCCAGCGTTGATAAAGGAATAAACGCGCCTTTCTTCTGGCTGCCGGGGAAGAGTTTTTTCTCGCCATCCGGTTTGATGATCTGCGCACCTGTTACTTTTCCGTCCAGTGTTGCGAGTCGCAACACTGCCGAATTATCAGACAGCAGTCGCTGATTAGGGCAATGCAGCCCTTTGGCGGTCAGATAGGGAGATTGTCCGGCAACAGTTTGCGCCATCAGAGCTGCCACTCTGTCGGCAATTGGCTGTGTTGTTTGAATGGTTTTTCTGGCTGGTTTAGGTTCGGGCAAAGGTAATGACAGCGTACCCGCAACAACTTTTGCTGCCTCAAGAATTGATATACGGTTGGTTTTCGCTATTAAATCCAGTCCATCGCCATAGTTCGGAGTATCACACTGGCGACAATGCCAGTTGCCATGATGGTGATCGTCGATAAAGTGAAAACGGTCGGTGCCGCCGCAGACAGGGCAGGCACCATGTTTACCCTTGGCGGGAATATCGACGCCACACGCAGGCAGCAGATTTTCCCAATGATACATCGCGGATTTTTTCACGGACTGGATCAGATCGAGCGATTTTTGACGAGCTGTTTTATCTGAAAGTATAAATTTAGGGTGAGTTTGGGTATGCTGTATATCAGCCATTATCGTTACCTCTTATAACGGTTGTTGGTCAGACGCCTCAGTTGTGTTGTCGCACACTGGGGCGTTGTTTTTTATATTACGTGTCTTATGTCATGTTCTTTTCTGTGCTATGCCGCTCGTGATCCTGCGATACGTTGCGCAATCCAGTTATCAATTTCTGATTCAATAAACGCGATGGAACGGGAGCCGAGTTTAATTTGTTTCGGGAATTCCCCATCGCTAATCAGTTTGTAGATCCACGCCTTGCTATAACCCGTTCTGCGCTGAACTTCGGGCAAACGAATAAGATTTTCTTTCGGTGCTGTCATTGTCATATTATTTATCTCCTGTTACCGAGTCCTTGAGCGCTCATCGTGGACGTTGTTTGATGACAGGCGGATTATTTAAAAAGCAATATTAAATGAACAGCGTTAATTGTTTACTCCATTTGTGAAATTTATCGGTTTATAGAGAGTATCAGCACCCCAATTGTATGCTGTATGAAAATCGGTCACTGTTGGAGCCTCCAAAACAGCCTAAAAAACACCCACCTTCCATAGGCTGTATAAAAAAATAACTTTGTTGGCACTGCCAACACCGACTAAAAAAACACCATACACCTATGGCTTGTATGAAAAACAAGCGCTTGTGCCCCGGGCACAGATGTGTAAAAAATCACCGCATTTTTACGCCATTTTGCCAAATTTTCCGATCAGCACATTTTCACCGTGTTCCAGCATCTCCATATGATCCGCATACCATTGCAGCATTTCCCTGCGCCCCTCCAGATATTGGGCGTGGTTGTAGGTTCCCCGGATGCTGTTCTTATCAACATGGGCAAGCTGAGTTTCAATCCACGCAGTGTTATAGCCTTGTTCATGCAGGATAGTGCTCATGGTGTGGCGGAAGCCGTGGCCGGTTGCCCTGCCATCATAACCAATGCGTTTAATAACCTGATTAATGGCGGCCTCGCTCATCGGTTTCCCCGCATCATTACGTCCGGGAAAAACGTATTTCCCACGCCCTGTAATAGAGTGCAGTTTGATAAGAATGGCTTTAACCTGATTGGATAGCGGAACGATGTGAGGGCGGCGCATTTTCATTCGCTCAGCAGGTATCTGCCAAATATCCTTATCGAAATCGAATTCAGTCCATTCTGATTCTCTCAATTCGATGGTACGCACGCCGGTAAGCATCAGTAAACGTGTCGCGGATTGAGTCACTTCGCTTCCGCTATAGCCCGCCAAGGCGACGAGGAATCCATTCATTTGTTCGGCTAAAAGGTGTGGGAAATGTTTTTGTTTCGGTGCTTTAAGTGCGCTGGCAAGATCGGTAACGGGGTTGAACTCAGCCCGTCCTGTAATCACGGCATAGGTGAAAATTTGCCGACAGGCCTGTCTGGTTTTTTTTCAATTTATCCAAAACACCGCGTTGCTCCATTTTTCGCAGCACAGCCAACATTTCGGCAGGTTTAATCTCGGTAACAGCACGTTTACCAATATACGGGAAGATATCTTTTTTCAGGTATTCCAGAATGTCTTCGGCATACCCTTTTGACCAGTTGGGGCGTTTATGCTCGTGCCACTCAATGGCGATGGATTCAAAACTATTGCTGACTGCAAACGCTTTGGCTGCCTTTTCAGCTTTCTTTTCCTCTATCGGATCATTGCCATCCGATAACATCCGCCGTGCTTCGTTTCTCTTGGTTCTTGCGTCTGCGAGGGAGATATCAGGATATACCCCTAATGCGAGTAATTTTTCTTTGCCTGCGATCCGGTACTTCAACCGCCAATAGCGAGCGCCATTAGGGTTAACCAATAGGTATAGTCCGCCACCATCTGCAAGTTTATAAGGTTTTTCTTTCGGCTTTGCAGTGTCCACCTGTCGGGCTGTTAGCTTCATCTGGGGGTATCTCACTTCATTGAACCTGAACGTACCCCTAAATATACCCCCATCAGATCGTGGATTTCAACCTACCTGACTGGACTATAGAAGAACGAAAAAAGGCTAACAATGCGTATTTAGTGGGGTTTTGTGGACTTCGAAAGACGTTAAGATATTAAAGGATGGTACGCCCTACAGGATTCGAACCTGTGACCTACGGCTTAGAAGGCCGTTGCTCTATCCAGCTGAGCTAAGGGCGCATTGAGATGTGAAATTAAGAAGCACAATTAATGCAGGGGTGGATTATACGGGCATAATGGCTTGAGTCAATGACCTTTTAGCTCATATGTTCATTTTATGATTAATTATTAATAACTGACAGGTGATTCATGTTCTGACAAAATAGCTCGTGTTCCTATACTTGATGATGGAATCTTAAATATATGTCAGCAAAAATTATTGATGGGAAAACGATTGCGCAGACAATCAGAAACGAAGTTACAGAAAAAGTCAGGCAGCGGGTTGCTGCTGGAAAACGTGCCCCCGGGCTTGCCGTCGTTTTAGTAGGAGAAAATCCCGCCTCCCAGATTTATGTCGCGAGCAAACGCCGCGCTTGTGAGGAAGTTGGTTTTACTTCCCGCTCTTATGACTTACCAGACACCACCAGCGAAGCCGAATTACTCACCCTGATAGATAACCTGAACGAAGATACAGAAATCGACGGTATCTTAGTTCAACTTCCCCTCCCCGCCGGTATTGATAATGTTAAGGTACTGGAACGTATTCATCCCGATAAAGATGTCGATGGGTTTCACCCTTACAATATTGGCCGATTGTGTCAACGTGCGCCAAAGCTACGCCCTTGTACCCCACGAGGTATTGTGACGTTACTGGAGCGCTGTAATATCAATACCTATGGGCTGAATGCCGTTATCATTGGTGCTTCCAATATTGTCGGGCGTCCAATGAGCCTTGAATTACTGTTAGCAGGCTGTACCACTACGGTAACGCATCGTTTTACCAAGAACCTGCGCCAGCATGTTGAACAGGCCGATTTATTAGTCGTCGCTGTTGGTAAACCCAACTTCATTCCTGGTGAATGGATTAAACCCGGTGCAATTGTGATTGATGTCGGCATCAACCGTCTGGAAAATGGTAAAGTCATCGGAGACGTCGATTTCGATAAGGCATCTGAATGCGCAAGTTGGATTTCTCCTGTGCCGGGTGGTGTCGGCCCGATGACAGTTGCGACATTAATTCAAAATACCTTGCAAGCATGCGAGGAATACCATGATGTAGATACAACTGAAGGATACTGATGGAAATTTTTAATTTAGATAGTCACCCTTATATAGAACTGTGTGATTTACTGAAGTTTCAAGGGTGGTGTGAAAGTGGTGGTGCTGCGAAGACCGTGATTGCAGAGGGTTTAGTAGAAGTTGATTCTCAGGTGGAAACCCGCAAACGCTGCAAAATCGTCGCCGGGAAAGTCGTTACCTTTAACGGTGAATCTGTGCGCGTTGAAGGGTAGCTCAGTAGCATTAAGTCTCCGATAATATCCTTCGGAAAAACTGTACCTTATATTCTCTACGCATTTAAGGTGCAGTTTTTTATTTATAAACAGATTTCATTTTTTTAATACAAATTTATCTGGTTTGCTCTACAGGGATATGTGACATTAACGATATCTTAATAAACAATCATGCTGACAATATTTTGGTTTTCTAATAAGTTGCTATACTGAGAGACTCACTTACAACTGAAAAGGAGTTGATTATGTATAGTAATAGAGCTGCAAGAAGGTTGTTGGGTATGCCTTATAAGTTAAGTAAATCTAAACGCAGAGTGACTATTTCTCTTTTGAATCTCGATTCCAGTGATAGTAAGCATCAAATACCAGAACATCTGAGTCATTCTTCTTTTATTTCTATAAAACGAGATACTTCTTCAGGAAAAGTCACTTATCACTCAGGAAATGCTTTCTATCCTAAATATTTAAATACGAATCAATAGAATAGCCTGCTTTATTTATCAAATAAGTTTGACTATAAAAAATAATATCACTACAAATATTACTGTAATTAAAACATTACATATTATATTGCTGTAATAAAACAAACCGCCCCATATATGGGCGGTTTTGACATATTGACGGCTCAGAAAAAATTGATTATTTACGGCGCCATGTTGTACCCTGTGGGCCATCTTCCAGTTCGATACCCATTGCATTAAGCTGGTTACGCGCGGCATCAGCCAAAGCCCAATCTTTGTTTTTACGAGCATCGTTACGCTGTTTAATCAGCGCTTCAATTTGGGCAACGTCACCATCCTCATGGGCACCACTTTGCAGGAACTGTTCAGGATCCTGCTCCAGAAGACCCAGAATACCCGCCAGTTTACGTAGCTCAGCCGCCAGACCATTCGCCGCAACTATATCATCTGCTTTCAGGCGGTTGATCTCGCGAGCCATATCAAACAGTACAGAATAGGCTTCCGGCGTGTTGAAGTCATCATTCATCGCTTCCGCAAAACGGGATTTAAAAGCTTCACCACCAACAGGCTGAGCAGATTTATCTGTACCACGCAGAGAAGTATACAGGCGCTCAAGTGCGGTACGAGCCTGTTTCAGATTCTCTTCCGTATAGTTCAACTGGCTGCGATAGTGGCCAGACATCAGGAAATAACGCACAGTCTCAGCATCGTAATATTCCAGCACATCACGAATAGTAAAGAAGTTGTTCAGAGACTTGGACATCTTCTCTTTATCCACCATCACCATGCCAGAATGCATCCAATAGTTCACATAAGGGCCATCGTGAGCACAGGTAGATTGTGCAATCTCATTTTCATGATGCGGGAACATTAAATCCGAACCACCGCCATGAATATCAAAATGATGCCCCAACTGTTTGGCATTCATAGCAGAACATTCAATGTGCCAACCCGGACGGCCTGAGCCCCATGGAGATTCCCAGCCAGGTTCACCCGGCTTGGACATTTTCCACAACACAAAATCCATTGGATTACGTTTTACATCAGCAACTTCAACACGTGCCCCCGCCTGCAATTGCTCAAGATCCTGACGAGAAAGCAGCCCATAATCAGGATTGGTGTCAATGGAAAACATCACATCACCGTTATCTGCAACATAAGCATGACCACGTTTAATTAGCTGCTCGGTGAATTCAATAATCTCAGGAATATGCTGAGTTGCACGTGGCTCTGAATCTGGACGCAGAATATTCAGTGCATCAAAATCGCTGTGCATCTCATTCAACATACGTGTAGTCAGCGCTTCACAGTTTTCATTATTTTCAATAGCACGCTTGATAATTTTATCATCTATATCCGTAACATTACGAACATAGGTCAAATCATAGCCTAAATAACGCAGGTAACGGGAAATGACGTCAAAAGCAACAAAGGTTCTGCCATGACCAATATGACACAGATCATAAATGGTGATGCCACACACGTACATGCCCACTTTCCCTTTATGGATCGGCTTAAATTCTTCTTTTTGGCGACTGAGAGTATTGAAAATTTTTAGCATCGGTGGGTTTTCCGTAAAAATTGATGTACGTGTAATAAAAGCGAACAAATCCGCTGATTATAGGCTTCCTTATCAGCTATATAAATAAACTATAATATGAAAAGCCAGGTGGGCTATTTCACCTTGATATGGTGAGCTTTGCAAGCATTGCGATCCACCTTGTTCACATGGGATTGCTGAGTACTGACTCAAGATCACAGATATGGTATAAAAGCCCTTGTTCCGAACACTCTAGAATATTAGGGTCAGTCAAAACTATTATTAGGATTTCTATTATGGTGACTTTTCATACCAATTTCGGCGATATCGTAATTAATACTTTCGCCGAAAAAGCGCCTGTAACTGTTGAAAATTTCTTGAATTACTGCCGTGAAGGCTTCTACGACAACACTATTTTTCACCGCGTCATCAATGGCTTCATGATTCAAGGTGGTGGTTTTGAACCTGGTATGAAGCAAAAAACGACTCAATCCCCTATCCAGAACGAAGCCAATAATGGCCTGAAGAACAGTCGTGGTACTATCGCAATGGCACGTACCAATGATCCGCATTCTGCAACGGCTCAATTCTTCATCAACATTGTTGATAATGATTTCCTGAACTTCCGCTCAGAGCGCCCGGACGGCTGGGGTTACTGTGTATTTGCTGAAGTTGTGGAAGGCATGGATGTAGTTGATAAAATTAAAGGTGTTTCCACTGGCCGCAGCGGTATGCACCAAGATGTACCACACGAAGATGTGATCATTGAACGTGTTACTGTCAGCGAATAATTATTTATACAATATCCACAGTCAGAGAATAGTTAATCGTTACATGAGTACACTGTTTATTGCAGATTTGCATCTCAGTGCGCAAGAACCGGCAATTACTGCCGGTTTTCTACATTTTTTGCGTGAAGATGCAATTCATGCTGAAAGCCTGTATATCCTCGGTGATTTTTTTGATTACTGGATTGGTGATGATGATCCCAATCCCCTGCATACTGAAATAGCCCAGGCACTTAATACACTGAAACAAAAAGGGGTTTCGTGCTATTTTCTTCATGGTAACCGTGATTTTTTGTTAAGTTCCCGGTTTGCCAAAGAGAGTGGTCTGATTCTGCTGCCGCAAGAAAAGGTATTGGAATTATACGGTAAACGTATTCTGATCTTGCACGGCGATACACTTTGCACCGATGACGCAGGTTATCAACAATATCGTAAACGAGTACATACCCCGTGGATCCAGCGGCTGTTTTTACTTCTTCCCTTATTTATTCGGCTAAAAATTGCAGCCAAAATGCGGGCCGGAAGCCAATATGCTAACCGCCAGAAATCCGAATCAATCATGGATGTCAACCAACAGACTGTTACTGAACACTTTAACAAATATCAGGTCGATTGGATGATCCACGGGCATACCCATCGTCCAGCGATCCATGATATCCAAATCAGCGATAAAACTGTGCATCGTGGCGTATTAGGGGCCTGGCACAATCAGGGTTCGATGTTTAAAGTGACAGAAGCATCTATTGAACTGATATTTTTTCCTTTTTGAACTCTCTGATCTTTTACTGGAAAAATCGGCGAATCAAACAACGCAAACGTTTTCCTTGTGCAATTCGCATGATATGATCCACCGCCTTACAATATTATTTTGATCTTGGTTCTGGTGGACATCCAATACAGGAGCATCTGATTTATGACGGCAAGCCCTGATCCCGAAAAAGCTATTTCCACAACAACGGTTACCTTTACAGCAGAAACGCCACATCATGCCAAAATTGCTATTGTCATGGGGTCAAAAAGCGACTGGGCAACAATGCAACATGCAGCCGATGTTTTAACCTCCCTTGGTATTCCTTTCCATGTTGAAGTTGTTTCGGCGCACCGAACACCCGATAAACTTTTTCATTTTGCCGAACAGGCGAAAGCAAACGGTTTTGATGTAATTATTGCTGGTGCAGGTGGCGCAGCCCATCTGCCGGGAATGCTGGCAGCTAAAACCTTAGTTCCTGTATTTGGTGTCCCTGTACAGAGTGCTGCGTTGAGTGGTGTTGATAGTCTCTATTCCATCGTACAAATGCCAAAAGGCATTCCGGTTGGTACGCTGGCTATCGGCAAAGCGGGAGCAGCAAATGCAGCATTGTTGGCGGCTCAGGTATTAGCATTACATGATGTTGCCCTGTTCCAACGTCTGTCAGAGTGGCGTCAGACACAAACTCAGGATGTTCTGGATAATCCAGACCCTCGGGAGGAAGCATGAAGCCTGTTTGTGTTCTGGGTAATGGCCAATTGGGTAGAATGCTGCGTCAGGCAGGTGAACCATTAGGAATAGCGGTCTATCCGATTGGGCTGAACGCTGAACCAGAATCCGTTCCCTATCAGAGCAGTATCATCACCGCTGAAATTGAGCGTTGGCCTGAGACGGACTTAACCCGCGAACTCGCTCATCACAGTACCTTTATTAACCGTGATATTTTTCCGCAACTGGCTGATCGCCTGCCACAAAAGCAACTCCTGGATAGTCTTGAGTTGGCGACAGCGCCGTGGAAGGTACTGGCTGATCCCAACCAATGGCCACAGTTGTTTAACGAACTAGGTGATTTTATTATCGTTAAACGTCGTACCGGGGGTTATGATGGCCGTGGCCAATGGCGTATCCGACCGGGTGATGAAGCTGAATTGCCGCCCGAAATTTACGGTGAATGTATTGTGGAGCAAGGTATTCCATTTTCAGGGGAAGTCTCTCTGGTTGGTGCCCGTAACGCTCAGGGAAAATCGGTATTTTATCCACTGACCCATAATCTACATCAGGAAGGTATCTTACGTACAAGTGTTGCTTTGCCAAATTCACATCATCAACTACAACAACAAGCAGAAAAAATGCTGTCCATTATCATGGAGCATCTGAATTATATTGGTGTCATGGCGATGGAGTGCTTTATTGTTGGTAATGATTTGCTGATTAATGAGCTGGCACCACGGGTACACAATAGCGGTCACTGGACACAAAATGGTGCTTCCATCAGTCAATTTGAACTTCATCTACGGGCAATTCTCGATTTACCTATGCCTCAACCGGAAATATTGGCGCCTTCAGTGATGGTCAATCTGATCGGTACAGAAATAAATCCTGAATGGCTCAGCTTACCGCTCGTTCGTTTACATTGGTATGATAAGGAAGTTCGTTCAATGCGTAAGGTAGGGCATCTGAATCTGGTTCATTCTGACAGAGATATATTAAGAGCGGCACTACAAACATTAAGCTCGTTATTGCCTGAAGAGTACCAAACTGGCCTGAAATGGGCACAAGACAAATTAAACTGAAGAAAACCGCAGGAAGTGGTAATCATTTTAAATAAATTACCACTCCTTATGTCAACTGCAACAAGCTATTTCTTTAATAACATTCTGGATAGTGTATCTACAATAGTCCTTGTGGTTTGGTCGATTTCATAATTAAGGAAATCCCCTACTTTGATCTTACTGAGATTGGTTAATCTTAAGGTTTCAGGGATCAGATTTAAGGCAATGGTTTTATTCTCTTCATCAATACCATTGATAGTTAAACTACAGCCATGAAGTCCGATGAAACCTTTCAAGAAAAAATATTTAATATTGTCTTGGGGGATCCGAATAACCAACCGATAAGTTTCACCTGTTGCAGTAAATTCTACTACTTCAGCAATCCCTTCTATATGTCCATAAAGATTGTGCCCCCCATTTTCTTTATACATCTGGTGTGAGCGTTCAATGTTGACTTTATCCCCAATGGAAAGAAACTTTAACGTTGTGGTATCAGCAGTAAAATCGGAAATATCAAAAGTGATTTTATTTTCGCTAAATTGAGTGACAGTCAGACAAGTGCCATCAATAGCAACACTGGCTCCAATAGCAATATCATCAAAAAAATGATTATCATTACTAATTACTATTGTGCTGAATCCATCTTTTTTATTGAGTGATAATACGCTTTCTGTACCTTGTACAATTCCTGTATACATAATATTTATCTCAGCACTGATATTAATTGAAAAATTAATCTGATTTATATTAAACGGCGGATTCGCCTAATAATTAAGTGCAATTTCTCAGAAAAGCGGTCAGTTGCTATAGTAGGTATCTTTCTCATCAAAGTAAACATGGTGAAACATTCCCCTCAGAGTTACATACTTTTCAAGTAAATAAATACATAGAGAAAATTGATTACACCACTCATCACAACCAAATGCTGATTTTAACTCTAGCATTTTGCTAATTATAACATTAAGTTAAAGGATAAAGAGGAATTCACCTAATTCCCCATAAAATAACGAGGAGAAATTAAGTGCCATTTCTAAGGAAGCAAAGAATAAACAATACATTCAGGTCTGTGACCGCAACAAGTACCGGTTTATCTGTCATCTCCTTATGTTTTCTTTTTTCGTCACCTGTGCAAGCCAGTGCTTTTGTCAATTTTCAATCAATCGATACCAGCCTTTATTTCCAACTCGGAAATAAAGTTGCCCCTGAGAAAACCCTCTCGCCTATCATTGAAGCCTTCGGTGATTACAAAATTGGTGATATGTATGTCTACAGTATTTGGCAAAATTCACTGCAAAATGATTATAAAGGCGATAAAAGCACCTATTACTATAAATTTGTGCCCAGACTCAGTGCCAGCAAAATGACAGGATATGACTTTTCCTATGGCCCATTGAAAGATGTGCTGTTTGCTCAGTGGATTGCTAAAACTAAAAACGTAAAATATGACTATTTCCCCGGTATCAGCTTTGACTGGCAGGTAGATGGGTTCAGTTGGTTACGAACCATTTTTTATTTTGAAAACAACGCAAAAGGGAACTGGAACGATCAACGCATCCACATCGACTATGGTATTCCTTTCAGTAATCGTCTGGGGGATTTCCGCATTGCAGGAACGTTCGACTACACACTGGGACGGCGCGATAATCCAGAGATGTTTGATTTCAAACCAGAGTTACATTATGACCTGGGGAAAAAATTGGGGTATCAACCCGGTCATCTGTGGACAGGTATTGTCATCAATCCGGTTAAAAATAAGTACAAAATAAAAGATACGTCTTACTTTCGCACAAACCAATTTAGCTATGGGATATTTATTCGATACAGCTTTTTTTAATAAGCACTTAAGATAGTACCGTTTTTAATGGTTTATTCCTTGATGGGGTCACAATGTCCATTCAACACGACAAATTCGGACGTACTTATCAGTGGTTTTTGCTGATACTTTTAGGCATGGTTTATTTTTTGTCCACAGCAACAACCTTTACGTCGTTGGGTGTTGTCCTGCCCAGCATGATAAACGAGCTGGACTGGAGCTGGACTGATGCTGGTTTGGGGTTCACTCTGCTTGGCCTGACTTGCGGGTTATCCAGTTTCCTGCCAACGGTGTGCATTCGCAAAATTGGCGTTCGCTTCACGCTATTTATTGGCCTGCTGATTTTTCTGGCTGGCTTCTACAACCTTTATCACACGCATACTATTTCATCGTATTTTATCGGAACGGCTTTAATTGGGGTCGGGTTTACTTTTCTGGCAACCGTGCCCGGCACCTATGTTATTTCACGATTATATGAAAAACAGTCCCTTGCTTTCGGTTTCTATTTTACGATTGGAGGACTGGGAGGCGTGATTGGCCCATGGATCTATTTTCTGGCAACCCGTGTCTGGGGAACGTGGAGAATGCACTGGATGATCTCTGCCGTCATTCTGGCTGTTTTTGTTATCCTGACCATTCTTGTTCTTCAGGAAGGAGAACAGGAAATGGCTCATGCTAAGGCAGTCAATCAAAAGCACAACAGCGAAAATCCCCCCAGTATTTATCGTACCAGGCAGTTCTGGACAGCCCGACAAGCACTGTGCACATGGCAATTTTATATCATTGCCGCAACCTATACGGCGTTTCTGTGGTGTGGTATTACGGTGAATAGCTTTGCCGTCGCCCATATTATCGAAAATGGTTTCAGTGAAGCGATTGCCGCTGGGTTACTGAGTTCTATGGCTTTCATCAATGCTTTTTCAAGGTTGGCCAGTGGTGCCATAGGAGAGTGGCTTGATCCCAAAAAACTGCTGGTTGGCAGTCTGGCTATCATTATTTTTGGCTTAATCGCCTTGAGTATCGCCTCTTCATGGCCATTCCTGATTGCCTTCACACTGTTTGTCGGCATGGGTTATGGTATGACTTTCCTCGCTTCCAGTGTCCTGCTCGCCAATTATTTTGGCCGTAAGCCTTATCTGGAACTATTCTCGATCATGAACCTGATTTCTACTCTGGCGTGTCTGGCACCTTTCTTTGCCGGTGCCATAAAAGATTATTCCGGTAGTTTTACATGGGCTTTTCTCATCATTGCTATCCCTGTATTTGTCGTGTTAGTTGTAACACTGATGATGAAACCTCCAGCCAAAAAATGAGAGACGATTCAGTCGAAAATGAGAAGCTCACTGACGAAATTCGCTAAATAATGATTACCATACCCTGAAACAGCACACAAATAAGGAAATAGTGATGTCAAAGAAAGAGTTCGGTGTATTTCTGCCTATTGCCAAAGGTGGGTGGATTATTTCCAAAAACACGCCGCCATTGGATTCGTCTTATAAACAAAACCGTGAGGCGGCTATTCTTGCCGATCAAATCGGCCTTGATTTCATTATGTCCATGGGAAAATGGCGCGGTTTTGGCGGTGAAACTGATCATTGGGGTAGTTCACTCGAATCTGTCACCATGATGGCTGGCATTGCTGAAGTAACTCATCGCGCCAAGTTGATCGCAACGGTTCATGCTGGCCTGCACAATCCGGCGGTTACTGCCAAAATGATCGCTACTTTGGATCATATCAGTCAAGGGCGTGCCGGGCTGAATATTGTCTCTGGCTCATTCCGCGATGAATTTGAACAGATGGGGGAATGGGACAGCAGACTGGATCACGATCAACGTTATGCTATGACAGAGGAATGGACGCGATTGATAAAACGGCTTTGGCGCGAAAAACAAGTTGATTATCAAGGAGCGTATTTCAATCTGAAACAGTGTGTCTCTGACCCCAAACCTCTTTCACACCCTCGCCCTTATTTAGTTTGTGCCGGCCAGTCCGAACGCGGCCTGCGTTTCAGTGTACGCCATACCGATGTCTGTTTCATTGGCGGTAAAGATGAAACAGAGACCCGCAGGATCAGTTTAACCGCCAAACGCATTGCCTCAGAATACAACACCACAACCAAGACATTTTGCATGTGTACAATCATTTGTGCTGAAAGTGATGCTTATGCCGAAACCCTTGCTCAATTCTATCGTCAGGGTTTGGATGTAGAGGCGGTCAGAAATATGATGCACAGTTTTGGTGTCGATGTGGATGGAAAAAGTAATGCGATGGTAGAAAGATCTCAAAACGCTTTCATGACTCATACTGCTATCGGAACAGCAGATACTTGCTATAAACAACTGTCGGATTTGCTGCGTACCTGTGAATTGGATGGGGTAATGTTGATATTTCCTGATTATATTGAAGGCTTGAAAATATTCGGCGATCAAATCCTGCCGAAATTGAGGGCTGAATTTGGCTGATGTTACTTTGAAAAACACGGACACAAAACATGGGAAGCCTGATTCTGTAGCTTCCCATGAACAACTAATGTGCTATTTATTTTAGTAAACGTTATTCTGGTAAACGTCGATATTGTCCTTGTCTGCGCAATAGCCGGATACCCAGCCAACCACCACACAATGAAAGCAACAGACTGCTGATAATCGGCAACAGGAGCCACATCAGCCACTGCGGTTGCCACGGAAAATCAAAAACTTTTGTCTGTAACAACCAAAGTGCAATTTCGGCACCAAATGCCGCAGCCAAACCTGCCATAAAACCGAGCAAGACAAATTCGCTCCACAATGTACGACGCAACAGTTTCTTACTGGCTCCCAATGTTCGATAAACTACCAGTTCAAGCTGTCGTTGGTTCATACCAACCTGAATCTGTGCCAATAAAAGTAATCCACCACAGACCATCACCAACACAACCATAATTTCCAACGCCCGGCTAACTTGCTGCAAGATACCTTGTATCTGCTTAATCATAGAGCCAATATCCAGCATACTGATTGTTGGAAAATGACGATTCAGTTCCGTTAACAATCTTCCATTTCCCTCATAATGGAAGCTGGTCAACCATGTTTGCGGTTGGTGCTCCAGTGTTTCTTTGGCAAAAATAAAGAAGAAGTTCGGATACAGGCTTTCCCAATCCACTTTGCGAATGCTGCTGACTGTCACCGCAAAAGTTCGGGTGTCCCCGGTGAAAGTCAATTTATCTCCAACCTTAATCTGCAATTGCTCTGCAACCCCTTGCTCCATAGAAACTTCTTTGGGTTTCGGCGGCCAGCTTCCTTCCACAAGGGTGTTAAACGGTGGCAATTCTTTTTTCCATGTTAAATTGAGTTCACGGCGTACTGTTGTACTTTTGGGGTGCTTTTCATCAGCCCATTCAATTGCCGGCTGCCCATTAATTTCTGTTAAACGTGCTAACACCACAGGATAGTATTCCGTTGGCTTCACTTTATAGTTTGCCAATAAATCATTTACCTGAGCAATTTGCGGCTGAGTCATGTTAACCAGAAAATAATTCGGGCTATCTGGTGGTAACTGTTGCTGCCATCGTCCCAGTAAATCTCCTCTCACCATGACAAGCAGTGCCAATAACATGAAGGAAAGTGAAAATGCTGCTAATTGTGTCATCGTCTGGAATGGGCGGCACAACAGTCGGCTGACCGCCAGACGCAGGCTCAACTGGCGAAATGTGATACGGCGCAGTAACCACAAACCACTCCAGCCCAATATGCCTAATAACAATGCAACAACTGGTATACCTGCCAGCAATGACCATAACAGTGGCTCAGTTCCTGCCAATAAGACTAATCCACCAGTAACCAGCAGTGCTACCGCAGGCAGATAATAACGTAATGGCCAGATAGACGCGGTGACATCGCTTCGTAATACTCTTGATGGCTGAGTTGCCATCAGTTGGCGATAGGGCCGAATGCCCACCAGCAGAGCAATACTGAACAGCGCTCCAATCGCCCATACCCACGGCCACATCCCTGCTTCCGGTAACATCTTAGGTAGCATAGTGGCCAGTACCCGAATCAATAGCGATTCAAAAACCAGCCCCAGAATGGAACCGACTGTCGTAGCTGCAAGCAATATCACCAACCACTGCCCAATGATCCACTGACGCAACGCCCAACGCCCTGCTCCCAGTGTTTTCAGGATCGCAACCAGATTGTGTCGGCTACGACAATAGTGAGTCATGGAAACGGCTACCGCTGCTACGGCCAGCAATAATGTCAGTAATGCCGACAACAACAAGAATTGTTGGGCACGTTCGATGGATTGTGCCAACGCGCCATTATCCTGTTTTAGTGTCAACCAACGCTGATCCGCTTTTAACTGTGGATCGATCAGTTGCCGGAATGATTGAACCGCCTCTGGCGAACCAGCAAACATATAACGATAAGTCAAACGGCTTCCCGGCTGAATTGCGCCTGTCGCTCTGGCATCATCAATATTGATTAAAATACGGGGAGAAAGCTGGAATGGATTAAAACCACTATCCGGCTCTTGCAACAGTTCGCCACTGATTCTCAATGTGGTATCCCCGACATCAAGGTTATCCCCGACTTTAATATTCAATAGTGCCAGCAAACGGGGAGCAACCAGTACAGAACCTTTCTCTGGCTTTAATCCCTTTGGATTAGTTTCCAGTTCACCATACAACGGGTAACGTTCATCGGTTGCTTTAACCTGAGCCAGTTGCGGAATATCTCCTGCATAAGTCATGGTTGAAAATGAGATTTGACGGCTTAATGTCAATCCTTTTTCCTGAGCCAGCTTTAGCCAGGATCCATCAACAGGATACGATGCACGTAATACCAGATCGCCTGCCAGAAAATCGCGGCTCTGATAATGGACACTCTGATCAATGCGATCACCAATACGTCCTAATGCCAATACACACGCCACAGCTAACGTCAGGGACAACCAGACAATCAATAGCGATGGTGTACGCCATTCACGCCAAAACCAACGCCAGATCATGCTTCCTCCCGCAATTTTCCATCCATCAGACGCAAACGGCGCTGGCAGCGGGCTGCAAGCTGATTATCATGTGTCACCAGAATCAGTGTCGTAGCATAATCGTGGTTGAGCGAAAAAAGCAGATCTGCGATACGGTCACCAGTTTGACGGTCGAGATTGCCCGTCGGTTCATCCGCAAACAGGATTTTTGGGCGAGTACTGAATGCTCTGGCCAATGCAACCCGTTGCTGTTCTCCACCCGAAAGTTGGGCCGGCATATGTTTCAGCCGTTTTCCCAATCCTAACTGTTCGAGTAATTCGATAGCCTGCTGGCGACTATGACTTTCGGATTCTCCACGCAAAAGTGCCGGGAGCTGAACGTTTTCCAACGCATTCAGGGTGGGGATCAACATAAACGATTGGAAAACAAAACCCACATTTTCTGCCCGTAATTGTGCCCGCTGTTCTTCGTCCATACGGCTGATATTCTGTCCCAGCAAATGCACTTCCCCTGAACTGCCATCATCCAAACCGGCAATAATGCCCAGCAAAGTGGATTTCCCTGAACCTGACTCACCAATTAATGCAATTGTCTGTGCCGGCTCGACAAGTAGCTCAACACCTTGCAATATATTAATTACCTGTTCCCCTTGGCCAACATGTTTAATGAGATTATGAACTTCAAGAATACTTTCTACAGCCATGTACTTTTCCTTTTCTTGTTAGTGCTATGCAGTGCCAGAGCAGTGGCGGCTGATACTCTACTTATATTAGGAGATAGTCTCAGTGCTGGCTATCGCCTGCCCATTGAGCAGTCATGGCCCACCCTAATGGCAAAAAAATGGCAGCAATCCGGTAATAAAATAACCGTCATTAATGGCAGTATCAGCGGTAATACCGCAGCACAGGGGCTTGAACGTCTGCCTGAGTTACTGAAACAACACAATCCTAAATGGGTTCTGATCGAACTCGGAGCGAACGATGGCTTACGTGGTTTTCCGGCCCGGCAAATAGAACAAGATCTGCAAAAGATCATTACCTTGGTAAAACAAGCCAACGCTAACCCATTATTGATGCAAATCTATATTTCGCCGAATTATGGAAAACGCTACACCGAATCTTTCGCCAAAATTTACCCTTCTTTATCAAAACACAATCAAATCCCTTTATTGCCATTTTTTATGGAGCACGTTGCTATCAAGCCAGAATGGATGCAAGATGATGGGCTGCATCCCAATCAAACCGCACAACCTTTTATTGCTGATTGGATGTCCAGCAAACTGTCAGCATATATCACCCATAAGTAAAAATATTCATTAATTAATAGTAAATCATTTATTTCAGTAAGCTGATGTAATTTAACAGGTAAAGTTATGCAAAAAGCAGTTCTTATTACTGGCTGTTCCAGCGGTATCGGATTAGCCACCGCCAAAGCCCTTCATCAACGCGGTTATCGTGTCCTGGCTGCTTGTCGCAAGTCTGCGGATTTGGCACATATGCGTGAATTAGGTTTAGAGCCTATAGAATTGGACTTGGATGATAAAGAAAGCGTCAAAAGAGCAGCTGAACACGTGATTGAGTTAACTAATGGTCGTTTGTTCGGACTATTCAATAACGGAGGGTTCGGGATTTACGGATCGTTGGAAAACATTTCCCGTGAACAGATGGAAAAACAGTTTTCCACCAATTTCTTTGGCGCCCATCAATTAACATGCCTGTTATTACCAGCCATCCGTGCCAATGGTGAAGGGCGGATAATCCAAACCAGTTCTGTGCTAGGATTAATTTCTACACCCGGCCGTGGTGCATATGCTGCCAGCAAACATGCACTTGAAGCCTGGTCTGATGCTCTGAGAATGGAATTATTCAGAACAGGGATCAAAGTCAGCCTGATAGAACCGGGGCCAATTAATACACGTTTTACAGAAAACGTTGCTCAGGCCGAAAGCGACCATCCTGTTGAGAATCCGGCGCTTGCACGTCGTTTAATGCTTGCTCCTGAAGATGTTGTCACCAAGTTAATTCATGCACTGGAAAGCCCTACCCCCAAGTTACGCTATCCCGTAACATTGTTGTCTCACGCTGTCACGCTTCTTCGTCGTATGTTACCCGCGAAGCTAATCGATAAGATTGTGTATTGGCAAAACTGAGATTGAAAAAGACATAGGTCATCCCTATCTATTGTTCATATATACCCATTCATATATTTGCAAAGTGAAAGGGGACAATCGCCTGATAACGAACTTAAAGAGAGAATCCCATGGAATCGACAATGAATACTAACAGCAACACTGCTCAGATTGTTCACATCAATGAATCTAATATTGCTCCAACTGTTCAGCAGTCCTTAAATCAGCTTGTGGTATTCTATTTCTGGTCACCACAAGATCTCCATTGTCACGAGTTAGAAGCGACTCTTGATAAGCTCGCACATGAATATGCGGGGCAATTTACTCTGGCTAAGGTCAATTGCGATCAATTAGGTCATATCTCTGCGCAATTTGGTGTACGTACCGTACCAACTGTGCTTTTTGTTCGTGAAGCCCGTCCTGTTCATGGTTTCGAAGGGTTACAGACAGACGAAAATATCAGAAAAATGTTTGCCCAACTTTTGCAGCAACATGAAAAATCGCCGCTGGAACAAGCAAGTGAATTGCTTGCTGAAGGCAAAAATCTGGAAGCCTTACCTCTGTTGAAAGAAGCATATCAGGCAGATCCACAGGATACTGAGCTGAGTTTATTCTTGGCTGAAGTCCATATTTCACTCAATCAGTTAGAAGACGCCCAAAAGATACTGGAAACTATTCCATTGGAAAATCAGGATCAGCGTTATCATGATTTGCTGATGGCCATTGAATCACATAAACAAGCTGCTGATTCACCTGAAATTCAAAAACTTCTGCAAGAAATGGCAGCACAGCCAGAAAATGCAGAACTTGCGATTCAACTGGCATCTAAATTACATGAAGTCGGACGTAATAAAGAAGCCCTTGAACTGCTGTTAGGTTTCCTGAAAAAAGATCTCTCTGCTGGCAATGGCGAAGTGAAAAAAACGTTGATGGATATTATCTCTGCACTCGGAGCCGGAGATGCACTGGCATCTAAATATCGTCGTCAAGTATACTCCTTACTCTATTAATCAGAGATTTTTTGTATTCCATGATTAACTAATAGAGGAATTATTATGGACTTACTCTCTCTTGGGGCTGTCCCCATTCTGATCATTATTGCGGTTGTCATCATCTTTACTTGTGTGAAAACCGTTCCACAAGGATATCAGTGGACAGTAGAACGTTTCGGCCGCTATACCCGCACATTGACACCGGGATTGCATATCCTGATACCATTTATTGATCGTATTGGTCGTAGAATCAATATGATGGAGCAAGTATTGGATATCCCATCGCAAGAAGTTATTTCCCGCGATAACGCCAATGTCACCATTGATGCTGTCTGCTTTATTCAGGTTGTTGACCCGGTACGTGCTGCCTATGAAGTCAGCAACCTTGAACTATCGATTATTAACCTGACCATGACTAACTTCCGTACTGTTCTGGGTTCAATGGAACTGGACGAAATGTTGTCTCAGCGTGATTTAATCAACAGCCGTCTGCTGACGATCGTTGATGAAGCCACTAACCCATGGGGAGTGAAGATCACCCGTATTGAGATCCGCGATGTACGTCCACCTAAGGAATTGATCTCTGCGATGAATGCTCAGATGAAAGCTGAACGTACCAAACGTGCAGATATTCTTGAAGCAGAAGGTATTCGTCAGGCAGCCATTCTGAAAGCTGAAGGTGAAAAACAGTCCCAGATCCTGAAAGCTGAAGGTGAACGTCAATCCGCGTTCCTGCAAGCGGAAGCCCGTGAACGTGCCGCAGAAGCCGAAGCACGGGCAACAAAAATGGTCTCTGACGCTATTGCCGACGGTAATATGCAGGCGATTAACTACTTCGTCGCTCAGAAGTATACCGACGCCCTGACCAGTATTGGCGCCGCCGATAACAGCAAAGTGATCATGATGCCGTTGGATGCCAGCAATCTGATGGGTGCTATAGGAGGCATTGCTGAGTTGATCAATGAAAGCAAGAAGAGCAAGCAGGATAAATAACGGCTCAATATAAACAACTAATTCAGGATAACGACTATGATTGAACAGATTGCCACGCAACCAGTCTGGTTTTGGCTCTGTTTTGGTGGGCTACTATTAATTGCTGAACTGCTGGGAACAGGGGGGTATTTGCTGTGGACAGGGATCGCTGCCGTGACTGTTGCCCTGATCACATGGATTTTCCCTGCAATGAGCTGGGAACTGCAAGGCACGCTGTTCGCTGTCTTGACACTACTCTCTGCCATTGCATGGCGTAGCTGGCTGCGTTACCGTCCGCGCAATAGCGATAAAATGCTCAATCAGAAAAACCAGCAGTTAGTTGGGCTACACGCCCGTTTAATCGCAGATACCGAAAATGGCTATGGGCGTATCAAACTGGCTGATGGCAGTTGGCGCATTCATTGTGACAGCGAACTGACTGCCAACACCGAAGTTGAAATCATTGCCGTTGACGGGATCACATTAAAGGTTAAGCCTGTATCTCATCAATCATGATTGGCACAGCAACCAGATAGTTGTTCAATTATGGGGCAATCGGCCCCATTATCTCCCGGGCATTCGGCAGCTAACGCTAATAGCTTTTCCCTTATCTGCTGTAATTTCACAATTTTTTCTTCTATTTCAGTCACTTTTTGTAGCGTCGCTGTTTTCACATCTATGCTGTGACGATTGGGATTGCGGGATAACCGTAATAACTCCCGGCATTCTTCAATCGTGAACCCTATTTCTCTCGCCTGACGTAAGAGTATCAATTCATCAATATGTTTCTGTTGGTAAAAACGATAACCATTATCTCCCCGCTCTGGTGCAATAATCAGATCTTTTTCTTCATAAAACCGAATGGCTTTACTGGTTAAACCGGTCTTACGGGCAATCTCACTGATATTCATATTTTCCCCTTGACCTTCCCCTTGCAGGAAGGTTTAGCCTAAAAGGATAATGATAAGTATATCACTCTGTTTCAGGAGATTTTGTTATGTCCACAACAACCATTCTCGCACTTCAGGGCTTGACCTGTATGCACTGTGTCGGCAGTGTCAAAAAGACACTGGAAAATCTGTCAAGTGTTGAACAAGCAGAAGTCACCCTTGAATACGCTAAAGTGATCGGTAGTGTAACTCAAGATACATTGATTGCTGCCATTATTGATGCGGGTTATGAAGCCACTCTGGCAACTCACCCCGATGTTGAACTACGGCTTTCAGGTTTAAGCTGTATGAAATGTGCTGGCAAAACCCAAAAAGCACTGGAATCAGTGGCTGGTGTTGTCGCGGCTGAAGTCAATACTCAAACAGCCAAAATTTACGGCAAAGCTGAAAACCATGCTTTGATTAATGCCGTAAAGCAAGCGGGTTATCACGCTGAATTAGCAGGGGAAACTATTTCCCCAGCAACCAATTCCCCAAAAAATAAGCCGCTGACAACATTTGCCTCAGAATCTGCTTCACAAGCACCGGAGTTTTTGGCAGCGGCAGTAGATCCTACTCCGGATACACAATCCACTGCAAATGACCATGGCAGCATCCAGCTTTTATTGGATGGTATGAGCTGTGCCAGTTGTGTCAATAAAGTACAAAAAGCTCTGCAATCTGTTGCAGGAGTTGAGAACGCCAGAGTCAACCTTGCAGAGCGAAGTGCACTGGTCACGGGGACAGCATCTCCCAACGTTCTGGTTGATGCTGTTATCAAGGCAGGTTATGGCGCAGAGGTCATTCTGGATGAAACCGAACGCCGGGAGCGTCAGCAGCAAATTGCTCAGACCAATATGCGCCGTTTCCGCTGGCAATCGGCCCTCGCTCTGGCTGTCGGTGTTCCGGTCATGATTTGGGGCATGATTGGTGACAATATGATGCTCTCTCCAGATAACCGTACAATTTGGTTAAGCATCGGACTGGTTACTCTTGCCGTAATGATATTTGCTGGCGGACATTTTTACCGCAATGCGTGGCAAAGCCTGAAAAATGGCGGTGCCACAATGGACACATTAGTTGCACTAGGAACGGGGGCCGCATGGCTCTACTCTATCAGCGTTAATTTATGGCCGGATATTTTCCCGCCTCAGGCGCGCCACATTTATTATGAAGCCAGCGCTATGATTATTGGCTTAATTAACCTCGGACACGCCTTAGAGCAACGTGCACGCCAACGCTCCTCAAAAGCACTTGAGCGATTGTTGGATTTAACACCTCCGACAGCTCGGGTCATCATAGAAGGTGGTGAGAAAACATTGCCATTAGCTGATGTTAAACCTGATATGACATTGCGGCTGGTAACAGGGGATAAAGTTCCCGTGGATGGTGAAATCATTCACGGCACGGTCTGGTTAGATGAAGCGATGCTGACAGGTGAAGCGGCCCCTCAACAAAAATCAATTGGTGATACAGTTCGTGCAGGAACTGTGGTGCAAGATGGAACCGTCCTCTTCAAAGCCTCAGCAGTGGGTAGCCAAACCACTTTAGCAAGAATTATCAATCTGGTACGTCAGGCACAAAGCAGTAAACCTGAAATCGGCCAATTGGCGGATAAAATATCTTCAATATTTGTGCCTGTCGTCGTTGCTATCGCCCTAATTGCGGGGGCGATCTGGTTTTTCATCGGACCGGCTCCCCAAATCATGTACTCACTGGTTATCATCACCACAGTATTGATTATTGCCTGTCCTTGTGCGCTCGGCCTGGCAACACCAATGTCCATCATTTCCGGAGTCGGAAGAGCGGCGGAATTGGGTGTACTGGTACGTGATGCTGATGCCCTACAACAAGCCAGCCAGCTCGATACCCTTGTTTTCGATAAAACAGGAACATTGACCGAAGGGATGCCACAGGTTACTGAAATTCAAACTTTCAATGGGTTCACCAAACAGCAAGTATTGCTGTGGGCTGGTGCACTGGAAAGCGGTTCAAATCACCCTTTGGCAAAGGCCATTCTGCTGAAAGTTGAAAGTGAACAAATTGAAGATCAACAATTACCTGAAGTAACACAATTTCATACTTTAGCCGGAACGGGTGTACGCGGGAATGTTGGTAATACAACACTGTTGTTAGGAAATATGAACTTACTTGAACAAAATCAGATTGATACAACAGAATTTAAATCGCAGGTAGCCAAACAGGCAGAAAAAGGTGCTACTCCCGTTATACTGGCAGTGGACGGAAAAATGGCCGCTCTGTTTTCAATACGAGACCCATTACGTCAGGATACCGTCTCCGCCCTGCAACGCTTACGTCTTCAGGGTTATCGTTTAGTCATGCTGACCGGTGATCATCCTGTAACAGCCAATGCTATAGCCAAAGAGGCTGGTATTGATCAAGTCATAGCAGGAGTGCTACCTGATGGTAAAGCCGCAGCCATTCAGGATCTCCAGTCTGAAGGTAAGAAAGTCGCCATGATTGGTGACGGCATCAATGATGCACCTGCATTGGCACAAGCAGATGTGGGGATTGCCATGGGAAGTGGTAGTGATATCGCCATTGAAACTGCGTCAATTACCCTGATGCAACATAGCCTGCATGGTGTTGCAGACGCGGTTGAATTGTCCAGGGGGACATTGCGTAATATGAAACAAAATTTATTTGGCGCATTCATCTATAATACGCTGGGTATCCCGATTGCAGCAGGTATTCTCTACCCCTTAACCGGAACATTATTGAATCCAGTAATTGCCGGAGCTGCCATGGCTCTCTCTTCAATTACCGTGGTCAGTAATGCCAATCGGTTACTGTACTTTAAAACTAAACGCTGATATTCCGCATTAATCATGCAGATATCGAAAAGCTAAACAACACCGGGTTTAGCTTTTCATTTATCACTTTCTTGTTAACCTTTAACGCGTTAGCATACCCATTCACGCCAATTACCGGAGTATATAGTATGGGAAAACTAATAACATATCTCAGCAATGTATTAGGACTGAATTCCCAACAATATTACCCCTATCCTGCTTTTGACGTCACTCTGCCGAAAAATAGACAACTACATATTGTTGGCAGTATCCATATGGGTACAGAAAATATGTATCCACTTTCCGAAGTCCTGTTGGAACAACTGGAGCAGTGCGATTCTTTGATTGTCGAAGCAGATATCACCCAATCCGGTTCACCATTCGGAAAAATATTTCCTGAACAGGTCGTACTGTCACAACGTTTATCAGCTGAACATTTTGGTGTTTTACAGCAGTACTGCCACGAGATCCAACACCCGGTAGAGTCACTGGAGCCATTACCTTCATGGCAAGTAGCTCTGATCCTACAGGCCGCTCAGGCTCAATACTTAGGATTGCGTCCCCAATACGGCATTGATTTTCAACTACTGAACAGTGCAAGAGCCATCGATAAAAATATTATCGAGCTGGAAGGAACCGATACTCAGGTTAATTTACTCACCAGACTACCGAATGGTGGCATCTCTCTGTTAGAAGATACTCTGGTTCACTGGCATACTAACGCCCGTGCTTTACAAACGATGGTTAGCTGGTGGATGAATTACAAACCAAACCAAGCAAACGAAGCATTACCACAGACTTTCTGTGAAGTTATTTACCAGACCTTGATGACTGAACGTAACCGCCAATGGAGTGAACAATTACATGACTTACCCGCAGGAAAATATTTAGTGGCTGTAGGAGCATTACATCTCCATGGTGAAAACAATTTATTGAAGCTGTTACAACAGTAGCTATTACAAGAACAGAAATAAAACTATTTCTAATAGTTACTATTTATACAGATAATGTTACAGGAAATACGACATGACTCCTGCTGTTACTCTACTGGAAAAACACAAAATTAATTTTAAACTTCATCCTTATGAGCATGATGTTAATGAACATAATTTTGGTGATGAAGTGGTTAAAAAACTTGGATTAGATGCTAAGCAGGTTTTTAAAACCCTTTTAGTTTCATTGAATGGTGACCCTAAAAATCTGGCTGTTGCTGTCACTTCGGTCGCGGGACAACTGGATTTAAAAAAAATCGCCAAAGTATTTAAAGCGAAAAAAGCTGATATGGCAGATCCACAGTTGGCACAAAAAGTGACAGGTTACCTGGTGGGTGGCATCAGCCCATTAGGACAAAAAAAGCGTCTTCCTACTGTTATTGACAGTCAGGCCCAAAGCCTCCCGACTCTGTTTATCTCTGGTGGTAAACGTGGCCTGGATATTGAACTGGCACCAACTGATTTATGTCAACTACTTAATTGTCCATTTGCTGATATTGCCAAAATTTGAAAACTAATTGTAATTACCATTAAATTTTTCGAGCTGGCTCTGTTTTCTTGAAAACAGGGCCTTGTTCAATTATCTAATGCCGATATACTTCCCATATCGCAAAAACAATATCATTTACCATTTCAAGTAACTTAATATATTTAAATAAAAGGAGATAAAAATGGCTACTTCGTCATTTTTCAGGCAGATTGTTATTACCCATCCCAAGGCAATTAAAATGTTGCGGAGGGCTAATAGAAGGCCAAGAAATAACAAATATGAACATATAGATATTGAAGCTGAACAGAAAGAGGCAATAGAAATATTAAAACGCAAATTCTCACTTTGAATAAAGTATTAATGGTTCTGGGTGCTGATAAAACAATGGAGTATTTGCACTCATTTTCATGTCCAGCAAACCAAGATGTAGAATCATTTTTACATTTCAAATCCATCAGATTTGAAAAGGCTGATGCAACAAGGACTTATTTAATTTTAGATAAAGTCGGAATTATCTTAGCTTACTTTTCTTTGACCTTTAAGGAGTTACCAACACATAACCTTGCTCTCTCTAAGTCAAAAATAAAAAAACTTAACGGTATTAGTAACAATGCAAATTCATTAAAGGTTTATTTAATTGGGCAAATAGCTAAAAATTTTTCCTTAAAAGAAAACCCAATAAAACTTAAAGATATTCTAACTCCCATAGACATTATCATTGAAAAAGCACAATACTTAATTGGAGGAAGAGTAATCATTTTAGAGTGTCAGAACAAACAGAAACTTATCAATTTATATGAAAGCCATGGCTTTAAAACAATACCAACTAAAACTAAAGGAGAAAGTGATTCACTAATAACCATGATATTCAATAATTAGATAACTATTTATTTTCAACCATCCTTATTTTAGATTATTTATCACCGTTCCCAATAGTAAGTAAAAGACCATCTGTCTTACAGATGGTCTTTTTTACCAATAATTAAACTTCACCAATTATCATTTGTACACAATTTCGCCGTTCGGTTCATAGTCCGCTACTTTCAGCGGAGAGTGTTTCTCAATGTACCCTTTCAACACTTCTGCATCGACAAAACCGGTATTAACATATCCCGGTAAATCATCAACTCTCGGATAACCGTCACCACCGATAGCATTGAAGTTCAATGTTGCCATCCGGTAAGTTTTATTCAGATCCAGTGGTTTTCCACCAATTTTGACGTCACTGATATTTTTGCCATCTTTTACAAAACTGACATTATAGAACTGACCATAAGCACCTGAATCAGCCTCCATATTCGCAGCAGCAGCCAAATAGGGCAGAACTTCATTTCCTTTGAAGTCCACATAAACCAATTGATTAGCAAATGGATGAACTTTTAATACATCTTTATAAGTGATATCCCCTGCTTCAATAGAATCGCGGATCCCTCCTCCACTCATCACAGCAAAATCAGCGTTTGCCCGTTCCATCTGTGCTGCCAGTACCAGGTGAGCCATATTGGTCTGTATAAAACGAACCTTGCTGCGATCGCCCTCTAATTTACCATCAACAGATCCAATCTTGATACCTAATTTCTGATCCCCTTTATCCTGATAAGGTGTCAACAATTTCAGCATTTCAGAGTTTTGAGGAATTTGGTGAGTGTAGTAAACACGCTCAGTGCTTCCGTCTTCTTTTTTGACCCTTTTGTTTAAATTGATGGGAATTAATTGATAATGAGTTAGCTTAAATTTACCATTGCGAAACTGGAAATCAGCACGACCAACATATTTCCCCCATTCATGTGCCTGAACAATCCATGTCCCATTTTGACGATCCGGAGAACAAGGCGTCCCAGGGACATAATTCACCTGTTTATAGTTTTTATTTTCCGCAGACATACAAACCGGATCTTGTGAATGTCCACCCACAATCATATCTAAATAACCAGCAGGTAAGCTACGTGCCATTTCCACATCACCAGGCGCATTCGTGCCATGATGACCGTCGTCGTAGTGCCCCATGTGGGTTGCTGCAATGATGACATCTGGCTTTTCAACCTTCTTCAGTTCATCAATAACTTTTTTCGCTTCTTCGGCAGGTATACGGAATTCCACATCAGGGAAATTAGCCGGATTACCTATTTTAGCTGTATCATCAGTAGTTAAACCAATAACCGCAATCTTCACACCTTGCTTATCGAATACCACATATGGCTTAAATAAACGCTTGCCGGTGCTGGTTTGATAAATATTCGCTGACAAGAATGGGAAAGTCGCCCATTTTTCCTGTTGATAGAGTACATTCAAAGGCTTATCGAATTCATGGTTTCCCAACGCCATCGCGTCATAACCCACCAGATTCATTCCTTTAAAATCCGGCTCGGCATCCTGCATGTCCGATTCAGGCACACCAGTGTTAATATCCCCGCCAGACAACAACAATACACTGCCGCCTTTTTTAGCAACTTCCTGACGGATAGAATCCACCACGGTTTTCTGAGCTGCCAGACCATACTCTCCATGATCATTCTGCCAAAAGTGACCATGGTGATCATTGGTATGCAGGATCGTAATATCGTACGTTTTATCCTTTTCCCAAGCAGATGCGATCATCGGTGACAACGACAGAGAAACAACAAGGGCACACACTGACGCTTTAAATGAAAATTTCATCGGGTATCTCCATGTTCCTTAAATAAATCTATTACTAGTTTTCAAAAATGTTAAAACCTACCCCGTTTAAGGTATGTTACTTTTTTATAACAAGAAACCTTACTGGAATAAGTGCATATTCACCACAGAATGGAATAACGACACGACGTTCGACACGATGTTTTTTCGATCAGGATTACATAATCAGGCTATTAGATAGCGTTTTATTTCATTTTTTTGCGATAAGCATCAAATTATATCAAGATAAGCAAAGATTTTATTAGAAAGTTAATATGCATTAAGCTGTAACAATTAAATAACACTTCAACACCCCCGCAACGTGGGTGAAGCCGATGAAATAATGAACAAAATTAAGCAGAATAACACTATCCCATTAACAGATACGCGGAAAAAAACACAGGGAACTGCTTTCTCAATACTTGGTGCGATCAGCCTATCTCATCTCCTGAATGATATGATCCAATCGCTCATTTTAGCAATTTACCCACTATTGCAGTCTGAATTTACCCTTAGCTTTATCCAGATCGGAATGATCACTCTGACTTACCAGGTCACTGCATCTTTACTACAACTCTCATCGGCTTATATACAGATAAACATCCTCAACCTTATTCACTCCCTATCGGGATGGGGTTTACACTATCCGGATTACTTTTGTTAGCCTACGCAGACAGTTTTCCTGTTATATTACTGGCTGCTGCACTCGTCGGCACTGGTTCATCTGTTTTTCATCCTGAATCATCACGGGTTGCTCGAATGGCTTCGGGTGGACGCCTTGGATTAGCTCAATCTTTATTTCAGGTAGGTGGAAATCTGGGGAGTGCATTTGGCCCTCTGTTAGCCGCTATCATCATAGCACCTTATGGTAAGGGCAATGTGGGATGGTTTTCTCTAGCGGCCCTGTTGGCTATTATCATTTTGTTACAAGTCAGTCAGTGGTACAAAATGCAGCACCATGCCACTTCACGCCATGTATCCAATACGCTTCCTCATCCCCGTTTTTCTAAGAAAATAATTATCCGTTCATTCATCATTCTTCTGGTGCTGATTTTCTCAAAGTATTTCTATCTCACCAGTATCAGCAGTTATTACACCTTTTACCTGATCCAGAAATTCGGTATTTCAGTGCAAAGTGCGCAGATTCATCTCTTTGTATTTTTGTTTGCTGTGGCTTATTCTTTGGTCTGGCATTTGGTATGGGAGGCATCGGTGCAGCAGTACTTGGCTATGTAGCAGATAAAACCAGCATAGAATTGGTTTACAAAATTTGTGCTTTTTTACCACTTCTTGGTATTTTTACCCTATTATTGCCAAATATAGAAAATAAGAATGAAAAAAATAGTACAATATACTAAAAAATATTATTTTATTAATATCACTTCTCTTTGTAAACATGAGTAAATAATGAAAAGATATATATAAAATACCATTACAATAATATTTATGTAGATCGTCTGCATTTTCATATAATATCATATTTTTCAAGCAATTATTTTAAATTATTTGTAAAATGAATTATTACCTCACCTAATAATACAATCTATAACAATCTAACCTAGAAGGAGCCTTGATGGAGCATTCGACACCTCTAATCACGACTATTGTTGGTGGTTTTCTTCTCGCCTATCTGCTCGGTATGTTTGCACAGCGCCTGAGAATCTCGCCTTTAGTAGGTTATCTTATGGCAGGTGTACTCGCAGGGCCTTTTACACCTGGTTTTGTTGCCGATACTTCTCTGGCACCCGAACTTTCAGAAATTGGCGTGATCTTACTGATGTTTGGTGTCGGCCTGCATTTTTCACTCAAAGACTTATTAGCCGTAAAATCAATTGCAATCCCAGGTGCTATTGCACAGATTGCCGTTGCAACCGTTCTGGGAGCCGGTTTATCAAAACTACTTGGCTGGGGATTATTCAGTGGGATTGTCTTTGGCCTCTGCCTGTCAACCGCCAGTACCGTAGTGCTTCTCAGGGCACTGGAAGAGCGCCAACTCATTGATAGCCAGCGAGGTAAGATTGCGATTGGCTGGTTAATTGTTGAAGATCTGGCAATGGTACTAACTCTGGTATTACTACCCGCATCTGCGGGTATTTTAGATAACCAGAATGCAGATATAGGTCAGTTACTGCTCGGACTGACTATTACAATTGGCAAAGTTGTCGCCTTTATTTTATTAATGATTTTCGTCGGTCGCCGTCTTATCCCCTGGCTTTTAGCGAGAACAGCCGGTACAGGCTCCCGTGAATTATTTACCCTTGCAGTCCTTACTATCGCATTGGGGGTCGCCCATGGTGCCGTGACACTGTTTGATGCCTCATTTGCATTAGGAGCATTTTTTGCTGGCATGGTGCTGAATGAATCAGAATTAAGTCATCGTGCGGCGCAAGATACTTTGCCTCTCAGAGACGCTTTTGCAGTTCTATTCTTTGTGTCCGTAGGCATGTTGTTTGACCCAATGATCCTCTTACAACAGCCAATTGCCATTTTAGGAACCCTTGCCATTATCATTATTGGCAAATCAGCCGCCGCCATGTTGTTGGTCAAGATCTTTGGTCATTCGCGACGTACTGCGCTGACAATTTCCGTCAGTCTTGCCCAAATTGGCGAGTTTACCTTTATTCTGGCAGGGCTCGGAGTAACTTTAGGTATGTTGGATGAAGATGCCCATAATCTTATACTTGCAGGAGCCATTCTTTCTATTATGTTAAATCCAGTTTTATTCAGCTTGCTGGATCGCTATCTGGAGAAAACAGAAACCATTGAAGAACAGCTGTTAGAAGAAACATTAGAAGAAGAAACTCAGATCCCTGTCAATATTTGTGGTCATGCCATTGTCGTGGGATATGGCCGGGTTGGTCGTCTGCTTTGCCAGCATCTACAAGAAAGAAATTTTCCACTGGTAACCATTGAAGATACACGTGCCGGATTTGAAGAGCTAGGAGAGGCTGGTATCAGTGCCGTAATGGGTAATGCGGCCAATAAAGATATCCTGACATTAGCAAGACTGGATTGCGCTTGTACATTATTCCTGACCATTCCAAATGGTTATGAAGCGGGTAAGATTGTCGAAAATGCGCGGGAAATGAGACCAGATATCAATATTATTGTCCGTGCTCATTATGACGATGAAGTCACTTATATTACAGAACGCGGTGCCAATCACATCATTATTGGCGAACATGAAATCGCCAAAACTATGGCTAACGTACTGCCGGAAAATGATACAGGTTGTCCAATAACTCCACCATCATCACTTTCACCAACCAATCCATCAGCGGCATAATTATTAGCGATATGGAGTATCCCGATAAAATTAACGGGATACTCCTGAACAATAATTATCAACGTTCCCAGTACGCTTCTTCCAGGCTATCTTCTTTTTCTGGTAATCCACGAGTCAAGCGCGGAGCATGCTGGCTCAATACCTGATAACTCACTCTATTCGCATACTTACATACCTGAGCCAAAGAAGAGTATGTCAAATAAGAGCGCATATGTTTACTGGAATTCGGAACATTCATTCGGTGATAACTATTGGCCGTAATATCATGCAGCAATGCAGACAATGCACCATCTCCTGCCCCATTAGTGTTCATAATCTTCTCAGGCCCTCCCATATATGGCTCAATATGAGAATAGACCCGCATTGGATTCTGGCAATCAGCCTGACGCATCGCACGGCTAAACTCAAAACGATTGAACTCAGCAATTGCGCCCGGCAATAATGGATGTGAAGTCTGACGCCTATGCTCTTCTTCAGTGTAACCCGCCATATACAATCCAGCCGGCCCGGCAGTACACAATACGAGATCCACCCAATTCAAAACCATATCTGCCGCCAGCAAGGGATCACTAAAACCTGTTAGTTCCTGAGCTTCATCCTCATTCATGGCTACTACAGAAACGTGCTCTGCCAGAAAATCACGCCACCATTGAGGATCATCAGCAATGACGTATTTAGTTCCTAATGTCAGTACAACAGGGACATTATGCTTTTTCGCATATTCAATGGCTTTCATCGTCGCTTCCGGCATAGGTTCACCTGGCTTACAACGTACCAAATAGGCTGTAATTACCAACGCCGATGCTTCTGCAATAATATGTTCAGGAATATTTTCTGGACTGAGTTGATTCATTAATCCCGGGCTGATAGCGAATGTTCTTTCACCATTTTCAGTTATTAAAGTGAAACAACGGCCAATCGGGCCATCGACGCCCTGAAGATGATTTAAGTCCATACGGCTGGAAGTATTACAGAGATAACAATAAGCGTAACTGCCGATTTGGATGTTATTACACATAGTGCCAAGCAATACAGACTTATCATCAGCTAAAACAGAGTAATTGTGCAAAGTATTACCGATAGTTCCGCCTGCAAACTCATGGCTAATCAAGTTATTTTCTGCTAACTCATTGTAGAGTGCCTCAGCCACATCATCCTCAATAACTAGTGAATGCCCTTGGCTCAGGTTATAACGTTGAATAAAATTTTCATCCACTTTTGCTTCAATATCTACCAATATTTGGTCAATACCAACAATATAGGCTCGATTACTTTCAGTATCCATCATCTCTTTGATGGGCTGAAGTAGAGGATCTCTGTGGCTGACAGGAAAATAGTGTTTAGATTTACGCTTACCGGGGAATTTCATAGTTGATTGCTGCTATAGAGCCAAAACATGCGGCATATTAGCATAATCCCATTTGGTACAATACCACAGCGAGACAAAAAACTGGTATCCATAAATGGTATCCATGAAAGAGAAGCGGCCAATGTTATACAACATTGGCCGTTAAAATTACGGTTATTATAAGCCTCTGACAAGACATTGGCTTATAAAATATATTAAGCTGTCTGCTGCTTCTGACGGCTACGCACCATATTGCGCATCAGAACAAACATAATGGACAGGATAAAGCCAATAAAACCAGCGCCAAGCAGAATCAACAAACGCTTAGGTGAATCTTTCGTTGTTGGCTCATAAGGCTCCTGCATATATCTGAATGGCTGGAAATCAAGTTTATCAATATTTACAGTTTCCAGATTTTTGATATACAAAAGACGGTTACGCAAATCTGCATCTATCATTGTTGAATCGGTAATTCCTTCAGTAATCTGCAATTTTCGTTGCAACGCATCGGAACCTAATGCAATTGAATAATCTGGATCATCCTTAATGATAGCGCCACCATTAGAGACTGGTTTTTTGACGCCCGCGGAGTTAGCGATGGAAATTGCATACTTCAATCGTTCAATATCTGTAGCACGCATATTTGTGATACGGGCCAAATCGATATCATAGAGTTTTTTCGAGTAAACCAGCTTCTGACGCACCATATCATTCAGTTCATCTTTCACCTGATCCCGCACAACTGCGGAGACAAATTTGATATAGCCAGATAGCAGTTTGTAAGAATCTTCCGCCGTACCGGCACTAAAAGAGAGCGTTGTTTCATAAAACTCGTCTTCTTTATCTTTTTTAGGCACGGAAGAGGAAATATTTTTATTTACAATCTGTTCGATTAGACTTCTTTTGCCCTGTGCAGTAATTTCATCTTTATTGGCGAGCAGTGCTTTGAAATAATCAGTATCCACCAAATACTCTTCACGTAATACACGTGAATTATAGTTTTCAACAAAACGCTTATATAACGATTCTTTTGTCAGATTTGATTCGAGATTAAGAACATTCAGCTCTGTTAATACGTTCTTTAATGGCTGAAACTCTTCCAGCCCTGGTTGTACCACCGCAGCCGTACTGGTCCATTTTTGCGGCAAGAATGATGCAATACCAAAGCCAATTACTGCAAACACAAAGGATACTGCAATAATCAAATATTTTGATTGAAAGATTACGGAGAACAATTCAAACAGATCAATTTCATCTTCTTGCCTTGAATGATAATAATCTGCATGCCCCTCATAAAAATCCGCGTTCTTAACTGGTTTATTACTCATTATCTACATTTCCAATACAAAATAATTTTGCTTCTCAATTGTTGCCCACCGAGTTTCTGCTCCTACTCACGGAATTTATTGATCTTGAAGCAATATCCTTAAAAAATCACACAACTCGCAAAATATATGCTGGTTAACTATAGGCAAAAATGTCCATATCTACTAAAGTCTTGCCAACATAGAGCCCGGTAACAATCCATGATTGCCAATAATTCATTATCTGACAATGTTATTGACCAATTGTTCGAACAGCGAAATGTGTGCCTCATTATCGTTAAGTGCAGGTATATATTCAAACTTTTTCCCACCTGCGCCCAAAAAAACAACTTTATTCTGTTGCTTAATTTCTTCCAATGTCTCAAGGCAGTCAGATGCAAATCCCGGACACAGTACCTGAACATGTTTCACACCTTGTTTTGGCAACGATGCCATTGTCTTATCCGTGAAGGGTGTTAACCACGGCAAACGACCAAAACGTGATTGGTAGGTCATCATAATTCTATCTGCCGGATAATCCAACACTTGCGACAAAAACTCGGTCGTTGCCAGGCAATCTTTTGGATAAATATCCCCCATCTTAACCAGACGTTCAGGAATGCCATGGTAAGAAAGAATAAGGCGGTCAGGCTGACCATGCTTGTCAAAACTTTGCTCTACTGTTTCCTTCAGCGCAGCAATGTATGCAGGGTGCCTTGCATAACCACGGATAAAATTCAGATGAGGAATAGTACGATATCCCTGCAATATTTTGCTGATACTATCAAATACAGCTGCCGATGTTGTGCTGGAATATTGGGGATAGAGAGGAAGTATGATGAAATGATTAATATCTTGCTGTAACAAAGTATCTACTGCCTGAGACAAAGAAGGTGAGCCATAAGTCATCCCCAGAACCACAGGAATATCACTCAGCTTTTCACTCAATCGTCTTTGTTGGCGAATACTATAAGCCAGTAAAGGAGAGCCTTCTTCTGTCCAGATTTCCTCGTATAGTTTAGCGACACGGGAAGAACGGAAGGGAAGAATAACACCGTGTAATAGCGGCTTCCAAATCAATGCAGGGATATCGACCACCCGTCGATCACTTAGGAATTGCGCTAAATAACGTCTGATTGCTGCTGGTGTAGGCTCATCTGGCGTGCCAAGATTGACCAATAGAACACCATAATTGCGATTACTCATTCCTCAACACTCCATTAAAATGACTGGTAATCTAAAATAAAACACTATGATAGTCACATATTACATTTTATGGAGCGAGAGTCTCATGGTATGTGAGGTAAAAGGCAGGCAGCATTCACACCGCCTGCTCTTACTGTTCAGGATTAAAATGAATCAAGAACCGACTGTATGATTAGCCCAGAATTCTGGCTAATTCTTCACTGACTTCAGATACCTGACGGGTTCCATCAAGTTTGAAATATTTTGTATTACCGTCCTGAGCTTCTTGTTGGTAATAAGAAACCAAAGGTGCTGTTTGTGCATGGTATTCAACCAGGCGTTGACGAACTGTATCTTCCTGATCGTCTTTACGAATAGTCAATTCTTCGCCTGTAATATCGTCGTGGTTTTCCACTTTTGGTGGGTTGAATTTGATATGGTAAACACGGCCTGATGGTGCATGTACACGACGACCAATAATGCGTTCAACGATAATTTCGTCTGGAACATCAAATTCCAGCACATAATCAACCTTGATACCCGCTTCTTTCATAGCATCAGCCTGAGGAATGGTACGCGGGAACCCATCCAACAAGAACCCATTACGGCAATCATCTTGTTTGATACGCTCTTTAACCAAGGCAATCACCAGCTCGTCTGTGACCAGTTTGCCATTATCCATCAATTCTTTTGCTTTCAAACCCAACTCGGTGCCTGCCTTTACTGCGGCACGCAACATGTCACCTGTCGAAATCTGGAGGATCCCAAATTTCTCCATGATAAATTGCGCCTGAGTCCCCTTACCGGCGCCTGGCGCGCCCAGCAGAATAATACGCATCGCGTAAATCCCCTTGCTATTTGCTTTTCGTATTTTTAAAAGAAAACGAACCACCATACCATTGGAGTGGGGGATGGCTCAAGAAAACAGGTAAACGTTTTCGCATTCATCAAAAAATAAACCACGCTCAATTTTCGGTTGAAGCGTGGTTTATTGTCATAATTTCAACGAAATTACGCTTGTTCAGCTAATAATAATTGATTCATACGACGAATGAATTGATTTGGATCCTCTAATGTTCCACGTTCAGCAAACAGCGCCTGATCCAGCAGTAATTCTATCCAGTTAGCAAACTGAGCATCATCCTGAATGTCAGCCGCTCTTTTCACCAAGTCATGTTCCGGGTTCAGTTCAAAATTATAACTAACTTCTGGTACTGACTGACCTGCTGCTGCAAACAGTTTTGCCATTTGAGTCGTCATTCCGTTGGCATCGGTGGTGACTATCGCCGGAGTATCAGTCAATCGATGAGTCAATTTAACTTCTTTCACACGCTCACCAAGCAGTGTCTTCACGCGTTCAACAAATGGCTCTAGTTTTTTATCTTCTTCTTCCTGCTCAGCTTTGTTCTCATCAGCCAGTTTATCAAGGGATTCATCAGCCTTACTGACTGACTGGAATGATTTACCATCGAACTCAGTCAGATAGCTCATCATCCATTCATCGATGCGGTCGGACAACAACAGAACTTCAATGCCTTTCTTACGGAACAGTTCCAGATGTGGGCTATTCTTCGCCGCAGCATAACTATCAGCCGTAATATAGTAAATCTTCTCCTGGCCTTCAGCCAAGCGGCTGATGTATTCTTCCAGAGAAACGGTTTGTGATGAGCTGTCATTGTGAGTGGTTGCAAAACGCAGTAATTTAGCGATAGCTTCCTTGTTTCCACCATCTTCAGCCGGGCCTTCTTTCAACACCAGACCGAACTGCTGCCAGAAAGTCTGGTATTTCTCTGCATCATCTTTTGCCAGTTTATCCAACATTTGCAATACACGTTTAGTCAATGCACTACGCAGATTACGGGTGATTGAACTATCTTGCAGAATTTCACGGGAAACGTTCAATGGCAGATCATTAGAATCAATTAGACCACGGACAAAACGCAGATAATTTGGCATGAATTGTTCAGCTTCATCCATGATGAATACACGCTGCACATACAGTTTCAAACCATGTTTATGTTCACGGTTCCACAAATCCCACGGGGCTTGAGAAGGGATATACAGTAAGCTGGTGTATTCCTGCTTACCTTCAACACGATTGTGGCTCCAGCTTAAAGGATCAGAGAAATCATGAGAGATGTGTTTATAGAATTCCTTATACTCATCATCGCTGATTTCAGCTTTACCACGAGTCCACAAGGCCTGAGCTTTATTGATTTTTTCCCATGCGACAGTAACTGAATCGTCTTCTTCGTTTTTAGTTTGGGTTTCAATTTCAACAGGTAAAGCAATGTGATCAGAGTATTTGCCAATGATAGAACGTAGACGCCAGTCATTAAGGAATTCGCTTTCCCCCTCGCGCAGATGCAGGGTGATTTCTGTACCACGATCTGCCTTTTCAATATCTGCAACAGTGTAATCACCTTCACCGGTCGATTCCCAGAATACACCTTGTTCTGTCTTCGCACCTGCTGCACGGGTACGTACGGTCACTTTATCAGCAACAATAAAGGAAGAGTAAAAACCAACGCCGAATTGTCCAATCAGCTGGCTATCTTTAGCCTGGTCAGAACCGATAGATTCAAGAAATGCCTTAGTACCGGATTTTGCAATCGTTCCCAGATTATCGATCACTTCATCACGGGTCATACCAATACCATTATCACTAATGGTGATGGTTTTCTTCTCTTGATCTAAAGCCAGACGAACACGCAGTTCAGCATTATTCTCGTACAATTCAGGCGCAGATAATGCCCGGAAACGTAATTTATCAGCGGCATCTGATGCGTTTGAAATCAGCTCGCGGAGAAAAATTTCTTTATTGGAATAAAGAGAGTGGATCATCAACTGCAATAATTGTTTGACTTCAGATTGAAATCCACGGGTTTCCTGATCTTTCATGCTCATTTATTACCTCAATCTAAATCCAGTTCAGATATGTAAAGTCGGAAGATGGTAATCAGATGGGGATAAAACCTGAAAATTTCAAGCTCAGATAACAAGAAGAATGTGAAATTAGTTAGATTACTCATTAAAACAAATAGTTAAACAAAATATTATGGATGGTGGTACTCTCCGCAACACCATCCATTGAAATTTCCCATTAAAAATAATGAGAGAACAATCACAAATCGGTAATTTTCTGCCGGCCAGCAAGAGAATGGGACAGTGTTGTTCCATCCACCATTTCGAGTTCCCCTCCAACGGGAACACCATGAGCAATACGACTGGCAGTCACACCATATTGTGAGCACATTTCCGCAATATAGTTTGCTGTTGCCTCTCCTTCAACAGTCGGGTTGGTTGCCAGAATAATTTCTGACAGGGTTTCAGAAGACAAACGTTCTTCCAAGCGATCCAACCCAATATCCATTGGACCAATACCATCCAACGGCGATAAATGCCCCATAAGGACAAAATAACACCCCGCAAATTGACCGGTCTGTTCAATTGCGTGGATATCCGCAGGACTTTCCACCACGCAGATTTGACCATTTTGCTGGCGACGGGGATTGGCACAAATTGTGCACTGTTCCTGCTCTGTAAATGTCCGGCAGTCCTGACAATGACCAATTTCAGACATGGCGCGCGTCAATGCTTGCGCAAGCCGCATACCGCCACTGCGATCCCGTTGTAAAAGATGAAACGCCATTCGTTGCGCCGACTTAGGGCCTACGCCCGGCAGGCAACGCAGTGCTTCCATCAAGGATTCAAGAAGAGGGCTGGTTTGCATCAGAAAGGCATCTTAAAGCCAGGTGGTAATTGCATGCCACTGGAAACATTGGCCATTTTTTCTTTTTGAGTTTCTTCAATACGGCGGGCCGCATCATTGAATGCCGCAGCAATCAAATCTTCCAGCATATCCTTATCATCCTCCATCAGGCTTGGATCGATTTCGATACGACGGCAGTTATGTGCACCATTAATGGTAACTTTCACCAGACCTGCACCAGATTCACCAGTCACTTCCAGATTTGCAATTTCTTCCTGCATCTTCTGCATTTTTTCTTGCATCTGCTGGGCCTGTTTCATCAAATTGCCCAAACCACCTTTACCAAACATAATTTTCTCTCTTTGCTGTAGACACAGTATAAATACACACTGCGGGGTTAAACAGGCCGGATACTTTCTTCATCCAATTCTGCATCGAATAGCTGCTGAAGTGTTTGAATTGTTCTATCCGAAATAATGGATTGGCGAGCTTGTGCCAATTTTTCTTCATAAATGGCTTGTCGCCACTCCAACGGCGTTTTTACCGCTGGATTATCATCCTCAATGATACTGAGTTCAATAGGTTTACCATGTAATTCACTCAATGCTTCGGATAAAGATCTCTGTGCCGATGCTGAGTTAAGATGACGTTGTTTTGAACGCAAATGAAGGCAAAACTGACTTTCGTTAATCTGCTCTTTAAATGCATTCAATGCCACTTGTTGAACCAGTTTTGGAATATTCAAGTTATCAATTTCAGCGGCCCATGGATCTCTTTGCTTAGATTCATCGGCCAACTTTTCCACCAATTCTGGTGTCTTTTCATATTCAAGCGCTGATTTGATCGCTTTTGGTGTTGTAGTAACGGGTTTTTCTTCAATATTTTTAGCGCGCCAGCGATAAGCCTCTTGTTTTACAGGCTTCGACTCCCGCACCTCGGGAATAAAAGATTTCGGCCGCTGTTCAGCCACCGTAACCAATCGCTCCAGTGCCGAACTTGCCGGCTTCGTCTTCACAGACGCTGCCGGTTCAGCCTTTTTTGGAGGAGCGTTTCCCTGGCGAGAAAGCATATTCCTCGCTTGCAGTAATTTTGCTGTCGGACTGTCAGCTACCGATTCTGCCCCTGATGTTTGAGACATTTTTTGTTCAGTAGATTTTTTGCTGACAATATTGTCAGGCTGTACAGGTGTTGATGCTGCAATAGCCGATGCAGCAGGCATTTCTACATTATGGGGTTCCGGCGTTTCTTCAATAATTGTTTTGGGATGAAACGCCAAAGCACGCAATAATGCCATTTCAACCCCCATTCTGCGCTCCGGCGCATAGGGGAGATCTTTACGACCAACCAATAAAGCCTGGTAATAGAGTTGTAAATCGCTAGGTGAAATTGATTTCGCCAGTAATCGCAAACGCCCTTCTGTTGAAGACGATTCTATATCTGGTTGCTGAGGCAGCAATTGGATCATGGCAATGCGATGTAACAACGATAACATCTCTACCAGAAGATTTTCCCAATCCATACCACGTGCTGCAACCTGATCAACCAGAGCCATAAGCTTCTGCCCATCAGCACGAACTAGCGCTTCTATCATTTCCAGAGGCTGTTCATCATCCAGCGTGCCCAACATCTGGCTGACAATCTCTGCTGTCAGTTTCCCTCCACCAAGAGCAATGGCCTGATCGGCCAGACTTAATGCATCACGCATACTGCCATCCGCCGCACGGGCCAATAGCTGACGGGCCCGAGCTTCGCTCTCTATTTGTTCGGCCTTAAGTACATGCTCCAATTGGCCACTGATTTGATTGACATCTAGTGCTTTCAAATGAAATTGCAGACAACGTGAAAGAATAGTTACCGGCAATTTCTGCGGATCAGTCGTTGCCAACAGAAATTTCACATGTTCTGGCGGTTCTTCCAATGTCTTGAGTAATGCATTGAAACTATGGCGTGACAACATGTGAACTTCGTCAATAAGATAAACTTTGAAACGCCCTCTGGCAGGTGCATACTGCACGTTATCCAGCAATTCGCGGGTATCTTCGACTTTTGTTCGCGAAGCAGCATCAATTTCTATCAGATCAACAAATCGTCCCTGCTCAATTTCAAGGCAATTTATACACTGTCCACAGGGGGTTTTTGTGATACCTGTTTCACAATTCAGCCCCTTTGCCAACAGACGCGCAATAGTTGTTTTTCCCACACCACGAGTGCCGGAAAAAAGATAAGCATGATGGAGGCGCTGGTGTTCAAGACCATTAGCCAATGCAGTCAACACATGTTGCTGACCAATTACATCAGAAAATATTTGTGGGCGCCACTTACGGGCAAGTACCTGATAGCTCATGAATACCGAGGAGATTGAACACGACTGTCTATCATGCTAGCACAGCCTCACCATGGACGGCGAGGCTGAAGTATCAATTATACAAAAATCAGAACAATCAGTGGTCAGGAAACTCGACGAGAATGTAGCTGTCAACACCCTGATTTTTCAAACGCTCTGTACCACCCAAATCAGGTAAGCCAATGATAAAGGCTGCTTCAGAAACCTCGCCACCAAGACGGCGGATTAAGCGGACTGTTGCTTCGATTGTACCACCAGTTGCAAGCAGGTCATCGACAACAAGAACTTTATCTTCAGCTTTGATACTGTCTTTATGAATTTCTAATGTATCAGTGCCGTATTCCAGATCATAAGTTTCACTTAATGTCTCTCTGGGTAATTTGCCTTTTTTACGGACAGGAACAAACCCCACTCCCAGACGCAGTGCTACAGGTGATCCAAACAAGAAACCACGCGCTTCAGTACCGACAATTTTGGTAATACCTTTTCCCTCAAAATGTGCGACCAGTAAATCAATCGCCGCTCGGTATGCAGCAGGATTATCCAATAGCGTAGTAATATCACGAAAAAGTATGCCTGCTTTGGGATAATCAGGTATTGTTTCAATACTATCTTTAATAAATTGCAGTTTTTGTGCGTTAGCGGTCATAATTAATGCCAGCCAGTTAAAAAAATGAAAACGCTAAAATCTATGAAAACTACCGGAAAAAAGCAACAACAAAGCATGTTGCTGCTTATTTTTGTTGATATGTATCAAAATTATCCTCTATGACATCCTGCATCGCTATTAAACAAATTTTGATGATCGGATGGAATGAAATTTAACAAGAAGATTATTGACTATAACGGGATACTGATGAGTATACAAAATTTATTAGATGTGCTTGAAAAACAAATCAGTATGCTGGCAACCGAGTTAACTTCTCTGCCCGATACCCCATTTTCAATTGCTCGTTTTGATCAGGCTTTATTTCATCACCGCAGCAATAAACTCAGTGGATATATGCAGGAAATTAACCAGAATATGGCTCAGTTAAAACATTGTGTTAGAGATAATCGTGCCGAACAGGTCAAATTTCTCTCTGAACGTTTAGTAATGCAAATTGAGGCTCTGAAAAGAGAATTTTCCACCCAATCACTCCGCAGGCAAGAAGATAAGTTTGATCGACAGTCACAAGAACGAAATCTTTATCAACGATTAGCCGAACATCAAGATTATGAGCGCCGTTTAATGGCAATGATTGATGACCGTGAGTTACAACTAGATCAACAAATTGTATTGGCGAATAAATATAAACTGCAAAAAGAAATCGCCGCTCTGGCAGGAAGGCTTGCCCGTTGCCGTCAGGCATTAATGCGTATAGAAAAAGCGATAGAAAAACAGGAATATGCAGATTAATTAGAGGAATAACCGTTATGGATCTCGAAAATGCACCAGCTGAAGTTAAACTTGCAGTAGATCTTATTTACCTGCTCGAATGCAATGAAATTTCCCCTGAAACCGCATTAGCTGCACTAGATATCGTCAAACATGACTTTCAAGGGAAGCTAAAACAAGAGTCTCAACAAGCGGAAAAAAATGCCTGATAAACAATCACCAGGCATGTTCTTTAAAGTCATTCCTTAAGGTAAGAGTGGCTTGTCATCAGAGGCTGGAGGTTCATCTGAATGGCGTCGGCTGCTGCTAATCATAGTCTTTTGAACCTCTTGCAGACTATTTCCCTGTCCATTATGCAAATAGACTTCCAGCTGATTGAACGCAATATTGATATCATTTTCCCGGCACAATTTATCTATACTGCGGTTAACTTCATCAACCGTGCGGCTGCGATCACCTAATTCCCGTACATATAACCTTAATTCATGATCCAGTGTGCTGGTCCCGAAACTCATAAAATAAACCTGTGGTTCTGGTTCGTTCATTACGCGGGGATTACTTTTCGCTGCCTGTAACATCACTTCTTTCACCTTATCGAGATCAGAACCATATGCAACACCCACCTTAATGATAATGCGGGTGATTGTGTCAGAAAGTGTCCAGTTAATCAGGCGTTCTGTAACAAATGCCCGGTTAGGAATAATGACCTCTTTACGATCAAAATCAGTAATTGTTGTCGCACGAATACGGATTTTACTGACTGAACCAGAATATGTTCCTATAGTGACGGTATCTCCGATACGAACAGGACGTTCAAACAAAATAATCAAACCTGAAACGAAGTTGGCAAAGATTTCCTGTAAACCAAATCCCAATCCCACCGAAAGTGCTGCTGCCAGCCATTGTAATTTATTCCATGAAACACCCAGTGTTGCCAGTGCACTAATCCCCCCGACACCGATGATAAAATAAGTCAGCGTTGTCTTAATGGCATAAGAGGAACCCTGTTGTAATTGTAAACGGGATAGTACCAATACTTCCAACAAACCCGGCAGGTTTCTCATCATGACCCATGAGATAACCAGCATGGCTATGGAAAGTGCCAAATCTTTCAAGGTGACATGTTGCAGAACATTTCCCAGTTCTGTTGTCGTGCTGTATTGCCACAGATTAATTCCATCAAGGTAAGAGAATACCGTTACCAAGTCAGACCAAGTCCAGTAAAATGCCATAAAAAAGATCAGAAACAGCACCATCGTGGTTAAACGTAATGATTGCTGATTAATGAGATCTAACGCCATTGGTGGTTCTTCCACCACTTCACCTTCTGCGCCTTCTTTTGCCTGAGCCTGACGGCGGGCAATCGCCCGGCGATACGCAATACTACGTGCTGCAAGGCTTAATCCGCGCAGACAGGACTGATAACAAATATGCCAGAGAAGTAGCAGATAAGCACTGTAAAGCCAGCGCTCAGATAAACGTAATGTCGTATAAAAATAGCCGGATACTGTCAGCACAATCAGAACCAGCGGGGCAAAGGTCAATGTCGTTACCACAATGGTTTGGATCATATGCGAGCTTTTTTCACGCCATACCTGACGGCAGAATGGAAAAATAAAAATGAAAATAAAGAACAGACAAATCAGTACAGCACATTGACCAATAACATCATCAGATAAACGAAGCGGATGTTTAACGCCCAAGGTTACCCAGAACAGAAGCGGTAATAAAGCGAGTGACAATCTCACGAGATTTTTGCGAAATAGTGAACATAATTCTCTGCTCAGTGAGAAATGTTGTTCTCCGATCCCTCCTTTATCCAGAATTTGGTAGCTGCATCCATAGACAATCCAGAATAACGCCAATTGACGGGAAAATCCCCAAACCAACTCCCCTAACTCATCACCTGACTTCGAGTACCAGTAACCTATTGCCAGAATAATAAAAGCCAGAGGCAGTGTCTTTATCAGCGTCAGAATCAAGGCCAGTGGAGTATGTAATTGACTATCCCTGCGTAGTTGCCCTACCTCAGCAGAAATTTTCTTTAGTTGCACATTAATACTTTTTGTCTGCCAACGTAAAAACAGCCCTACAAGTAAAAGGGGGATAACAAAGTGAATGGAATTCTGCAACCCGGTGATAAGCCCTCTGATCGTAAAATGAATATTAAAATGCGTCAGCTCCTCATGAGCTAATGCTGGCAGCGACTTCAACCATGCCCAGTTCATAGGCCTATTGCTATTAACCCAGAAAATCTGCTGAACAAGCGTCTGTTCCAGCGATTGCGTCACATCCAATAACTCCTGTTGATCCATCTGCAAATTAATGGCGTGTGTAATCTGCTGACCAAGCAGGTTGTTCAGTTGGTTTAATAAATCCCGACGAATCTCAAACAATTGCCCTATCGCATTACGAATTTCCCCAATCACCTCTTGAGGCTCATCTTTTATCTCACTGGCATGTTGGTTCAATAATTGATTGATATAGTCATTAACCAAGTAAAGCTGATCACGTTGCTGAGCAATTTCAAACTGTTCTAACCGCAAGTCGGCAATTTTCGTTGGCAAATCCTTTGTCAGGGCATTCCGGGGTACTTTGAGCTGTTCCTGAAACAAAATGCGTGATAACAATAAGCTTCCACGTAACACCTTAACTTGTTCTTTCAAACCACGCTCAGATTGGATAGCTCTATCCAGGAAATTCTTTACCTGAATTTTTTTCTGCACTAATTGGTTATTATCCCGTGTTGCCGCTACCAAACGTTCACTGAGATCACGATTTATCTCGATTTCTTCCCTGACCAGCGGATTGGACTGAATATGGGGATTAGTATCATCTGAATTCTGCACCTCTTTGGCAGTTTCTTCCGAAACAATTAGGTGTCTTCCATTAACAATATCCTGAATTAACTGGACATACCGTTCCAATTGTTCAATTTGGAAAGAAGTGTAATCCCGTTGAAGCTGTAAAAGGGTTTGCAACTGGGTATTTACTCGCAAGGACTCTTTCTGATAGTCCTTTTGTTGCATCAAGAAAGATTGCTCTACCAATAATAATTCGATTTCGGTATGACGAACCTCAGACTGTTCGGTGATTGCGTTATTAAGCTGATTACGAATTTGCTGCAACCGTTGTACATTATGGTACAGCAAATTTTGTGCTCGCTCTGGCTGCGTTTGTAACCCAATCAGTTGGCTATTATAACTGGCGAGATTGTCCTGTGCTTTTTGCAGACTGTTCAGTGTATTGTTCAGTTTGGTTTCAAGTTGTTTCAGGGACAAAGTAGCCAGATTTTGCTTATATTCATCCTCATTCTGTTGAGAATTATTCTTCAGGCTTGCTAATTCAGCAGTGAGCTGTTGTGATTTCTGTGGTAATTCCTGTAAATTTTTTTTAAGTTGCTCAGAATCCAGTTTAACCTGATCTATTTTATCAAAGAAAGAGAGCGTTTTTTCTAAGTCAGCTATTGAGGCTTTCTCCTCAACTGTATGCTCTTTACGTTCTGTTAACACTTTAAGTTGATTCTGGATATCATCACGCGTTGGAACATCACTGCTGAATGCAGCCATAGCTGGATGAAAAAAGCATGACAGAAGAATAAATAAGCCCACCAGCCCTAAAAAGCGAAAATACAGTATCCCAGGTCTTTTATTGCACAAGACCCCCTTATTGAGTACCATACTCAAATAGTGGTTAAATGGAACCATGAATTCATTTACTCATCGTTTGCAGATAATGGAATGATAGCACTGAAGTCCGGGCAACACTGCTATGTTTCTTTTTCAGCTCAGTGTTAAGAATCTACTCTTGATAACATAATTACTGGCCATAATAAAAATTGATTCCATCCATATTTATCTCATGTTATTCAAAATTTGTTTTCTTCAATATGGCGCAAGTGATGGCTATATTTTAGTGTATCAATGAAACTATCCACCAGATATACAGATTGCTCCTGAATATTAAAACTGTCCGGCGCAAATAACCAATTCTCCAATAACCCGGTCATTAATGCTCTTAGCATGATAGCTGAACGTTTGGGATCGATGTCATGAGGCAACTCTCCCGATTGAATACAAGCAACCAACACATCTTCTATTTTTTGATAATCGGAAATACATACCTCCCGAATCTGTTCAGCTAATAAAGACATTTCTCCAATAAACTCACATTTATGGAAAAAAATTTCCATTAACAAACGGTTCTGGCAATTATCCGTCATCATTTTTAACAGAAAAATCAACAGAGATCTCAATACAAGTAGTGGATTATTGGGATATTTTGCTTGATACTCTTTTTCAAAAGCATCTATTGTGCTTTCGGGCATTTTACAAGCAGCAAAAAGCAAATCAGTTTTGTTTTTAAAATGCCAATAAATTGCGCCGCGTGTTACACCGGCTGCAATTGCGATATCTGATAATGACGTAGCAGAAACGCCACGCTCAGAAAAAACCTTTATCGCAGCTTCTACAATTTGTTGACGAGTTTCTTTAGCTTGCTGTTTAGTTTTTCGTGCCATTTTTATGCCATAAACTTTGTTTTTTAACCGAGGCTGATTTACATACATTCATGTATGTTTGTACTATAGCATCACTCATCAATGAAGTAATAATTTCACTCGTTAGCACTCATCAATTCGAGAGTTTACATTGAAAAATTGAGGTTTACTTATGCGAAAAATCAGAGGGGTTGTGCCTCTGGCCACATTACTGGTATTTTCAGGCAGCTTTATTCTCTCAGGATGTAATGACAGTCAAGATTTTCAGCAAGGGGCTGCTGGCGAGCAGGTTCCTGAAGTCGGTATAGTAACGCTGAAAGCTGAACCTCTGACAGTGCTCACAGAATTACCGGGCAGAACTTCAGCTTATCGTGTGGCTGAAGTACGCCCTCAAGTCGGTGGCATCATTCTGAAACGTAACTATAAAGAAGGCAGTGATGTTCATGCCGGAGAATCTTTATATCAAATTGATTCAGCAACCTATCAGGCAGATTACAGTAAGGCCAAAGCAAATCTGGCCAGAGCAGAAGCAAACGCGAACGTCGCTCGTTTAACTGTTGAACGCTATCAGTCATTACTGGGTACACAATATGTTAGTAAACAGGAATTTGATAAAGCAAATTCTGAATATGCTCAGGCTGCGGCAGATGTTCAATCTTTGAAAGCTGCATTGGAAAGTGCCCGCATAAACTTAGCTTATACTAAAGTCACTTCTCCCATCTCAGGACGTGCGGGTAAATCTACCGTCTCTGAAGGAGCTCTGGTTTCTGGCGGACAGTCAAATGCTTTGACAACGGTTCAACAACTTGATCCTATCTATGTTGATATCACGCAATCCAGCGATGACTATCTGCGGCTTAAGAATGAGATCGCAGAAGGCACAGTCCAGAGAGAAAACGGTAAGCCCAAAATTCACTTAATCACTGATGCAGGGAAAATGTATAGCCAGACTGGTCACCTTGAGTTTTCAGACATTACTGTGGATGAAACAACTGGTTCCATAACAATGCGTGCTGTTTTCCCGAACCCGAATGAAGAACTACTTCCCGGTATGTTTGTCCGTACCAAACTGGAAGAAGGTGTACGCAAAAATGCGATTTTAGTTCCTCAACAAGGGGTGACCAGAACACCTCGTGGTCAGGCAACGACACTAGTCGTTGATAAAAATAACAAAGTGGAATTGCGTTATATCAATGCCACTCAAGCCGTTGGCAACAAATGGCTGGTTTCCGAAGGTCTAAAGGCAGGTGATCGAGTCATCGTCACAGGGTTACAGAAAATCGTGCCGGGAATAACAGTTCAGCCAACGGAAGTTGATTTGGATGCCAAGCCTACAACAACTAAAACTGAATCAGCCAAAAAATCTCAATAAGGAGTTGGGGATTCATGCCTAAGTTTTTTATAGAACGACCAATCTTTGCATGGGTAATTGCGATTATCACTATGCTTTCTGGTCTGTTGGCAATAATGAAATTACCTGTGGAGCAATATCCTTCTATTGCACCGCCATCGATTTCTATCTCAGCAAGTTATCCTGGAGCTGACGCAACAACAGTACAGAATACGGTTACTCAAGTTATTGAGCAAAATATGAATGGTATCGATAACTTAGTGTACATGTCTTCTAATAGTGACTCTGCTGGTCGCGTGAGTATCACACTCACCTTTGAAGCGAACACAGATCCTGATATTGCACAAGTGCAGGTACAAAATAAACTGCAACTGGCAATGCCTTTGTTACCTCAGGAAGTTCAACAGCAAGGCGTTAGCGTTGATAAAACAACCAGTTCATTTTTAATGGTCGCGGGCTTCATTTCTGAAGATGGTTCTATGACTCAGGATGATATCTCCGACTATATCGGAGCCAGTGTCAAAGACTCACTCAGCCGCGTTACTGGTGTGGGTGAAGCAATGCTGCTTGGTACTGAGTATGCCATGCGTGTCTGGCTCGATCCTGACAAGTTGCTCAATTATAAAATGACTGTACAAGATGTCATGAAGTCCATTAAGGATCAGAACAACCAAGTTGCAGCCGGTCAGCTAGGGGGAACACCTCCTGTTCCTGGGCAACGCCTGAATGTTTCCATCATTGCCCAGACACGTCTAAGTTCTCCCGAACAATTCAGCAATATCCTGATACGTGTAAATCCAGATGGTTCAAAAATCAGTCTGAGTGATGTTGCCACTGTTGAGCTTGGTGCTGAAAACTATGGCTTCATTGCCCGATTCAATGGTAAAGCTTCGTCAGGGCTCGGTATCAAATTAGCAACCGGTGCCAACGCTTTAGATACATCTAAAGCTGTCAAGAAAGTCCTGGCTGAACTGCAACCATTTTTCCCGCATGGTTTGACCGTTGTATATCCGTATGACACAACCCCCTTCGTTAAGATTTCTATTTTCGAAGTGGTGAAAACACTGGCAGAAGCTATCCTGCTGGTCTTCGTTGTCATGTATCTATTCCTGCAAAACTTCCGGGCAACACTGATCCCAACCATTGCGGTTCCGATCGTATTGCTAGGTACATTTTCAGTACTGGCCGCATTTGGTTATTCCATCAATACGTTAACCATGTTTGCCATGGTACTTGCCATCGGACTACTCGTAGACGATGCAATCGTCGTGGTAGAAAACGTTGAGCGCGTCATGCAGGAAGAAGGGCTTTCACCAAAAGAAGCAACAAAAAAATCAATGGGACAGATCCAAAGTGCTTTGGTCGGTATCGCACTGGTACTTTCTGCGGTATTTGTTCCAATGGCGTTCTTTGGTGGATCGACCGGTGCAATTTATCGTCAATTCTCGGTGACAATCGTCTCAGCAATGATATTGTCTGTCTTTGTCGCCTTGATTCTGACACCCGCACTCTGTGCAACTATGCTTAAGCCTGTTACCAAAGGTAGCCATGGCATTCAAACCGGTTTCTTTGGCTGGTTTAACCGCTTGTTCGAAAAAAGTACGCACCACTATACCGATAGTGTGGGGCGTATGCTACGTGGCACAGGACGTTATCTGTTGATTTATGTTGGACTTATCGCAGGTATGGCTCTGATATTCATGCGTATCCCCTCTTCTTTCCTTCCACAAGAAGATCAGGGGGTATTACTGGCAATGGTTCAGCTGCCTTCCGGATCAACTCAGGAGCAGACACAAAAAGTATTGGATGAAGTCAATAATTACTTCTATGTCGATGAAAAAGACGTTGTTCAATCTGTATTTACCTTAAACGGTTTTGGTTTTGCCGGTATGGGACAAAATATGGGGCTGGCCTTTGTCAGCTTAAAAGATTGGAATGAACGTAAGGTTGCAAAAGACAAAGTCCCGGCAATTCTGGACCGAGCTAACATCCGTTTTTCACAAATCAAGGAAGGGATGGTATTTGCATTTAACATTCCGGCGATTGTGGAATTAGGCTCCTCCAGCGGTTTTGACTTCCAGCTAATTGATAAAGGAAACCTTGGACATGAAGCGCTGACAAATGCACGTAACCAATTACTGGGCATGGTCGCTCAACATCCCGACATGCTAACGAGTGTTCGTCCTAATGGGCAGGATGATACTCCTCAGTACCGTTTCTATATTGATCAGGAGAAAGCAGAAGCACTGGGTGTTTCCGTCAATGACATCAACACAACATTAAGTACGATGTTTGGTGGTGCTTATGTCAATGATTTCATTGATCGGGGCCGGGTTAAAAAGGTTTATATTCAGGCCGATTCAGCTTTCCGTATGTTGCCAAAAGATATTGGCAAGCTGTATGTCCGTAACTACTTCGGTCAAATGGTGCCATTTTCTGCATTCATAGATACTTCTAAAGAACCGTGGATTTATGGTCCTCCGCGTCTGGAACGCTATAACGGATTACCATCAATGGAAATCGTCGGTGAAGCTGCCCGCGGAAAAAGTACCGGTGATGCAATGGCCCTGATGGAAAAACTTGCTTCACAATTACCACCGGGTGTTGGCTATGACTGGACGGGAATGTCTTACCAGGAACGCCTGTCAGGTAACCAGGCTCCGGCACTATACGCGCTATCATTGATAGTCGTGTTCCTCTGTCTGGCAGCATTGTATGAAAGTTGGTCCATACCATTCTCTGTAATGTTAGTTGTACCATTAGGCATTATTGGTGCATTGCTGGCAACTTTAATTCGTGGCCTGGACAACGATATTTACTTTAAAGTAGGTTTGCTAACAACAATCGGTCTGTCTGCAAAGAATGCCATCCTTATCGTTGAATTCGCCAAAGACTTGCTGGAGAAGGAAGGTAAAGGACTAATAGAGGCAACTCTGGAAGCCGCGAGGATGCGTTTACGTCCAATTCTGATGACTTCTTTGGCCTTTATGCTAGGTGTCATGCCTTTGGTCTTGAGCAATGGTGCTGGCTCTGGAGCTCAAAATGCCGTAGGAACTGGCGTACTGGGAGGTATGATTGCTGCAACATCGCTGGCAATCTATTTCGTCCCTGTATTCTTTGTTGTAATTAGACGCCGTTTCAGCAAAAAAAGTGAGGATATAAAACACATTTCATCTCCTCAATAAATTCAGTAAGTAACTTAAAAGGCCACATCTGTGGCCTTTTATATCAACCCAATGACATCAACAACAAAACATCCTCTCTTGTATCCAACACGAAAAACCACCTTTACCACAGTTAAAATAAATACTTATGAAAAATGGTCTACATTTTAAAGTGATATCTTTACGTTTTTTATAATAAATGGAAGATAAGTTAGTAACTTGACATCTGTTTCTTCTGATTACACCTTTAATGGTAAAAAGTGTTCCCCCTTGATGATGATATATGTAATAATGACGTTATATTGATTTTGAAAGTTCCAATAAATTACTCATACCCAAGTCGAATTCAAGTTGCAGCGTGATAACAAACAACTCACAAACAAGCCTCCAGAAGCCGTAGATAACTGTGCCTGGATAACATATGTGAGTGAACGCAGCCAACGCTATAATCAGCAAAAAAGTAGCAATTTGAAAGATGAAGAGTATATAATGATTTTTGTACCTACTTGCTATAACATCTACTATATTAGTATAATCCAATATATTTGATGTCATATGTGTTTACATCCATATTTTCAAGTAGCATGCTAGCTTTTAGCCTTAACTAAGTGTAAATTGCTCACCTTTTAAAAAGCGGGTTGGTGAACGCAAAAAAAATATAGAGTCTTATTATTAATAAATAATAATCATGTTTTGATAAGCTTAATTCTAAAAGAACGACTATAATAATTGATATGTATAAGCCTTAGCTCAAATAAGCCGTGCGTTGTTTACGGGAGGTGATTATGGATGAATATTCACCAAGAAGACATGATATTGCTGAATTAAAGTACTTATGTGAAAATTTAATTCACGAAGCATTTTCAGTGTTGAATCTCACTGATAATCATTGGATAAACGATCTGACTTCTGAAAAAAGCTTAAGATTAAACGAATTGATCGAACACATTACGGCGTTTTTTTGGAGTTTTAAAATTAAATATACTGATAACTACAACCTCAGTACCTTAATTGATAAATATCTGGATGAAACATATAATTTGTTTGGAAATGATAAGATAAGCTTTGTTGAACTGACAAAGTGGCAAAGCACAAATAAACACTTAACTAACATTCTGTTACATGATTTAAACGCTTCTTTAAGCAAAATCTGATAAATATATTCCTAACTATTTTTATACCAAATAAGATAAGGCGATTATGACTAAAACTGACTATCTGATGCGTTTGAGAAAATGCACTTCTATTGAAACACTGGAACGTGTAATTGAGAAAAATAAATATGAGCTTTCGGACGATGAACTAGAATTGTTCTATTCCGCCGCTGATCACCGCTTGGCTGAACTAACCATGAATAAACTCTATGATAAAATCCCGTCTTCTGTTTGGAAGTTCGTCCGCTAAGCTGCTGTGATCAGATAGGAAGTAGTGAAAGCCGGTAACTATTATCGGCTCCCCATATATTGGGCGATATGTAAACTGACTGTGGGTTAAAATGGTAGACTAAAAACCGTATCTTGAAAATGGGTGAGGGCTCTACCAGCGACATCCCAGCACACACATCCCCTGCTATGGCTGCTTCTTTCCAGACCTGACCAAGTTAACAAGTTAGCATTGCGGGAGAACCAATAGAGCCCCCATTGACGTTAGCTTTAAACTTCAAAGCGGCGGCCATTATCTTTCATACAACCTAAAATAGCAAGCCACTCCAATTTAAATGTCCATTTATTACCCACATGATAGGTAAATCTTCAAAAAAGTTGTTTTAACATACAAAACAGCTTATAGATAGATTCATGTCATCACTGACAATTGGTTCAAGTGTAATAACAAAGCAACTCAAGCCCTATGAAATCAGGGCCTATTCATTTGATTGAATATCATTACCATCAAGTTAATTACAAGCTCCATATCAGAATCAGAATAGAGATGCCATCTTTTCAGGACTAATACATAAGAGTTACAATCGTACTCTTAACCAAAATAACAAATAAAATAGTTTAATAAGATAGGTCATTAATACTTTTCTATTTAAATATATTTAATCAACATCATGTTTGAAAGATGCTTGTTTAAAGAATTGCACTTAAAAATTTGTGTTTGATCACATCCAAACAGCTATTAACCTAAATTTCTAATTAATAAAAATGACTGAAACAACTAACAAACATAATAATCAATAAACAAACTCCGTAGCCAAAATATCAATTTAAAATGATGTAATGAAATTTGTGAAATCTCTCAGAATATACTCATTTCAATCATCATGTCACTTACCCACACAATTATGATAAAAAGCGCCTATAAAAATAGCCATAAAAATCAATAAATAAGAATGAAATATAATACTTATCGCATTCTTTAATAAGTACTGATAAAATTAATAACATCCGATTTCATTTCAAAATGAAAACATAAAGAAAAAATTTACAGATTGAATAGATTTTTTATTTCCTTCATAAAATAAAAAACACCATCAAAAATTAATATGTTATTGTTTTATAAATGTTTACCTAATATTGCAAAAATAAGGGCACATTATGAATCAGGCATTGCAAAATTTAATCAATCTGATGCATCTGGAAAAGATCGAAGAAGGAATTTACCGGGGACAAAGTGAAGATTTGGGGTTTCCTCAAGTTTTTGGTGGACAAGTCATCGGTCAATCTCTGTATGCAGCAAAGCAAACAGTTGCAGACGAGCGCATAGTGAACTCCTTCCACAGCTATTTTCTCCGACCTGGTGATAGTCATAAACCAATTATTTACGATGTTGAAATATTACGTGATGGAGCCAGCTTCAGTGCCCGCCGTATCAGTGCCATACAAAATGGTCACCCTATTTTTTATATGACAGCGTCTTTTCAGGCTCACGAAGAAGGTTTTGAACACCAGAGTTCGATGCCAAAAGTTCCTCCTCCTGAAACGTTAGCCCCTCAGCAAGAAATAATTAAGAATATCTCTCATCAACTGTCTGATAAACTGAAAAGTGTGTTTTCAGCTTCTCCCCCGTTAGAAATAAGACCTATTAATTTCCATAGCCCTATTAATAATTCACCAGAAGAGCCTATTCGTTATGTCTGGTTTCGTAGCAATGGTAAGCTGCCGGAAGAGCTCTTTATTCACTATTGTCTGCTAGGTTACGCCTCAGATTTAAATTTTTTACCTACGTCATTACAACCTCATGGTGTTCACTTTATGGAGAAAAGCATCCAGGTTGCCACTATTGATCACTCTATGTGGTATCACCGCCCATTTAGGATGGATGACTGGCTACTTTACGCAATTGAGAGTCCCTCAGCATCAGGAGGTCGTGGCTTTGTTCGTGGTCATATTTATAACCGTGAAGGTCTACTTATCGCCTCTGCTGCTCAGGAGGGTGTAATCCGTAAGCGAAAACATACCCAATAAAAGAAACCCCAAGAGCATAGATAAACTATGTCCTGGGGTGTTCGAGAGCGGACCAACATAATCAACAAAACAAAAAATAGAAAGGCGGACGTTTAAACAAATTGATCAGTTGTAGGCACTTTCTCCATGTGAAGTAATATCCAACCCCTCTCTTTCTGATTCAACGCTAATACGCAATCCAACCGCAAGATCAGCAATCTTGAATGAGAAATAAGCGGTTACGGCTGACCAGACAACACACACCAATATACTGATAACCTGTATACCAAATTGTCTTAGCATAGTCATTCCTTCCGCAAACCCGGTTCCCCCCAAAGCGGAAGCAGTAAAAATACTTGTTAATAAACAACCAACAATACCGCATACGCCATGAACACCAAAGACATCACAAACATCATCAACACGCAACCAACGTTTTAATACGACTACACCCCACAAACCAATGATCCCGGCAATCACACCAATTACCAGAGCCCCTCCAATGCCAACTGTTGCAGCAGCAGGTGTGATAGCAACCAGTCCGGCAATACAACCAGAACATGCACCTAATAGAGAAGGCTTATCGCGTAATAACCATTCTGAAGAAATCCATGACAATACTGCCCCCGCAGTTGCTACCATTGTGTTCACTAATGCCAGAGCAGCAATAGCATTCACGGCCCCCGCAGAGCCAACATTGAAACCAAACCAGCCAATGTAAAGAACTGCTGTGCCAATAAAAGTCATGGGTAAGTTATGTGGTTTAAAAGCTTCCTTACCAAATCCTGAACGCTTACCCAGTAAGTAAGCACCAACTAAACCTGCAACCGCAGCATTAATATGTACAACAGTTCCACCTGCAAAATCCAATGCGCCATCCTGGGCCAGCCAACCGCCACCCCATACCATATGAGCCATAGGAATATAGGAAGCAGTAAACCACAAGACAATGAAAATCAATAAGGCAGAAAAACGGACTCTTTCACACAACGCCCCAACAACCAAAGCTACAGTAATACAACCAAAAGCTCCCTGAAAAACGACATAAATCAATTGATAAAAACTGCCACTTAAATCAGTGATGGATATGTTTTTCAGCATGAATTGCGTTAATCCACCAAAGAAAGGGTTTCCCGTCTCAAAAGCCAAGCTATACCCATAAATAACCCAAAGCACACAAACAAGTGAAAAACTTACAATCACTTGTGACATCAATGACAGAACATTCTTACGACGCAGCAACCCGCCATAAAATAGAGCAATGCCGGGTATCGTCATAAAAATCACAAGAATCGTATTTATCAGCATAAATACCGTATCAGCTTTATCAACCGTGTTTCCCGCAGCAAAAGCATAAGAAGGTACACCGGCTATGATGCTGATGATAGCTAACCATTGTTTTCTCATTTTTCACCTCCCCATTCACAGTGCCGCATCATTCGTTTCATCTGTCCTGATCCTGACAGCATGCTGTAATTCAAAGACAAAAATCTTGCCATCTCCCATTTTCCCAGTGAAAGCAGCTTGTTTTATAACATGAATGATTTCTTCTACTCGTTCATCATGGGTAGCTATATCAATTTTTACTTTGGGCAAGAAATTGACACTGTATTCTGCTCCTCGATAAAGCTCTGAATGACCTTTTTGACGCCCAAATCCCTTTACTTCTGTAACGGTCATGCCCTGTATACCTATATCAGAAAGAGCTTCCCGTACTTCTTCTAATTTAAAGGGCTTAATGATGGTAGTGATCAGTTTCATACTCCCCCCGTTTTTATCTGTATTTGTAAAATGGTATTTGCAGGAACGCATTACAAAGATATTTGCAAAGAGAATGCCAAGAATTTAAAAATGTTTTTAATCAGATGGTTACAAATAATTCGTATTGATAGGAAATATAAGGCAGGGAGTAACCTTTTCAGTCACTCCCGATATGCACACTAAATGTGCAGAGGTTCATTTAAGGTTTCACCAACCTGTTGAAGCTGATACATCTGGTAATAGCGGCCACGCCTTGCCAATAGCTGTTGATGCTGACCTTGCTCTACAATTGCACCACGATGCAGCACGAATATAGAATCAGCCTCAACAATCGTTGAAAGGCGGTGAGCTATAACCACTAAGGTTGTATGTTTACGGATCATCCGTAGAGCTTGTTGTACTGATTGTTCTGTTCCTGAATCAATATTCGCTGTCGCTTCATCCAAAATCAGAATTTGCGGTGTTTGCACCAAAACCCGAGCCATTGCCAAAAGCTGTTTTTGTCCAGCAGAAAGAGTATTTCCTTGTTCCCCCAACCTTGAACTTATACCCCTTGGTAACTTGCGAACAAACTCAGCCAGTTGTACAACTTCCAGAAACCTGCCAGACTTTTTCCTCACTAATATCCCGCCCTAACGTAATATTGTCGAAGAATGAGGCAGCCAGGACAACAGGATCTTGTTGAACTATTGCCACACCATTGCGCAAAACAGTATGAGAGAAAGAAGATACTGATCGTCCATCAAGATAAATATCACCGTCTTGCCATGGGTAATACCCCATCAGCAAATTGGCCAACGTACTTTTACCACTCCCTGTATGCCCAACAAGCGCAATAAAGCCCCGTGACGGAACATGCAGATTGATATTATGTAACACAACTTTGTCATTACGATAGGAAAAGCTTAAGTTTTCGACATCAATTCTGCCACTCACCAAAGCTTGTTGATCAACACCATACTGTTGCTGTGGACTATCCATTAACTCAAAAACCCGTTCACCTGAGACCACGGCTTGCTGTAATAACGATTGTTGTGCTGTCAGCTCAATAAGCGGTTCATTTAGGCGTCCAAGATAACTGATAAATGCATACAATACACCAACCCCAATAAAATCTGTTCCCTGAAAACCAAACAATAACAGTAGACCACACAACACTGCGGCAGAAAACAGGCTCAATAAAGGTCTTAACAGAATGCCATCCAATCGTAATGCCTGCATACGCGCCTGATAGTGAGCCCGATTAATGGCAAACAATTTCTCACCAAAACGCGCTTGCTGACGAAATTGCTGAATGACAGTCATGCCATTAATAGTCTCATTAAAAACATTGTTAATATCAGCAAGATACACTCTAACCCGTCGAACAATCGGTGTACTGAAACGCTGATAAATTATCATCACAAGAAAAACAGCAGGAAAGATCGTCAGTGCAACACATGCCATACGCCAATCCAAAAAGAACATTGCTATCAACATTGCCCCAATCAGAGCAACACTACGAAAAACAGTAGGGATGACATTCACAAATAGATCTTTGATAACCTCAGTATCATTCGTCACACGAGATATTAATTGCCCAACAGGTTGGTTATCGAAAGTGCTCAGAGGCTGACGCAGGGCTGAATCCATGACATCCGTCCTGATCTGCTGTACAACGCCAATAGATGCCTGATTAAACAACAAAGACTGGAAATAATGTAAAGCAGCCGCCACCAACTGTAATATCAAAAACACAACCGCAAGACCACTAACAACATCAAGTGGAAGATTGCCAGTTGAAACTATGTTATCGATAAAATAGCTGATAATCATCGGACCACTAACTTCAGCCAATGCAGCAATCCATAACATCAATACAGCCAGACCAATTGGCTTACGGTAGTTTTTACTGTAAGCCAACAGACGTTTTAACGATGACCAGAGTTTACGCGTATCAGACTTCTCCATATCAGTATTATTCATATTGACCATCCAATGCGGCTTCAAGTTGTTGGTAGTGGTACATATCTGAATACCAACCAGATTGCGCAATAAGCCGTTTATGCTGCCCCTGCTGAGAAATCGTACCATTTTGCATGACCAAAACATTATCTGCTTCTACTAAAGCTGATAATCTATGTGCGCTAATAATAACAGTACGTTGCTGCCGCCATTGGCTGAGATTTTTCATGATACGATGCTCAGTCTGACCATCTACAGCAGAAAGCGCATCATCCAGGATCAAAATTTCTGCATCTAATAGCAATGCTCTTGCGATAGAAATACGTTGTTTTTGCCCACCAGAAAGCATTACTCCCCGCTCTCCAACTTCAGTTTGATAACCTTGTGGTAACTGCAAAATATCATCATGCACATTCGCCAAACGGGCTACTTCTTCGATTTGTTCTTGAGTAGCATCAGGACACCCTAGGGCAATATTCCCCGCAACCGTGTCCGAAAATAGAAAAGGAGTCTGATTCACAACCGCCAATCGTGATCGCCACTCTTCCAGCCTGAGTGTAGAAACATTGCGGGATTGAAACAGTATCTTGCCATCAGCAATATCAAACTGGCGTTGTAATAAAGCAAGCAACGTACTTTTTCCTGCCCCCGTCGGACCACAAATTCCCAATAATTGACCCGGAAGTAACTGAAAACGAATATCTCGCAGAACAGGTACACTATGCTCTGGATAAACAAAGGAGTTGATATTTGCTATCAATGTCCCGCGCTCAGCGGATAAAGAGTGTGAACCATCCTCAATCACCAGAGGCTCTTGTAACAAGCTACGGATCCGTGTATATGCAGCACTGCCACGCTCAACAATATTGAACATCCATGCCAGCGCCAGCATAGGCCAAATCATTAGCCCCAAGTACATGACAAAGCTGGTCAGTTCTCCCAATGTCAGAGAACCATTCACAACCATCCAACTTCCACCACCAACAGCCAATAAATTTGCAAGCGCGATAGCAATGAAGATAATAGGGTCAAAGCGTGCATCCACACGTGCAACACGCATATTTTTACGTCCTGCCTCAGTGGCTACTTCTTCGAACTGACTGGATTGTAACTCTTCCAGCCCAAAAGCCTTTATCATTCGAATACTGGTCAGGCTTTCCTGAGCGTGGTTATTAAGCGCAGAAAAAGCGCCTTGAGCCAACTTGAAACGATGGTGAAGTTGTTGACCATATCGTTTAATCACTAATGCCATAATAGGCATAGGTAACAGTGATAATAGTGTCAATTGCCAACTGATCTCCACACTCATCACAATGAGTACAGCACACCCCATTACCAAAGCATCAACTAAAGTAAGTACTCCCTCACCTGCGGCAAAAACAACTCTATCAACATCATTGGTCGCCCTGGCGATTAAATCCCCCGTTCTATGGCGTAAATAGAATTCAGGATTTTGGCTGCTCAATCTCTGATAGAAATCACTGCGCAACTTAACAGCTAATCGATAAGAGGCACCAAATAGCCATACCCGCCAAACGTACCGTAGACCATATATGGCCAGCGCAATGATGAGCATAATGCTTATCCACATCAATAAATGACTGGATGACATTGTTTTTGCGCTGATGCCATCAACAATAATTCCAACCAAACGAGGTGGAATTAATTGCAATATCGCAATCATCACAAGAAAAATGACAGCACCTAAATAGCGACGCCATTCACTGAAAAAATACCAACTTAATTGAGAAAATAATCTCACAAACCTATTCCCGAGGTAAAAATGAAAGGATCAGCAACTACTTCACCAAAGAGATTTAAATAATTATCTAATCTGGTATGGGTAACGCCGTTGTATATTTTATTTTTTCCATTGCAAAGTTTGATGTTACATCAATCAAACCAGGGATCCCATTAACCATGCGTTTGTAGAAATGGTCATAACTTTTCATATCAACAACTTCTACGTGCATTAAATAATCATATTCCCCCGCCATACGATAGAAAGTTAAGACTTCCGGCATCTCTTTAACAAAAGAAACAAACTGCTCATACCATTCGCTACTATGCTGTTGAGTTTTTATCATCACAATCACAGTCAAGCTTAACCCAAGTTTTTCACCATTAAGTAATGCAACTTTTCCAACAATATATCCTTCATCTTCAAGCCGTTTAAGACGTTTCCAGCACGGTGTAGATGTCAAATTAACGGCTTCTGCCAACGCATTTAAGGACAGACTACAATCTTGTTGAAGCAGCTCTAGTAGCTTACGGTCTGTTTTATCTAACATACCTATATCCTGTAGAAATATTTCCTAAAAATAAAATGCAATATCAGAAAAATAACAATCTATTTCTCCGAATGTAAGAGTAATCTATACGTCAAAATGTATTTTATCCGGGGTCAATTTATGTCGTCTTTATGGGCTACCAATGCCATAAAATCTATTCAAGCTGATTATCAACGCAGTGCTGATACACATCTGATTAAACTCAATCTTCCCATGTTTCCTGGAGTTTATCTGTATCTCAAAGATGAAAGCACTCATCCCACTGGTAGTCTTAAACACCGACTTGCACGCTCCCTTTTCCTTTATGCACTCAGTAATGGTTGGATAGATGAAGGAACTCCCATTATTGAAGCCTCATCCGGCAGTACTGCTGTTTCTGAAGCCTATTTTGCTCGTTTACTTGGCTTGCCTTTTATCGCAGTGATGCCCGCTTGTACTGCTAGACGCAAAATTCAGGAAATCGAATTTTACGGCGGTAAATGCCACTTTGTAGAACATTCAGTCCAGATTTATGAAGAGTCAGAACGCCTGGCAAAAGAACTGAATGGTCATTATATGGATCAATTCACTTATGCTGAACGAGCCACTGACTGGCGTGGTAACAATAACATTGCAGAAAGCATTTTCCGTCAAATGGAATTAGAACCATTCTCTGAGCCAACTTATATTGTCATGAGTGCAGGGACTGGCGGAACGTCCGCAACACTTGGCCGTTATATGCGTTATCAAGGATATAACACTAAACTCATTGTTGTTGATCCTGAGAACTCCGTTTTCTACGACTGCTATCACCAAAATTGCAGACAAATACGCAAAAATACAAGCAGTAAAATCGAAGGTATCGGGCGTCCGCGTGCCGAACCATCTTTTATACCTCATGTTATCAATGACATGCTCCAAGTTCCTGATTGTGCTTCAATTGCCACCATCTACTGGCTCGAAAAGCTCATTGGCAGAAAAACGGGAGCATCAACAGGAACCAATGTCTGGGGTGCTTTGCAACTAGCCAAACAAATGCATGACAACAACCAGCAGGGTTCAATCGTGACATTGTTATGTGATAGCGGGGAGCGTTACCTTGATACTTATTACAACCCGGAATGGGTCAAAAATAATATCGGTGACATCACGCTATATCTCACGCAACTACCCAAGCTCAATAGTTATGAGTAACATATCTCCTTCAATTTAAAGAGGCAGGTATCATGAAACGAGCTGTTGTTGTATTCAGTGGTGGACAAGATTCCACCACTTGTTTAATTCAAGCACTTCACCAATATGATGAGGTTCACTGTGTCACTTTTGACTATGGTCAACGCCACCGAGCTGAAATTGATGTTGCCAGCCGTATCAGTAAAGAGCTAGGAGCGGCTGCTCATAAGGTACTTGATGTTACTTTATTGAATGAGCTTGCTATCAGCAGCCTGACAAGAGATAACATTCCCGTACCAGATTTCAGCGAAAGCGAAAAAAGTGGCCTACCGAATACATTTGTTCCCGGTCGTAATATTTTGTTTTTAACTCTGGCAGCAATTTATGCATATCAGGTTGAAGCTGAAGCCGTTATCACCGGTGTTTGTGAAACTGATTTTTCCGGCTATCCTGATTGTCGCGATGAGTTTGTCAAGTCCCTGAATAATGCCGTTTGTCTCGGTATCGCCAGAGATATCCGCTTTGAAACTCCATTAATGTGGCTGAACAAAGCGGAAACCTGGGCATTAGCTGATTATTACCAGAAACTGGATTTTGTTCGCACTCAAACTCTCACTTGTTATAACGGAATACAGGGTGATGGTTGTAGTGAGTGCGCCGCCTGCCATCTTCGAGCTAATGGATTAAATCTTTATTTAAACAATACCAAGCTCACAATGGCAGAAATGAAATCCAAAACACAACTTGACTAGATAATTCAGGCTATCAGTGAGAGGGATAAAATACCTCTCACTTCACTGCTTCATTCTTAAACTCATCAAACCTGTCTCTTAATTCACCTTCCAATACTAACGTTTGTTGAGTTTTTAAATCAATACAAACAAATGTAGTCATAGAATCGGCGATAATTCGGTTATCGCCTTTACGTATAATCTCCTGGAAAAAAGAGCCGCTTTTGTTACGTAATTCCTGCAAGGACGATTTCACTTCCAACTCATCTCCTAATACAGCAGGATGACGATAATTAATATTGATATTGGCTACAATAAAAGCAATTTTATTATTATTTAGCCATCGTAACATGTCACTTTCAGCGAGTAAATCCCATCGAGCCGCCTCCATAAACTCCAAATAACGTCCATTATTTACATGCTGAAAAACATCGATATGATAACCTCTGACTTTTATAATCGTGCTCATTGCTATTTTCCTTTCAACTCATCTGACCAGTCAATTCATTTACAATAGCAAAACATTTTAATTACAATAGCGTTTAATCAATTATTCTTGATCAGTATCACAGCCCTCTTGGTAAAATCATCAGCACATTCATCAAGAGGGCTTGTAATCAGTAGGTTAATTTATCCCGGTTTTTCTCTATAAAAGCAGGACCAATGCCTTGTACTTCCTGTAACTGCTCAATTGCTGTGAATGGGCCATACTTTTCACGGTATTCAATAATTGCCTGTGCTTTTTTGGCACCAACACCATTAAGTGCTTTCGCTAATTCTTCAGCATTCGCTGTATTGATATTAATACTTCCTTTTCCTGAGAGCGCTTTTTCTTCCTTATCCCTTGATTCGCTTTTCTCAGTAGTGGGCTTATGCAGATCGGGTGATTGTGTCAGTACCACTTTATTAACAGACTCTCCTGCTGCAATAGCATGAGATAACGGCATACTAATACCAAAAGTAAGAATGAATGAATTAAATAATATCCTTAAATACTTCATAAAAATGTCTCCATGTTTTGTTGATGGAGGAAAGAGTGCCACAACAAAAATTCAGAACAACAAGAAAGATTCAAATATGCGAAAGGCCACGAAAGTGGCCTTTTTCAATTACTGTTTTGCAAAATCAGTTGCGAGTAACTTCGCAATTTACTCAATTTGCCCTATTTTAATTTCAGCATTATCACGTAAATTAGCGACTAAAGATTCCAGCATAGCATTACCCATCTGGTACTGCTCAACCATCATATATTGTTTAAGCTGCTCTTCTGAAACAGAGCCAGGCACAACTTTATCCAATTGAACCAAAACAGCATTGCCAAGCCCATCATGAGCTAATCCATATGCTGGTTTACCATCTTTAGGATGAGGCAGGGTAAATACCACATCAGTAATCGGGTTGGCTTGTGGCATACGTGTCATTGGGGTTGGTTCACCAAACTGGAGCCCTGCTGCTTTTAGAGCTTGTTCGCCTTTACCTTCTTTTAATGCTGTAAGAAGATTTTCACCATCAGCCTGTAACTGTTTTTCAGCTTTTTGACGTTTTACTAATTCAGTAACCTGAGTTTTGGCCTCTTCAAATGGCAGAATGGATTCAGGTTTAACATCATCCACCCGGATAATAAAGGCCCTGTCACCATCAACAGAGATTACATCAGAGTTAGTTCCTGAAGCGCCTTTATCATCCATCAAATTACCAAAGAAAATAGCCTGGACTACCTGACTGAAATTAATATCAGCTGGGATATGATCTCGGTCAAACCAATCAGTAGTAACCGCTTTATAACCAGCGGCCTGTTCTGCCGCAGCTAAGGACTCATTATCATTGGCAGCAGCTTCACTGACTTTTCTCTGCAATGCATAAAACGCATCAATCGCTTTTTCTTGTTTTACCGTTTTTTCTATTGTTGTGCGTTCATCCGCTAATGGCTTGACTACCTGAGGTTTAATGTCGTCCAAACGGAAGATTGCATACCCATTAGATAATTTGATGATATCAGAAAGTTGCTCTTTTTCCGTTAAATGAGCGGATTTGATCTCATCAGGTGAAGAACTGTCTTCCATCCAGCCAAGATCCCCTCCTTGCTGAGCAGAATATTTATCCGTCGATTTTTCTGCTGCCAATTTGCTGAAATCGGCACCTTTTTTCAATTCATCAAGAATCGATTTTGCATCGGCTTCAGACGCAAGCTGGATGAGACTGTATTTCTTCCTTTCTGGTTGTGTATATTTTGACAGGTTATTTTTATAATACTTTTCAATATCAGCATCAGTTACGGTAACACTTTTCAGCTCATCCGCAGCATCCATCTTGATATAGCTGACTTTAACTTTCTCAGGCACTGTGAAGCGTTTACTATTCATATCATAGTAATTTTTCAGTTCTTGCTCTGTTACTGTCTGCTTCGCTTCAACTGATTTCAGTTCAAGAGTTGCCAAACGAACCATTCTTTCTTGCAAAGACAATTCTGCCCTCTGTTTAATTTCTGTCGGCAAAGCAATTTCTGAACCCAGTAACGTTGCACGAAGTTGACGGGTAATCAATTCCTGCCGAACTTGTTCCGCATAAGCATCTGGATTCAGGCCAGCTCTGGTTAACGTTTCCAGATATTTATTGTTATCAAATTTGCCATCCTCGGTCTGGAAATAAGGTTGTTTGCGGATCTCGGCTTTCACTTGCTCATCACTTGCTGATAGACCCAACTTATTTGCATATTGTTCAAGTAAGACCGCATTAATAATACTATCCAATGACTGGCGTTTCAGCAGTCTCACTTGCTGCTCATTACTTAGCAGAGTTGAAAATTGATCTCCCAGTCTTTCCTGTAATGAAATTTTTTCTTGTTGAAATACCTGCTCCAACTGAGCACGACTAATGGTTTGACCATTCACTTTGGCAGCATAATTACCGCCTTCACTTGACAGGTAGCCTGTTACACCTGTCACCAAAAAGGTCAGGATAATTAGAGCCAACACGATTTTAAGCACTGGGCCGTTTGCCGCCGTGCGTAGGTTGTCCATCATAAAGACGTAAAACTCCGCTTTAGTGAAAAAGAAACTATTATCTTACGCTAATTCGAACGCTAAGAGAAAAAAAGCGCATCAATCAAGTGATGCGCTTATATTCTAACCTATCAGTTAGATCCAGTCAGTTTATAACTGTCACAGTAAATGAGACAGGTTGTTTATGTTCATTACCCGTTGACCGCATCTTTCAGCCCTTTTCCTGCACGGAAAGCGGGTACTTTTGCTGCTGCTATTTTGATTTCCTTGCCTGTCTGAGGGTTACGTCCTGTACGAGCAGCACGCTCACGTACAGTAAATGTGCCAAACCCTACCAAAACGACATCATCACCGTCTTTCAATGCACCAGATACTGAAGAAATGAATGCATCTACTACACGCCCGGCAGCTGCCTTAGAAATATTTACATCAGCAGCAATTTTGTCGATCAGTTGTGACTTATTCACTCTTATCATCCCCATTTAGTTTTATACCCTTAATCTTTCAAGTTACCTGTTTGTTGACTACGCTACTTTTTACAACGATTCCCGGTCACATAGTTATCTATGCTCCTGGAGATTCGTTCCCTTGCCGCCACAATGCAACTTGAAATCTATTAGGCATACTATCGTAACAAACACCTATTCAGAACGGATAACACAACAGTCTTGCCGTCATATCAACCAATTCCAGTATTAGCAAGAAATTATAGAACAGCAAAATATTTAATCAGATCTTTAGATTAAACTAACTTAATGAGACAAAAAAAGGCTGGCAAGCCTGAATTGACTTACCAACCTAGTTTTTATAAAGAGTCTTGAGTTAGCTCACTATTTTTGTACTACTTTAGTGAGACAACCTCAGCCCCAAATGCAGGATCTTGTAAGGCAATAGTTAAAACGTCTTCTATACGCTTAACCGGATGAATTTCCAAATCCTGAATTATATTTTGAGGGATCTCTTCCAGATCTCGTTTATTTTCATAAGGAATAATGACCGTTTTAATTCCCCCACGATGAGCTGCCAACAGTTTTTCTTTCAAACCACCGATAGGCAAGACAAGACCACGCAGAGTAATTTCACCTGTCATAGCTACATCAGCATGAACCGGATTACCTGTCAGACAAGAAACCAGTGCTGTACACATTGCAATACCTGCACTTGGGCCATCTTTCGGTGTTGCACCCTCTGGGACATGAACGTGAATATCACGCTTTTCATGGAAATCAGAATTGACACCCAACTTATCTGCACGAGCCCGAACTACAGTCAGTGCGGCCTGAATGGATTCTTGCATCACTTCACCCAACGAACCGGTATAAGTCAATTTCCCTTTACCCGGTACACTGGCCGTTTCAATTGTCAGCAAATCACCACCGACTTCTGTCCATGCAAGCCCTGTAGCTTGACCAACACGGTTTTCAGTATCTGCACGACCATAATCCACTTTCTGAACACCCAAATACTCTTTCAGGTTATCAGCATTGATCTCGATATGCTTAAGCTGCTTATCCATCAACAGAGCCTTGACCGCCTTACGACACAGCTTGGAAATTTCACGTTCCAAACTACGCACGCCAGCTTCGCGGGTGTAATAACGGATTATGCTAATAATCGCTCCATCATCAATGGTCAATTCGCCTTTTTTCAAGGCATTGCGTTCGATCTGTTTCGGCAACAAGTGACGCTTGGCAATATTTAGCTTCTCGTCTTCGGTATAACCTGATAAACGGATCACTTCCATACGATCTAACAAAGGTGCCGAAATGTTCATAGAGTTGGATGTTGCCACAAACATCACATCGGACAAATCATAGTCCACTTCAAGGTAGTGATCGTTAAATGTCACGTTTTGTTCAGGATCAAGTACCTCCAGCAAAGCAGCAGCAGGATCACCGCGCATGTCAGATGACATTTTGTCAATTTCATCCAACAAGAACAGTGGGTTTTTAACTCCTACTTTGGACATTTTTTGAATTAATTTACCCGGCATTGAACCGATATAGGTACGACGATGCCCACGTATTTCAGCTTCATCACGTACACCGCCCAGAGCCATACGAATATACTTACGACCTGTAGCTCGAGCAATGGAGCGTCCCAGTGAGGTTTTACCCACACCCGGCGGTCCAACCAGACAAAGAATTGGGCCTCTGATTTTACTGACCCGGCTTTGCACTGCCAGATATTCAAGGATACGTTCTTTCACTCGCTCCAAACCATAATGGTCTATATCAAGTATTTCCTGCGCCTTCACCAAATCTTTTTTTACTTTACTGCGTGCGTTCCAGGGAACCTGCACTATCCAGTCAATGTAGCTGCGAACAACTGTTGCTTCTGCCGACATTGGGGACATCATTTTTAATTTTTGCAGCTCAGCTTCCGCCTTTTCCCGTGCCTCTTTTGGCATTTTGGCGTCTTCGATCTTACGTTTCAGAGTTTCATATTCATCAGGTGCATCATCCATCTCACCCAATTCTTTCTGGATCGCTTTCATTTGCTCGTTCAGGTAGTATTCGCGCTGACTTTTTTCCATCTGTTTTTTAACGCGATTACGGATACGCTTTTCTACCTGTAGCAGATCGATTTCTGATTCCATCATAGCAATCAGATATTCAATGCGTTCAACAACATCAGACATCTCTAAAACAGCCTGCTTGTCATTGATTTTCAATGGCATATGGGCAGCAATGGTATCTGCCAATTTTGCTGCATCTTCAATGCTGTGCAATGATGTCAGTACTTCCGGCGGGATTTTTTTATTCAGTTTGATATAGCCTTCAAACTGATTAATGGCGGTTCTTACCAGAACTTCTTGCTCACGCTCATCAACAATCGGGGAATCCAGATATTCAACCTGCGCATAAAAGTACTCTCCATTATCTGTTAATGTTGTAATACGAGCACGCTGCAAGCCTTCAACCAGAACTTTCACTGTACCGTCTGGTAATTTCAACATCTGTAGAACAGAAGCTACTGTACCTACGGAGAACAGATCATTGACTCCCGGTTCATCAGTGGATGCTTCTTTCTGCGCTACCAACATGACCTGTTTGTCATGATCCATTGCTGCTTCCAGACAATGAATCGACTTTTCTCGCCCAACAAACAGAGGGATCACCATATGTGGGTAAACCACTACATCGCGCAAAGGCAATACAGGGATTTCTATGCGTTCGGAACGCTCAGGGTTCATAGAGCTCTCTCTTCGTTTAGCTTTCGCCAGTTTTTAGGAATCTCGTGAAACACGGTTTTCACGAGTTTCACTTCAAAGAATATAAAATATATGGGGACAGGAATCTGACATTCAATAGCCTATGTCTGCAAAAAGCAAAATGAGGGATTCTCCCTCATTTTATTTTTTCAATGCGTATTGATAGCTGGTACTTCCTACCCCATTTTCGTCACTCACCAGAAACTTGAGCATCCGGCTTGCTATATATCAATAATGGTGCGGATTTATCTTCAACAACTGTCTCATCAACGACAACTTTTTCTACATGTTCCATTGACGGAAGATCGTACATTGTATCCAGCAAAACACCTTCCACAATTGAACGAAGTCCACGTGCACCCGTTTTACGCGCCATTGCTTTTTTCGCAATCGCTGTCAGCGCCTCTTTTCTGAACTCCAGCTCAACACCTTCCAGATTGAACAAAGCCTGATACTGTTTTGTTAAAGCGTTTTTTGGCTCTTGCAAGATTTGGAGCAACGCTTCTTCATTGAGTTCACCCAACGTTGCCACAACAGGCAGACGGCCAATGAATTCAGGAATAAGTCCAAATTTGATCAAATCTTCCGGTTCAACCTGAGCAAGCAATTCACCTTCTGTCGCCTTCTCTGATTCACCTTTAACTGTAGCACTAAAACCAATTCCAGAGCTGACATTCAAACGCTGGCTGACAACGTTGCCTAAACCGGCAAACGCTCCACCACAGATAAACAGAATCTTAGAAGTATCAACCTGAAGGAACTCCTGCTGTGGATGTTTACGGCCACCCTGGGGGGGAACAGCTGCCACTGTGCCTTCGATCAGCTTCAAAAGTGCTTGTTGAACACCTTCACCCGATACGTCACGAGTTATTGAAGGGTTATCAGACTTACGAGAAATCTTATCTATTTCGTCAATATAAACGATACCACGCTGTGCTTTCTGTACATCGTAGTCACATTTTTGCAAAAGTTTTTGGATAATATTTTCTACGTCTTCCCCAACATAGCCCGCTTCAGTCAAGGTCGTCGCATCGGCCATAGTAAAAGGCACATCTAAATAACGGGCAAGGGTTTCTGCTAACAAAGTTTTACCACTGCCTGTTGGCCCGATTAGCAGAATATTACTTTTGCCTAATTCCACACCGCTATTGGTGTCTCCATTACGCAGTCGCTTGTAATGGTTATAAACAGCCACTGCCAGCACTTTTTTCGCCATTTCCTGACCGATGACATAATCATCCAGATGTTGACGAATTTCATGAGGGGTAGGTAATGTACTACGCTCACGATGTGGTATTAGCTCTTTAATTTCTTCGCGAATGATATCATTACATAAATCGACACATTCATCGCAGATATACACTGACGGGCCAGCTATTAACTTCCGAACTTCATGTTGGCTTTTCCCGCAGAAAGAGCAATACAGCAGCTTTCCTGAACCGTCTTTGCGCTTATCTGTCATCAGTCAACCTCACTTTATGAGCTGTTATCCCAGTCTCTCTGGCATAACAGAAAAAACGCTGTCATTACTCCGCCAAATTAGGTGTTAGCACAAAAAGTCACCTTAAAATTATAGTGTTGGAGTAATAAATTAATTATCAATAAATTAGTTTCGATGGGTAAATATACTATCAACCAATCCGTATTCTACGGCTTCCGCGGCTGACAAGAAACGGTCACGTTCTGTGTCTTCGACGATCTTCTCAAGTGGCTGACCCGTATGTTTTGCCATTAATTCATTCATACGAGCTTTAACTTTGAGTATTTCCTGCGCATGGATTTCAATATCTGTCGCCTGTCCCTGGAATCCGCCCAGTGGTTGGTGGATCATAACTCTGGAATTTGGCAAACAAAAACGCTTTCCTTCCGCGCCAGCTGTTAGCAAGAAGGACCCCATTGAGCAGGCTTGCCCCATACAAATAGTACTCACATCTGGTTTAATAAATTGCATCGTGTCATAAATAGACATACCAGCTGTGATAACCCCACCCGGCGAGTTGATATATAAGTGAATATCTTTTTCTGGATTTTCTGCTTCCAGGAAGAGCATTTGAGCAACAATTAAGTTCGCCATATGATCTTCAACCGGGCCAGTCAGAAAAATAATTCGATCTTTTAATAAGCGGGAATAAATATCGAACGCACGTTCTCCACGTGCTGTTTGTTCAACCACCATCGGCACCAAAGACATGTTAGGTGCATATTGATCTTGCTTGCCACTGTATGACATTTCCGTCTCCTAATAGAACTCACGCTGGTGCCATTCATAACTGATTCTACGTGAGATAAGCGATGATGACCATGATCCAAAGTTAACTAACAGAGGACTTTCCCTCTATAAAAAGTAGTAAGCCTTTACATAATAGTAAGAAAGGATATGAGGTTAAATCTGTTTTTTTCAAGAACAATAAAAAACCCGCAGGCCAGGCTTGCGGGTTTACATCACTGAGAGAAAAATTCATCACCTCAGGTAATCAATAAATGAAACTTATGCCAGTTGGTTCTGATTCATCAGATCGTTGAAGCCAGTTTCTTTTTCAGAAACTTTTGCTTTGCTCAGAACCAATTCAACAGCCTGCTCTTCCAGAGCAATATTGCGGATATTGTTCATCATTTCTTGATTTTTGCTGTAGTATTCAACGACTTCTTTCGGATCTTCATAAGCAGAAGCCATTTCTTCGATCAGTGCATTCACACGCTCATCATCAACTTTCAGCTCATTACCGCTGATAACTTCACCTAACAGTAAGCCAACAACAACACGGCGTTTTGCCTGCTCTTCAAACAGCTCACGAGGCAGTTCCAAAGCTTGTTTTTCAGAACCACCGAAACGCTGAGCCGCTTGACGACGCAGTACATCGATTTCACCATCAACAACCGCAGCCGGAACTTCAATTTCGTTAGCCTTAACCAGACCATCCAGAACCTGGGTTTTAATGCGATTACGCACTGCATTTTTCAGTTCGCGTTCCATATTTTTGCGAACTTCTGCACGCAGGCCGTCAACAGTACCATCAGCAATACCAAAACGCTTGATGAATTCTTCAGTCAGTTCTGGCAGTTCACGCTGTTCAACTTTCTTCAGGTTAATAGCAAACTTCGCTGCTTTACCTTTCAGGTTTTCTGCATGGTAGTCTTCTGGGAAAGTGACATCGATGGTAAATTCTTCACCCGCTTTGTGACCAACGATACTCTCTTCAAAACCAGGGATCATTCGACCCTGTCCCATTGCCAGAACGAAATCAGTTGCTTTACCGCCTTCGAACTCTTCGCCATCAACAGAGCCGTTGAAATCAACAGTTACACGATCATCTGCAACTGCTGCTGCTTCAGTTTCTTTCCAGTCAGCCTGCTGTTTGCGCAAAGTTTCCAGCATTGTGTCAACGTCTGCATCTTTTACTTCAACAACTGGCTTTTCAATTTCAATGTCTTCCAGACCTTTCAGTTCGATTTCTGGATAAACTTCGAATTCAACTGCATAAATGAAATCTTCACCGTTTTTAAACTGTTCTGGTTTGTAGCTTGGTGCGCCAGCCGGATTAATTTTATTCTCAATGATTGCATTGACGAAGTTGCGCTGCATCAGATCACCGAGAACATCCTGCAAAACGGAAGCGCCATAACGCTGTTTGACGATATTCATAGGCACTTTACCTTTACGGAAACCGTCAATACGCACTTTCTTCGCTACATTAACCAATTCACTGTTAACTGCTTTTTCAATGTCGGCAGCAGGAACGGTGATTGATACACGACGCCCAAGGCCTTGAGTTGTTTCAACAGAAACTTGCATCTTGTTACCTCAAAAAAATCATAGTGCTCGGTCAACTTCAGAATGGTGCAACGTCTAAAACAGGCAAATTACATCACTCTTCAAGAACCGGGGCGGTCGCATTTAAAAACCGAGAATCCCTGTGATCAGAAGCGCCCCGAACGAAACTATTGTAAAAATTTAGACGCAGCATTATAGCGATGCAGACAGTATGAGTCGAGAATTGCAGACAAAAGCATGCACTATTCGTTGACTTAATGTGATATACATTGCCCAACGGCTACATCATGATATTGGCCATTCTGTATGAATATAAACAAAAATACAGCCCGAAGGCTGTAGTCTAACTTGAAAACCAGATTAATAAAAAATTAAGTATTATGTTGTTGTACGATATTGTTAACCGTACAATCTCATAAAGTTGATGTCGTTGTACTTCCTCCCCGACATGCAGGCGAGGCCAAAACGGTATCTTCTAATTCATCCCACTCTTTTTCTGTATAAGTATGAAGCGCTAAAGCATGTACTCCTTCTTCCATCTCTTTAGCCAAGACACTATATACTGAGCGATGGCGGTTGAGCATTCTCTGCTCAACGAATGCATTACTGATAACAATAATTTTAAAATGGCTTTCAGAACCTGCTGGTACATTATGACGATAACTTTCATCGATCACTTCCAGATGAGAAGGCTTAAATGCCGCCTGTAACTTTGTTTCTATTTCCTGACGAACCATCTCATTCTCCTTAGTCACCAAAGGTTATTAATCAACCATATATTGATTCTAGTTTATTTCCCGTGATTTATAACATCAGGGCATCCAAATATCGTTTATAGAATTTACTTTAAGCATTTCCCTATATATTTCAGTTAGTAAGCATTAGGGATATGCTGTTACCTATGGCAATGCTATGATTGCGATGATCCATACTACCTGTATTACTATATTGAGTATCCGTATTCTGAATGAGAACACTTACATGCTAAAGAAAATATTGACTCCATTTATTGCATTTCTCTTTCTGGCCAACTTATCTGGCTGTGTAGACACCAGCAATACACTGGCTATTCAACCTAAAATTACCTTGCCATCGGCAGATCCTACAATGAAAGCGATCACAATTAGCATTAGTGGGGTCGATCATCGGCAATCTCAAGCCCTGGCCCAAATTAACCGTAATGCAAAATTAGTTACGCTGCTGCCTTCGCGTGATTTACGCTTTTTACTGCAAGAAGCATTGGAAAAACAAATGGTTGCTCGTGGTTATATGATTGGCTCTCCGGCGAATGCCAATTTACAAGTCATAGTGAATCAGCTTTATGCGACAGTAAAGGAAGGAAGCCTACGCCACGATATTTCAGCGAAAGCGGAAATCTCAATTATTGTTTATGCTCAAGATGGTAGTAAACAAATTAAAAACTACCGCACCAGCTATAATGCGCAGGGTCCATTAAACGCAACTAATGCCAAAATTGCTGATGCCGTTAATACTGTATTATCTGATGTGATTGCAGACATGGCTCAAGATTCGTCAATCAGCACCTTCATTAAACAGAACATTCGATAACAGGTAACAAGATATAGACTTTCTGCCTGACTCTATTGAACTTTCCTCTGATAGATTATGGGCAGAAAGTATTGGAAGGGCTTATGACGAATCACACACTGAGTTTATCTACAATACGCAACTACCGTATTCTTCTTTTATTGGGTTTTGCCTCTGGTCTCCCCCTTGCCCTCACCGCAGGAACATTACAGGCATGGATGACTGTCGAAAACATTGATATCAAAACCATCGGCTTTTTTACTTTAGTCGGTCAGGCCTATGTTTTTAAATTTCTCTGGGCACCTGCTATGGATCGCTATTCCCCCTCGTTCTTAGGACGGCGGCGCGGATGGATGCTCATTACCCAACTTTTACTCATTATCAGTATCGTGGCAATGGGATTTCTCGATCCATCGCAACATTTATGGTGGTTAGCTGCATTAGCTGTTGCTGTCGCCTTTTTCTCGGCTTCTCAAGATATTATTTTTGACGCCTATAAAACCGATTTACTTCAACAAGAAGAACGGGGAACCGGAGCGGCAATTTCTGTCCTGGGATATCGGCTGGCAATGCTGGTCTCCGGCGGTCTGGCTCTGTGGATGGCAACTTACATTGGCTGGAATAGCATGTACTGGCTCATGGCCGGTCTAATGCTGTTTGGTGTTTATGCTACCCTTACTGCTAAAGAACCTCAGATTGACGTAGCGCCACCAAAAACATTACATCAGGCCGTATTTGAGCCTTTATTTGACTTTTTTAGTCGAAACAATGCCTGGCTTATTCTACTCTTAATTGTACTGTATAAGCTGGCTGATGCTTTTGCCCTTTCACTCAGTACCCCTTTTCTTATTCGCGGAGTGGGTTTTAATCCGGCTGAAGTCGGTATGATTAATAAAACCCTTGGTCTGGCTGCCACCATTATGGGAGCTCTGTATGGTGGTTATTTAATGCAGAAGTGGAGCCTGTTCCGTGCATTAATGATCTTCGGGCTCCTTCAAACTGTTTCAAACTTCGGCTATTGGATACTTGCTGTTACTCCTAAAGATATTTATGTGATGGGAGGGGCTGTTTTTCTGGAAAATATCTGTGGCGGTATGGGCACAGCAGCATTTGTTGCCTTACTAATGACACTTTGTAATAAATCATTTTCAGCAACCCAATTTGCTCTTCTTTCTGCATTATCCGCTGTGGGACGAGTTTACGTCGGCCCAGTTGCAGGCTGGTTTGCCGAAGTACATGGCTGGCCAATGTTTTATTTATTCTCCATTGTGCTTGGATTACCAGGGCTTGCTCTCTTACTTGTCTGCCGCCAGACACTGGCTTATACCCAAAAAACTGATAATTTCATTTCCCGAACATTATTTAGTCAATACTATCGACTAGCCTTCCTGACCATGACATTGGCTGCACTTATTTTTATTGCCTGGTTAATTATAAGTAGCCTATTGTTTATCATAACCCATTTCGTCACTTTGATACTTTTTATTTCCCCAGAATATATCCAATTTTTTAATGAAATAAGTGACTTTATATACCCTATGCTGTCATGGAGTGTTGTCATTGGCGTCATAGGATTGCTACTGGGAGGTATCCTGGATTATGTAGCATTGAAGAAAAGTAAACTTGCTTAAAATTTTACCTATTACAACACAAAACTGATAAAGTTCAGTTTTGTGTTGCTCTCGGTTAGTGATAATTATCACAATATAAATAAAAATTGAAATTATGTGCCCCAAGAAACATCTTTTTTTACGGGGAAATATTTATACTAATAAATATCACGTTCGTATCCATTTTGTTTCCAATTATCCAAAATATTTTTTATATATTTAAAAAACCACATAAAGGGAATTTATGAAAAGACATATTTTGACACTCACCGCAGTTGCTACAGCCTTGGTTTCTGCTTCAGCCAGCGCGGAATATCAGTGGGGGTTTGCCAATGTCAGCATGAACTACCTTGACTGGAGCAAACACACTACACACAAAACAGGGCAGACTTCTCACAAAGACGACTTTGCTTATCTGGAACTGGAAGGTGGAGCAGGTTTTAGTTGGGGAGAGTTATATGGCTTCTTTGATTTAGAAAATCCATTTAACAGCAAAACTGCACAACCTGGTGATAACCTACGTTACGCTTTCAAAACAACAGGACGTTTTTATCTGGGAGAAACAGGTTTCAACCTTTATGGACACGTTTATGGAACCTACTCACAACCGGGAAAAGCTAATGGTGGCAACTTCCATGAAGTAAATACACTCTATGGATTGGGCTATAACACGACCTTTGCAGGTCTGTGGTTCAAACCTTTTGTTGCCCTGCACTATGTTGACCAAACTTTCTACTCAGGAAATAACGGTTATGTCGTAGGCTGGGTTGCAGGATACGATTTTAACCTTTGGGAGCAAAAATTCAGTGTCACAAACTGGAATGAAATAGAACTTAATCGTAATAAACGCTACGGTAACGGTGGCCGTGATGGCGTTAACGGAGCACTGGGATTATGGTGGACTCCACACCCTTCTTTTACTACCGGTATCCAATATCGCTATGCCAATAATAAACTAGGTGAAGATTTCCTTCAGGATGGTATTGTTTACAGTGTAAAATATAACTTTTAATAATTAGTTTAACTGATGAGCAGTATCGAACTGCTCATCAATATCAAAAACGATCATTTTATTACAACAAGAAGTCAATTCCAAAACACTAACCTGTGATTTTCATAAAGAAAATCGTTTTGAAAAATAGAGAGTTATTTTAAAAACATTGCCTATTTTGATTTCTTAGATACAATAACGAACCGAAGTTAACTTTTTGTTAAATCTCATATTACATGTGATCCCTCTAGCATAAAAAACCTATAAGCCATCCTGCTTCTATTACAATTGTTTACACTCCAGTAACCTTACCGTAGAATGCCCGCACTGATGAAACGACAATAAAGCTTTTGTTATCTGGGGTCGCTCAATGAGACTTATGAAATACAAAAAAACTATTGGGTTATCGTCATTACTCGCAGCCACTTTAATGCTAAGTGGTTGCGATATGGTATTGATGAATCCCAAAGGGGCGATCGGCGTTGAACAAAAAACGCTGATACTGACAGCGTTTGGCCTGATGCTGATCGTTGTTATCCCGGCTATCGTAATGGCAATCGTCTTTGCTTTACGTTACCGGGAAGCCAATAAATCTGCTACCTATCGTCCAAACTGGGCACACTCAAATAAAATTGAGCTTGTCGTCTGGACTGTGCCTATCCTGATTATCATCACTTTGGCAACGATTACATGGAAAACGACTCATCAACTCGATCCATATAAGCCACTAGACAGTGATGTGAAACCGGTAACGATTGAAGTTATTTCCCTCGACTGGAAATGGCTATTCATCTACCCAGAACAGGGTATTGCAACTGTAAATGAAATTGTATTCCCTAAAGATGTGCCAATTAACTTCAAAATCACCTCAGACTCTGTGATGAACTCTTTCTTCATCCCTCAGTTAGGTGGTCAGATTTATGCAATGGCAGGTATGCAGACAAAACTGCATTTAATTGCTAACTCAGCAGGTAAATACGACGGTTTCTCGGCCAGTTATAGTGGACATGGCTTTTCCGGCATGAAATTCACTGCAACAGCAACTGAGGATCGTGCAGGTTTTGAAGAGTGGGTGCAGAAAGTTAAAGCATCAGCTAAAACCCTGGATACCGTACAAGCATTCAATGCATTAGCTAAACCTAGCCAAAACAACCCAGTTGAATACTTCTCAAGCGTGAAACCAAAACTGTTCCAAGAAACAATCGCCAAATTTATGGGTGATATGGGCCATAGCGGTATGTTTGGTGTATCTGGTCACGGAAAAACAGAACATGGTGAAGCTGCGGGTCATAATATGAATATGAGTCAGCCGGCTCATGCAGGTGTTGAGGAATAAAGACATGTGGGGAAAATTAACACTTGATGCGATCCCATTACATGAACCCATTATTGTGGTGACATTGATTGGGATACTTCTTGGGGGACTGGCAGTTGTTGGTGCCCTAACCTATTTCCGTAAATGGAAATGGCTCTGGACTGAATGGCTGACAAGCGTCGACCACAAAAAAATCGGGGTCATGTACATCGTTGTTGCTATGGTAATGATGTTGCGCGGTTTCGCTGATGCCATCATGATGCGTGGACAGCAAGCCCTGGCTTCCGCTGGTGAAGCAGGTTTCCTGCCCCCGCACCATTATGATCAGATCTTTACCGCCCACGGCGTTATCATGATCTTCTTCATGGCGATGCCTTTCGTTGTTGGTCTGATGAACATTGTGGTTCCTCTGCAAATCGGGGCACGTGACGTTGCATTCCCATTCCTGAACTCTCTGAGTTTCTGGTTATTTGTTGTAGGTGTCGCTCTGATCAACCTCTCTCTGGGTGTAGGTGAATTCGCTCAAACTGGCTGGCTGGCTTACCCGCCTCTGTCCGGTCTGGAATATAACCCTGGAGTTGGTGTTGATTACTGGATATGGAGCCTCCAGCTCTCCGGTGTAGGTACATTGCTGACTGGTGTTAACTTCTTCGTGACCATCCTGCGCATGCGTGCACCGGGTATGTCCATGATGAAATTGCCAGTTTTCACCTGGGCTTCACTGTGCACCAACGTACTTATCATTGCTGCATTCCCTATTCTGACAGTCACTATTGCACTGTTAACCCTGGATCGTTATCTGGGCACCCATTTCTTCACCAACGATATGGGTGGCAACATGATGATGTACATCAACCTGATCTGGGCTTGGGGCCATCCTGAAGTTTATATTCTGGTTCTGCCTGTCTTCGGTATCTTCTCTGAAGTCACTGCAACCTTCTCGAAAAAACGCCTGTTCGGTTATACCTCACTGGTGTGGGCGACAATCGTTATTACCATTCTGTCGTTCATTGTATGGCTGCACCATTTCTTTACCATGGGCTCCGGCGCGAACGTTAACGCCTTCTTTGGTATCGCCACGATGATTATCTCTATCCCAACCGGGGTTAAGATCTTCAACTGGCTGTTCACCATGTACCGTGGCCGTATCGAGTTCAAAACACCTATGCTGTGGACTGTCGGCTTTCTGGTCACTTTCTCCATTGGTGGTATGACAGGTGTTCTGCTGGCTGTACCTGGTGCGAACTTCGTACTGCATAACAGTCTGTTTCTGATTGCTCACTTCCATAACGTTATCATTGGTGGCGTTGTATTCGGCTGCTTCGCTGGTACAACTTACTGGTTCCCGAAAGCATTTGGTTTCACACTGAATGAAAAATGGGGTGTCCGTGCTTTCTGGTTCTGGATCACTGGTTTCTTCGTTGCCTTTATGCCTCTGTATGCTCTGGGCTTTATGGGTATGACTCGTCGTCTGAGCCAGGACATCAACCCAGAATTCCATTCTCTGCTGGTTGTTGCAGCGGGCGGTGTTGTCCTGATCGCAATTGGTATTCTGTGCCAGGTTATCCAGTTCTACGTGAGTATCCGTGACCGTCAACAAAACCGTGATCTGACTGGTGACCCATGGGGTGCTCGTACTCTGGAATGGTCAACTTCATCTCCACCTCCGTTCTATAACTTCGCAGAAGTTCCACACATCCAGACTCGTGATGCATGGTGGGACATGAAAGAAAAAGGCATTGGGTATAAACGCTCTGCTAAATATGAAGAAATTCATATGCCTAAAAACACAGGTGCTGGCGTAATTATTAGTGCATTCTGTCTGGTCTTAGGCTTTGCATTGATATGGCATATCTGGTGGATGGCTATTGCAAGTTTCGCAGGCATTATCATCAGTTGCATCGTGAAAAGCTTTGACGAAGACGTTGATTACTACGTTCCAGTGGCTGAAGTCGAGAAAATTGAAAATCAGCGTTACGAAGAACTGAGAAAGGCAGGTGTAAAATAATGTCGACTCAAACCCTTAACAATACAGCCGCCCATGACGCTCATGGGCACCATGACACAGGAGCCAACAAAATCTTTGGTTTCTGGATCTATCTGATGAGTGACTTGATTCTGTTTGCAAGTCTGTTCGCTACCTATGCAGTATTAGTTAATGGCACTGCGGATGGCCCAACAGGTAAACAGATTTTTGAACTGCCATTTGTCTTGGTAGAAACCTTCCTGCTGTTGTTCAGTAGTATCACCTATGGTTTCGCCATGCTGAGCATGAACAAAGGCAAAATCGGTCAAGTTAACCTGTGGCTATTTGTTACCTTCCTGTTCGGCCTGGGTTTCGTCTCAATGGAAGTTTATGAATTCCATAAACTGATCATGGAAGGTTATGGCCCTGACCGCAGTGCATTCCTGTCTGCTTTCTTCGCGCTGGTTGCGACTCACGGTCTGCACGTAACCTTTGGTCTGATTTGGATCGTCATTCTGATGATTCAGGTTTCACGCCGCGGCCTGACTGACGTGAACCGTATGCGTCTGAACTGCCTGAGCCTGTTCTGGCACTTCCTTGACGTTGTATGGATCTGTGTATTTACTGTCGTTTATCTGATGGGAGCTATGTAATGAGTCATCCAAATACTTCTCATTCCGGCGCCAGCCACGGTAGTTTCAAAACCTATATGATTGGTTTTGTTCTGTCAGTTATTTTGACCGTGATCCCATTCTGGATGGTGATGGATGGTACTGCTTCGCACAGCACAATCCTGACAACAGTAGTTGTTATGGCTGTTATTCAGATTTTTGTTCATTTCATCTGCTTCCTGCACATGAATACATCGTCTGAAGAGCGTTGGAATCTCGTTGCTTTAATATTCACAATACTGGTCATCGCTATTGTTGTTGTTGGCTCTCTGTGGATTATGTACAACCTGAATATCAATATGATGGTTGATTAAGGGTTGATTTGAATGATTAAGCAATACCTGCAAGTGACCAAACCAGGAATTATTTTCGGAAATCTAATTTCTGCGATTGGTGGTTTTCTACTCGCTTCCAAGGGCGTAATAGATTACCCCTTGTTCTTTGCAACAATGGTCGGGGTATCGCTGGTGGTAGCATCAGGTTGTGTATTTAACAACTATATCGACCGCGATATCGACAGGATCATGGAAAGAACAAAAGAAAGGGTCCTTGTGAAAGGGCTTATCGATCCGAAAATCAGCCTGATTTACGCCTCAGTGTTAGGTATTGCTGGCGTTGTGCTGCTCTATGTAGCAGCCAATGCCTTAGCAATGCAGTTAGCTCTCATCGGGTTTGTCGTTTATGTCGGGGTTTATAGCCTCTACATGAAAAGAAAGTCTATTTATGGCACGCTGGTTGGCAGCTTGTCAGGCGCTGCGCCCCCTGTCATAGGTTATTGTGCAGTAACCGGGCAATTTGACACAGGGGCACTTATTCTGTTGTTGATTTTCAGTTTATGGCAGATGCCTCACTCTTACGCCATTGCTATTTTTCGGTTCAAAGATTATCAGGCTGCCAATATTCCAGTATTGCCTGTAATTAAGGGTATCTCTGTGGCCAAAAACCATATTACCCTCTATATTCTGGCATTTATGGTTGCCACTCTGATGTTGGCAATCAGTGGCTATGCAGGTTACAAATACCTGATTGTCGCTGCTGCGGTAAGTATTTGGTGGCTGGGTATGGCATTATCCGGTTATAAAACGACTAATGACCATATCTGGGCTCGTAAGTTATTTGTATTTTCTATTGTCGCTATCATGTCATTGAGCGTCATGATGTCTGTGGACTCCGCAGCATCTCCAGAAATAATGCTGACTTACGTCCGATAATATCAAAATGGCAGGGGAAACAAACTCTTGCCATTTTTCCTTTCTTTATCTCTTACAAGTATTAATAACTTACTTCGTTTAGATCACTCTTGATAAACATGATTTAGTAACCAATTCGTTAGTAATCTGTATGAAATGAATATCTTGTATCAATTTATTCCTTTCTAAGCTAAATGCCATATCGAATTTTTTGAGGTATCAGGTATCCATGAACGATAATCAAATGACTCCCCTTGAACTCCGGGCAACATGGGGCTTAGGTTCCGTTTTTTCTCTACGCATGTTAGGCATGTTCATGGTCTTACCCGTCCTTACGACCTACGGTTTAGCGTTACGTGATGCCACCGAGGCCCTGATAGGAATTGCAATCGGTATCTACGGCTTAACACAGGCAATATTTCAAATTCCATTCGGGTTATTTTCAGACAAAATTGGCCGAAAGCCTTTGATAATAGGTGGACTACTCATTTTTGTATTAGGCAGTATCATTGCCGCCTTTAGCGACTCTATTTGGGGAGTTATCGCCGGAAGAGCTTTGCAAGGTGCAGGTGCAATCTCTGCTGCAATCATGGCGTTATTATCAGATCTTACCCGCGAACAAAATCGTACAAAAGCAATGGCATTCATTGGCATCAGCTTTGGTATCACATTTGCTTTTGCTATTGTTATCGGCCCTGTTATCACTCATCACATCGGATTAAATGGTTTATTTGGTACAATCGCAATTCTTGCCAGTTGCGGTATTTTAATAACGCTATTCGCTGTCCCATCAACACATAATCAATTATTAAATCGTGAATCTGGCATTGTCCGGGGCAGTTTCCGGCGTGTACTTTCTGATCCTCAATTACTCAAACTCAATTTTGGTATTCTCAGCCTACATACCTTATTGATGTCCAGCTTCGTTGTCCTGCCTCTGATCATGGAAAAAGCAGGTTTTCCTCCTCAACAACACTGGAAAGTTTATTTAATTACTACGCTTATTTCTTTTATTGCCGTCTTACCATTCATTATTTATGCGGAGAAAAAACGCCGCATGAAGCAAGTTTTCTTACTTTGTATCGGCATGTTGTTTATTGCTGAATTTGTTTTGTGGTCTTTAGGATCACATCTTTGGGGAATATTTGCAGGTATTCAGATTTTCTTTCTTGCTTTTAATATCATGGAAGCTATTTTGCCTTCATTGATCAGCAAAGAAGCACCAGCAGGCTACAAAGGTACAGCAATGGGAGTTTACTCTACCAGCCAGTTCCTTGGTGTCGCTCTGGGAGGCAGTATCGGTGGAATGCTATATGAACTGCAAGGCGCATCATTAGTATTTATGGGCAGTATTATTCTCACCATATTCTGGTTTATTCTCAGCCTCACATTACGTCAACCACCTTATGTCAGCAGCATCAGGCTCATCTTGCCAGCTCAATTAAATGCTCCTGAAATTCTGGAAAAGAAAATATTGTCTCAAGCGGGTGTGAAAGATGTCATTATTGTACCGGACGAACTGAGTGCCTATATCAAAGTCGATACTAAACAAACTAATCGTGAGCAACTAGAGCAGCTTGTGTTTTCTCATACCCAATAGGTTCTGAGATAATAGGGTTCTATAGATAATAAATTTATTAGGGAAGCATTTGTAGCAATTGAAATTACTCAGCTTCCCTTAAATATTTTGATCAGAGAAAAAAGTAAATCTACCGATATCAGCAGTTAATCACGGAAAACAGTTAGTCACGGAAGTTGGTGAATTGGAAAGGCTGCCCCAACTCTGCGCCACGAACTAATGCAATAACCCCTTGCAGATCATCACGAGCTTTACCGGTAACTCGCACTTGCTCGCCCTGAATTTGTGCCTGAACTTTCAGCTTGCTGTCTTTAATCAGCTTGACGATTTTTTTCGCTAACGGTGTATCAATACCTTGCAGCAGAGTTGCTTCCACACTGTAAGTTTTACCGCTATGCACCATATTCTCAGGAATATTCAGTACAGAGCCGTCAATTCCTCGCTTAGCAAATTTTTCACGCAGAATATCGACCAGTTGGTTAACCTGAAAATCAGACTCACTCGCAATCTTGACCGATTCGCTCTTTTCGTTTAGTTCAAAACTCGCATTGACATTGCGGAAATCCCAACGATTGGTTAATTCCCTCTGCGCATTCTCTACCGCATTGCGCACTTCCTGCATATCAACTTCTGAAACAATATCAAATGATGGCATTATCAGTCACCTCCAGCTAATCAATAATCCGGCATGATAACCGCTTTCTATTATTGGCAAAAGATCTATACTCCTCACACTCAGTGATCTTTTGGAATTTATATTATTTTAGCGGGCTTGGAATTCAGATCAGCTTAATTTTGAGGTTCCCGATGAACGTATTTCTCAAGGAAGAACAATGAAAATAACTGTTCTTGGCTGTGGTGCAATGGGTAAACTGTGGCTTGCTGCCTTATCCCGACAACATCATCAAATTCAGGCATGGCTAAAAGTGTCACAACATTTTGTCAATGTTCATATTGATAACTTTCAGGGCAAGGTATTTGAACAGCAACTTCCTGCCAATGATGAAAAACATCTTGCCGAGAGCGAATTGTTACTTGTTTGCCTAAAAGCCTGGCAAGTTTCAGATGCTATCAATAACCTTGTTCCCAAACTTTCCCCTTATTGTCCTATCCTGCTACTGCATAATGGGATGGGTACACAAGATGAACTTTTATCTCTGCCCAATCCCATCTTATCGGGAGTGACAACTCATGGGGCATATCAGGAAAATGGTATTGTTTATCACAAATCACAAGGTATAACCCATATTGGTTCTACGTTGCCTGATACTGATGAATTCAGTTTTTTAGCAAAAATTTTGCATGACGCCTTACCAGACGTAAAATGGCACGATGATATCTATACCATCAGCTGGCTAAAACTTGCCGTCAATTGCGTTATCAATCCACTCACCGTAATTTATGATTGTAAGAATGGCGAATTATCGCATCACGTTACAAATATCCATTCATTATGTGATGAGATCTATCAGGTGATGCAAAAAGAGGGCCTTCAGATCACCAAACCATCACTTATCAATTACGTGATGGCTGTTATTGAGCGAACATCTGAAAACTCTTCATCTATGCGGCAAGATATTCGGGCACAACGACCTACAGAAATAGACTACATTACCGGATTTTTACTACACCGAGCCCGTGTACATGGGCTGGTGCTTACAGAAAACATCCATATTTATCGTTTTATCAAACGCAAGGAGGAGAAATATGCACGCTTCAGCTCTCGTTTGCCTCGCACACGGTAGTGAAGAAATAGAAGCTGTCACTACCATTGATTTGTTGGTCAGAGCCGGGATCAAGGTTACCATCGCCAGTGCAGCAACCGATGGAGCTCTGACATTAACCTGCTCGCGTGGCGTTAAAATTGTTGCAGATACTCCCTTAATCGATGTTGTTGATGAAGATTTTGATGCTGTTATTCTGCCGGGAGGGATAAAAGGGGCAGAATGTTTTCGCGATAGTCTATTAGTTGTAGAGAAAATCCGCACAGCCCAAAGTCAGGGTAAAATCATTGCAGCAATCTGCGCATCTCCAGCCGTTGTACTGGAATATCATCAGCTTTTCCCGATTGGAAATATGACAGGTTACCCAAGCATGAAAGATAAAATAGCCCCGGAAAAGTGGATCGATCGTCGGGTTTATTTTGATGAGAGGGTTAATTTGCTCACCAGCCAGGGGCCTGCAACTGCTTTTGACTTCGCCCTGAGACTAATAGAACTACTGAAAGGAAAAGATAAGGCAGCAGAAGTTGCAGCTCAATTAGTCTTACCACCCGGCGTCAATAACTACCAAAATCTATAGTAGTGAATCTGTTAATATAAGCTGCTTACAGAAAATCTATTCTGCCAGCAGCTTATATGTTTCTTTCAGATGTACTGGCTCAGATTAAGGGCGATAAACCTTCACGTTCTGAAAGCCTTGTTCACGCAAGTAAAGCGCCTGCAAACGGCTCATCACACCGCGTTCACAATAAAGCAGATAATTTTTCTCTTTCGCCAGATCACCAAACTGGGTACTCAACTTATAGAAAGGTAATGACTGAATTTCGATACCTTCCATACTCAGTGGGTGATCATCCTGTTCATCTGGTGAACGGATATCCAACAATACATCATTCGCAGAAAACTTAGTGACTGTTTCCACTTCCACAATCTGCTCACTAGCCTGTTCAGCAATCTGACGAATATCCAAATTCTGGGCTTCACTTATCACACGATCCAGAATATCAAAATCGAACTTACCTTCTTCCTCTTCAATTTTGGCTTTGACGGCTTTAACGGTTGGACTCTTAGAGATCACACCACAGAATTCCGGCATAGTACGAGCAAAATCTTCCGTTCCAATTTCACGTGCCAGCTTAATAATGTGTTCTTTATCGTGAGAAATCAGCGGACGGAGGATCAACGTATCCGAAGCATTATCAATCAGTCTCAAGTTAGTCAATGTCTGGCTAGAGACCTGCCCCAATGCTTCTCCTGTCACGATTGCTTGCACACCATAACGTTCTGCAATCCTGGAAGCAGCTCTGACCATCATTCTTTTCAGCACAACGCCCATTTGGCCGTCATCCACTTTTTCCAGAATTTCAGCAACGACCGGTTCAAAATCGACGGCAACAAAGCGAACCTTATGGGAACTGCCAAATCGGTTCCACAAATAGTGAGCTACCTGTTTCACACCAATTTCATGGGCAGAGCCACCGAGATTAAAGAAGCAATAATGTACACGACAACCACGGCGCATCAGCATATAGCTGGAAACCCCAGAGTCAAACCCGCCAGAGATAAGGGACAGAACATCTTCCTGCGTTCCAATAGGAAATCCGCCGATCCCTGGATGACGGGCTTTAACCAGGATCAGTTTATCCTGATCAATTTCCAGATTCACTGTCACATCTGGATGAGTCAGTTTCACTTTGGCAGATTCAATATGTTGATTCAGGCCGCCACCGATATAGCGTTCAGCTTCATTGGAAGTGAAACTGTGTTTACCACGACGTTTCACACGGACACAAAATGTTTTTCCATGCAGTAAATGCCCATATGCTTCGTAGGTTTGTTCAAAGATATGATGCAAATCACGAAAATCTCTCTCTTCTACTTGCAGGATATGGTGAATACCCGGAATGCGTGTCAGTGCATCACAAATTTCTGCACCAAGATTATCACTTTTAGCCCGAACTTCGATATTATCCCAGTGGCGAACAACAGCAATCTCTTCTCCTAATGTTTTCAGCACATTACGGATATTGCTGGCAAGGATTTTAATAAAGCGTAAGCGAACAGTCTGGCTCTTGATCGTAATCTCTGGGAATAACTTAATGATAAACTTCATAGTAAGATATAGTAGTCATTCAATATTGAACTATCACAAATAGTATCAATGATTGTTCTTAAGTAGTCAGTTGGATAGGGCGTGGAGTATAACACTATCTCACTATATCTCCTGTAAAAAACAGAGCATCTGTAAAAAAACAGTGGTAACGAATGATTTATTTCTTTCAGTGTAGTAGGGTACTCTGCAAGTCTGTAACGAAATTACCTCACTGTAATTCGTTAAATAATCATACTTTAAAATTATTATGTCTAAGGCAAATCGAACATCAGAAACCGAGCAAGCACCAGCATTTGAAACTTCCCTGAAAGAGCTGGAGGAAATTGTCATTCGCTTGGAATCAGGGGAACTCCCTTTAGAAGATGCATTAAATGAATTTGAACGTGGCATTCAACTCGCGAGACAAGGGCAAAAAACCCTCCAACAAGCGGAACAACGAGTGCAAATTTTATTGAATCATGATGCACATTCTCCACTTGATGAATTTTCGTCTGATGCAGAGTAACTTTATGTCTGAACAATATAAGGCTCCTTTTGAAGAGCAATTAAGCAATTGCCAGCAACATATCAATGACAAGTTGATGGCAACATTTTCTTCATTACCCTTTTTGGACGGCCCGTTAGCAACAGCTATGCAATATGGTGCTGTACTGGGTGGAAAACGGCTGCGCCCATTTTTAGTTTATACTGTAGGTGAAATGTTTGGCCTTTCCAAAGAGAGCCTTGATGCGCCAGCCATCGCTTTAGAGTGTATCCACGCCTATTCGCTGATCCACGATGATTTGCCTGCAATGGACAACGATGATTTACGTCGTGGCCAACCTACCTGCCATATTAAATTTGGCGAGGATCATGCGATCCTGGCTGGAGATGCGTTGCAATCATTAGCCTTTGAGATTCTGGCAAAGCAAGAGATGCCAAATGTGGCATTATCTGACCGTCTTGAAATGATTGCTGAATTAGCAACATCCAGTGGTATTGCAGGTATGTGTGGCGGGCAGTCATTGGATTTGAAAGCCGAAGGGAAACAGATTGATCTTGCTGCACTGGAACAAATCCACCGACACAAAACAGGTACATTAATTCGTTGTGCAGTCAGATTGGGAGCTTACGGTGCAGGTATACGTGGCCGTGAAGCGTTGCCCTGGCTGGATAAATATGCACAGGCAATCGGCCTCGCATTTCAGGTGCACGATGATATTCTGGATGTCATTGGTGATACAAAAATTATCGGCAAACGTCAGGGGAATGATCAGCAACTTGGGAAAAACACCTACCCTTCATTGTTAGGCCTGGAGCAAGCCCAAAAAAAAGCCAAAGATCTTTATGAAGATGCTATTGCTGCACTCACAGAACTGGAAAATCACTCCTATAATACTGTGACTCTAAAACAACTGGCGGGTTTCATCATTGAAAGAAACAGCTAAAAAACCGATCATGACCATAACAATCACCGTTTTGTGAATTATCGGTTACAAACATCCAAAATCAATAAAATGAAACATGGCCTTACAGGGAGAGCCCAACAATTACCTGCTGATAATTCCAGGGTTCTTAATCTTCAATTTATAACGTGCATAACGTTTTAACAGGCATGAATTTCAACAGGCACAGCATGAGCATTGATATAGCGAAATATCCAACATTAGCACTGGCGGAAACCCCTGAAGAACTACGCCTGCTACCTAAAGACACTTTGCCAAAGTTATGCGATGAACTGCGCGAATTTTTGCTAAACAGTGTCAGTCGCTCCAGCGGCCACTTTGCTTCCGGTCTCGGAACGGTCGAATTAACGGTCGCACTCCATTACATTTATAAAACACCTTTTGACAATTTAGTCTGGGATGTCGGTCATCAGGCCTATCCACATAAAATTCTGACCGGACGCCGTGACCGTATCGACACTATTCGCCAGAAAAATGGTCTCCACCCTTTCCCGTGGCGAGATGAAAGCAAATATGACACGCTATGTGTCGGTCATTCATCAACCTCAATCAGTGCCGGGTTGGGTATGGCAATTGCAGCAGAACATGAAGGTAAGGGTCGTAAGACAGTCTGTGTGATTGGTGATGGCGCTATTACCGCGGGTATGGCTTTTGAAGCTATGAACCATGCAGGTGATATAGATCCTGATATGCTTGTCATCCTCAATGACAACGAAATGTCTATTTCCGAGAACGTTGGAGCATTGAACAACCATCTGGCCCAATTGCTTTCAGGAAAGTTGTACACAACTCTGCGTGAGGGTGGTAAGAAAGTCTTCTCCGGCCTGCCGCCTATCAAAGAATTATTGAAAAAGACCGAGGAACACCTCAAAGGTATGGTTGTTCCCGGAACGTTGTTCGAAGAACTTGGATTTAACTATATCGGCCCGATTGATGGTCATGACGTGTTGGCGCTGACCCAAACATTGAAAAACATGCGTGAACTAAAAGGGCCTCAATTCCTGCATATCATGACCAAAAAAGGCCGTGGTTATGCTCCTGCGGAAAAAGATCCGATCAGTTGGCATGCTGTACCTAAATTTGATCCCTCTACCGGCTCCCTGCCAAAAAGTACGGATACCCGCCCGACGTTTTCCAAAATCTTCGGGGAATGGTTGTGTGAAGAAGCTGCCACCGACAAAAAACTCATGGCGATCACTCCAGCTATGAGAGAAGGCTCTGGCATGGTACGTTTCTCTCGTGAGTACCCTGAACAATACTTTGACGTCGCCATTGCCGAACAGCATGCTGTGACATTTGCAGCAGGGCTGGCAATCGGGGGGTATAAACCAATTGTCGCAATTTACTCAACCTTCCTGCAACGTGCTTACGATCAGCTTATTCATGACGTTGCTATCCAGAACTTACCCGTCCTGTTTGCCATTGACCGTGGCGGAATTGTCGGAGCCGACGGGCAGACTCATCAGGGGGCATTCGACCTTTCATTCCTGCGCTGTATCCCCAATATGGTGATCATGGCACCGAGTGATGAAAATGAGTGCCGTCAGATGCTGCATACGGGTTACCACTATCAAGATGGCCCTGCTGCTGTTCGTTATCCACGAGGTACAGGTGCAGGAGCAGAACTCCAGCCTCTGGAGAAACTGCCAATCGGCAAAGGTATTATTCGTCGTCAAGGAGAACGCATTGCTATTCTGAGCTTCGGTACATTACTGCCAAACGCACTACAGGCCGCAGAGTCCTTGAATGCAACCGTTGTTGATATGCGCTTTATCAAACCACTGGATAAAGAATTGGTACTAGAGATGGCTTCTCAACATGATTTACTGGTGACGTTAGAAGAGAATGCCATCATGGGAGGAGCCGGTAGTGGCGTCAATGAATTGCTGATGCAGACAAGTCAGCCAGTTCCGGTATTAAACCTCGGTTTACCCGACTACTTCATACCGCAAGGCACACAATCAGAGCTTCATGCTGACTTAGGGCTGGATACAACTGGTATTTTGAACGCTATCGAAAAATATCTGAATAAATAGCCTGTTATAACGGATGAATATCCTTTTTAATTATTCATCCGTTATTATTTTTTACCCAATATCTCAAGTTACGATATTTTCTTAAGGTAAAAAGGATTCATTAATATTTCTGTTCATGCAGCCATTGCGCTACACGCTTGGCAAAGTAAGTCAGAACCCCATCTGCTCCTGCACGTTTGAAACATAGTAAGGACTCCATAATCGCGGGTTGTTCTTTCAACCAACCATTTTGAATAGCCGCCATATGCATCGCATATTCACCAGACACCTGATAAGCGAATGTTGGCACACCGAAGGTATCTTTTACCCGACGGATCACATCCAGATAAGGCATACCAGGTTTTACCATCACGCTATCTGCGCCTTCCTGTAAATCCTGCGCAATCTCCTGTAATGCTTCATCACTGTTTGCCGGATCCATCTGATAAGTCATCTTGTTACCACCTTTCAGATTACTACTGGACCCAATAGCATCTCTGAATGGCCCATAGTAACAAGAAGCATATTTAGCCGAATAAGCCATGATCTGAGTGCTTACATGACCATCATTCTCAAGCTGCTCGCGAATAGCACCGATACGGCCGTCCATCATATCGCTGGGGGCAACAATTTCAGCCCCTGCTTCTGCATGAGATAGCGCCTGCTTCACCAAAATCTCTTTAGTGATATCGTTGATAACATAGCCATCCTGATCAATAACACCATCTTGCCCATGAGTAGTAAATGGATCCAATGCAACATCAGTTAACAAGCCTAACTCTGGAACTGCATCTTTCAAGGCACGAACAGAGCGTTGGATCAAACCATCAGGATTATAAGCTTCTTTAGCGTCCAGTGATTTCTTGTCTGCTTCAATAACCGGAAACAGAGACAAAACAGGAATACCCAGTCGGGCAATCTCTTCGGCTTCTTTCAGCAGAAGATCGATTGTCAGACGATACACTCCCGGCATGGAAGGCACTTCTTGACGCTGATTAGTCCCTTCCATCACGAACACCGGATAGATCAAGTCATTAACGGTCAGTTGATTTTCAGCGAATAGGCGGCGGGAAAAATCATGACGGCGCACACGGCGCATACGACGGCCAGGAAACGTACCTGGAAATACATAGCTCATACTGTTCTCCTAATGTAAAACCCAGCGGTAATACACTGGGTTAACTCTGCCATCACTTTACTATTACTTGTAATACTGCTGCTCTTAATATTATCAGACAGTTGGCGATAATTATGACTGGCAGGTAGCTGATTACTTTCCTTAATTGTCACCTGCCTGAGTTGTCACCTGCATCATATTCCGATTCATCATCCGTTTTGGATGACTTATGTTTTCCCACATAAAATTGAGAAAACAGAACTCCCAGTTCAAATAGCAAGTACATGGGGACAGCCAACAAAGTTTGCGAGAAGACATCCGGGGGAGTGAGTAGCATTCCTACTACAAACGCCCCGACCAGAATATAAGGGCGTTTTCTTTTCAGTGACTCAGGTGTGACTACCCCACTCCAACACAGCAGAATAATGGCGATTGGCACTTCAAACGAGGCACCAAATGCCATAAAAAGTGCCATAACGAAACTCAGGTAATTACTGATATCCGTCGCAATCAACACGCCAGTGGGGACTGTTTTAGTAAAAAAACCGAATACAAAGGGAAATACGACGAAGTAAGCAAAAATCATCCCCAGGTAGAATAAGACACTACTGGACAACAGCAGCGGCACAATCAAACGCCGTTCATGTTTATACAGAGCCGGTGCAATAAATGCCCATACCTGATACAGGATCATGGGTGCCGAAATAAAAATTGATACCATGATGGTAAGTTTGATCGGCGTAAAGAAAGGTGATGCTACATCCGTTGCGATCATATTCGCACCTTTAGGCAATTGTTCCATTAAAGGCGCAGCAATAAGCCGATATATATCGTTAGAAAAATAAACCAATGCCAGAAAAACCACCAGCACAGTAATCAAACTATTCAAAATCCTCTTACGCAGTTCAATCAGGTGACTGATAAGAGGTTGAGTATCATCCACAGACATGTTTTAGTGTTCACTATTGGATTTTTCAGGGGATTGCTTTGTATTCTGTTTGGTACTTTTTTTTGAGATTTCTTCTAACTTTTTTTCTGTTACTTGTTCTCTATATTGGTTTAGTTTCTGCTCTGGTACTGGATCAGACTCAAGGGAGTGAAAATGCGTTTCGTCTTCTTCCAGCTCTTTAGCTTCTTCGGGAGTAAGCTGATACGACTTCTTCAACGATTCAGCCGCTTCCCTTAATTCATCCATTGATGCTTTTAATTCTGGAGAGAGAGACTGTAAGTCTGCTTTTGCTTCCATTTTTTTCAAGCTATCCTGAAGCTCCTGCAACTTTAATTCCTTTGCAAGTTCACTCTGGACATTGACTGCCAGTGATCGTAATACCCTTACCCAGCCTGCTATAGTTTTAACAGCAACAGGCAGACGCTCAGGCCCCAGGACAATCAGGCCAATTACCAGCACCAACAGCAGTTCACTAAAACCAATGTCAAACACGGTTTATACCTATTCTTTTTTGTCTTTGCTCTCTGATTTTTCAGACTGAGCAACGGTGGGCTTTTCGGTGAGATTTTTAGTCTCAAAGTCAGCATCATGGTTGTTTTTCTCAGCCTGATCTGACTTTTCATCATCACTCATCGCTTTTTTGAAGCCTTTTATCGACTCTCCTAAATCAGAACCTAATGTACGCAGTTTATTAGTCCCGAACAACAAGACAACAATGACAGCAATAATGAGTAATTGCCAAATACTTATACCACCCATACTGATCTACCTCATGTTCGTGGGGAATATACCCTTCATCTTTCAGATTGCAGTTTTGTAGACTACATCTTGAAATCTACCTCAGGTACATATCATTAATAATTTTATTATAAACTACGAACTTTATGTTCGGAAATACCGCAACCATGCCAAAAGCTACAGCAAAATAATCTTTACTTATTTTCTTTCCGGCAAATGGCTACTTAAGTTTAAACCAGCCCAATATCCACGATATTATTCCCACCCCCATCAATCCCCATGAAAAATGAGTCAGGTTAGTGATAAGAAATAAACCACCACAGATAAACAATGTTGCACCAATCCCTAGCAAGTAAAGAGATTTTCGATGATTATTCTGTTGCTGTTTTAACTGTTGTGATATCTGGTCAATATTCGTTTGTAAACGTTTATGTTGCTGCAATGTGCCATAAATCAGTTCAGGAAATTCTGGTAATTTTTCCGCCCAATAGGGTGCTTTTTCTTTAAATGCACGCATAATAGCCGGAAGACCAACTTGATCATGTAGCCAATCTTCCAGAAACGGTTTTGCCGTTTTCCATAAATCAAGCTGAGGATAAAGCTGACGCCCTAACCCTTCGACATACAACAGTGTTTTTTGTAGCAGGACTAACTGAGGTTGCACTGTCATATTAAAACGATGGGCTGTATTGAAGAGGTTCAACAACACATGACCAAATGAGATATCTGCAAGTGGTTTTTCAAAAATAGGCTCACATACTGTTCTGATAGCAAACTCAAAATCTTCCACATTGGTATCTGCCGGAACCCAGCCTGAATCTACATGGAGTTTCTGCTACCTTTCGATAATCTCGATTGAAGAAAGCAATAAAGTTTTCTGCCAGGTAACGTTTATCGTCTTTGTTCAGAGAGCCGACAATACCGTAATCAATACCTATATAAGTGGGATCTTCTGGACGTTCATAGCTGACAAAAATGTTGCCCGGATGCATATCTGCATGGAAAAAACTATCACGAAATACCTGAGTAAAAAATATCTGAACACCACGCTCAGCAAGTAACTTCATATCGGTATTTTGTGCTTCCAAAGCTGCGACATCAGACACAGGAATACCATAAATACGCTCCATAACCAGGACATTCTCCCGACAATAATCAGGATAAACTTCCGGTACATAAAGCATAGGGCTGTCTTCAAAATTGCGACGCAGTTGAATGGCATTTGCAGCTTCACGCAACAGATTCAACTCATCAAGCAGCGTTTTTTCATACTCACGAACCACTTCAAGTGGACGAAGACGACGACCATCAGGCAATAAAGGAACCAAATTTGCCAAGCGATACATTAACCGTACATCCGCCTTTATCACAGGCAAAATATCAGGGCGGATCACTTTAATGACGATCTCTTTTCCATTCTCTTTAAGCCGTGCAGTATGCACCTGAGCAATGGAAGCAGAAGCCAGGGGATGCAGATCAAAATCCTCAAACCACGTTTCCAGACTTCCCCCCAATGCCGTCTCAATAGATTTGCGGGCAACGATTCCATCAAAAGAAATGACACGATCTTGCAGTAAAGAGAGCTGATCGGCAATAGCGGAAGGAAACAGATCCCGTCGGGTAGAAAGCATTTGACCAAGCTTAATCCATACCGGTCCAAGCTCTTGCAGCGCCAAGCGTAAGCGCTCCCCGAACGGTTTATCTTTATGTCGATTAGGCAGCCAAAACAGGAAATAACGCCCAAAACGTAATGGCCATGTCAGCCGGATCTTCGGGATTAACTCATCCAGTCCATAGGTAAGAAAAACCTTAATGATAAAATAGAGGCGTTTTATTTCACTGGGAGTCATATTTCTCCTCCATTGCTGCCAGACGCTTTTCCATGTCAGACAGTTCATTGGCAACAGCATTAACTTCTTCACTGAAATAAGCCAATTCCAAAGCACCGGGTGCCATTCTCCACTCTTCCGTCAAGGATTCTGTCAGGTAAGTTTTTTGCTTTGTGATGGTATTACGGGCAAAACTGATGCTGTTTTTCATTACCCGATTGATACCTTCTGCCACAATATCACCGACATAAGGTGAAAGGTAATGGGCAGGATCCCATTCCAGCATATCCAGCAAGGCCGACCACCGCTGAATAACCTGCATATCCCCTTCAATAACAATTTCACTACTGTTAATCAGAGATGAAAGATATTGACGATCCCGCAGCTTAAGCAATGCTGGTAATGTCGTTTTCATCGAACAATCCACAGCTCCTGACCATTGACTTAAAACATCTAATTGTCTTTCATTAAAAACCAATACCAATGGAGTCCCGATTTCTTTCAGTTCGATAGAAAGAACTTTACCTGCTAGTCGCATACGTGCTGATTTCAATACAGTTTCGCGGTACAACAGATGATTCAGAGTTGTTTCCAGAAAAGCAGTCAGAACCGGAAACAATACCGTAGAATTCACACTGTGCCTTAATGAGGGAGTTTCCATTTCAGAACTTAAACCCTTTATGCAGTGCAACAATTCCCCCCGTCATATTGTTGTAAGAAACTTGCTCAAAACCAGCTGCTTCCATCATGGTTTTTAATGTTTCCTGATCGGGGTGCATACGAATGGATTCTGTCAGATAGCGGTAACTATCCGCATCCTTAACAACCATCTGACCAATCCGTGGCAAAATGTGGAACGAATAGGCATCATAAACTTTACTCAACGGTTCCAGCACAGGTTTGGAAAACTCCAGTACTAATAAACGCCCGCCTGGTTTCAGGACACGGTACATAGAACGCAGGGCTTTGTCTTTATCCGTGACATTACGCAGGCCGAACGAAATAGTAATGCAGTCAAAATAGTTATCCGCAAATGGTAATTCCTCAGCATTAGCCTGAACATAACTGACATTACCGACTATGCCGTTATCACGCAGTTTTTCCCGCCCGACTTTCAGCATAGAATCGTTGATGTCTGCCAGAACAACTTCTCCCTTCTCCCCTACAAGACGGGAAAATTTCGCTGTCAGATCCCCTGTTCCCCCCGCCAGATCAAGGACTCTATGACCACGGCGCACACCACTTGCATCAATAGTGAAACGCTTCCAGATACGATGAATGCCAAACGACATCAAATCATTCATCAAATCGTATTTTGATGCGACAGAGTGGAATACCTCCGCCACCATATCTTTTTTCTCTTCTTTGGCTACGGTACGGAAACCAAAATGAGTGGTTTCTTTCGATTGATCTGCCATGTTATTTGTCCGCTTTTCATTCAAAAAATTATAGCAAGTGTACCAGCCTTTCCGGTAAAACCCTATCCAGACTTTATTCATTAACCGATAAAGATTGAAAAGATTTATCAATAACCTGTGAATCGATGGGGCGTTTAATATCCACACCTAAATCACGAAATCCTTCAGCCTGATGAATCAGGTTCCCCCTTCCTTCTGCCAGCTTTTTCATTGCCAAATGGTAACTCGCCTGTGCTTTGCTGAGGCTTTGTCCTAAGCCCTGCATATCATCCACAAACAATCGCATTTTGTCATACATTCTGGCCGCTTTTTCCGCAATCAGACGTGCATTCTGGCTTTGATATTCATAGCGCCAAAGGTTATTAATAGTGCGAACAGCCACCAGAAGTGTAGAGGGGCTAACCAGCATAATATTATGCTTCAGTGCCTCGTCGAGTATTTCAGGAGTCTGGTTAAGCGCCACCAGATAAGCAGGCTCTACAGGGATAAACATCAAGACATAGTCCAGTGAACGTATTCCCGGTAACTGTTGATAATTTTTACGGCTAAGTCCCCGGATATGGCCTCTTATGGAGTTTATATGCTCCTGTAATGCCTGTATTTGCTCTGTTTCATCATTGCTATTGAAATAACGCTCATAAGCAATCAATGACATTTTGGCATCAATAATGACATCTTTTCCTTGTGGTAAGTGCACAATCACATCAGGCTGAAAACGATCACTATTTTCTGTTTTAACGTTAACCTGTGTATGAAATTCATGTCCTTCACGTAAACCGGATGCCTCCAAAACCCGTGCCAAGACCATTTCTCCCCAATTACCCTGCATTTTGTTATCCCCTTTCAGGGCTTTTGTCAGATTAATCGCCTCTTTTGCCATCTGGGCATTAAGCTGCTGAAGGTTACGGATTTCATGGGTTAGTGTATGGCGTTCGCGGGCCTCCTGCCCGAAACTGTCTTGCACCTGACGACGGAACCCTTCCAATTGTTCACGGAAAGGCATCAATAAGTCATTGAGACTTTGGCGACTGTATTCATCAGTACGACGTCGATTTTGTTCAAAAATACGATTGGCGAGATTTTCAAATTGAGTATTCAGGCGCTGTTCACTATTAATCAAGAGACGTTGTTTTTCTTCCGCAGCCAGCCTGCTTTCTTCAAGCCGGGTACTCAACTCACGCAACTCAGCTTCCTGTGCGCTATTGATTTCACGCTGAGCAAGCAATTCTTGGTTTAATTGCTCACATTCAGTGCGCCAATAATGGGATTGCCCTAATTTTTCATGGCTAACCGCAAGCTGACTGTGTAATTCACGCAGTTCCTTTTCTTTGTATTGAATACGTTGGTGAACAGAAAACCAGACGAAAAAAACCTCCGCCTAATAATCCAATTAAGCCACCAATTAACATGTATAACCAATGGATATCCACCTATACGCCCCCGCTAACTTTACCCCAACCACTTTGCTTTAATGTAAGTTAAATAGAGGCTGTATAGATGTCCAGATTATTCACCGGATTTCTTGCAGTTTGCAAAGCGGCTCGCAATTAGCCCATCCACTCTGCTAACCAACGTATTCCAAAAGCTCCCGGAGCTAAAATACCAAATGCCCAAATCAAAGCAGAAGCGAAATTAGCCAGCTGGAAATGGCGTTTTGGCATTGCACAAATGCCTGCCACCAATGGGATTGCAGCTCTTAAAGGGCCAAAAAAACGGCCGATGAAAACGCCCCATACACCCCAGCGTTCAAAAAACTGATGACCACGAACTAATGTTTGCGGGTGGCGTGAAAGTGGCCACATTTTGCCGACATTTTCCTTGAAATGGTAACCAAATAGATAAGAAACCCAATCACCAAAGAAGGCTCCTGCGGCAGCTGCTATCCATATCGGCCAAAAATTTAATCCACTTTCACCAATCAGAGCTCCCAGCCCTAATAAGATGATCGTGGCTGGCAATAATAGAGAAATGAATGCCAGAGATTCCCCAAAAGCGAGCAAGAAAATAATGGGGATTGCCCAGGCTTCATGATCTCTGACAAAATTGGTGATGACTTCAATGATTTCATGCAAGCTCACATTAATCTTTCCTGTGTTAATCTTTACCGGATTTCAGGTTAGCAGTAAATGAATTAACCAATGCTAACCTGTTATTCTTATTCAAAAAATATTTATTCCAAAAAGAGATTTATTCGAGGAAATAACGTTGCAATTTTTCACGAGCTGCAATATTGAGTCCAATGTCTTTTTCCAGCCAGATATCCACACTACCATAGTGTTCATTGATGCTGTTCAGTGCAGTCATCAAAAATTCTTCCCTGACTGAATACACATAAGCCAATTTTTCAACCACACTATCACTCATCACTTTCGCATGTTCATTCAATAGATATTCGCGATACGGTGCCAGAGTGATATTTGTCACCAAATAGTCTTCTATCACTGTATCCAGATCTGCCCCCAGCGCAAACAATACCAGAGCAGAGCCGACACCTGTTCTGTCTTTACCCACAGCACAATGTTGTACAATTCCACCTTTCTCCGGCTGTAGCAATAGCTTAGCTAATGTCTTATAAGCAGGATTATTAATTGGTAACAATTGATATAGACGCAGCATAAAATCTTTCGCATCAAACTGTTCCAACGCTTCATGACTCAGCCTCTCCAGATTAGCATCAACTTCTTTGGAAAGCGGGTTAGCCGGAGCATGGTGGTAATTCGCTCCACGCCACACCTGATCTGGCCTGTCCTCAATTTCACTGCTATCACGATAATCAATGATCTGGAAAAGATTTTGTTCCATCAAAAAAGCCTGATCGTTATCAGTCAACATGTCCAGAGAGCCTGAACGAAATAACAAACCAGACTTAATCTTAGAACCATTGTTCAGTGTCTTGTTACCTAAATCACGGAAGTTGATCCCGCCATTCAAAGGAAGTAATGAGGGATGAGATAGAAATGTTGTGGTCATAATCACTCTTTCTTATTGAAGTACATGTTATTGGCACAGACTGTTATCGCAACAAACTGTAATTGAAATAAGTTGTTATTAACGCAAAATGTTATGACATTATCAGATTTCAGAATGAAATAAAGTGGAGAAAACAGAAAGATTAGGTGATCAGGCCAGAATATTCCGGCCCGTGAATAGAGTGATTACAACAGACGACGAGCCGCATCTACAACGATGCCTAATGCATTACTTTCTGTTTTTTTCAGCAATTCAACATCTGGAATTTCCTGCTGAGTACGGTTAACAATCACACCCGCAACCATACCAGCACGCAGTCCCTGACTTGCACACATTGTCAACAAAGTCGCTGATTCCATTTCAAAGTTCATCACCCCCATTTCCTGCCACTCTTTCATAGAGCCCTGGAAGCGGCGGACAACACGACCAGAATAGGTATCGTAACGTTCCTGTCCTGGATAAAAAGTATCAGAAGAAGCAGTCACACCGACGTGAGTTGTAGAACCTGATGCTTTTGCTGCTGCATACAGTGCGTTGGTGCATGCAAAATCAGCCACAGCCGGGAACTCCATCGGAGCAAAGTGCAGGCTGGCTCCATCCAGACGAACTGCGGCAGTGGTCACTAACACATCACCCACATTAATATTCTTCTGGATCGCTCCAGTTGTACCAATACGTAAGAAAGTGCGTACACCTAATTGCGCCAATTCTTCTACAACGATTGACGTTGATGGGCCACCAATACCCGTGGAGCAGACAACAACTGGCTTACCATCAATTTCGGCACGCCATGTTGTAAATTCACGATGAGAAGCCAGATGAACTGGGTTATTCATCAATCTTGCAATTTTCTCAACACGGTTAGGATCGCCTGGAACAATAGCCAGAGTAGCGCCCTGTAAGTCGTTTTTGGTAATACCTAAATGGAATACATCAGACATATTGGCTCCTCAACAGGAATATTCAAAATCAAAATACAGATACCTAAATTTAGTGAATACTCTGACATCTTTTAGTGATATAAGTCACCTTTAGTTAAAAAAATAAAAGAAACGCATACATTAAGTTGTGATTAAAATCACATTTATGTGTGATAGATAATACGGTGAGTATAGAGCCGAAATGGAAATAATATTCGAAGAACAATCACAAAAAGCGCTCCTCACAGAGCGCTATTGGATCATTACAAGATTAAGTTAAGAAGCAATATGCCGCACAGTCCAATTCCCCATGCGATTGTTGTCGGAATCGACCAGACGATCACTTGATGCCTCACATCCTTAATGCCCATCATCCGGTTAACTACCCAGAAAAAACAGTCATTAAAATAGCTGAAGAACAGTGTTCCCATCATTGCAGCCTGAGCAGCCACTAACATATTAATATCCGGTATCTGTTTAATAACGGGCGCTGAAATAGACGCTGCTGTAATCATTGCCACAGTACCAGAGCCTTGAATGATGCGTATTAACGTCGCAATGATAAATGGGATTAAGACCGGAGTTATTGGCAGTCCGGCTATATATTGTGCCAGTATTGTCCCGGTTGAACCCTCATTTAATACAGCTCCCAATGCCCCTCCTGCACCTGATACTAATAAAATAATACCCACGGTTTGTAACCCGGTTTCCAAATGTTCAATAACCTCTTGTTTACTGACATTTGGCATGAGCTTATAAACCGCCAGCAAAACACTGATTGCCAGAGCGATAATGGGTGATCCAAGAAAATTAAAAACCTGAAAGTAAAAATGGTTTTCCTTACCGGTAAACAGAGCCGTTTTCAACAATAATCCATTCACAACATTAATGAAAATCAGCACGATAGGCACAACAATAGGCAGAAGAGAAATAAATAAACCTGGTAATGGCTTGTGCGATTTCTCTTCCATATAGCTTTGATGAATTTGTCGCAAATTTTCTTCTGTCTCAGCAAGCTGATATTCAGGATATTTAGTCTCTAACCATTTGGCATAGCAGGTAATACCGATAACGCATGGGATAGCCAGTATCATACCTACCAGCATCACTTTACCTACGCTTACTCCGAATATTCCGGCCACACCAAGCGGCCCCGGTGTTGGTGGAACAATATGGTGAGTCACCACCAGCCCTCCGGCCAATGCTACTCCTAACGTCAGTACATTTCGTTTGCCCTTCTTTGCCAATGCTTTTACCAGAGGATAGAGGATCACAAAAGCCGAATTAACAAATATAGGGATACTAACGATATAACCGGTGATTGCCAGCGCCCATTCTTCGCGCCTTTTACCTAACCACTTGATCAAGCTATAGGCAATTTGTTCAGTTGCACCAGAGGCTTCCAATATCCTCCCCATCATGCTTCCTAATCCAATCACAATACCAATACTGCCTAATGTCGAGCCAAACCCTTTAGCGATAACCTCAACGACATTGCTCATGGTTAAACCGCCGGATACTCCTGCGATAACCGCAGCAATTAACATGGCAAGAAGTACATGAATACGAGTGCGTAAGACCAGAAAAATCAGCGTAAATACTGCCACACCCAATCCAATAATTGGAATGTAAAACTCCACCATAAAACCCCGTTTCAATCTGTATCATTGGCGATAAATGTGCATGGTATGTCAGTCAAAGTTCTTGTTACAAGCGGTACCAAAACCTGAAGCCTTAATTAAAGTGATGAGGATTTTATTTGGAGTATCCAGAATAAAGAAAAGCGCCCTTTACAGAGCGCATTACGATGACTTACATGACGAGATTAAGTAGCAATACACCGCACAGCCCAATTCCCCATGCAATTGTTGTCGGAATTGACCAGACAATCATCTGCTGTTTTGCATCTTTAATACCCATCATCCGGTTAACCATCCAGAATAAGCTATCATTGAAGTAGCCGAAGAATAGTGACCCCATCGTTGCAGCCAAAGCCGCAGCCAACATATTAATATCCGGTATCTGATTGATTATAGGTGCTGAAATGGAAGCTGCTGTAACCATAGCTACTGTGCCAGAACCTTGAATCAAACGTACTAGTGTAGAAATAATAAATGGAATCAAAATTGGGGTTATTGGCAGGCTGGCAATATATTTCGCTAAAATAGTCCCTGTCCCACTTTCATGTAATACTGCTCCCAAAGCTCCACCAGCACCAGTAACCAACAGAATAATACCTGCCATCTTTAAACCATTTTCCAGATGTTCAATTACCTCATGCCTGTTAGCTTTGGGTATTAGCGTATAAATCGCCAATAGTACACTAATTGCCAAAGCAATAATTGGCTCACCAAGAAAATCAAGAAATTGAAAATAGAAATGATTTTCCCTTCCAAGCAACAAATCAAATTCCAATAACAATCCATTAACTGATTTGATAAAAATCAGGAAGAGTGGCACAGCAATAGGCAATAGGGAAAGAAATAAACTTGGTAATGATTCATTGGATTTTTTTTCCATATAGTTTTGATGAATTCTTTTTAAATTTTCCAAATTTATTTCTTCATCAACAAATTGGTATTCAGGATATTTAACTGCCAGCCATTTAGAATAAAAAGTGATTCCTATGACACATGGAATAGCAAGTATCATACCTCCTAACATCATCGAACCTACATCCACACCGAAGATACCAGCTACACCAAGTGGCCCCGGTGTTGGTGGAACAATATGGTGAGTTACCACCAATCCCCCAGCCAGTGCAACCCCCAACGTCAATATATTTCTCTTTCCTTTCTTTGCCAATGCTCTTGCAAGAGGATAGAGGATCACAAACGCTGAGTTAACAAAAATAGGAATACTAATAATATAACCTGTAACTGCTAGAGCCCATTCTTCTCGCTTTTTTCCCAGCACTTTAATCAAGCTATAAGCAATTTGTTCAGTTGCACCAGAAACCTCTAATATTCGTCCCATCATTAGGCCCAGTCCAATCACAATGCCTATGCTACCTAATGTTGAACCGAATCCTTTGGTAATTACTTCTACAGCATTAGTTATGCTCAATCCACCAGTAATTCCAGCGATTATAGCTGCAACCAGCATAGCAACAATAGCAGGAACCCGAGTATATAAGACCAAAAAAAGTAGAGTAAATATAGCTATCCCTAGTCCAATGATTGGAATATATAATGTCATATAAAAATACTTTTTAATGTATCTCGCTACGGATAAACTCACAAATAACATCACTGAATGAATGGTCGACACTAAAGCCTAATGCAAGGCTACGGCTAATATCAAAATTTCCCGGCCAACTTGCTACTATTCGATTAATATTTTCGGTCGTGACATCAATTTATTGAATCATGTATAGTCTGTCTATTTGGAGAACATTCAAATGGCAAAGATTGATGTCACTTGTCCTGCTTGTTGTGCAGTTAAAGGGAGCCATCGCAATGGGCGTTCACGTTCGGGTCACCAACGTTATCTTTGCCAGTCCTGTCGTCACTCTTGGCAACTTGAATTCACTTATGCCGCTTGTCGTCCCGGCACCCATAAGCAAATCGTCGATATGGCCATGAATGGGATGGGATGTCGGGCGACAGCACGGGTGATGGGGATTGGCCTAAATACCGTGCTTCGTCATTTAAAAAGCTCAAACCCAAATCGGTAACAGAAGCCATTTCTCCCGGCACCGAAGTGATTGTCTGCTGTGAAATGGATGAACAGTAGTCGTACGTGAAGCCAAAGAAGCAGCCCCGTTGGCTCTTTTATGCCTACGACAGGATAAGACGAAAAGTGATCGCCCATGTTTTTGGTCCAGGGACAAAAAAGACATTAATGCGCCTGATGGCTTTGCTGGCCCCTTTCAACACTGTTATTTATATGACAGAGGGTTGGAAAAGTTATGAAAAAGCCTTGGCGGGGAAACTCCATGTGGTCAGCAAACGTTATACCCAACGCATAGAGAGGCATAACCTGAATCTTCGTCAGCATTTGGCAAGACTGACTCGCAAGACATTGTCTTTTTCAAAATCCATAGAAATGCATGACAGAATTATAGGGTATTATCTGAACATTCATCACTATCAATAAATTGGAATCATGACCATATTTTCATCTGGCTCAAAACGAATAAACTCTATCGTCTTTCGTCCAGCTACTTTCTCCAATGCATCAATCATTTCTTCAACTGTGATACTAATGCCCGGTAAATTCACTGTTCGTGAAATAGTAAACTTCTCTGCCGATATTTGTGCTGCATGAATGAGGTTTCTAATGACAATTTCAGGGCTAGAAAGCCACAATACGAGATTACGAGAAACAGGACAAACATTGCTTTCTCCATGCAATGATTCACGAATAATACCGCTAGCAAATGATGAAGCGGCCTTATTAGGTTTACCTGAACGGACACTAACAGTCGGCAAACGAAGAACCCGCCCATCAACATATCCTTTACGCGAATAATCATTAATCATCAATTCACACATAGCCTTTTGCGTACCATATGAAGATAGGGGATTAACAGCATGGTCATCCGTTACTAATTCTGGTAATTCTCCTCCAAATACAGCCAGTGAACTGGTGAAAATAAACTTTAATGATGGATTATGTGTACGAGCAGCCTCCAACAAACAGCGTGTTACATCAAAATTAATTTTCATACCTAAATCAAAATCTTGTTCAGCATGACTACTAACAATAGCAGCCAGATGAAACAGAACATCACTTTCTTCATCAATCAATTTTTCAACCGCACCAGTTTGTGCTAAATCCACAGCTAAACATTGCACTCTTGGATCATCTATCGGAGAGATCGGGCATTGAATATCGGTTAATATCAGCTGATTAAAATTCAATCCATATCTATTTTTAAGTAAAGCGAAAGTTAGCTGCTGCCCCAGAAATCCTGCGCCACCAGTGATGATAATTTTCATCTAAAACTCCCTTTTAAGATTTTTGGGATTTTTTATAAAGAACATCATTTTTATAATTCTTACGCACTGACAATATGTAATTTCAGTCCATTTTCCTGCAATTTTTCCTGTTCTGATATCGGTAATTGTCCATCACATACGATATCGTTTAAATCTGATAGTGAGCAAATATGAAACATACCGTATTTACCATATTTACTACTATCAGAAATCAATATTTTTCTACGAGCAATTTCCAATATTGTCTGTTTTACAAAAACTTTTTCTTCATGAGGAGTAGAAATACCATGCTTAAGATCCCACGAGCTGGTACTGATAAACGCAATATCTATATTCAAAGTACGTAACACCATAGCTGCAGTATTCCCAACGCAGGAATAATTACGTTTATCCACTTGTCCACCAGTATGGAATAAATTCAACTGTGGTTTATTCATCAAATATTGGGTTATTGAAAAGTCATTGGTAACAATCGTTAAATTGAAACGTTCCGCTAATACCTGAGCAATTTCAAACGTCGTTGTTCCCGCATCTAAATAAACTATCTGACCATCTTTAACCAATGATGCAGCATATCTTCCAAGTAAACGCTTGTAGGTATGATTAATAAGTGCTTTTTCACTCCACGGTAATTCTTGCCGTAAAGAATCATTTAACTGAACACCTCCAGAAATACTAATAACTTTTCCTTCATCTTCCAAAGCACGAATATCCCGCCTTACAGTCATATGTGAAACATTCAATAATTCGACTAAAATACTAATGGAAACTGTTCGATGCTCATGTAAATGACGATAAATAAAATCTCTGCGCTCTGTAGGGCTCATTAATTCTCCTGATACTACATTAATTACTATCCAATTATAATAATTATTGAGCTTTTACCAACCACCCAAGCCCTTCGTCAGTATACCCCGCAGGGTAATACTCACACCCAAACCACCCTTGATAACCCATTTCATCCAATCTTTTGAACAACCAAAAGTAATTAATTTCACCAATATCGGGTTCATGACGTCCTGGTACTGAGGCAATCTGTATATGCCTAAATTTTCCCCACAAGCGCTCTATCGTCCGCAACAAATCTCCTTCCATAATCTGGCAATGGTAAAGATCCAACTGAATAAAAACATTTTTACGTCCAATAGCCTTTAACAACGTTTCAGCCTGTCGCTGTGTTGTCAAAAAATAGCCAGGCATATCACGGGTATTTATTGGTTCGATTAAGACATTAACACCGTATTCATACATAACGTCCGCTGCATACTGGATATTTGTGATATAACACTCATACTGTTGTTCCAACTTAAACTGCCCATCTAACTTACCAGCCATTGCATGAACCTGCTTACAATCCAATGCTAAAGCATACTTCAAAGCTTCATGTACCCCATCAGCAAACTCTTTTTCACGTCCAGGCAAACAAGCAACTCCTCTGTCACCAGCTTCCCAAACTCCCGCAGGCATATTGAATAACACTTGTGTAAGTTGATATCTCTTCAATAATGCAGAAAGCTCTTCGGTTGATTCATGGTAAGGGAATAAATATTCCACACCTTTGAAACCAGCATCCGATGCTTTTGCAAAACGCTCCATGAAAGGAACTTCATTAAACATCATACTCAGATTTGCTGCGAATTTAGCCATTATTAATCCTTGCTCTTAACAACAAGGTTACAACTTACTTCACAAACTATTTAACATCTCATCCATGAAGCATCACCTGAGCATGTTTAAAAAAATCTACATCTCCAAAATTCCCTGATTTAAGTGCCAGCCAACAATCACTCTGCGAGTCATATACCCAAGGAACACCCGGTGCAATAGTTGTCCCAATACTGAATTGATGAATTCCTAAACTTTGTACTATCCGACCTGAAGTTTCTCCCCCCGCAATGATAAAAGCATTAAATTCCTGCTGTCTCAATTCAGTGACTACTTGAGCAAAAACTTGTTCAACAGCACTACTAGATTGTATAACTCCATACTGCTTCTGAGTTTCCCTTAAAATTTCAGATGATTGTGTAGCATATAACATTGGTGCCAAGCCCTGTTTAGGCTGCTGAGTAACCCAATTAACCAAGTAGCCAGAGTATTCAGGGTTGTTAATACATTCTCCTACATCCAACGCAATGGCCGGTGCAAACTTTTTATATTCCATGACTTGCTGATATGTCATGGCAGAGCAACTTCCTGAAAGGACAACGACTTTCCTGCCTCCAATTGATGGAGTTTTCCCCATTGACGATACTGACATACCATATTCAGCACAGAGGCTTAGCCCAGTATGATAACTGGCAAGAGCAGCACCTAACCCTGAACCACCAGTTACAAGAGTCATCCCCGACGTAGCTTGTGCAATTGGCATTAAATCATCCATCATCATTGCATCCACCACAGCATATCTAATACCAATACAACGTAATGTATCCAGGCGACTCTGAATAGATAACCCTCCTTGACGCACACAATTAAGATCAACTAATCCAGCCAGCCCTTTTGATTGTTTCTCCATCAACCGCAGCAGATTCGCATCTTTCATCGGAGTAACGGGGTGGTACTGCATACCACTTTCATTTAATAATTGCCCATTAACGAATAAATGCCCGTGCACTACTGTTCTCCCATTAATAGGAAGAGCTGGACAAATCAAGCTTAAGTCGATCTGAAGTTCATCCATCAAAGCGTCTATAACCGGGCCAATGTTTCCTTCTGATGTAGAGTCAAAAGTTGAACAATATTTGAAAAACAGTTGTTGGCAGCCTGCCCTATATCGTAACCATCGACAGGATTTCAAAGAATTTTCAATCGCTTCCTTAATAGGGCAAGAACGACTTTTCAAACTAATCACAATCGCATCTACATCATGGGGAATAAGAGTATTCTCATCCGGTACTCCCAATAATTGACTAACTTGCCAGCCATTTTGCACCATAAAGCTGGCAATATCAGTCGCTCCAGTGAAATCATCAGCAATCACACCCAATTTAATGTCCATGATTTCTCTCTAATAAAGTTATCTCCTTGGATATGTTTATCACGGTTCTACCTCTATATTCTTATAGTTAACTATTAATTCTTCTTCCCTGATGGTTTCCAATGTTTCTTTTGTTTCTATTCCCTCTCCCCAGTCCTATAATCTCTATTTTTATATTGACTTACTTTATGGAATTCCCTGGTGTTGTGACTATTCATTACCCTTTAATAATCACATAGATAACTTCACAAAAAAACGATGAATATCACATTCAAGGTTTATTTCCCAACAAGAAAAAAACAAATAACAAATTGAATATAAAGCAGTTATTGCAAATTGACAGGAAAAAGCATTTCACACATTCATGTGATTAACATAAACAAAAATTCTCAATAACCTGACACTCCAACCACCCCCAATAAGCTGAATTTAAAATAATGTGCTACTTTAATAAGTAAATATTGAATTACCCTTTGTTTTATAACACTTATATTTATTTATTCCTGTAAAAGCATCCAATTTAGTGTTTTATTTCGCTTAATCCAGTAAAACCTCAACAAAGGAGGGAAATTACGATGAGCTTCTTTGACCAAATTGCAAATATGCTGAGTAGGGGGAAAAACCAACAAATTCAGCACATGGTGGACTGGGTTGAAGGTCAGGGAGGGATCAGCGGATTGATTGAAAAATTTTCCCAACAAGGATTGGATGGCACAATTCATTCATGGATTAGTACAGGAGAAAATACCCCTATTCATGCTGATCAAATTTCTTCCATTTTTGGTTCTTCTACAATCCAGGGATTGGCAGAAAAAATGGGTATCGATCCCGATGAAGCTTCGTCATTAATTTCACAACATTTGCCTAACCTGATTGATAAGGTCACCCCAAATGGTGAAATTCCAGAAAATTTGGATCTGAAGTCCGCAGGAATGGGTTTGTTAAAAAATAAGTTTCTAAGTAAGTAAATCAACTCGCCCACCACGCTTATCTAGTGTGGTGGGCAACTTGTTGCCCAAACTAATTTAGTTGGTTACTGAATCACGCAGACGTTTTGCCGCTTCAACCATGTTCGCCAGCGACTGGCGGGTTTCTGTCCAACCCCTGGTTTTTAAACCACAATCTGGGTTAACCCATAAGCGTTCAACAGGAATGCGCTCGGCAGCTTTGCGCAATAAAGCTTCAATCCATTCAACACTCGGCACATTAGGTGAGTGAATATCATACACGCCCGGCCCAATCTCATTCGGATATGAGAAATCTTCAAATGAATCCAGCAATTCCATATCTGAGCGGGAGGTTTCAATAGTAATGACATCCGCATCCAACGCCGCAATGGAAGGCATAATGTCATTGAACTCGCAATAACACATATGAGTATGGATCTGTGTATCATCTTCCGCCACTGCTGCACTCAGTTTAAAAGCATCCACCGCCCAATCCAGATATTCCTGCCACTCTTCTCTGCGCAGCGGTAAGCCTTCACGTAATGCCGGTTCATCAATTTGAATAATGCCGATACCCGCTTTCTGCAAATCATCCACTTCATCACGCAAGGCCAGGGCAATCTGTTTAGCAATGGCTTCCCGGCTAATATCTTCCCTTGGGAATGACCAACAAAGAATAGTCACCGGCCCTGTTAACATGCCTTTTACTGGTTTGTCAGTCAGAGATTGTGCATACGTTGCCCAATCGACCGTAATCGCTTCTGGACGGCTGATATCTCCGATAATTACTGGTGGTTTTACACAACGGGAACCATAGCTTTGTACCCAACCATTCTGAGTAAAGACATAACCGTCAAAATGCTCACCAAAATATTCCACCATGTCATTACGTTCAGCTTCACCATGCACCAGCACATCTAATCCCAGTCGTTCCTGTTCATTGATCGCCTGTTTAATGTGCTCACAAATATTGATGCGATAATGATTACCATCAACACGACCTTTCTTGAAATCTAAACGTAAGCCACGGATCTCTGTTGTTTGTGGGAAAGAACCGATGGTTGTTGTCGGCCACAAAGGTAATTTGTATCGTTGGCGCTGAAGTTTAGCACGCTCCGAATAAACCTGATTGCGCTCACTGTCTTGTGGCTGGATCTTAGCAAGACGTTCAGCCACAGCCGGGTTGTTCACTCTTGTGGAACTGCGACGGGCACGAATTGGAGCACTGTAACTATCCAATTTATTCAATTCAGTCTGTTTACTGCCCTCAGGTGCGTTCAGTGCCTGAGATAACAGAGATAACTCTGTACATTTCTGTAGTGCAAAAGCAAACCAGCTCTTAACTTCCTCATCCAATCCGGTTTCATCATTCAAATCAATCGGACTGTGCAACAATGAACAAGAAGTACCAACCCAGATATCTCGTTTGCCTGCCAACGGTGTAATAAGTTCATATTTCGCCCTCAGATCTGCCCGCCAGACATTGCGTCCATTAATAACCCCCAACGAAAGCAGCCATGATTCCGGTAAAGATTTTTCCAATTCATTGAGAGGGTCCTGCCCTGCCACCAAATCAACGTGTAAACCTTGTACCGGTAGTGCTTTAATGGTTTCCAGATTATGGCTGATGCTATCGAAATACGTTGTCAGCAATAATTTAACCTGTCCCTGAAGTGCCTGATAAGCTGTCGGGAATGCTGCCAGCCAATCCTCTGGTAGTTCCAGTACTAACGCAGGTTCATCGATCTGCACCCACTCGATACCACGTTTTGCGAGTTCAGCCAGAATTTGCTGATATACTGGCAAAATATCCTCCAGCAGAGAGAGGCGATCAAAAGCTTTTCCTTTCACCTTTCCAAGCCATAAGTAAGTCACTGGCCCCAACAAAACAGGCTTCACTTTATGTCCCAACGCTAGTGCCTCATCAACTTCATCAAGTAATTGAGACCATCCGAGCCTGAACTCCTGGCCCTGCTGAAATTCGGGCACAATATAGTGGTAATTGGTATTAAACCATTTGGTCATTTCTGATGCAGCAGCCGGAGTACCTGTAGGAGCCCGACCACGAGCAATACGGAATAGTGTATCTAAATCAATGTTTCCATCTTCATTCTGATGGCGAGGAGGTACGTTCCCTAACAGCAAACTGGTCGTCAATACCTGGTCATACCAAGCAAAATCACCAACAGGAACTAAATCCACACCTGCCTCTTTTTGCTGTTGCCAGTGACGTGCACGTAATTCACTCCCTGTTTCCAGCAATTCTTGTTGAGAAATTTTACCTGCCCAATAGTTTTCTTGTGCTTTTTTTAGCTCTCTTTTCAAGCCGATACGTGGAAAACCTAATGTATGATTCAAAACTGTCATGTCGTCACCCGCAAATTTTAGCCGTCTAGATGTTTACACTTCTATAATCAACAGGTAATGTATAAACCACAAGCGCAAATTATTCATCATCAACTTGAAGGTTTTTCATGATCGAGATAAAACACTTAAAAACACTGCAAGCATTAAATCACTGTGGTTCGTTAGCAGCAGCAGCAAATCATCTGCATCAAACACAATCGGCTCTTTCGCATCAATTCAGTGAACTGGAGCATCGGCTAGGATATAGGCTTTTCATTCGTAAAAGTCAGCCCCTGAAACTGACTCATCAAGGTGAAGTGCTACTAAGATTAGCAGAACAAATTTTGCCTATGATCACAGCCTCCCTGCACGAGTGCAATAAGCCGCAAGAGGCTAATTTGCGTATTGCTATTGAATGTCATAGCTGTATTCAGTGGCTCACTCCTGCACTTAAACGTTTTAAGGAAAGCTGGCCGCAGGTCAATGTGGATTTTAAATCCGGGGTAACTTTTGATCCACAGCCGGCTCTGCAACAGAGAGAGCTGGATATTGTACTGACATCCGACATTATTCCAGACAGTAAACTGCACTATACGCCGTTGTTTGACTATGAAGTGAAACTGGTGGTTGCCCCTGATCATCCATTGGCTAATCAGCGGGATATCCAGCCAGAGGATCTCTCCCCCGAAACTTTGCTGATTTATCCGGTTCAACGGCAACGTTTTGATATCTGGAGACGTTTTCTTGAACCAGCAGATGTTACTCCGACCTTGAAAACCGTCGATAACACGTTATTACTCATTCAAATGGTGGCCGCCCGTTTAGGTATTGCAGCATTGCCTCATTGGGCGGTGGAAACATTCGAAAGGCAAGGATTAGTTGTCACTCAGACATTGGGAGAAGGGTTATGGAGCCGGTTGTACGCTGCCTGCCGTAAAGGGGAGCAACGCCAACCAGCCATTGATACATTTATTCGTTCTGCGCGCCAGCACGCGGTGGATAATTTGCCGTTTGTGAAGCGGGTTTCAATATCCAACGATGATGCACCCAAAGCGACGCAACAATCAGGCTGCCTCCAATGGTAAAACCCAACCAATTTGGATGCTGCTGCCAAATAACAAAATTGACCAATAACCCCGCCGGAACCAGCATATTATTCATAATCGCCAGTGTTCCGGCATCCACTTGGGTTGCGCCATAATTCCACATAAAGTAGCCAATACCGGAAGCCCCTGCTCCTAACCAGATCAGGACTCCCCATTGTACTTGGGTTGTCGGCAGTTTCTGTGGATCACCAAACATTAACCAGCCGATAATTGCAACGACACAAGCACCTAAATAGAACCACGAAAATGCGATTCTCTGTGGTATCGGATGCATTTCCATCAAACGCTTATAACCAACCTGACCAATGGCAAAGAAAATATTGGCCAATTGCACCAGCATTAAACCAATCCAGAAGGATTCACTTAACCGGTCATAACGAATAATCGCAGCTCCCGCCACAGCCAGTAACGAACTGAGCGCATAGCCCCAACGTAGCCGTTGACGCCCCATCAAATCGTATATCAGTGTGACATACAGCGGGGTCATGACCGTAAACAGCAAAAATTCTGCTACCGTCAGATAGTGGTAAGCATGAAATACAAACAAATACATCACACCTAACTGACAAGCTCCCACTGCCATATACAGTGCAATGACTTTCAGTGATAACCCACGCCAACGCAGAAATGGTAAAAATATCAGAGCAGCTAACACGACTCTGACAAGAACAGAAAACCAGCTATCAACCTGACCGGCGAGATAAGCACCAATCAGGCTGAATGACGCAGCCCACAAAAGTGTTGTAATTGTTAATAGCCACATATTTTATTGAGATTTACCTACCAACAGCGCTTCAAGCAAATCAAGGTCATGCAGGAGCGACTGTAACGTTTCATTACTAATCTTACGAGTTGCACGCAAGTGATATAACTCTCCCCTCTCAGCTCGTAATGCCGTCAAACGGAAACGCCGCTCCAGATCTTCAACCAATAAGCTGTGTTCACCCTCATCAGTCCCGACAGTACGGCGACGCAAATAACCGGTGACTCGGGAAGCGACCTCACTAATCACTTCAGCGTCCAGTTTTTCCTCAGTGTTGGCAGACAGACGCTCTTCCATTTTATTCATACTGACAATCGCAACTTCGGCCATCGCTGCTTTCGCCATTCTGATTTCATTGAGATCAGACTGTTTGTCTCCCACTTTCATGCCTCTCAGCAATAATGGAAGAGCAATAACACCGACAAACAGAGAGAACAGAATCACGCCTGCGGCAATAAAGATCAACTGATAACGAGCAGGAAATGGATCGCCATCCGGCAGGAAAAGAGGTACGGATAAAGCACCAGCCAGAGTAATTGCTCCACGGACCCCAGCAAACGAAGCCAGCCACAATTCACGGGTAGTGTAGGTTGAAAATTCCAGCGGTTTTTTCTTCATCAATACCTTGCTGGTATTTTTCATCAACCATAGCCAACAGAATCGCAGCAATATCAACGCAGCATAAATGATACCTACCGCAGCGAACAGCATCCAGGTTTCAACATGCGGATCAAGTTCTGCCTGAGCAACAGATGTCTCCCAAATCCCCGGCAACTGTAAGCCCAACATGATGAATACCAGGCCGTTGAATACAAACGCCAACATTCCCCATACGTTATCAGCACGCAAACGCATATCCAAAGGCGCATTGCGGATCACACCCGCCGTACTAATAGTCATACCCGCAGCAACTGCGGCCAGAATACCGGAGAAACCAATATGTTCAGCAATCATGTAAGAGGCAAATGGCAACAACATCATAAACATGATTTGAGTGGCAGGATCATCACCACTCCAGCGACTCATTAATCGCAGTGATTTACTGTACAACCAGGTGACAGCAATACCCGACGCCAAGCCACCAATAGCCACTTTAAAAAATTCGAATGTTGCGCCTGTGACGGTAAATGCCATTGTCCCCATGGCAATTGCCACGGCAAATTTCAGAGCAACCAGACCGGAAGCATCATTCATCAATGCTTCACCTTCCAGTACACTCATCATATTTTTAGGAATACTCCCTTTCCCAACAATCGAAGATAATGCTACTGCATCAGTTGGTGACAACACAGCTGCCAGGGCAAAAGCAGCAATAAGTGGAATACTCGGCAGTAACCAGTAAATCAAATAACCAATGCCGACAACTGTCACCAGGACCAATACTAAAACCAGAATAACTATTTCACGCCCATGTTGAAAAAATTCTCTGGTTGGTGTTTTCCAGCCATCAACAAATAATAGAGGAGGGATAAGTAAAACGAGGAATAATTCAGGATCGAAAGTAACGTGTAAACCAAAATGAGGCCAGGCCAGCAATGCCCCTATTGCTATTTGCACTATCGGCAAAGGGACACGGAATGGGATCACTTTAGTAAGAACACCAGAAACTGACACCACCAAAATCAAGATCAAGATAGTAAAGAATATTTCCATGTTACCCTTACAAATTGCCAAAAATCCGTCGGTGAAGAGATTGTGACTGTTTTTTTCTTGTAATAACAGCGCTAATAACCCTAAAAATTGAAGTTATTCTGGAAATTTAAAAAACAATCACATTGTGAATCAATGAACAGCAAGTCATTTGTCTATTTTATACTTATCTACGGAATTTTGTCGAAAATTTGACAGATTTTAAAAATTATCTAATCTGGAAATACACGCGCAAACTTTAATCGTTTGCGCATAATTTTTTGAGCACTCTTTTAATTAAATAGCCCAATTGCCGGCATAGAATACCACCAATGCAATAGCAATAATTACCGTACCGATATTCAGCTGACGCCATTCACCGGAGAAAATACGTCCAACAACCAAAGCACCAAACCCTAGCATAATACCAGTAACAATATTACAAGTCAGAACGATAAATACAGCACACAGTAATCCTGACATTGCCTCGACAGAATCATCGAAATTCAGCTTGCGTACGTTACTCAACATCAGCAACCCGACATACATCAAAGCAGGCGCCGTCGCATACGAAGGAACCAGATATGATAATGGGGAAAGGAATAATATCAGCAGAAACAAGATACCGACAACTGTGGCGGTCAATCCTGTTCTTCCTCCCACTGCGCTTCCCGCCGCGGATTCAATATAAACTCCAGCAGGAGAAGAGCCGATTGCTCCGGCGAAAATGCTGCTGACAGAATCGGCTGTCAGCGCCTTACCACCATTAATAATCTGCCCCCTTTTATCCAGCAGATTAGCTTGCCCCGCTACAGCCCTGATAGTACCTGTGGCATCAAATATTGCTGTCATCACCAACGCAAACACACTCGGTAATACAACGGGCTGCAAAGCTCCCATGATATCCATACTAAACATCAGAGAAAGGCCATCTTCCCCTAATGTTGGCAATTTAAAAAATCCTTGATATTTCACTGCGGGATCGAAAATCAAGCCAATGATTGAAATAACAATAATCACCAGCAAAATACTACCGGGAACTTTCTTCCTTTCCAACCCAATAATCCCTGCTAACCCTAATAAAGACATTATTACAGGAAAGGCTGTCAACGAACCAAAAGCAACCGGCAGCCCCGGATGAGGATTTTTAATCACCAATCCTACGCCATTTGCCGCAATCAGCAGCAAAAATAACCCGATGCCGATACCTGTTCCATGAGCTATTCCCATTGGCATATTGCGTAATATCCAGGCACGAATGCCGGTAACAGAAATAATGGTGAACAAGCATCCCATCAGGAAAACAGCGCCCAATGCAACAGGAATACTGACTTGTTGCCCTAATACCAGACTAAAAGCAGTAAAGGGTGTCAGGGAGAGTGCGCAACCAATTGCCATCGGCAAATTAACCCACAATCCCATCAATAATGAGCCAACCCCTGTAACCAGACATACAGCAATAAATACTGCGGTATGAGGAAATCCAGCCTGTCCAAGCAAGCCTGGCACAACAATAACGGAATAGACCATCGCCAAAAATATTGTTAACCCTGCGAGAATTTCCTGACGTACCGTGCTTCCATGTTCAGTTATTTTAAAATACTTATCGAGTTTGCCTTGAGTTGGTGCCTGCGTGCCAGACATGTTTATCCCCTGCCAGTATGTTGAACATCTATCCGATTTTCCTCACTATTTCTTCCCTCCTCTTATCCGACGAAAACGATTACGTCATTTGATAATCTCAAAAACGCTGTACTTAATTAGTTCAGCCATCTTCATACGCAATCGTTTGGCTTTTGAGGGAAAAAAGTGATGAGGTAATTGAGGCAGAGGATTATCCGGTGAATCGGGGATGAGAATCAAGTCATAATCATGAATTTTGTTGTCAATCCCTCTATTGGCAGTCTTAAGGAAAAACAGGAAATCAGTGAATATTCATAATAAAAATTTTTGCTTCACCCTAATTGGGAAATAACGCATTTTGTCTACCAATCAACCAGTAAACCAAGTAAAATTATAGATACTTTCTGGGTATGTCACACCACAAAAGACCATTCAATTAATAGGTTTTATAATGCATCAATCTGATGTTGCAGATCGTTCGCTTTTTTCACTGAGCTGGCCGATTTTCATCGATATTTTTCTTCATATGGCGACGTTGCTAATTAATACATATATGGTCAGCCATATTTCTTCGGCTTACTTAGCTGCTATGGGGGTTGGTAATCATGTTTTTGATCTGTTCATTACGATCTTTAATTTCATTAGTGTTGGTTGCAGCGTTGTAATTGCACAATATCTCGGCTCAGGAAAAAGAGATAAAGCCAGTCAGGCGATCCATATTTCCATCGCTTTTAATTTTGTGTTGGGTTTTAGTTGTGCTTTGGTGACGATTTTCTTCGGCTATAAAATCCTGCACATCATGAATCTGCCAGAAAACCTGATGGAGGATGGATTTGCTTATCTGCACATTTTAGGTATCTGCCTGATACCGGAAGCAATTTCAATTATTCTGGCTGCCTGTCTGCGGGTTTATGGTAAGTCAAAATCTGCCATGTATGTCACCCTGATTGCCAATCTGCTGACGATTGTCGGTAATATGATTGTCCTGTACGGGTTCTTTGGCCTACCTAAATATGGACTGGAAGGCGTGGCATGGTCTACGGTATTTGGTCGTACGGTTGCGGTTATTCTCCTCTGCGGATTATTATTTTATGGTTTAAGAATCAAGCTGATCCCTAAGTTAATGATATGCTGGTCAAAGAATATGCTTGGCAAAATCCTGCATATCGGTTTACCGGCTGCCGGTGAAAACCTGGTGTGGATATTACAATATATGACCGCACAGGCTTTTATCGGTTTGATGGGTGAAACTTCTCTGGCTGCACAGACTCTGTATTTTCAACTATCGCTGTTCATCATGCTGTTTGGTATTTCCACCAGTATCGGTAATGAAATTATGGTCGGCCACCTTGTCGGAGCAAAACGTTTTGAAGATGCTTATATCCGTGGGATAAAGAGTCTGAAAATCGGCGTTGTTGTCACAATTGGCGTCGTATTATTTTTCTGGATTTTCCGGGAACCGCTCCTTGGCCTGATGACAGAAAACCAAAAGATCATTGAGCTTCTGCTGCCTTTATTCCTGTTGTCTGTCTTTCTGGAACCGGGACGTACTTTTAATATCGTCATGGTCAATGCCCTGCGTGCTTCCGGTGATGCCAGATTCCCGCTTTGTACTGCTCTGCTCTTCATGTGGGGTATTTCTATCCCTGTTGGCTATTTTCTGGGAATTACCATGGAGATGGGTATCCTGGGGATCTGGATTGGCTTTTTCTGCGATGAATGGATACGAGGGCTGGTAAACGCCTGGCGCTGGAAATCTAAGAAATGGCAAACTAAACGATTAGATGTTTAATCACGTTTAACTGCAAAACATAGTCGTAAAAATTAGTTGTAAAAATGACAGTAAAAAATGCCGCAGTTATTGTCTGCGGCATTTTAAAATTATTCTAGTTTTTCTTTACGATAATGTTCTGAACGCGGTCCATACAGCAGGCGGCCATAATGATATCCTCCCGCACTCAATAGACGATTACTGGTAATGCCTGCAATATCGTGGCCTCTATCCATCATGGTGTTCGCAATTTGCTCAATAACCGCAGACACTAACATACCAATAATTCCACCACCGCCATTGTTACGATTTTCTGCGCTAGAAGCTGTTGCTACACCACTCCACACTTGTTTACCAGTCCGCAAATCAACCAGGCGAGCTTTCGCTGTCACGCGGGTATCACTGCTAATGATCTGATATTGTGTACCGTACTCTGTAACATCCAGATAAAGGGCTGCATCCGCACCAAAAATATCATGTAGTTTTTTATAGCTGATATTGTGGATATCCTGCGCATCAGCTGCACCATTTTGCCGGAATGTCTCTTCGACAGCCGCGACAGGAAAAACATAATATCCTGATTCAGCCAACGGATAAGTGACCTGAGAAACCACGCTGCCAGCTGCCTTCACATCCACGGATTTATTCACAGCAGGCAGAACCAGTATCGATTTAGGGTCACTTTCTTTCAATGCACTATAATCGTAAGGTGTCTGCTTGGCACATCCTGTCAATACCAGCAATAATAAAGCGCCGACTGCCCCCCAAAAACGGTTCATCATTTCACTCCCTTATTTTTATTCAGCAGAAAATCCATATACTGTGCGGATTCAGGAAATAATTTCTTTTCTATTTCAAACTGCTGAAAGGCTTCCTCAATATTGCCTGTTTTACTATAGAGCAACCCCATTTGAGCATGCAGCCCGGGAGGAACGGGTTTGTCTTTGGCTCTGGCTTGTTCAATTACTTTTTGCAATGCCTGGATCTGTTCTTGTGGCCCGGTCTTATCCTGTTGGTAATATTGGTAAACAGTTGACTGGTAATCACCCCATTCATAAATGGTTTTAGGTGCATGCACACACCCGGCCAATAATAGTATGCCCGGCAGCATCCCCATCTTTTTTATCAAAAACATTAAAAAGTCTTCCCGATATATTATTAGTTATTAGAATATTAGTTCGTTGGCTTCCATGCGCCACTTTCAACACCAGACACAAGGTCATTGACAGCTTCACGGATCGCCAAATCCAACACTTTGCCATTCAGAGTAGAGTCATAACCGGATGCACCACCGAATCCAATAATTTCGCGGCTGGATAATTTATATTCCCCGGCTCCTGCTGAAGAGAAAACAACTTCAGACGTTTCAACATTCACAACATTCAGCATCACTTTTGCATAAGCAATCTGTGATTTACCACGCCCCAAAATACCCCATAACTGATGGTCACCTACTTCCTTGCGACCGAATTCAGTAACAGCACCAGTGATCACATAATTAGCTCCCTTCAGCTTCTGCGCTTTGCCTCGTAACCCGGCCTCTGTTTTCAATTCAGCCATGTTAGTACGCTCCAGCACATTAAAACGACCAGTTTGCTGTAAATGAGTCACCAGAATAGTTTTTGATTGGTTCCCCAAACGATCGATACCATCAGAGAAAATGCCATTTTGGTAGCTTGAGCGGTTTTCAAATTTACCTACCGCGATAGGGCTACGAATTCCTTTGTAGGTGGTGTTATATGAAGAAACTTTTTGCACCTGAAGAGTCGATGACGACTCCGTCGCACATCCGCTCAACATGAGTGAAGCGAGACAAAGTGAAGCTAACGTGAGTTTATTTTTCATTATTATGTCTTCCTGAGAGTTTTTTGGTTATCCCGTCGTCTTTCAAGTGGCAATAGGGTTAGCTGCATCTTGAAATCCATAGGGTATAGAAGCCTGTCTGTCAGACAAATTATACCCCTCACATACCTCGTTGGGTTCTGTTTAAAATCGATTGCAATTGGGTATATACAGATACAGGCGGATACAACTAAGATAAAACGGTAAAATAATAAGTTTTATTATAGGAAAAGTCTATGTAAATACAACACGGTCATATCAGCCATGTTCAGTTACTATAGTTAACACCAATTTTCTATGCTTCCGGCAATCCATTTAATTGCAGCCACACTCTGTCTGTTAAGGTATGTAAAGGTAATCCAACCTCTTATTTAAGGTTAGGATAATAGATATTCTAATATTATTTTATTGTGCAAATTTCGATATTAAAATCCACCAAATACAAAATATAACAACAATAATATCATATAACTTTAAATATTATATTAAGTCGGTAATCTGTAAATTAAAATAATAAGAAAAATTATAATTTAAGTGACAACGCAGAAAAAACCATACCATCACATCCAGTCCATTCCATTCCACATATCGGGGCTCCCGGGTGAAAACTTTATGGATATCATTACTGGCAACATCATGTTTTTAAATACGATTAGATACCCCTTCACTCCCGTATTCATGTAAAGCCGCAGAGTATGAATTTAATTGATATCTCCCATCCAATAGAAAAATATGTTCAACAACACTATCGTTACAGAATCATTCCCAATATATAAAAAAACATCAAAATTAATATCATTAAAACTTATAATTTAACAAAGAGAATAAATCAAGTAAGTAATTAACCTGTAATTATTAAAATATAAAATAAAAAAGATATGATTAAATAATTCTTTATATACAAATTTATTAAACTCAAGCAAAATATACAGATGAATAAATACACTATATGACCATCCAGATAGCCATTAGGACGGATTGCTTTTTATCCATCACTGACAGTAATACAAGAAAAAACTAGATTAATATTCTAAATTACATCATAATGATGGCAATAAAAAAGATTTAATACTGACAGGGTGTTTTGAGCAAGTACGAGTGTAGTGAATCGTATCGCTTTTCTCTCCAATTGTTTCAATTTTCAATATTACGAATAATCACAACACCCTGGCATAAAGAGAGAATAACAAATATCAATTTTTCCTTTATGTAAAAACAATTCTCTAAAAAATCATATTAAACGGAGTCTTTAGGAAAATTTTCCTCATAAAATTCTTTAATATCAACACACGACAATTCATTTTTTAAACAAATTTTCTGAAAAAATCGTTCTTTAGTGTTTATGTGATACGTTTTTCTCTGTGCTTATTCAACACCTATTACAGCACCAAAGATGTAAACGAGAGCTATTATGAAAACAGCAACAAAAAGTAATGATGTCATGTCCCACGCTTCTTTGGCTGCCAAACGAGCTAATATGACGCAAGCAGAATGGAAACAAGCCATAAAATTTGGTGGCATAGACATGGGATGGATCATTATGAGTATCGGCATGGCTATCGGTGCCGGTATTGTTTTCCTTCCGGTACAGGTCGGTTTGATGGGATTGTGGGTCTTCCTGCTCTCTTCGGTTATTGGCTATCCTGCCATGTATCTTTTTCAACGCCTGTTCATCAATACACTTGCTGAATCACCTGAATGTAAGGATTACCCTAGCGTGATCAGCGGTTATCTCGGTAAAAATTGGGGCGTTTTTTTAGGTGTGCTCTACTTTATTATGCTGGTGATCTGGATGTTTGTTTACTCCACTGCAATCACCAACGATAGCGCTTCATATCTGCAAACCTTTGGTATTTCCGACGAATTGTTATCCGAAAATCCTTTTTATGGATTAACCTTAATCTGTATTCTGGTGATGATCTCATCCCGCAGTGAACGATTGTTATTCAAACTATCCAGTCTAATGGTGCTGATAAAATTATTTGTTGTTGCTGCACTGGGGTTTTCCATGCTCGGCATGTGGCATCTATACAATATCGGCGCATTACCTCCTTTCTCCATGTTGGTAAAAAAGGCCATTATCACTCTCCCTTTTACACTCACATCCATCCTGTTTATCCAGACACTAAGCCCGATGGTTATTTCTTATCGCAATCATGAAAAAAATCGTGAAGTTGCCCGTTATAAGGCACTGCGGGCTATGAATATCGCCTTTGGTATTCTGTTTTGTACGGTGTTTTTCTATGCTGTTTCTTTCACGCTGGCGATGGGACACGACGAAGCGGTCAAAGCTTATGAACAGAATATTTCCGCACTAGCGATTGCTGCACAATTTTTCCCCGGTGGCTGGGTCATTTTAGTCAGTATTATACTCAATGTCTTCGCTGTCATGACTGCCTTCTTCGGTGTCTACCTCGGTTTTCGAGAAGCCAGTCAGGGAATAGCCATGAATATTCTCAGCCGCTTAATATCAACAGAAAAAATCAATGAAAAGTGGGTGCAAAAAGGCATCATAATATTTGCTATTTTATTAGCATGGGGAGCGATTATTCTGAATGCACCGGTTTTAAGTTTCACATCTATCTGTAGTCCGATATTTGGTATCGTCGGCTGCCTTATTCCTGCTTATCTGGTTTACAAGGTTCCCAACCTCTGTCACCACAAAGGAGTATCACTAATCTTGATCATCTTCACAGGGATCTTGCTATGTATCTCTCCTTTTCTGGCCTTTTCCTGATGTGATAAAAATCAGCAGCTAGCCAGCTCATCATTAAGATTTCTTACGCTACAGACCTTTCTATTGTGGAAGGTCTGTATGTCATCCAAGCACCTCCAATAAGCACATAACGCAATCAATAATTATCGCAATGATGAAATATTTTTTAATTAATCATAATTAATATTTATTGAATAAATCTTTACAACTCAAATAAGAACAGGAAAGCATTACACTTAATTAGCAAGATAATAATATTATTTTAAATGATAACATAAATTTACAAGTTACTTGTTCATGTTAATTCGGTTATTTTAAATGCTGTCATACCTGCATTATTTACACCAGAGAAGTCTACTAATTTTAAATCACCTCAATAATCAAAATAAAATCCTGAATATACAAAAAATTAAAAAATTTATATCTGAATTATATTGAAATAAACTCTTTAAGTAGATATTTTGCATACAAAAAAGTACATATTTCACTCAAATTAGATAAATCATTTACTTTTTCCGGTAAATGCAGTAAAAAGACGAAATCATTACACCATAAAAGGACAATATAAGAATAAAAAACTAAAAATAAAATTCAGCCAGATGTTTAGTAGCAAAATTTAATCAATCAGCATTCCTTGTGGAATTCTTTCTATGATTAGCCCATTCTATTCACGAGGGTTACATAACAAATATTTACACTATTTAAATAAATATTTTCATTAAAACAATGATGAACAGAAGCAGCAAATTTTTTTATTTCCTGTTTTCTAATTATATTAACCTGGTATTTATCCAATTATGTTCAAAAGCTCTGATAGCTTGTTGTATTCGATTAGTTTAAATAGCCCCGTTATTTACAGCTAATCTATCTGATGTAATAGGAATGATAATTTCATGAAGCAACGCAAATTTTTAACCCGATATGAAATAGATGCAATTTTGGCAGAGACAAAACAAGGACGTCATGCTGAACGAGATTATTGCATGCTATTGATGTGTTTTATTCATGGGTTTAGGGTCAGTGAGCTGTGTAATTTATGTTTATCTGATCTCGATTTAAATTCAGCAATTATTCATATAAGACGTTTAAAAGGCGGTCTGTCAACAACACATCCTTTGATCCCAGAAGAAATTGAAGCACTGAAAAGATGGCTGGATGTACGTCAAAAATGGCGGGAAGCTGATTCACCATGGGTATTTCTTTCCCAAAAATCAGGGGCTGTTTCACGACAACAAGTTTATGGGTTACTGAAACGTTATGGAAAAAAGGCCGCAGTCAGCGTTTCTCCGCATCCCCATATGTTAAGACACGCCTGCGGCTATGCACTTGCAGACCTCGGTCGTGATACTCGTTTAATTCAAGATTATCTGGGGCATCGCAACATTTCACATACAGTGATTTACACGGCCAGTAATGTAAAACGCTTTTCCAAAATTTGGGAGACACACTCTAAGTAAATTTTTTATTTATTTTTCTTGTTTTCACTAACATGACCTGTTATTGCAACAATCTCCACTGTTCCTCTTGTGGAGATTGCAAGTAAACAGAATAGACAACTTCGTTGTAACGTAAATATGATTTTTGACGTATGATAAATTCTATTTATATTTATTGTTTTATGTTTGTTAGATTACTGCTTTATTTCTTTTATAAAAACTTAAATTTCAGGATTCACATATATAATATAAATTTGTATTTAAATATAATCAGCAAATTTATGCCAATACCCAATAGAGTTCAAATCAAATTGAGATGGCACTTTCAGGTACATCGCTGAGCATATCACTGAGGTGAATGAGTTAAGCCAACAAAGAGGTAACTTAAAAAATGAAGGGAATCCCCCCTTCATTTTTTAAGTTAAATGAAAAGCCCGTATCTCAATTTGGCTATCCAGTTAAACAATAAGACAAGTATCAACTATAATTGCGCAAATTTTTCTCTGATTTTCTGCTCTGGTAGATCCATTCCAATAAAAACCAATACACTATGCCGCTGTTCATCATCGCACCATTCGCGATCCCAATCTGCACTATATAGGCGTTGAACTCCCTGAAACAATAATCTACGTGGCTCTCCTTGAATGGCAAGGATACCTTTATAACGCAGTAAACTGTCAGCAAAATTCAGTAACAACTCTTCCATAAGATTTGAAATTTCATTAAATTCAACAGGATGAGTCAGGTTGACAACGACAGACTGGATATTGTTTTGCTGCCCGGGCACGAAGCGAAAAGTCGGTACTGAAACGGTCAATTTATCATTCAACATGAAACCTTCCAGATCGAACAATAAACTTAAGTCAGCTTCCCCATGTACCACTTTATGAATTGGCGCTCTGGCATTAATTCTCTGTAACCGTTCTGCCAGTGCATCATTTTCTGAAGCGACATCCGTTTTCGTTAATAAAATTTTATCGGCATATCCAACCTGTGCCTGAGCAATGGAAAAACGATCCAGTTGTTGTTCAGCATGTACTGCATCCACCAATGTAATAATGCCATCCAGTAAAAAAACGCTGACACAAAATTTCGTGGGAAAAAAATGTCTGAGTAATTGGGCCAGGATCGGCCATCCCTGTACATTCGATAATCAGCCGATCAAAAATGAACTGACCTTTATCAAGGCCGTCCAATAAATCCAGTAAAGCATCTTCCAGCTCATTTGAGCGACTGCAACAAATACAACCATTGCTTAATGTCTTAATCTGAGTCGCCCTATCTCCAATCAATTCATTATCAATAGGGACTTCACCAAACTCATTTTCAATCACAGCAATCTTATAACCATGTTCAGTATTAAGAATATGCTGCAATAATGTTGTCTTACCTGCTCCCAAAAAGCCCGTTAGGATCGTGACAGATATAGGTTTCATTTTCGTTTCCTGCTTCATTATAATAGTTTTTCTCCTATTCATCTGAAAACGTTAAAAAAACTAAGTTTCTGAATTATGTTCAAAGTTTTTCAGAGAAAAAACATTGGATAACCTTAGATGAGTATACTTTAGAAGAATTCGGCAACAACGTCGATAACTTTCACCGACAATATATCGTTCATGATTATTTATTGGCTGATATGCTACATAGTAAAAAACTATTCCATGATATACCTGTCATCTTTCAAATTACAGCTTTGTTGTTTGTGTCTTAAAATTTATAGTATGTAACTTTATTATTCTGATTTGATTTTTATGAAAAAAGCAAAATATTATTGTCTAAGCTAATCATCCTAACCACAATTAATAAAGAAACAATCACATACAATTTAAATAATCAGATTAATCCAGTTACTTTAGCATTTATGAAAATTATATTATGCTCTCGTTCATAGCAGGAGGTAATCTAAGATACATTATACAAATTATTCCCCATTAAAAAAATATCTAAAAAAGTTATTAACTCTCACAGTTTGGTATTAAAAAATGATTCAAGGAAAATACTATTTATCTTAATTAAGAGAGATATCCTATGAAAAAAGATAAAAGAATTGAAATGGGTCAAATTCCTCATAGTATTGATATTCAAGAAGGATTATCAATTGATATAGCAATTATCGGTGCTGGTGTATCTGGCTTATATGCAGGGTATCGCCTGTTAACCGGACAACATTCTGCCAATTCACATTCTCCGTCCACCGCTCATATATTTGATTTAAACGATCTTGTGGGAGGAAGATTACTCTCGGTTAACTTACCCGGTATGGATATTATCAGTGAATTAGGTGGTATGCGCTACCTCTCTTCACAAAAAATTACTGCATCCTTAATTGAAGATGTTTTTAAATTAAATTACGAACTATTTCCAGGGAGTGATTCACCAAATAATTTTTTCTATTTACGAGGGCAACGTTTCAAAGCTGATTTATGGTCTAAAATGCAAAATAAGGATAAGATCTTAAAAACTCGTTACTTCCTGGACGATAATAGTAAAGGTTATAGTGCCTCTCAATTATTTAATAAAGTTATATATGATGTCTTAGTTGCAGATCCCTGGTTCAGGGAAAATTATGGTGATCTTATTGAAAAAACAAATAAATATGACTATAAATTTAAAATAAGCCTGCGCCAGTGGGATGTTATTAAAAAGAATATAACCTATCTCAAAAAAGGAAGCCCGTATCACGAAATGAAAGTCAAAGACATTGGATTTTGGAATTTAATTAAAGATCAAATCGGACAAGAAGGCTATAATTTTTTATCTGATGCCGGAGGATACTATTCAAATACAATGAATTGGAATGCTGCTGAATCCATGTCTTACATGATAGGAGACTTTACACAAGCTGATACAGAATATAGAACCATTAAAAATGGATATGATCAATTAGCTTATGCTTTAGCAAAAGCTTATACAAACCAAAATGGTGCTAAACTTTGGCTAAAGAATACCTTAATCACCTTTAAACATAATAATAAAGGGAGCCGACGTTATTCATTAAAATTTAGGAATGAAAATAATCAAACTTATTGGACAGTAAACGCTGATACTATTATCCTGGCAATGCCAAAACGCTCTCTTAATCTCTTAGATCAAAAAAATTTCTTCTTTAATAAAAATTTATCCAAAGAATTACACAAAAATATTGACTCGGTTATTTCTGAACCGGCACTAAAATTATTAATGGGATTCGAATATCCTTGGTGGACTAAACAGTTTAAAACCAAATCAGGAGCATCAATCACTGATTTACCTATCCGGCAATGTTACTATTTTGGTACGGATCAAAAAAATTCTCATTCATTATTTTTATCCAGCTATAACGATATGAGGACAGTCACATTCTGGAAAGCGCTCATGCGAATAAAAGATAAAAAATTTATCTATGAACCTCGTGAAACCACTATAGTTTCAGAAGAGAAAATTAAAGAGTTTCCCCTGCCCGGTGATCCCGTTCCTAAACATTTAGTCGAAGAAGCAATGCTTCAAGTTAAGGAATTACATGGTATAGATATTCCACCACCTTATATCGCAAGGATCAAAGATTGGTCTCAAGATCCATACGGAGGCGGATATCATGCCTGGCAAGCCGGTGTATCAGTAGAAGAAGTTATGCCTTTTATGAGGCACCCAATAAAAAATGAATCTGTACATATTATAGGAGAAGCATACTCAGGCGATCAGGGTTGGACTGAAGGAGCATTTTGCGTAGCGGAGCGATTACTACAAGAAACTTTTTATCTGAATTGGCCGGAATGGTTAGATAAAAAATATTATTTAGGAAGATAATTACTCTATATACTCAATATATTTTAAAATGGAAAAGATATTCTTATCAATAAAATTAGTCTGTCATCATTCATAATTAATGATGTACTTATTCATAGAAAATCGCATTATGGATGATAGTGTTTGTTTTTAGCGTGCAGTCTGTGTCTGGTTTTATGATTGGTAAGAATAAAAATTTAACAATGATTAAAATTGGAGAATACGGATGAATCGATATGATTTTACGAAATCAGCAGCACTATTAACAGCAGCAATAAACGTTTCTGCTTTAGGCAAAGATGAACAAGAAGCCACAGTAAATAAAAGCGGATACATTAATAATAAAAAATATGACATTTGTGTTGTAGGAGGAGGAATTATTGGGCTATGTACAGCTTATTATGCGGCTAAGGCCAGGAAAAATGTTTTACTCATAGAGAGAAATACGTTAGGTACACAAGATTCAAGCTCTGCCGGACATGTCAGAATGTGGAGAACGGTTTATGATGATCTTGAACATGCCACATTATCCTTTAGTGCAGGACAACTTTATCATGAGTTAGAAAAAGAACTAAATTCTAAATTCATGTATATGAACGGATTACTCAATTTCGGTGTGGCAACAGGTGATACACCACAGGGTACGCTGTTCGGGCCAATAAAGGTCTTAAAGAAACTCAATAAAGAGTATGAAATTTTAACAAAAAAAGAATTAGAAACAAAATACCCATTCAAAGATCTACCGGAAGATTACATGGGGTTGTATAGCCCGGATAATGCTACTATAGATGTCAAACATATTATAAGGAAACTGGGGCAATATTTAAAAGAATCAGATAATGTTACCGTTCTTGAATATACTGAAGTGAATAAGATCTCCAGCCGTCATGATGGTGTTACTATTATAACAGCTAATGGTAACTATAAAGCCGATAAAATAGTCATTACCTCTAATGCTTTTACTAATAAAATATTACCTCAATCACTGGGAATAAAAATAAATTATATCATTTGGGACATGTGTTTCTCATACTATAAATTAACAGGAGAAATTCCGGAAAGAAACTATCCAATGTTTTTCCAATTTGAGAATCCTAAAAATGGTTACAGTAATCTTTTCTATGGTTTTCCCAGTTATGAATTTGCACGAAAAGGTTTTATCCGTCTTGCCGTAGATTGGGCTTCACATAAATTTTATGATGTGGATGACAGAATTTTTGCACCGAAGGAATTAGATATTGATATAACCAGAGATTTTGTCATTAATTATATGAGAGGAGTTGATACCACACCTATTGATATGGCAAGAGCATTACACGCCGATCTACCGGATAATACAGCAGTATTAGATTTTATACCTAAGGAATATGATCAATACCAAAATATTGTCTTATCATTAGGTGGTTGGACATTTAAATTTGCACCATTATTTGGCAAAGCATGTGCTGATCTTGCATTGAGTGGAAAAGCCGGGTTCGACAACCATACATTCAGAATAAACAGAAAAAACATTATCCAACCGATTTAAGAGCCAGATTCATTTAACTTAAAATCGTAGGTCACAGTATTCTAAGAACAGGATTAAGCCAGCAAAATAATTTCGCTGGCTTTTTTCATTGTGTCAAATCGAACTCCTATTTAACAGGCTAGCAACAGCGCATACCACCCTTACCATCACCGCCATAACGTGCATTCTGGCGTTCACGGAAAAATTCTTCATAAGTCATATAAGGCTGATCAGGATGATTATCCTTCATATGCTGTACATAAATGTCATAGTCAGGAACTCCCACCAGCATACGGGCAGCTTGCCCTAAATATTTTCCGGCTCGCCCAAGATTACCAAACATAATGTTCTCCAATCGCTGTTCCCAAAAGCTATTTCTTTCAAAAGTTATTCCTTAGCCTTATACCTTAAAAAAACCCCACATAATACAAAGATGATTATGTGGGGATAGCTATTACCAATGCAGCTTTATGTCTCTGCTATCGGTTTGAGTATTACATCAGTGCGTAGAAGAAACTTTTACCCCGCCTTCTGGAACAGGGACATAAGGTGTTTCTTTATCTGTACGTTCTGGATTTTTGTTCGCTTTTATCGCGGTCTTAATACCATAAATAATGATGCTATAGACCACGACAAGGAACAAAATACTTAATCCCGCGTTGGTATAGTTGTTCACAACAATGTGATTCATATTACTGATCTGCTGCGCGGTCAATTCTGCTCCGCCTTCTGCAATACGCTGTTTATACTCTTTTGCCAGGAAGAAGAAACCTTCCAGTTTGGGGTTGTCGCTGAATAATTTCAGTCCCAGCGCCCAGGTAGTACAAATCAGCAACCAGATTGCAGGCACAACAGTTACCCAAATGTACTTGGTACGTTTCATTTTAATCAGCACAACAGTACCCAGTACCAGTGCAACAGCTGCCAGCATCTGGTTCGAGATCCCAAATAGTGGCCACAGACTCTTGACACCACCCAATGGATCAACAACGCCCTGATACAACAGATAGCCCCACATACCCACACAACCCGCTGTACCAATCATACCCGCAATCAGAGAATCCGTTTTTTTCAGGAACGGCACAAAATTCCCTAATAAATCCTGCAACATAAAGCGGCCAGAACGTGTACCTGCATCCAAAGCTGTCAGAATGAATAGCGCTTCAAACAGAATACCAAAGTGATACCAGAAACCCATATCTGCAATCGGGACGATCTGATGGAATACATGGGCAATACCCACCGCCAGAGTTGGCGCTCCTCCTGCACGATTCAGAACAGAAGGTTCACCAATGTCTTTTGCTGTTTGCAGAATCTGATCTGGTGAAATAACAAAACCCCAGGAACTGACTGCTGCTGCAGCTTGTGTGGTCACATCTTTCAACGCAACCATAATCATTGGTGCTTCCGCAGTTCCCAGATTGTGCAAATCAGGCATAGTGATGCCCAACGCGGCAGGAGGCGTGTTCATAGCAAAATAAAGCCCTGGTTCGATAATAGATGCTGCAACCAGTGCCATAATAGCAACAAACGATTCCATCAACATCGCGCCATAGCCAATGAAACGCGCATCTTTTTCGCTTGCCAGCAATTTAGGTGTTGTACCAGAAGAGATCAGAGCATGGAAACCAGAGACTGCACCACAAGCAATGGTGATAAACAAGAATGGGAATAATGTACCTTTCCAGACAGGCCCTGTACCATCAACAAATTGTGTAACGGCCGGCATTTTCAGATCAGGATTGAGGATCACAATACCAATCGCCAGGCCAACAATCACACCAATTTTCAAGAAAGTCGCCAAATAATCTCGTGGAGCCAGGATCAGCCAAACGGGCAATAATGCAGAAACAAACGCATACCCAATCAGCGCATAAGTAATGGTAGTATCTTTAAAAGTTAAAGCAGGCCCCCAGTAAGGATCAGCCGCTACAACACCACCGAACCAGATTGCAGCGATCAGCATCAAGATCCCAATAACCGAAACTTCTCCCACGCGACCCGGACGGATATACCGCATGTAGATCCCCATGAAAAGTGCAATCGGTACTGTGGAACAAACGGTAAATACTCCCCATGGACTTTCTGCCAATGCTTTCACCACAATGAGTGCCAGTACTGCCAGAATAATAATCATAATCAAGAAGCAACCAAATAGAGCGATTGAGCCCGGAACCCGCCCCATCTCTTCTTTAACAATCTCTCCTAATGATGCTCCGTTACGACGAGAAGAGATAAACAACACCATAAAATCCTGTACTGCACCAGCAAGCACAACTCCGGCCAGCAGCCACAATGTCCCCGGCAGATAACCGACTTGTGCCGCCAGCACAGGCCCGACTAATGGCCCTGCCCCTGCAATAGCTGCAAAGTGGTGACCAAACAGAACATTTTTATTGGTAGGAACATAATTCAGGCCATCATTATTAACCACAGCGGGTGTTGCCCGCGTTGCATCCAGCTTCATCACCTTTGTGGCGATGTAAAGGCTGTAATACCGATAGGCAACCAGATAAACTGCTACGGAAGCAACAATTATCCATAAAGCACTAACATGTTCTCCCCGACGCAGTGCAACAACTCCGAGGCAACATGCCCCAATTATCCCTAATATTACCCAGGGAATATGTTTTAAAAATTTATTATTGTTCATAAAACACCCTTTTTAAGGTAAGACGAACAGCAAGTTACTCTTTTTACTTCCACTTCAAGAAACCAGTCATCTGATCACAGAGGGAAGAAACACTACTCGCCACACTGCACTATGATATGAAACTTCCTGCTGCGATATTAGAAGGATCTGAGTCAACGGCGGAATAACACATTAAGCGGTCAGAATCCTTCTGTCAGTGGTTTCAGAGCAATTAAAACCTGCCTAATTTTGTGAATAAGCTCACTGTTCATAAACCTTAATCAATGGCATCGTCTTTCAAGCAATTAAAATTCCCATACTCACCGGAGAATGAAATGACATATATACGTTTATTGATAGCAGCAAGAAATAAAACAAAAAGTATTTTTATTCTTATAAAGTAAAGGCATAAAATTCACATAATTATAAAAAAATTGATATTTATTGGTTAATTATGTTGAGATCCATAGGGTATAAATAAGTTTTCATAATAGTGATACACCCATTTTTCTCATTCCCGGTTGTTGCCCTGATGAAAATGCGTTAATAAACGCTTCAACGCATTTCAAGAGTTGCCACATATACTGACAACAATGATTCCGTGTGACGGTTTCATGCAATGATTGCCATAGGCGTTCAATCTTATTTATCCATGGCGAATAGACCGGTAAAAACAACAAATTAAATTTAGGATTTTGTTTTAGCCATGCCCTGACTTTCCGGCTTTTATGAATGCCATAGTTATCTAAAATCAACGTGATGTTTTTTGCATGGCGATATTGGCCATTCAGTTCCTTTAACATGTTGATAAATAAATCAGAATTTTTCTTTATACCGCTGACATAAGTCACTTGGCCTGTTTGGGCGTCAAGGCAGCCCGCGAGGTAGTGTTTTTGATTTTTTCCCGGCGTCATGACCCGTTTTTGTTGCCCTTTCAGACACCAGTCCGCCCCGATTTTTGGGTTAAGGTCAATATCGACTTCATCTTCGTAAAAAACAGGATGTGGTTCTGACACGTTGGATAAAGCTTCAGTGATTTTTGCCATTTTTTCGTCATACTCAGGATCAGGCTTTTTTACGGTAGGTGCTGCCCTTCGCCAGACAATACCGACCTGACAGAAATAACGATAGAACGTACTTTGCGAAAGCGACAAACAGAATAATTCATTGATTATTCGAGTAATCAGCTCAATGCTCCAACGTGAACGCAGACAGCCAAAATCCTGTGGGGAGTGCTGTAATAAGAACGACAGCAAACTAAAAAGTGGTGCTAAATTCCAGATAGCAGGTCTTCCTGACGGTAAACTTTTTAATCCTTCCAGCCCATATAATGTAAACCAATTTATCCAACGATTAACCGAAGAACGTGAACAATGAAGGGTTCTGGAGATGGCAGAAACGGTCTTGCCTTCATGTAACATTAAGAGTGCCATGAGTCGGCGTGCATAATCTTTATCCCGGGTTTTATGAATAAATTTTTTCATCTGACGTCGTTCACTTCGGGGTATGGGTGCTATGATTGGCATTACTCAGTCCATTTTGGGATTTTTTTGATTTGGCGATTAATCAGATCGCAAAAACCGGGCTGAGTTCCCTTCAAGTGATCTACTATTTTGAAAGCTTATTTATACCACGCTCAAAAACTTCACGCTCTTCATCCCGTAGAGTCAAGACTTTGAAACCATCATGAGTAACCAAAACAGTATGTTCAAACTGCGCTGATAATCGACGATCTTTTGTTGTTACTGTCCAGCCATCCTTATGCAATTTGATCTCTTTTTTCCCCTGATTAATCATCGGTTCAATTGTGAAAGTCATACCTTCTTTCAATACAACTCCTTCACCAACTCTGCCATAATGCAGAACCTGGGGTTCTTCATGCATATTGCTACCTATCCCATGACCGCAATATTCGCGTACAACGCTATAATTATTCGCCTCAGCGTGCTGTTGTATTGTCTGCCCGATATCTCCCAGTGTAATCCCCGGCTTTACAATCTTGATTGCTTTATACAGACACTCCTGCGTCACATCCACCAAGCGCCTGGCATGAGAAGCGACTTCACCGACACAAAATGTGACACTACTATCTCCATAGTACCCATCTTTTTTAACCGTCACATCCACATTGACAATATCACCATTTTTCAGTTTCTTATCTGATGGCCAACCATGACAGACAACATGATTCACCGATGTATTGGCCGTATGGGGAAAGCCATATTGCCCCAAGCTACCGGGAATTGCTCCAAGAGTATTGACAATATAATCATGACAAAATTTATCTATTTCCAAAGTCGTTATTCCCGGAATGATAATCGGCCGAACAGCTTCAAGTACCTGTCCGGTCAAACGCCCAGCGATCTCCATTCGTTTTATTTCTTCTACATTTTTTATCAATATATTATTGCTATTTGTCATTTATTTTCTCTTATTTTTCAGCATGTAGGATCTGCCCTTAATAATGCCCTTACATCAATGAATAACTCAAGCTATTTATTAAAATTTGTTCGCATCCTCATTTATATACACATTCATAATGTAATGTAGTTTTCCAATATTCAATATACTTCCCAGTATCAGTTATCCACGTAATTAAGACATTACAAATCCATATATGCAAAATGTCTATATCAGCAATGATAAAGAGATGATAATATCACCTATATTTTCATGAGAAATAACATCAGATGGAGAAATTGTTATCAAATTCTTCATAACATTCTGAGGCGTCATATAAATAAGCTTTCATAATAACGATACACTCATTTTTCTCACTCCCGGTTGTTACCCTAATGAAAATGCAGTCATAAATTCTTCAACGCACGCTAAGAGTTGCCACATATACTGACAGCAATGATTCCGTGTGACGGTTTCATGCAAAGACTGCCACAGGCGTTCAATCTTATTTAGCCATGGCGAATAAACCGGTAAAAGTTTGTATAACTATTCTTATATCTTAACTTTCGCTCAGATCTTTTCCTGATCTACAGGCGCAGAACCACGGAATGCCCGGCGCCATTCGCTTGGGCTGACGCTGAATCTCGCTTTAAAACTCTGGCGGAAAGAAATTGGTGACTGAAACCCGGCCATATTTGACACGCTTTCAATACTGCTGTCCGTGGTTTCCAGTAGTTCCTGGCTTCTTTGAAGGCGCTCCGCATTCAGCCATTCTCCCAGCGTCGTTCCGGTTGCCTTGAAAAAATGACGCGTCAGCGTTCGCCTGCTCATACTGACGAATCCGGCCAGTGAGTTGAGATCGTGCGGCTTATCCAGGTTTCGACGCAGATATTCAATCAGCTCGTTCATTTTGCTGTCCCGCGTAGATACCGGAACCGGGCGTTCAATGAACTGGGCCTGTCCGCCTTCCCGGTAAGGTGGAACAACCATTCTTCTTGCAACCCGGTTGGCAATTGCAGAGCCGTAATGGTCACGAATGATGTTCAGACAGCAGTCAATACCGGCCGCCGTACCGGCAGAGGTAATAAGACGTTCATCGCTGGTATACAGCGAGTTGCTGTTCAGATGAACGGCTGGAAATCGTTCGGTGAAGTCCTTTTCATACTCCCAGTGTGTTGCAGCACGGTGCTGATTAAGCAAGCCTGAGTAGGCAAGTACGTAAGTACCTAAACAAAGGCCCACCACCTCTGCGCCACGCTGCCATGCGCTTATCAGTTTATCCAGCAGTGCCTGAGAGGGTTTTTCATCAGGATTATTCCAGTAGGGCACAATAACAATATCTGCAACGTCAAGCTGCTCAAGTCCGTGCTCCACGTTGATGGACAGCCCAATATCAGAGAGCACTACGCCGGGATTTTCCGCACAGATTTCCACACGGAATAAGTCCGGCTGCGGCATTGACTGCCCGAAAAGAATACAGGGCACTGAAAAGTGAAACGGGCTGAATCCGGCTGTGGCGATCACGGCGACCGTCAGTGCAGACATAACGTTAACCTTACCGTAAATGATAACCACCGGATCACCGGCGGCTAATGCGCTGATTTCGATTGACCAAAGGATAACAGGTGACCTGCCGGAATGGCATTCTATTCCTCAGTCAGGCGGAGTGGCTTATCAGAAAGCCATTATCTCACCGTCTGCAGGGATAAGGACCTTATCTTCAATGCCGTGTTCAAGGGTGAACTCCCGTAACTCCGCGCGGGTAAGAAGGCAATGGTTAATCGATTCCATGTGAGAAGCCACGATGGTCGCAGTCGGCAACATCCTAAGCGTGCGCAGCGTGTCCTCTTTACCCATGATAATCGGACCGTAAAGGTCGTTGACAGCATAGCCGGTGTTTAGCACCACAATCTCCGGCTTGAAGCGCTGCAGGCTTCTTGCATAAGACTTAACCCAGACGGTATCACCCGCGATATAAAGCGTTTTTTCATCATGATGTGTGAAGACCAGCCCACATGCATCCCCCAGTAGATCACCCCATTCGGCATCTGCGTACAATTCGTTACTGCCGTGCTGACCGTCAGTTTTATAAATAGTCAGGCCATCAACGAAATGATTTTCATCTTTCAGAACGCGGATGTTGAGAAAGCCCTGAGAACGGATCAGCGCCGCGTCGCTCTCATCCTGCGTGTAGATAAGCATATCTTTGGGAACAGCCTGCTGAGCCGCTTCATCCCAGTGATCGGTATGGGTGTGTGTCAGAATAACGGCATCAACAGCCAGTAAATCTTCTACCGCCACAGACAGGGCAACCATGGGATTACGCAGGTGCGGGCGTGCATTTCCGGCAAAGCCATCCCAGGCTTCCTTTTCTGCCAGCATCGGATCGATAAGAAATTTTTTACCGGCATATTCCAGCACGAGAGTGGCATTGCGGATTTGCGTTAATTTCATTGATTGCTCCAGTAATTCATCAGATTTTGAGGCTCATCCACCATGTTTGCTGTTGTCCGACAGGGTGGCTGCGAGTGGGCTTACTATAAGATGACGAAGGGATAAGCCGTGACATGCTCTCAGGCCATTAGTCGATGAAATCAGGTCAATCGCAATGGCTTAGGTTTTTACTGGCATTACGCCCAGCCAAACGGCTTGTTCAAAGGTAATAGAAGAAAGGGATCATAAAGGGAACGTCCAGTGTCGTTATCCCTCCCATCAGGAGAATGTAATGAGGTTGGTAAGCCGCCACTTTTATTTCCTCTTAAATCTGCCAGGCTCTAAATGAGAGTAGTTCAATATATCACAACGTTATATAAGGAAGAGCTATGAATGCATCAGAATATCGGGGTGGATGTTTATGTGGCAATATCAGATTTATTGCTACGGGGATTCCAGATAATCTTCATACCTGTTCATGTACTATGTGTCAAAAACAGCAGGAGGATAGCGGAATACATAGCAAAATGATTTAAATCGAGCGGCTTCGCAATCCTGTTTAATAGTCAGAAAATCTGATACATTGCCGATGACAATCCTGATACCCTGCCCTACAACTCTTGCTCTTTATGTAAGCAATCGAATCCACAGATGAATCACACAGATTATCAGTGATAAGATAGTGTTTTCGCCCAGCATGAGGTTCATTAACGTTCTATCCTTAGCTGATTATATTTAGGTTTTGTCATTTCGATGGGTTGACTGAGTGTCGATAGCCCAACCGAGTCAACAGGAATAAAAAATTGAATCAAATCAATATGAAAGAATCTCCAGCAAAGGATATAGATAGTCATACTCCTATGATGCAGCAGTATCTGCGACTGAAAGCGCAACACCCGGACATTCTGCTGCTTTACCGCATGGGTGACTTTTATGAGTTGTTCTATGACGATGCCAAAAAGGCGGCAAAGTTACTGGATATTTCACTGACTAAACGTGGGCAATCCGCAGGCCAGCCAATTCCAATGGCAGGGGTTCCTTATCATGCAATCGAAAACTATCTGGCAAAACTGGTTCAACTCGGTGAATCTGCGGCAATATGTGAGCAGGTTGGTGATCCTGCCAGCAGTAAAGGCCCTGTTGAACGTAAAGTTGTACGTATCGTCACTCCGGGTACTGTCACTGATGAAGCATTGCTGCAAGAACGTCAGGATAATCTTCTGGCGGCTATCTGGCATGACAGTCAGGGATTCGGTTATGCTACTTTGGATATCACTTCTGGCCGCTTCCGTGTTTCTGAAATAGCTGATGAGGATACCATCGCGGCAGAGCTTCAACGTACCCGCCCGGCAGAATTACTCTACCCTGAAACGTTCAGTCATATGGCGCTGATTGAACGCTGTCACGGTCTGCGTCGCCGCCCAATGTGGGAATTTGAACTGGATACGGCAAGACAACAATTGAATTTGCAATTTGGTACTCGTGATCTGATAGGTTTTGGTGTGGAAAAAGCCACACTGGCGCTACGGGCTGCGGGTTGTCTGCTGCAATATGTCAAAGATACTCAGCGTACTGCTCTGCCTCATATCCGTAATATCACGATGGAGTGTCAGCAAGAAACAGTGATTATGGATGCTGCAACCCGCCGTAATCTCGAATTGACACAAAATCTGTCGGGAAGTACTGAAAATACGCTGGCTTCTGTGCTCGACCAGTGTGTAACGCCAATGGGCAGCCGCATGCTGAAACGTTGGCTACATACTCCGATCCGTAACAAAAACATACTGGAAAATCGCCAGCAGGCGATTTCTGCACTCCAGGAAATCGGCTTTGAGCTACAACCGTTTTTACGTCAGGTTGGTGACTTAGAACGTGTACTTGCCCGCCTTGCTCTTCGTTCCGCTCGTCCCCGTGATCTGGCAAGAATGCGTCATGCGTTCCAGCAATTACCTGATATTCACCAGATTATGGCCTCTGAGGATTCGCCTTATATCCAAATATTGCAACAGCGTATCGGTCATTTTGATGAGTTACAGACACTGTTGGAAAAGGCAATTGTCGAAACACCTCCGGTTCTGGTCCGTGATGGTGGAGTGATTGCAACCGGCTATAATGCTGAGTTAGACGAATGGCGGGCATTGGCAGATGGGGCCAGTGATTATCTTGACAGACTGGAAATCCGCGAACGCGAAAAGCTTGGCATTGATACCCTGAAAGTCGGCTTCAATGCCGTACATGGTTACTATATTCAGGTCAGCCGTGGACAAAGCCATCTCGTACCAATTCATTATGTACGCCGCCAAACCCTGAAAAACGCAGAACGTTACATTATTCCTGAACTAAAAGAATATGAAGATAAGGTTCTGACTTCCAAAGGTAAAGCGCTCGCTATCGAAAAAGCGCTGTATGAAGAACTGTTCGATTTATTGCTTCCTCATCTGGCCGCGTTGCAAACCAGTGCGGAAGCTCTTTCAGAATTAGATGTTCTGGCAAACCTGGCTGAACGCGCTGAAACATTGAACTATACCTGCCCGACCCTGACTGATAAAGCCGGGATACAAATCACGGGCGGTCGTCATCCGGTTGTTGAGCAGGTGCTCAGTGAGCCTTTTATTTCAAACCCATTAACGCTTTCATCGCAACGTCGTCTGTTAATCATCACAGGACCGAATATGGGGGGTAAAAGTACTTATATGCGTCAGGCAGCCTTAATTACGTTATTGGCGTATATCGGCAGTTTTGTTCCTGCTGAAAAAGCCGTGATTGGGCCTGTAGACCGTATTTTCACCCGGGTAGGGGCTTCTGATGATCTGGCTTCAGGGCGTTCAACCTTCATGGTAGAAATGACAGAAACCGCCAATATTCTGCATAACGCAACAGAGCATAGTCTGGTTCTGATGGATGAGATCGGGCGTGGTACATCAACTTACGATGGTCTATCCCTCGCCTGGGCCTGCGCTGAAAATCTGGCTAACCGCATCAAAGCAATGACGCTGTTTGCTACTCACTATTTTGAATTAACAACATTACCTGAAAAGCTCGAAGGTGTGGTTAATATCCATCTGGATGCTGTTGAACATGGCGATACCATCGCTTTTATGCACAATGTTCAAGAGGGCGCTGCCAGCAAAAGTTACGGGTTGGCTGTTGCTTCACTGGCAGGAGTCCCCCGCGATGTCATCAAGCGAGCACGCCAAAAATTAAAAGAACTGGAGTCACTTTCCAACAACGCAACAGCAGGTTATGTCGATACACCGCAATTGACGCTACTGACAGAAGAAACTTCTCCAGCAGTTGAGGCATTGGAAAATCTGAATCCTGATTCCCTGACACCACGTCAGGCACTGGATTGGATTTATCGTTTAAAAGACATGGTGTAAAAATGACGGTTTCACAAATGAAACGTGATATCAGCCTGTTAGAACCAATTTATCAATTTTTACAGTGTGAGACACCGGATCAATGGGTAGAAAAAGCACGACAACCGGAAAATCTTCCGGTTTTACTGCGTGATCACCTTCTGTGTGAATTAAAAGCAGCTCAAAGCGCCATGTTTCTGATCCGCAAATATGCTGTAGATCCTGCAAGTGCTGACGCTTTGCTGGCATGGTTTAAACCCTATGAGGATTTCGCCTATAAAAAAATTGGCGATATTCATTCATTGAAAGGCAAAAGTCAGGCCACCAAGCAAATTACAGCACGGGAAAAATCCCCCTATGACCAAGAGCTGATTGATAAAATGGTGTTGTTGATTAAAGAAGAGTTACACCACTTTTATCAGGTGCTGGAAATCATGAATGCCAGAGGGATCAACTATGACAGCATCAGCGCCAGTCGTTATGCCAAGTCATTATTTCAGCATATCACGAACCATGAGCCTTACACTTTGGTAGATAAGTTGATTATTGGGGCATATATTGAAGCACGCTCTTGCGAGCGTTTCGCGAAACTGGCTCCTCATCTGGATGAAGAGTTGGGTAAATTTTATATTTCCCTGCTGCGTTCAGAAGCGCGCCATTATCAGGATTATTTAACGCTGGCTCAATCTATCTCTAAAGAAGATATTACCGAAAGAGTGAAATATTTTGGTCAAATTGAAGCTGAACTTATTCAGTCACCAGATCCTGATTTCAAATTCCATAGCGGTATTCCGATAAATTAAAAAATAAAAAGGTGGGTCAATAAACCCACCTTTTTATTAAATTATCTCTCTATCTTTCAATTTACAGTTTTTTCAGCCATATCTTAAATTCTATTAGGCATAAAAATTAAGTACGAAATAATGATTCAATGTTCAAACCCTGGGTGTGCAGAATGTCTCTGAGACGACGCAACCCTTCCACCTGGATCTGACGGACTCTTTCCCTGGTTAACCCAATTTCTCGCCCGACATCTTCCAATGTTTCCGCTTCGTACCCAAGTAAACCAAAACGGCGAGCCAGAACTTCACGTTGTTTTGCATTCAACTCAAACAACCATTTGACAATACTTTGTTTCATATCATCATCCTGAATAGTTGTTTCTGGCCCTGAATCATTCTCATCAGATAAAATATCCAATAACGCTTTATCTGAATCCCCACTAATTGGTGTATCAACGGAAGTAATACGTTCATTAAGCCGCATCATACGACTTACATCATCAACTGGCTTATCCAGTTTTTCCGCTATTTCTTCAATACTTGGCTCATGATCCAATTTATGAGCCAACTCTCTGGCAGTACGTAAATAAACATTTAGCTCTTTAACGATATGAATAGGCAAACGAATCGTACGAGTTTGATTCATAATAGCCCGTTCAATTGTCTGGCGGATCCACCAAGTTGCATAAGTGGAAAAACGAAAACCTCTTTCAGGATCGAATTTTTCTACTGCTCGGATAAGACCAAGATTACCTTCTTCAATCAAATCCAAAAGTGCCAACCCTCGGTTGCTATATCTGCGGGAGATCTTAACTACCAACCGCAAATTACTTTCAATCATACGCTGGCGTGCAGCAATATCTCCCCGCAATGCGCGTCTGGCGAAAAGAACTTCTTCCTCTGCTGTCAATAAAGGAGAAAACCCAATCTCTCCGAGATAAAGCTGTGTTGCATCAAGAACGCGCTGGTTTACTCCTTGCAACAAATCCAAATCTTCATCAAGACTAGTTAAATCATCCTCGTCTTTCAGCAACGCTTCATCAAAGTCATCGGCTTCCATGCCACTTTCGTCTAAATCCGCCTCTTCATACAACTCATTAACTTTAAGCGTACCTTGGCTCATCAGCTGCTCCTACCCATGATAATGCGGACAGGAGTTCAGGTTCCTGCCCCGGTTTATCGCTGCGGAAGATAACGCAGCGGGTTTACGGATTTTTCCCTGTATCTAATCTCAAAATGCAATCTTACTGAACTGGTTCCGGTGCTACCCATAGTGGCGATTTTTTGCCCTGCCTGTACTTCCTGCTGATCTCGCACCAACATGGAATCATTGTGAGCATAGGCACTCAGGTAGTCATCATCATGTTTTATTATTATTAGATTTCCATATCCGCGTAATGCGTTTCCGGTGTAAACAACTTTCCCGCTAGCGGCCGCAAAAACGGGTTGACCACGACTCCCCGCAATGTCAATACCTTTATTCCCCCCCCGGGAATCTGAGAAACCTTCAAGAATCTTTCCTTCCGCAGGCCATTTCCAATTATTGACAGCCTTACTCGCATTTAAACCTGTCGCTGGCGATGATTTAGAAGCGTCATCGTCGCTATCAGAAACTGTCACTCTTGGCAACATTTTTCTAGGATTTTGCCTATCAGTATTTGCAGGATACGCATTACCTTTTTGAAAATCAACCTGCTCAATTTTAGATTGAGTACTATTTGATGCTATTAATACACCATTCCTGGAGGTTGCATTGCCAATTCTCAGGACTTGGCCAACATTTAAGCTATAAGGTTCTGAAATACCATTTATGTGAGATATATCACGAAAATCCTTACCAGTAATCCACGCAATGTAAAATAAAGTGTCTCCATGTTTAACTGTGTAAGTATTGCCGTTATAACTGCCTTTAGGAATGTTCTCATAATTGCGGTCATAGACGATCCCCTCTTGCTGAGCAGGCGTATTGCCAGAATGATTCACTGGATATCTATTATCTGAAGCACGATGTTCTATTGGCCGATTTGTAGAAATGACAGGGGGAGAAGATGACACAGGTGTCGAAACTGCTGGGCTCCGGGAGGATATTATTCTGTTTTTTTCCTGATTATCCACACTCACTATTGGTGCAGGACGGTTCGTTGTATTACTACAACCTGTCAGAATTACTCCCACAATAACGCAGGTTATTATCCACTGTATTTTTTTCATTAAGTTTCCTACTTTCATACCTTATTCCCCCATAAAGGCAAATATAAGTGATAAGCATGATGATTTATAAAGAAATTTAGATGTACAAAAATATTTAAAGCAAAATACTTTTTTTATCTCAAAAAATGACGGCTAATTTAAAAATAGCGGCAAAAAAACATAAATCAGCAGATTATGCCAGTTCACCTTGGATCAAGGGTACGAAACGAACAGATTCGATTACTTCACTATGAAAATCGTTTCCATAGCGACGTACCACTTTTAGCGACTGAGAATGCTCACCAACTGGCAATACCATCACGCCGCCATCTGCCAGCTGATGTAATAGTGCCTGTGGTATTTCTGGAGGTGCAGCTGTGACGATAATGGCATGAAATGGCCCCTTTGACGGCCAACCATTCCAACCATCCCCATGGCGGGTTGAGATATTATGTAAATCGAGCTGTTTTAACCTGCGCTTAGCCTGCCACTGTAACCCCTTAATACGTTCTACGGAGAAAACATGTCTGGCTAAATGGGCAAGTATAGCCGTCTGATAGCCAGACCCCGTTCCAATCTCCAATACATTAGATTCAGGAGTCAAATTCAGTAGCTCAGTCATACGAGCAACAATATACGGCTGAGATATAGTCTGCCCAGATCCAATTGGCAGTGCTGTGTTTTCATATGCTTTATGCGCCAAGGCTTCATCAACAAAGCATTCTCTGGGAACTCTGGATATCACATCCAGCAGGTGCTCGTTCTGTATTCCCTGCTGGCGCAATTGTGTCAGCAAATTTTTCATTAACCGACTTAACATTCTCCCGTATCCCCGACTTTCAACAACCAATCAGCTACCAATTCCTGTGCTTTATAGGCTGTCAAATCTACCTGTAAAGGAGTAATGGAGACAAACCCTTCTTCTACCGCAGCAAAATCTGTTTCCGGGCCAGCATCACGCTTTTCTCCCGGAGGCCCTATCCAATAAAGCATATCGCCCTTGGGATCTTCCAGAGAATAAACTTCTTCAGCCGCACATCGGCAACCACATCGTGTAACCTTAAACCCTTTGATTTGCTCAATAGGTATATCAGGCACATTGATGTTCAGAATATTACCGGCTCTCAATGGGAATTTTTGTAACAGATTCAATAAACGTACAGTGACTTCTGCTGCTGTTTCATAATGTTTGTCACCATCAAGTGATACAGCTAAGGCAGGTAGCCCTAAATGACGCCCTTCCATTGCAGCGGCAACTGTGCCGGAATAAATCACATCATCACCTAAATTGGGACCACAGTTGATCCCTGAAACCACAATATCCGGGCGAGGGCGAACTAATTTATTGACCCCCAAGTAAACACAGTCTGTCGGTGTTCCTTCCCGAACAGCAACATCACCATTACTCAATACGCTGATACGCAAAGGACGATCTAACGTTAAAGCATTCGACGCACCACTACGGTTACGATCAGGTGCAATTACCTGCACATGATATTGTTCCCGCAATTTAGCCGCTAAAGTTTGAATACCCGGCGCAGTGACACCATCATCATTACTCAGCAATATCCGCAGCATTAAAATATCTCATTGATTTTACTTGTTAAAACATAGAATGATACTGTAACTTTCCCTATCCATTGTCCTATTTTTTTATGGTGTAACATACGCCCGGACAAGAGCAGGATTGTCAGAAAATCGTTTGATCTTAGCATGAGGCAACCCGTTTTGTAGAGCGCTTTGCATTCAGCCTGTCCAAATAGGAAAATACTGACCATTAAAGTCAGTTGTACTTACTTTTATTCAAACACCTGTCTCTGTACGGAGAAGGATCTGTAGAAAAAATAAAAGAAAGTGTATTTAAATTCACTAACTGGAAAGGAAATAAAATTCCAGCCATATCGCTAACCATATGACTGGGAATAAGTAAAGGGAATCAGAAACAAAAAGTCATTATTCAGCAATATCAGCCGTATTATTTTGATTCTGGTTAATCAATTCTCTGATAACACTGGTGGCAAAACTGCCTGATGGCAAAGAAAAATGAAGTGTGACAATTTGGTCATCCTGCCATTCCCAACGCAGGTTAATTGGTTTCACCAACATCGCCCTGCGAGCACTTTCTACACGTTCACGTTTGACTAATGACCAAAGCGAATCGTAATCCTGTAAACATTGCTGCTCAAAATCCAGCGCCTGATTCTGTGTCCCCAATGCCTTGTCTCCCGGTAACGGAGCGGTGATCTGTAACTCCCCATCAATAACCCGTTGCTGTAGCGCAGCCAGTTCAGATTCGTCAGCCACAAACCAACTACCACGCCCGGTTAACTGTAATGCGTCACCATTTTGTACCTGTTGATGCTCACCCTGCGCAATACGTATGCTGGTAATAATATTAAACATAACACTGCGGCAAGCAGAAAGGTAAAAGCTACGGCGATTACGCTCTTTAACCTGAATTTCATTTTCTGCCCAACGCTGCGCCTGAACCAGATTCTGTCCATCTCGCCCGAAACGCTGTTCGCCAAAATAGTTAGGAACGCCTGTCTGAGCAACCTGCTGCAAGCGCTTTTCCACGGATTGCCGATCAGAGATTTCCCTTAAAACCAGTGTGAAATCATTACCTTTCAATACTCCAATGCGCAGTTTGCGTTTCTGGCGAGCCGTAGCCAGTATTTCACAGCCTTCAAGCTGAAATGCAGTTAAATCAGGATCTTGTTTTCCCGGTAAATGCAGGCAAAACCACTGTTCAGTCACTGCATTACGATCTTTTAAACCTGCATAACTGACAGAGCGTGCTGGTATTTTAGCGAATCGGGCAAGATGATCGGCAACAAACTGTGTATTACACCCTGTCTTACGAATATGTACCATTAAATGTTCGCCTTCTCCATCAGGAGAAAAGCCTAAGTCTTCACGAACAATAAAATCTTCCGGTGCTGCTTTAACAATGCCGGTTGCTTCAGGACGCCCATAAAGCCAATGTAATTCACGCAATGCCATACTTATTCCTTCACCCGTTTATTCCTTCACCAACAAGGCAACTGCTTCACAGGCAATACCTTCTTTACGTCCAACAAATCCCAGTTTTTCTGTGGTTGTTGCTTTAACATTAATGTCATCCATATGGCACTCAAGATCTTCTGCCAGATTAACCCGCATCTGGGGAATATGGGGTAGCATTTTAGGTGCCTGCGCGATAATTGTGATATCAAGATTACCAATCCGATATCCTTTTTCACGGATACGCCGATAGGCTTCTTTCAGCAATTCACGGCTATCAGCACCTTTGAAAGCAGGGTCAGTATCTGGAAACAATTTCCCGATATCTCCCAAAGCCGCAGCCCCCAACAGAGCATCCGTTGCAGCATGTAAGGCAACATCACCATCTGAGTGTGCAATCAATCCCTGATCATAAGGAATACGGACACCGCCAATGATCAATGGCCCTTCTCCGCCAAATTTATGTACATCAAAACCGTGACCAATTCTCATACGATATGTTCCTTTGATTTTCGGGATAGATAAAACTCAGCCAATGCCAGATCTTCAGGTTGAGTCACTTTAATGTTGTCCGCTCTTCCTTTGATAAGTACCGGACGATAACCGCAATACTCCAGTGCGGAAGATTCGTCCGTAATGCGGGCTTGCTCTGAAAGTGCTTTCATCAGGCAATCACGTAATAGCTGTAAAGGAAATAATTGCGGAGTCAATGCGTGCCAAAGACCATTGCGATCGACAGTATGATCAACGAATAATGACTTTTCCGCTGATATTTTTTCCACGGGCGAAATCACCATACGTTTCATAGTATCCCTGACGGGAGCGGCTAATAATCCACCACAGAAAAGTTCACCATCATACTGGCTATCACGCAGGGCAGAAGAGAACGGGCTTTTATCGACCAGTTGCAGTAAATTATCGAGGTCATCGCGGTGTAAACAAGGACGGGCCGCATCATGAACCAAAACCCAGACAGGGTGCTCCGCTGAAAGATCTGACAAATAGTTCAGCCCCGCCAGCACTGAATCAGCACGCTCATCACCACCAATAACTGTTGTAATACGCGGATCGGAAGCAATGGCCAATTGGTTGAATTGCGTGTCAGCAGGATTCAGCACAATAACAATTTGCTGTATACGGGGATGTTCAAGCAATGCAGCCAGCGTATGTTCAATTATGGTTTTTCCCGCGATATTAAGATATTGTTTCGGACATTCTGATTGCATCCGACTGCCAATACCAGCGGCAGGGATCAAAGCAACTATTTCAGTCATAAGGTTTAGTCATCAAATTCAGTGATAAAAATATCAGCGGGATAATAAAAATCAGGTGAATTATTGTTCACTATTTTGATTTTGTCCCAATATACTGGTATCCGTATTGGTATTGTGACTCACAGAATGTTGTGAATTTTGTTTCATTGAATCCGGCACCATGCGATAAAAAGATTCACCCGGCTTAATCATACCTAATTCATTGCGGGCACGTTCTTCAATTGCTTGTTGACCGCTTTTCAGATCTTTAATTTCAGCAAACAACTGGTCATTGCGTGACTTAAGGAAAAGGTTGTCCTTCTCTTGTTTTTCAACCTCATCTTTAATTCGCACATAATCGTGGATACCATTTTTGCCGAACCACAGCGAATACTGTAACCAGCCAAGTAAAACCAGTAATAGTAGCGTTAGTTTACCCATTTCCGCCCCCAGAAAAACCCGCTAATCATCCCATAACTCAAGGAATGACGCCACTATCACAAACTGCTTCTGAAATGTGATCACAAGACATAATAAAAAGTATTAAATGAAATGAGTGTAGAAACACATGACTTCGCCTGCAATAATGTGTTTCTACTCTGCTCAGAGAATGGGAAATTTAAACGGGATATTAAATAGTCACAATATAGCGATCATTGAGTGCAAGAAGCAATTTTTCCATTAATAATTCAATATCTTGTGAGCCATCCAAATAAATATCAGGCTGTTCTGGTGCTTCATAAATCGCATCAATTCCGGTGAAATTCGGAATTTCCCCGGCTCGCGCTTTTTTATATAAACCTTTCGGATCACGGGATTCACAAATCGCCAGAGGTGTATCTACAAATACTTCAATAAATTGACCAGACTCCATCGATTGACGTATTTTTTGTCGCTCAGCCCGGCCAGGAGAAATAAATGCCGTCAATACCACCAGCCCGGCATCAACCATTAATTTCGCAACTTCTCCTACACGCCGGATATTCTCCTGTCGATCAGCCTCAGAAAACCCCAGATCACGACACAAACCGTGACGCACATTATCGCCATCCAACAAATAGGTTTTGATCCCCTGTGAGAATAGAGCGTGCTCCAACATTCCCGCCAGCGTGGATTTTCCTGAACCTGATAACCCGGTAAACCAGATAACCAAAGCAGGATGCCCATTAACGGCTTCCCGCTGTTTTCTGGTTACATCATGTGAATGCCAGACAATATTATTGGAAACAATACCGGAAAAGGTATCAGTATCTTCGAACTGAGCCACTTATTTTCCCCCCAATAAATCACGAGCTCCCCAGTGCGGGAAATGGCGGCGCACTAAGCGATTGAATTCCAGTTCAAACTCACTGTACTCTTTCGGCTCTTGATAGACATCGGTCTGAACTTCACGAACCAATCCAGCGCCAACAGTAACGTTAGTCAAACGGTCAATCAGAATGATACCGCCGGTATCCGCACTTTGCTGGTAACTGTCGAGAAGCAATGGTTCATCAAATGAAAATTCCACCAGCCCAATGGCATTCAGCGGCAACTCAACCGCAACTTTTTGTGTCAGGTTATTGATATCTACCTGATATTGCACATTATCAATTTTGGCACGACTCTTTTTACCAGCCACCTTGATATCCAGACTTTGCCCCTGAATTAGCGGCTTTTCTGACATCCATACAACATCCACCAACGCATGATGAGCGACAATTATTTGATCTTCAACCGCAACCAAAAGGTCACCACGGCTGATATCTATTTCATCTTTCAGCACGATGGTGATCGCTTCACCCGGCACAGCAAAAGGTAAGTCACCGTCGAAAGTGACAATCCGTTCTACCGTAGACACCCTGCCTGATGGCATTACTTTGATTTTCTGCCCCTGACGTAAAATTCCCGATGACAACGTACCGCTGTAACCGCGAAAATCCAGATCAGGGCGATTGACATATTGCACCGGAAAACGCAGTAACTGTTTCGCAACATTTTTCTGCACATCAACCACTTCAAGAATATCCAGCAACGTTTCTCCGGTATACCACGGCATATTTTCACTACGACTGACAATATTGTCCCCTTCCAGCGCAGATATGGGGACAAAATAAATATGCAAATCGGCAGGCAATTGCTCAGTGAAATGTAAATAATCCTGTTTGATCTGAGCGAAAATCTCTTGTCTATATTCCATCAGATCCATTTTATTCACTGCCACCACCAGGTGGCGAATACCTAGCAGTGTACTGATAAAACTATGGCGGCGAGTCTGTTCCTGTACTCCTTTTCGCGCATCAATCAGTAAAATCGAAAGATCACAGGTTGACGCCCCTGTTGCCATATTACGGGTATATTGCTCATGCCCCGGTGTATCCGCGATGATAAACTTACGTTTCTCAGTGGAAAAATAACGATATGCCACATCTATGGTAATACCTTGTTCCCGTTCAGCCGCAAGGCCATCCACTAAAAGCGCCAGATCTAACTTCTCTCCCTGCGTTCCCAGCCGCTTACTGTCATTTTGCAAAGTCGCAAGCTGATCTGCATAGATCTGGCGAGTATCGTGCAACAGGCGACCAATCAGAGTACTTTTGCCATCATCTACACTGCCACAAGTTAAAAAACGCAATAATCCCTTTTCCTGCTGTGCTTTCAAATAGGATTCAACACCACCCTGCTGTTTGATTTGATTGGCGATGGATTCATTATGTGCAAGTGTCGGCATATTCTTCTCTCCTCAAAAAATAACACCATGCCTTTAAAAATAACCCTGGCGTTTTTTCAGCTCCATTGAACCAGATTGATCACTGTCAATAAGCCGGCCCTGCCGCTCACTGGTTGTTGATATCAACATTTCTTCGATAATTTCCGGCAATGTTTCCGCTTCCGATTCCACAGCACCGGTCAAAGGCCAACACCCCAATGTCCTGAAGCGAACTTTGCGCTGACTGATCACTTCACCTGATTTCAAATCGATACGATCATCATCAACCATAATCAATGTGCCATCGCGCTGAACAATCGGACGAGATTTAGCAAAATAGAGAGGAACAATATCTATCTGTTCTAAATAGATGTATTGCCAGATATCCAGCTCCGTCCAGTTAGATAGCGGGAATACACGGATACTTTCACCTTTATTAATCTGGCCGTTATAGTTACGCCAAAGTTCCGGGCGCTGATTTTTGGGATCCCAACGATGGGAACGATCACGGAAAGAATAGATACGCTCTTTGGCACGGGATTTCTCTTCGTCACGCCTTGCACCACCAAAAGCGGCGTCAAATCCATATTTGTCCAGAGCTTGCTTCAATCCTTCCGTTTTCATAATGTCTGTATGTTTTGCACTGCCATGAATAAAAGGATTAATACCCAACTCTTCACCTTGCGGGTTACGATAGACCAGCAATTCGAAGCCATGTTTTTTTGCTGTCTGATCACGGAATTCATACATTTCCCGGAATTTCCAGCCTGTATCGACATGCAACAACGGAAAAGGCAATTTTCCCGGATAAAATGCCTTACGTGCGAGATGCAGCATCACAGAAGAGTCTTTACCAATGGAATAAAGCATTACCGGATTGGCAAATTCAGCAGCGACTTCGCGGATAATATGAATACTTTCAGCTTCAAGTTGCTGCAAATGGGTCAGTCTTTTTTCTTCCATTGATAATTCCTTATTCTAAGTCAACAACAGCGGAGCGATTTAGCGGAGCAACAGATTGTTCTGGCTCTAATAACTTTTTCTGATCGGTGGATCGCTGTTCAACCGATCGCTGCGCGAACCATGCTAACTGATGGTGAAGTTGAGCAACCTCACCCACCACCAGCAATGCTGGCGATGGAGCATCCTGTGCCAATCGTTCCAGTTCAGACAACGTCCCGGTCAATACTTGTTGTTCGGAGCGAGTCCCGCAACCAATCACGGCAACAGGTGTGCTGGCATCCCGCCCGTGTGAAATTAATTTCTGGCTGATCAGAGCTGACTTTATGACTCCCATATAAATCGCCAGTGTTTGATTGCCTCGCGCCAATGCGGGCCAGTCCAGTTCATTACCGTTTTCACGGCAATGCCCGGTAATAAAAGTGACGCTTTGGGAATGTTCCCTGTGCGTCAGGGGAATTCCCGCGTAGGCAGAAGCGCCGACAGCGGCAGTAATACCAGGCACAACCTGAAAAGGAATGTCTGCGGATGCGGCAACCTGTAATTCTTCTCCACCACGGCCAAAAATAAAGGGATCGCCTCCTTTCAGACGAACCACTTTTTTCCCCTGATGTGCCAGTTTGACGATCAACGCATTGGTCTCTTCCTGCGCAACTGAATGGCACCCTGCTCTTTTACCTACACAGATTTTGTCAGCATCACGGCGGACCAATTCGAGTATTTCGGCGCTGACTAAGTGATCATAAAGCACCACATCCGCTTGCTGGATCACTTGCAGCCCTTTTAAAGTCAACAAACCCGGATCACCGGGACCTGCTCCAACTAACACCAGTTCTCCCTGCTTACTAGTTTGTTTCAGTTGTTCATCACGCAGTTGTTGATCCAACTGTTTTTCTGCTTGTTGTAACTGCCCATTGGCAACTAATGTGGAAAAACGTCCGTTAAATGCTTTTTCCCAGAAATAACGACGCTGGCGCAGGGAAGTCAGGCTCTGTTTCACCTGGTTACGCCAACGCCCCGCAATTTCCGCCATTGTGCCGAGATGAAAGGGCAACAGGGATTCCAATTTTTCCCGCAGTAATCGTGTTAATACAGGTGATTTTCCAGCAGAGGAGATAGCTACCATAACCGGAGAGCGATCAATAATTGAAGGGAAAATTGCAGAGCAAAGTGACTGATCATCTACCACATTAACCAAAATAGCGCGGCGATTAGCCTCTGAGAAAACATATTGGTTTAAACTGTGGTCACCAGTCGCTGCAATCACCAAAAATACGCCATCAAGATAGTCCGGGTGAAATGCTCCCTGTAACCACTCAAGCTCCCCTTTTTGATGGCGTTGTTGCAATTCAGGATGTAATTCGGGAGCAACAATTGTTAACGCAGCCCCTGCACGCAATAGCAAGCCAGCCTTACGAGAAGCGACTTCTCCGCCGCCTACCAGCAAAACAGCACGCGATTTCAGTTCAACAAATAAGGGTAAATAATCCACAATGACATGCCATCCAGTGTTCAGTGTTTAATTTCGTAATAATTATCTAAGAAATGAATATATGAAGCTGTGAGGTGGTTATGAAATGACAAAAAGTAATTATTAGTTCCTGAATCGTATAAGGTAAGTTTTTTAATGGGTTATAAAATTGCAACATGCGAAATATTCAGGAAAAATCACTGTTCTTTTATTGTTCACCGCGCGTTTTTGAAGGAATTTATTCTGTGATAAATATCACGATTTAGGGCTATTTTTAAAAACTGAATGATAAAAATGGAGTTTATTATCATATCTTACATCTGTTTCACCGATTTATTTAGATGCTCCCGCCAAACTACAAATAAAACATGACATTAATATCATCATTTTTACTTATGATTTTTTTATTTTGCCACAAGCTCGTTTAGCATTCTTTCTTCGTAGATTCACATAATTAAGTGCAACATGGTTATCATCAAAGCAAGCTATGCCCTTTTGATAAGAAGCACAGCCAAGATAAATCAGAAGTATTCGTAATATTGCCTTAACCTTCGTGCAAACCACACTCACGCTTCAAGCCAAAAAATCGGGTTTGTTCTTCGCTCATACCCGGTTCCCATTTTTGCGTCGTATGGGTATCCCCGACAGAGAGATAACCTTCTTCCCACAGTGGATGGTATTCAAGACCATGTTGGGTCAGGTATTGATGTATACGGCGGTTATCCCAATCAATAATTGGCAGTATTTTGAAAACATCACGCTGAACCGCCAGCACTGGCAAATTAGCACGGCTTTCCGATTGCTGACGACGTAAACCTGCAAACCAGGTTTGTGCGTGTAATGATTTCAATGCGCGGTTCATCGGTTCTACTTTATTGATTTGGTTATAACGCTCAATGCCTTCTATTCCCTGTTCCCACAGTTTACCATAACGCGCTTCCTGCCAGGCCGGGCTCTGTTCTGCACGAAATATTTTTAAGTTCAGCGTCAGTTTGTCAGTCAGCTTATCAATAAACCGATAGGTTTCCGGGAATAGATAGCCGGTATCAGTCAGGATAACGGAGATATCAGGGTATTCCTGTGTGACCAGATGCAGGCAGACTGCCGCCTGAATACCAAAGCTGGAAGAAAGAACAAATTCACCGGGCAGGTGTTCCAATGCCCAGATTACACGCTGACGGGCATCCAGCGATTCCAGTTGTTGGTTTATTTCGGCAAGCGCTTCCGTGCGCTGCTCAGTATTCAAAACTAATAGCTCAGATAAGCGGAGCGGGTTCATATCGCCTCCTGCCAATCGTAAAAATCGACGGCTGAATTCAATACTGGTTTGATAATGTCGGCTCGGATCAGGAAATTCCCAAAAGCTTCATCCTCATTACGTTCTATTGCCCAACGGCTAATCAATTCGTCCAGTATCGTCAAAATCTCGGCTGAGGTGATGTTTTCCCGATACATACGGGGAATTCGGCTGCCATTGCGATTTCCGCCAAGATGCAGGTTATAACGATCAAGCGCTTTACCCACCAGCCCTATTTCTGCCAGCATCGCTCTGCCGCACCCATTCGGGCAACCTGTAACACGCAGAACGATATGTTCGTGACTGACGCCATGTTTTGCCATTAAAGCATCGACATGATCGACAAAGGCCGGCAAGAAACGCTCAGCTTCTGCCATTGCCAGCGGGCATGTCGGAAACGAAACACACGCCATAGAATGGTGACGCAGAGAAGTCACATTGTTATCAATCAGGCCATGTGAGCGGGCTATTTCTTCAATGTGTGCTTTTTCACTCTCCGGCACGCCTGCCACAATCAGGTTTTGATTCGCGGTCAAACGAAAATCACCTTTGTGGATTTTGGCAATTTCTGCAATCCCGGTTTTTAACGGTTTGTTCGGGTAATCCAGTAAGCGGCCATTTTCAATAAACAAGGTTAAGTGCCATTGGTCATCAATACCTTTTAACCAACCAATTTGATCTCCCCGACCAGTAAACTCATAAGGACGGATCGGTTCGAATTTGACGCCTGCACGCTTTTCAACTTCTTGTTTGAAAGTTTCAACACCGACACGCTCAAGGGTATATTTGGTTCTGGCATTTTTGCGATCGGTTCGGTTGCCCCAATCACGCTGTGTTGTCACGATGGCTTCAGCAATCGCTAAGGTATGCTCTAGTGGAATATAACCAAATTCACTCGCCAAACGCGGGAATGTTTTCTTATCGCCGTGAGTCATGGCTAACCCGCCACCCACCAGCACATTAAAACCGATCAACTGATCATTCTCTGCGATAGCAACGAAGTTCATATCGTTGGCATGCAGATCAACATCATTTTGCGGCGGGATCACAACTGATGTTTTGAATTTACGCGGTAAATAAGTTTTACCAAGGATCGGCTCTTCATCGGTTGTCGCGATTTTTTCTTTGTCCAGCCAGATTTCAGCGTAAGCGTTAGTACGCGGCAGAAGATGCTCCGATATTTTCTTCGCCCATTCATAAGCCTGCTGATGCAACGCAGACTGTACCGGGTTTGAGGTACACAATACGTTACGGTTAACATCATTGGCCGTTGCCAGTGAATCCAGCCCCATTTGAGCCAGTAATTGATGCACCGGTTTGAGGTTGTTTTTTAAAATACCATGAAATTGGAATGTCTGCCGATTAGTCAACCGGATACTGCCATACAGGGTGTTCTCTGTCGCAAACTGATCAATACCCAACCATTGGCGGGGAGTGATAATGCCTCCCGGTAAGCGACAACGCAGCATTATGGCATGGCGAGGTTCCAGTTTTTGTTCTGCACGTTCCGCCCTAATATCACGATCATCCTGCTGATACATACCGTGGAAACGGATAAGGAGAAAGTTATCGCCTTCAAATCCGCCTGTCAGCCCGTTTTTCAGATCTTCGCTGATTGTCCCGCGTAAATAGTTACTTTCTAACTTCATGCGTTCACTGTCAGCCTGTTTACCTTCAACAATTAAAGGACCTTGTTTTTCATTGCTCATTGTTTTCATTGCCCGTCGGTTTTCATTGCTTACGGTTTTTCATTGCCCACGCTAGTAAACATCCCTCTGATAACGGCGCTCAAGGCGAAGTTCACTCAAAAACTCATCGGCCTGTTCGGCATCCATACCACTTTGTTGTGAAATGATATCCAGCAATGCCTGTTCCACATCTTTTGCCATACGATTGGCATCTCCACAGACGTATAAATGTGCGCCTTCCTGGATCCAACGCCAGATTTCTTCACCCTGCTCACGCAATTTGTCCTGTACGTAAATCTTATGCTGTTGATCCCGTGACCAAGCCAAATCAATGCGAGTCAATAACCCCTCTTTGACATAACGTTGTAATTCAACCTGATACAAGAAATCTTCTACAAAATGGGGATTACCAAAGAACAACCAGTTTTTACCTTCGGCGACCTGATGATCTCGTTGTTGCAAAAACGCCCTGAATGGTGCAATCCCTGTGCCGGGACCAATCATTATGATTGGTGTTTGAGGATCAGCAGGTAAACGGAAATTATCGTTATGCTCGATAAAAACACGGATACTGTCACCTTCTTGCAATCGATCAGCCAGATAACCCGATGCCCCTCCAGTACGGGCACGTCCTTCTATGTCATAACGAACAACACCAACCGTGATATGCACCTCATTTTCGACTTCATCTTGTGAGGAGGAAATGGAGTAAAGCCGCGGAGTTAGTGGGCGCAATATATCGATAAATTGTTGGGCTTCAGGACGCAAGACTATTTGCCTGACCATATCCACAATAGGTGTTTTTTGTGCGTATTGCTGCAATGTCGGTTTATCAGTGACTAAAGCAAGCAACTTTTCATCTTTGGTTAATGCAGCATATTTTTCGACAATGACTCCCGTATTTTGAGTCAGTTCAATATGGCTGCTCAAAGCCTCACGCAGAGTCAATGATTTCCCATGCACATTGACGGGTTCACTACCTTCCAGACAGAGCAACGCAAGCAGCTCATCCACCAGTTCAGGATCATTTTCAAACCAAACACCCAGTGCGTCACCGGGTTGATAATGCAAACCTGAATCTCCCAGATCAATTTCAATGTGGCGGACATCTTTATCAGAGCCACGACCTGTGATTTTTTGGTTAACTGACAAAGAGGCAGTTAGCGGTGTTTCTTTGGTATAAGGACTGATGATAACTTCACTTGTAGCCCTCATTTGAGTTGTAGCTATAGCTGTATCAGCCGAGGTCGGTACGCGCTGTTTTAAGATACCCGTTATTTGTTGACGCCACTGGGCTGCCACTTCCTGATATTCCACATCAGCATCAACACGATCCAATAACCGTTGTGCGCCTAATTCACTCAGGCGGCGATCAAAGTCTTTACCCGCTTGACAGAAGTGTTCATAAGAGGTATCCCCCAAACCAAATACAGCATAAACCGTTTCGTTCATCGGAGCTGCTTTTTTGGAGTGCAGATATTTATAGAGAGCTACGGCTTCTTCGGCTGGTTCGCCTTCACCCTGTGTCGAAGCAATAATAATCAATACTCGTTCTTTTGCGAGCTGTTTGAATTTATAATCACCAGCATTAACTAAATTCACATTCAGCTTTTGTGCCAGTAAGGCATCTCTGAGTTGTTCCGCCAAACGACGGGCATTACCCGTCTGAGAAGCAGAAATCAGTGTTACCGTTTCCTGTTCGGGAACAGCTGGCGCTGGTGCCACAGCGTTGGCTTGTGACTGGGAATTTAACATTCCCCAAAAATAGCCTGATAACCAAGCCAATTGATGTGGAGAAAAATCACTGACCGCAGATTGCAGACGCGACAATTGTTCCGGAGAAACAGGTAATAATGCAGTTGAAGGTGGTTTTGCGGTCATTATCCAGTGCCCTTTGCGATAGCCAATATCCACGATTAACAATCATCATGATAAATAATCGTCATAAACATGGATTAATCATAAGGTTATCCCATAACTGACACTGGAATTAAAGAAAGGTTTGCAATATCTAATAACTAAATTACCTAACTTTATTTACAGATTTAATATATCGATAAAGTTGTTAAACACTGGATTTTATTTCTACAGAAAAATCACGTTAAGCCCGAAAGTTCAGGTAGAATAGCCGGCCTTTTGAAATCAGGAAAAAGTATTATGAGCACTACCATCTTTAAAGATTTTCAATTTGAAGCGGCACATCGCCTGCCACATGTTCCTGAAGGGCATAAATGTGGCCGCCTGCATGGGCACTCATTTATGGTACGTCTGGAAATTACCGGTGAGGTTGATCCCCATAGCGGATGGCTCATGGACTTTGCCGATGTAAAAGCTACTTTCAAACCAATTTGGGAACGGCTCGATCACCACTACCTCAATGAGATCCCTGGTCTGGAAAACCCAACCAGCGAAGTTCTGGCCAAATGGATCTGGAGAGAGTTAAAACCCACTTTGCCACAACTCAGTGCCGTCATGGTAAAAGAAACCTGTAGCGCAGGTTGTATCTATCGTGGAGAGTAAAACATTCAGCACCAGGTGTTGGTGCTGAATGCATATATGAAAATTCAATTCACATCAGGCGATATTTAAGTATTTGTGTGTCTGCATGGAAAAACGCCAGTTACGGGCAATGCAGGTTTCAATACATAAACGAGTAGCTTCTTCTTTCTGGCTGATAGGCTGTAAAGCAATAACCGGCGCATTATCTTCATTAAGCATGGCTAGTAGTTCGTCTAATGCTTCAATATCGCGCTCCCGACCAACAGGATGTTTAACTTCGTTTGCCCGTTTCATAGCTTCTGGCAAGACTTTGTATCCACCACGCATTTTCACTTTTGGTGAAACTGTTACCCAGGTTTTATCAGAACAATAGATTGCATGCGTGCCGCTGGTCTCTATCTGACACTGGTACCCCTCTCTTTCCAGCGTTTCGGTTAAGGGACGTAAATCGTACAAGCACGGCTCTCCACCAGTAATAACAACATGACGTGCTGTATATCCCTGGCGAGTGAATAAATTAATTAATTGCCGTGGCGTTGCCACTCCCCATATATCGCTATCCTGCGATTTCACCAAGATGTTTTCCATCGGCTGCTGTTTATCAGCCTCTTTTTCCCAAGTATGTTTGGTATCACACCAGCTGCACCCTACTGGACATCCTTGTAATCGAATGAAAACAGAAGGAACACCGGTAAATACCCCTTCCCCCTGCAAAGTCTGGAACATTTCATTTATTGGGTAGATCATAAAAAAACTCTGGTTTTAATAAACTGCCCGTTATTATTACAGATATCTATCCCGCGAACATCCATCTTTATGGTATGGTACGAGGTTGCTTTTACTGGCATCTGACGCCAGACACGGCATTGTATGCCTGAATAGCGTATGCCTGAAAATACTCTCTGGCATGAAAGATAGATGGGATTAACGAATGCAAAACAATGAAAATCAGCTTAAACAGGGCCTAAGTGTGAGGCATATCCGCTTCATGGCTTTAGGCTCTGCAATAGGCACAGGGCTGTTTTATGGCTCAGCAGCTGCAATTCAGCAAGCAGGCCCTGCTGTATTACTGGCCTATTTAATCGGCGGTGCTGCTGTATTTATGGTGATGAGAGCACTTGGAGAAATGGCCGTTCACCATCCTGTTTCCGGTTCCTTTTCACAGTATGCCAGCCATTATCTGGGGCCGTTAGCTGGTTTCCTGACTGGCTGGATCTATGTTCTTGAAATGCTGTTTGTTTGCCTCGCTGATATCACTGCATTCGGCATGTATATGAAACTTTGGTTCCCGCATGTCGATCAATGGATTTGGGTTCTGGGTATTGTATGTTTTATCGGTGCGCTAAATCTATGCCATGTGAAGATTTTCGGTGAAATGGAGTTTTGGCTTTCTATCGTTAAAGTTACTGCCATTATTGCCATGATCATTGGTGGCCTGGTAATTATGATCTATGGTTTTGGTCAAGCGACTGAACATACTACAGGTATCGCCAATTTATGGGAACATGGTGGCTTTATGCCAAATGGCATTAGTGGTGTGATTGCCTCATTTGCCATTGTGATGTTTGCTTTTGGGGGGATAGAAGTTATTGGTATTACTGCCAGTGAAGCTAAAGATCCGGTAAAAACAATACCTAAAGCCATTAATGCTGTCCCATTCCGTATTTTGATCTTTTATGTCCTGACTTTATGTATTCTGATGTGCATCTATCCGTGGAATCAGATCGGTCAGAACGGAAGCCCATTCGTACAGATTTTTTCTAATTTGGGAATTAGCTCAGCCGCAAATATTCTGAATGTTGTTGTGATTACTGCTGCTATTTCAGCTATCAACAGCGATATTTTTGGTGCCGGGCGAATGATGTATGGCATGGCGCAAGAAGGACAGGCACCGGAGTCATTCAAAAAACTGACCAGTAATGGCGTTCCGTGGATGACCGTTCTGGTCATGATTACTGTTCTGCTACTCGGTGTGCTGCTCAATTATCTGCTTCCTGACGATATTTTTATCCTTATTGCGTCAGTTGCAACATTCGCAACAGTCTGGGTATGGCTGATGATTTTACTTTCTCATGTGGCTATGCGTCGTAAAATGAGTGCAGAAGAGGTCAAGACCTTAAAATTCCCAGTACCAATGTGGCCAATAGCTCCTGCAATGACGATTGTTTTCATGAGTGCAGTCATTTTGTTACTCGGCTTTTTTGATCAGACAAGGGACGCCTTATATGTAGGAGCAGGTTGGGTGATTGCTCTAACCCTCGCGTATTTTTTCGGTGTGAAGAAAAAAATAGTCGTGTCCCATCTTTCTAACCAATAGAGCTTACCTTCAAAAGCGCCGGTATTCTTCCGGCGTTTTCTTCTCTTCTGCTATCGACTTTCTATGTCGATTATCTATGTACTCTATAACGAAAACCTGACTATAAGTGGATTGTGATCAGAAGCAACGGTCGTTAAAACTGTTGCACTCAGAACGTTTAACTCACGGTAAAAAACAAAATCTAAGGGTTTACCAAATACAATCGTTCGGTGATCATCATTAAAATAGACTTCTTTTAATCCCATACGTTGAGCAAAACGCTCCAGCACTTTAAACCGGCGACGACTCCATGCATTAAAATCGCCAGCAAATATCACCGGTCCATCATGGATACTGATATAGATACCAATGTTATTCAACTGCCGGCTGTAAACATCAATACCAAAGCTAAAATTGATGGCATGTACATTAACCACCATTAATTGTCGATCATCAGATAAAGGATAAATTGTGATAAGTGATGATTTTGAAAGCCTGATTATCGGTTCTTTTTCCCGTAATGGACAACAATAGATGGGGGAAGCAGAAGCTAATGTCATTACACCTGACGGATGTTGGGGGATAGCAAATGCAGGTACTTGATCTGCAACCAAACCACTAGCTGCGACAAACTTCAGTAAATCAGGTGTCGTTTGTGCTTCTTGCAGTAAGATAAGGTCACTCTTCTCAGTTAAAGAGGCTAAGACATTTTGCCATAATGGATGTTGCTGTTTATGGATATTCCAAATCGCAACAGAAAATCCGCTATTATCGGCAAGAAGAGGCTCTCCAAGTGGTCGTGAGGTTTCTCCAACTAGCTGTTTCGAAACAGGGAAAACTCGCTCTACAGGTTGTCCGGCAACATATCTCACAGCATAGTTTTTTTTGCGTGTGATTTATTTTCGAACGGATTTTTCTTACGTAACTATTTCGTATCAAGTGGCCCCCAACCTACCTCAATGCTATTTCCTCCATTAATATGACATCTCAATAACTGATTGCAACTTCTGCCACAAGAAATTCAGCAAATAGCAAAAAACCCCTGAGATTTCTCTCAGGGGTTTATCTAAATACGGTGGCGGTGCGGACGGGACTCGAACCCGCGACCCCCGGCGTGACAGGCCGGTATTCTAACCAACTGAACTACCGCACCACCGAATTGCTTTTTCCATGCTGCCTTTTGTACCAGCAACATCTTTAAATGAATGTCTGGCAGTGCCCTACTCTCACATGGGGAGACCCCACACTACCATCGGCGCGCCGGCGTTTCACTGCTGAGTTCGGCATGGGGTCAGGTGGGACCACCGCGCTATTGCCGCCAGACAAATCCTGTCTTCAATCCCGAACAAGCTGATGACTGTCTCTGTCTTTCTCTGAAACTGTTTTCGTCTCTCAACCCCAAAACACCTTCGGTGTTGTCAGGTTAAGCCTCTCGGAGCATTAGTACCGGTTAGCTCAACGTATCGCTACGCTTACACACCCGGCCTATCCACGTCCTCGTCTCGAACGTTCCTTATGTGTCCTCTCAGGGACAAGGGAAGACTCATCTTAAGGCAAGTTTCCCGCTTAGATGCTTTCAGCGGTTATCTCTGCCGCACGTAGCTACCGGGCAATGCCATTGGCATGACAACCCGAACACCAGCGGTGCGTCCACTCCGGTCCTCTCGTACTAGGAGCAGCCCCTTTCAATCTTCCAGCGCCCACGGCAGATAGGGACCGAACTGTCTCACGACGTTCTAAACCCAGCTCGCGTACCACTTTAAACGGCGAACAGCCGTACCCTTGGGACCTACTTCAGCCCCAGGATGTGATGAGCCGACATCGAGGTGCCAAACACCGCCGTCGATATGAACTCTTGGGCGGTATCAGCCTGTTATCCCCGGAGTACCTTTTATCCGTTGAGCGATGGCCCTTCCATACAGAACCACCGGATCACTAAGACCTACTTTCGTACCTGCTCGCGCCGTCACGCTCGCAGTCAAGCTGGCTTATGCCTTTGCACTAACCTCACGATGTCCGACCGTGATTAGCCAACCTTCGTGCTCCTCCGTTACGCTTTGGGAGGAGACCGCCCCAGTCAAACTACCCACCAGACACTGTCCGCAACCCGGATAACGGGTCCACGTTAGAACATCAAACATTCAAGGGTGGTATTTCAAGGATGGCTCCATGCAGACTGGCGTCCACACTTCAAAGCCTCCCACCTATCCTACACATCAAGGCTCCATGTTCAGTGTCAAGCTATAGTAAAGGTTCACGGGGTCTTTCCGTCTTGCCGCGGGTACACTGCATCTTCACAGCGAGTTCAATTTCACTGAGTCTCGGGTGGAGACAGCCTGGCCATCATTACGCCATTCGTGCAGGTCGGAACTTACCCGACAAGGAATTTCGCTACCTTAGGACCGTTATAGTTACGGCCGCCGTTTACTGGGGCTTCGATCAGGAGCGTCGCGTTGCCGCTAACCCCATCAATTAACCTTCCAGCACCGGGCAGGCGTCACACCGTATACGTCCACTTTCGTGTTGGCACAGTGCTGTGTTTTTATTAAACAGTTGCAGCCAGCTGGTCTCTGCGACTGGCTTCAGCTCCGGGCGCACGGCCCTTCACCTCATGCCAGCGTGCCTTCTCCCGAAGTTACGGCACCATTTTGCCTAGTTCCTTCACCCGAGTTCTCTCAAGCGCCTGAGTATTCTCTACCTGACCACCTGTGTCGGTTTGGGGTACGATTCAATGTTACCTGATGCTTAGAGGCTTTTCCTGGAAGCAGGGCATCAACCACTTCACCACCGTAGTGGCTCGTTATCACGCCTCAGTGTTATGGATGACCGGATTTGCCAGGTCACCCCACCTACACGCTTCAACCGGGACAAACCGTCGCCCGGCCGGCCTAGCCTTCTCCGTCCCCCCTTCGCAGTAACACCGAGTACAGGACTATTAACCTGTTTCCCATCGACTACGCCTTTCGGCCTCGCCTTAGGGGTCGACTCACCCTGCCCCGATTAACGTTGGACAGGAACCCTTGGTCTTCCGGCGAGCGGGTTTTTCACCCGCTTTATCGTTACTTATGTCAGCATTCGCACTTCTGATACCTCCAGCAGGCCTCACGACCCGCCTTCACCGGCTTACAGAACGCTCCCCTACCCAACAATATATTCATATCGCTGCCGCAGCTTCGGTGCATGGTTTAGCCCCGTTACATCTTCCGCGCAGGCCGACTCGACCAGTGAGCTATTACGCTTTCTTTAAATGATGGCTGCTTCTAAGCCAACATCCTGGCTGTCTGAGCCTTCCCACTTCGTTTCCCACTTAACCATGACTTGGGGACCTTAGCTGGCGGTCTGGGTTGTTTCCCTCTCCACGACGGACGTTAGCACCCGCCGTGTGTCTCCCGTGATAACATTCTCCGGTATTCGCAGTTTGCATCGGGTTGGTAAGTCGGGATGACCCCCTAGCCGAAACAGTGCTCTACCCCCGGAGATGAATTCACGAGGCGCTACCTAAATAGCTTTCGGGGAGAACCAGCTATCTCCCGGTTTGATTGGCCTTTCACCCCCAGCCACAAGTCATCCGCTAATTTTTCAACATTAGTCGGTTCGGTCCTCCAGTTAGTGTTACCCAACCTTCAACCTGCCCATGGCTAGATCACCGGGTTTCGGGTCTATACCCTGCAACTTCGCGCCCTGTTAAGACTCGGTTTCCCTGCGGCTCCCCTATGCGGTTAACCTTGCTACAGAATATAAGTCGCTGACCCATTATACAAAAGGTACGCAGTCACCCCACCACTAAGCCCCCTCGGCCTGATTTTGTCGGTTGGGCGGCGCTTCGCTTCGCCAACCGGCATCAGACAAAAGATGCGTTGCGGAGTTCACCACTGGCCAAAACTGGCTTAGTGGTGGGGCTCCCACTGCTTGTACGTACACGGTTTCAGGTTCTCTTTCACTCCCCTCGCCGGGGTTCTTTTCGCCTTTCCCTCACGGTACTGGTTCACTATCGGTCAGTCAGGAGTATTTAGCCTTGGAGGATGGTCCCCCCATCTTCAGACAGGATACCACGTGTCCCGCCCTACTCTTCGAGCTCGCAATACCGGCGCCTTCGGATACGGGGCTGTCACCCTTTACTGCCGGCCTTTCCAGACCGTTCTCCTGGCGCTGATATTGTTGATGGCTCTGGGCTGCTCCCCGTTCGCTCGCCGCTACTGGGGGAATCTCGGTTGATTTCTTTTCCTCGGGGTACTGAGATGTTTCAGTTCCCCCGGTTCGCCTCATTCACCTATGGATTCAGTGAATGATAGTGCAACGGATTGCACTGGGTTTCCCCATTCGGACATCGCCGGCTGATAGGGCTTCATATCAGCTCACCGGCGCTTTTCGCAGATTAGCACGTCCTTCATCGCCTCTGACTGCCTAGGCATCCACCGTGTACGCTTAGTCGCTTAACCTCACAACCCGAAGGTGTCTTCGAATTGGAGTATGTTGAGAGACGCATCAATATCGTCAAGGACCCTATTGATGGTTTCAAATTTTCAGCTTGTTCCAGATTGTTAAAGAGCAAATATTTCACAATACACTGATGATTCTCAATATATTCTGAAATCAGGTTAAGAGCAGATAAATGGTGGAGCTAAGCGGGATCGAACCGCTGACCTCCTGCGTGCAAGGCAGGCGCTCTCCCAGCTGAGCTATAGCCCCAGATATCATGTATCAGCATCCTGCTCAATTCGCTTAGCCACCGAAGATTTCAACGCGGGTCACGCCGTGTGCGTAAGCACATGAGTCACGCAGCGCCTGAAGATCCAGGGACAAGCAGAATTGGTAGGCCTGAGTGGACTTGAACCACCGACCTCACCCTTATCAGGGGTGCGCTCTAACCACCTGAGCTACAAGCCTGTGCCGATACTGTCTCTTTCTTTCATCAGACAATCTGTGTGAACACTCACAAGTTACCATCATTCGGTTAAGGAGGTGATCCAACCGCAGGTTCCCCTACGGTTACCTTGTTACGACTTCACCCCAGTCATGAGTCACAAAGTGGTCAGCGCCCTCCCGCAGGTTAAGCTACCGACTTCTTTTGCCACCCACTCCCATGGTGTGACGGGCGGTGTGTACAAGGCCCGGGAACGTATTCACCGTAGCATGCTGATCTACGATTACTAGCGATTCCGACTTCATGGAGTCGAGTTGCAGACTCCAATCCGGACTACGACAGACTTTATGAGTTCCGCTTGCTCTCGCGAGGTCGCTTCTCTTTGTATCCGCCATTGTAGCACGTGTGTAGCCCTACTCGTCTGGGCCATGATGACTTGACGTCATCCCCACCTTCCTCCGGTTTATCACCGGCAGTCTCCTTTGAGTTCCCACCATCACGTGCTGGCAACAAAGGATAAGGGTTGCGCTCGTTGCGGGACTTAACCCAACATTTCACAACACGAGCTGACGACAGCCATGCAGCACCTGTCTCACGGTTCCCGAAGGCACTTCAGCATCTCTGCCAAATTCCGTGGATGTCAAGAGTAGGTAAGGTTCTTCGCGTTGCATCGAATTAAACCACATGCTCCACCGCTTGTGCGGGCCCCCGTCAATTCATTTGAGTTTTAATCTTGCGACCGTACTCCCCAGGCGGTCGATTTAACGCGTTAGCTCCGGAAGCCACACCTCAAGGGCACAACCTCCAAATCGACATCGTTTACGGCGTGGACTACCAGGGTATCTAATCCTGTTTGCTCCCCACGCTTTCGCACCTGAGCGTCAGTCTTCGTCCAGGGGGCCGCCTTCGCCACCGGTATTCCTCCACATCTCTACGCATTTCACCGCTACACGTGGAATTCTACCCCCCTCTACGAGACTCCAGCCAACCAGTCTTAGATGCCGTTCCCGGGTTAAGCCCGGGGATTTCACATCTAACTTAATTGGCCGCCTGCGTGCGCTTTACGCCCAGTAATTCCGATTAACGCTTGCACCCTCCGTATTACCGCGGCTGCTGGCACGGAGTTAGCCGGTGCTTCTTCTGCGGGTAACGTCAATCGTGAGCCCTGTTCAGACTCACGCCTTCCTCCCCGCTGAAAGTACTTTACAACCCGAAGGCCTTCTTCATACACGCGGCATGGCTGCATCAGGCTTGCGCCCATTGTGCAATATTCCCCACTGCTGCCTCCCGTAGGAGTCTGGGCCGTGTCTCAGTCCCAGTGTGGCTGGTCATCCTCTCAGACCAGCTAGGGATCGTCGCCTAGGTGAGCCCTTACCCCACCTACTAGCTAATCCCATCTGGGTTCATCCGATAGCGTGAGGCCCGAAGGTCCCCCACTTTGCTCCAAAGAGGTTATGCGGTATTAGCCACCGTTTCCAGTGGTTATCCCCCTCTACCGGGCAGATCCCCAGACATTACTCACCCGTCCGCCGCTCGTCAGCAAAAGTGCAAAAGCCCTTTCCTGTTACCGCCCGACTTGCATGTGTTAGGCCTGCCGCCAGCGTTCAATCTGAGCCATGATCAAACTCTTCAATTAAAAGTGTTTGATGCTCAAAGAATTCCACTGTTCAGTATCGCAATGAATTAACTGTTTCAGTCACTCTTCAAGACTTGAATCTTTTTCGCCTTGCGGCGTTGATCGTGTCCTGCGAGTGCCCACACAGATTGTCTGATTAATTTGTTAAAGAGCATGGGCAACCGAACTTTCGTTCCGGGTTGCGAGGTGGCGTATCTTACGCTTTCCTCTCAGCGTGTCAAGCCTTTATTTTCGCGGCTTTCAACTCTTGTCATCCCGACTGGTTTGTGTGTTTGTCGTGACAACGGATGCGCATTATAGGGAGCCTTCGAATTTACGCAAGCATTTTTTATAATTTTCTTTCCAATCGAACAAAATTTAAGCAAAAGAGTTATTTTTGCCTATTTTTTATTACATTTGGCAGTTCTGCAAGGCTATTAATGACCAAATCGGCAGCCTGTTCTGCTTCTTGTGTTACAGGCTTCCCTGTACGTACGAGCACCTTAATTCCGACATTAGCGGCATTTGCTGCTAGCATATCTTCTATTTTGTCTCCCACCATATAAGAAGCTGCCATATTAATATGCAGTGCTTTTTGTGCATCAAGTAACATTCCTGATTGTGGTTTGCGACAATCACAGTTCTTTTTATAGTGTTCATCACTTGCTTCTGGATAATGTGGACAATAGTAGATACCATCAAGATCAACACCCCGGTCCGCAAGTGACCAATCCATCCATTCTGTTAATTGTAAGAACTGATTCTCAGTGAACATTTCCCGGGCAATTCCCGATTGATTTGTTACTAATACCAATGCATAGCCCATTTTTTTCAATTCAAGCATGGCTTCAATCGTGCCATCAATAAATTGAAAATTATCTATTTCATGGACATACCCATGATCAATGTTGATCGTGCCGTCACGATCTAAAAATACGGCGGGAATACCTTGAGTCACCTGATTGCTCCAAGAATGTACTGAACAAACAGTATCGCATGATTTGTTAGTGAATGAGAATGCAGCATTTAATTTATTCCTAGTTGACTTAGACGTCTAGACGCCTTAACATCCACTTTAATTCATGACTTGTTGCAAATGCTTTCAAGTTACTCACTTTTATATCTCTAAGAAAAACATAAAAATGATAAGACTGACTCAGATAAATAAAGTATTTCAACAAGGAACGCGCAGTATAAAAGCACTTTCTGATATCAATCTGCATGTCCCGCAAGGGCAAATTTATGGTGTGATTGGTTCCTCTGGAGCCGGAAAGAGTACTTTGATTCGCTGTGTGAATATGCTTGAACGCCCCACTTCCGGTCAGGTACTCGTTGATGGGCAGGATTTAACTTCTCTTTCAGAACGTGAACTGACTCGTGCCCGTCGTCATATTGGAATGATTTTCCAGCATTTTAATCTGCTGTCATCCAGAACGGTATTTGACAATGTGGCACTACCTTTAGAATTGAATAACACCCCAAAAGCAGAAATAAAAACAAAAGTTGATGAATTACTGGAATTAGTCGGTCTTTCTGAGAAACGTGATGCTTATCCTGCTAACTTATCTGGTGGTCAGAAGCAGCGTGTCGCCATCGCCCGTGCTCTGGCAAACTCACCAAAAGTACTTTTGTGTGATGAGGCTACCAGTGCGCTGGATCCAGCAACAACGCGCTCTATTCTGGAATTATTGAAAGATATTAATCGTCGTTTAGGGTTAACCATTTTGTTGATTACCCATGAAATGGATGTCGTTAAACGCATTTGTGACCAGGTTGCAGTAATTAGCGGTGGGCAGTTGATTGAACAGGATGTGGTTAGCGAAATATTTTCTCATCCTAAGACGCCTGTTGCTCAAGAGTTTATCAAGTCCACACTGCATTTGGATATTCCTGAAGACTATCAGCAAAGATTACAATCTGAATCAAATCCGGATAGCTGCCCATTATTGAAACTGGAATTTACGGGCAAATCCGTTGATGCTCCGCTAATTTCCATGGCAGTACGTCGTTTTAATATCGATATCAGTATATTGAGTTCTCAAATGGACTATGCCGGTGGTGTTAAATTTGGCGTTATGCTGGCTGAATTGGACGGCGAAAATAGCAGTATTGAATCAACAATTGCGTTCTTAAAAGAGCATCATGTAAAAGTAGAGGTTCTCGGTTATGTCTGAAGGAATGATTTTATTATTGGCTAAAGGAGTCTGGGAAACTCTGGTAATGACTTTTGTTTCCGGCTTTTTTGGTTTCGTGATCGGTTTACCTGCCGGAGTACTTTTGTATGTTACTCGCCCTGGGCAGATTATAGAAAACGGTACGCTATACCGCACACTTTCTGCTCTGGTAAACATAACTCGTTCAGTTCCATTCATTATTTTGCTGGTGTGGATGATCCCTTTCACCCGGCTGATTGTGGGAACTTCAATCGGGTTACAGGCAGCGATTGTTCCTTTAACTGTTGGTGCAGCACCTTTTATTGCGCGCATGGTAGAAAATGCGTTATTAGAAATTCCGTCCGGGTTGATCGAAGCAGCGCGAGCAATGGGTGCAACACCATTCCAGATTGTCAAAAAGATTCTGCTACCTGAAGCATTACCTGGTTTGATCAATGCAGCCACAATTACCTTAATTACATTGGTTGGGTACTCTGCTATGGGTGGTGCTGTTGGTGCCGGAGGCTTGGGTCAGATTGGTTATCAATATGGTTATATTGGCTACAATGCAACCGTGATGAATATCGTATTAGCATTATTGGTTGTCTTAGTATTCTTAATTCAATTAGGTGGCGACCGTTTAGTTAAGGCCGTAAATCGTAAATAATCCAACCAGTGTGCCGATTAACGGCACCTATACCCGATAGTTTTTAGACGGCAGTAAACAAAGCTGTAACTTAAAATTAAAAGGTATATTACCGGGCTTACATCCAAAAGCCTCATTATAAGTAGTACGCAATAACTTGATAAGACAGGTTATAAATCAGTATTCGATAGGGGTAAAAATATGTCAGTGAAATTAAAATCCATTGCTGTAATCGGGGCATTATTGGGAACACTCGCACTTGCAGGCTGCGGTCAAGAACAGAGGGACCCAAACCACATTAAAGTGGGTGTCATTGCAGGGCCTGAATTACAAGTCGCTGAAGTTGCGAAACAAGTAGCGAAAGAGAAATATGGCCTTGATGTTGAACTGACAACATTCAATGACTATGTTCTGCCGAATGAATCACTGAGCAAGGGGGACATTGACGTCAATGTTTTCCAGCACAAGCCTTACTTAGACCAGCAAACAAAAGAGCGTAACTATAAACTGGCAATTGTTGGTAATTCTTTTATCTATCCAATGGCCGCTTACTCTAAGAAAATTAAATCACTGGACGAACTACAGGATGGTTCTCAGATTGCTATACCAAACGATCCAACCAACCAGGGGCGTGCTCTGCTGTTATTACAAAAACAGGGCCTAATCAAATTGAAAGATGGTGTCGGCCTGCTGCCAACAGTTCTGGATATTACCAGCAATCCTAAGCAGTTAGATATTGTTCAACTGGAAGCACCACAATTACCACGTTCACTGGATGACCAGAAGATCGCTTTGGCACTTATCAATAATACTTATGCAGGACAGATTGGTTTAACACCAGAACAAGATGGTATCTTTGTTGAAGATAAAAATTCACCTTATGTAAATATCATCGTCAGTCGTGAAGACAATAAAGATGCTGAAAATGTTCAAAAATTTGTGAAAGCCTATCAATCACCTGAAGTCGATCAGGAAGCCCAAAAAGTTTTCAAAGGTGGCGCAATAAAAGGCTGGTAACCTTTCATATTTAGGCAATCAAGATTAAAATTCTGGGGCGGATATTTTTATCCGCCCATTTTTATTGGAGAAAGGAGTGCTTTTCATCATCGTTTCACCAATACTCAATCATCCCACACACTGATTCAATCAGAATAAGGATTCATCTCAATGCGTATGTTATCTGTCTGTTTCTTGGTGCTTTTTATGGTTGGGTGTACTTCTCTGCCAACTCAGGTTGATAAAACTGATAGGCCGGCTCCAGAGACGGAAAACTATTCAGTCAGAAAAAACCAGAGTGCAACTTATGTCCGGTTATATACAAAACCAGACGAACTATTAGGCTCGCCATTTAAAGATCTCGGTATCGTTGCAGGGGAATCCTGCCGCAATACACTACAAGATCCTCCAGCAAGTATTGCTGTTGCACGACAGAAAATGCTGGCAAAAGCGTCTGGCTTGAATGCTAATGCCGTTCTACTGCATCAATGTGCAATCCTGTCTGGTCAGGGGTGCTATCAGATTGCTATCTGTGAAGGCTCAGCGGTGAGAACCACTCATTAGTCATTATCACGTTATTTATTAATAAAAGTATTCGGTACTGAAAAAGGCTTATGGCAGATTTTCATTTTACTCAAATAGGAACGATTCACTCTCCTTACAAAGAGAAGTTTGCCATTCCTCGTCAGCCGGGTTTGGTGGAAGATGGCATCGGTCAACTCGAATTGCTCGCCCCTTATAATCAGGCAGATACTGTGCGGGGATTGGAACAATTCAGCTATCTCTGGATTGTTTTCGTTTTTCACCAAACGATGAATGGCGGCTGGAACCCGTTGGTTCGTCCTCCCCGCTTAGGTGGCAATGCTAAAATGGGCGTATTTGCTACCCGCTCAACCTTCCGCCCTAATCCGATCGGCATGTCTTTAGTTGAGTTGAAAGGCATTGATTGTCAAAATAATCGTGTCCTACTGCAATTGGGTAGTCTGGATTTAGTAGATGGCACACCCGTGCTCGATATTAAACCCTATCTACCTTTTGCTGAATCACGCCCTGAAGCCAAAGCAGGATTTGCTCAGGCTGCACCAGATGCAGATATGGATGTTTGTTTTTCGCCAACCGCAGAACATCAACTTTTATATCATCAGGCAAGTTATCCTCAGTTACGGCGTTTTATCCGCCAGGTTTTAGCTCAAGACCCGCGTCCCGCCTACCGTAAGAAAGAGCAGGAAAAACGAGTATATGCCGCTCATATACTGGATTTCAACGTACGCTGGCTGGTTAACGATACCATAACGGAAGTAGTTTCTATCGAACCGCGCTAAAACCCCTTTTGACATCGCAAACTCACTGGTAGACTAGCGGCTTACTTTATTTTCTGGGCTGGGTGGCCCTATCTTATTTCGCCATCCAGAAGCAACTTGCTATCCAATGGAAACTTACTATGCGTACTAGCCAATATCTGCTCTCTACTTTAAAAGAGACGCCTGCTGATGCAGAAGTAGTCAGTCATAAGCTGATGCTTCGTGCCGGAATGATCCGTAAACTCGCTTCTGGTCTTTACAACTGGATGCCGACTGGTGTCCGCGTGTTGAGAAAAGTTGAAAACATTGTTCGCGAAGAGATGAATAATGCTGGAGCGGTTGAGGTTTCCATGCCGGTAGTTCAGCCAGCAGATTTGTGGCAGGAAAGTGGCCGTTGGGTACAATATGGCCCGGAATTACTGCGCTTGGAAGATCGCGGTGCCCGTCCTTTTGTTCTGGGGCCAACCCATGAAGAAGTCATTACTGATCTGATCCGAAACGAAGTAACTTCCTATAAACAACTTCCATTAAATCTGTTCCAGATCCAAACCAAATTCCGTGATGAAGTGCGTCCACGCTTTGGCGTAATGCGTTCACGGGAATTCATAATGAAAGATGCTTACTCTTTCCACACCAGTCAAGAGTCTCTGCAAGAGACTTACGACAAAATGTACGATGCCTACAGCAAGATCTTTACCCGTATCGGGCTGGATTTCCGCGCAGTTCAGGCAGATACAGGTTCTATCGGTGGTAATGCTTCCCATGAATTTCAGGTTTTGGCAGCCAGCGGTGAAGACGATATCGTTTTCTCTACAGAATCTAGCTATGCAGCAAATATCGAACTGGCTGAAGCGGTCATGCCATCTCAGGAACGTTCAGCGCCAACAGAAGATATGCGTCTGGTGGATACACCAAATGCAAAAACCATTGCTGAGTTAATAGAACAATTCAATCTGCCGATTGAGAAAACGGTCAAGACACTGCTCGTCCATGCCGCAGAAGAAAGCGGACACAAACTGGTGGCATTACTGGTTCGTGGTGACCATGAATTGAATGAGATCAAAGCAGAAAAACTGTCATTGGTGGCCAGCCCGCTAGAGTTTGCTACCGAAGAAGAAATTCGTGCTATCGTCAAAGCTGGCCCTGGCTCTTTAGGCCCGGTGAATCTGCCTATACCTGTTATCATTGACCGCAGTGTATCCGTTATGAGCGACTTCGGTGCAGGTGCTAACATTGATGATAAACACTATTTTGGCATTAACTGGGAGCGTGACCTGCCTCTGCCAGAAATTGCAGATATTCGTAACGTGGTTAACGGTGATATCAGCCCGGATGGTCAAGGTACATTACAAATCAAACGTGGTATCGAGGTTGGTCATATCTTCCAACTCGGCACAAAATACTCGGATGCCCTGAAAGCAACTGTACAGAACGAAGATGGTCATAACCAAGTTGTTACAATGGGATGTTACGGTATTGGTGTGACCCGCATTGTCGCGGCTGCCATTGAGCAGAATCACGATGATCGCGGTATTATTTGGCCAGATGCGATTGCGCCATTCCAGGTAGCAATTTTGCCAATGAACATGCATAAATCCTATCGTATAAAAGAGGTTGCCGAAAAACTGTATGCTGACTTATGTGCCAGCGGTATTGATGTAATTTTCGATGACCGTAAAGAGCGTCCAGGCGTGATGTTTGCAGATATGGAACTGATGGGTGTGCCACATACTCTGGTTATCGGTGATCGCAATCTCGATAATGGCGAAATCGAATATAAATGCCGCCGTAATGGTGACAAACAGATGCTGAAACTGGAAGACGTGGCTGGCTTCCTGAAAAGTAACATTAAACAATCTTAATTCTGATTAAGCATCCAGCCTGCCGTCAGGCAGAATCAGTAACAAAAAACCTGCGTACTCAATGCGCAGGTTTTTTTATATATGGCAGAAAATATCACTTCTTACTTTTTAGTCTGGCAAGAAGACGATTTATCAAAACGGATCTTACCTGTCTGAATCAGAGCATTATCAAACAATCCATCTTCCATTGAGGGGCGAAGCGTATAATATCCTTCCACTTCCACATAAACAGGCTTTTCACCTTCCACGCCCGTTGCGCTGTAACCCCGTTCCAACTCAATATTTTCCGATGCATCATAGAATTTTCCGCTGTGGCATTCGATAAAAGTAGCACTGTCAGCAAAATAGCGATATTCACCTGCCAGTTTCCTCGGTGTCACCTTTGCCAACTTATAATTTAATTCTGACTGAATCGGCTCACCTCTGATATCCAGCATAACAAGATCCTCTCCTGTCATCTGGTAATAGGCTTTTTCACCCTCATCATTGGTTAAATTTATCTTTTTGCCATTGACGATCCAATGCCCTGTTTCAAAAAAGGGTTTTTTCTTGTCCGGATTTCAAATAAGTTTGTCCCAGAATATATGTGCCATCATTTGAAAGCTGTAAGGTAGTCTCAATACCGTCGCAATCGGCACAAGGTATCACACCGTTAAACACCTTCTCATTGATTCGGAATTGATTTTGAGGTGTCGAATCATTCTGATGAGCAGAATTATTCTGGCACCCAACCGCTGTTAGCACTCCTGACGCGACAAGAGCAAGTAGTATGTTTTTATTCATCGCCATTCTCATTCAATAAACCCAGCAGATATACCATCTTTATAACATCAGTCTTGTATAAGATATGAAGTTTTCTTTATCAGGTTGACATTACTTTACCGTATCTCAAAATTCACAGTGAAAAACCAAGTAATAATGGCGTAATTTTGTTGCGTAATGGTAAAGTAAGGATTTAACCTACTGACTTTTTCAATGTAACTCAACAGACTTATCCAGTAATCTAAGGAAAAGTTACTGTGCTATAGTCGTAGGTAGCATTTTTGCATTTGAGTTTGGTCAATCACGGGCGGCACGATAACCGCCACTAACATAGTGGTGAGCAAATATGTCTATAGATACTGAATATCAACCAATTAACTGTGATGATTACGATAGCCTTGAGCTAGCTTGCCAAAGCCAGCTTCACTTACACATCCAGTTGCGGGGTGGTGAAATATTTGAGGGAAAAGCTAATAAATTGATTTTGAGAAAAAAAGTCGAATATATTCTCGTAGAATCAAATGAAGAAACCCGTGAATTAAGATTAGATCACATTATCAGTTTCAGTAATCCAGAAATTGGAACAATTGTTATTGAGCATTCTTCATTATAAATGGCGCGTAGAATGCGTTTACTACACAACAAAGGCTGACTACATAACAAAAAGTCCTCACTTTATACGAGGACTTTTATCGTTGAAAAGTAAATTTTTCCATATAAATCAAATATAAAAAACATTCCTCTTGCCATTTTTTCATGGTACACGCAAGCCTCAATTCCAGATACAACGGTCGATGCTCCAGTACCAATGAAAAAGCCTAATAATGCGTTATGCTCATCAAAAAATAGTATGCCTGCATCTACAACAAATGTGTTAGCCCAATAATTAGTTCTATATCTCAAGAGTTTTTCATAATCACTGGTGTAACATTTCCCCCAATATTTCCCCCACCCAAGTGTACCTAACGCATCTCCCTTTCCGTTAAATGTCCGATCAGTGCTACTTAAATAAACAGTAATGTGTGTTTCAAATATAAGACTAGAAATACTAAAAGTTGCTTTATAAAAACTACTTGTTTCAATCAGAACAAATGCTTTACATATTTCATCAATCTTATTTTGATCCAATTTATCTTTCATTGCTGTAGAAAATGCCTGTACAATTTGAAGTTTAATTTCACTCTCATTAATTCCAGTACTCATAACAATAACCTTACTCAAAATGAAACACCAAATAAATCACAGAATTATTTTCATAATAGAGTTATATTTAAAATATTTTCCAAAAAAGCTGTGACATCATCTGATTACCAAATATTCTTTATTATTCACTCATCTGAGAGTAAATTGGGTTAAGTTTATAGTACGATTTATTTTTATAATAAATAACTCTACAAGATCAAACCTACTTGAATTTATAATCGGCTTTATCTCTTAAAAATCATCCTGTATTTTAAAATTTAGTACGCATTTGTATAATTTCAATAATAAATTATTTCTATTTTGCATTTTTTAACTTATAGCGTTAACAACTAAGAATTAATTCATTAAATAACAAGAGATTACATTATTCCTAATGTAATCTCCTAAAACCGCAATCCAGGCCGCTACCGATGAGTAACTAAGCATGAGGTAAAATAGTACGAGGTAAAATTTTCTGCCATTGAACTGAAAAACCCATGTCTTCAGCCAAAAGTTGCCCTTCTTTCGTTACAAAAACCCCCAATGCTGCAATGAGCTTATCATCATAGTAAAGCAATGGCGTTCTTTCCCTGAGCCAGGGTGCCACACCAAGTTCCTGCCATAACTTTTTACTATGGCGGGAATGCTGCCGCCCCACGATGCTAATATTTCCCTGAATTCCAAAGCGGATTGTAACCCGCTCATTATTCTTAGGTGCTCTGATGTTAACCGTATCTCCTTTATTCCCTTCACTTTCGGAAAGGAAAAGTGTTCCCAGACCATCTGGTAATGGCAATTCCTGTTCTGTATTCCATTCAATAACCATACCAGCAAGTGATTGATATTGAGACACTAACCATAACTGTTGTCGATAACGGCGAATGTCAAACTGTCCTAACCTGAAACAAGGTTCTGCATCCTGTCGGGAAAGTGCGACTTCTGACCAGATCCGCTTAAGTTGTTCACGAGCAGGCATTTTCACTCCATACCGATTGAACCACCGACGCAGTAATGCGTTACGTTTAGCCTCAGAGTATGTTTCCAAAGGGGGAATTACTATTGCTCCCTCTGGAGTTATCAGCGAATTCAATAAATCATCAAGCAATTCATCCAGTAATTGCTCTTGCTCACCACACAAACCGGCACTACGGGAAACCGCTTGTGAAAAGTGTGGCCAACGCTGGTTAAGCAGTGGCATGATATTCAAACGCAGGAAATTGCGATCATACCGATCGTCCTGATTACTATCATCTTCAACCCATTCCAGCCCTTGTTCTTGCGCATAACTCTCTAATTCTGCACGGCTGACATTCAGTAATGGGCGAATGAGCGTTGTCTCAGCAAATGACATAGAAGATGGCATAGAAGATAAACCAGCCGGGCCACTCCCCCGTTTTAATGCCAACAAAAATGTTTCAGCTTGATCATCAAGGTGTTGTGCCGTTACCAGAATCTCATCCTGTTGCAATGCATGCCGAAAAACCTGATAGCGAGCATCACGAGCCGCAGCTTCAATACCTTTCTTCCGGCTATCCAGGTTCACTCTTTCGGCATGGAAATCAACCTGCCAGTCAGCACAAATCTGGCGACAATGAGCAACCCAATCATCCGCTTTTGCGTTTAAACCATGATGAATATGGACTGCCCTTAATGTCATTGAGTTCTGTTTATCACAGCCCGCTTGTAAAGATTGCTGGCGCAGACGAACCAGTAAATGCAGCAACACGGTAGAATCCAGTCCACCACTAAACCCGACTAAAATTTTTTTATGTGTCCCTATCTGATCAGTCAATGCAATCATCAGAGACTCATGTGCACTATTCATTGTGGATAATACTCTTTTTTTAATTTGGAATATCAATCTTCAATCAAATCATCTGACAATTTATTTTTCGTCGAAGTTTCATTCCTTTTACTGATACAAAGTAACCCGGATATGATAACAAGTCCTAATCCCACCACATAGGCCGGAACGAATTCATCACCAAAGAACAAAATCAGCCACATCATCGACAATATTGGTGATAAAAATAAGATCGAGGCAATTTTCGGTGAATCAGGACTACTCATAGCCTTGAACCAGATAATATAAGATATCCCATTCAATATGATGCCATTTAGCAATGTTGGCATCAGTGAATCTCCCACAGGCCACTGGAATCTGCTGAACACCAATAAAAATACGAGAGAGACTACAGTTGAGTTAGCAAAAACCCAGAACGTACTGATATAAGGATCAATAGCAAAGTGTTTTGATAAAACAGACAGTAAAGCAAAACAGAACGCTCCGCTAAACACCAGTAATAAAGCCTGTGGGTGTTGCACAGAAATTTGGGTGACATTACCTTGAGTAAAGGTGATGACAATTGCAATAAAACCAATTGCTATACCTATCATCTGCTTGATAGACAATTTCTCTTTAAACAGGATAAATGACAGCCCGATTATCATCAACGGCCAGCTATATTGAATGACCAAAACAGCAACACCATTTTCGATGGAATAACCATAGTAGAGCAGTAAATAAAAGAAACAGTCCAAAGCCCCTAATATAAGGACCTTAATCATTACAGGAAAAGGAATAAATAAGAGTTGCTTCCAGTTTCTCCCCATCATAACCGCAACCAGAAAGACAGCCAAAACAGACAGTACATTTGACCAGAATAAAAATTGGAAATGATCCATCTCTTTCTGACCAAAACGTGATATAGATGGAATAAAACTCCAAATGAATACACAGGAAAACGCATAAATAATATATTTATTGAGCATAGAATAAATCCATTATTAAAGAATATTGACATTCTGTAAGAAATTTTAGAGAACATAATAGCTTGAGATCATTATTTCCACCACAAAAATCACAATGCCGACATATCTCCCTGATGCCTCTTATTACACTTAGCCGTAGAGCTTATGGGAAAAGTACTATATCTTTTTTCTGTGTAAAATTATTACCTGAACTTAAAACTAGATTAATCAATACGCTAAAAGATGGAATAGTGACCGGAGAATATCAGACAGATTATTCAAAATATCAAGGAGAAATCGTAAATTTAAATATAACCGTCGTCTTTCAAGTTGCCTCTTTGTTGGCCTATACTCTTTTTTACAACTACACCCCGAACACCGTTTTTATAAACATATAGTTTCTATGCTACCGGGGATTAGTTCCCTTGCCGCCACGACGCAATTTGAAACCCATTGGGTATATACTGATTTTTATCCCAAGAATAATATTATTAACTTTTTAAACATCCCCATATGAGTATACTTATACTTTTTGAATTAACTTATAGCAATAATAAATATTCATTCTATTATATTTAATAATAGAATGAAATTGAACAATATCAGTGTAATGAATAACATAATCTCTATTATCTAACAAATAATTTTGATATTCTAATTTCTAATATCAATGCCAGGATAAGCATGGCGAATAAGTCTAGTCACAAAGATTACTAATATTACTTTTACAATATCTCCAGGAAGGAAAAAAGAGTACCTACATAAACTCAGTTCAGCAAAAAAAATTACTCATTGTGCCTATAATAGCGTTGTTAATCTCAGCATTTACTGAAGATTATAATCTATCAATATGGACACTGACAGGAACTTTTCTTATCTTAGCCGGTAACTATATAATCATAGATAATCAAGCCAATAACACTCAGAAAAACTCTAAATAGTTTTTATTAGTATACAATGCAATAATTAATCTGGCTCAGAGTCTTACAGGGATTGTAGTCAGGATGCGTTAATAGTTTCACTGATGGGTTGAATTTTCAAATCATCCGGTAGTAACTATAACTGTATATGCAGGAGAAATTTTTTAATCCCTAGAAAAGGATGGCTCAAATGACAAACCATCCAAATATCATGAATTAACGGTATTTCTTAAGTTAGGCTTATAGAGCTAACCTAAAGAAATTGGGGATATAAACGACAATAACCCCAATATTAAGCTAATCGGTCAGAAATATTTTTTAAAATAGCTTAATGAAATAACAGCCAAATATTAGCAATAGCCGTACTGCATTAAACGTTCATAACGACGGTTCACTAATTCTTCACTGCTGAGCTCACTCAATTCAGTAAGATCAGCCAGTAATTGTGCTTTCAGCGTACCTGCTATTACTTCGTAGTTACGATGTGCACCACCTAATGGTTTCCGGGACCACTGAATCAACCAGTTTCAGCTCTTTCAGGCGAGGTGCTGTATTTCCCATCGCTTCTGCTGCCAAAGGTGCTTTGTCAGCACTTTTCCATAAAATGGAAGCACAACCTTCCGGCGAGATGGTAGAAAACGTGCTGTATTGCAACATATTCACTTTATCACCAACACTCAGTGCCAATGCACCACCAGAGCCACCTTCACCGATAACCGTACAGATAACAGGCACAGACAAACGGGACATTTCACGTAGGTTACGAGCAATAGCTTCTGACTGACCACGCTCTTCTGCTCCCACCCCCGGATATGCGCCCGGAGTATCAATAAAAGTGATGATTGGCAGTTTGAAACGCTCTGCCATTTCCATCAATCGCAAAGCCTTGCGATACCCTTCCGGAGATGGCATACCAAAGTTACGACGGATCTTTTCTTTTGTCTCACGCCCCTTTTGATGCCCGATTACCATCACCGGACGACCATCAATACGCGCCAATCCACCTACTATCGCTTTGTCATCTGCATAAGCACGATCACCGGCCAATTCTTCAAAATCAGTAAAAATGCGCTGAATATAATCCAGTGTATAGGGACGAAGGGGATGACGTGACAGTTGAGAAATCTGCCATGCTCCCAGATCAGAGAAAATTTTGCGGGTCAGCTCTACACTTTTTTCCCGCAGACGCTGGACTTCTTCATCCAGATTGATATCTAGCTTTTCGTCTTGACGGCTAACTGCGGTGAGCGAATCGATTTTCGCCTCCAGCTCGGCAATCGGCTGTTCAAAATCCAGAAAATTCAGACTCATAACGTTCCTATTTTAGTCAAATTCTAATTCTACCTGCTCGCTACCCAGCAGAGTTCGTAGATCTGTCAAAAGGGTATCCGTTGGAGTTACCCGCCATGTTGCCCCGAATCGTAAACGGGCACGGGCATCCACCCGCTGGTAATAAAGATGAACCGGTATCGTACCTGAACGGTGTGGCTCCAATGTTCCACGGAGACGGTTCAATAATTGTTCATCAATTTGCCTGTCTGACAACGAGATAGCAAGCCCACGTGCAAATTTTTCACGGGCCTCACTGATGTCCATTAATTCCCGGGCTGTCATTTTAAGCCCACCACTGAAGTCATCAAAGCTGACTTGTCCGGTTGTGATTAAAATTTTGTCCTTCTCCAGCAAGTGCTGATATCTTTCCAGGGCATCAGAGAACAACATGACTTCCAGCCGCCCTGAGCGATCATCCAGTGTGCAGATACCAATCCGATTACCCCGTTTGGTCGTTACAATTTTGGATGCCAGCACCAAACCTACCACAGTTGTCACTTGCCCACGAGGTGTTGGATTCACATCTTTTAGACGTAATCCATTCGTATATCGTTCAATCTCTTTTAAATAACCGGTGATCGGATGACCGGTTAAATATAGCCCCAGGGTCTCCCGCTCACCATCCAATACCACCTGATCCGGCCATTTTGGCGTACTGGCATATGAACTCTCAACCTGTTCAGGTTCTTCTGCCAGTACGCCAAACATATCTGTTTGCCCAATGGCCTCAGCCTTGGCATGTTGATCCGCTGCTTTCAGAGCATCTTCCAGTGAGGACATTAAGGCTGCCCGGTGTGGCCCCAACCTGTCGAATGCCCCTGACATAATCAGTTTTTCCATCACTCGGCGGTTCAGTTTTTTAATATCAACGCGGGCACACAGTTCAAACAGCTCTTTAAAATGTCCACCTTTCTGACGAGCTTCAATAATGGCTTCAATCGGCCCTTCACCAACACCTTTGATCGCGCCAATGCCATAAACAATTTCGCCTTCATCATTAACGTGAAAATGGTACAAACCGCTATTAATATCAGGAGGCAGAACTTTCAGCCCCATACGCCAGCATTCATCTACCAGACCAACGACTTTCTCTGTATTATCCATATCAGCCGTCATTACAGCAGCCATAAATTCTGCCGGATAATGGGCTTTTAGCCATAATGTCTGATAAGAAACCAGCGCATAGGCAGCAGAGTGGGATTTGTTGAAGCCATAACCTGCGAATTTCTCCACTAAATCGAAGATTCTCATTGCAAGTTCGCCATTTATCCCCTGTTTTACCGCGCCATCTTCAAATACTGAGCGCTGTTTAGCCATCTCCTCCGGTTTTTTCTTACCCATCGCACGGCGTAGCATATCTGCACCACCAAGGGTATAACCTGCCAACACCTGAGCAATCTGCATCACCTGTTCCTGATACAAGATGATGCCATAAGTTGGCTCTAGTACAGGCTTTAATGACTCATGTTGCCATTCGACATCCGGATAAGAAATTTCTTCCCGCCCATGTTTACGGTCGATAAAGTTATCCACCATGCCTGATTGCAGTGGCCCTGGACGGAACAGTGCTACCAAAGCGATCATATCTTCAAAACAGTCTGGGCGCAGACGCTTGATCAAATCTTTCATGCCACGGGATTCAAGCTGGAACACAGCTGTCGTTTCAGAACGTTGCAGCATGTCAAAACTTTTCTGGTCATCCAGTGGAATTGCCGCAATATCAATCGGTTCCAGATTTTTCTTGGCGCGACGTGCATTTACCATCTCAAGTGCCCAGTTGATGATGGTTAATGTTCTCAGTCCGAGGAAGTCAAACTTCACCAATCCGGCATATTCCACGTCATTTTTATCAAACTGGGTAACCGGGTTCTGACCTTCTGGATCGCAGTAAATAGGAGCGAAATCGGTGATTTTAGTCGGCGCAATAACTACCCCGCCCGCATGTTTACCTGCGTTACGAGTTACCCCTTCCAATTTACGCGCCATATCAATCAGCGCTTTGACTTCTTCATCTGCTTCGTAAATTTCAGGCAACTGAGGCTCTGCCGCAAATGCCTTTTCCAGCGTCATTCCCGGATCAGAAGGAACCAACTTTGATATTCGATCAACGAAGCCATAGGGATGTCCAAGTACTCGCCCAACGTCACGAATTACCGCTTTTGCCGCCATCGTACCAAAAGTGATGATCTGTGACACTGCATCCCGCCCGTACATATCAGCAACGTGTTCAATAACCTGATCGCGTTTTTCCATACAGAAATCGACATCAAAGTCAGGCATGGAAATACGTTCTGGGTTAAGGAAACGTTCGAACAGTAAGTCGAATTCAAGTGGATCGAGATCAGTAATTTTCAGGGCATATGCGACCAGAGAACCTGCACCAGAACCACGCCCCGGGCCTACTGGTACACCGTTGTCTTTCGACCACTGGATAAATTCCATCACGATCAGGAAGTAGCCCGGAAAACCCATCTGGTTGATCACTTTCAACTCAACATCCAGACGCTCATCATATTCTGTGCGCTTTTCTGCTCTGATTGCCGGATCAGGATAAAGGAATGCTAAGCGCTGCTCTAAACCCTGTTTTGATTTTTCAATCAGATAGTCTTCCGTGCTCATACCCCCTGTCGGGAATTTTGGCAAGAAATATTCATCAAGACGGATCGTAACATTACAACGTTTCGCAATTTCTACGCTATTTTCTAATGCTTCAGGGATGTCAGAAAAAAGCTCACACATCTCCTGTTCACTGCGCAGATATTGCTGAGGGCTGTATTTTTTCGGACGCTTGGGATCAGAGAGTGTATAGCCGTCATGGATAGCAACTCGAATTTCATGGGCCTCAAAATCTTCACTTTCCAGAAAACAGACATCATTGGTTGCTACAATCGGCAGGTTTTTTTCTGCTGCTAATTCAATAGCAGCATGAAGATAAGTCTCTTCATCCTGACGTCCGGTGCGGGTGAGTTCCAGATAGTAGCAATCTGGAAAGTGCTCCTGATAAAAATTGAGGCATTGCTCAACTAACACATGGTTGCCACGCAGCAAAAATTTGCCGACATCGCCCATACGTCCACCGGACAGCAATATTAGTCCCGCTTTATATTTTACCAGCCACTCTTGTTTGATGGTTGGGCCAATTGCCCCATAGCCTTTCTGATAGGCTTCGGAAATCAGTAAGGTCAGATTCTGATAACCTTCATTATTGCGGGCCAGAATGGTCAGATGGGCGTATTCATCGCCCAACTGATCGCTTTCCATGTAGAAATCGGCCCCAATTATGGGCTTAATACCTGCACTATGGGCACTACCATAGAATTTCACCAAGCCACACAGATTAGTAAAATCCGTGATTGCAAGTGCAGGCATACCAAGTTTGGCCACTTTTTTTACCAGTGGACCTGTTTTGGCTAAGCCATCAATCATTGAATAATCGCTGTGAACACGTAAGTGCACAAAACGTGGTTCTGTCATAGTCTGCCCAGATACTTATTCCAGATTTTATCCAAGAGTCAGCGCACGTTTGACTGGCGCAAAACTTCTACGATGGTGTTCCGTCGCCCCCAACAGAGACAATTTTTCCAAATGCAGGACGGTGGGATAACCTTTGTGTTTCGCAAAACCGTACTCAGGGAACTGTTTGTCCAGTTCAGTCATTTCCCGATCTCGTGTTACTTTTGCCAGAATAGAAGCGGCACTGATCTCCGCTACCAAGCTATCTCCTTTTACTACCGGCTGTGCTGGCATCGACAATACAGGGCAACGATTTCCATCAATCAAAACATAATCAGGCTGGATAGCCAGACCTGCAACAGCCCGCTGCATAGCAAGCATTGTGGCATGAAGGATATTGAGCTGGTCAATTTCTTCTGGCTCAGCGCGCCCAAGACTCCAACACAACGCTTTTTCTTTGATTTCCAGATAAAGCGCTTCACGACGTTTTTCTGTCAGTTTTTTCGAATCCATCAAGCCTGTAATGGGGTTGGCGGGATCAAGAATAACTGCCGCAGTAACCACTGCACCTACCAGCGGACCACGCCCAACTTCATCAACACCGGCAATCAAATTCGCCTGAGGATAAACAAAATTCATTATCTTCTCGCTAACTCCAGTACCGCCTGTGCCGCCTGCTCATCAGCATCACAACGAATACTTTCATGTAAATGCAGGAAGGTCTGCTTCAACGCTTCCACCTCAGCACCACCCAGCAAGAGCGGCAGCAATGCCTCTGACAGCGCTTCTGGCTCGCATTCATCCTGTAGTAACTCTTTAACCAGCTCTTTACCTGCCAACAAATTAGGCAGGGAGACATAGGGTGTTTTCACCAAACGCTTTGCCAACCAGAATGTAAAAGGTCTCATTCTATAGCCCACTACCATTGGGCATTTAGCCAGCATACATTCCAGTGCTGCTGTACCAGATGCCAGTAAAGTTGCATCGCTGGCAATCATGGCTTCACGGGCTTTACCATCTAATAAATGAATGGATAATTCCGGTGCAATTTCATCTTTTATACGCTGGAATTGCTCACACCGTTTGGCATTTACTAATGGAACCAATACATGCAAATCAGGCAAATGCTTCCTTAGCAATTGTACAGTTCTGAGAAAATCGGCACTCAGCATTTCTACTTCGGCATGGCGGCTACCCGGCAAAAGCGCCAGACAACGAGCATTTAATGGAATATCTAACGTTTCCCTGGCGGCAGTTTTATCAGTTTGCAGCGGCATTGCGTCTGCCATTGTGTGACCAATAAACCGGCACGGAACATTAAATCGATCATAGAACGCTTTTTCAAACGGCAAAAATGCCAGTACCAGATCTGTCGCACGACCAATTTTGAACACCCGTTTCTGACGCCATGCCCATACCGATGGGCTGACGTAGTGGATAGTTCTGATCCCCTGCTGTTTCAGCCGACCTTCCAAAGTGATATTGAAATCAGGAGCATCGATGCCAATAAAGACATCTGGTTTCAACTCAGTAAAACGCGTCGTTAAATCTTTACGAATTTCCAACAAACGGGACAAACGCCCTAAAACCTCAACGATCCCCATAACAGCCAGTTCTTCCATCTCATACCAGACTTCACAACCTTCGGCTTGCATAAGAGGACCAGCAACACCCACAAAACGGGCATCAGGGATTTTAGCTTTCAATGCACGGATCAGCCCCGCACCAAGGATATCACCGGATGTTTCTCCGGCGACTAAGCCAATTATCAGTGGACGCTGCTTATTGGCAGAAGAAAAGGTAGTCAAAGGAGTGTCCTTCATCTACTTAACGAATGATGCCACGGCTGGATTTTGCTGAACTCGCCAGAAAATCACTGAATACTTTCACATGTGGGTTATTTGCAGCCTGAATTTCAATCTCTTTTCTGGCTTCTTCTAAGGTTTTTCCACTGCGATAAAGTTCCTTATACACATTACGAATAGCGTGCAGCGATTCTTTATCAAATCCACGACGTTTCAGACCTTCAATATTCAAACCGAAAGGCGTGGCATGGTTACCCTGTGCAATAACGTAAGGAGGCACGTCCTGAGCAACGCCGGAACAACCACCCACCATAACATGGGAACCAATCTGACAAAATTGATGAACTGCCGTCATTCCACCGATAATCACGTAATCGCCAAGAATAACATGCCCCCCCAACGTACCATTATTAGCAATGATACAACGATCACCGACAATACAGTCATGAGCAATATGGGCATTAATCATCAGCAAATTATCACTGCCAACTTTGGTTACACCGCCGCCCTGGACAGTGCCACGGTGAATCGACACGCTTTCGCGGATACGGTTACGATCACCGATTTCAACACGAGTGGGTTCACCCTGATATTTAAGGTCCTGATTGGCTTCACCAATTGACGCAAATTGATAGATCTGGTTATCACGACCAATCTTAGTTATCCCGTTGATCACAACATGGGATTTCAGTTCAGTCCCTTCACCAATTTCTACTTGCGAACCGATATAACAAAATGGGCCAATGTGAACATTGGCACCAATAACAGCGCCTTCTTCAACAATAGAAGAAGGGTGGATAGTAGCAGTCAGATCAATCATGCATTAAGCCTCACGGCGGCGGGCACACATCATTTCAGCTTCGCAAGCCACTTTTCCATCGACTTTTGCTACACCTCTGAAACGCGCAACACCACGACGTTCTCTAATAAATTCTACTTCCAAAATCATCTGGTCACCCGGCAAAACTGGTCGTTTAAAACGTGCGCCATCAATAGTTGCAAAGTAATACAATTCTCCTGGCTTCAGTGTACCAACACTTTTGAATGCCAGAATTCCAGTTGCCTGGGCCATTGCTTCAAGGATCAGTACACCAGGAAAAACCGGCTTACCTGGGAAATGCCCCTGAAAAAATGGCTCATTAAACGTTACATTTTTAACTGCTCGTAGAAACTTACCTTTTTCAAAATCCAGGACACGATCTACCAGCAAAAAAGGGTAGCGGTGAGGTAGTAAATCCAAAATTTCTTCAATTTGCAGAGTATGATTATCACTCATCTAAATACTCTTCCTGTCTATATTCCAATCGTAGTATCAAAAAATATGTTATTAAACAATATCGTCAAAACATACAGCATTAACGACACGGCCTGCGTCAACTCCCGGAGGAGTTATCAGACAGGCCGCAAAAATAAAAGCACAACCAAAATGTTTGTATGATTACTTGCTGTCACCTTCAAGCTGGCGTTCCATAGATTTAAGCCGCTTATTCATTTCGTTAATATTCATTACCAAAGCAGCAGTCTTACGCCAAACTTTATTCTGCTGTGCTGGTATACCAGATGAATATATACCCGGCTCAGTAATAGGGCGTATCACCATGCTCATACCAGTCACGGTTACTTTATCACATATTTCCATATGCCCGTTTATGGCACTGGCTCCACCAATCATACAATAACGACCAATTTTCAGGCTCCCCGCCAAAATGACACCACCCGCTATTGCAGTGTTATCACCAATTGTGACGTTGTGAGCAATTTGGCATTGGTTGTCAATGATAACACCATTACCGATGACAGTGTTATCCAGAGCACCACGATCTATAGTAGTACAGGAACCTATTTCAACACGATCACCAATCATTACCGTGCCTAACTGAGGGATTTTAATCCAATTACCGCGATCATTGGCATAACCAAAACCATCAGAGCCTATAACAGCCCCTGATTGAATAAGGCATTGTTCACCGATTTCAACATTGTGGTACACAGAAACATTGGCCCAAAGGCGAGTTCCTGTGCCAATGCGCACATTTTTGCCAATAAAACAACCTGCACCAATGATAACGTTATCACCAAGCACAACACCTGATTCGATAACTGCATTTGCCCCAATTGCAACATTTCTGCCCAATGTTGCTTCTGGAGAAATCACTGCTGATGAATGGATATCCTGCGCAGGTTGTGGTGTTGTATCCATGATTTGCGCCATGCGTGCATAGGCAAGATAAGGATTATCAACCACCAGCGCTGCAACCTTACAATAAGGCAAATCAGCTTCACGTAACACAACAGCCGCTGCCCGGCACTCTGCAAGTTTCTCAGTGTAACGGCTATCCGATAAAAATGTAATTTGTTCGCTATTTGCTGAATACATGGGAGCAATACCAGTGATGACGGTATTGCCATCACCATGCAATCGCGCATTCAACTGCTGAGCAAGGTCAGCCAATCGAATTGAAACCATTTACTTAACCTGTTTCAATACTTCTGAGGTAATGTCTTTGCCAGATGCAGCATATACTGCGGTATTTGCATCAAGAACAAGGTCATAACCTTCTTTACCTGCAACCACTTTAACTGCATCCTGAATTCGACCCAAGAGCTTGTTACGTTCTTCCATTTGACGACGACGGTTATCATTTTCAAAAGCCTGTGCTTTTTGTGCAAATTCATTGCGCTTAGTCAGCACTTCCTTTTCTAATTTTTCGCGCTCACTTGCCTTCATGGTTGAACCATCACGCTGCAATTTTTGGAGCTGAGACTGCAAGTCGGATTCCATGCGCTGTAAATCGGATGCACGGCCTTTAAACTCGTTTTCCAGCTGTTTTGCAGCAGCTTCATGAGCAGGCAGTTGTTGGAATATTTCACCAACATTCACGATAGCGATTTTTTCTGCCGCCTGAACACCAGCAGAAAAAGCTAATGCGATACCAAAGCTTGCTGCACACAGTACTTTCTTCACTATAAACTCCTTTGACTTACGCTACTTACATGTTGGGATATTTATAATCGTCTTATTTAATAATAAGGCGATTTTCCACCAAGAACGATTGATTTTTTACCAGGTTCCACCAATATTAAACTGGAATTGCTCTGTCCTATCCCCTTTATAATCTTTGATTGGCTGAGCATAAGAGAACGTTAGAGGCCCCAATGGTGATAACCATTGCAACGCAATACCAGTAGAAACACGGACATTATTCGGCTTGCTATAATCAGGTAAACCAGCGTAAGCATTGCTCCAGTTGGTATCCCATACTGTTCCTGCATCTACAAACAGAGACGTCCGCACAGAGTTAGAATATTTTGCATCCAGGAACGGCGTTGGCGTAATCAGCTCGAAACTGGCAACTGCGGTTGCATTACCACCTACTGCATCCTGGGATACTCCCTTGCTATCAACTTCAGGCAGACCATCTTTCCCTTTTTTGAAATAAACTGCTTTTGGGCCAATGTTGTTGGGGCGGAAGCCTCGAACACTAGTGGAACCACCAGCATAGAAGTTTTCATAGAATGGCATTTCCTTGCCACCGAAGCCACCACCATAGCCCAGACGAGCACGTCCCATTATGACCCATGAATGATCATCATCAATAGGGTAATAACCCGCAGAGTTCAGAGTAACTTTATAGAATTGGTTATCTGAGCCAGGCACAGTGATTCTCGTATCCAGCCCTGCTTTAAGACCGTAAGTCGGGAAGAAACCACGGTCAAGGCTATTGTAATTCCAGCCAACTGTCAGCATAAAGTCATTGGCATCAAACTTGACCTTATCCGTAAAACCCGGATCTTTGTTCATTTTCTTCATATAACGCCACATAGCCAACTGAGGACGTATATTAGACAATGAGTTATGAACATAGCCTAATCTGAAGAATAACGAGTTATTTTCATTCAGCGGAATGCCAAAAGAACCATCTGTACCGTATGATTTGTTGGTATAGTTAGAAAGAGAGGCGTCATCAGCACGGAAATCATTATAAAACAGCCGGCCACCCAGACTCACACCGTTAACAGTGAAGTAAGGGTTCGTAAAAGACAAATCCGCAGACGTTGAGTAATCATTCTTGCTGGCATTGATACCCACGGCATTACCTGTTCCCAGCCAGTTATCCTGCTGAACACCGATCTGAAAACTCATACCACTTTCAGTACCGAAACCAATCCCAAAGTTCATGGAGCCTGTATTACGCTCCTTAACTTTATAAACCACATCAACCTGGTCAGGGCTGCTCGGTACACGTTCGGTTGCAACATCAACCGTTTCAAAATAGCCCAAACGATTGAGGCGTTCTTTTCCGTACTCAACCAGATCATTACCTAGCCATGCCCCTTCCATCTGGCGCATTTCACGGCGTAATACTGAGTCTTTACTGGTGTCATTACCAATGAAACGTATGTTACGGACATAGAAACGGTTACCTGCATCTACGTTGACATGAAGTTTCACAGTTTTGTCTGCATCATTGATTTCAGGTTGTGTCATGACCCGAGGATAGGCGTAACCATAGCGGCCAAGAAGATATTTGATCGCCATTTCCATATGGGTCACCCCGGTTCCATTATACAATGAACCAGGTTTAATATTAGTCAGTTTCGTTATTTCAGATTGGTATCCTGCCAAATTACCATTTACATCAACACCTGAGATTTTATATTGATCCCCTTCCGTGATGTTAATAGTGATATAAATCCCTTTTTTATCAGGTGTCAGATTGACCTGAGTCGAATCAATGTTGAAACGGGCATAACCCCTATCAAGATAGAAACTACGCAGTTTTTCAAGATCGCCTTCTAACTCCTGTTTTTGATATTTCTGATTAGATGTCAGATTCCACCACGGAACATCATCTCTGAGCTGGAAATTATCGAGCAACTCATTGGTAGCAAAGGTCTTATTGCCAACAATATTAATCTGCTGAATTTTGGCAGAAATACCTTCGGAAAAGACAAGTTTCAGATCGACACGATTACGGGGAAGTGGTGTGACAACGGCTTTTACTGTGGCATTGTATTTACCAACACTATAGTAGAAATCTTCCAGCCCCTTTTCGATATTTGACAGCATAGTGCGGTCAAGAGCTTCACCAACACGAACACGAGAGGCTTCAAGGTTTTTCTTGAGCATGTCATCTTTCACCGCCTTATTACCGGAGAAAGTAATGCTGGCGATGGTTGGCCGTTCTTTTACCTGAACAACCAGTGAATTGCCATCACGCAAGACACGAACATCTTCAAAGTTTCCAGTCGCGAACAAGGCGTGGATCGCGCGACTGATATCTCCGTCGCTGACTGTATCACCTACGCGAACAGGCATATTCAATAATGCTGCACCAACGGTGACACGTTGAAGACCCTCAAAATGAATGTCCCGAACTATGAATCCGTCTGAACCGTATGCAGTGGCGCTGCCGAACAGCAGCGACGCTATGAGCAACTTTTTCATCGCCATCGTTGTTATGCGTTTTCCTAACTGGTCTCCCACCTTAAAAGCGGGAGAAATCATTGAAAAGTGCAAGCCCCATTAATAACACCAGCAATATAGCACCAATGCGATAACTGAAGTCTTGTACACGCTCGGAGACCGGCCCTCCCTTGATCTTCTCGATAGCAAGGAAAAGCAAGTGTCCACCATCTAGTACAGGTAATGGGAACAAGTTAATGATCCCAAGATTGACGCTGATTAACGCCAAAAACATCAAATAATACACCAAGCCAGAATCAGCCGATACACCGGCTCCCTTGGCTATGGAAATAGGGCCACTGAGGTTATTGAGTTTTACATCCCCAACAATCAATTTGCCAATCATATTGACAGTCAGCTTCATCAATTGCCAGGTTTTATCTCCAGCCTCATAAAAAGCATAGAATGGCCCATATTGTTGAACTGTTTTGTATTCATCCGCCAGTGGAATGATTTTAAATTCGATACCAGCAAAACCTATTTCACGCCCATCGGAAAGCTTTTTAGCAGTTGGAGTCAGTGATAAAGTGATCATACTGCCAGCTCTCGCAACATCTAATTTTAGAGAAATATTCGGATTCTTCCTGACATAAGATGCAAAACTGTGCCAGACGTCTATATCCTGATCATTGACTTTAACGATCCTGTCCCCACTTTGTAAACCCGCTTTTTCGGCTGCCGAACCAGGATGGATTTTATCCACCTGAGAACTGGGATGCGGGATAACAGGCATAATTCCTAAAGATAGCAAGATATCCTGTTTGGATGGATCAAATACCCAATGTCGCAAATCCAGTGTCTTTTGGATGGCATCAGAAGAGTCCATTGGTGCTACATTCACCTCAACGGAGGATTCACCAACTTGACTCACTAACGCCAGCCTTGCTGAGTTCCAATCAGGAGTTTCGATACCGTCAACAGCTTTTAGTTCCATTCCGGGCAAAATATTTGCCTGCGCCGCTATAGAATCGGGTTTAATATCCAAAACCACCGGGCGTACCGAAGGCACACCGATCACAAAAACCAACCAATAAGCGACAACAGCCAGAATAAAGTTTGCGATTGGGCCAGCGCTGACAACTGCCGCACGCTGACCGATGGTTTTGTTGTTAAATGCCATATGACGACGTTCAGGAGCAACCGTTTCAACCCGTTCATCGAGCATTTTGACGTATCCACCCAAGGGAATAAGGGCAATAACGTATTCGGTTCCCTGTTTATCTGTACGACGCCAGAGTGCTTTACCAAACCCGATGGAAAAACGCTCAACGTAAATACCACATCGCCTGGCCACCCAGAAGTGACCGAACTCATGCACTGTGATAAGCACACCCAATGCAACAATAAATGCAGCCAGATTCCAGAGAATATCCATTAATGTACCTTCAGAGACCAAATCCAGAAGAAATTAACATTACCAGCCCTGCAAAAACAGGAACCGCCGCAGTCAAACTGTCTACCCTGTCCATCACACCTCCATGCCCTGGGATCAACTGACTGCTGTCTTTAATGCCTGATTCCCGCTTGAACATACTTTCGGTCAGGTCACCGAAAACAGATGCAATAACAACAACGGCGGAAATCAACAATAAGTTCTCAGGCATAACAGGCACTGGGGCAAATTTACTGAACAGCCATGATATAAGCGCAGCAGTCAACAATCCACCAGCCAGTCCTTCAAGCGTTTTGCCCGGAGATACCTTAGGTGCCATTTTATGTTTACCTAATGTGCGACCGAAAATGTAAGCTCCCGAATCAGCAGCCCATACCAGCAACATCACATACAACAGCCACCATGCACCGTGATAAGTATTATTTTCATATCCTTGGGTACGCAGCACCATCATTCCACAATAAAACGGCACAATTGTCAGAAAACCAAATAACACACGCAGTGTAACAGAGGATTTCCAAATAGAAGCTGAAGCAGGATAAGCAATAACTAATACAATAGCCGCAGCCCACCAGAGCATTCCTGCCCACAATAGATATACAATTTGTGGTTTTTCAGTAAGGTGATTAAGATCTGCCAAAGAGTATTGCAAGACCAGCAAACCCACAGTACACAACACTGCCAGAGTAACACGTTTAGCCTGTGTCAATAATCCGGCAAATTGCCCCCATTCCCATGCAGCAAGTGCTGAAACTGCAATGACAACCAACCCAAATCCTGATGGGGGAAGTAAAAACAGAGCTGCAATAACAAGTGGAATTAAGATTAACGTAGTTAAAAGACGGTACTTCAGCAAGTTCTCCTCCTATGATCCCACTTCGGCATCGTCTGGTGTTCCGCCAAATCGGCGTTCTCGTTTGGCAAAGGCATGAATAGCACCTTCAAAAGCTGTTTCATCAAAATCAGGCCAAAGTATATCGGTAAAATACAATTCTGCATAAGCGATCTGCCATAACAGGAAATTACTGATACGATGTTCGCCTCCTGTCCTAATCACTAAATCAACATCAGACTGCTGACTCAAGTTCATGAAACTACTTACTGTTGCTTCGGTAATTTCCTCAGGATTAAGCTGATTTGCTCTGGCTTTCTCAGCAATCTGCTTGACACTCTGAACCAAATCCCAACGGCCTCCATAATTGGCGGCGATATTAAGCTGCAATCCGGTATTGTCCGCCGTCAATTCAACTGAACGACGGATACGTTCCTGTAACCGTGGGCTAAACCGACTGATATCACCAATAACAGACAATTTCACATTGTGTTTATGTAAGCTCTTCACTTCATTATCAAGGGCAAAAACAAACAGTTCCATCAATGAACTGACTTCTTGTTGTGGACGATTCCAGTTTTCACTACTGAAAGCATATAATGTCAGTGATTCGATATTATTCTTAACCGAAAAGCTCACAGCGCTTCGTACAGCTTTAATTCCAGCACGATGACCAAAAACTCTTAATTTCCCACGCTTTTTTGCCCAGCGACCATTACCATCCATAATGATAGCAACGTGTCTGGGTAACGTTAGCGATGAGCCACAATCACTAGGCGATATCACTCAAACTAATCCTTAAATAACTAAGCTGGCTTCTTGTGGTTCAAGAACTTTCACACATGAAAAAGCCGTGTTAACGATTACCACGGCTATTTCTGGAATAAACCCGAATGAAAGCCTTTATCTCTGATACACCCTTGATCTCTTAAGCTGCTTCTTTCGTTGTTGGCTGTGCAGCAACTCAGAATCTATTGGGTATATACGCCCGCAAAAACGTATGCCAAATATCGAAATGGCTATTATAACAACTATGATTTACCTGCGAACTATATCATTTGCCCAAACGCAAACAAACATATACTTATTAGCAAAATTAGCTATTTAGCAAAGGCTTTGATTGCCTCTTTCGCTAAAGTTCTCGCTATGTTATCGATTTCTAAGACCTCTTCAATGCTTTGAGGTTCAGATAAACTTAATTTTTCAACTACCTGCCTATTTACTATAGCGATATCAGTAAAACGAATTCTATTCTGTAAAAAAGCACTGACGGTTTCTTCATTAGCTGCATTCAATGCTGTTGTTGCAGCCTGACCTTCATGACATGCATCAATTGCCAATTTAAGGCAGGGGTAGCGGCGATAGTCCAACGCTTCAAAAGTGAGTGTACTGAGTTCAGTAAAATCCAGTGGTTTCGCACCGGACACAATGCGATTAGGATAGGCCATGCCATAAGCTATCGGAGTACACATATCCTGTGTTCCCAATTGCGCAATGATACTGCCATCATGGTATCGAACCATTGAGTGGATGACTGATTGCGGATGTAACAGCACTTCCATTTCATCAGCAGAAGCATTAAACAGATTACGGGCTTCAATATATTCCAACCCTTTATTCATCATTGTTGCAGAGTCAACGGAAATTTTACGCCCCATTGACCAGATTGGGTGAGCACAAGCCTCATCAGGTGTGACATGGGGTAATTTATCCAAGGAGGTTTTACGGAATGGTCCACCGGAGCCCGTTAAAATAATACTGGAGATACCATGATCTTTTAAATTCGCAGTACCGAGGTTATGTTGCACTGATTCAGGCAAACTTTGGAAAATAGCATTATGTTCGCTATCAATCGGCAATAATTGCGCTTTATATTGGCTAACCGCCTCCATAAACAGGCGGCCACTAGTAATAAGAGATTCTTTGTTAGCCAGCAGAACTTGCTTACCTTTGCGAATCGCTGCCAGTGTTGGCAATAACCCAGCGACACCAACAATAGCAGACATGACTTGATCGACATCTTCCAGTGCCGCTAAATCACAAATGGCATCTTTTCCAGACAGGACTTCGATCTGGCTGCCTTGTTCCTGCAATAAATTCCGTAATTCTGTTGCTGAATATTCATCTGCCATTGCGGCATATTGAGGCCGAAACTCCTGACATTGTTGTGCCATGAGTTCGCTATTTTTCCCGGCGACCAGTGCCACAACTCGGAATTTATCTGGGTTATTTCTGACAACTGAGAGTGTACTTTTCCCGACGGACCCCGTTGAACCGAGGATAGTTAAGCGTTTCATTTTTATACTCTAAGTATTCTACTGACATAAAATCGCAATAGTTTGATCTGTCCTGATCGCTATGTCCATTGCTTGAGAAAGAAATGTGATATGAAATGGAATATTAGTAATATTAAATAAATAAGAACAACGCCGCAGAGCTGCGGCGTTGATTCGAGAAGTGGCAATCAGAAATCCATCAATTCTGCTTCTTTATTCGCCAGTGCTTCATCAACCTTTTTGATGAAACTATCAGTCAGTTTCTGAATATCGTCCTGCGAACGACGTTCTTCATCTTCACTGATTTCTTTATCTTTCAGCAGTGCTTTAACCTTATCGTTAGCATCACGGCGGATATTACGAATGGACACACGGCCTTGTTCTGCATCACCACGAACGACCTTAATCAGATCTTTACGACGTTCTTCAGTCAGTGGTGGCAGAGGAACGCGAATGATGGTTCCAGCGGAAGATGGGTTTAAACCCAGATCAGAAGCCATAATCGCTTTTTCAACAGCTGCGGTCATAGAACGATCAAATACCGTGATCGCTAAAGTACGCGCATCTTCGGCAACAACGTTTGCGATCTGACGCAATGGTGTTGCAGCGCCGTAATATTCAACGCTGATGCCATCCAACAGGCTAGGAGAAGCACGGCCAGTACGCACCTTGCTGATTTGGTTTTTCAGTGCTTCGACGCTTTTTTCCATGCGGTCTTGTGCGTCTTTTTTGATTTCATTAATCACGTTATAAACCCTTGGGAGCTGGTTATGTTCTAGACCATAAATATTAACATGATATTTTATGGTCCTGTGCCATTAAATTCGGCGTATCAGGACACTGATCATACCGTCAAATTTCACCAATGTCTCTGAGTACGGGAAATGATAAATCAGATCGTGAGAAATCAGCCGTGAGAAATCAATGTACCTTCACTTTCCCCCATGACAACACGACGAAGTGCACCTGGTTTGTTCATATTGAAAACACGAATTGGCAGGTTATGGTCACGGGCCAGCGTAAAGGCTGCGAGATCCATGACTTTCAATTCACGTTCCAATACTTCCTGATAAGTAAGCTTATTATAGAGAACGGCTTCAGGATTTTTTGCAGGATCAGCAGAATAGACCCCGTCAACTTTGGTTGCTTTTAACACAACATCCGCTTCAATTTCAATGCCGCGCAAGCAGGCTGCGGAATCTGTCGTAAAGAACGGGTTGCCAGTACCTGCCGAGAAAATAACAACACGGCCGTGACGCAGTAAGCTGATAGCTTCAGCCCAACTATAGTTGTCACATACGCCATTCAGCGGGATAGCGGACATCAAACGGGCGTTCACATAGGCGCGATGTAAGGCGTCACGCATCGCCAGACCGTTCATCACGGTCGCCAACATGCCCATGTGGTCGCCGACTACACGGTTCATTCCTGCTTCAGCCAACCCGGCTCCACGAAACAGATTACCTCCGCCAATAACGACACCAACCTGAATACCCAGCTCAACCAGTTCCTTGATTTCCTGAGCCATGCGGTCTAAGACGCTGGCATCGATACCAAAACCTTCTGTGCCTTGCAGGGCTTCTCCACTGAGCTTAAGCAGGATTCTCTGATATACGGGTTTTGCATTGGTTGCCATGGTGTTCAGTCCTAAGCAGATAAGGATTATTGGGGATTACTACGATTTATTCAATTACTACACATCCACGCTATGCAGCCAGATGTAAAATTCATCTTGAAATAAGACAGAACCGCCAATGGGCGGCTCCGTTTAAACAATTAAGACTGTTTGCTCATTGCAGCAACTTCTGCTGCGAAATCAGCTTCAACTTTTTCAATGCCTTCGCCCACTTCGAAGCGAATAAAGTCGATAACTTTAGCATTGTTTTCTTTCAGCAGAGCACCAACAGTTTTGCTTGGGTCCATCACGAAGTTCTGACCAGTCAGAGAGATTTCGCCGGTGAATTTGTTCATACGGCCAGAAACCATTTTCTCTGCGATTTCGCGTGGCTTGCCAGACTGCATAGCGATGTCCAGCTGGATCTGATGCTCACGCTCAACAACGTCAGCAGGAACGTCAGTTGGGTTTACATATTCTGGCTTGCTTGCAGCAACGTGCATTGCGATGTGTTTGATCAGCTCTTCGTTTGCGCCTTCAGCAGCAACCAGAACACCGATACGAGCGCCGTGCAGGTAAGAGCCTACCGCTTCACCTTCCAGAATAGCAACGCGACGGATGTTGATGTTTTCACCAATTTTCGCTACCAGAGTAGTGCGCTGTTCTTCGAACTTAGCTTTCAGTGCATCAATGTCAGCGTTTTTGTCAGCCATAACGGAAGCAATAACTTCTTTACCGAACGCCAGGAAGCCTGAATCTTTAGCAACGAAGTCAGTTTCACAGTTCAGTTCAACGATACCTGCGAATTTAGCATCAGCTGAAACCTCAACCAGGATAACGCCTTCAGCCGCAACACGGCCTGCTTTTTTAGCTGCTTTTGCCTGACCTGATTTACGCATGTTATCGATAGCCAGTTCGATATCACCATTTGCTTCAACCAGTGCTTTTTTACATTCCATCATGCCTGCGCCAGTACGCTCACGCAGTTCTTTTACCAGAGCAGCGGTAATGTCAGCCATTTGTTTTATTCCTCGATGTGTCTCGCGGGAAGATAAGATTCCGCGTGGAAAGTTATCAGATAATAGTTCTATATCAGATAAGTAAAGGGGGCCATAATAGGCCCCCTAACCAATATATTTCAATACCTGGTCAATAAGGGGCTCAAGAACGAGCATGCCTTATTATTCAGCGTCTACAAAACCTTCTTCAGCCTGAACAGCCAGATCTTGTGAACGGCCTTCACGAACAGCAGTAGCCGCAGCGTTCAGGTACAGTTTTACTGCACGGATTGCATCGTCGTTACCAGGGATGATGAAATCAACACCGTCTGGATCAGAGTTAGTATCAACAACAGCGAATACTGGGATACCCAGGTTGTTTGCTTCTTTGATAGCAATGTGTTCGTGTTCAGCATCGATAACAAACAGAGCATCAGGCAGGCCGCCCATGTCTTTGATACCGCCCAGGCTGTTTTCCAGCTTACCAAGTTCACGAGAACGCATCAGTGCTTCTTTCTTGGTCAGCTTGTCAAAAGTACCGTCCTGAGACTGAACTTCCAGATCTTTCAGACGCTTGATTGACTGACGAACAGTTTTCCAGTTGGTCAGCATACCACCTAACCAACGGTGGTTAACAAAGTATTGGTCACAGCTCAGTGCTGCTTCTTTTACTGCTTCGCTTGCCGCACGCTTGGTGCCAACAAACAGAATCTTGCCTTTACGGGAAGCAATTTTGTTCAGTTCTGCCAAAGCACCATTGAACATTGGAACAGTTTTTTCCAGGTTGATGATATGAACTTTGTTACGAGCACCAAAGATGAAAGGTTTCATTTTTGGGTTCCAGTAACGAGTCTGGTGACCGAAGTGAACGCCCGCTTGCAGCATATCGCGCATGGAAACAGTTGCCATTTTAGACCTCTATAAAGTTAATTGGGGTTATGCCTCCACAGATCCCATGACACCGACTCTTTAACTGTGTGCTATTCATACCATATGAAGGATATTCATACGAATTAGCCACATGAGAGCACCCCGGTGTATGTGCCGATCCGTGTGTGTTATTTACACAAATGAGTTTATTCAGCATTCCTGTATATTACCTCCACTATAGGAAACAATTACACAGAATACCGGCGCGCTTTATACCATAAACCGCCCCCATACACCAACATTTGTTACAGCTTTCTGCTAGTCTTGGCGATCAGCAGTTATTGTTAGATATACAGTGGGCTGATACCATTACCATCATCATTTTTTTCTTAATTAATATCAAAGAATCGGTAACTCCTCCGATTCTAATGGACTGATTTCATGGCTATTACTATCAAAACAGACGAAGACATTCAGAAAATGCGCGTTGCCGGGCGTCTGGCAGCTGAGGTTCTGGAGATGATCGAACCGCACATTAAGGCGGGCGTAACCACTGGTGAACTTGATCGCATTTGCCACGAATACATCACGAATAAACAGCAGGCCATTTCCGCCTGTCTGGGTTACCACGGTTTCCCTAAATCCGTCTGTATCTCTGTCAATGACGTGGTTTGCCACGGCATTCCAAGCGATGACAAAGTACTGAAAGAAGGCGATATCGTTAACATTGATGTGACTGTGATTAAAAATGAATTTCACGGTGATACCTCCAAAATGTTTATTGTCGGTACACCAACTATTCAGGGCGAACGCCTGTGTCGTATCACTCAGGAGAGCCTGTACCTTGCACTGAAAATGGTTAAACCGGGTATCCGTCTGCGCTGCATCGGCAAAGCAATTCAGCAATACGTGGAAAGTCACGATTACTCTGTAGTTCGCGAATATTGTGGTCACGGTATCGGCAGGGGTTTCCATGAAGAACCTCACGTGCTTCATTACGATGCTGATGATGGTGGCGTTATTCTGCAAAAAGGTATGGCCTTCACTATTGAACCTATGGTCAACACCGGCGATTTTCGTATCCGTACCATGAAAGATGGCTGGACAGTCAAAACTAAAGATCGTGGCTGGTCTGCGCAATATGAACATACCATTGTCGTTACCGACAACGGTTGTGAAATCATGACCTGGCGCAAAGAAGAAGAACCACATATTTCAGCCGTATTAGTTAACGAGTAATAAGTATGGATTTCAAGATGCAGCCAACAAAGCTGCAACTTGAAAGACAACGGGTATAAACAGCATTGATAAATGCAGCCCTTGTACATAAACTGTCCCCATCAATGCTTCATCATCGACCACTAACGCCTGTTCACCTCACGGTTTTCTTATCATAGGTTTCTGAATATGCCAGTTGATATTGCTTTTGCGCATGCCCCTATTCCTCCACTGTCTCCGGTGGAATTTTCCCATGATGATCTTCGGTGTCCCGTGCTGAAACAACATATTGATGAGTTTCAATTGTGGCTTGAGCAAGCATTCAAAGCTGGCATTTCTCCGACTGCATTGATTTATACCCGCAGTGATTATATTGACAGGCTTCTGATACGGTTATGGCAGCAACAAGGGTTTGATCAGATAGATTCACTTTCCCTGATTGCGGTCGGTGGTTATGGCCGACGGGAGTTGCACCCTCTTTCTGATATTGACCTGCTGGTTCTAAGCGAATATCCACTGACTGAAGAACAATCAACCCGCATCGGGCAATTCATTACGCTGTTATGGGATATTCGCCTGGAAGTCGGCCACAGTGTCAGAACATTCGAAGAGTGTCTTGAAAAAGGGCTTGCTGATCTGACAATCGCCACAAATCTTATTGAATCCCGTTTAATTTGTGGTGATTTACCGCTGTTCCTGCGCTTGCAGAAGCAAATTTTTAGTGATGATTTCTGGCCATCAGCCCAATTTTTTGCTGCCAAACTGACCGAACAGAAAAAACGTCATCAACGCTATCACAGCACCAGCTACAATCTGGAACCCGATATCAAAAGCAGCCCTGGGGGATTGCGTGATATTCATACTTTACTTTGGGTTGCTCACCGCCATTTCGGGGCAACATCTTTAGATGAAATGGTCGATTTTGGCTTTCTGACCCACGAAGAGCGTAATGAATTAAACGAATGCCAAAATTTTCTCTGGCATATCCGTTTTGCCCTCCATCTGACCGTTACCCGCTATGACAACCGACTGCTGTTTGAGCGCCAGTTCAGTGTAGCCCGGCTGCTCGGGTATGAAGGTGAACGCAATCAACCCGTCGAGCAGATGATGAAGGATTTCTACCGCATGACACGCCGTGTCAGTGAGCTGAATGAGATGCTGCTGCAACTTTTTGATGAAGCAATTCTGACAATACAGCCTGACGAAAAGCCACGCGCTCTGAATGAAGAATTTCAGTTGCGGGGAGACCTGATTGATGTCATTGATGACACACTGTTTAGCCGTGATCCTGCCGCAATTCTGAAAATGTTTTATCACATGGCAGTCCATCAGGAGATAACAGGGATCTACTCCACTACATTGCGCCAGCTTCGCTATGCCCGCAGAAATCTCAGCCAGCCTTTGTGTGAGCTGCCTGAGGCACGAAAAATTTTTATGGAAATCCTGCGCCATCCTCATGCAGTCAAAAGCGCTTTGCTTTCAATGCACCGCCATAGTGTTTTAAGTGCCTATACACCACTTTGGAGTAATATTGTCGGTCAAATGCAGTTCGATTTGTTCCATGCTTATACCGTTGACGAACATACTATCCGGGTATTGCAAAAGCTGGAAAGCTTTGCTGATGAAAATAACCGCATGCTCCACCCTGTATGTGTCGAACTCTATCCTCGTATTCCACAACCTGAACTGTTGCGACTGGCTGCTTTTTTCCATGATATTGCCAAAGGGCGTAACGGCGATCATTCCGAACTGGGTGCTAAAGATGCGTTCACCTTTGCCATACAACACGGGCTGACAACTCGTGAAGCAGAATTAATAGAGTGGCTCGTTCATTATCATTTGCTGATGTCAGTCACTGCACAGCGGCGGGATATCCAAGATCCCGAAGTCATTCAGCAATTCGCCTGTCAGGTCAAAAATCAAAATCGCCTGAATTACTTGCTCTGCCTGACCGTTGCAGACATCTGCGCCACAAATACCAAACTATGGAGTAATTGGAAACAGAGCCTGCTGCGTGAACTCTACTTTGCTACTGAAACCCAGTTACTCAAAGGAGTACAGAATACCCCTGATTTACGTGATCATATCCGTCACAATCGTTTGCAGGCACTGGCTCTGCTACGACAGGAGAATATTGACGAACAAAAGCTACACTATATTTGGAGTCGCTGCCATGCAGATTATTTTTTGCGTCATACCCCGGATCAATTAGCCTGGCATGCCAGCCATCTGGTTAATCATCAATCACCGGAACCAATGGTATTAATCAGTACGTCATTTTCTCATGGAGGAACGGAAATTTTCATCTGGTGCCAGGATCGGCCTTCTCTTTTCGCTGCTGTTGTTGGAGAGTTAGATCGACGCAACTTAAGCGTCCATAATGCCCAGATCTTTACCAATCGGGATGAAATGGCGATGGATACCTTTGTCATACTGGATCCGAACGATCACTCACTGGCACCAGATCGTCATGAACCCATCCGCCGGGCTTTACTCAAAGCCATTAATGCACCTCATCCGAAGCCCCCTAAGACGCGTAATTTACCAGCGAAATTACGTCATTTTGATGTTCCGCCTAACGTGAATTTTTTACCAACACAAAATCCCCGTCGTAGTTATATGGAACTGGTTGCGTTGGATCAACCGGGGCTGTTGGCACGGGTTGGCAGTATTTTTGCTGAATTGGGGGTTTCCCTGCATGGTGCCCGCATTACAACTATCGGTGAACGCGTGGAAGATCTTTTTGTGCTGGCTGACAAAGATCACCTGGCACTAGATAAAAAAATCAGGGGGGAATTATCAGAAAGGTTGACAGAAGCCCTTAACACCAAGGATAAAGTATAACGTTAACTAACCAATATTCGACTAAATATGAGGGATCCCATACCAATGCAGCAATTCCAATCCATTACCGAATTAATGGCCATTATTGAAAATGCATTTGAAAACCGCACCGACATCTCACCTGCAACCGTTGACGAAGAAACCCGTAACGCCGTCAATCAAGCGATTCAAATGCTGGACAGCGGTAAACTACGTGTCGCTGAAAAAATTGCAGATGAGTGGGTCACACATCAATGGCTGAAAAAAGCAGTATTGCTCTCTTTCCGTATTAATAACAATCAAGTTATGGAAGGAGCTGAAAGTCGCTATTTTGACAAAGTGCCTATGAAATTTACTGATTATGATCAGGCTCGTTTCGAAAAAGAAGGTTTCCGTGTCGTGCCCCCCGCGGCAGTCCGTCAGGGGGCATATATTGCACGTAATACAGTGTTAATGCCATCTTACGTCAACCTCGGTGCCTATGTGGATGAAGGTACAATGGTAGACACTTGGGCAACTGTCGGCTCCTGTGCCCAAATCGGTAAAAACGTTCATTTGTCTGGTGGCGTTGGCATTGGTGGTGTCCTGGAACCATTGCAAGCCAACCCAACCATCATTGAAGACAACTGTTTTATTGGTGCCCGTTCTGAAATCGTAGAAGGGGTTATTGTGGAAGAAGGTTCCGTGATCTCAATGGGTGTTTACATCGGTCAAAGCACCAGGATCTATGATCGTGAAACTGGCGAAATCCACTACGGCCGTGTACCGGCGGGATCTGTCGTCGTATCCGGCAACTTGCCTTCCAAAGATGGCAGCTACAGTCTGTATTGTGCTGTTATTGTGAAGAAAGTGGATGCTAAAACTCGCGGCAAGGTTGGCATTAATGAATTGTTACGCACAATAGACTGACTCTTTTAATAGCGGATAATAAATCCGCTATTTTTTTATCACTGAAAACCAAGGTTAGTTATTATCTCTAAAATCCTGAGCGATTCTTGCCAGATAATTCATTATATTAGGGAAAAGTAATTAATGAAAGATATAAGCATAATCAAAGATAATAGCCGCAATTTAGAAGCAAGTTTTAATCAAATCACTAAACTCATATCACTTTGTGAAAAAACGGCATATATGTAGTTAAACCCATCTTAATACATAAAAGAAAAACTATAATGAATTGAAATAAAAAGATTTTTATTTCATGAACTGCATATTCTTTTAATGGTCACTAATTGATTGACTTTCAACAAATACGAAATGGATAATAATTCTGCGGTTTTTTGATATTTTCCATTTTATTTAGGTGACTAGGTGACGCGCTATGTACGATAACTTAAAAAGTTTGGGGATCTCACATCCTGAAGATATTGATCGCTATAGCCTCCGTCAGGAAGCGAATAACGACATTCTTAAGATTTATTTCCGTAAGGATAAGGGCGAATTCTTTGCCAAAAGCGTTAAATTCAAATACCCACGCCAACTGAAAACTGTATCTGACAATAATTCAGGGCAAGGTTACAAAGAAGTCAAAGAGATCAACACTAATCTGCGTTATGTGCTTGAAGAATTGGATCAAATCTGCAAACGTGATCAGGCAGAAGTGGATTTGAAGCACAAAATTCTGGATGACTTACGTCACCTTGAGCATGTTGTTGCCAATAAGATTGCAGAAATCGAAGCGGATTTGGAAAAGCTGACTCGTAAGTAATTATATCAGCCGTGTCATACACCGCCTATTCCTCTTCGTAAATTGACCTGATCAAAATGAAGGGTATAAGCGGTGTGACAGAAATCCTATAACAGGGTTCCCCACTCCTCAACCCAATCCTGGGCAAAGACTTCCGGCTCAACCACTTCAGCGGCATCAATCAGCAAAACCTCTCCGATCCGTTTAGCGCCCTGTTCTTGTAACAGTTCATCAAAGGCATGACCGCCTCCGCAAAATGTATCATAACTACTGTCACCCAATGCAATTAGGCCATAATGTAGATCAGGCTGATAACCCAACCGATCACTCAACCCGGTATAAAGTGGTTGAATATTATCAGGCAAATCACCTTGTCCGGTCGTTGATGTCACCACCAGAACAACCTGTTGCAAATACACTTGCCATTGTTCCAGAGTCGCATCTTCAAAGACCTCGACCTCATGTCCTTGTTGTTCAAGAATTTGCTGCGCTTCTTCCGCAACCGCCAGCGCATTACCATAAACTGTACCAACGAAAATACCAATCTTTGCCATAGATATTGATCTCTTTAATGTTTGATACTGCTTTTATTCGTGAGTGGTTGGCCCTTTTATTTTTCAAGCTGCTATTTTTTGGCTACAACTTGAAAGTTATCGGGCGTGGACATTCCAGCTCCGGCATAACACCCTGCCAGCCAAATTGTTCAAGCAAATGCTGCCACGGTGAATCCCATCGGGCAGTCAACAACAGGTTTTTTCCTGTCACCGGATGCTGAAGCTGAAGATGGCTTGCATGCAGCATTAATCTGCCCGTTTGATAATATTTAGCAACTCCTCGATTTTGTCGCAAATCCCCGTGCGTAGTATCCCCGATGATGGGATGACGGATATGCGCCATATGCCGTCGTAACTGATGCTTACGGCCCGTTTTGGGCTTCAGTTCCAACAAACTGAAACGTGATGTCGGATAACGCCCAATTTCAACCGGACACTCAACTTTCGCCAATGCACGGTAATAAGTAATTGCTGATTGTGCTTCCTTATCCGTATCCGCAAACTGATCCGCAATTTTATCCAACTCTTCCCTTAATGCGTAGTCAATAATATCTTCTCCTTCGACATAACCACGCACAACCGCATGATAGGTTTTTTGCATCTGCTGGTATTCGAATTGTTGAGAAAGTGTTCTTGCCACTTCGCTTGACAGTCCCATCAACAAAACGCCCGATGTCGGTCTATCCAACCGATGAACAGGGAACACATGCTGTCCGAGTTGATCGCGTAATGTCTGCATGACAAACACGGTTTCATGACGAGCGAGCCAGCTACGATGAACCAGCCAGCCCGCAGGTTTATTCACAGCAACAATATGTTCATCCTGATAAATAATCTCCAGCATATCAACTATTCCGTGTCACTATTCGGTGTAAAACTTCCCTGTACAAACAGATTATCCAATTCGCGCAGGTACTCAAGCAACGGCAAATAATGTTCTGTTTTTTCCTTATATACCTCTTCAAAATAAGGTGCGATGACAAACGCCGTCGGTAGACAGGCTTTCTGTTCAATCAAAGCGCACACTCTCGGAATGAGCACCCACTGGAGCCACTGTTCAGCAGCCATAGTATCAATTGAAAAAGGTTCTGTGCTTTCGAACGCTTCTGGTTTAGGAGGATAGCTCTGCCATAAACCAACTGTTTTCATAGTGGCTTCAATAAGCTGTAATTTATGTAGAATTTGTTTCTCGATACTCATGGTTTTTATCTTATCTTAGTTGTACTGATGACTGATGTTCTGATGACAGAAGTTGCCATCACGTCATTAGACCGTAAGAGTACCATTGTTCGATTTCAGCGGAAAATTTGTGGCAAGATAAAGTGTCATAAAATAAGAGGGGGAGACAAAATCTCCCCCTCTTATTTAATTGGCATAGCAGTCCTGCTAAATTGGTCGCTTCCTGCTCATTCCCTGACAAAATACGTCCCTGTCAGTTATTCCTTAAAAGATCATTATACTGATAGTATCCGACAAACGTGTCTATACCTTTTCGTCCCTGAGCCACCTTCCTGATGGTTCGATTCCTTAATGATTTTTTTGCTATGATTCCTAACGGAACAACAAAAGGATCTATTATTCGAAGGGTTGAAACAAGCTATCTGAATCCGCAGAAGAAGTACGTTTAAGAAAGATATCGTGATAATAATTTGCATATTATTGATATAAAATAAAAATAATATTTATCAAAGATATTCATTATATGATTATGGGATATATCTTACATAGCATGTAAGATATATCTCACAAAAAATTAAACCGATATCTGCATCTACAAAACTGTCACAGGACTGATAGTGGAAAGAAAGGTCGCTAAATCAGCGGATAAGATGGTTCGTTCATGGCTGCCAAACTGTTCAAGTATCACCTGTCCTGTCAGATTACATACAGAAACCAGTTGCATCTCTGTATCCGTTGTTCCGATAAATGCCGTCGGTGGAAGTTTCAGCCGTTTCTGCGTCACAAGATGACCTATCAGATTTTCCTGCAATCGGATGAAGTCATCTTCACTCCATACCTGAATCAAATTGAGAACCTGCTTCTCAAAATTGACAGTCATATCCCCAGCAAACTGCATGACATAGTAATCATGGATTGAGTCCTGCAAACGGATCTCTAACGCTTTTTCTACCTTACTGAGTTTTTCCCGGACAGAAAATGGTTTGGGAAGCCAGTGCACTACACCATCTCCCGTCCGTTCGATACAAGGTGAAGGTATACCATACAGCTCGCTGCTGGCGGGCGGTAACCCTGTTTCTTCCTGCCACAGTTCAACATAGCGTTTGGTAAAGTCAGAAAGTGCTTCTGTCACATTGAAGGTCATATGATTATTTCTTCCATTTTTCAGCCCAATACTGTTGTTTTACTCATTCCTATACGTTTTTCAACGAAATAACAGCTATACTTAATAGATTTCGGACGGCATCGCTGTCATAAAGTAATAGTATGAAAAATGATACTATTTATCGTTACAAAAAGAATTAACTCCCTTCAAGTAACATCCCTTTTGTACTCAATTCAGATTTATTGGAAATAGTCAATAAAAAACGTCTGCAAACAATGAATTAATCATGATATTAATATAAAAAATAACATCACTGCATATTCATATTAAAAATATGAATTCATAATGGTGATTTTATTTACATAAAATAGGTCAATAACATTATGAATATAGAAAATAAAAAAAACCGTGAACTACATAAAGAATATACTGACATTAAGGAAAAACACAGTTTAATTAACTTCCCTGAAAATGTAAAATTAACATATCGCCGTTTTACCAATTGGTCAGAAGAAATTCACGCAGAGAATATTCCATGCAGTGTACCTAATTCTGATAAAGATGTTATTTCTGTCGTCAATTGGGCCTGGAAACAAAATTATAAACTGAGAGTTGTGGGTGAATCACATAACTGGTCTCCCCTGATCATTCCACCAAAAGGTCAGAATAGTAACCGCATTATACTTATCGATCTCACACAACATTTTACACAAATAAGTATTAAGCACCTTCCTCAATATTCAATTGTTACCGCGCAAACTGGCGTATTGATGGAGACACTTACAACAAAAATGGAAGAACAAGAAATAGGCTTTACAGCTACCCCAGCACCGGGTGATTTAACACTGGGGGGAGTACTGGCAATAGGTGGTCATGGAACAGGTATAAAAGCGCTTAATGAAAAATCGCAGTCAGGTCACAGTTATGGTTCACTCAGCAACTCTATCCTGTCTTTGTCTGCTGTAGTGTGGGATGAGAAAAATGCACAATATGTCATTAAGCGTTTTAAACGAAATGATCCGAATTGTGCGCCTCTTCTTGTTCACTTAGGGTGTTCTCTGATTTTAAATGTCGAGCTTCAGGCAGGAAAAAACCAACGTCTTCGGTGTGAAAGTATTATTAATATCCCGGCAGCAGAATTATTTGCTCCCGTACAAGACGAAAAAAATAAAAGAACTTTCAGCCATTTCCTTGATAAAAGTGGTCGTGCTGAAGCCATTTTATTTCCATTTACAATTCATCCTTGGTTAAAGGTATGGAGTATTTCACCTGATAAACCCCTTTCCAGCGTCCAGGTTGCACAACCGTACAATTATCCATTTTCCGATAATATTCCCATTCAGCTATCTGATTTAATCAAAAAGATAACCCATAACCTCCCAAATATCACGCCGGCATTTGGGGCAGGCCAATACTTTATCATGGCAAGTTATTTTTTAACTGAAGGAGCCGACCTCTGGGGCTGGAGCAAAAACTTATTACTCTATGTCAAACCAACGACATTACGTGTTACTGCAAATGGTTATGCAATATTAACCCGTCGAGATAATATTCAGAAAGTCCTCAATCTTTTTTACTCACAATGGAAGATGTTGATAAAAGAATATGAAAGTCATGGAAAATATCCTGTCAACGGGCCAATCGAGATCCGTGTTTCAGGACTGGATACTCCTGCTGAAGTAGTACAAAAAGATGCTGTTGTGCCAAGTTTATCTGCGATCCGCCCACGTCCGGATCATCCAGAATGGGATGTCGCTATTTGGCTTGATGTTTTAACCCTGCCAGAAACGAAATATGCTGCTGATTTTTATAACAGACTTGAACAATGGTTGTTTCAGGAGTTTGACGGTTCTTACGCATCTATTCGTGTCGAATGGAGTAAAGGCTGGGCATACAGTAAAAATGCAGCATGGGATGACGAAGATATATTAACCAAGAAAATTCCTGCTTCGTTTACTGATGGATTACCCCCTGATACTAACTGGCATTCAACTGCTAATATATTAAAAAAATTTGACCCATATGGCTTGTTCAGATCACCATTGTTAGAAAGGTTACTTTCCGGTAAATAAAAAATTACATTTAGTCAAGTAACATTAAATGTCATAGCTATATTCTTTTCGTTGTTCAAGTTGTGGACTTTGTTCTGCAACTTGAGTGATACAGGGAATCGTTCGAGCTAAATAAGATTAAACATCGAAAGTAATCATTTAATGATAAAATAATAATGTGCAATTACTTCCAGTGTATGTAATAGTTAATTATATGTGTAAAAATGTTAATTAAGTTGTTTTAATTATCGAGCAATCAGGGATAAAAAAATAAATTTGCTCCCGTTATAAACAATTTATTCAAACTTTTTGCCGAATTTGTGATAAATATCACTGACAGATATATATAATAAACTACCTTAACGCTCATAATTTATAGTATCGATATATTTAGTTAGCAATCTAACGCTCCAGATAACTTAGGTTAAATTGTGTTTACTGACAAACAAAAAATAATGATACCCCCAAATAAAATAAAATTGAATCATTAATAATAGGCTGTAACATATCTCGCTGTAAGTGTTTAAATTATGTTACTTTTTTTCTGTTTCATGTACCAGTTGATGGACATTTTTTAGAAGGTAATAATGAATAACAAAATGACAGAAGCCATTAAATCGATATTTAATGGGCTACCTGATATCCCGCATGAAACCTATTTTCAAGAAGGTTTTTTCAGAGATCCGGTGAGAACAATTAATACGGATGACAGGTATTTTTTATCCCCTGCTGATGGGTTCGTTATTTATAACGGAATAATAAACCCGGATGAGGCGATTACAGAAGTAAAAGGGAAAAAATACAGCATTCAGGATATCATCAGAGATAAACATTATGATAAGCGTTCACTTGTCATTGGTATCTTTATGACATGTTATGACGTGCATATTAATAGAGTTCCCTATGATGGCATCCTTAGTTACTCGGAACATGAACCTCTAGAAACAAACAATCTACCAATGATTGATGTAGAGAATAATATTTTCTATAAAGAGAATATCGAGTTAGTTTATGACGATTATTTATCTCTGAATCAGCGAGTCGTCAATAAAGTCTACTCTCCTGGCATTAATAGAGAATACTATATGGTTCAGGTTGGTGATTATGATGTTGATACAATCACACCATTCCATATACAACAACATAAGCCAGTATATCAGGGTGATAGATTCTCAATGATTCGGTATGGTTCACAAGTTGACTTAGTGATCCCTGTTACTGATGATGATGAATTAACCTCATTAGTTACTGAAAAAGAGCATGTCACAGGTGGCATGACTAAGTTAGTTAGAATCAACGACAGCTCTCTATAAATAATCTCTCTATAAACGAATAATATAAACTAGATCTGAGGTTTTAAGATGTTAAAGAATTCTCCCAATATCATTTCTGATTTAAAAATGCCAGCCTTTTTATTGGCACCTCCATTTTCATTAAATACCAACGTAAGAAATAATATTTGGATGGAGGAACTTGATGAGTCCGCTATTACTGTTAACAGCAATATCGCATTAAGACAGTTTTATAAGCTGTACAGCTTTATGTCATCACAATCATTGGTCTATTTGCTGCCATCTGACACTCATCAAGAGCTGCAAGATCAGGTGTATGTTGCCAACCTGGGAATTATTATTGGTGACGAAGATCCAACAGCAATAGTTGCCAATTTTGCATCAGAAATCAGAAGATCAGAAACCCCTATTGGAGTGCGTTTCTTTGAATCATTAGGTTATAAAACTGAAGTTGCGCCTTACTTTTTTGAGGGGGAAGCTGAGTTAAAATATCTGCATGACAATGTATTGGTCGGCGGTTATGGAATCAGAAGTGACATCAGAACTTTCGACTGGATGGAAGAGAAATTCGGTCTTAAGATCGTGAAAATTGAAGAAAGAGATCCTTATCTTTACCACCTGGATTGCAGTATTTTCTCTCTGGATAAAGAAAATACTCTCGTATATACCGACGGGGTCAGCAGCGACGAACTGAAAGAACTGGAAAAAGTTACCAACATTATCAGCATAAGCAAAGGTATCGCTTATAGTGGGATCTGTAACTCTGTCAGAGTTAATCAGTATGTTCTCTGTTCATCCAATATCAACGACCTGAAAGCAGGCACGGAGGATTATATCTATGAAATGAACAAAAACCATGAATTGGAAAAAATTTGTTCCAAACTGGCATTAACGCCAAAATTATTCAACTTATCTGAATATATGAAGAGCGGTGCGCTACTTTCCTGCATGGTTATGCATTTAAATAGATATTCTCACAAAATACAGGTAATATAATATTGTGATAAACAAAGCGATAATATTGATCACATCGTTTTCACTCATAGTTATTGAGTTAATTACAATATAAATAGTATCTTTGGTTTATATTATGCTCGTGCTTATTGGGTTTTTTAATCCATTACATAGCACCATGATGACTTTTTAAAACCACCTGTATTTTATAGGATATATATACCCTATGGATTTCAAATTACAACCTGAAAGACAACGGGTATATTCCAGGGATGGAGTCAGCTGCCTTTTTATAGGATGATAAGTTTTAACATGTTGCCTATACTAGTTAAATTGATAACTGAACAGTGATCAGTATATGAAATATATTACATTCCTTTACTCTTTTATACGGAAACAAAAAACAGCATTAGTACTGGCTATTGTTTTTACTATAGTGGCAGCTTTAGCTGAGGTGGTATTTCCATTTCTTGTACAGGAATTAGTTAATACCTTGTTGAAGGACAAGTTGATTCTCTCCTTCTCATTTAACCAATTAATTGCTTCTCTAATTGGAGTATCATTATTAATTGTTATTAGTCACGCTATTATTATCTGGATGCAGACAATTAATGCGTCAGAACTGAGTTATAATATGAGGAAATCGCTGGTCGATTCTTTCCTCTCTTTTCCCTACCATATAACCAGAAAATTTCACTCAGCTAATCTGGCATTCAGAATAAAAAACGATACTTATCTCATATCGGATAGGGTCAGAGATTTATATAGCGAATTTCTCTATGATACGCTATCTATTATTGGCCCGTTCATTGCCATGGCTCTGATTGATATTAAACTAGCTATTTTGGCATTTATGATGGTTTGTCTGACCACCTTGATCAGCAAACCGATCACTAGTCGGGTCGCAGTTTATGAAAGAATTCTACAAATCTATAACTCACGATTAACAGGAGCGATACAAGAGTCTCTTTCCTGGATCAAATCTGTCAAAATTTTTAATTCTGAAGAGTCAGAAAAAAAGAGAATTAATGATGCTAATACTAAAGTAAAAAACGTCGAGAGGATCACCGGGTTATTTATGTCCTTATCCGTTCCGCTTGGCTTTTTTGCACAGTTAGCATCAACAATTGCCGTGCTTTGGTATGGGGGTTTGTTACTGATGGATGGAACGATCAACCCCGGTAACTTTGTTGCTGCTTTTACCTACGAGCAATTAATGTCTGATTCGATTAAGAGATACAGCAATCATTTAAATAAATTTGCTTCACTCAAATCGCTGTTAGACAGAGTTTTTCGAATTGTTAGGTTCTTACAAGCCAAATCCCAAAAAACACAATAAACCAGCAGGCAATTACAGTCCTGATGCTATTGATATCAACATCAATACGTTTTCCTATAATGACAGAGATACTTTGTTCAAAGATATGAATATCTCTATACAAAAAGGTGAACGTATCCTTATTGTTGGTGATAACGGTCAGGGTAAAAGTACGATATTTGATATTGTGACTGGTTTAACCCCATTAACTGACGGTTATGTTTCAATTTTTGGCGAAGTTCTGGATAACCCCGATAATCAGCGTTGGTTGCAAAAATTTGGCGTGATGTCACAACAGACTCAGATTATAAAAGGCACGTTATACGATAACCTGCACATCGCCAATACAGAATCAACCAGAGAAGATATGATTTCTGCGTTAATTAAAGCGGGTGGCAGTGAGCTATTGGGTAAACTGAAAGATGGTCTGGATTCACATATTGATGAAAAAGGCTCTTCCTTGTCAGGTGGTGAAAGGCAAGTCGTTGGTTTAGCACGCCTGTACCTTAAGACACCGGAAATACTGCTCTTTGATGAACCTACCACTTATCTGGACAACAGTAAGATAAATAGCTTTGCAGAAGCACTGAATAATATCGTTCATGGTAAAACAGTGCTCATGATAAGCCATGATCCACGTGTCTTTAGACTTGCAGAGCGGGTTATCAAAGTCGACAAAGGGAACATTGCCTTTGATGGTTCTCTTCAGGAGTATATGGAACAACCAAGAACAAACTGATTCTTGATGTTTGATTATTGACATAACTCAGTCCGCTTAGTGATTTGGTGATGAATCAGATCACAAGAGTCGGACTGAGTCCCCTTCAAGTGATCTACTATTTCAATTGACCTACTATTATAAAAGGTTATGTAACTTCCTCCCTTGTATAAAATCAACATGAAAGCGCTGGAAGAAGACTCAGCTTCACACAGGCCGAACTACACTGGCTTGATAAATACGGTAAGTAATGATTAATGCACAATAAAAATACGAATTATCAACATTCCTTGATACACTACAAGCTATTTGAACAACAATAATCTCTACCCGATAGCTCTTACATGCAGGGTAATTAGCTTTAAGGAATCTTATGTCTTTGTATCAGAATAATCAGGCCCTCACCGAACTTACTCTCGGAAAACCAACTTCCTATTGCGATACTTATGAGCCATCATTATTACAAGCCGTTCCTCGTAGTATGAACCGTGAGCCGCTTGGATTGTTTCCCGATAACCTCCCATTTCACGGGGCTGATATCTGGACAATGTATGAGCTATCCTGGCTCAATTCACGGGGTGTTCCTCAAGTCGCTATTGGTCACGTTAGCCTGAATGCGGCCAGCGAAAATCTTATCGAGTCCAAAAGTTTTAAACTTTATCTGAATAGTTTTAACCAAACCCGCTTTACTGATTGGGAAACTGTGCAAAAAACCCTGCAACAGGATTTATCCGCTTGCGCTAAAGGTGATATTGAAGTTGTTTTGCATCCTCTGCATGGCTTCAATCAGCAGCCAATTACCGATTTTGAAGGTAAATGTATTGATAATCAGGATATTGAAATTGATGATTATGAGTTCAATCGCGATTATCTTAACAATGCAGCAACCGGGCCTGTCGTTGAAGAAATTCTGGTCAGTCATTTGCTAAAATCAAATTGCCTGATCACAAACCAACCTGATTGGGGCTCAGTACAAATTCGCTATAAAGGCCCAAAAATCGATCAGGAAAAATTATTACGTTATCTGGTTTCATTCCGTCATCACAATGAGTTCCATGAACAATGTGTTGAACGTATTTTCAACGACTTAATCGAATTGTGTGGCCCGGAAAAACTCACTGTTTATGCACGTTATACTCGTCGTGGTGGATTGGATATTAACCCATGGCGTAGTAACGACACATTTGTACCAACAACCGGAAGATTAGCCCGCCAGTAATTGAATTAGCGCAGATGGCATTCATCCTAATGCCATCTAATCTCCTAACGGGCTGATTTTAATGTTCAATTAGCACCCAACATATTTCAGGGTAAAATCATTATTCAGGAAACCCCACTGGGGTATAAAGGAGCTATTCTTGATTACGCATGTCAGCCCGTTAGGGTCAATGGATTTACTTTCTCAGCTTGAAGTTGATACATTAAAACGCACCGCAAGCAGCGATCTATACCGTCTTTTCCGTAATTGCTCACTGGCCGTGCTCAACTCTGGCAGTCAGACTGACAACGGCAAAGAATTACTGTCAAAATATAAAGATTTTGATATTAACGTCCTGCGCAGAGAGCGAGGAGTCAAACTGGAGTTGGTTAATCCGCCAGAAGAAGCATTTGTTGATGGTAAGATCATTCGATCCTTACGAGCAAATTTATTCGCAGTATTGCGGGATATTCTGTTTGTTCACTCTCAACTTGTTGATGCACAAAAAGCAGACTCTCTGAATCTGAAAAATGGTATGCACATTACCAATACCGTTTTCTCCATTCTGCGCAATGCCAAAGCTCTGCACCTTGCAGAAGATCCTAATATGATCGTTTGCTGGGGTGGGCATTCCATCAGTGAAAAAGAATACCTGTATGCCCGCAAAGTAGGTAACGAACTAGGCTTACGCGAGCTGAATGTTTGTACTGGTTGTGGAGCAGGTGCAATGGAAGCACCGATGAAAGGGGCGGCTGTCGGACATGCACAACAGCGTTATAAGAACAGCCGTTTCATCGGTATTACAGAGCCTTCCATTATCGCAGCCGAGCCACCCAATCCACTGGTCAATGAACTGATTATCATGCCGGATATCGAAAAACGGCTGGAAGCCTTCGTTCGGATCGCTCATGGCATTATCATCTTTCCGGGAGGCGCTGGAACAGCAGAAGAACTGCTTTATCTACTGGGGATTTTGATGCATCCTGAAAATCAGAATCAGGTATTGCCTCTGGTATTAACAGGGCCAAAAGAGAGCACTGATTATTTTCATGTTCTGGATGAGTTTATCGTCAATACACTGGGTGAACAGGCGCGTAATCACTATCGCATTATTATGGAAAACCCATCAGAAGTTGCCAAAGTGATGAAAACAGCCATGCCACAGGTTAAAGAAAATCGTCGTTCAACCGGAGATGCTTATAGCTTTAACTGGGCAATGAAAATCTCTCACGATTTGCAGTTTCCGTTTGAACCCACTCATGAAAATATGGCCAATCAGAATTTACATCCGAATCAGTCAACTGAAAGATTAGTGGCTGCTCTGCGACGTGTATTTTCCGGCATTGTCGCAGGTAATGTGAAAGAGATCGGAATTCAAGCCATCGAAAAACATGGGGTGTTCAAAATTCACGGTGATACAGAAATTATGCGCCGAATGGATAATCTGTTGGAAAATTTTGTGAAACAAGATCGAATGAAACTTCCGGGTGGCACAGCGTATGAACCATGTTATAAGATCATCAGATAAACAATCCAATGAGGCAATCGCCACGGAATAACACCACGGATGGAGTATATAGTTAGAGACCATGATACACCTTTTGATTGTAGATGCCCTGAATTTGATTCGACGTATCCATGCCGTGCAGGGAAGCTCTTGCATTGCCGCTTGTGAACATGCGTTGAAGCAATTAATCTCTCATTCTTCTCCAACCCATGCTGTTGCCGTATTTGATGAAGATGGTAGATACCATAGCTGGCGCCATCAGCTACTTCCTAATTACAAGGCCGGGCGTTCTGCTATGCCAGAAGATTTACAACAAGAAATGCCACTGATTAAGCGAGCATTTGATACTCAGGGTGTCGCTTGCTGGCATGCTGAAGGGCATGAAGCGGACGATTTAGCTGCAACACTGGCAACCAAGGTTGCAGCTACAGGGCATCAGGTGACCATTGTTTCCACAGATAAAGGTTATTGTCAGCTACTATCACCCAACATCCAAATTCGTGACTACTTCCAAAAACGTTGGCTGGATTTGCCTTTTGTACAACGGGAATTTGGCGTTTCTCCCGCCCAGCTTCCCGATTATTGGGGACTGGTGGGTGTCAGCAGCAGCAAGATACCGGGCGTTCAGGGGATCGGCCCAAAAACAGCCATTGCCCTGTTGCAACAAGCCGGCTCATTAGACAATTTATTCCAACATTTGGAAGCTCAGCCAGAGAAATGGCGCAACAAATTAGCCTCTGACAAAGAAATGGCTTATATCTGCCGTGAAGTTGCTTCGCTAAGAACTAATTTATCCCTGAACGGTAATTTGCAGCAACTTAGGCTAACCCGTAATCAGGTTGCTTCATATTTGAATCAGAGATGACCAAATCACTCAGCCAAAATAATTCGAAATTAACTTAATGTGTTGACTATTTAACTGGCCGGACTCACTCAACAAACCAATCCAGGATTTCATATAGTCGTATTTTGCCTGGGAAAGCTCACGACGGGCAGTATAAAGTTGCTGCTCCGAATTCAATATATCCACGTTTACCCTCTGCCCCAATAAAACGCTTTTTTGCGTAGCTTGAACCTGTAATTCTGCCGCTTCCACCGCCACTTCATAAGCACGTATTCGCTTCTGACCATTGACGCACCCATTATAATGGCGTCGCAGTGCATTCAGTATTTCCCCGGCCTGTGCATCCATTTCGAATTTGCTCTTGTTATAATTCGCCGCCGACTGACGCACCAATGCTGATGTCGCATTGCCGTTATAAAGATTCATCGAAACGCGCACCCCGACAGAATCTGTCCGGTATTTCTGATTGACACTGTTATCGTTGCTGGATTTATTCTCACTATGAGAAGCGTATAACTCCAGTTTCGGCAGAAACCCTGATCGACTGCGTTCAATATCGTGATACGCCACATCAATTTTCTGGCGGGCAACCGCTAATTGAGGATTCTGGCGTAATGCTATCTGCTCCCAATCGGCATAATGTTCAAATTCCAGCTTTATTGCTTTGAAATGTTCAGCTTCAGATAAACGTGTGACAGGTACGTCCGTCGGCAACGGAGTACCTACTAATAACTGTAAGTCACGGATCGCAGCATCCAACTCATCCTGCACAGTTAATGCATCAGCCTGTACCTGACTGTAACGAGCCTGAGTTTCCGCTACATCAGTACGGGTGCCTTCGCCAGAAGCGAACAATTTCTGGTTAAGCTCCAGTTGCTTTTCATAAGCCATCCGCTGCTGAACAACCTGTGTCAGTTTGTCCTGCGCATAAGCGACAGCCACATAACTGTTCACCACTCTCACAACCAGTTGCTGGCTGTCAACCCGAAAACGGGCATCACTCATCAACGCATAAGCCTTACGGGTCTGATAACGTGCCCATGCTTCGACATCGAATAATGGTTGGGTCAGAACCAGTGCACCGCTGTAGCTGTCGTACTGCCGATCATAACGCTCTTTAACCGCGTTATCCCTCCGCTCTGAGACATTGGTTTCCATCTTCTGCCAATTCTTCGGGGCATTCTGATAGCTAATTGACAACTTGGGTAACAATTCTGCCCGGCCAAGCGTTTTTTCTTCCTGCCCTGCTTCCAGTTCTTTGATCGCGGCCTGAAAAGTTGGATCATGTTGCAGTGCCAACGCATAAGCCTCGGTCAAAGAAAGTGCTTTAGCCAGGCCAGAACGCAATATTGTCAGCACAATGATCAAAAACAAGGTCATCAACAAGGTAAATCGTGCATAAGATTTCCCCGCTATTCGATGATTCCTGAACATGTCCATTACTCCTCAATCAGTGATGTAGATGCTCTGTCCACCAATGGCTTAAATAAATAGCTCAGCAATGAGCGTGACCCTGTTTTGACAAAAACTTCAACCGGCATACCCGGTTTGATATGTAGATCAGCCAGTTTTTCCATACCTTCTGGCGTAACCCTTACCCGGATTTGGTAATAAGATTCTCTGGTCACATCATCGACTAAACGATCGGCAGAAATGACCAAGAGTTTTCCGGTTACTTTAGGTGTACTGTTCTGGTTCAATGCAGTAAACATCAGATCAACATCCTGCCCGATATCCACTTTATCAATCAGGTGCACCATCAAACGTGCCTCAACTTCCAGCGCACTCTGATCAGGCAGGATTTCCATCAGTTTCTCCCCCGATGCCACAACGCCTCCCTGAGTAAACACTTTCAACCCCACAACGGTTCCCTCAACAGGTGCCGTAATAGAAGTGTGGGATAGATCAAACTGCGCTGTTTCCAGTTTATTTTTCAGTTCATTGGCCTGAACCTGAATATCTGCAAGCTGGCTGCGGACTTCACGCTGATAATCTGCCTGCCGTTGAATCATGCGCTGATGCGTTTCCTGTTGCTGCTTCTCAAGCTGTCCAATTCGCCCGGCCATCTCAGCCATACTGCCACTTAACTCAATTTGGTTACGTTGCAATTCCAGATAACGGTTACGGGGAAAATAGCCTTCTTCCGTCAACGGACTCAGATTAGTAATTTGCTCTTTAAGCGAGGCCTGCTGGCGCTGTTTATTTGCCATTGCTTCCCGCAGCCCTTTGATCTGGAAAATTAAGCCTTCCTCTGCCTGCTGTATTCCCGCCAGATCACTTCTCAACATTTCCCGGCGTGACATGAAAAGCTGTTTCTGCAACGCCAGGATATTGTCAAACCGTGGTTCTGAGCGCTGAGCCAGTAGGTCAGGTAGAAAAACCAGCGTATCCAACCCCTGTTGTTCCGCCAGTAATCGCGCCTCAGTTGCCAATGTGGTATGTAACTGTTGCGTCAGAGAATCAATCTGGGCATTGACTTGAACCTGACTGAGCTGAACCAATACCTGGCCTGCACTGACATGCTCTCCTTCTGTCACCAGAATCTGCCTGATGATGCCATTAGTCGGGGACTGCACCGTTTTACGATTACCATCCACCACGACAATGCCAGAAGAGGCAACCCCTTTATCAAGCGGGGCAAATGCCGCCCAGATGAAAAATCCCAGTATGCCAATGCCGATAATCAACCAGCCTAGCCACAAATAGCGATTCGCATCCAGTGGTAATAATCCTGGCTTATCATTTTGTGCACTCTTTATGTCGGTCTGAACAACTTTGGTCTGATAGGACATCTTTACTCCCGGACAAGTTTTTCCTGGCCAGCGGCTAATACTATGTTGAAACCATACTGAAACTGTATTAAGGCTATGAAAAATGATGGCAGGTCATGATGCAGTACGCTCAGCAGCCTTTGACTGTGCTAATGCCGCCATAACTTGCTGAGATGGGCCAAACAGTTTCATTTTTCCCTGTACTAGCAATAAAATCTTATTTGTTTGCGAGAGCAATGCCGGACGGTGAGTAATTACCACAACTGTCTTTCCCTGCTCCCGTAATTCTCCAATCGCACCGCTCAGTGCTTTTTCACCAATATCATCCAGATTGGAATTAGGTTCATCCAGCACAACTAACGATGGATTACCGTACAATGCCCGTGCCAACCCAATCCTCTGTTTTTGTCCACCAGACAACCCCATCCCTCCCGCACCAATGACGGTGTCATAGCCTTGTTCAAGGTTAAGTACCAGATCATGTACGCCTGCTTTCTGCGCCGCTTCAATGACTTTTTCCGGATCAAGATCATTAAAACGTGCGATATTCTCCGCAATTGTCCCGGCAAACAGTTCGATATCCTGCGGTAAATAACCGATGAAAGCGCCCAGTTCATCTTTGTTCCATCGGTAAATATCTGCACCATCAAGTCTCACCACTCCCTCCTGAGCTGGCCAGACTCCCACCAACAAACGGGCCAGAGTGGATTTTCCTGATGCACTGGGGCCAATCACTCCCAGAACATCCCCGGCTTCCAGAGAAAAATTGATGTCCTGCAAAACCTGCTTATTCTTTTCAATTGGTTGAGCTGTTTTCGTTTTACCGGGAGGAGTGGCAAACACTTTCTCTAACAACAATGCTCCTTTAGGTACGGGTAATGTCATACCACTTTCACGCTCTGGCTGTGCTTGCAGTAATTTATCCAGTCGCTGCCATGATAAACGGGCAGAACTCCAGCTTTTCCATGCCTGGATGAGTTGTTCAATCGGAGATAATGCCCGTCCCATCAGAATTGAGCCAGCAATCATCATACCCGGTGTGATATTACCTTCAATTGCCAGCCATCCTCCGAGGCCAAGAATTAATGACTGCAAAGCCATACGTACTGTTTTAGTGATTGCGGTAATGGATACCGCCCGTTCACTGGCAATGCGCTGGAAATTGAGAAAACGCTCATGCAGACCAAACCAACGCCGACGTAATACAGTCAACATGCCCAATGCTTCAATGACTTCGGCATTTCGTAAGTTGGTACTGGCAAGGTTAGCGGAACGTAAAGAGAGCTTATTAGCTTCCGCCAGCGGAGACTGAGATAACCATTGATTTAATACCGCCAATGCTATCAAAATCAGTGCCCCAATCAGCGCCAACAACCCTAAATACGGGCTGAACAGAAAAATGACACCGAGGTAAACAGGAAACCAAGGGGCATCAAAAAAGGCAAATAATGCACTGCCCGTCAGAAATTGACGAATTGTTGATAAATCATTCAGCATCTGCCCCGCATCCGTAGAACCATTTTTCAGATTGGATTCATATGATGCAGTATAAACACGTTGGTTCAGGCACATATCAAACTGGCTGCCGACCCGGATCACTACCATACTTCGGATATATTCCAGCCCACCGATGATGGCATACATACCAAGCGTAATCAGCGTCAACATCAGCAAAGTCATCTCGTTACCGGATGGCAGCACCCGATCATATATCTGAAGCATATAAATGGAGGGAACCAGCATCAGTAAGTTAATAAATGCTGTAAATAAACCAATCGTCCAGAATACTTTGCTGCGTGCACGGATAACATCCGTCATTTCATCTTTTGGCTGGCGTAATTTCACAGAAATCCCTTCATTATCAGAAGCAAAATAGTTTAATTATGCTCTTATCTTTATATTATTTTTTAATATCGCTTTCTTGATCATAGTTACATCTTTTTCTTGAGTGTCATGACAAGTTCCCTGCCATCAACAAGGTATGCCACCCATTGCTCAGATTCCTGACCAAAAAAGGCCTGACTGTTACCATCAGCATCTGTCAAAGTGATGCCATCAGGCGCTGGTCGCCAGCCTGAAACGGTATTTCCTATCAGTTTTGTCAGACAAGCATCACTTTTCAGCGCCCAGATAGAACCTTCTGGCAAACGTGTATCCGTGAGTTCAATGCTGCACACCTGATGTTTATCCGATATCTGCCATAATCCTGTCAGTTCAGTCGGTTCAGGGAGATTCAAACTACTGGCCATACATCCTCCAATCAAAAACAAAGATAACATTATTGATAAAGTGCAAGATTTCAACAAAGCAAACAACGCATTGAAGGAAACTAAATGTCGTTGTAACATTGCCCCTCCTATAAAAAGGCTGCCGCCTGAACAACAGGCAGCAGTTTGTTTTATTAAAATAAATGTTACTAAACAATGAAATCAGCTTCAGGCGATGGCTGACCAATAATTTTCACCAGAAAATCATTGCCAGCTAATTCTCCTCCAAGACTGATAGACATATCCGTTGTATCTGTTGATTCGTCATAATCCAGTAAAACTTCACCTGCTTTACCTGAGAATGAATCAACAAATTTAAGATCCCCCTTGCCCCCGAAGTTAAATTGAGACAAGTCGATTTTGTCTTCGCCAGACACAAAATCATGGATCCAGTCCGGATTGTCTTTTAGGGATTCTTTGCCATCCAGATAAACAAACGTATCCTTGCCTGCTCCACCCCAAAGATGATCACCGCCTAAACCGCCATAAATGACATCATTTCCGGCTCCTCCTTTCAGGGTATTGTCTGCACTGTTACCAACAATGATATCGTCACCGCTGCCGCCAATCGCATTTTCAATGACTACACCACGCGCAATGGAAACGTTACCTTTCAAGCCGCCTACATCAGAGAAAGCGCCTTCATTCAGGTTAATGCGCTGATTTTGGGTAAAACCGGAGAAATCAAATGTATCTTCCCCACCCGCATCCCAGACACTGAATATCAGTTTGCTATCAGCATCTGTTGCTGTCATAAAATCACGGTCAGTATTGGAATTAAAACCATATACTGTGTCATCTTTACGAGTTTCAGTATTAGCACCATATAAAGTCTGAATGGCAGAGATATCATTCAACAAAGGCGCTGATGAGAAATTTCCTTTGAAATCCTGCCCTGTGTATTTCTCGTTGAAATAACTCATCACAGTATAAGCACGGCTATCTTCGAAATATTCACCGACAGTGATATAACTTGGTCTTAAGACATCGGAAGCGTCATATTCAGCAGGATGTTCCAGACCCAGAGTATGCCCTATTTCATGAACAAACGTCTGCCGTCCATAACCATTCACACCAATATCATTTTCTTCGAAAGTTTCGTCTTTAGCATGATACCAAGAGTACGTTGTTTTTTGTCCTCTCGGCAAAGTTGCAAATGCATAATCATCAGTTTCACTATAATCAAAAAAACCAAAAGTAATATTGGCATCGGAACGTGAACTGACTTCAGTAAATTTTATATTAGCAACGTCAGACCAAGACTGTAACGAAAGTTTTGCAGCTTCTTTTTGTTCCTCATTAAAAGCACTGAAACCTGCAATACCAAATTTCGACATGATTAAAGCAGGTGCAGTTTTTAAGAAATGATAGGACAATTGCAGCGTGCCAGAAGGCCCGATTTTACTATCCTGCCAATGAAATTCAGTCCGCAAAAGTTCATCTGGGGCTTTATTCCCCAAAGGCTTATGCATGACACGAATATTCATATCCGAGTTTGGAACGTAGGCTGAGAGTAGTGCTTTCACATCCTGAACAGAGTTAGAATCAGATAACCCCGTATAGGTATATTTTTTCTTTGAGGTCATGTAAATCTCCTGTAAAAAAGACTCATAATCTCAGACCCGATATATCAGCTATAACGGGTTCTTGAGTTTTTTTATTCTTCCTAAGCAAGGTATTAGAAATAACACCCTTGAATAAAATAGCGCCAGTTTTTGACCATGTAAAAATGATTAAGATATCATTTTAAAAAATACATTAAACAAAATTAATTTATATGTCTAATTATTAATTTTTGATTAAACGTTTGCGTTAACAAAAAAATATATTTTCTTAACAATACACAAATTAATTCCTGCCAAATTGAAATTAATTCAAATAAAGAATTATCTATAAGTTAATACATCTAATTGGTTTTATTTTAATAAAAGAAAAAATAAATAAATGTCCCGGTTACGCAAGAAATTCGATAACCGGGATATTTTCAGATTGCTTTAAGCAACAACGGCAGGAAAAATAAAGAAGGGGATATCAAACAATAATCAGTAATCACGGTTCATTGCATAAACAGACCAGATACGTTGAACGTGTACTGTGATCTCTTCACGGTCGTGATACAAATGTTTCGCCTGAATTTTGGCATTAACTCCATTTTCTTTCAATTGCTGTTCAATTTTTTGTAAAATATTAGCAACTTCCTCGTAACGTTTTTTCATCGGCAACTTGAGATTGAAAATAGCTTCCCGGCACCAGCTTTTAACCAGCCAATCCGTCATAAGCTTGGCAACTTTAGCCGGCTTCTCAACCATATCGCACACTAACCAATAAATATTTTTTACTGGTGGTTCAAACTTAAAACCATCTACACGATGATGCTTCACCTGGCCGGTATCCATCAGGCTATCAGCCATTGGCCCATTATCTACCGCATGAACGATCATACTGCGCTTCACTAGCTGGTAAGTCCATCCACCCGGACAAGCACCCAGGTCTACAGCATGCAGACCACTATCGAGACGCTCTTCCCATTCGTCATAAGGAATGAAGATATGAAAAGCTTCTTCCAGCTTCAGTGTCGAACGGCTCGGAGCATCTGATGGGAATTTCAGACGCGGGATCCCCATGTAAAAACGGGAATTATTATTACTGTAGGAATACCCTACATAGCAGCATCCGGGGGCAATAAAAAACACGTGAACCACTGGGCGGGTATAGTTTTCCTTAACCAGCAGGATCTTTTCCTGCCGCATCGCATTACGCAAAGGAACTGTAAACTTGCGACAGAATTTCATCAGCTCCTTGCTTTCATTGGTATCCGGCACTTCCACACGCAGTTCACCGGCGCGCTCAATAACGCCGCTCAGCATCCCAATGATCGGTGTAATACGATCCTCCTGCGGTAAATCTTTCAACAGCTCACCGACAATCAACATTTGGCGGGCAAAAATCAATTCACGGAATGGAATTTCACGAATAAGACGGTCAGCAGCATCATACTGATAACACTCAAACAGCACATAACCACTGTTTTCTTTCACACGAGCGAAACCGTAAATTTCTTTCTTACTCGCTTTATCTGTAATTTCTGCCGCACACTCTTTCTCAAACCCAGGGCGGCAATACAAAGCAACTTTATTCATGGCTAGGCGCCGATTTCCTTAGACGCAAAGCGCCAATTAATACACACAACCAACCGATGAGGAAACTCAACCCACCGATAGGTGTCAGATAAACCAAAAATTTTAGCGGTAAAAAGGCCAGACAATAAAGGCTGCCACTAAACAGTACGATCCCCACAGCAAAAAATATTCCTGCCCGGCTGAATTGCACCGATGGCTGCCATGTCAATACAGCCACCAGTGCCATCATCGCCAGTGTATGTAATCCTTGATATTGCAGGCCAGTCTGAATCCATTCCATTTGCTGTGGCTGCAATACCGATGCCAGAAGATGGGCACCTATTGCACCAAAGGCCACGTAGAAGAAACCGCTGATCCCGGAAAAAATAAGCATCGCACGACTGTTCATCGCTCTGCACCTGCTCTCATTCGTTAGTAATAAAGCCTAATCTTTCCTGCTCACTTGCAGCCTGTGCAAGGATCCATTTACGGAAAGCCGCAATCTTGCCCAATTCTGCCTGATTATCATGGCAAACTAAATAAAATGCATTCTTACTGACCAGGACATCATTGAACGGACACACAAGACGACCTGCATCAATTTCATTCTGTGCCATCACATTATTTGCAAGTGCTATGCCCTGCCCATGTACCGCAGCCTGAATGACCATTGCACTATGGCTGAATATCGGCCCTTGTTGCACATTGATCAACTGCTGTATATCAAGTTGGCGAACATAAGCTTGCCAGTCCCGTCTGGAAGAATCATGCAATAAAGTGTGGTTGGCGAGATCCGCCGGTGTTTTCAGTGGGCGCTCCCCCATTAACAAAGAAGGAGAACATACAGGCAGCAAATATTCAGGATAAAGACGGTCTGTCCGCAATCCCGGCCAGTTACCCCGACCATAAAAAATCGCCACATCAACATCATCTGCCAGCTTATCTTCTTCCCGATCCACAGCCTGAATTCTGACGTCAATACCCGGAAAACTCTGGTTAAAACCAGAAAGCCGCGGCACTAACCATTGAATCGCAAAGCTAGGGGATAAACTTACCGTCAATGCTCCCTTGGCACTACGTGCCTGAAGTTTTCGGGTAGCTTCATTGATAGCAGTGAAGATTTCTTTAATATCCAGATAGTAACTTTGCCCATCTTCCGTCAGCAACAAAGAACGGTTACGACGACGAAACAGCTTCAGTCCCAAAAAATCCTCCAGACTTTTCATCTGGTGGCTAACCGCAGCTTGAGTGACAAATAATTCTTCTGCCGCTTTAGTAAAACTTAAATGACGAGCAGCAGCATCAAAAACTCGTAACGCATTGAGTGGTGGCAAACGTTTGGACATGTTGGTTTCTTATATGATAGTTACGATACCGGTAACTCTTTTCGCCCAGGTATTAGTTTTTATAATCCGAATCATTATAATTTTTCCATTGATGATATACCAGCAAATCCCTATAGTGTGCGCACTTCCTAAGCCGGAACGAAAAGTAGCTCTGTCGCGAGGCAAATTTGGAATGATACAAATTTGTAAAAGCACATAGGTACTTTTGGCTTTGTGGTTGTGATGTTGTGTTTGCAAGTTGTCTGGGAAACCAGACTTTGTAGCATATGCTATTGTTTTTTTTCACTTCCTGTACATTTACCCTGTCTGTCCATAGTGATTTTTTAATGCACCGCAATTGCGGTGCTTTTTTTCTCTGCTTTGCTGTAAAATCCTTCAAACTTGATTAAAGAAAAATTTATTCTTTTATACCTTCTGGATTGTAGAACGAAAGGTATACGATATAGCATTCAAATTAACATCATTTATGAAAGCCTTTGATTCAGAAAAATTTCGCCGACAATTTCCTGCTTTACAGCCATCCTCTGAGTATCCAAAACCTACTGTGTTTCTGGATAGCGCAGCGACTTCTCTCAAACCCACATGTATGATTGAGGCGACTCAACGTTATTACCAGAATCACAGTGCAACTGTTCATCGCAGTCAACACGCGACTGCACAAGCAATGACCGCACGTTATGAACAAGCACGTTCTTTAGTCGCTGAATTGCTCAATGCACCGCAACCTGAAAATATTATCTGGACAAAAGGCACCAGCGAAGCCATTAATCTGGTTGCACAAGGGTATTTTCGTTCCCGCTTATCTGCTGATGATGAAATTATCGTCAGTGAACAAGAGCATCACTCTAATCTGCTACCGTGGCTGATTCTGGCAGAACAAACCGGTGCTAAGATCGTTAAATGGCCGATTGGAAAACGATGTCAACAAAAACAGTATCAGCCAGAAATTGCAACGCTGGCAGAACTGCTCAATGAAAAAAGCCGATTGGTTGCTATCAGCCAAATGTCAAATGTGACCGGAGCTACTGTTGATTTAACACAAATCACAGCTCTCACCCATCAATATAACTGTCTGGTACTGGTCGATGGTGCTCAAGGCATTGTTCACGCTCCCGCCGATGTACAACAGTTAGATATCGATTTTTATGCTTTCTCTGCACATAAGCTTTATGGGCCTAATGGGTTAGGAGTATTGTATGGAAAAGGATCACTGCTGGATGCTATGTCTGCGTGGCAAGGGGGCGGAAAAATGCTGACTCAGGTCTCCTTCGACAATTTTACACCAGAAGCAGTACCTTATCGTTTTGAAGCCGGAACACCGAACGTTGCTGGAGTCATCGGGTTTGCTGCTACATTGGAATGGTTAAAAACACTCGATATTTCACTTGCCGAGTCCTATGCTGTTGCCCTGACAAATTATGCTGAGCAGCAACTCAGCGCGATACCGGGTTTTATCAGTTATCGTGCACCAGAAGCCAGCCTATTGGCCTTCAACTTTGCAGGCATACATCATAATGATCTGGCAATGCTGATCGCTGAACAGAATATTTCCCTGCGTTCAGGGCAGCACTGTGCTCAACCTCTGCTTGATGCTTTGGGGATCAACGGTTGCCTGCGTGCTTCTTTTATGCCTTATAACACCCAACAAGATGCAGATAAATTAGTCAGTGCAATAAAATTTGCCCTGTCACTGCTTGAGGAATAAATCACCAATGACATCACTGCCAATTCCTATCCTTGCCCCACATCCATTTGGCACAGAAATTACGGAGCAACAACTGATTGAAAAGTTTGAGCAATGCCGGTTGTGGGAAGATCGCTATCGGCAACTCATTGGGCTTGCTAAAAAGCTACCGAACCTGCCCGATGAGTTAAAACAACAGCAGATTGAGATTTACGGCTGTGAAAACCGGGTTTGGTTAGGGCATCAATTGCTTGCTGAAAATCGCCTGCACTTTTATGGTGACAGCGAAGGGCGCATCGTGAAAGGCTTATTAGCATTTGTCCTGACCACAGTAGAAGGAAAAACAGCGGAACAGGTTTTACAAACGCCATTAACCGAGTTGTTTCAGCAAGCTGGTCTCGAACAACAATTAAGTGGATCGAGGCTCAACGGTGTAAAATCCTTGATTAATGCGGTGCAGGAAATTGCCCGCTCGTACCAAAACTAAAGACGATTTTCCCGCTCCGCTTTAGCCACCATCTTTTTCAATGCGTGAGATACAGCAACAAATCCAAAAGTCGCCGTAACCATTGTTGCGGCACCAAAACCAGAGGCACAATCCATCCGTTTTGAACCATCAGCCGTACTTTTGGCCGCACAAACTGTACCATCAGATTGTGGATACACCAGTTGTTCCGTTGAGAAAACACAGTCAATGCCCAATTTTCCTTTACCGTTCTTCACGACCCGATAATCAGATTTCAGGCGTTCTTTCAATTTGGCGGCTAAAGGATCCTGCACTGTTTTGGCTAAATCCACGACCTGAATCTGGGTCGGATCAAGCTGCCCACCCGCACCACCCGTTGTTACCACAGGGATCTTATAACGGCGGCAATAAGCCAGCAGAGCTGCTTTCGGGCGAACACTGTCAATGGCATCAATAACATAATCAAAATCAGCAGAGATCAATTCAGCGACATTATCGGGAGTAACAAAATCATCAATGCAAGTGACCTGACATTCAGGATTAATCGCCCGTATCCGCTCCGCTATCACTTCCGTTTTTGGGGATCCCACATTCTGCACTAATGTATGTAGTTGACGATTGGTATTGGTAATGCAGACATCATCCATATCAATCAGCGTAATCGCCCCAATACCCGTGCGGGCTAACGCTTCCGCTGCCCATGAACCGACACCACCGATACCAACCACACAAATATGTGAACGGGCGAATAATGAAAGCACTTTCTGGCCATATAATCGTGCAGTACCAGCAAAACGCTGAAGATAAGCATCAGAGAGAGAAACTTGCATCAATAATAAATCCTGAATAAAACCTATGCTATCAAATACACTTTATTTTCCGTGCCGCCTCTTTGATTTACTGGCGGCAATTCCGCACGAAAATATCAGGCAGAGATAAGTCATCGATTGTTTAAACTGAGCAGGATCTTACTGGTTTGCCGCCAAAAAGCCAGATAATGCTTTCTTCAATATCCAAACACGTCCATAGTGGTTATAAAAACCAGCCATTTCTCCGGCACGGCTGCCAACACCATGATAAATATCGAAATGAGGTCCTTTGATTGCTCCACCGACATCCAGTGCCACCATCAGGCGCATTCGGTACTGTCCGGTAAACTTGCCGAGGTTATCCAATACTGGTACTTCCGCCAGCAACACCGTTCCGGGAGGAACTAATGTCTTATCCGATGCTACCGAAGCTTTTGCGACTAAAGGCACTGCACTGGCTCCCCGCACTGCGGTATAAGGTTCAGGTTTAAAAAATACGAAAGAAGGATTCTGTTCCAGAACTTGCCGAACTTCAGATTCATTATGCTTTTCAGCCCACTGCCGAATAGCTCTCAACGATATTTCTTCCCTGGGAATTTTTCCACTATCGATTAACACCTTACCTATGCTGCGATAAACATGACCATTCTTTCCACCGTAACCAAAAAAGGTTAATGGATTGTTGTCACCAAAATCCACATAACCACTCCCTTGTACTTCCATCAAAAAATTATCTATCAGAGAGTTGCTGTAGCCAATGATCCACCTTTTATCGAGAACCCCATTATATATAGCCGCACGCTCCGGCAAAGGGGAATACCGTTTATCTGGCATTTGGTACAGAGGATATCTAAATTCACCTTGTTTAATATGGCGAGCTTGCAATATAGGGGTATAGTAGCCGGTAAATTTAACGTTACCATAGTTATCTTCACCTTCCATCTGGTAAGCGAGCAAACCAAACTGGGCTAAACTGCGAATATTTCCACCATACTGCATCCAGTTTTCGATGGCATTAAAGGTAGCACGTTGATTGGCATACAATTGGGGAGCAGACTCGCTGATTAATTTGACCTGAGTGATAAAATCTCCGGCATTGACGGGAGAACCTTGTGCGTTTGGCGTATTAACAAGCCGGAAGTCCTGGGTAAAGTGACCATCTTTATACTGCTGGCCTTGCTCCGTCGGACGCAAATGACAAGCAGATAGCAGAGAAACAACAACGCTACATAAAAGATATTTGCCCCAAAGTTTCATATTATGCTTTATCTCCTGCCATTCCGTTCCGACAGCGAACAATATCAAACCCCAATAAATAATAAAATGTAGTTAGAAAAAAATAGATTACTCTGCTTAAATCACAAGAGAACAAAAATAAAACAACAAGCTTTATTTTTAAGCAAAAACAAACAAAACTGGTAAATATCAACAAAAAAGCTTGCAACGGAATCGATCCAGAGTATAGTGTGCCGACATCGGACGCGGGGTGGAGCAGCCTGGTAGCTCGTCGGGCTCATAACCCGAAGGTCGTCGGTTCAAATCCGGCCCCCGCAACCAATTCAGTATCGCTTTTATCGATGCTGTTTTTATAGATATAAAATAGCATTTGCAGACGGACGCGGGGTGGAGCAGCCTGGTAGCTCGTCGGGCTCATAACCCGAAGGTCGTCGGTTCAAATCCGGCCCCCGCAACCAATTCGATATCGTTTTTATCGATGCTGTTTTTATAGATATAACGTAGCATTTGCAGACGGACGCGGGGTGGAGCAGCCTGGTAGCTCGTCGGGCTCATAACCCGAAGGTCGTCGGTTCAAATCCGGCCCCCGCAACCAATTTCCTCATCAAGATATCATCTATTCTTAGTCTTCCTAACTGGTTACCAACTTGTAGATATTTCTGCTTAATTATTTTCCTGCCTGATAGATACCACAGCGGCTATTGCTGGCTATTGCTTTATGAAAGCAGAAGTATAGATGATGTAACAATAACCTAAAAAAAACATTACCAAATATTACATTTTTTGTAAAAAATATCACTATGGGTAAAATAAATGAAATAAAAATACAAATCAAATACACTTATTTGATAAACGGGAGCTAAAATGACTCATCCAGAAGATTTTTAAATAAGGACGAAATATGCCATTTCGACCTCCTTTTAGAACAGAATTTTTTAGAGGTGATTTAGTCTATGGTTTAGCTGAGCACAGATGTCAATATATTGACAATCATCCTCAGTTTGCCGTTGCTAAAGTTCACATTGATAAAAAACTTTATCCTCCAAGAGTAATTGATCAATATTTAACTCCTACTGATCGAGATATAATACGTACATTTTTGACAGATTATATTGATAGAAATAATAGAAATGATTGGCAAAACCTTGATGAAAAAACTGAAGCTGAAAACATTGTGCAAGATTATCGCAATTTTTGTAAGTACACTAAATCCAGGACATACAGAAAATATGAAAATAACTTTTTTGATCATTTGAAGAAACATAATAAATATCATACTGTAATTGAACATTGTTCTGATGGGACTAATGAGGATGATCTTTTAACTATAGGGAGAAAATGTAAAGGAGGATTATCATGGATAAGCATGAGCAATAGTAAGTTAACCCATAATATACATATCCACTTTATACTTGATGGTATAAATATGGATACTATAGTTTATAAACGCGATAAAAATATCACTGGAAAAGAATTAAGATGGCTTTTCAGACACAGAGAATATCCTGAGGTCGCTGCAAAAATACAATTTTGGCTGGATGATCGTCCCACTTCTCCGCCCTGGACAGGATTAGGATCAAATCTATGGACGAATTATGTATCCCACGATGACTACTCTGAAATATTTTCCAAGTTATTTAATACCCGATAATGTTCTCTCTATTTTATTTTTTGGGGCGGATATTTTACCGCCGTGCTAATTCTGCCCCACTTTTAAAATAGGCTTTAATACCGGCAAAAATAGATTCAGCTACTTGCTGCTGGAATTTCGCAGTACGTAGTTTTCGTTCTTCTTCCAAATTACTGATGAATGCAGTTTCAACCAGAATAGAAGGAATATCCGGTGCTTTTAATACGGCAAACCCCGCCTGATCAACACTGTTCTTATGCAATTTATTCACTTTACCCATTCGTTTGAGCACTTCATCCCCAAATTTCAGGCTGTCATTAATCGTCGCAGTCTGAACCAGATCCAGCATGGTGTGATCCAAATATTTATCACCGCTTTTACTCACCCCACCAATCAAATCAGCCTCATTCTGCGTTTGGGCCAGAAAACGAGCAGCATTACTGGTTGCCCCTTTCGTTGACAAAGCAAATACGGAAGATCCTCTAGCTGCACGATTAGTAAAGGCATCAGCATGGATGGAAATAAACAGATCCGCCTGCATTTTACGTGCTTTTGCTACCCTGACTGTCAGCGGAATAAAAATATCCTCATTACGGGTCATATACACTTTCATCCCCGGCTGACGTTTGATAAGGGCTTGCAGACGACGGGCAATCTGTAAAACAACATCTTTCTCACGGGTTTTGTATTTCCCGATAGCGCCAGGATCTTCACCACCATGACCGGGATCAAGCATAATCACAATTGGTCTGTTCTTTCCGGCCTTGCCTGTTTTTTTCCTCTCTGTCGGTGGCATATGCTTTTCCAGATTTCCGCTGTTGTACTCTTCAAGCAGTGCCAGCAAAGGATCATCATTGACTTTCGCTACCTTTGGATAGAAATCTAACACCAAACGATGCTTAAATTTCGCAATAGGCGGCAAAGTAAAAATATGGGGCGCAACCAGCTGCTTAATTTCAAACACCAAACGCACAGTTTTAGGATCAAATTGCCCGGCTCGTATCAGTTTCAGATAAGGATCACGCTGCTGAACCTGCGATCCCATACTACTCAGGACACTATTGAGCTGAATACCCTGCAAATCAATAACAATCCGGTTAGGATTTGAAAGTGAAAATTGGCGGTATTTAAGCGGAATATTAGACTCCAGCGTCACCCTGGTATAACTTGATGCAGGCCAAATACGCACAGCAATCACTTGTGACGTTGCTGCATAGCCTATCGGGCTAATACTTAACAACCAAAGAGCTGCTGCTCCTTTCAGCAAACGGCGACGTGAAGAATTATGGTCTGAATGACTCATTATTTATTCCATTTAAAAACAACCGGGCAGTAATTTTATCTAAGAGACAGTTAGGTGGAAGACTCTAATTAATTATAAAAGGACTGTCATCAAAAAAAAGCATTTTCTTCTATCTAAACATCTGTACTCTATGAATTTCAAGATACAGCGTAGCCAACAAAGCTGCGACCTGATAGATAACAAACATAAATATCAATACAAATAATAGCTTTGTTTTTATCCATATTCCCCCTTGCCATTTCCCTTTTAAAGAATAAAAATATAAAAAATACGAATAAAAATGCAATTGAGGGAAATATCATGAAAGAACGCCGTACCGAATTGGTCGAAATTTTCCGGCATTCGGTTCCATATATTAATGCACATCGTAACAAGACTTTTGTCATTATGTTGGTTGGTGAAGCTATCGCCCATGAAAACTTCCCGAATATCGTTAATGATATCGGTTTATTGCACAGCCTCGGCATTCGTTTGGTTGTTGTGTACGGTGCTCGGCCACAAATCGATCAAAACCTCACTCAGCATCACTATCAACCGATTTATCATAAATGCACTCGGGTCACTGATGTTAAAACGCTGGATTTTATCAAACAGGCTGCTGGCGTGTTACAACTTGATATTACAGCCCGACTTTCCATGAGCCTCAGTAATACGCCATTGCAAGGTGCCCATATTAACGTGGTCAGCGGTAACTTTATCATCGCTCAGCCTTTAGGGATCGATGATGGTATTGATTATTACCACAGTGGCAAAATTCGCCGGATTGACGATGAAGCCATAAATCAGCAGTTAAATAACCATTCCATTGTATTAATCGGGCCCGTTGCTGTTTCCGTTACCGGCGAAAGTTTCAACCTGACGACCGAAGAAATTGCCTCACAACTGGCGATTAAATTAAAAGCCGAAAAACTGATTGGATTCTGTTCATCACAAGGTATCACCGATCCCGAAGGGAATACCTTGTCAGAAATTCGCCCTAATGAGGGGGAAATACTGTTAAATAAACTGGAGAGCTCCGGGGATTACTCCTCCGGGACAGTACGTTTTTTACGTGGCGCCATTAAAGCCTGCCGTCGTGGAGTTCGGCGCAGTCATTTGATCAGTTTTCAGGAAAATGGTTCACTAATCCAGGAGTTATTCACCCGCGAAGGTATCGGAACCCAAATTGTTATGGAACGCTCAGAGCAGATCCGACGCGCCAATATCAACGACATCGGAGGCATTCTCGAATTGATCCGTCCACTGGAACAGCAAGGAACTCTGGTTCGCCGCTCACGGGAACAACTGGAAATGGAGATCGATAAGTTTACTCTGATAGAACTCGATAATGTCACTATCGCCTGTGCTGCCCTGTACTCTTATTCTGCGGAAAAAATCGGTGAAATGGCCTGTGTTGCCGTACATCCTGATTACCAAAATTCTTCACGTGGCGAGGTATTATTAGGCGCTATTATTAATCAGGCCAAACAAATCGGGCTGGAAAGATTATTTGTCCTTACAACTCAAAGTATTCACTGGTTTCAGGAAAAAGGTTTTGAACCCGCAGAAATTACTATGTTACCAGTAGAAAAACAGGCGCTGTACAATTACCAGCGCCGTTCCAAAATTTTGATGTTGGATCTGAAAAAGCATTGACATAACTGCACCCACATATATACCCAATGGATTTCAAGTTGCGTCACGGCAGCAAAGGAACGAATCTACTAACCCACTCCGCCTTTGAGTGGGTGTCGCAACAGCCTTGGACAAAACCACCTTGTGTGCATATAACGTCAATTTCTTACGGGCACGGGTTAAAGCCGTATAAACCAGCTCCCGACTAACAACAGGTGAAAACTGGGTCGGCAATACTAATGCAGTATGCTCAAACTCAGAACCTTGTGATTTGTGCACTGTCATTACATAAGCCGTTTCATGCAAGGGCAAACGGCTTGGCTGAAAAGATTTTATCTGCCCGTCAGATAACTGGAAATAGGCTTTCAACTCATGATTCTGATCCTTAAGCATAATACCGATATCACCATTAAACAGCCCCAATGTACTGTCATTACGCAAGATCATGATCGGCCGTCCGGCGTAGCCCCGATTCTCCATAAACTGATTTCCCGTATATTTGGGTAAAGCAATCATTCCCTTGCGATGCAGCAATTGTTCCACTCGCTGATTCAATCCACTGACACCAAACGGCCCTTCTCTTAAAGCACATAACAATCTGAAGCGGTTAAATTCGGCCAGGATGGCCTTTTCAGACGCCTTTTTATCCACCAGCGCCAAATAACGGTAATAACCTTCTGTGGTTTCAATCAACAAACGCTGATAGTCTTCATCCTCTGCAAGGGGATTAAAATCCACATCAGGCAGAGATTGCCTTAATACAGCAGCAACACGCTTACTATCTCCCTGATTGACTGCTGAAGCTAGTTGCCCGATACCAGAGGCAGCATTAAAACGATAGCTTTTACGCAGCAAACATAAACAATCCCGCACTGCCAGAGTTATATCTTTTGGCTCAGACACCGAATATGACACTAACTGACAACCCGTTAACTTCGTCAATTGTTTTGCGCGATCGATACTGTATCCTTGTTCAGCAAAACGACAGATATCTCCCAATACTGCTCCCGCTTCTACAGAAGCCAACTGATCCTTATCGCCCAGGAAAATCACTTTTGCTTTTGCTGGCAAGGCATCAATCAAACGCGCCATCATTGATAAATCCACCATGGAGGCTTCATCAATAATCAGGATATCAAGGGTAAGCAGATTATCACGGTGGTAACGGAGTTTTTGGCTTTCAGGCTGTGCTCCCAGCAAGCGATGGATGGTTTGTGCCTGCTCAGGGATATTCCGCCGCTGTTCATCTGTCAAAGCAAGTTTGTTGACAGCCTCACCAAGCGATTCAGTCAATCTGGCAGCCGCCTTCCCTGTAGGAGCCGCCAGTTGAATACTCAATGGCTTTCCTTCATTCAATTTAATTAATGCAGCCAGCAACTTCGCTACTGTCGTCGTTTTTCCGGTTCCCGGCCCACCAGAGATAACAGAAATACGACTGGTGACAGCAACTGCTGCTGCCACTTTCTGCCAATCGATTTCACTTTCAACAACACCAAAAAGCTCATCTAAAATGTTCCGTAGCTGTATTTCATCAATATCATCAGCCAATGCCACATCAGCAAAAAACGCGGCTATCCGACGTTCACTTTGCCACATCCGCTGCAAGTAAAGGCTATAACCAGAAAGTATTATCGGTGTGGGAGATTGCCCATCGCCTATTGCCGGACATGCCTGCAAGGCAGCAATCATTTGTTGTTGATTGGGTTCTCCTACGAAAGTCCACAGTAATGCCACTAACTCAGGGTGTCGCCCTTCAAATAAATGTTCAGGTGAGATCCTGTTCAAAGGCAAGCAAACATGACCAGCCCCCGTTTCTGCACTCAAATAGGCTGTGATCAGCAATAACAATGGATTTTCATCTTTAATCATCGCATAGGCAAACTGCACATCTAACGGACGCAGCAATTTTTGGGCAACAGCTTGCTGCAATAGTGGCATTATTCCGTTCATAACTGCTCTCATGCACTTTGCTCCTCATCAGTTGCACAGTCATCGTTTATACAGTCAACAGTACAATCGACGGTACTAAAGAGCGCATCCAGTGCATCAACAAATTCAACGGGTGGCAAATAGCGATAAATACCATGTCCGGGATTATTGTTATCAATGCCACGCAGAAACAAATATATCACCCCGCCAAAATGCTGCCGATAATCATAGTCTGCCAACCGATGGCGTAAATAACGGTGCAGTGCCAGCGTATAGAGTTGATATTGCAAATCATACCGATGCTCTATCATGGCTGAGGCCATAACTTTCTGAGTGTATGATTCACTGCTCTCTCCCAACCAGTTCGATTTGTAATCCACCACGTAAAACTTATCCTGCCAGCAAAACACTAAATCAATAAACCCTTTCAACATGCCTTTGACTTGGTGGAAGGACAAAGGATCGCACTGTGCTGACAAGGGATCATAACGATGAGTCAAGGCATCCAGTGCGTTGGCACGCAGTAAATTATCAACTGGCAGATAAAACTGCATTTCGTTTTGTCGGTGATAATGTGGAATATCAGCAAGCCGCATCCCCTGTTCATTTAACTCTGCGGTCTGGATATCTGTCATCCATTGCTGCAATACTGATGCCCAGCTCTCATCAAAACCTGCGGTTGCCAGCTTTTCCGCCAACCAAATCTGATCCGGCAGGGAACTGAAATCCAGATCTTCCAGAACTGAATGCAAGAACGTTCCGGCTGATGCTCCGCGCGGAAAAGTATGCGGTGTCATCAGTAATGATGGTTCAACTTGTTTTTCACCACGGACGTCAATATCAAGTTTCGGGGCAATGGATTGGACAATCACTTCTGCTGATTCGCCAAACACACTGGCATGAGCCTGAGAGCTGATGCCATTATGGGAAATCGAACTCTGTAAGCCGGAATAACTGGTCACCCGCCAGTCATCCCGAATGGAACGCCGGAATTTTCTGGCAACCAGCAATAGCATATCTTCACTTTTGGGTTCCCATCTTTCATCCCCGATGTCCTTTGTCGGTATCACCTGAATATTGTCATCTTTGAGTTCATTTAAGCTGCGTTCCAGTAACTCTGCATCACCTTTCTGCCCTTTTTGCACCAAATAACCGAGGGCGGAAAGATGTAAATCCGTATCCCCGGTTTTTTTCTTATTACCCTGAATCAATGGCGCAATACCGACACTACAGTGATACACCGCCCGCGTTAAGGCCACATAGAGCAGACGCAAATCTTCCGCCAACCGTTCTTCATCGGCTAATGCCAGCTTTTCACTATCCTCAAAGATACTGAAATGGGTTTCAAAATTCTGACGATCGTGATAAATGGCCCGTTCCTGTTTTTTGAAGCTGCAAATAAAAGGCAGCCAGACTAAAGGGTACTCCAGCCCCTTTGATTTGTGGATGGTACAAATCTGAACCAGATGTTTATCACTTTCCAGACGCATTTGCTGACTTTCCAGCTGTGGATCAGGACGGGAAATCTGTTGTGCCAGCCAGCGAACCACTGAATGTTCGCTATCCAATTGCAACGATTCTTCCTGCAACAGTTCACTGATGTGCATAATATCAGTCAGACGACGCTCACCGTCATATCCTGCCAACAGATTCTCTGCAATCCGGTATTTTCCCATGACCGCCCGTAACATCGGCAAAACACCACGTGAGCGCCACAACCGGGCATAACCGTCAAACTCATCCACCAGCTTATCCCATGCCGTTTCATCATGGTTTAGCTGATCAATCTGCCGGGCACTTAAACCAAATAAACTACTGGCTAATGCACTTCTGAGTACACGTTCCTTTTCTGGTGATAACACCGCTTGCAAAAGCCAGAGCAAGTCCTTAGCTTCCGGTGTATCAAATACATTCTCACGATTGGAAAGGAAGACAGACGGGATCTGTAATTCATTCAACTCATCACGGATCAGTGCGGCTTCACGGCGATTACGCACCAGTACCGTAATATCTGCCGCTGTAACAGGCCGATTTTTTTCGCCCCGCTGCAACAACGCACTCCCTTCCTGCCCTGCCAGTAACCAATCTCTGATTTGGGCAGCACACAATCGTGCCATGCCCTGTTCGTAATCCCTTTTTGAAACACCCTCTCCAGACTGGAACCAGAACTGCAAGGCTGTTTGCTCCTGCTCATGGATCAAGAATTTCAGGTTGTGATTTTTCTCTGCTGAGTTGACCTGAATAAACGGAATTTGGTCAAACAGAAACGGACGGTCTGTATGGGAAAACAACTTATTGACCGCTTGTACCATCGGAGCGGAAGAACGCCAGTTAGTTTCCAGCGTGTAATGCGCACTCACTTGGGCACGCGCCTGAATGTAGGTGAAAATATCCGCCCCGCGGAACGCATAAATTGCTTGTTTGGGGTCACCAATGAACAACAAACCATTTTCCGCTTGATGACGATATATGGCCTGAAAAATTCGGTATTGCTGCGGGTCAGTGTCCTGAAACTCATCGATCATCGCAACGGGGTAACGTTGCCGGATGGTTTCCGCCAGTTTTTCTCCACCTTCACGTTTCAAAGCAATATCCAATCGCGTCAGCAAGTCGTCAAAGCCCATATGCCCACGCATCAGTTTTTCCTGATTGATGGACTGGCGGATTTCAACAATCGCTTTGGAGATGATAATGTCCCGTAAGGTCAGTGGTTGCTGATATAAATCATCAATAGCAATAAATATAGGATGTCGGGGAACTTCACCCTTTTTGGTTTTTTCTTCCAGTCTTGACTGGCAAAATTTATCCAAGTCTTTAGGAAGCTGATAATCTCTGGTTTGCGATTTAGCCCACTCAGAAACACTATTCAGCCAATTAGGTAAATTCTTCTTACTGTAACTACGCTTATCCACCCCAGAGTTATCAATCAGCGCTTGTAAATCCTGTACAACCTCATTCCACTGCTGTTTGACCCTGTCGATCAAAGCAATGATCTTTTCATGGCGGCTGACTAAGGTTTCATCACCATCCGGCGCGTTAACGATAAAAGGAATATCCCCTCGCAGATGATCGGATATATCTTCCAACAAGGCTTCTGGCCCACTCCATTCCTGACTGATCACCGTCGCCATTGATAACGATAACGGGTAACAGTGACGCCGCCAGAAATCAGCGCAACCTTGCTTTCGAAGTGGGTATTCATCCTGAATCAACGTTTGCTCAAACAGAATGCCGGATTCAAATGCATTGTGCACCAACATACGCTGGCAGAAGCCATGAATGGTGTAAATTGCCGCTTCGTCCATTTGACGTTCAGCAGCCAGTAACCAATCCGCCGCACTTTGCCGATCGGGGATCTCTGCCAGCAATTGCTGATAAGCCGGATCATTCACCGAGTTATCCTGCCGAATGCACGCCAGTCGCAACTGGTGGATATTTTCACGAATACGCCCGCGCAATTCATCCGTCGCTGCCTCGGTAAATGTTACAACCAAGATCTCTTCAACACTAAGCGGACGGGAAAAGGCGGCATTGCCGCCTAATCCGAGTAACAAACGCAGGTAGAGTAAACCTATCGTATAGGTTTTTCCCGTACCTGCTGAAGCCTCAATCAGCCGCTGACCATGCAGCGGCAATGTTAACGGGTTAAGTTTATGAGACGTTATGTTACGGGGTATTTCTGTGCTCACTGAGCATTCACCTTAACCGGTAATTGTTTCTGGAAAGCGGATACATTCGGGTAAGTCTTCCAGCCTTTCAACTCTGCATATTGATGAAGCGAGCCTTTCTTCCCTGTAATTTGTGAAATCAGTGCTAAACCCTGACGCTTCATGACTGCTTTATCATAAAATTCAATCAATTGTGCTTTCGTCACTTTTTCAAGGGAGGCAATCACTTTCTCTCTTGAATCAAACTTGAAGTTATTACGACCAAAATCACTGCCGTAACGGGATGCTTCCGCAGAAAACGTTTGTGGTGGCTGACGCATCTCTGTCAACAATGCTGCTTTATACTGGTTAAAATCTGCATCAGACATTGTCTGCAATTTTTTCTCAGCTTGCTGATAGAAACTCTGGTAACGCTGGTGCAGATAATCTGGCTGTTTGCTGTTACTCTGCAACAAGAAGCCAAGCCCCCATTGTTCACCTACTCTTGTATTGAAGGCGAAAACAGCATAGCCCAATTGTTCTGTTGTTCTTAATTGATCATAAAACCAAGGCGATAAAATGCTACTTAGCAGATTAGAATAGACATATCCGTTAATGCGATCATATCCCGTCGGGATGTAGACTTCCGCCAGTGCATTATCAGTGCTGCTGGCTGTGCCTTCAAAATTAACGGCATAATTACGCTTCAATTCGATATTTTCGCCACTCCACCATACAGTACCCTGGTTGGCAAACTGCTTATGTGCAGATGTAACAATATCAATACCCTGTTTTTCGGTTAAATTACCGAAGACTATCGCCTGTAAAGCAGAGCTTTGGATCATCTTCTGACGGTATTTAACAATATCATCAACGTTGATGCTATCCAGTGCTTTTAAGCGTTCAGCCTGCTCAATATAAGGAACATTAGACAAATAAGAAATCGGCTGCATTGCCATTTCATAGGCTTTGCCTTCATTGGAGATTTCCAATTGGTTACGATACCAGGACTTCGCTTGTCCCAGTTCAGTCAAGGTTGGTGTAAATGCCATATACTGGCTGATAGCAGAAGTTAACAATTCAGGTAAATGTTGAGTATAACCATATACCCCGATTTGCAACCCATCCGCATATCCAGTTGTAACCGCCAGACCTCCGACTAATGCCTGATAACCAAGCTGATCCAGTGCCAGAGAAGACAAATAAGACAACAGAGCGTAAGTCACCTGTTCTTTGGCGCTCTTCATACCATCAGCATTACGCAGATCCAATGCGATACTTGCCTTAGGTTCATCGGCAAAATATTGGCTTGGCATATACAGCAGACGCACATTCGGCTGTTCCAGGATCATTTTAGGATGTTTCTGGCTGCCAGATGTCTTAATCAGGGACAAATTATCAGGAATGTAAGGGTTTAATTCTGGTAAAGAGAATGAAATCTCTTTCTCCAGTTTTTGCCACTCCGCACGCTGCTGTTGAGTGATTTTATTTACCTGATAAGGCGCCTGAACAAAATAAGCCTCTTTGTTATGTGGCTCTTTCGGACTGATAAACCAGATGCGGGCATTCTCAGGTGTCAATTGCGCCAAACGGCTGGCAATAGCCTGAGGGTTGTATTCATCCGCAAGATAGCCAGCATCCAGCACATGAGAAACAGGCACATGTAGCATGGCATTAGCTAACGATTCAATATAGCTCATATTCCGTACGATTGAGGCATACTGGAATGACAAATTGAATACTTTGGTCATTTCATCAAAATAGCTCTTTTGAATACCTTTTTGCTTCAGCAGGTTAATATAAGAAAAGATAGCAGCAATAACCTGATCACGCTGTTCAAGCCCTTTGTCTGTCAATGTGACATAAATACCAAATGAACCAGAATTACCATCTGTTTTCGGGCTGGCACTGGCACTGATCCCTTCGGCCAGTCCCTTTTTCAGTAACCAGTCAGACAGAGTATTCGCACTGCGATTACCAATCAGATAGCCAATATAGGCATCAGTTTTACTGCGAAAATCTGCGCTGTTGTCAGCAATACTGAACTCCAGTTGCAACGATTTATAAGGTTTAGATGGCACATAGTGGATAATGATATCTTTTTCTTTATCTGTTATCGCCGGAACTGTGATGGCAGAGACTGAAGCATGTCGATTCGGAATACGACCAAAGGTATCTACTGCAATCTGAGCCAGTTTTTCTATCGGCTGATTGCCATACAGGACGCCTTTCATCAAATTAGCAGAGTAATAACGCTGATAAAAGTCAACCAGTGCAGTCTGTAACTTACTGTCTGGTTTATCTTTCAGGGTTTCCAGATTTCCCCCCGCAAAACGGGAATTCGGATGAACCGGATTCAAGGTTTCCGAACGGATCTGCCAGATGCGATGCCCTTCTCCGGCACGAGCAATTGTCATCTCGTTATCAATCGCATTACGCTCACGATCAGCATTTACAGGATCCAGCAAAGGTTCCGCAAGCGCATCAGAGAGACGATCGGTCGCTTCTGTCAAAGATCCATTCTCCACCTCCAGATAAAAGGCTGTACGGTTGGCTGAGGTGCTGGCATTGCGGCTTCCCCCGTGTTTCTGCAAAAACTCAGCAAAACTGCCAGGCTGAGGGTATCGTTTAGACCCCATCAACACCATATGTTCTAAATAATGCGCCAGTCCAAGCTGATTAGCCGGATTCTGCATATGACCAACGGGGATTGCCACAGCAGCCAATGATTTAACCGCTTTTTCATCTGAAACCAGCAGAACTGTCATGCCATTTTTCAGTTGGATAGCTTTATACTCACGAAAATCACGTTCACTTTTATGAATTGTTTCCGGTAACGGTTGCCAAGGCGATTCGGCATATGTTGTTATTCCCCAGAAAAATGAAAAAAGCATCATCATGATGCGAATAACATATTTAGGCATGACCTAATATTCTCCCTATTTTTTCTTTAAATAGTACGCCATAGGCAACAAGTAGTTCTGTACTTCGCGTTTCATACGTATCCAAAATGATTGATCCACCTGTCTGAAAGCTCTTTGAGTATAAGCATCATTAAATTCACCCTTTTTTCCTTGTGTTCCCAGCCATTGCTGCATTAATTTGCTTTCCGCTTTTTGCTGAGCTTCCTCACTAAAGTTGATCTGCTGGCTTTCCTTGTCGTAACAAGCCTCCAGCCATGCCCAACCGCTTCGGCAGAACAGAGGAAGAGGCTCGGACATCCCTTGAAAATAGCCTGCAACCAACTGATTCAGATGGTTCTTGGCTTCATCGGTTGTCAATGGTGAAAAACGCCATGCACTGCTTTCCCTTCCATACATGCGACTTTCACCTTCTCCTCCTGAGAAGCAGTAGGCAAGATGCTCAATCCATAGTTGGATACCATCATTGGCAGTTAAGTTCGCCGGACGCCAACATAAAATTCCATCAGATTGAACTTGGTTAATTTTTCCGGTCAGAGTAACAGTGTCTAATTCATGGCGTAACGCTATGAAAGAAGAGTCCATTCTCTCTTCTCGTACCTTCTGTGCCAATGGCTGCATCGCCTCAAGCTGATTCAGCCAATATACCTCACCAAATGCCCCGTGTGGCAACCCACCTGATGCACGGAGGTGATAAAACAATGACTCAGGTTGCCCCTGCTCAAGCAAAATGTTCAATAACAATTGATTGAATTGATAACGTTGCAAATGATCCAATACAAAGGGTTCTTCCTCAGGTAATTCCGTTTCTTCGATAACAAAATGGACTTTCAATTTTTGCTGAAAAAACGCCCTGACCGGATGACGATAAAAACGAACCAGATCATCCAATGTCACTTCTGTTATCTCACGAGTATCGCAATCTAACGGCTGACCAAAATTAACGGGGGAAATGCCTTGCAAACTGGCCGCCGCTAGCCATTCAACCGCATAACTTTGCAGCTCATGATCGGGTTGAAAGTTTTCCGTGGCAAAAGGAACACGCGTATGCTGCCGCAACAGATGATTTCTGACTTTTTTTGCACTGTCATCCACATTGAGCATCTCATCTCCCGGCAAGCAACAACTCTGGCAAGCATAATCCAACAGTTCGTTGACCAATACAGAAGGGTTACATTCTGTATCGTCGCGAATTGATTTACCAATGTAACTAATATACAAACACGCTTCCGCTGACATCAGTGCTTCCAGAAACAGATAACGGTCATCGTCACGCCGTTTCCTGTCCCCTCTCTGGCTTTTTTCTGTCATCAGATCAAAGCCAAGCGGTGGAATTGTTCGCGGATAAATACCATCATTCATTCCCAACAAACAAACAACCTTAAAGGGAATAGAGCGCATTGGCATCAGAGTACAGAAATTCAGGGAACCCGCCAGAAAACGTTGGCTGATCTTCTCATCATCAAAACGAAGAGCTAACTCATCACGCAGTAAGATCAGGGGGATCTTTTTGCCATAATGTGCATGCAGACCATTCTCAATCACCTTCTGCCATTGCTGGGTGATCAATGCCAATACCAGCTCGGTTTCATTATCCGTAATAAAAAAGGTTTCCAGCAATTGTGGACAAATGCCAAGCCAGTCCGTCAAGGATTGCTCTTCACTCAGGAGCCTGCGCCAGCGATTTAATTCCATCAAAAACTCAGCCAGTTGCCCGGCCAGCTCTGCGGCAAGGCCACTGGATTCATCATAAGGTAAAACCTCATTCCACGGGCCTGCGTGGCTGTCCATTGCATAACCCAGCAACATGCGTGTCAAACCAAAATGCCAGGTATTCTGCCCCGTGGCAGGTAATGACAGCGCTTCAATATTGTCATCATCCAGCCCCCAGCAGATACCGGATTCCTTTACCCAACGCCGCAATAAACGTAGCCCATCTTCCTGAATTGCGAACTTATCAGCCAAAGAAGGCACTTCCAATAATGCTAATACCTGCTCGGCTGTAAAACGGCTCTGAGGTAAATCCAATAGAGTAATAAAAGCCTGCAATACCGGATGAGCCTGACGGGCTTTACGATCAGAAATGGCAAAAGGAATATAACGTTCATCCGGTGCGTTACCGAATACGGCCTGAATATAGGGCGTATAATTGTCGATATCGGCCATCATGACGATAATGTCCCGCGGAGTCAGAGAAGGGTTATCATCTAACAGACGCAGTATTTGATCCTGCAAAACTTCGACTTCTCTCTGTGGACTGTGACACGAATGAAAAGACAAAGAACGATCTCCCCAGACAATCTGTCGTTTTTTCAGACTGTTTTTGAATGTACTTTCTGTAGAGCCAATTTGGGCATGATCTTCAAGATGCAGGATATCCCGCTGGAGCTGATGCAGAATACAATCTGGCTCCAGTTCAACAAAAGCATGGATGTCAGCATCCGGCTCCAACTGGGACAACAGGTAAAGATTATCTCTTCCTAATTTTCCCCATGAAGCCAGTAAAGGATTACTCAGATTCTGTTCCCCTTCTTCATTAAAAAGGGATGACGCATTATCTGGATCTCTGAACCGTTCTAATGATTGCTGGCTGCGGTAATGTCTGGGTTTACGACTGTTCAACTTGGCAAGAAATGCGTAATTCTGAATATCACCCCAATAATATTGGCACGGGTTAGTGAACATCAGGTGGATATCAATCTGCTTACCTAGTGCCTTGAATACTTGCAGGTAGGTGGGTGGTAAAGAAGATATGCCACAAATAAAGATCCGTGAAGGCAGTTTTTCCTGTGGAAAATTTCCATCTTCCAATGCTGAAATAAATCGATGATATAAGTTGGCACGATGCCACAGAGGTTGCTGTAGTTGATACGTGTACTCTATCAACTCGATCCATAACCGTTTCTGCCATTCCTGATGCGCATTGAGTCCATCAACGAGTTGCCCACTTTCCCAGCTCTCCAGCCATTGAGGACGATAAACCAGGTATTGGTCAAACAGGTCAGCAACCCTGCCAGCCAACTGGTGTATCTTACGTTTATCATTATCCTGATCGAGATAATGCCTGAGTGCCACAAACTCAGGCTCTGTTAACAGGCTGGGTAAAAGTGTCATCAGCTTCCATTTCATGGCATCTTTGCTGAATGCCCCCTCTTTGGGAACATCAGGCAATACCTGTGTAAACATCTGCCAGATAAACTTTGCCGGCAAAGGAAATTCCATATTTGCAGCAATTCCCAGTTTCTCTGCCAGTTGAATTTGCAGCCACTGTGACATACCGGGGCTTTGCACCAGGATCACTTCTTTGTCAAATGGGTTAGCGAGGGGATTTTCCCTGATAAATATCGCCATCAACTCTTTCAGGATATCGAGTTGATTTGAATGATAAACTTTAAACATCAATGCCCCACTGGAATAGAACAACCCAATCAATATACTGATATTAAATGATATTTATAATTAACCCATCCAAATCTATACGAATTTCTATACAAATTAAACCATCGCTGGGCTTTTTATCTTATATACTTTCCTAAGATAACATCACTCTTATAAACCATTATATATGGTGAAATATCATCCAATAATAACCCTCTTTATAAACTATCCGTTATTTTGTCACGCATCCGTTTCAAACAACATCGTGATTTTTCACTACTGCGATTTGAAATATCGACAGTGGTTAATCAGTTCGCTGCAAACGTAATAATAGCAACCGGAAGATATTTTTCATCTGACCGGCAGCCCTCTTAGAGAGGAGAGCACTTTGTAGGTATCAATAAGAATTGCGCAAATAAAAACTGATAGGGCAAAGTCAGTACGCCAAGCGTTTCTATTTTGTGAAAAGTGTTGGGGTGTATTTCACCGAAAACTATTGAAGAGGACAGTTAGGCTATAGTGTCACCTCATCAAGTGATAATACATAAAATTATTTAATGAAGTGACTATTTCCCTGATATTGCGATATTAGAATAATTATCGATTTGATTCTGCTCGTGGTCTGCGCTCAACAAAGTTACCGTACATATCTACATAACGACTAGGCCAAATTTCTGCGGGGTGAATGCCGAGGAAATTTGCAACAATCCATTCACCTTTCGGCCAAGGGCGTGATAACACATTTGCTAATGTAGAAGAACATAGTCCCGCGTCACGGGAAACTGCCGCTAAGGTTGTACCACGTTTACGTAATGCGGCGATAATGTCGGCCTGATGCCAGTCTTTTTTAATTTCAATCATTCCTGCTACCCCTTTCCACTAATGAATATTGATGGTGGCGATTCAAGCAGGGTTAGCAGACCGGGAGTAACCAACCGGCGAGGCCGAAGCCTCCCCTACCTGAATCACCATTGAAAGGGTGATAGCAAGCACCACTGGTAGAGATTCCTACCAGCGGGGTTACTCTTCAAGGCTGCTAAACCTTACCATTGGATTGTGCCAATGGCGGAATTACTTTAACTGATTGTTTTATCTAACTCAATAACTGAACCGCTAAGTTGAACGACTATCAACCCGCTTAGCGCAGTACCTGTGTACTTTAAATTCAGTTGATCCCTGCGTGACCAAACTGAGAGTGAGACTCTTTTGTAGGTAAAGGCGCAGTGAATCCTGTCCTCAGTGATTACACAAACTCAGGGGAAGAATACGGACGGCTAAATTAATCGTTGTTGTTTATTCTCGTTCGTGATCGCTTCGCTATCCGTATTTCCCCTGTGTTTTTCAGACTTATTTTACTCATTTCGAAACATTCCCTGCGTGTCGGTTAGGTTCACCGTTCCGTGGTGCATCAGATAATGTGTAGCAGGGCGAGAATTGTGTTGAGTTTTTGCAGGAGTTCGTTACGTGCTCAGCACGACGATGGAATACTCCCCGTTCAGTGCCTGATCAGCTCAGGATGAACGCCTCATTAATCGTGACGTGGTGTGATTTCTCCTTTTTTACGGCATCGGCCTGTTGCAAGGCAGTGAGTGAAAAACAAACGGAATAAGTCGGTAAGAGGTGAAAAAGTGCCCATAAAAGCGCTGTCATCCAGTAATACAGGGTTCAAATTGGTCGAAAAGCCAGCCTGGTTGTGCTCTGGATGTTGGCTGCCCAGCGGCGTCACTTGGTAATCGCTCCGCTCATGCGCAAGTGACGCCGCGCAGTTTTCAGGACGTTTATCGTGCGTGAATCAAAATGTAGATTAAGATTCGTGCAGGGTAAAATTGTTATGGTAAACGTGGCAGGGGGACTGCTCTACGTGAGTGATAAACCGGTGATAACATAACCGGAAGACTTTAATCGTCAGACAGTGTGTTATCTGTCTGACGATATCTGCTTCCAAAAGTGCGCAGATGTACCGCATTGCAATGCTCTCCCTTGCAGGCTACGGGAGTTTTTCATAGTCACTCGAAAGCGCTTCCTTCCAGACTATTAGAAGCATTGATGAACTGGTTCAGACTATCAGATTCTTTATATTGTGGCAATGAAAACGCTGATTTTACGAATTTAAATTATTATTATTCAATGTGTTAACCACCATCTCATCAAATACTCTCAGCCAATATTTACACTGCCACCACCAATAACAACGCCACCGCAATCAACGGCATCTCCCGTTCTGGCGGCTGGTCTTCCCTCAATAAAAACTGAACCTGAACCACCAGCTATAGTCCGAGAATGGGATGAATGTGATTGTAGGGTATCTCCCTGCCGGGCGAGATAAGCACCATCAATCTTGACACTGTTGGCACCAGTAATGACAGGGGTTGCCGGACAATCGCCGTGTTCTGTGCCGATATCACCAATTTTGACTGCGTTACCCATATATGTTTTTCCAAATTTCTTTGAAAAGAGGAGCGCAGTTTTTTAGATTTGCGTCCTCTTAGTATTTTAATTATCGCGCCACAATGAATCTATTTCCATCGAAACGGAATTTTGGAGATATAAGTAAAATTGTATCATCCTCTATATCTAAATATCTAATAGGAGATGGACTCATATATACTACTCTACCATCTAAAGCGATTTTTATTTTAGATTCACTAAAATCTATAGGCTGTAGTTTTAGCATATTATCGTTTAATGTACTTTCAAATCCCAGAGAAGAAAAATATGACTGTATACTACCACCATTGGCTTTTACCGATTCATTTAGCATTTCTTTATGGGTTCTTTTCAATCCTGATATATCTTTTGAATTTAGTAGGTTCCAGTATTCTTGATAAGAGGATTGGAGTAAATTTTGATATGGTTCTGGTAGAAAATTAACCACTTTTTTATCTTTTGAAAATTGAGCGGAGTTAACCCACATCCATGTGGAATAATTTTCTTTTATATCAAATTGTTGCGTGTATTCATAAAGGTGTTTATCATTATGGTAAATTATCCCCTCACTAGGTAGCATTTTCCCCCATTCATTAGTTCCGAAAGTTATATTTAGAGATGAAAAAGATTTATTATGTTCGATGTTATCATTAGGGTTATATTTTATGCTAATAAAATCCAAAAGATGAGTATCTAAATTTCTTTCTCTTGCTTTTAAAGTAAGTTGGCAAAGTGCTCCCTTATCAAAGTAACCTCCCTGATTGTTTGATGATTTAACAACAAATCTAATTTTGTTTTTTTTAGGTTTTAGATATTCACCTATTCCAATTAAGGTATTCATGGGACCATTTCCGTAATATGATGTCACTATAAGATCATTTACAAAAACATCCATAGCACATTTTTTTAATTTAATGTCTAGCCTATAATCCGTTGGTTCAATTTCTATGTTCATAGCATAACCTTTAGAGAGAAAACAAAAAAACAAAAAAACAAAAATATTGATTTTATTAATCATAACTTTCTTAGATTTTTTTGAAGTCAATAAAATAAATAGGATCCATTTCATCTTTATCAGCAATGGGCACTTCAATTTTTGCTAATTTTTTACTCCATAAGTCACCCCCGCTATCATATTCTTCTAGGCTTTCTTGACTGACTTTATTATTTTTGCTTTTTCTTTTGAATCCTGCTTTTACCTCTGATTCAATAATTAACTTTAACCCTTCATGAGAAAAAGTAATTCCTAACCCTGATTTATCACATATTAGACCAGTTGAAATTTTTGTTTCCACTTCCCCATATGCTGTGAATAATCCTTCAATAAACAAAATTTTTGCTCCAGCTTCAACTCCAACACTCAACTCTAAACCTAAGCTACCCCCGATCTCTCCTATAGGTTCTATTTCTTTGTTTTTCTTTGTTAATTTGAAGTCTGTATTTAATAATTCACCATCTATAGTAAGATCTATATAAAATATAGCTCCACCAGATAATTTATTTTTCGGGTCATTTACTTTCTCAAGTTGTTCTTCCATTGTCTCCCGTAGTTCTCTCCAGTATCTTCCTGCTCTTGGTGTTCCTAATATTGCAATTATTACGTTAATCATATCAATTTTTATTGTCATTCCAAATAAAGGAGAAAAGGAAAGTTTCCAGTCATACTGAAAATCAGGAAGTGAATCAATAAGTACTAATTCCTTTTTTCCTTCGATTGATATATTAGGACCATTTAATAATACCTCTTTTATACCAAGATTCCCTCCTGCTTTTTTAAAAATCTTATCCCCCATATTTTCTATGGATTTTCTTAATCTTTCAACTATTGAATTTTTATGTTTCCATATTTTTTTCTTTTTTTCATATGGGGTTAATTCAAAGTTATTTTCTTCATCAAAGAAATTATCTGAACAACTGAAATCTATTGTATATTCTCTTTCATGAATATATTTTCCAATTTGGTTCCATCTTTCAACTTTTAGCTCTTTTTTTAATTTTTCTAATTCTTCTTTAGAATAATCGGAGCGTTTTGCTTCAATATGATCCTTAACATTAGTAGTAACCCCTATGTCGAGAGATGCTGAAATTGAATATTTGGGATACACATTAATTTGCGTACTTTGTACCAACCCTGAACAATCAGTGGTTTGTGAATAATACGTTTTTCCTTCTATACTATTATCCCATGATGTAAATAAACTTTGAATTTTATCCCAAATATTCATTTCAGGTAATTTTGCATCGCTCTTAATAGTATAAGTCGAACTTTTATGCTTGGGGTATAATTCGAATTTTTCTTTGTTGTCTTGTGAGTATATATAAGTTCTAGGGCAATTTAATTTCTCACTTATACATTTGACAGGTGTTAGCTTCGAAGTAAGTGTATATTCTCTTTTCTCTGAAATGATATTAATCACTTCGAACATCTTGTGCTTTTCTGGAAAGTTGAGATGAGTTTCTGACTCTCCTTTTATTTCATATTTATGAGTGCAAGATGGTGGTGTATCACATGTTGCACAAGCTTTTCCTGCATTAGTCCCAACAACAGTATCCATTTCTATTATTCCTCAATATCATAAATAAACTGATTTGCCCTATACCAGCCGGGAGTTCCATCATCAGCAAGTCTGGCTAAAATGGATTTATCAAACTCATCAATATCAAAATCGTCTTCTCTGATCACTTTTTTAAGAATTCCTTCCATAGAACGAGTGTTTGTTATTTTTTCATCAATAAGATAATCATAGAAAAAAGCTAAAAATGGCATTGAGTTAACAATACTTATACTTTTTCTTATCTCTGTCAGTTCAGATAGCAAAATTGATTGAAGCTTTTGTAAATACTTCTCTTTTTGCTTTATTTCTATCAATTCATATTGTTCTTCGCTGATTTTAAAAATCTTATATTTTCCTTTGGCATTGTCAGGAAAGGGCTCTCTGATTTTGGCAAAGTTATCCGTGTGTTCTTTTTCAAGATAAAGTGTCGTAATCTGTGTGATAGGTCCCAAAAAGCAGTGTACTTCCCAGTCACTCAATACTCCGAGAAAATCCCAGATATTACGTGGATCGTAAAAACGAAAAAAACGGGTTTTTCCTGCTGAGGAAGCAGGACTTGCAGGTATTTCCGTAAATGCTGGCGTACGGTTTTCATATCTGCTGCACTGTGGACGAAAATTCCCCACGGTGTTTTGCGGCATTCCAGCCAGATTTTAACTTTTTCATCCACCTGTACCAGATAAGGGGCGATTTTAACCAGTTCTGGCTGGAGAGGTTCGCCATAAAGGCAGGCGGAAGGCGGGTCATAACGCTCCAGCATCAAAAACAGATCGGGTTCTGCGGCACCATCAATAATGGCATAAAGCTTTTCCTGACTCATTCCTGTTTTTCCTTCTCTTTCATTGGGCAGTGAGCGACAAACATCGAACCTTCACTTGCCGCTGCAAGCAGGATGGCAGGATTAGCAGGTGCCAGTAAATCACCGGGGCTGCCACCTGAGTTCAGGTTGATCGCTGCACCTTTGATATCAATACCACCGGCATGAAGCACAACAAAACTCCCGCCGACACTCAGGGTAATTTTGCTGCCACTTTGCAGGGTAAGATCGCCCTGGGCATCCACGCTGAATACCCCCTGAATTTTTTCAGCCAGATCGCCTTTGAGCTGTAATGAGCGGTCACCGTCAATCTGCTCAATATAATTGCCAGTGGTTTTATGATCCTGCTGACCTTCTACGGTGATTTTACGGTTATTGGCTATCACTAGTTCATCGTCATGACCGATGCTGGTTGTGCGATCATAGTTAATGCGTTCTCCCCGCGAATTGCGTACCTGAATGGCAAGGTTTTTCTGCGCATGAATAAATACTTCTTCGCGATCTTTCTCATCCTCAAAGCGCAGTTCGTTAAATCCATCACCTTTGTGGGTTTTCGAACGGATCGACATTTGAGTTTTCGCCATTGGCAGGCGGTTTGGTGGAATATTGTTGGCATGATAAGCCCGCCCGACAATAATCGGCTGGTCGGGATCGCCGTGGACAAAATCCACCAAGACTTCGTGCCCAATACGGGGAATGGCAATCATGCCCATTAATTGCCCTGCCCACGCCTGACTGACCCGTACCCAGCAAGAGCTTTGATCGTTAAAATCTCCGTACCTGTCCCAGTCAAACTGGATACGGACTCGCCCGTGTTCGTCACAGAAGATTTCTTCCCCTTCCGGCCCAACGACCGTGGCAATATGTGGCCCCTCCATTTTGGGTTTTGGATAGGGAGAAGGACGATAAGAGTTTTTTCGGGTGGTGAAGGTAAATTGGTTAGACAACCATGTACCGCCCTCACCGGACTGGGTTTCATCTGCCTGTGGCTGCCGCCCGGAATGCGTGATATGAATAAGCTGCCATTGGTCGTTAAAAGCCTCTCTGGGGTGATCATCTAGGTTAAACAATTGTCCCGGCCACATGTCAAAACAATCACCATGGCCGTTACCAAGCTGCGTATCCCGGCGCAGGTATTCCAGACGATACTGGCTTGCCCGCTGGCCTAAATCATCATCTTTAAAACGGCTGGGGAAATCGTAATAATGATAGCTGTTCAGTATCCGCTGATGATCAAGATTGCGCCCTTCGTACCCGAATTCCCGGTTCCAGCGTGGGTTCTTAAACGTTCTGTCTTTGGTGGTGATATTGGCAACTCCAACGTGCTCTGACCAGCTAAATTGGTGAATACAGGGTGTTCCACCCGTGACATCAGCTTCGGGGCGGTAAGGGACACTGATGACCTGATTGAGGGACAGACAGGAATCGTGAAAAACAATACGTTGTTCGTGCTGTTCCTGATCGAAGGTGAAGTAGTAAAAAATACCCTCATCAGCCAGTAAGCGCTGAATAAAGGCCAGATCGCTTTCATCGTACTGAACGCAAAATTCCCGTGGCGGGTGTTTATAACCCAGCGCGAAGAAAAAACTACGCACGCCGTTTTCTCTGAGCAGGCTTTCCACAATATCCACAACGGACTGATTTTGGAAAATTCGGCTATTGACACGCAATGATGCACGCCATAAAGGAGGCTGTAGTGTGATATGGTAGTGGCTGCAATGTCGCCCGGTAGAAAGCAGTGAAAACTGGGTGATCATCCCGGTGATTTGCCGTTCAACTTGTCCATTGCGATGCACGGCAAAAGCGGCATTTCTATCGAGGACATCGGAAAAGTTAATCTCCGGGGTTTTACAGGTCAGTGTGGCTTTCAGCCGAAAGGGGGAAGACAGTGACTCCTGTAAGGAAAAATCCACGACAGCAAAGGTTTGTTCGGGTAAATTATCCGTAATCAGAGTAAATATTAAACCTGAGCGATCAAGTAGTTGATTGATTTTATCTATTACCCTGCTCATTTGTGCTCTCCATAATCTTTGGATGTATCAATCCTTATCTAGTGCCTGAATGGTAAAAATAATTTACTAATAAAATTACAACTGTCTATTTTGGATACAGCGGAGCAGGGTATAACAAAATTACTTATATGTTCCAGTACGAATAAAAGCACATCAGGAAAATTGTGATGAACTTCTCTGACTAAATAAAATCGGATAATTACCTAATGCCAATTTAACGTAATACAACAGATAAAAACCTCACTGACGCGCTGCGCGCTTGTCTTCTCTGTTTTGTCTGGCTAATACATTAACCAGGCAAACCAGAGATGTGGAAAAACACAATACCAGCCAGAAAAACCTTTTTTATCTCCCTCTCCCTTATATGTAATTAAATTCGATGGCTAGCTATTAAAGAATTAGGAATAAAACTGTTCACCCTGTTCACCTCTAAATATTTTTATTTAAATTCATATTGTTAAAGGGTGATGACTTGAAATCCAACTCATCACCACTCTTCACCCAACCCTTCACCTTTAAATCTGAAAAAGGTGAACAGGGGTGAAGACTTGTGAACAGTTTAAAAATAACTGTTCACCCTTCAATATATTGATATATATGATTTAAATAACAGAGTGAACAGTATTGAACACTTTTCTATATTTTTCAGGAAATATTATTAAGGTGAAAAAAAATTATTCTTCTGGCAGGCTATCCCTTGCCAATTGAGGCATCCATTCGATAGCCGTGTCGATATTCAGGTTCAGATTGCTGCGAATGCCCTGTTTACTTTTCTTACGCAGGTAGTGCTGGCTGTACTCGGCCAATGCGCCCGGCATATCCATACCGAATCGGGTCACAGAAACCGGCTTGTTCAGGTTGTGGCCTTTCATATAGGCAAGGTAGGCGTGATAAAGGTATTTACGGGGATTGAACGGCACAATCTCTGCATTGCCAATTAGCAGACCATCGGCTTCATTAGAAGCAACAAGATAGCCGCAAAAATCAACCAAGGGATCTGTACCCCGTTTGATATCTAGCGCCTCTCCAGATTTTTGTTGCTCTGCCAACAAACGCCTTGCAGTGTGTGGATCAGCGAACCGATGCAGCAGTTGCCGGATAATGATAGGCAGTTCTGCCGCGATTTTATCCCGTAAAAGCGGATCGCGTTCATTTTCTGGCACGACTTCGGAAAAATTGAAAATCACCCGACGCCGCGATACCCCGCCACTGCGATCACTGAAACTCATGGCGTTATTGTTCACTGCCAGCACCACAGCAGGAATGTGGGTTGAATAAGGCTGTTTGTGCTTCGGGTCAATGGCAACTTCATCACCCCCCGTAATCGCCTTGATGCCGGAGCCATCTCCCACATAGCGGGTCTGATCAGGCAGGATAATCAAAGAATACCCGACAATCAGCGCCCGATCCCGCGGGTTTTCCAGTGCGGCCATACTGGCAGAAACCGTATTCCCTTTGCCTGCCAGCATCGTGCAAATTTCAGCAAAGATGCTTTTGCCACTGCCTCCCGCTCCGGTGATTTCCAGAAACAACTGCCAGTCGTAACGGTTTGCCAGCACCATAAACAGTGCAGCCAACACTCTTTCAGCTTTGTTTTCAGAGTTAGCGGTTGCCCGGTTGAGCCAGCGCCAAAACTGAGGTGCATGGCTTTGCAGGGTTTCCCCCGAAACGGGGGAATTGAATTCAACGTCGTTAGCAAGCAGCAACCAGTCATGTTTGTGATGAGGCCGGAACTGGCCGATTTTCAGATCAAACACCCCATTACGGAACCCGATTAAATGGCGTTCTAGCGAGTTCATCATGGGAGGCTGTAATTTCAGGGCATCCACGGTAGCACTAATGCCATGCGGTGAGTACGGCATTTTCTCTTCCATAAAAGCCGCCACCATTTCCCGCTGTAAATCGCGGTCGCTGACCGGACGCCAGATAACACCATCATAGTGATGTACGGTTTCCGAAGCGCCATCCAGTGCCAGATCACCGTCATAACGTGCCAATAACACTTCTCCGCGCTGGCTGGCTCCCATCTGACATAAGGTCAGTTTTGACGGTTCGGCATCATTGGGCTGAATGTCTGCTTTTTGTTGGATTTGTGTTGGTTGATAAAGCCCCTGAGCAAAAGCCAGCTTTGCCGTTTCTACACCGTGTTGTTGGCGGTAGTCATCCCAATCAGCTTTAGCCGAATTCGGTGGTAACGCCACCCAACCATTAACCGTAAGGGCTACTTTTTCTGCCGAGATCTTACCAACATTCTTTTTGGGTTTGCCGTTTTTATCCCGTTCGCCCGGTTCGTGCCAGTCATTATCCGCTGCAATAATGATTTTTGTGTCCGGCCAGTACTCCCGAACGGCTTTTGCCACTGGGCATAAATTCCCCTCATCCAATGCCGCCAGAATCAGGCCATTATATAACTGGCTGACCGTCAGTGCAGTAGCGTAACCCTCTGTAATGATGACCGTGTCAGGATGTTCACCCGGCTCAGACAGAGCGATAAATGCTCCTTTCTTTTGAGTACCAAACAGGTGTTTTCTTTTTCCATCCGGCCTGATAAGCAGTGCACCGGTGACTTTCTTGTCCAAAGTTGTCAGTGGAAGCAACAAAGAGCCATCTTTCAACAATCTTTGGTTAGGGTATTGAAGCCCTTTTGCAGCCAGATAAAGCGATTCTCCGGCGACACTCTGCGCCATCAATGTTGCACTTTGTCGGCAATCGGCTGTGTCACACAGTGGGTTTCTCTGGCGGGCTTGATTTCCGGTAAAGGCAATGCCAGCGCACCGGCAATGATTTTCGCGGCCTCCGTGATCGATATTCCTTTGGTTTTTGCCACTAAATCCAGCCCATCGCCATAGTTCGGAGCATCACACTGGCGGCAATGCCAGTTGCCATGATGGTGATCATCGATAAAGTGAAAACGGTCAGTACCGCCGCAAATAGGGCAGGCACCATGTTTATCTTTTGCCGGAATATCAATACCACAGGCAGGCAGAAGATTTCCCCAATGATACATGGCAGATTTTTTCACGGTTTGGATCAGGTCGAGCGGTTTTTGACGCGCTGTCTTATCTGAAGATGTAAATTTAGGGTGAGTTTGGGTATGCTGTATATCAGCCATCATCGTTACTCCTAATAACGGTTGTTGGTCAGACGCCTCAGTTGTGTTCGCGCACTCTGGGGCGTTGTTTTTTTATATTACGTTTCTTATGTCATGTTCTTTTAGGTGCTATGCTGCCCGTGATCCTGCAATACGTTGTGCAATCCAATTATCAATTTCTGATTCAATAAATGCGATAGAACGAGAGCCGAGTTTAATTTGTTTCGGGAATTCTCCATCGCTGATCAATTTGTAAATCCACGCCTTGCTATAACCCGTTCTGCGCTGAACTTCCGGCAAACGAATAAGATTTTCTTTCGGTGCTGTCATTGTCATATTATTTATCTCCTGTTACCGAGTCCTTGAGCGCTCATCGTGGACGTTGTTTGATGACAGGCGGATTATTTAAAAAGCAAGATTAAATGAACAGCGTTAATTGCTTACTCCATTTGTGAAATTTATCGGTTTATAGGGAGTATCAGCACCACAATTGTATACTGTATGAAAATCGGTCACTGTTGGAGCCTCCAACACAGCCTAGAAAACACCCACCCTCCATAGGCTGTATAAAAAAATAACTTTGTTGGCACTGCCAACACCGGCTAAAAAAGCACCACACCCCTATGATTTGTATGAAAAACAGCTCTGTTGGCACTGCCAACGTGGTGTAAAAAGCAACCGTACCTTTACGTTCTTTTATCAACCATCTGTAGATAGTATGAAAAACAGGCTCTTGTGCCCCGGGCACAGATGCGTAAAAAATCACCGCATCTTTACGCCCTTTTTCCAAATTTTCCGATCAGCACATTTTCACCCCGTTCCAGCATCTCCATATAATCCGCATACCATTGCATCATCTCCCTGCGCCCTTCCAGATATTGGGCGTGATTGTAAGTTCCCCGGATGCTGTTTTTATCAACATGAGCAAGCTGAGTTTCAATCCAGGCCGTGTTATAGCCTTGTTCATGCAAGATAGTACTCATGGTGTGGCGGAAGCCGTGGCCTGTTACGCGCCCTGCGTAGCCGATGCGCCTGATTAATGTATTTAATGTCATTGCACTCATTGATTGAGCTTGATTAATTCTGCCCTGAAATACATATTTCCCTTGGCCTGTAATGGGTTTTATCTGTTCTAAAATATTAATCGCCTGTCTAGATAATGGGATAATATGAGGGCGGCGCATTTTCATTTTTTCGGCAGGTATCTCCCATTGAGCTTTATTAAAATCAATTTCTGACCATTCAGCTTTGCGTAATTCACCGGGGCGAACACCTATTATCATTTGTAAACGCATTCCCATCTTTACAATAAAACTACCTGTATACGCATTTAAAGCTTTATAGAATTCATGTATCTCATCAACATTTAAAAATGGGAAGTGTCCTTTTTTATGTGCAGCAAAAGCAGACACTAAATCAGGCGCAGGATTATATTCAGCTCTTCCTGTAGCTACTGCATATCGCCATACTTCTCCACAACGTTGGCGAATTTTTTGGAGTTTTTCTGTCGCTCCCCGATCATACTACTTTGATAAAACAGCCATAAGCTCCATTGGCTTAATTTCAACAATCGGCCTGTTGCCTATGTAGGGAAAAACATCTTTTTCAAATGTTTCCATCATTTCTATTGCGTAGGAAGCTGCCCATCTGTCTTTTCTTTTTTCGTACCACTCACATGTTATATTTTTGAAGGTATTTTCTATCAGGTTTGCGGCAGATATTTTTTCAGCTTTTCTGACTTCACTGGGATTGATTCCATTAGCAACTAACTTTCTGGCTTCGTCACGTTTGGTTCTAGCTTCAGTGAGTGCGATTACTGGGTAAGTACCTAATGAGATCATTTTAGTTTTACCCGCAAATTGATAACGATAACGCCAGCCTTTGGAACCATTGGTATCAATCAATAAAGATAATCCGTTGCCATCCGCCAATGTATAAGCTTTTTCCTTTGGTTTGGCTCGTTTGATTGTCAAATCTGTCAGCTTCATAATTCACCAAATTGTATAGAAAAAATTGCAAAGGGAAACTATATACAAAATAATATACAATAAATTGTATATACTTAGAAAGACAACGGTAGACTTGAATAGAATAGAAATGAAGTTAATTTATTGAATTAACTTTTATTAATCGTATTGCGTAGACTATGCTAGATGTTAGTTTTATGCCTCCCACTTGCACAAAACCAGCGTTCTAATTTACCTGAAGGATTATAGCTTTTTGTCACAGTTACCGTTATCTGATAGCATCCCAATGGATGAAATTCCTGTCGAAACTCAGTTTCCCACCCTTGTTGTGATCCCTTTTCATCTCCGATCATCTTGCCTTTTAATGGCTCATATTGTTCCAGCTGCTCATGTGCCCGTTTTACTGCCTTAAGTTGTAACCAATACTGCTGGAAATTTGATAACAGTGCCTGATGGTAACGCATTAAACCTAACAGAGAGACAGCAAACACGACAGATGCCACCATGACTTCCGGCAAACTTATGCCATCCTGCCGCTTATGCCTGCGAAATATTTTCATAAACAAAATTCAACCGGTATGACAGGACAAAAATCCAACCAACCACTTTTAACAGGAATCAGTGTATCTTGATTTGAACCTTTCATCTGTTTCATCCATTGATAAAGTTCAAGATGTTCTCCGGCAGAAAACGGCGCTACTCCCTTTAACAGGAAAAGATCATCCTGATAGCGCCTGAGGCAGCTTTGCAAATAAGATCCTGATTTCTGTGAACAGAGCCAGTTTCCCAACTCCCGTGAATTAAGCGGCCATGACTGTACTGAACCCCATGCCAATGATGACTCTGCCTGCTGAAAAGCATTCAGATATTTCTGTTCATCAAACATCATCAACATGGCATTTTCCTGTTGATAATGCAGTGCTTTCAGCATCATTAAGCTTAATGTCAGCATCATAAGAACCGATACCAACAGAGCATTACCTCTTTGGTTTTTATGCCGTTGCCCTAAGTCATTCACCAGATGATTTCCTTATGTTGCGCAACCGAACTGTGGTTTGGTAGTGATAAGCAACAGAAGGAGATTTCACCCAACTGGCTTTTATGGACAATGTTATAAATATCAGCCTATTTTCTGACTGTGATTTTTCAAGGTGAAAAGCGTCAATAGTGATTTCTTTGGGATCAAAGAGCCGTTCCCAGTTATTTTCCTGACAATTTCCTGCCCCTCTTTTCCATTCAAGAGCACGATTATTTAATCGGTAACCAAAAAATTCAGAGGCTGTGTGTTCAGGTTCTTCCCATTGATTATTTAAATTAAGGTCAAAAGCGACAATAAAACAAGAATTGGTAGCTTCGGTATTTTTATTTTGAATCACCAACGCTTCTCCTTTACACCATTTACTGTCCTGACAATAGCCTGCCCGCCTGAGATCTTTTTCCATCATATGTGCTACCCGATTCACCAGATAGTGGAGACGGTATTGACGGTAGAGATCGAGTATCTGGCCGGATAAAACAGGATAACTCTTTGCCATCGCAATAAAAATCACGCTGCCAATCAACATAGCAACCAGAACTTCCAGCAGGGAAAAACCGGACTGATTTTCCCTGAAACAGTTTCGCCTAAGACAGCTTATAGCCCATATCATGAGTTTTTGATGCCCCCACAATCAGGAAGCTGATTTATATGATTACTGCATGCTCTGATTCTCCCTCTCCCTGAAATGATGATACTTATTTCTCCGGCAGAATTTGCCAGTACAAAGCTGGCTGGCATCGCGGTATTTCTGACACCATAAAAATCAATTCTCTGACTGGTTGTTGATACTAAAGACACATCATCATGTGGTGAACTGACCCGCTCTCCTTCCCCTTCATCGCAATCTGTGCTCGCGGTAACTGAGGAAACAAGACACCAGGATTGCCCGGCCACCAGCCACAATGTTCGTTCCTGATTCATATAATTCGCCAGAGCCTGTTGCCTTTCCATAAAAGACAACACATTCTGCACGGCTGATTGTAAATGCAGACCACTCTGGTAATTTACCCAACTATGCAATCCGCAGAGCAAACTCATTGAAATTAAGATCATTGCTACCATTAACTCTAACAATGTAAATCCGCTTTGCCTGTTAGTGTATTTATCGTTCATCAGCATCCAGCTTATGTCTCTGTTTACCGGTTTAAATTATCGCTGGCGAAAATATCTTCAATTTGAGAGGAAATAAAAAGCGTAAGTTTTCATTTATGCGAGGGGATTTGAAGAGAAATATCCGTATATTGCTCTGTTACATTCTATTTGCGAGCCAGCTCAATGGCATAACCAAAGAGATTGAAATTTACACAAATTAACGATTTCATATACTATGAAAACAATAAAATCGTTAATAAAGCAGATACAGATAAGCTTTCATGAGGAGTATCATATGAGAATAAGGGTACGATTTTCTTTTTTCAGATAAATGATATTTCCATCCCCAAATAGGGGATGGAAAAGATAATGCGGAATTAAATCGCAACCGGGGCTTTAATACCCGGATGCGGATCATAATTTACGATTTCAAAGTCTTCGAATCGATAATCAAACAGGGATGCAGGCTTACGTTTAATAACCAACTTTGGCAATACTCTGGGTTCACGGCTCAATTGCAGTTTCGTCTGTTCCATATGGTTGCTGTAGAGGTGGGTATCACCGCCAGTCCAGACGAAATCCCCCACTTCCAGATCACACTGCTGAGCCATCATGTGAACTAACAGAGCGTAGCTGGCAATGTTAAATGGTAACCCTAAAAATACATCACAGGAGCGCTGGTAAAGCTGGCAGGACAGCTTACCGTCTGCCACGTAAAACTGGAAAAATGCGTGACATGGTGCCAAAGCCATTTTGTCCAATTCGCCAACATTCCATGCAGAAACAATGATCCTGCGAGAGTCAGGTTCACTCTTTAATTGTTCAATAACGTTGGTCAGCTGATCAATCTGACGACCATCCGCTGCTCCCCAGGCGCGCCATTGTTTACCATAAACTGGCCCTAAGTCACCATTTTCGTCAGCCCATTCGTCCCAGATAGTAACGCTATTATCATGCAGGTATTTGATATTGGTATCACCATTCAGGAACCATAACAGTTCATGAATAATGGAGCGGAGATGGCAGCGTTTGGTTGTTACCAGCGGAAAACCTTCTTGCAAATTGAAACGCATCTGATGACCAAAGATTGAAAGTGTCCCTGTGCCTGTACGGTCATCTTTTACTGTACCTTCTTCCAGTACTTTTTTCATTAAATCCAGATACTGCTTCATTTTGCCTCTTGTACCTTATCGTTTCGCGTATTATTGCGAGTATTGTTGTTGCGGGAACACTTATATGCCCATACCATCATCAGAATCCCCGCTAAAATCATTGGTATGGAAAGGATTTGCCCCATACTGATCCCTTCAAATAATCCAAGTTGGGCGTCAGGCTGACGGAAAAATTCAACGATGATACGGAATATACCGTAACCAATCAGGAATAGCCCTGAGACACTTCCCATCGGGCGTGGCTTACGAATAAATAAATTCAGAATAATAAACAGTACAATGCCTTCCAGCACCATTTCATACAGTTGTGAAGGATGGCGCGGCAGGACACCATACTTTTCCAAAACAGGCCATAGCGAGGAATTAGTGGTTGCCAGTGCGATATCTTCACTGCGAGAACCTGGGAACAACATTGCCCACGGTGTATCAAGTGTGACACGCCCCCACAACTCACCATTAATAAAGTTACCGATACGCCCCATACCTAAACCAAAAGGAACCAATGGCGCAACGAAATCAGCAGTTTGCAAGAAGTTGCGTTTAGTTCTGCGCGAGAACCACCACATTGCACAAATAACGCCAACCAATCCTCCGTGGAAAGACATACCGCCGTCCCAGACCTTAAACAGATACAGAGGATTATTCAGGAACATCGGCAGGTTATAGAACAGAACATAACCGAGGCGTCCGCCAATGAATACCCCGGCAAAACCTGCATACAGCAAGTTTTCTACTTCGTTCTTATTCCAGCCACTGTTTGGTTTTGCCGCACGACGATTTGCCAACCACATCGCAAAAACAAAACCAACCAGATACATAAAACCGTACCAGTGGAGAGATACGGGGCCGATTGAAAATATGACAGGGTCAATATTAGGAAATGCCAGGTAGCTAGTGCTCATCGTTCCCCACTAAAAATTGTTGTGTGAATGAATTTGTATGTTTATGCCCTAAGACAAATAATCGTAAATAATAGCATGGGCGGTTAAATGCCACCACGCACCAACCCACCAAGACCGTGGGTTTCCATAAATGCAGAGGAAATCTCTCTCACTTGTTGGCTGGTTTCCGCCTCCAATATTTCTTTAACAAAATGATTGAGTTCGCCGGCATCTAAATGATGCAGCAAGTACTTGATACGCGGGACACTTCGACCACTCATACTCAGGCTACGATAGCCAAGACCTATCAGAATCAGCGCCCCCATCGGCAAACCTGCCATTTCACCACAAACAGTAACGGGTAAGCCAATACGCTGGCTTTCATCAATAATCTGTTTTAAAGCTCTGATTACTGCCGGATGCAGGTTGTCATACAGAGAAGCGACATGGGTATTATTACGATCCACCGCAAGTAAATACTGGGTTAAATCGTTTGTACCGATAGAGATAAAATCAACCCGTTTCTTCAATTGTGGCAGCAGCAGGATCAGGGAAGGAACTTCTACCATGATCCCGATTTGTGGCATCGTAATAGTCGTAGCAACTGATCGTTCAACTTCTGCTTTTGCCCTGTCGATCAACTTCCTGGCTTCATCAATCTCTTCAATACTGCTCACCATCGGCAGCAATATTTTCAGGTTCTTCGTCTGTACATTGGCTTTCAGCATAGCTCTGAGCTGAATCAAAAATATTTCCGGCTGATCCAGGGTTATGCGAATTCCCCGCCAGCCAAGACAAGGGTTTTCTTCGTTAATTGGCATATAAGGAAGGTTTTTGTCAGCGCCAACATCCAACGTCCGCAATACGACTGATTTATCAGGAAAAAGTGTGAGCATTTCTTGGTAGCGGTTTTTCTGTTCATCTTCTGATGGAAAACCACTATACAGCATAAAAGGGATCTCAGTACGATACAACCCGACACCGTCGATACTATCGCCCATTTGTTGCTCATATTTCAAGCTCAAACCAGCATTGAGCTGAACCAATACTCTTTCCCCATTCTTAAGACGTGCTTTTTGCTGCAATTCGCCTTCAGCCAACTCGCTGAGCACCTGCTCTTCTTCAATAAGTTGGCGATATTCCTGAACAACCAGCGGCTCTGGTTCAATAAAAAATTCTCCGCGATAACCATCCAGAATCAACATCCGGTTATGCAGTAGTTCTGGTTGAATGTCTGCACCCATAATCGCAGGTATTCCCATTGCCCTGACCAATATTGCGGAATGAGAGTGAGTTGCCCCATCCCGTACAATGACACCAGCCAGCTTATCCTGTGGTATTTCAGCCAGTAAATTGGCGTTGAGTTCATCAGCAACCAGAATGAAATGTTCAGGCCACTGGTTGTTGCCAGTAAAAGAATCATCCAGATGAAACAATACCCGTTGCCCAAGTGCCCGTAAATCAGAGGCTCTTTCCCGCATATAGGCATCTTGCAGGCTGGCGAATTGCCCTGCATATTTCTCAATCACGGTCTTAACCGCCCATTCTGCGATAAAGCCGTTATCAACGGAATGAAACAGATCCTGTTTAAGTTTGGGGTCATTCAATAAATGGGAATAGAGATCAAAAATGGCAGCACTTTCTTTTTGTGAACTGGCTGTAAATCGTTTACTTATTCGACGACATTCTGCGGTTGCCAGTTCAAGGGCTTGGGTCAGACGAGAACGTTCAGCCTGATAATTCAGTGTTGATGCTGCAAATACTAGTTCGAGCGCTGGTTGAGAACAATCCTGCCATCCCTGAGCCATGACAATGCCATCGGAAACCGCCAGTGCCTTGATACGTGTCTGGCGATACTGGCCAAACAGCTCACGGGTCTGCGCTTGAGCAAGGATCGCAGCTAATTGCATAGCAAGTGTCACCATAAAGGATTCTTCACTTTCATCAAATAATCGGCGTTCATTTTGTTGAACAACCAAAATCCCTTGCAATTGGCGACGATAAATAATCGGAACCCCTAAAAAGGCCCGTAGATTTTTTTCTTTTACTTGAGGAATATATTTGAAACTGGGATGCTCACGCACATCGGCAAGGTTGATTAATTCCGACAAACGCCCGACTTCACCCACAACGCCTTCATCAAAGGAGAGGCTGATCACGCGTTTTCCCGGCTTTTTCAACCCCTTAGTAGCCATCAGGTAATAGCAACGACGCTGATGGTCTGCCAGATAAATAGAACAAACATCCGTGTTCATTGCTAAACAGGTTTCATTAACTAATAGCTCAAGCGCTTCCGATAAATTTGTTGCCATCGCAACCTTTTCAACAATTTCCCGTAAGCGCATGAGCATAACGATTACCTAAATTAATTACCTAACTTCTTCTACGTCGATATATATAGGTTGAATAGGGTTGTGAAGTAGATTCCTGCATTGGCATCACAATGGAAGAGAATTCTTTCATCACACGGCGGTATACATCTCGTTTAAACGAAACAACCTGCCTGACAGGATACCAATAACTCACCCAACGCCATCCATCAAACTCTGGTGTACTACTGCGCTGAACATTAATATCTGTTTCATTACAAAGCAACTGCAATAAAAACCAGCGTTGCTTTTGCCCGATACAAACGGGCTTTGTATCCCAACGCACCAAACGCTTGGGTAATTTGTAACGCAACCAGCTACGGGTGGAGGCGAGAACCCGTACGTCTTTGCGATTTAAACCAACTTCTTCGAACAACTCACGATACATCGCTTGTTCTGGTGATTCCCCCGGATTGATGCCCCCTTGAGGAAACTGCCAGGAATGCTGCCCATAACGGCGGGCCCATAGAACCTGCCCTTGACGATTACAAATTACAATTCCTACATTCGGGCGGTAGCCATCATCATCGATCACCAGACTACCTCTCGATAAAACGAATTTGAAAAGATAGCTAATTGTTTCACACTCATCTCAAGCGGTAAACCTCTATCATGGGACTTTGCAGTCACAACCGAAGTCTCTACAATACAGTCATCTCAACGGGGTGCGATTGTTGCGGGCAACATCGCTGAGAACAAACCCGTAGAACCTGATCCGGCTGATACCGGCGTAGGGATTTGAGTTGCTATTCATTGATATATAAATAGTAATTTTATCTGGTACTTTCTCAAATCCTTTGCCAATCTGCTAATAACTCATTTAATTATGAGTGTTAATAGCTACTGTTAATAACAATTATCAATAACTACAGGAGAGCAAAGTGTTTAAACATCTATTTTTCCGATTTATTGCGAGATTTATTGCGATAAGTGCATTATTGATTTCTGCATGTGCCTTCGCTCAGGCAGCACAAGCAAAGCCCACTTTAACCGTTTATACTTATGATTCATTCGCTTCTGAGTGGGGCCCCGGTCCTGTTATTAAAAAAGCTTTTGAAGCGGAATGCGATTGTGAATTGAAACTCGTCGCCCTGGAAGATGGTGTATCTTTACTGAACCGTATAAGAATGGAAGGCAAAAAAGCATCGGCAGATGTTGTCCTGGGGTTAGATAATAACCTGATCCAAGCTGCCCAACAGACTGGATTATTCACTCCTGGCCGTGTTGATACAACAAAGTTAAAACTGCCTGTCACATGGAATAACAATACCTTTATTCCTTACGATTACGGTTATTTTGCCTTTATTTACAACAAAAAGACCTTGCCTTATCCCCCCAAAAGCATGGAAGAGCTTATTAACAGCCACCAGAATTGGAAGATTATTTATCAGGATCCACGCACCAGTACCCCGGGGTTAGGTTTTTTACTCTGGATACAGGATATCTATGGTGATAATGCTGCGCAGGAGTGGCAGAAAATCGCCAAAAAAACACTGACTGTCACCAAAGGCTGGAGTGAGGCTTATGGGTTATTCCTGAAAGGTGAAGGGGATATGGTGCTTAGTTATACCACATCACCGGGCTATCACATCATATCTGAGAAAAAAGATAATTACGCCGCTGCTATATTCAAAGAGGGACACTATTTACAAATTGAAGTGGCCGCCCAGTTGACTTCCAGCAAACAGCCTGAATTGGCACAGAGATTCATGCAATTCATGATTTCCCCCGCATTCCAGCAAGCTATTCCGACTACCCAGTGGATGTATCCCGTGATTGATATACCCCTGCCAGAAGTTTTCAAACAGCTGCCCGTGCCTGAGAAATCACTGCAATTCAACGCAGATGAAGTGGCAAAACACCGTACACAATGGATCCGTACATGGCAAAGTGCTGTAAGCCGTTAATTGCGGGGTGGTTATTGCCGGGGGTGATTGCCTCCGGCCTGCTGCTTCTCATTGCCCTGTCAGCGTTCGGGGCACTGTGGTTTAATAATACATGGTTTAATAACGTATGGCTTAATGCGCCTGAAAGCCACTGGCAGACATTTTTGAGTGACAGCTATCTGTGGCATGTCATTGGTTTTACTTTCTGGCAAGCGTTTTTGTCTGCTTTATTCTCGGTCATACCTGCAATATTTCTGGCAAGAGCGCTCTATCGCCGTCATTTTCCGGGCAGAACGCTTTTTTTACGTCTATGCGCCATGACGCTGGTACTTCCTGTTTTAGTCGCTCTGTTTGGCATACTGACTGTTTATGGGCGTATTGGCTGGCTGGCTCATCTTTGCCAGTGGATAGGAATTGAATACCGTTTTACCCCCTACGGCCTGCAAGGCATTTTGTTGGCGCATATTTTCTTTAATATGCCAATGGCAACACGATTACTGCTCCAGTCGCTGGAAGGTATCGCAGTAGAACAACGGCAACTCGCAGCGCAACTTGGTATGAATGAATGGCAACATTTTCGCTTTGTCGAATGGCCTTATCTGCGCCGTCAGATCTTGCCAACGGCAGCACTGATTTTCATGCTGTGCTTTGCCAGTTTTGCCGCGGTACTCGCGTTGGGAGGCGGCCCTTCTGCAACTACAATTGAACTCGCTATTTATCAGGCTATTAAGTATGACTACGATCTTGGTCAGGCTGCTCTGCTCGCGCTGATCCAACTCTTTTGCTGTCTTGGTCTGGTTTTGCTGAGCCAAAAGCTCAAAGGGGTTCTTTCGGTGGGGTACGGTCATCAACAACAATGGCGTAATCCACAGGATTCATGGCTGAAAAAGCTATGCGACGGATTGCTTATCACCACAGCATTGCTGTTTTTGCTGCCGCCTTTGCTGGCCGTCATTGTGGATGGTTTGAACAGTGCCGCGTTTGATGTCCTCAGTAAACCCGCCTTGTGGCAGGCTTTCACTACCTCCATAATTATCGCGCCAGGTGCTGGTTTCTTATGTGTTTTACTGACTATGATGCTGTTATGGAGCAGCCGTGAGTTACGCCTGCGTCATTTATCCCGTTGGGGACAGGCAATGGAAAGCAGCGGCTTATTGATTCTTGCTATGCCCGGTATTGTCCTTGCGACAGGCTTTTTTATTCTGCTGAATAATACTGTTGGGTTGCCGGATTCCCCTTATGAGCTGATTATCCTGACCAATGCGTTGATGGCAATTCCCTATGCTTTGAAAGTACTGGATAATCCAATGCGTGATCTGGCTGAACGCTATAATCCGCTATGCCGATCTCTAAATATTCAGGGCGTCCATCGCCTGCGCTGGATTGAGCTTAAAGCGCTGAGAATTCCATTAGCGCAGGCACTGGCTTTCGCCAGTGTGCTGTCAATCGGGGATTTTGGTGTTGTCGCATTATTTGGAAACGAGAATTTCCGTACCCTGCCCTTCTACCTTTATCAACAAATCGGGGCATATCGCAGTCAAGATGGTGCTGTGACCGCATTCCTGCTACTGCTTCTCTGTTTTATTTTATTTAGTGTTCTTGAACGATTACCGGGCCGACGCCATGATTAAACTTGAAAATGTTACTTATACCTATGAACAGATTGCTATGCGTTTCGACGTCAACGTCGAAGCCGGCGAGCGTATTGCAATTCTCGGCCCCAGCGGAGCGGGTAAAAGTACATTATTAAGTTTAATGGCAGGCTTTCAATTCGCGAAGAGTGGTGATATCTGGTTAGATAAGGAAAATCATACAAATACAGCTCCTTCCAAACGCCCGGTATCCATGCTGTTTCAGGAAAATAATCTGTTTTCCCATTTAACCATTGAGCAGAATATTGGTTTGGGTTTACATCCCGGTCTTAAATTAAATGCTCAACAACGGCAAATGCTGCAACAAATTGCATCGCAAGTCTCACTGACAGAATATTTGAATCGCCTGCCCGCCCAGCTTTCCGGTGGGCAGCGCCAACGCGCAGCCCTGGCCCGCTGTTTAGTACGCCAGCAACCTATTTTATTACTGGATGAGCCTTTTTCAGCACTTGACCCTGCTTTGCGTAATGAAATGCTGGAATTACTGGATCTGGTATGTCGTGACCGAAAACTCACTTTACTGATGGTATCCCATAATCTTGATGATGCTGCCAAAATCGCACCGCGTTCTCTGCTGATTGTGGATGGAACAATTCGTTATGATGGTGCAACAGAGAAATTGGTGAATGGTGAAGTGCCTGAGGCGAGGATTTTGGGGATAGGGTGAAAAGCGAGAACTGGATTTCAATCTGGAGTATGTTGCCAGCCGCCCACAACTGCTGGAAAAACTGAATGAGATTATGCCAATTGCTGATGCCATCTTGCCATTTCTTCGGGATGATTTTATAACCCTGTTGTCGGGGCAAATGAACCTGTCTTTTGATTAATTGATATTTTTACAGGTGACGACTTGCTCAGCTTGAATTAACATAACGCCCCTCTGAAGGGAAATGACTCTTTTATGACCTATTTTTTCCGAAAAAGATGATGGAAGATGTCACTGAAACTAGTCAGAAAAACTAGTCATAAAAACTAACCCTATCGATAACCAATAATAATCGATATCCAACAAAAGCAGCCATCCTGCAACCATAAATAACATTATCTAACAGAAAACTGAGCCAAAATTTATGCCATTTACTCTTGGTCAACGCTGGATAAGCGATACAGAAAGCGAACTTGGATTAGGTACAGTCGTGGCGCTTGACGCGCGCATGGTGACGTTGCTTTTTCCAGCCAGCGGAGAAAACCGCCTCTACTCACGCAATGATTCCCCTATTACCCGTGTTATGTTTAATGCAGGTGATACCGTGACCAGTCACGAAGGCTGGAAACTCAAGATCGATGAAGTTCAGCAAGAGAATGGCCTGCTGATCTATGTCGGTACTCGTTTAGATACTGAAGAAGAAAATGTCAGCCTGCGGGAAGTGCTTCTGGATAGTAAGCTGACGTTTAACAAGCCACAAGATCGCCTGTTTGCCGGTCAGATTGACCGAATGGATCGCTTTGCATTGCGCTTCCGTGCCCGTAAGCATCAAAGCGAACAATTTCGTCTGGCAGAGAGTGGACTGCGTGGTATTCGTGCCAGTCTGATCCCTCATCAGTTACATATTGCCAACGAAGTCGGCAAGCGTCACGCTCCCCGCGTATTATTGGCAGATGAAGTCGGCTTAGGTAAGACCATTGAAGCCGGGATGATTATTCATCAACAGTTGATGGCTGGCCGCGCAGAACGTGTATTGATCATTGTGCCAGACAGTCTCCAGCATCAATGGCTGGTGGAAATGTTGCGCCGTTTCAACCTGCGTTTCTCCCTGTTTGATGATGACCGTTATGCTGAAGCCCTGCACGATAGCGATAATCCATTTGAAACAGAACAATTGGTTATCTGCTCTCTGGATTTTGTTCGCCGCAACAAGCAGCGGTTTGGACATCTGCTGGAAGCAAGCTGGGATTTGATGGTCGTAGATGAGGCCCATCATCTGGCATGGAGTGAGCAAGCACCAAGCCGCGAATATCATGTTATCGAGCAATTGTCAGAGCAAATTCCATCTGTACTGCTGCTGACCGCCACTCCAGAGCAATTGGGGCAGGAAAGCCATTTTGCCCGTTTACGTCTCCTCGATCCGAATCGTTTTCACGATTATCAGGCTTTTATCGACGAACAACAAAAGTACCGCCCGGTTGCTGATGCGGTAACGCTGTTGCTATCCGGCGAAACACTGAGCAATGACCAGCAAAACCTGATTGTGGAGCTGATTAGCGAACAGGATATTGAGCCTCTGCTGAAAGCAACCAACAGCAACCAGAATGAAGAAAGTGAGGATGCCCGCCGTGAACTGATCTCTATGTTGATGGATCGCCACGGTACTAGTCGCCTGCTGTTCCGTAATACCCGCGGTGGCGTAAAAGGCTTCCCGCATCGGGAATTACACGAAATTAAACTACCATTGCCAGCCCAATACCAGACTGCCATTAAAGTATCTGAAATTATGGGAGCTAAAAAATCGGTGGAAGCACGCGCCAAAGATATGCTCTACCCTGAGCGGATCTATCAGGAGTTTGAAGGCGAAAACGCGACCTGGTGGAACTTTGACCCTCGTGTGGAATGGTTGCTTGGCTTCCTGCTGGCAAATCGCGATGAAAAAGTGCTGGTGATCTGTGCCAAAGCACAAACCGCTCTGCAATTAGAACAGGTTCTGCGTGAGCGTGAAGGTATCCGCAGTGCAGTATTCCATGAAGGACTCTCCCTGCTGGAGCGCGATCGTGCCGCTGCTTACTTCGCTTCCGAAGAAGAAGGAGCACAAGTGCTGCTCTGTTCTGAAATCGGTTCCGAAGGTCGTAACTTCCAGTTCGCTAATCAGCTCGTGATGTTCGATCTGCCTTTCAACCCTGATTTGCTGGAACAACGTATCGGTCGTCTGGATCGTATTGGTCAAAGCCGCAATATCAAGATCAGTGTTCCTTATCTGGAAAGCACCGCGCAATCTGTCCTGCTATGCTGGTATCACGAAGGTCTGGATGCTTTTGAACACACCTGTCCGACAGGTCGTTCTATCTATGACAAATATTATGAAACATTGCTGAACTTCCTCGCCAAACCCAATGAGCAATCAGGCTTCCAGGAGTTTATTACCGAATGTCGCGAACACCACGAAAAACTCAAACAGCAATTGGAGCAAGGCCGTGACCGTCTGCTGGAGATGAATTCCAACGGTGGCGAACAAGGACAAAAACTGGCTGAAGTTATTGCCGCACAGGATAATAATACCGATCTGGTAAATTTTGCCCTGAATCTGTTTGATATCATTGGTATTAATCAGGAAGACCGCAACGATAATATTATCGTCCTCAATCCATCTGATCACATGTTAGTGCCTGATTTCCCAGGATTGCCGCAGGATGGTTGTTCTGTCACGTTTGATCGTGAAAAAGCGTTGTCCCGTGAAGATACACAATTCCTCAGCTGGGAACACCCAATCATCCGTAATGGTTTGGATCTTATCCTGTCAGGAGATACCGGCAGCTGCGCCGTTTCTATCCTGAAAAACAAAGCACTGCCAGTCGGCACACTGTTAGTTGAGTTAATTTATGTTGTCGAAGCTCAGGCACCGAAATATCTGCAATTAACCCGCTTCCTGCCACCAACACCATTGCGGTTGCTGATGGATCTGAAAGGCACCAATCTGGCATCTCAGGTAGAATTTGAAGGTTTCAACCGTCAGTTGAATGCCATCAACCGCCATAATGCCAGCAAGCTGGTTAATGCAGTTCAAAAAGAAGTTCATGCTATCTTGCAGCAATCTGAACCATTAGTTGAGCAACAGGCGCGTGAATTGATAGAGAAAGCGAAAAAAGAAGCTGATGAAGTATTGTCCGCTGAGTTGTCACGTCTGGAAGCATTAAAAACGGTTAACCCGAACATCCGTGATGATGAGCTGGAAGCGATTGAGTCTGAGCATAAACACCTGCTGCTGAACCTTGATCAGGCAAACTGGCGTCTGGATGCTATCCGCTTGGTCGTAGTTTCTCACCAGTAAATAACGATTGACCAGCAACAACACTTATCTTGCAACTAAGGGATATCCTCAAAGAGATATCCCTCTATTTTTCATTTTATCCGTTTTATCTTGCTCAGTTTACATTATTTTGATCTCACACCCTCAATCATATACTGCTAGAATGCGCCCCGTTATTTTTCTGAGCCAATTTTTTCCAAACAAATTTTTCCGAAACCATTGGAGCTACTATGCTGGAGTCTTACAATCCCCCGACTGACCCTTGGTTACATGTGCTTTATCAGGATGAACACATTATGGTTGTCAATAAACCGAGCGGGTTGCTTTCTGTGCCGGGTAAAGCAGAGGAGCACAAAGACAGTATCATGACGAGGATCCAGGCTGAATTTCCAACCGCGGAATCTGTTCACCGACTGGATATGGCAACCAGTGGTGTCATGGTGGTCGCATTAACCAAAGCGGCAGAGCGTGAACTCAAACGGCAATTCCGTGAACGTGAACCGAAAAAAGTCTATATCGCACGCGTTTGGGGGAAATTGGAGCAGGAGCAGGGGCTGGTTGATTTACCGCTGATCTGCGACTGGCCAAACCGGCCGAAACAAAAGATCTGCTTTGAAACGGGAAAATCGGCACAGACAGAATATCAGGTAATTGAATATGAAGCTCAGGCAACCCGCGTCAGGCTGGCTCCTATCACCGGACGCTCCCATCAGCTGCGCGTACACATGTTGGCACTGGGGAACCCCATTCTGGGAGATCGGTTCTATGCCCATCAGCAGGCCAGGGAACTGGCGCCTCGCCTGCAATTACATGCTCAGGAGTTATCGATCTCTCATCCGGCCTGTGGCTCTCCGATACATTTTGAGTGTAAGGCTGACTTCTGATTGTCACTATAAATCTTCAATGACTCCTATTTGAAGCCTTTCTCTTTTTTGATTAAATCGTAAGCGGATTGAATAGACTGCGCTTTTTGTTTGGCAATTTCCATCATTTCTGGTGGTAAACCTTTTGCCACCAGCTTATCGGGATGGTGTTCACTCATCAGTTTCCGATAAGCCCGTTTAATCGTTGCAGCATCATCATTTTGATTAACACCCAACACTTTACACGCATCTTCCAACGTCGCCCGTTGTTGGCCGGACTCCCGATAATGACCATGCTGCTGGTATTGTCCGTCAAAATGGCGACCACCTTCCATCATGGCAAGAAATTGTTCAAATTGAATGCGGGAAATCCCCAGTTCTTCCGCGATCACAAACAGCACTGTTCTTTCATTCGGATGCAGCTCACCATCAGCAAATGCTGCCTGAAGCTGAATTTCAAGAAACATTCTGATCAGATCAAAGCGTCCAAAGCAGGCTCGACGAAGTTGTCTCAATGTCTCACGCAGTGGAAATTCAGGATGTTTGCCTTCACGAAATGCCCGCTGCGCTGCAATCCGTGCCTCACCATGCAGTTGCATTCTATCCATAAGCTGACTGGCTAGCTGGATATCCGTTTCAGTCACCCGACCTTTCGATTTGGTCAGATGTCCCAATATCTGAAAGGTACTACGGAAAAACAGCGCTTGTCGGGATGGATTTTTGGCTGGCGTTCCCTGATTGTGTATTCTGATTTTGTCAAGAATGTGTCCTAGCAATACCCCAGTAACAATGCCCCAGAAACCAGCACCAGACGCAATACCAAATATTAACCCTAATAATTTTCCCCAATACTGCATATACTCTTCAATTCCTCAATGCCCTGAGCGAAATTTTGCATTATCATACTGTTCATCATTATCATACTATTCATTAAGCTCTGTGCCTAACAGCAAGATTAGTGAAATTTAACTTTACTCTGGCGCATATCTATCAAGTGCGTTAGTCTCTCAGCGTTTGTCGGCGTGATGCCACTGATGATGGAACCGCATAAGCATCTATGAATAAATGTTACCCCACTTTGCTAGCCACTATGGTATGGGCAGCACTTTACAGTCAGCAAGCACACGCTGACCTTGCAGCACAGTGTATGCTGGGCGTCCCTGTTTACGACAAACCCATTATTACAGGGGACCCTAATAAACTCCCGATTCATATTAAGTCTGATGATACACATGGTGAATATCCGACTGCGGTTGAATTTGTCGGTAATGTAGATATCCAACAAGGCAATAAAACGCTGACAGCCGACAAAGTCAGATTTGAACAAACAGAAGATCAAGTTCCGGTACGGACTATTACCGCAACAGGGAATGTCAGATATGATGATCCCCAGATTATCCTGAAAGGGCCACGGGCCTGGTCTAACCTAACCACCAAAGACACAGACGTGGAACAAGGCAAGTACCAAATGGTCGGCCGTCAGGGACGTGGCAACGCTGATAAGATGATGCTGCGCAATGAAAACCGCTATACCATTTTAAATAATGGGGTGTTCACTTCCTGTCTGCCGGGCAATGATAGCTGGAGTGTTGTGGGTTCAGAAGTCATTCTGGATCGTCAGGAAGAAGTGGCTGAGATTTGGAATGCCCGATTCAGAGTCGCCAATGTTCCCGTATTTTATACCCCTTATCTGCAACTGCCGATTGGTGATAAACGCCGTTCTGGTTTTTTGATCCCTAACGCCAGTTTTTCCAATAAAAACGGCATCCAGTTTCTATTACCCTACTACTGGAACATTGCCCCAAATTATGATGCTACCATTACTCCACATCTGATCAGCAAACGCGGGCTTAAGTTCAATAATGAATTCCGTTACTTAACGAAAGCAGGTTCGGGAACTGTCGCACTGGACTGGATTGGTAATGACCGCCTGTACGCAGATGATAAAAAATTCAATCTCAGGCCTGAACGGAACAGCAACAACCGCTGGTTATTCTATTGGAATCACAGCGGTGTCATGAATCAAGTTTGGCGTTTTAATACCGAATATACTAAGGTCAGCGATCCTCACTATTTTACTGACTTCAACTCTCAATACGGCACTAGTACTGACGGCTATGCGACACAAAAATTCAGTACTGGTTATGCACAACAGAACTGGAATGCAACCTTAACAACCAAGCAATTCCAGATTTTTACCGCCAGTGACAGCATAAAAGCTTATCGGGCGACACCTCAGTTGGATCTGAATTATTATAAGAATGATTTGGGACCATTTGATTTCCGCACTTATGCGCAATTTGTCAAATTTACCAGCGTAGGTAAAGATCAGCCAAACGCAATTCGCTGGCATCTGGAGCCATCCATTAATCTGCCGCTTTCCAATGGCTGGGCGAGCCTCAATAATGAAGTTAAGTTGATGGCAACCTATTATCAGCAAGACATTCCTGCTGCTCAAAAAAATTCTCAATTAGAAAAATCAGCAAGTCGCGTTCTGCCACAATTTAAATCGGATGCGAAGATAGTGTTTGAACGCTCCATGTATTTTAATCCGGCTTATACCCAGACACTGGAACCTCGCATCCAGTATCTCTACGTTCCTTATAAGAGCCAGAATAACATTTACAACTACGATTCTTCTTTGCTGCAAGCCAACTATACTGGTTTGTTCCGTGACCGTTTCTACAGTGGTCTGGATCGCATTTCATCAGCCAACCAGTTTACAAGCGGTATCACTACCCGCATCTATGATGAAGATTTAGTTGAACGTTTTAGCCTGTCTGTAGGTCAAATCTATTACTTTGAAGCTCCGCGTGTTAAAGATATGGAGCCTAATCAGACAAGCCAAAGTACCGTTGGTACTAAGAAAAGAACAGGGTCTACAACCTGGGCCGGTGATGTTGAATGGAAGATCAGTTCATCATGGGGATTCAAAGGTGGAGTTCAGTACGATACCCGCCTGAGCAAAGTCGCAATCGGTAATTCGGTAGTGGAATACCGACATGATGATGACCGTCTGATACAATTAAATTATCGCTTTGTTAATCGCGACTATATTCAGGCCACCCTCAGGAGTGCTCCGGCATACCAGCAGGGCATTTCTCAGGTAGGTATGGTAGGAAGTTGGCCGTTAGGTGATCGTTGGGCACTTGTGGGAGCGTATTACTACGATACCAAAGAGAAGCAACCTGCCAGCAAGATGGTTGGTATGCAATATAGTACCTGTTGCTGGGCTGTGAATGTCGGTTACGAACGTAAGATCGTAAACTGGAAGAACAACCAAAGTGAATATGACAACAAATGGTCACTCAACGTTGAACTCCGTGGCTTAAGCAATAATTACAGTTTAGGTAGCCAGAAGATGCTGCAACAAGGTATTTTGCCTTATCAACGTGCTTTCTGATACCAATTAAACACAATGTAAACACAATAACCCCGTCTCATTGGCGGGATTGATATGATGGGAAACATATGAAGAACTGGAGAACGATCATTCTCGGGTTGATGTTTGCAATGAACACTACCGCAGTTGCAGCGCCACAGGAACTCAATAAGGTTGCTGCCATTGTTAATAACGATGTCGTACTGGAAAGTGACGTCAACAACCTTTTAGAATCCGTTAAAATCAACGCAAAACAAGCTGGTCAACAAGTACCAGAAGCAAAAACATTGCGCCACCAGATCCTTGAACGTCTGATTATGGATGACATCATTCTGCAAATGGCAACCCGGATGCAGCTCTCTGTCCCTGAGAAGGATGTGGATTCTGCTATCGAAAATATTGCTGCGCAGAATCATCTGAGCATTGCTCAACTGAAACAACGTCTGGCTACGGACGGTATGAATTTCGACACCTACCGCAATCAAATCCGCAAAGAGATGCTGATTGCAGAAGTGCGTAACAACGAAGTACGCCGTCGTGTTTCTATCCTGCCACAAGAAGTTGATTCTTTAGCTAATCAGCTCAGCAGCCATGATAATCAGAATATTGAATTGAATATCAGCCAGATTTTGATCCCTCTGCCAGAGAATCCGACACATGCTCAGGTCGAAAAAGCAGAAGCTACTGTAAACAAGGTCTTGTCTGAACTTAAAAACGGCAGCGATTTCGGTAAACTGGCTATCACCTACTCCAGCGATACACAAGCCTTAAAAGGCGGCAATATGGGCTGGAACAAATTACAAGAGCTGCCATCACTATTTGCTGAAAAACTCCAGTCAGCTCAGAGAGGACAAGTGATTGGCCCAATCCGTTCCGGTGTTGGTTTTCACATTCTGAAAGTTAATGATATTCGTGGTGGCAATGAATCCGTTGCTGTTACTGAAGTCAATGCTCGTCATATCCTGCTAAAAATATCACCTGTTATGAATGATGATCAGGCCCGCGATAAATTGAGGCAGATCCGGGAAGAGATCTTAAGCGGTAAAACTACCTTCGAAAAAGCAGCAAAAGAGTATTCTGAAGATCCGGCTTCTGCTCTGAGTGGCGGTGAACTAGGCTGGAGTTTACCAAGTGCTTATGCTCCTGCTTTCCGCGATGCTTTGGTTAAACTCCAGAAAGGTGAAATCAGCCAACCAGTTCACTCTTCTTTCGGCTGGCACTTGATCCAATTGCTGGATACCCGCAAAGTAGACAAAACTAATGCTGCACAAAAAGATCGCGCCTATCGATTACTGTTCAACCGTAAATTCAATGAAGAAGCGCAAACCTGGCTCCAGGAATTACGCGCCTCCGCTTATGTGAAAATTTTAGATGGCAGCAATGCACAATAATAAACCCATCATTATTACCCCCGGCGAACCAGCCGGGGTTGGCCCTGATTTAGTTATTGCCCTTGCACAATTTGAATGGCCTATCCAACTGGTTGTGTGCGCCGATCCTGAGCTTATGCTTTCTCGTGCCAGGCAACTGAATCTTCCACTGCAATTACAATCTTATTCTCCTGAACATCCATCTTCCTCACAGGCTGCCGGAACACTGGCTATTCTGCCCGTTTCTCTCCATACCCCGGCTATTGCCGGCGAATTAAACCGGGAAAATGGTAGTTATGTCACAGAAACACTGACAAAAGCCTGCGATGGTTGCTTAAGTGGTGAATTTTCAGCACTGGTGACAGGCCCTGTTCACAAAGGCGTTATCAATGATGCAGGGATAGCCTTCACCGGACATACTGAATTTTTTGCTGATCTTAGCCAATGTTCAAAAGTCGTTATGATGTTGGCAACAAAAGAGTTACGGGTAGCATTGGCGACAACACATTTGCCCATTTTAGATGTTCCTAAAGCGATTACCTTTGATTCTCTGCGGGAAGTGGTGACTATCCTCAACCATGACCTGAAAACCAAATTTGGTATCCAGCACCCTCATATTTATGTTTGTGGCTTGAATCCTCACGCTGGTGAAGGCGGGCATATGGGGCGTGAAGAGATAGATGTAATTATTCCGGCATTAGACAGCTTAAGGGAAGAGGGTATTTGGCTGGAAGGCCCATTACCTGCCGATACCCTGTTTCAGGCAAAATATCTGGATCATGCTGATGCTGTGCTTTCTATGTATCACGATCAGGGGCTGCCCGTGTTAAAATACCAGGGTTTTGGCAGAGCAGTGAATATCACTTTGGGGCTGCCATTCATCCGAACGTCTGTCGATCATGGCACAGCATTGGAGCTGGCGGGGACAGGTCAAGCTGATGTGGGAAGTTTTATCACCGCATTGAATCTAGCAATTAAAATGATACAAAACAGTAATGAATAATAAAGTCCACCAAGGGCATCATGCCCGTAAACGCTTTGGGCAAAATTTCTTAACCGACCAGTTTATTATTGATAGCATTGTCGATGCTATGAATCCACAGCCTGGGCAGGCTATGGTAGAGATCGGGCCGGGTCTGGGAGCCCTGACCGAACCGGTCGGCGAGCGTATGGATAAATTGACTGTTGTCGAACTTGACCGTGATCTGGCGGCTCGTTTACACGTCCATCCCAAATTGAAAGACAAGCTGACTATCATTCAGCAGGATGCCATGACCGTTGATTTTGGTCAGATTGCTAAAGAGCAAGAACAGCCTCTGCGTGTATTTGGTAACTTGCCCTATAACATCTCTACTCCATTGATGTTTCATCTTTTCAGCTATACTGATGCTATCGCTGATATGAATTTTATGTTGCAAAAAGAAGTGGTGAATCGTCTTGTTGCAGGGCCTGGTAGTAAAGCCTACGGGCGTTTAAGTGTAATGGCACAGTATTACTGCCACGTAATCCCTGTTCTTGAAGTACCACCTACGGCATTTACCCCGGCTCCGAAAGTGGATTCAGCCATCGTGCGGTTAATCCCTCATAAGTCCATACCTTATCCGGTTCAGGATATTCGCAAGTTAGCCCGGATCACTACCCAAGCATTTAATCAACGACGCAAAACTATCCGTAATAGCCTGAGTGATCTATTTTCAGTTGAACAACTATCTGAGTTGGGAATCGATCCAAGCACACGAGCTGAAAATATTTCGGTCGAACAATACTGTAAGATGGCTAACTGGATATCGTCTCAACCTGAAACGGTCTAATTACCGAACATCCGTTGCAGTAACAGGAGGCAGCTATGCTCAACGAACCAAGAGTTTATATTCAAGTTCAAAGCACTTACGTAGAAAGCCAATCAGAGCCGGAACGGCAACGTTTTGTGTTTGCTTATACAATATCAATTCGCAATCTTGGGCATTTCCCCGTGCAACTCATTAGTCGTTACTGGCGTATTACCAACAGTAATGGTCACCAAACAGAAGTTCAGGGGGAAGGGGTTGTGGGAAAGCAACCAGTAATCCCACCCGGAACAGAATATCGCTACAATAGCGGAACTGTTCTCGAAACACCTTTGGGAACAATGGAAGGTCACTATGAGATGATTGATCACTGTGGCCATTCGTTTCGTGTGATTATTCCGGTGTTCCGGTTAGCTATTCCAACACTGATAAATTAACTATGGCTACATACCTTATCGGCGATATTCACGGCTGTTATCGTGAGCTGATTGCGCTCTTACAACAAGTCGATTTTCATCCTGACAAAGATACGTTATGGCTAACGGGGGATTTAGTCGCCCGTGGCCCTGATTCACTGGCGGTTCTGCGCTATGTTAAACAGCTTGGTTCCGCCGTTAAGCTGGTTTTAGGCAATCATGATCTGCATCTGCTGGCTGTGTATAACAAGATCAGCCGCAATAAACCCAAAGATCAATTGGATGAGTTGCTTGCTGCTCCAGATGTCGATGAGTTGGTTAATTGGCTGAGAAAACAGCCGGTATTACAGATCGATGATGAACTGAAGCTGGTTATGACACATGCAGGGCTGACCCCGCAATGGGATCTGGATACAGCCAAAATGTGTGCCCGTGAAGTGGAAGCTATTCTGCGCAGTGACAGTTATCCCCTGTTTCTTAATGCTATGTATGGTGATATGCCCAATAGCTGGTCGCCCAAATTAAGTGGATTAGCACGGTTGCGCTACACGACTAACGTATTAACACGGATGCGCTATTGTTTCCCGAACGGTCAGCTGGATATGATTTGTAAGTCTAAACCTGAAAATGCTCCTGCTCCTCTGAAACCCTGGTTTGAATTACCACGCAATATCCCTGAGGATTATTCCATTGCGTTCGGTCACTGGGCAGCGCTGGAAGGGCGGGGTACGTCTGCCGGTATCTATGCTTTGGATACAGGTTGTTGCTGGGGAGGCAAACTGACTCTTTTACGTTGGGAAGATAAGCAGTATTTCAGCCAACCAGCCTTGATTACAGCTTCAAATTGCCAGGTTCATGACAGTTAGATAATGCCGGAGTGTCTTTTGACACTCCGTATCTCAAATCTGATTGGCAAATAAGATCACTTGCGTCGTTCTAGAATCTCAAAACAGTAGCCATGTGAGTTATGTTCATCTGCGTCATGGTATTCGGTAAAGATTGAGTTCCATTCATCTGGTTCATAGTCAGGGAAATGAGTATCACCAATCACTTCTGCATCAATATGTGTCAGATACATACGATTAGCCAGAGGAATAAATTGTTCATAAATTTTACCTCCGCCTATCACCATAACTTCCTCAACATCACCTGCCGCAGCCAATGCTTCTTCGACTGAGCTTACCCAAGTTACACGATCGTCACTGGCTGGCTGGCGGCTGATTATGATGTTCAAACGCCCCGGTAAAGGACGGCCAATCGATTCATAAGTCACCCTTCCCATTACGATCGGTTTTCCGAGTGTATTACGTTTAAACCAGGCTAAATCGCCCGGCAGAGCCCATGGCATGGTATTTTCCATACCAATAACTCGATCCATAGCCATCGCAGCAATCAAGCTGATATTCATTAAGTCACCTTACAGGCATGTAGTATAAAAACTGTGGACACTATACGGAAAGGGGTAGTTACAGTCGATAAGATTAGCAATTTATTCAGAACAAATAATTAGCCTATACATCTAATAAATTTCAAGTTGCATCGCAACAAAAAAGTAAACTAGCCTTTGTTAAAATAGGAAAGATTGCCCCTGATCACATCAATAACTCTGTGACCAGGGGACTCTTTGCAGCTAAACAACAAATTGCAACCAAACTACGATTCTAACTCTATTAGCAAATATTATTTTTTGTCAGCCATCATATGATATGAAACGGCAATACCTGCGGCTTGACCAGCAAGTGAAGGCTCATCGCTGGCTAAGTAAATCCCCGCAATATAGTGATTATCAACAGCATATTTTCTGTATTTTTTCGCGTAGCGCTCACCAATACGCAATAAACGCCCATCACTTAACTTAAATAACGCCTCATCAACAGCACCATTCCCCCATACTTCCAGGCTTTCGATAACACTATCGTTTAGCTTAATTGAATGCGTTTCTGAGGTCACTGTACCAAGTGTATAAGATGAGCCGTTGGTAAATGTGATTCTAATACCACCAACTCTAGGTGCATTCCCAATTCTTTGTATATATCCAGTCAAGGATTGGATTTTATTATATTTCCCATTGATTAAAGATGGTTTGAAAGGCTCCTGCATTGCATCATCTTCTGTAAGAGCCTGAATTCTCATTTTGTTAGTAGGACGATCAAACGCAGTCGAATAACTGATAATTTTAGGATAGAAACCACTCTCAAGGCTATTATTCTGTATATGCTCGATTAACTCAATACATTCTAAACCGTGTAATAAACAATATCCTCTTACAGATAATAAATTATTAGTGACACTCTCTGCTGTTGATGTGTTTACAGCATTATTATGTTCATTAGTATACATCGTATGAATATAGTTTTTGGCCTTATCAACCAATTTGTCGATAAGCTCTTTTAATTCATTAACTTCAATATCTGTCAGCCCAATATCTTTTTTCTTCTCTATTCCCATTTTCCAATAAGGGATCTGTAACATAATAGTGTTAGTATACATTGGGAGAATCTGGTAATTTGTTCTATTGTCAAAAGATTTGAATTTTTCATCTATACTAACCAGATATCTCGCCAGGAACATATATGCATCATGACTTTCCTGACTGCCAGGCGAGTTTTTCAGCATGGATTCTACATGTTCCATTTTCCCTTTGATCTCTTGAACTTCTCCATTAAGTATTCCTTTAATAGTTTGTAGAACAGCATTCTCTATCATCTGCTCTACTTTCTGGAGAATTTGCTCCCAAGTATTGTCTTTCTGCTGAGGCCAAAATAGCCCTAACAGGAAGGATATTGCCGGGCCCGGACCTGGAATAAATCCTATGCCACCAATAACAGCATCCTTTATGATTGACGACATGTCCCATTCATAATCAGGTGTGGATATTGCATAAAGATCCATGGGCATTACGTCAGTCATTAAAGACGATGTTTCATTTGTAGATACAGTAATAGGTGTGGTATTCATAATATTATTTACCTTAATCAAGCTGTAGTTAAGTAATAACTTAATTGGATATTTCTTAAATTAAAATCCATTGGTTATAAATAGTTTTTAGATCATTATTTATTATATCCAGTAACAAAGGCTCGTTTATCCGTATCATTATAAATGACGACTTTGCTGTAATATAAAGAGTTACCAGGTGCTTTTAATATTCCGTCCTCTCCTGCTTTCACTGTGATAGAGGAAGATTCGAACCATTCTGATGTGAAAGAATGAGACCAATAAAAAACAGCCCTAACTGATGGTGCAGGGCCGGAGTTGGCTACATAGTAATCGGGGCGTGCTTCAGGAATAACAGGCGTATCAATTCTTGTTGCCTGCACAGAAGAATGCGGTTCTATTGTTATATCACTATAATTACTGACTACAGGGGGTTCTGATGCTGGTGTATTTGGACCGTAAGTTGTCGATACTGGAGTAGGTTCATTATTATTTGTACCTGTAACATCATTGCCGTTTACATTTATATTTATTGTGATCATAAAATTATTTCCTATTGTTAATGGGGGTTAAAATATGATTTATCGTTTGTAGGATCTTAACTGTTTTTATTTACATGATTTTTCTATGTGTCAATTATATAATTATAGAGTTACTTATAGTTATGAAAGATTTCTCCTTACAATTAATAATTTATTTTATTAATGGATGTATTGTGTCTATATGTTTTTGCCGCGGGTATTCTAAACATATTGGTAAGGCAGTATGAAATATAAAAAATGGCAACTCGGCTTAAAAATTATATTACTTATTTAAGTGTATAATTCAATAAGTAGATGCGGATAATATTTATTGATAGATATTAATCTTAGTAATGTAAGTGATAAGTGCTGTTGTTATTAGTGTTACAGCCATATTTATTTATCTAATCCGAAGATATTTCCAAAAAAAAAGATTTAAATAATACAGTTTATTGATTATTATCAATACATGTTTTCTTTATTTCTCCTTCAAATCAGGCATGCTAACGACCATGAAAAAGGCCCCATAAGAGACCTTACATCCCCGTCGGACTAACAATCAATTGTCCCGCTACCCCATTATCAGCCATTTCCAATATCTGGCTGTAATACATAAAAGGGTAATGTTCATACGACGGCTGCATCATATTTACCAGCAACTCTGTTCTGCCATCAACCCAGACCGTATCTTTCCAGCCATAATCCTGAGGCTCTGGCCGCACACCATTGTGGTTGATGACCTTAAATCTGGCACCTTCAATATGGAAAGGTTGTGGAACCGAGGTAGTAACTACCCAACGCTCCCATGCCCCCTGGTGGCTGCTTATATCGATACGACCTGAATTTAATAATGCGCCATTGATCCCTTGTGTTTCATCCCCTAAAACGATTTGCCGATTGCGAATCGAAGTATTAATTTCCGTTGTATCCACTACAAGCTGAGAGGGTAACTCTTCCGTGACCAGGGGTAATAACCCTCCCGATTTAATCGTAAGAACCTTGGTTGAGCGTAATTTGTTGGATGGTTCAAACAGCCCTTTCAGGCGATCAATCACACTGGCCGATTCCCCTGCGGTAATAACCACACTATCCACTTTTGACATATCCACCAGTACTTCACGACGTTCTCCCGGTGCAAGAAAAAGTGTCTGTACTGCAACCGGCGCAGGCAATAATCCCTGATCAGTCGCAATCATATAAAAAGGGCTACCATCACTGAGCTGCAATTGGAATCGGCGAGCATTGGCTGCGTTCAATAAACGCAGTCTGATCCAGCCTTTGGCAACTTCAATAAAAGGATCTTCCACACCATTAACAACTAACGTATCACCGAGAAAGCCCTGACTGGCAGAGGCTTTGTCATACCGGGGAGTACCAAAATTATCCAACCGTTTGTCTTGCAGAATAACGGGGAAATCATCAACCCCATAATGTTTAGGCAAAGGCAAGTGACGGCTGCTTTCATCTTCTATCAACCACATTCCCGCTAATCCTGCATAAACCTGCCTCGCCATTCGGTGTGGTGTATTAGCGTGATACCAACATGTCGCTGCCGGTTGCTCAATGGGAATGACGGGCGACCAATTTCCGTTAGAGGGGATCAGACGTGATGCTCCACCCATTAATGTTCCGGGTACTTGCAGCCCACTTACCGTCATTGAAACAGGCTCTGACAAGCGGTTGCTATATATCAGCTTAACGTTATCTCCTTTACGGACACGAATAGTCGGCCCCAGGTAAAGCCCATTGATACCCCATACCGAAGCCTTATTTTTCCCATCAAAAGACCAGTTGGATTTCTGTAAAGCCAAAAACAGAGGCTGTCCGCCACGGGGTTCCAGCAAAGGGGGAACAGGCAACGCTGTTTGTTGCTCTTTATTAGCTCGAACCGCAAAAGGGAGCGCCCCCAAACACATTGCCAAACCAGATGCCTGAATAAACTGGCGCCGACTCAGTGACATATTTTCTCCACGGCAGGAATAATCTCCACGACAAGAAAGAATAGCATCCCAAATTGATTGCTTATGCATACTTAATAGATTTCGAGTTACATCACGGTGGCAAGTGCATGAATTCCCCAACGCGGGGATATTAGGATTTATTATTCTGTCGAATTACGTTCTATTGATTATGTTTTATCGATTGCGTTTAATAAAAACGTTAACTTATTAAAAAACAATCATATCGCGAATAGGGGATAAATTCTAAAACTATCTTAAATTTATAGTCAAAATTCATCCCCAAACCAGAAAGGAATGCGCGGTAACGCCAGGATATTTAGTTTTAATTCAAATGACTACGTTTATTAAGTTCGTCTACTTCTTTATCCAGCTCTTCAATCTTGGCTTGCATCATTTGGCGACAATGTTCAGCCAATTCACGTACCTGCTCTTTTGTATATTTCGTCGTATCAATGGGAGGCAACATCTCAACAATAACAGCACCATTATTCCAACGATTGAGTTTTATTCTGTCATGGGTTGAAGAAACGCAAACAGGTACAATCGGTACACCAGCCGCAATTGCCGCATGAAAAGCACCGGTTTTAAACGGCAGTAAACCACGTCTACGGCTGCGAGTACCTTCCGGGAACATCCAGACAGAAACTCGATTCTTTTTGATCTGATCCACAACTTGTGAAATCGTTCCGTGCGCTTTTGTCCGGTTTTCCCTGTCAATCAGGATATTCCCCGTCAGCCAATACAACTGACCAAAGAAAGGGATAAAGACCAGACTCTTCTTACCAACAGTCACCGTGCGCGGCTGTACGGCATTCGACATCGTTATCATGTCGTAGTTATTCTGGTGATTACCAATATAGATGCTCGAACCATATTGAGAAGTATCTTCAGGAATGCGCTCTATCAACGTGATACCGAATATTTTGTGTAGCTTGCCAAATGCCCGGCCAAAGGTCATCACATGGCGCGGATCACGCGGACTAAATAAACAGTAAATTCCACCAAATATACAGATCAAAATGGTGAATAAAATAACAATGATCCCACGAATAATGGTTAACATAGTTTTCTCTTGTAGTTTCCTGTAGCAAGGCAGGCCAGCATCATACTGACCCGCTATTAGGGTTATTTGAGATGTTTCTATTTATTACACACTCAACACTTCTACACGTTCAACACGCTGTAATCCGCGTGGCAGAGAAGTTCCTTTACGTCCTCTCTCTGCCCGGAATTTCTGCAAGTCCTCTGGGTGAAGCTGCAATTTGCGCTTACCGAAATAAAGCGTAATTGAGGATTTCGGAGACAGTACCAGCAACCAGCTCAACATATCTTCTCCTGAAGCGGCCTGAGAGGCGGTAATGGAAACAATCTTGTTACCTTTACCTTTTGAAAGCTGTGGAAGATCTGCGACCGGGAACATCAACATACGACCTGCTTTAGTGATCGCCAATAACATGTCATCCTGCTCATTGGGGATCTCCAATGGTGGCATGACCTTAGCATTTTGTGGCAACGTGATCAGCGCTTTCCCCGCCCTGTTTTTAGCGATCAGGTCATTGAAAGTACAGATGAAGCCATAACCTGCATCGGATGCCATCAAAAATCTCTGATCTTCTTTCGCCATTAGCAGATGCTCAACAGATACTCCTGCCGGTAATGCCAGTTTGCCGGTCAAAGGTTCCCCCTGCCCTCTGGCGGATGGTAAGTCCAATGGGTCAACGGAATAACTACGCCCCGTGCTATCAATAAAGACCACTGGCTGATTACTCTTACCACGGACAGCACTACGGAAGCTGTCACCGGATTTGTAATTTAAACCCGCAGGATCGATTTCATGCCCTTTCGCACTACGTACCCAACCCATTTGAGACATGACAACAGTGATCGGCTCAGATGGCAGGATATCGTGATCGCTCATGGCCTTCGCTTCTGGACGCTCTTTCAGCGGAGAACGGCGCTCGTCGCCATAGTTTTCCGCATCCGCAATAATTTCTTTTTTCAGCAGGGTATTCAGCTTACGCTCAGAACCAAGGATAGCCTGAAGTTTGTCGCGCTCTTTTGCCAGCCCATCCTGCTCACCGCGGATTTTAACTTCTTCCAGTTTCGCCAAATGACGCAGTTTCAGCTCCAGAATCGCTTCCGCCTGTGTTTCCGTTAATCCAAAACGCTGCATCAGTACTGGTTTTGGTTCATCTTCACTACGGATGATATGGATAACTTCATCAATGTTGAGATATGCTGTCAGCAAACCTTCCAGAATATGCAAACGCTTAAGTACTTTTTCCAGGCGGTAATTCAGTCGGTTACGTACCGTTTCACGCCGGAAAACCAACCATTCACTAAGGATTTCGACCAGACCTTTTACACTTGGACGATTATCCAGACCAATCATGTTGAGGTTAACACGATAGCTTTTTTCCAGATCGGTAGTTGCAAACAGATGATTCATGACCTGTTCAACATCCACACGATTCGTTCTTGGCACAATCACCAAACGTATCGGGTTTTCATGATCGGATTCATCGCGTAGATCGTCTACCATCGGCAGTTTCTTCGAACGCATCTGGCTTGCAATCTGTTCTAACACTTTCGCACCAGATACTTGATGTGGCAGAGCAGTAATAACAACATTGCCCTCTTCTTTCGACCACACGGCACGCATACGTATTGAACCACGGCCATTTTTGTAGATTTTGCGGATATCTTCTTTTGCAGTGATGATTTCCGCTTCTGTTGGATAATCCGGCCCCTTCACATGCTCCATGACTTCATCAAGTGAGCATTCAGGTTTATCCAACATAGCGATCAATGCGTTTGCCACTTCACGCGTATTGTGTGGAGGTATATCAGTCGCCATGCCAACAGCAATACCCGTAGTTCCGTTCAACAGGATATTTGGCAGACGTGCAGGCAGCATTTTGGGCTCCTGCAACGTACCATCAAAGTTTGGCACCCAATCTACAGTGCCGTGACCAAGTTCACTCAGCAGTAATTCCGCATATTTAGACAGACGGGACTCGGTATAACGCATCGCCGCAAAAGATTTTGGATCATCCGGAGCCCCCCAGTTCCCCTGACCATCCACCAATGGATAACGGTAGGAGAAAGGCTGCGCCATCAAGACCATTGCTTCATAACAGGCGCCATCTCCATGTGGATGATATTTACCCAGTACATCACCGACAGTACGGGCAGATTTTTTGAATTTTGCACTGTTATTCAGCCCAAGCTCTGACATCGCATAGACAATACGACGCTGAACAGGCTTTAAGCCATCACCGATAAAAGGCAGCGCCCTGTCCATGATGACGTACATGGAATAGTTCAAATAGGCGTTTTCAGTGAATGTGTAGAGCGGTTGGCGCTCTACACCATCGTGAGTTATCTCACTCATGTATTAATTTCCTCAGAATCTGTCTTGACTACCGTGCGCTATGCTTCCGTTGGTTACACCTAAGTTGTGTTAAAACCGGGTTGCGCTATAACTCAATCTCGATGGCATCACCCTTTTCTTGCAGCCAATTACGGCGATCTTCCGAGCGTTTCTTCGCCAGAAGCATATCCATAACGGAAAGGGTTTCCTGATAATTCTCATCGTTGATAGTCAATTGCACCAGACGGCGAGTATTGGGATCTAATGTGGTTTCACGCAATTGCATTGGGTTCATTTCACCCAACCCTTTGAAGCGCTGAACATTCGGTTTGCCACGCTTGCGGCTCAGGCGGTCTAATATTGCACTCTTTTCACCTTCATCCAGTGCATAGTGCACCTCTTTAGCAAGGTCGATGCGATACAGTGGTGGCATTGCCATATAAACATGACCACGTTTTACCAATGTCGGGAAATGGCGGACAAACAAGGCGCACAGGAGTGTTGCAATATGCAAGCCGTCAGAATCCGCATCCGCCAGAATACAGATTTTACCGTAACGTAGTTGGCTGATATCTTCACTGTCCGGATCGATACCAATGGCAACGGAAATATCATGCACTTCCTGTGAAGCCAGTACCTCGTCTGAAGAAACTTCCCATGTGTTCAGGATCTTACCGCGCAGAGGCATAATCGCCTGAAACTCACGATCACGGGCTTGTTTGGCAGAACCGCCTGCGGAATCCCCTTCCACCAGAAACAGTTCAGTGACATTCAGATCCTGTGACGTACAATCTGCCAGTTTACCCGGTAGTGCAGGGCCGTTAGTTAGTTTTTTACGTACAACTTTCTTTGCTGCACGCATACGGCGCTGTGCACTGGCAATTGCCATTTCAGCCAATTGTTCGGCTTCCTGAATATGTTGGTTCAGCCACAGACTGAAAGCATCTTTGACAACACCGGAAACAAAGGCCGCGGACTGGCGCGATGATAAGCGCTCTTTGGTCTGTCCGGCAAATTGTGGGTCCTGCATTTTAAGGGATAACACGTAGGCGCAGCGATCCCAGATATCATCCGCAGAGAGTTTAACACCGCGAGGCAGTATATTGCGGAATTCACAGAACTCACGCATTGCATCCAACAACCCTTGACGCAAGCCATTAACATGAGTTCCACCTTGTATCGTCGGGATCAGGTTAACATAGCTTTCTCCCAACAATTCTCCACCTTCCGGCAGCCAGAGCAGTGCCCAGTCAACCGCTTCGGTTTCACCGCTGAGAGTGCCCACAAATGGCGATTGCGGTAATGTCACCAGCCCATTGACGGCTTCCAGCAAGTAATCTGTCAGACCATCTGCATAACACCATTTTTGTTCTGTTCCTGCCAGTTTGTCTTTAAAGACAATTTCCACGCCCGGACACAAGACCGCCTTCGCTTTCAGAAGGTGGGTCAAGCGCGAAGTCGAAAAACGAGGAGTATCGAAATAACTTTCATCCGGCCAGAAATGAACACTGGTGCCTGTATTACGTTTTCCGCAACTGCCGATAACTTCCAGCTCCTGCACTTTATCGCCATTTTCAAAAGCGATCTGATGAACCTGGCTATCACGACGAACGGTCACTTCTACTCGTTTGGACAGGGCATTAACTACTGAAATCCCCACGCCATGCAAGCCACCGGAAAATTGGTAGTTTTTATTGGAAAATTTGCCGCCTGCATGCAGGCGGGTCAGGATCAGCTCAACTGCTGATACTTTTTCTTCAGGATGGATATCAACCGGCATACCACGGCCATCATCTATCACTTCCAGAGACTGATCGCTGTGGAGGATCACTTCAATATGCTTCGCGTGACCAGCTAGTGCTTCGTCCACACTATTATCGATCACTTCCTGTGCCAGATGATTCGGGCGGGCTGTGTCGGTATACATTCCTGGACGACGACGAACTGGCTCCAGGCCACTGAGGACTTCAATGGCCTCTGCGTTATAACTAGATTGAGTCATGTTGTAATTCTGTCGGTTGCTTCATGATTTAAAGAGGGTCAATCAGTATTGATTACCCTGCGTTTCCCGGGTTACCGATTTATTGGTTGCGGCCTCACCCGAAAATCTATGGGGTAGATACTGTTGATAATACCAGTCACTTACTTGTTTTTGGCAATTTTTTTACTATCGCCACTGGTTAGCCCCAAGAAGTCAATGATTTGAGGAAAATAGTATTCGAAACCAATAAAAGCATGATTCCCACCTGATTCGACCGTCTGCCTGCACTGCATCAGGTATGCAACTGCCTGACGGTAATCCAGCACTTCGTCCCCGGTTTGTTGCAATAACCAGATAAGATCCGGTGACTCCAACGGGTCAATGTGCATTACTTTGAGATCATAGATGTGACTTTGTTCAAGAGTATACCGTTCTTTGGTATAGGGGTTCACGTTTTCCCCGAGATAATCCTGAAGAATATCGAATGGGCGAACCGCAGGATTGACGACTACGGCTGGCAGGCCAAAACATTGTGAAAGCCAAATAGCCAGATAGCCACCGAGTGAAGAACCGACCAAACCAATGTGTTCCCCGGCACGACTCATTACCAGTTCTTCCAGCAAGGCGGCTGCATCTTCAGGATAAGGAGGTAATTGTGGCACCAGCATCTCTATTTCAGGATGCTGCTGGTACAGCCATGTTTTCAGCGTATTTGCTTTCTCTGATTGTGGCGAACTGTTAAAACCATGTAGATAAAGTAACGTTGACATTAATACCCGTCCGAATCTAAATCCGGGCAAAATTCATTACTCTTCAGCCTGTGAAGCTGCGTTTGCAATTTCGCTTCTCCCTCGCCAGTCACAGACAATTCAAGGTAACGCCAACCCGGGGCCATTGTATCAAGCATAAAATTAGTACAATGTGGTTTAAATTGCACACAGGTTGATGGCGTCGCCATGACACGAATACCATTCCACATATCATCCAGTTCCTGATGAATGTGCCCACACAGTATTGTTTTCACCTGCGGTTTATCTTTCAGGAATTCGGCTAATGCAGGCGCATTACGTAAACAGTGCTGATCCAGCCAGGTGCAACCCGATGGTACAGGATGGTGGTGCAACATGACAACCGTATAACGATCACTGTGCTCATCCAGACATTTTGTCATCCACTCAAGCTGATAATCCGTTAATTCACCGTGAGGAACTCCCTGCACTTGACTGTCCAGCATGATTAATTGCCAGTGCTGACCAATGAATATTTGCTTAGAAAGAGGGAGACCCGCTGCTGCCAGTACATCAACCATCGCAGGCTGATAATCATGATTACCGGGCAACCAAACGCAAGGGGCAGGCAAACGGGCAACACCTTCAACAAAATGTTGATAAGCACCGGTAGTTTGATCCTGAACCAAATCACCTGTAGCCACTACCAAATCAATATCGAGATTCTGCTCAAGGATCGCATCCAGCACAGCATGATAACTGCGGTAGGTATTAACGCCCAGCAACGAGTCACCCTTATTGGCGAAAAGGTGCATGTCGGTGATTTGCAATATTCTTGCTGTGGCGCCTTTTGCCACAGGTATTTCAAGCAGGCTTTCCAAATGGTTTCCTTTTCCTGTCGATCATAGAGGATTATTCTAACGCGCCTTTTCACATAAGATCTGCTGACTGGGGCACACTTCGCGTTTCCCAAGGCAAATTAGAGATTATATCTCCAACCACGTTTTTTTGAGTTTTTCATGGTGCAACGTCAGCCACTGTATTGCAATAACTGAAGCCGCATTATCAATAATTCCCTTTTCTACCCACTGGTAAGCCTGTTCACGACTGACAGTCAGCACCCGGATATCTTCGTTTTCACCTTCCAGACCATGAATACCAAAAGCAGTGGAAGAATCGACCTCCCCAACAAAAATATGCATACGCTCTGTTGTTCCTCCGGGGCTTGAAAGGTAACTCAAGGCCGGTTGACAACGTTTGACCTCAATGCCCGCTTCCTCCATCGCCTCACGGCGAACAACCTGTTCGGCATCTTCTCCTTCTTCGATCATGCCTGCAATCACTTCCAACAACCACGGCGTCTGACTAGTTTCAATTGCCGGAATACGGATTTGCTCAATCAAAACCACTTCATCGCGTATCGGATCATAAGGTAACAAAACGCCTGCATGACCTCGCTCAAACACTTCACGTTTAATGGTTTCGCTCCATCCTCCACAAAACAGACGGTGTCTGAATTGATATTCCGTCATTTTAAAAAAACCACGGTAGAGCGGTTTGTGGGAAATAACTTCAACATCTTGTTTCGTAAAAGTACGTGGTTTTGTAGAAACTAGCGATTTTGCAGAAACAAGCGGTGAGGCAAGATCTTCACGCATAAAGACTCCTGATTGTTATCTTTTAATTACCTATTATTAAAATGTATTTTGTCATATTGGTCTAAATAAATTCATTTTGAAGATACAAACAGACCGGAAAATAAGGCAATATGGCACAAACAGCCACCCTGTCCTGCAAGTATTCTCTGCTAGAATCTGTAATATTGTTTTTTATGCAGAGGCAACTTAGGCAAAATAGCTGCACAACAAGGAACGCAAATGAAAAAATTGCTATCTCTTTTTATCGCTATAAATCTGGTAGGTTTCAGTACCTCAAGCCATGCAGAAGATCTATTGCAAATTTACAAACAGGCAAAAGAAACTAACCCTGAATTGCTTAAGGCGCTGGCTGAACGCAATTCGATTTTTGAAGGAATTAATACAGCCCGTAGTCCTTTGTTACCTCAATTAGAGCTAGAGGCGGGAGTTAACTATGGCAAAAGTTTTCGCAATAGCAAACAAGAAAACTATGGTACTGATGCGAAGTTAACTCTGAGCCAGACGATTTTCGATATGTCCATATGGAACAAGCTGAGTCAGGCTGAAAAGAGTGCGGGGATTGCTGATATTACTTACCAAAAAACCCAGCAACAATTAATTCTGGATACTGCCAGAGCCTATTTTGATGTTCTGAGTAAGATTGATTCTCTGACCTATACCGACGCCCAGAAAGATTCACTGTATCGACAATTAGATCAAACAACCCAACGCTTCAATGTAGGACTGGCCGCCATTACTGACGTGCAAAACTCCCGTGCCCAATATGACAGCATTCTGGCACAGGAAGTTTCTGATCGTAACGACCTGGACAACTCTCTGGAACAACTACGTCTGATTACCGGAGTTTATTATCCACAGCTGGCTTCATTAAATATTGAACGCTTCAAAACAAATAAGCCAGAATCTGCCGAAGTTATACTAAAAGAAGCTGAAGCCCGCAATCTGAGCTTGTTATCCGCACGTTTGACGCAAGATTTGAAACGCGAGCAAATTAAAGATGCACAGACTGGCTATATGCCAACCATCAGATTATCGGCAAGTACAGGGATCGATAATCAACATTTCCGTAACGGTCAATACAGTAATGAATATCGTGGCAATAACTCTGTCGGTGTGTCATTAAACCTGCCACTTTATAGCGGCGGTGCAACCAGTTCTCAAGTTGAACGGGCCAAATATGATTTTGTCGCCAGCAGCCAAGAGCTGGAAAATACTTACCGCAAGGTCATTCAGGATGTACGGTCTTCCACCAATAATATTGCGGCCTCTATCAGTAGTATTGAAGCTAACAAACAAGCGATGCTCTCTGCCGAAAGCTCATTACAGTCCACAGAGGCCGGTTATCATGTAGGAACCCGTACCATCATTGATGTACTGAATTCCACCTCTAAGCTATACGAGATGAAGCGGAGTCTCTCTAAAGCGCGTTATGGTTATCTGCTCAATCTGTTAGTCAACCAGCAGGCCCGCGGTACTTTAAATGAAGAAGATCTGGCGGCACTGAACAACTTGTTAGGCTCACAAGTTCCAACTTCCGCCAGCAGCATTATTAAAGAGATGAAAACGCCATCAATTCGATGAATTAATGCGCTATCGTTTTCAATTAAAAAACGTTATATTAAAAACGCTATACTAAAAAAGCAGCCCGCCGTTGTGTGGGCTATTTTTTAATAAGATCCCCAGGAGCCGTCCCATTGTGCATCATTGTTGGGATTCGCTCTTAATCTGATACCTTTAAGATGGATGCCCCCTATGACAATGAAACGGACAAAAGAGATTAACCGTGATAATTTCCGTAAAGCATGGCGAAATTATCGTCTTGCACCTGTGGCACTCGCTGTCAGTGCGGTTTTCATGCTTTCTGCCTGTGAACAGAACGATGAAACGGTATCGCTTTATACCAATGCCGATGAGTGTTCCCAGGCAAATCCTTCTCAAAGTGAACAATGCACTACCGCTTATAACAGCGCTCTGAAAGAAGCGGAAAAAACTGCACCGAAATATGCCACCCGTGAAGACTGTGTTGCTGAGTTTGGTGAACAACAATGTACTCAGGCCCCTGCACAGGCAGGCGTTGGTAATCAGGCTCAGGCACAAAGCAGCAGCGGTAGCTTCTGGATGCCGTTGATGGCAGGTTACATGATGGGTCGCTTGATGGGCGGTAACTCAGCGCCTTCACAACCACTCTTCTCATCAAAATCTGCCAGCAGCCCGGCTAATGGCAAGTTTGTTGATGCAACAGGTAAGAGTTATGGCCCGGCTACGGCTGGTGGTCGTACCATGTCTGTCCCTAAAACTGCAATGGCACCAAAACCAGCGACCACAACGACCATTACGCGTGGTGGGTTCGGTGATACAGTGGCAAAACAATCCAGTATGCAGCGTTCATCTGCTGGCTCAAGCTCCAGCTCTTCACGTTCAATGGGCGGTTAAGTCAAAGTGAGTGATTAAATAAAGATGAAACGCATTAATATTACTGAGCGCCCGGACTGGCGCGAAAAAGCAACAGAATATGGTTTCAATTTCCACACCATGTATGGCCAGCCCTACTGGAGTGAAGAGGCTTATTATCAATTCAGTCTGAGCCAGATTGAAGAAATTGAAAGCGTCACCGAAGAACTGCATCAGATGTGTTTGCAGGTTGTGGAAAAAGTCGTCAACAGTGAAGAACTGCTGACAAAGTTCCAGATCCCTAAGCATTGTTGGGAATTTGTCCGTTCTTCATGGGTAACCAGCCAACCTTCACTCTATTCCCGTCTGGATTTAGTCTATGACGGCCAGAATCCACCAAAACTGCTGGAAAACAATGCAGATACCCCGACATCACTGTATGAATCTGCTTTCTTCCAATGGATCTGGCTGGAAGACCAGATGAATGCCGGCAATCTGCCCTCAAATGCAGATCAGTTCAATAGCTTGCAAGAAAAACTGATTGAGCGTCTTGAGCAGTTACGTGAAAAACACGGGTTTGGCCTGATGCATATGGCGTGTTGTCAGGATAGTGAAGAAGATCGTGGCACAATCCAATATCTACAGGATTGTGCTTCAGAAGCGGGTATTGCAACGGAATTCCTGTTTATTGAAGATATTGGTCTTGGTGAAAAGGGACAGTTTACGGACTTGCAGGATCAAGTAATCGGCAATCTATTTAAACTGTATCCGTGGGAATTTATGCTGCGTGAAATCTTCTCGACCAAGCTGGCTGATGCAGGAGTCCGTTGGCTGGAGCCTGCATGGAAGAGCGTTATTTCCAACAAAGCGTTACTGCCAATGCTGTGGAAAATGTTTCCGGATCACCCAAATCTGTTGCCTGCTTATTTTGCCGATGAACGTCCGGCAGAGATGAACAGCTATGTAATTAAGCCTTTCTTCTCCCGTGAAGGAGCCAATATTCGTATTATCGAAAATGGCCGGGAGGTTGCCAACGCCGATGGCCCATATGGTGAAGAAGGTATGATTGTTCAGCAGTTCCATTCCCTGCCGAAATTTGGCGATAGCCATGCGCTGGTAGGTAGCTGGTTAGTTAATGATCAAGCAGCGGGTATCTGTATTCGTGAAGATCGTGAATTAATCACACAAGATCTGTCCCGTTTCTACCCGCACATTATTTTGGATTAAGTATTTATCCAAGTTGGATTGTCAACATACTCAAAGAGCCGTCTTCAATACCTTCAATGGGAGTTGAGATCGGCTCTTTTTTATCCCATGTCCCCATCACATATAAGAGTGGCCAAAGGTGTTCTGGCGTCGGGTGAGATAGTTTGCCATCTTCCCTTTCCAAAGCCTGCAATAAAGGATGTGGCTCCTCAAAACTGGTCAAATTCTCGCGCACGAACTGCTCAAAAGACAGGGCCCACGAATAAGGTTCAGCGCCCACCTGCTCTGCTGGCAGGTTATGTACGACATTCCCGCTTCCTATGATCATTACGCCTTCATCACGTAACATAATCAATTTCTTACCTATCTCATAATAGAAAGAAGCGGATTGATTACGATCTATGCTCAGTTGGATGACAGGGATATTCGCGTCAGGATACATCTTAGCTAATATTCCCCAGGAGCCGTGATCTAATCCCCATTCTTCAAAATCAGTTTCGACCTCAATCGGTTCAAGAATATCCTGTACCAATACGGCCAGTTCAGGATAACCTTTCGCTGGGTACTGTTTTTCATGTAACTCTCTGGGGAAATTACCAAAATCGTGGATGGTTCTTGGCTGAGCCATTGCCGTCACAACAGTGCCGTTTGTATACCAATGCGCAGAAATCACCAGAATTGCCCTTGGTGTGGGTAACTTTTGTCCCAATTCAAACCAAGCACGTGAATAACAGTTGTCTTCAATAGCATTCATTGGACTACCATGACCAATGAATAACGCGGGTATTCTCAGGAGACTCATTTTCGTCCCTCATGCGGCAAGTCAAACATGATAGATTATGATAATGACACAAAAATTATGGCAAGATTATGAAGCTTCTTCCTTGAATGTGACCAATCAAAAAATAATGGAGCACTTCAAAAATACTGAAAGGCCACAGGGTGTGGGCTGCGGCCTTACAAGCGTACATGCGATATAACTGATATATTCTACCCCGTCCGGCCCTTTATGCCGAACTATTTTTACCCTTCATCCTTCAATTTGCAGTTTTATTAGCTGCGTACTGAGAACTATGGGATATTCCATGCTAGTGGAAGAAAATCTCAGTAGTAAGAAACAACTATGCTGAGTCAGCTAACCGCTTTTTCCAGCTTAATACGATAATCAACCAGATCGTCAATAGTGACCACTGGCATATCGTGCTGTTTTGCAAACTCGATAACCTCAGGCGCTCTGGCCATTGAGCCATCATCGTTTGTCAATTCACACAGCACCCCTGCGGGTTTGAAACCCGCGAGTTTCACCAAATCAATCGTCGCTTCGGTATGACCACGACGGGTTAATACCCCCCCATTATGTGCCCGCAGAGGGAAAACATGCCCAGGGCGATTCAGATCATTCGGTTGTGCATCATCTGCTATGGCTGCACGAATGGTAGTAATACGATCTGCGGCGGAAACTCCGGTTGTCACTCCCTGTGCAGCTTCAATAGTGACAGTGAAAGCTGTCTGATATTGGCTGGAGTTGTTTTCGACCATCATAGGTAACTGCAATTGCTGACGGCGTTTTTCCGTCATACAAAGGCACACAATCCCGCTGCCATAGCGGATAGTTAATGCCATTTGTTCCACAGTCATAGTTTCGGCAACGAAAATCATATCACCTTCATTTTCACGATTTTCATCGTCCAGTACCATTACACCATGGCCTGCACGCAAAGCCGCTATCGCACGTTCAACACGTTCAAACGGAGTACCATAGGAAGAAAGTAGCGTCTGATTCATGGTAAAGAAACCTCTTTTAAAATGTATGGATTACCAGAATCAGGGCGATTTTGAGGAGTTGATATTGCGTAAAAATACAGCAATAAAAACAACAGACGAGCGCAAGCGCCCGGTTGATGCTGTTATTCTCTCCCATCCGGACTATCACCGTCGGCTCCAGAATCACACTGGATCTGCTGACCTCTGTTTTATCCTCAGTTGTTACGATAACCAGTTACGACAATTAGTTTCTGACAACCAATTTTTGATAACACGTTTTTAGCAACAAAAGGATAACGGCAAACAGAGCGCTCGCGGGCTTCATGAAACAACCAAAAGTCATTTCACTTTACCGCCGGTAGGGACTTTCACCCTGCCCTGAGATAAACAATTTGACTATAACGTTTATAATTCATCAGGGCAATCGACAAAAGCAAATATAAAACTGCTCTCTCAATCATTTGTGCTTTCGCCGTCAGGCATTAAAATAGCCACAACACTGTTTTATTATTCATTTAACAGCTCTGTCATTAAAAGGATTATCATCATGCTCGATCCCAAAAAAATTGAACAAATTGCCCGCCAGATCCACAGTGCTATGCCGAAAGGCGTAAAAGAGTTCGGTGATGATGTAGAGAAAAAATTGCGTACTATATTGCAATCCCAACTGAGTAAACTGGATCTCGTCAATCGTGAAGAGTTTGATATCCAGACTCAGGTATTACTGCGTACCCGTGAAAAATTGGTTAGTATGGAACAGCGCCTGAGTGAGCTGGAAGCCCGTCTCGAAAGCCAACAACCAGGTGCTGAAAAGAAAACTGAATAGCAGGTATTAAGGAGAACTGCTGCAAGACACAATTTTCCCGCTCATTCAGACAATGCCGTTTATGTCACAAGTTAAATCATGAAAGGAACATAACGGCATTATGATGCAGGTAATCTTACTGATTTTTAATCATTTTGATGATATTGGTCGTTGAGATCCCATCTTCAAAATTTAATACCTTCACTTCTCCACCAGCAGCCCAGACTTCCTTGCTACCGGCAATCTCTTCTGGCTTATAATCCCCACCTTTGACCAGGATATCAGGCAGAATTCCCGCAATTAAGCGCTGTGGTGTATCTTCTTCAAATGCTACTACCCAATCCACCGATTCCAGCGCAGACAATACAAGCATCCGTTGTTCCAGTGGATTCACTGGCCGTGTTTCCCCTTTCAGGCGTTTGGTCGAAGCATCACTGTTCACCGCCACGATCAGACGATCGCCTAGTTTACGGGCATTGGACAAATAAGATACATGACCAGCATGGAGAATATCAAAACAACCATTCGTCATCACGATACGTTCACCGCGCTGACGCGCCTGTTCGACGACCTCTTTCAGACGTGATTCATTCATCACACCAAAACCTGTTTCTGCACGACCACGCACCGCGTTTTCCAGCTCCACCTGAGAAACGGTAGATGTTCCCAATTTCCCGACCACGACTCCTGCGGCTGCGTTAGCAAGATAACAGGCCTCCGCCAATGGTTTTCCTGCTGCGATTGCCGTTGCCAAAACACCAATCACCGTGTCACCAGCCCCCGTTACATCAAAAACTTCTTGTGCCTGAGTTGGCAAATGCAGAGGTGGTTGTCCCACACACAGCAGGCTCATGCCTCGTTCAGAACGGGTGATCAACAGGGCTTTCAGTTCCAGATCCTGCACCAGTTGCATGCCTTTCTGCACCAGCTCGTCATCATCTTTGCAATGACCAACCACGGCTTCAAATTCTGACATATTCGGCGTCAGCAATGTTGCACCCCGGTAACGTTCAAAATCGTTGCCTTTTGGGTCGATTAAAACAGGGACACCCGCTTCATTCGCCAATTTGATCATTGCCTGAACCTGATTCAACGCTCCCTTGGCATAATCTGAAAGCACCAGCGCTCCGATATGTGGCAAGGATTGCTGGATTTTTTCCAATATCGGCTGTGCGTCTACGTTCTGGAACCCTTCTTCAAAATCCAGACGTATCAGTTGCTGATTACGGGATAAAATACGTAGCTTCGTGATGGTTGGATGCGTTGCCACAGCAACAAAATCACACTGAACTTTCACGCTGCTGAGTTTTTTGCTCAATGCCCGCGCAGCATCATCAATACCCGTCAATCCCACCAAATGTGAATGGGCACCCAGTGACGCGATATTCATGGCGACGTTAGCCGCCCCTCCCGGACGCTCTTCAATAGTATCGACCTTAACGACAGGAACCGGAGCTTCCGGTGAAATGCGGCTGGTTGGGCCGTACCAATAACGATCTAACATGACATCGCCAACAACCAAAACAGTTGCGCGGTGAAAATCAGGGAGTGCTACGTTCATCCCATGCTCCAAATATCAAAATAAATTGTTGCGGATATTACCATAACCCACCTAAATACCAGCAAGAACCTCAGAAAAAGCCTATTTCTCTCTGGCTTATTCTGCCCGGTTAGCACCAAGCCACTTCTGCCAGCTATTGTGCACCCGTGTTTTCTGCTGGCTGAAACGTTCAACAGAGACACGACTGGATAACGCCTGCAAAGTAAGATGATGCAGTTCATTGCGCAGGCTGATATAAGCCTGTATTAATGCCATTGCTTCCTGTTCATCCATAATATTGTGTTCTGCCATGAGTTCGAAAATGCGAACATTATCAGACCAACGGGTCAATTTGGCATTTTCCTGTGCATACCGCAGTACCTGATATTGAGCAATAAATTCAATATCGGTGATACCACCGGGATCAGCTTTGATATCAAACTGACCATGTTGATGACTTCCCAAATGCCGGTACATTTTTTCCCGCATCTCACGTACCTGCTGACGCAGCAGATCAGGATCCCGTGGCATACATAACGTTTCCCGACGAATGCGTTCAAAATCCGCCCGCATTTTTTCATCGCCGAATACCATACGGGCCCGAATCAATGCCTGATGCTCCCACGTCCACGCTTCGTTTTTCTGATAATCATCGAAAGCTTCAAGGGTACTGACCAACATCCCTGATTCACCGGACGGACGCAAACGGGCATCAACTTCATACAACACGCCCGAAGCCGTTCGGGTACTGAACAAGTGAATAATGCGCTGAGCAAGACGCAAATAGAATTGACGAGCATCAATAGAACGGGCGCCATCAGTCATTACGCCCATCGGACAATCCAGTAAAAATACCAGATCCAAATCAGAACCATAACCCAGTTCCCAACCGCCTAATTTACCATAACCAATAATGGCAAAACCAAGCCCCTGACGCTGAGATAAATGTGTCGGTACACCATAACGTTTTACCATCTGATGCCAGGCCTGTTGAACTACCGCGCCGATAATCGCTTCCGCCAGATAAGTCAGATGATCACTGACTTTCATAATCGGCAGAGCGCCTGCTATGTCTTCTGCGGCTATCCGCAATAATTGTGCCTGTTTGAATTGTCTCAACGCCTCCAGCAATTGTTCCTCATCATCTTCGGGGATGCGCAATAAATATTGATACAATTCATCCCGATAAGCCTCCAGAGGCAAAGGCTCGTACAATGATGCAGGATCGAGTAATTCATCTAATAATAAAGGATGGCGGCTAAGCTGGCTGGCAATCATCGGAGAAGCGGCACACAGACGAATAACGTGGGTCATCACCTGTTCTGATTCCAGCATCAGCTCCAGATAAGTTGTTCGGCTGACAATACTGAGCAGCAATGGAATAATCCGCTCCAGCACAATATTTGTATCTTCCCTTGCACCCGTTTTCTTTGCAGCAATCTTTGCCAAAAGGCGCGGCATCAAATGATCCAGTACGTCACGCCCCCGTGGGCCAATGGTGCGCTTACTGATATCGTGGCGTAACAATGCAACCATATCGAGCATCTTCTGCGCTTCAGATCCATTCAGGTGAGGAACAAGCGCCATCAGCTCATCCCTGTTCAGGCCTTCCTGCCATAAACTCTTAAATGGTGCATGTGCAGCTTCCTCATTATTTTCTTCCGTTTCATCTCCTATCAGGTGCTGAAAGATGTCCCGGACGGCAGACATTTTTTTCGCTGCTTCCACGGCTAACTCATGCCAGTCAGCAAATCCCATACCCCAGGATAAACGGGCACGATCCAGCTCATTTTCCGGTAAAGTTTGTGTCTGTTGATCACGAATAGATTGCAGCAGATTCTCCAACCGACGCAAAAACAGGTAACTTTCTTCCAGTTGTCTGACCTGCTCTGGGGTCAATAACGCCAATGTTTCGATGGACTTAAGTGTCAGTAATAATGAGCGGGATTGCAGACCTGGCTCTCGTCCTCCACGGATCAACTGAAATACCTGTGTGATAAATTCAATTTCCCGGATCCCTCCCGCCCCCAGTTTAACATTGTCTTTTAAACCCCGCCGGCGCACTTCCCGTTCAATCATGCCTTTCATATTGCGTAAAGATTGGATCACGCTGAAATCAATGTAACGACGAAATATAAATGGCCTCAACATCTGGCGTAGCTCATAACAATATGCCTGATCATCCGGCCCCAAAATCCGGGCCTTTATCAAGGCATAACGCTCCCAGTCCCGGCCCTGTTCCTGATAATAATCCTCCAGCGCCGGAAAGCTGAACACCAACGGCCCACTGTCACCAAACGGACGTAATCGCATATCAACACGATAAACAAAACCATCCACCGTCTGTTGATCCAATACCTTGATAAGTTTCTGTCCCAATCGGGTAAAAAACTGGGAGTTATCCATCTCGCGGCGACCACCTTGTGTCACACCATTTTCTGGATATGCAAAAATCAGATCGATATCAGAGGAAAAATTAAGTTCTCCTCCTCCCAGTTTCCCCATGCCAAGGATCAACAACGGCTGCGCTATACCCGCTTGATCAGTCGGTGTTCCCCAATCCTGACAACAATGCCGATACAACCAATCGCGGGCAGCAATAATCAGACTTTCAGCTAATACACTCAATTGTTGCAATGTCTGCTCTGTCGTGCTTATTTGCAGCGCCTGCAACCATGCGATTCTCACCAGCATCTTGTGACGGAAAAGACGCAGAACTCGCATCAGTGAATTTTCATCACCAACCACTGACAAAGCCTGATTCAACCAATCTGCGTAGTGTTGCCACTCATCAGGCTGAGGGGGATTCTGACGAATTTCAACCAACCATGCAGGATGTGACAGTATGTTTTCTGCAACAAAATCACTCAGTGCCAATACTGCCTGTTCATGAGGTGCAAAAACTTCTGTCGTTTCTGTCGCTTGCTGGAAATTCGCAATAACATGTTGTAATTGGTGAGTTAAAATTGATGAAAGTGGCAACATAAGTAAGGTTTCCCTTTTTTAATTGTTATTGAGCCATCAACCACTGAGTCAACGCCAGTTTGCATTGCAGCCATTTTGCGCTGTAACACAATACTTCTGCATCACCTGTAGAAAGCGCCTCTTTTAATTCAGGTAATAAACTGAGTGCCGGGGCCGTTTTTCCCTGCTTTTCAGTCAGAAGTTTTACCCATTCCAGAGTCTGTTCCAGCCCTGTTTTGCCTGCGGCTATTCCTGCCAACCACTCTTCCTCCTGCGCCTGCCACTGATCCAGCATTCCGGCAAGAAGAACAGATAACGGTTGCTGCCATTCGAGTGCTACAGGTGCCTTTCCTTCCACCAGCTTGGCAGGAGATCTGTTACTGGCAAGAGCATATCCTCGTGCAGCTTTACTCTTGTTCGCCAGTCGCAATCCCCCCTGTATTGCCAGTTCATCTGCCAATGACAACACATCTGACACATTGCCTGTTTTCAGCTCCAGTTCAAACTCACAAATTGGTGAGGTTCTCTCTCCGGCCCGGATTTCTCCTTGATCCAATACAACTTCAATTTCACTCTGACCATAATTCACAATCCATTTTTCACGGCAAAAATCTGTACTGAACAGTTCAGTCAATTGAGCCTGCAATCGGGTAAGATCAGTATTCTCAGGCCAGATCTCAGCAGGAAAGCTGGCTAAATCCAGTTCTGGCTGCTGAAGAGGAACATTAAATTCCGGCCGCTGATGGAGACCTCCGATGACCCGCCCCGCTGTTTTGATAGTCATTTCATACTGTTCATCGAAACCACGGATACGCAATCCCATATCCCAGCGGCGCAATTGATTATTCGGTGTTTCAAAGTAAATATTAGTTAAATGTTGTGGTGAAGTGTAATGATTAGTAAGCTGAAACAGCTGGTTACGAATTGCCAATATCGTTTCGGGTTTTACAGACAGTTTCAACTCTACTTCTACAGAACGCATATTTTTTCTCTCTCAATTAACACAGGGCGGATCACGTTTAACCCTAACCACAACTTTTTTCAGGAACAGGAAAAATAAACCACAACTGTGTGTTATCTCAACAATGATTGTGTTACATCGCCAGGTAATCGTATTACTCCGCCAAAAAAACGCTAACAATGCCTGTATTCGGTCAGTTAAATGAAGATTCATTCTGGTTTACTGATTGCACCCGCAAACTTTACTCTTTACTATCAGTTTGCAACCCTATCAGTTTGTAACCCATACACCAAAAACAGTAGAAGACAGAATGCAAAAACTACATCGATTACTTATTTTATTACTCGGTCTTACACTTCCATTATCCGTGTATGCTGAGGAAAAACGTTATGTCTCTGATGAATTATCAGCTTACATTCGCAGCGGCCCCAGTAATCAACATCGCATTATGGGTTCATTGAATGCCGGCGCTGAGGTTGTTCTGGTAAATCCAAAATCAGAGAATGGTTATTCACAAGTAAGGGATAGTAAAGGGCGTACAAGCTGGATCTTAACCAGTGAGCTCAGCGTTATTCCCAGCCTGCGTGAACGCATTCCCGCCATGGAGCAGAAGATCAAAACGCTGACCGAACAATTAGCTAATATTGATAATAGCTGGAATCAACGTACCGCAGAGATGCAGAACAAAGTGGCGGCCAGCGATAAAATCATCAATGATTTAAAAGCAGAAAATGCGAAGCTCCAGAGCAAACTGACTGTAGCGGAGAAAAAAGTCGAAATTGCCAACTTACAACTGGATGATAAGCAAAGAGCGATTATCTTGCAGTGGTTCATGTATGGTGGTGCAGTTGCAGGTATTGGCTTATTGTTAGGTCTTGTACTGCCACATATCGTTCCACGTCGTAAACGCAAAGATCGTTGGATGAGCTGATTTAAGGGAGTAAGAGTGAAAGTTTATTTGGTTGGCGGTGCCGTTCGTGATCAACTTCTGGATCTGCCGATTACAGAAAGAGACTGGGTTGTCGTTGGCGGCAGCCCGGAAGAACTGTTATCTCAGGGATACCAGCAGGTTGGAAAAGATTTTCCGGTTTTTCTGCATCCCAATACTCATGAAGAGTATGCGCTGGCACGGACAGAGAGAAAATCCGGTCAGGGGTATACCGGCTTTACCTGTTACTCGGCCCCCGATGTTACTTTGGAAGAAGATCTGTTACGTCGGGATCTGACCATCAATGCCATTGCACAAACTCCTGAAGGTGAATTGATCGACCCTTATCACGGTACAGAAGATCTTAAGTACCGTATCCTGCGTCATGTTTCGGAAGCATTTTCAGAAGACCCTCTGCGTGTATTGCGTCTGGCACGTTTTGCTGCCCGGTTTGCTCATTTAGGCTTTTCCATTGCTAAAGAAACGCAAACACTGATCTCTGAAATGACAGCGAATGGTGAGTTATCGTCGTTAACACCAGAACGGGTTTGGCGGGAGACTGAAAAAGCGCTCGCCTCACAATCTCCACATGTTTACTTCCAGGTCTTACGTAACTGTGGTGCTCTGGCGATCCTTTTCCCTGAAATCGATAATCTGTTTGGTGTGACTTCTATGGAAACGGATATGGGGATGCATTCTCTGAATATCCTGCAAATATCCACTCAACTGAGTACCGATATCGATATCCGCTTCGCCTCACTTTGTACTCACACTGGAAACAAGCAGATTAAGCAGATGTGCGAACGGTTGCGCATACCCAATTCAATACGTGACCTTGCCGGCATCGTGGCACAATACTATGACTGGGTACACACTGCTGAACAGTTACCGGCAGAAAAATTGCTGATACTGTTCAATACCATCGACGTATGGCGAAAACCCCAACGTATCGAGCAATTAGCTGTCTGTAGCAAAGCCGATGCCTTTGCCCGTACAGGGCTAAAAGCGTCTGTTTATCCACCCGAAAAATATTTGCGGGAAGCCTTTGCTATTGCCAGTCAGGTTAATGTTCAGCAAATCATTTCCCGTGGTTTTCAGGGGGCTGAAATCCGTACAGAGTTAGAACGACAGCGCCAGCTCGCCATTACTTACTGGCAACAAAATCAGCATTAATTCGCTCTGCGTTCAATCAAGACACCCACACTTTTTGCTTGTGCTACTGCGCCTGGTTTACTGACTTTAATTTTGACCCACGGCGTATTAAACTGATTCAGCAAAATATCAGCGACTTCTTCTGCCACACGTTCAACTAAAGCAAACCGCTGATTTTCCACATGCCGGATCACTGTTTCACTGACTTTGGCATAATCCAGACAGTGCTCAACATCATCACTGGAAGCTGCGCGTTTATTGTCCCAGCCCATTTCGATATCAAACACCAGCTTTTGCTTAATTGTTTGTTCCCAATCATATACGCCAATGGTAGTAATGATGCTTAATTGTTCAATAAATACGATATCCATCACGCCGTTTCTCCGTTTTTCGGTTCACCGGATACCACTTCCGGCTAAATGTGCGTATTATCCATTGTTATAGTAAAGAAAACGACCTTTATTCATTGGAGATATCTTATGAGTGCTATCGCGCTTGGTATGATCATCTTCGCGTATCTGTGTGGCTCTATATCCAGCGCGATATTGATCTGTCGTCTGGCAGGATTACCCGATCCCCGCCAGCATGGTTCCGGTAATCCGGGAGCAACAAATGTACTGCGTATTGGCGGCAAAGCTACCGCGCTGGCAGTACTGATCTGCGATGTACTGAAAGGCATGATCCCTGTTTGGCTGGCATATAAACTCGACATTCAACCTTTTTATTTAGGCATTATCGCCATCGCTGCCTGTTTAGGACATATTTACCCAATATTTTTCCATTTTAAGGGAGGCAAAGGTGTCGCCACTGCATTCGGCTCTATTGCTGCTATTGGCTGGGATTTAATGGGATTGGTTGCCGGGACATGGTTGCTGACCGTATTATTGAGCGGCTACTCGTCATTAGGCGCAATCATCAGTGCCCTCGTTGTGCCTTTCTACGTCTGGTGGTTCAAACCGGAGTTTACTTTTCCTGTCGCAATGCTTTCATGCCTGATACTTATGCGACACCACGATAACATCCAACGTCTCTGGCGAGGTCAGGAAAGCCGCATCTGGCAGAAACTGAAAAAGAAACAGGAAAGGACAGATAAAGAGAAACTTCAGGCAGCTAAAGAAGAACAACAAGACGAATGATACATACAGCCCCAACAGGGGCTGCTTTTATCCTGTTTCACCCCTTCCAGAGATAGCAAACTCCAAGATCCAATCTGTATGTGTCTGGCCCAGACTATCCAGAGCAATATCCGGCATATTCTATATTATTCGCGACAGGCTCAGAAAACACCCCGAAGACCGAAAACGTTATAATCTGCTAAACTTCAAACAACTAATAACGTGAGTGACAACCAACACCTGTGAAGGGGGTTATATGAAAGCACTTGTTTATCACGGAGCCGGAAAAAAACTCTGGGAAGAAAAAGCGCCACCCCAACTCATCGAACCAACGGATGCTATCATCCGCATCGTCAAAACAACAATCTGTGGCACAGATCTGCATATCCTCAAAGGAGATGTTCCTACCGTCGAGCAAGGCCGGACATTAGGACATGAAGGCATTGGGATCGTTGAGTCAGTTGGAGAATCAGTCCGCAATATCAAGGTCGGTGATAAAGTGATTATTTCCTGTATCACCGTCTGCGGTAGTTGTATTCATTGTAAACGTCAGCTTTATGCGCACTGTAAAGATGGTGGCTGGCTCCTGGGGCATAAGATTGATGGTACACAGGCAGAAAAAGTACGTATTCCCCATGCTGATAATAGTCTTCATCGCCTGCCAGATGATGTCGATGAAGAAGCTGCCTTAATGCTGAGTGACATCCTGCCAACAGGCTTTGAAATCGGTGTTATCAATGGCAGAGTCCAACCCGGAAATACTATCGCCTTGATTGGTGCAGGGCCTGTCGGACTATCAGCACTACTGGCATCACAATTTTACTCTCCGGCACATATCATCATGATCGATACTGATGATAACCGTCTTAGCGTCGCCCAACAGCTCGGCGCTAACACAATTATCAATCCGACACGACAAGACTTAGCAGCAATCATCAATAAACTGACTGGTGGCTTTGGCGTAGACGTTGCCATTGAGTGTGTGGGTATCCCCGCAACTTTCAAAATATGTCAGGACATCATTGCAGCGGGTGGATTTATCGCTAATGTGGGAGTCCACGGTAAATCCGTCGATTTACATCTGGAAAATCTCTGGATCAAAAACATCACTATCACCACTGGACTGGTCAATACAAGCAGTACTCCTATGCTACTGAAAAGCGTTCAATCCGGCCGAATCGCACCTGAAAAGCTGGTCACTCATTATTACCCATTGAATGAAATAGAAACCGCTTATGACGTATTTAATAATGCAGCGCAAGAAAAAGCACTGAAAATTGTCTTGTCAGCATAATTGATTAGCAGGAAGTGTAGTTAAACGACTCTTCCTGCTTAATTATAGCAAGCTTATTTTGCACAACTGCAAAAACAACCAAACAGAATACTTATTCGGTATAGCACTTATATAGCCGGGAGATAAAATACAAGCAGTTATTTATTATTCAACAACTGTTTCATGTCCTGCTTTTCAGCTTTTTCCGCCAGCATTGGAAAATCTTTCACTGTCCAATAACGTTGTGGCACAGGTAGTTTTTTCATCTTATCCGTTGGCCATAACTGGAATTCAGCCAACTTATCCAGCGAGAAATGTTGATAAGATTCAGGCAAAGAGAGACGTAAAGCAGACTTCTCTTTATCAAATGGCATTAATGGATAGCGATCATCCTGAGTTTCATAGTTCCTGCGCAGCAGCAGAAATTTTTTAGAAATACGCTGATAACTGTTCCACCATACACCATCAACCTTATCAAACATCTTTTTTGTGCCTGATCTATTGTAAGCGCCCAGTTCATGTAATGCTATTGGCAGAATATTTGCGATGGCAGTAGAAAACTGACTGACGGAAGATGCCTGACCTTGCAAAATCAGCGTCAGTGCCAGTCTCGCGCCCAACAGATTGGAATAGAGGTCTTCCGGGGAAAATGCCGAAACGGCTTCTGAAAATCCGGGAATAGACTGATAGCCGTACCATTGGGCAATTTCATGCCAGGCGGCTAACTGAAATGCCAGTTTTGCGGCCAGATAAGCACTCAGAGTATAACGTTCAGCGGGATCTTCCGGTGGTGTAAATGCAAAAAAGTGGATTTTACGCGCCGCAAGCTCATCATCCAACGTCAGCACCCACTCTTGCCCCAGGTGAGCATAAATCTGGCTAAAGAAATAAAGGGTATAGTCTGCGGTATCCCTTACATGGGCTATATCAATAAACCCGCCTTTCTCGGTATATAGCAAACCGATTTTTTCATTACTGATCCCCAATAACGCAGCACTCGCTCCCAAAACGCTATCGTTATAGTGGTGCTCACCCAATTTTTCAGCTTCAACAATATTGTCGATACTAAAGAGAGGCATAGGGATCCCCAATGCGTCTGCTTTAAGGTTGTAACCGAATACACAGCACGCTCTTAACCCCTCAGGAGGAGCAAGAGGACTCAGAACTGGCCAATCGGTTTTCGCCTGTTCATGTGTATCACTTTTGAGCATCAGCTCGACAGGTATCATCGGAGTTGGTTTACTTTGGCATGCTATCAACAGAAAACTTAAAAACAATGTTGCTAAAAACAATGTTACCAAACACTTCAAAATGCTTCTCCAACCTGAAAATAGAACCCGGTACTGTCTTTTCCGATACCAAAATCTAACCTGACGTTCATACGTGGTTTAAACTCAAAACGATAGCCCACGCCAATTGAAGGGAGCCAATGCCTGTCACCCAGTTTTGAAGGGGTATCACTCAATGTTCCCGTACCTATCCAACCAACAATACCGTGGCGCCAGTCCAGCTTATGCCTTAACTCTAATTGAGTGGTGAAGATGTTTTTGTCACGATAGCGCCCTTCATAGTAGCCACGCATACGCTGACTATTCCCCAACAGGGATAATTGGTTCCACGGTACATCACCTGCACTGAAACGGGCATAATTATCAAAGGCTAACACAGTTTTTTTCAGATAGCTGGTGATAAGTTGAAAACTGTAATTGAGTGATATGAAAATGATGATCTGCCCCTAATTCAGGGGAAAAATAGGTATAAATAAGCTCAACAGTTTGACCATGCTGAGGGTTAGGCAGAAAGTCCCGTGTGTCATAACTGAAATATGCACTTACACCAGAACTTATGACAGCAGCACCACCAACGGACTGTGCAAAATATTTCTTCGCCTGAACATCGGTGTCACTGGCATTGACGGATGAGAAATTCCAGCCTAATCCCATATAGGTTGCATCAGCAACCCGATAAAGCACACGGGGACGAATATCAAATTCCTGCGAACGATAGCTTTCTTTATTGCGATTATCCTTCCCGGCGCGATAACCTTGCCCCCAATAATAGGTTGGGGTGTTATTGAGCGTACCGGAAATAAATAACCGCCACTGATCATTGGCAAGAAAATTGTAATTGGTAAAATTCAGGCCAAATGCACCCGTGGATGAGCCAAAGCCACTGAGTCCCAGAGAAGAATTCTGACTGATCTGATCGTTACTGTCAGGCCGATAAAGCCCGACCACCGCCACGCCAATCCCCACGCCCATTTCAGGCGTATAAAAAGGGCCGGGCAGCACACCCCAGTCAATTTTCTTGCTGGCATCGAATTGATTACTGCCACCTAACTCTTCAAGCCAGCCATCAATTTTTTGCCGATCAGGCAAAATATCCGCATAAGCTGATGCAGTCGTAAAAATAAGAAGGCTGGATATTACCAGCCTTTTGATCGTCGTAAGGCCCAACATTAAAAACGGAACTCACCAGAAACGTAGAAGCTGTTCCGGTTACCAAAACCAACTTCAGATAATATATTGAAATTACGGGTGACTTCGAAACGGGCACCGACAGTGTTATTCCATTTATGGGCAAGGTGTTGTTTGACATCGAATTTGATGTCGGTCATGCCAGAAACCAAACTAAATGCTTCTGACAACTGAGACGGAAGATCGAGATTGCTAACATCACCTTTAAAACGTTGTGTAATGTCCTGATACATAGCGCCAACCCATACCTGAACTTTGCTATTCCCTTGCCCAGTGAATAATGGTTCGAAAACAAATTCATAACCAACACGCGGTGTGACGACAAATGCACTAATGTCCCCATCTAAAACATCCAGATTAGTGCGGGTATAGTTAGCATCCAAAGTGGCAAAAAACTGATTATATCCACCAGCAAGCGTTGCACCTCCACCGTAGGTTTTTCCTTTGAAATTTAGTTCGAAAGGAATATCTTTATAGGTATCAGCATCACCAAGGACAACAATGTTGTCCAAGTTTGTATTAGATTTGCCTTTAGTCTTTCCATAAACACCATATACATTTAGGAAAGGAAGAACCCATGTATCCAGTTTCAGTAAATGGGTTTCATTTCTGCTCCGGGTATCACCAGCATTAACAACAGTATTTTCTTCAAAAATTTTAAGCTTTGGATTAGTAAACTCAAACTTAATACTATCCACAACAACATCCTGGCGCAGGTTCATATAACCATAACTGACACCAAATGGCTCAGGAAGATCATAGCCTTTGGCTCGGGCTTCATCACCCCAAATAGGCAGAACACGAGATTCTGATTTTGCAGAGCGGGATAAACTACCATCGCTATTCGTTTGCGGTACACCAGATTCAGTCATCGTCAATGAAAAAAGTGGGCGCTCACTTTCTGCATAACTGTATGAAGTTACAAAGCAGAATGTAGCGGCTAACAATTTGCTGAAGTTAGTTAAGGTCATAATACACTCAAAGGAAAATGAAAGACTCGGCAGACTAGCATAAGCTATATTATGTATGTTTAACCAAAAATGCTTACAAATGAATAGCTAAGGGCAAATATTTTAACCACAGTGACTTTTATATAAACAATTTCAGATTGATTATTTTTCACCCTAAAAATTTCATGGCAGTTGACGAATAAATGCAGTCTCTATGGAATGTGAGTCAGCCAGAATTTTTTGCTAAAAACCGTATTATTATGGTGTCTAAATGTGTTAAAACCACACTTAATTAGCTTGCTCCTCCCAATATTGATTGCACCGCATTGAAAATGAAGAAAAAAACGCCCCGTTTTACAAGATGTTGCAGACCTCGTTGGCGTCACAAAAATGACGGTCAGCCGTTTCTTACGTAATCCAAATCAGGTTTCCCAGGCTTTAGGGGAACGGATTGCTGCGGCCCTGGATCAACTGGGCTACATTCCTAATCGCGTGCCGGATATTCTCTCCAATTCCACCAGCCGGACAATCGGGGTATTGCTTCCTTCATTAACCAATCAGGTATTTGCCGAAGTTATCCGCGGTATTGAACATGTGACAGACCGTCATGGCTATCAGACTATGCTCGCGCATTATGGTTATTCTGCGCAGAAAGAAGAAGAGCGTCTGCTTTCCCTGCTTTCCTATAATATTGATGGCCTGATCCTGGCCGAACGAACACATACTCCCAAAACCCTGAAAGTATTGGAAACCACTGGTATCCCTGTTGTAGAACTGATGGACAGTGTATCGCCCTGCCTTGATGTTGCCGTTGGTATCGATAATTTTGAAGCAGCACGTCAGATGACAGAATCCATGCTCGGACGTGGTTGCCAGAATATTGTCTATCTCGGTGCACGGCAGGATGAAAGAACGTTGATCCGTTTGGAAGGATATGAAACAGCAATGCGCAGTGCGGGATTACAACCAAGAAAAGTGATGACACCGGCCAGTTCATCTTACTCATTGGGTGTCCGACTCTTACAGGAAACTTACCAGAAATATCCTGATGTTGACGGCCTGTTTTGTACCAATGACGATATCGCGATTGGTGCAATATTTGAATGTCAGCGTCAGGGGATCAAAGTACCGGGAGACATTGCTGTAGCCGGTTTCCATGGGCATGATGTCGGTCAGGTCATGACCCCAAAACTTGCCAGCGTGTTGACTCCCCGTGACCAAATAGGACGCAAGGCAGCAGAAGCATTGCTTGCACGCCTAAAGGGCGAAAAACTAGAACAAACTCTTATTGACGTTGGATTTACGCTTTCATTAGGTGAAAGTGTTTAATTTTTGTAGCTTAAAATGATATCTCCCCATCTTCAATTGCGATAGGCCTCACATTTTCCTTTTTTACCAATCTTGATTGATTGCTCACCATCCTTTGCTGCTGATAATGTTGCCAATAGGTAGTTACCGGTAACATTTCACAGGTAATATTTCACAAAGAAAATATTGCAGTTCAATCACAAGGACGACCAAGTGACACAATCTGCACAAAGGAGTTTGATGATGAGCGATACCCAGCAGCCAAACCATGTTTTTATATTGATGGGGGTATCCGGCAGTGGTAAATCTGCCGTTGCCAATGGTGTTGCCCATAAACTGGATGCTGCATTTTTAGATGGAGATTTCCTTCATCCCCGCGCCAATATTAAGAAAATGGCAGAAGGTCATGCCCTGAATGACGATGATCGTCAACCGTGGCTGGAAGCGCTTAATGATGCCATTTTTGCCATGCAACGTACCAATAACGTCTCTTTGCTGGTGTGTTCTGCCCTGAAAAAACGCTACCGGGATATTCTGCGTAACGGTAACAAAAACTTGTCATTCCTGTATATGCAGGGGGATTTTGAATTAATTGAAAGCCGCCTGAAAACACGTAAAGGACATTTTTTCAAACCACAAATGCTGATCTCCCAATTTGAGGCATTAGAAGAACCGACGAGTGATGAGAAAGATATCCATGCTATTGATATCAAACCAGCTCTTGATGAAGTAATTAAAAACACAATTAAAACAATCCACCATATTACTAAGAGGCATTAATGAGTACATTAACGCTGGTGCTGACAGCTGTCGGCTCTGTTCTTCTGCTGCTGTTTTTGGTGATGAAGGCCCGAATGCACGCCTTTATCGCCTTGATGTTGGTTTCAATGGGAGCCGGTATTTTTTCCGGGATGCCATTAGAAAAAATCGCTCAAACTATGCAAAACGGTATGTCAGGCACATTGGGCTTCCTTGCTATTGTAGTCGCACTAGGAGCCATGTTTGGCAAAATCCTGCATGAAACAGGCGCACTTGATCAAATCGCCGTAAAATTACTGGGCAGCTTCGGTGAAAAACGGGCTAATTATGCGCTAGGTATTGCAGGCCTTATCTGTGCATTACCACTGTTTTTTGATGTAGCGATTGTACTGTTGATCGGCGTGGTTTTTGCTGTTGCACGTCGGACTGGCGGTAATGTGGTAAAACTGGCGGTTCCATTATTTGCTGGTGTGGCAGCGGCGGCGGCGTTTCTGGTGCCGGGGCCGGCTCCAATGATGCTGGCTTCTCAAATGGGAGCAGATTTTGGCTGGATGATCCTGATTGGCCTGAGTGCGGCAATTCCCGGTATGTTACTGGCTGGCCCAGTATACGGTAATTTCATCAGCAAATATGTCACTCTGGATTTACCCAAAGATCTGAGCACACCAAGCATTGGTAAGAATCAAATGCCTTCTTTTGTGTTCAGTCTGTCACTGGTGCTATTTCCATTAGTATTAGTCGGATTGAAAACCATTGGTGCCCGTTTTGTTGATAAACAATCTGTACTGTATCAGTGGCTGGAATTTATCGGTCATCCTTTCACCGCAATTTTAATTGCCTGTCTGGTGGCAATTTATGGCCTGGCAATTCGTCGTGGCATGAGCAAAGAAAAAGTAATGGATGTCTGCTCTGCGGCAATCCAACCAGCGGGTATTATCTTACTGGTCACAGGTGCGGGTGGCGTCTTCAAGCAAGTATTGATTGATTCCGGTGTAGGGCCTTCGTTGGGTAACGCGTTGATTGGTGTCGGCCTGCCAATCGCATTGGCATGTTTTATTCTGGCTGGCGCTGTACGTGTGATACAGGGCTCAGCCACTGTTGCCTGCCTGACCACTGTTGGCCTGATACTGCCTGTTATCGGTGAACTGGGTTATTCCGGTGCACAAATGGCAGCACTCTCTGTATGTATCGCTGGTGGCTCATTGATCTTCAGCCATGTCAATGATTCTGGTTTCTGGTTGTTCGGTAAATTTACCGGGGCAACAGAAGGACAGACCTTAAAAACATGGACAATCATGGAAACTATTTTAGGTACAACAGGAGCAATTGTCGGTATGATCTATTTCGCGATGCTGTGATGTGCTAACGGTTTTTAGACTATCATGATAAAAAATAATCCACATTGTAATTAATACAGTGCGGATTATTGAAGAATAGCCATATTACTCATATTTATTGGCAATCACTTTCCGTATTCCTGTACTTGTGAAATTAATTCCTTATTGCCATTAAATACTTTATGTAAATAACGATTATAGCCAGCACCTAATTCGGAATAACCTTTAAGATGATCGATCAGTTTGCCGGTATTAAGTGGCACTTGTGCTATTCTCTGCCTTGCACGTGAAGTACGCAGTGACTCATAAGCACGATGCGTATTCATATTTTTCATATAGGCGATGACAGAGTCTTCAATCGAATCATAAACTGAATAACCTTTAATTTTCCCTTTAGCTTTGCCGCATGAGCGACAACGCATTCCAAACAGGTTATTATTTTTCAGTGCAAGTTCTGATGTTCCCCATCCTGATTCTGCGGCAGCCTGAGTAGCAACGAAATGGGTCGGAATAATATCAACCCTATTCAACAACTGCTGCCAGTCAACCCATTTTGGTAAGGTACAAGTCATTTTGTAATCTGTGCAGATCCTCTGCAATCGCCTGATATCCTGTACAGACCATTTATGTGATTTATGGTGCGACAGGAGCCATGTGCGGTCTTGCATAATCTGTTGATTATGCTTATCAATTACAGGGACAACAATATTTAAAAACGCTTTCTTCCTGGGTGTACCTGAAGGGTATTTTCGCAAATCAGGCAAATGATGCTTTATGCCATTGTGAGAATACTCTTTCACTTTTGAGCTATTGGTTGAAGCATTGCTCAATCCAGTAAAGATTAAAGAGAGAAAGAAAGCGAAGACCGCAGTTGTCCTCATCATTCGAGAGGGCATTTGCTTCTCCTCGTTTTATTACTCTGGATAAAAAAACACACGAATATTAACAAAGCAATCAATCTATAGCTATCTTTATTCGTGATTCGTGAGGTTAATTACGTAACGAATATTAGCACGTTACTGACAATAATCTATATTTTTTACTTAATACCGTAAATAAGTGTAATAATTATTGGAATTTTATCTGGAAAATAGTGTTATTTATCACATATTTCCCTACTATTTTTTATCTAAAATAAAGAATACTTGATTCACAATATTATGTTTAACTCATTTATTTTTAATAAAAAACAATTTCTCACCCTCCTTAAATCATCAATGTAAAAATTAATTTAGTTATGTGAATCATCAGATATGAATTTATCTATTTTTAGTTATCTATTTTAGTGGTTAATTATGTTTTAATAGTTAGCTTAAATAAGTAAGGAAGCAATACTAAATCAATTGATTTAATATTGCTTCCTTACATCTTTTCTTCTTAGTGAATAAAATACCTTTAAGCTTCTATTCTAATCTAACGCATTTTAGAATTAACAATACACTGGCAATATCGAGAAAAATATTATTTTCACAATAACTGGTGTATAAAGCGTAACAATTAAGAAAGAGACTCTTATTGGAAAGTAATTAGGGGGCCTGAGCCCCCTAAATTAGACATAATAAAAAGTCACCGGAAAACTATAACCATTTAGCGACACCACCGTGACGTGAGCATGCACCTTTACGCGATTTACTCTTACTATAAGTTCCATCTTTACAAAGCGCAGTATTCATACCTTTTTTAGCTTTAGTATTTCCTTTCTTCGTTAATTTCTTACTGTTTTCACCCGCTTTCTTTTCTAACGAGCTAACTTTATTTTCAGCCGTTTTGGCACTCTTTTCCACTGTTGTGGCAGTTTTGGCAGTGTGATCTGTTGATACTGTGGGCGCTGCAAGTACTGCACTTGAAAACAACACCAGTAATGCTGCAACTGATAACTTCAAGATTTTCATAATATGTATCCTCTGATTAGAGTATTCAACCCGAAATCAACTCTTGTTGTCTGGAGTATAGCGTTGAATGATGCGATTACAAATTTGATATAAACAACAATTATCATTTGAAGGCTCATAAAAACAGCTCTCTAATTATGCTGTATTTAGTAAGAATACTCCTTAAACCAATTTCATTGAATCATAAAATTTAAAGACGCGAGGAGTAAGGAATCTTTAAAATTTGAGTGTATCACAATTATGAAAACCTATTTATTCACTTCTCGACCAACGATTAAAACAACCAGAAATAGAGCCTGGCACATGTTTTATTTAGAAGGATAAATACTGTGTAGGGTTACTACAAAAAAGCTAAGTACTAAGCGCAGAACCATTTAAGAACAATCATCTGACTAACAATAACTTTAAAATCAATAACCCCTGAAATACCGAAAAACATTTTAAATCAAACAATTATTACGTTTATCCAATAAATGGAAATACCGTATTCTTAAGTGAATTGGCTTTAAATAAACAGAGAAAATCGTATAATATTCTTTATATTATACCTAGTTATGCCCTATGGATTTCAAGATACAGCGCGATGGTAAAGGAACTCAACCCACCCACAAAGCTACCACTTGAAAGACACTGGATATACATTAATTTCACAATTGGACTATCTCATGAATACGGAATCTATGCCTGTACCATCGTTCGAACGCCAAACCAGCTCTACACAATTAACGGATCGGATTGATCAGGAAAAAGTCAACGAACTGATAGAAAAAATTGATATTTTCCAACCAACTGCGGTGATTAGCTATGGTGCTAAACCTATGGGCGAAATTGCCCGCTTTGCTGATTCTTTATTGGAGAATGTCCGTTCAAAAGACACCGGAGCGGTTGGTAAAAAATTATCTGATTTGGTCATGTTTGTGCGTGAGAATGGCCCACTGACCGAAGAAGAAAAAACGAGTAGTTTTTTCAGAAATCTTCCTCTGATTGGTGGCCTGTTCAAAAAAGCAGAACGCGCAGTTATTGATAGCAGAACCTTAACTCAACAGGTGGATGCAATTACCGTCCATCTTGATAATGCAATGACTACGCTGGTTCGGGATATTAATGTACTGGAACAGCTCTATACCCGCAATTTGGGTTTTTATAAAGACATTACACTCTATGTTGAAGCCGGTAAACAGAAGCTGGAACAGGTAAGAAACGAACTTCTGCCTGAACTGCGCATGAAAGCAGAGATGTCCAAAGACATGATGGATGCGCAGAGTGTGAAAGATCTGATGGAAAACATCACCCGGTTTGAACGCCGTATTCATGACCTGGAACTATCAAAAGCCGTAGCGATTCAGACTGCACCGCAAATCCGTATCGTACAGAGTAACAACCAGCAACTGGCCGAAAAAATCCAGAGCAGTATCTTAACTACCCTGCCGATCTGGAAAAGCCAGTTAGTATTGCAATTATCTTTGGAAACGCAAGGTAAAGCAGCCAAACTGCAAAAAGAAGTTAGCGATACCACGAATGAACTCCTGCGCAGAAATGCTGAAATTCTGCAACAAAACAGCATTGCAGTGGCAACAGAAGTTGAGCGCTCCATTATTGATGCTGAAACATTACGTGAAGTACAAGACCGTCTGGTCAATACAATTGAAGAAACCATGCGCATTGCTTCTGATGCGAAAAGCAAGCGTGCTCAGGTGGAAGTCGAACTTGCCAATATGGAAGAAAACCTGCGCCAGCGTTTAAACGCCGCAGTGACGAAATATCAATAATCGGCTTGTTCAGAAAAACGTGTTAATTTTTTAAATAGGAGCTTTCCTCTTATGGGAAGGCTTTTAAGGAATGGCTTTATTGTGGATACCATAAAAGCATTTATTAAGCGCTTGTTAATTCATGTCATAGGGCTGTTTACTAGCTCTATAGTCATTGGTATAACAACGAATTCGAAACTTTGGGAAGGGATTTATAACTCATCTATTGAAGGACTCATTGTTTTCTCTAATTATATTGGCATGGTTGCTCTTTGGCCTCCTCGTAATGAGCATAGTTCCAACGTTCGGCAATCTTTCATTATCGTATTACTGTTGATATTGTGTGCGTTTGCCAATTTACTGCCTGTGTTCATTCTACTGACAGGTCTTGCTATGTTGCTTATCAAATCCATTGGTAAGCAATCAGTAAAAGGTGGGCGGTTTGTTCTATTGATAATAGGATGTCTTACTCTCGTCTCAGCATTGATAAAATATTTTCAACTATTTCCAACCTGGTTCTGTATCACATATGCTGTTCTACTTTTTGCAGCCTGTAATTTTGAGCGAAAAAAACTCAATGAAGAAATAAAAAAAGTTGAGGATGAGATAAAAAAAGCAGCAGAAGAGGCCACAAGAAAAACAATTGTTAAAAACAACGAGCAGGAAGAAGAAAATACACCAGATGCTTTTAAAGAATATTATCATCAATTGGCTTTAATCATGGCCCACCAGCCTAATGTTTCGCTTGATATGCAGCCTTATCTTGGGAAAATTGAGGAAAAAACCCGTGCCATCATTGCCTGTATGAAAGAAGATGAACGGGATATCCCACAGGGAACAACATTTCTTAACCGCTATTTACCTATGATAAAGAATGCGGTGGAATCTTTCACAACACTTAAACAACATCAGGCTAACAGCCAGCAGTTTCAAGAAGCTAAATTATTAACCTTGCAGAGTTTGCAGGAGATGAGTGTCGCATTCAGTGAAATGCACCAAAATCTGTTAAGCAACAATGTCGATGATCTGATGGCTGATTTGAAATCGATGAACCAATTGGTACGCGCGCAGGGCTTTGAATTGAAAAAATAGCTAATCTAAATTAAAAAGGGAGCCAGATGCTCCCTTTCATTCTGATTAAATCCCGGATCACTGACCCGCTTTTAGTTTTTGGAAATAGTTTTCATACAGGACATTAGCATTGCCAACGTCGCTTTGCCATTCCCCTTTCTGGATCATTGCCTCATCAGGATACAGTGATTTATCCCCTGACACAGCGGCTGGCAGCAGTTTTTTCGCAGCCAGGTTTGGTGTCGCATAGCCAGTTTTTTCAGCAACCTGCGCTGCAATCTCCGGGCGCAGCAGGAAGTCAATCAGCTTTATTGCTCCATCGACATTCTTAGCATTTGCCGGAATAGCCAGGCTATCCATCCAGAAAATACCGCCTTCTTTCGGCCAGATAATCTCAATAGGTGTTCCTGACTGACGTGCAACATATGCAGAACCCGGCCACATCATGCCGACATCAACTTCACCTTCCACAAATGGATTAGCAGGGTTATCAGAATTGAATGCCAGTACATTTGGCATTAGCTTTTGCAGTTCATTATACGCCGCTGCAATCTCTTTCGGATTGGTTGTATTACCGGAGTAGCCCAGTTTCAACAGCGCGATCTGGAAAACTTCACGGGCATCATCTGTCAATACCAAACTATTTTTGTATTCAGGCTTCCAGAAATCAGCCCAGGAAGTAATGGTCTTGGGATCGATACTGTCGCTGTTGACACCAATAGTAGTCGCTCCCCAAATATAAGGGATGGAATATTCGTTTTTCGGGTCAAAAGACTTATGCAGCAGATTAGGATCAAGATTATGGAAATTGCTGAGTTTGCTTGTATCGATTTTTTGCAACATCCCTTCTTTACTCATTTTGGAGATAAAGTAAGTGGATGGCACAACTAAATCATAAGCCCCATCTTTATAGGTTTTCAGCTTGGTATACATGCTCTCATTGGATTCATAGGTGGAATAAATCACCCTAATCCCAGTTTCTTTAGTGAACTGGTTGAGCAAACCAGGCGGAACATATTCAGTCCAGTTGTAAAAATAGAGTGTCTTGCCATCATCAGCGACAGCAGCATTCACCGAACCAATGCTTAATGCCATCATCCCAGCGGCTAACAGATAGAACCACTTTTTCATGCTGTTTTTCATGTAGTGTTTCCCCGCAGTTGGTGCGTAATTATCGCGTTATTACCGTATATAGCAGGTTCGATATGAACCTACCCCAAAAAAACGGCTATTATAAGAGCCGCATTTTGCAGGGTAAAGCCACTTGTTATATTTATATTGTAGGATTATGAGTTGTACAATTATTACAATTAGATTGTACGATACGGTGAAATGCACATAAAATACATAAAGCGCGGCCCAATCTGACCGCGCTTAAATTGGTACTAAGACTTACCTGTACGATCACGCATCACAAATTGGCTAATCAGCACTAATACCAGTGACATAGCCAATAAAATAGCAGCTAATGCGTTTACTTCCGGTGAAACTCCCACTTTTACCATTGAATAGATCTTAAGTGGCAGGATTTCATAACCCGGCCCCGTCACAAATGAAGAAACAACTACATCATCCATCGACAGGGTAAAACTCAGCAACCATCCCGCCATAACTGCTGGCATTGCCAACGGCAGGATAATCTTACGCAGGATAGTCAGTTCACTCGCGCCTAAATCGCGGGCTGCTTCCAGCATTTTGACATCAAAATCTTTCAGACGGGAATAGACAGTCACCACCACAAACGGTAAACAAAAGGTGATGTGAGAAAACAGTAGTGACCAGAATCCCAGTGAAACGCCCAGCAGCATAAACAGCACCAGCAATGAAATCGCCATCACAATATCCGGCGACATCATCACCACAAACAGCATACCGCTAACAAACTTTTTGCCACGGAATGAATAACGATACAGGGCAACCGCAGTCAATGAACCAATCATCGTAGCAAATGTGGCGGAAACAACCGCCATTGTCAGGGAATGCCCTGCGGCTTGCAGCAAACTGTCATTACTGAATAACAGGCTGTACCATTCTGTCGTGAACCCCTGCCAACTAATGCCAAAGCGTGACTGGTTAAACGAACTTACCAGCAGAATAATAATCGGGATATACAGGTAAGCGTAAACGATGGTCATAAAACCACCGCGCAACAGGCGTCCGATCATTCCAGTTCCACCTTCTTGTTCAGCAGCTTAGCCGCACGATAGTAAATCCATAACATCAGCCCCATAACCAGCGTCAGACAGATACTGGTTGCCGCACCAAACGGCCAGTCGCGAATGTTGAGGAACTGACTTTTAATCACATTACCAATCAGCAGGTTTTTCGCTCCACCCATCAAATCAGCCACATAGAACAGCCCCATCGCAGGCAGCAGCACCAACAGGCAGCCAGCAATAATACCCGGCATAGTCAGCGGTATGATGATGCGGACAAAAGTCTGCAATTTCCCTGCTCCCAGATCACGTGCCGCTTCCAGACAAGATTTATCCAGCTTCTCAATACTGGAATAGAGAGGCATCACCATAAATGGCAGCAGAATATAAACCAGACCCAACACCACAGCTTCAGGGGTATACATAAGGCGCAGTGGTTTATCAATAATCCCAGTCCACAGCAAAAAATCATTCATATAACCGCGAGTACTGAGAAACATCTTCAAACCATAAATACGGATTAAAGAATTCGTCCAGAATGGCAGGATAAGCAGGAACAACAGCAGTGGGCGCAGCTTTTTCGGCATCCGCGCCATAAAAAAGGCAAATGGATAACCAATCACCAGACAACATAACGTTGCGACTATAGCCATATTCAGCGAGTGCACCAGCACCTCGGCATATAGCGGATCGAACAAGCGGGTATAGTTATCCAGCGAAAAGACCATCTGTACCAGATTAGCATCATCACGAGTCAGAAAGCTGGTTCCGATAATCATCAAGTTCGGCAGAAAAACAAACAGCATCAGCCAAAAAACCATGCCTGTAATGACAATATTCTGGAATAGTTTACGCGTCTTCTTCATCGACCAGCACAACCTCCCAGCTTTCTACCCAAGTGACAGCAATCTTCTGGTTCAGGGAATGGTCAACATCGGGATCATCTTCATTGAAGAACTCACTCACCATGACCATTTTGCCGTTTTCCATTTCGACCACAGAATCCAGCGTCATGCCTTTGTAGTTACGTTCACGTACATAACCAATCAGACCTGACACCTGCTCACCATCGTTGATCTCCTCTACACGCAAATCTTCCGGGCGTAGCAGTACCTTCAACGTCTGTCCGGCGGTTACTGGCAGAGACGTGAAAATATCACATTCATGACCTTCCACATCAGCACGTATGCGTTGCTCATCAACACGATGTAATACTTTGGCATCAAAGATATTGATTTCACCGATAAAGCGGGCAACAAACAGATTTTTCGGCTCTTCGTAGATCTCTCTGGGTGTGCCATCCTGTTCAATATGTCCATCACGCATAACCACAATACGGTCAGACATCACCAGCGCTTCTTCCTGATCATGCGTCACGAAAATAAAGGTAATACCAAGTTTACGCTGGAGCGCTTTCAACTCGTTCTGCATCTGCTTACGCAGCTTATAATCGAGCGCCGACAGCGATTCATCTAACAGAAGAACCTTCGGTTTGTTCACAACCGCACGGGCAATCGCCACACGTTGCTGCTGCCCGCCGGAAAGCTGTGCGGGTTTACGCTGGGCAAACTCTTCAAGCTGCACCATACGTAATGCTTCTTCAACCCGCGGAACAATCTCTTTTTCCGGTGTTTTTTGCATACGTAGCCCAAAGGCAACATTTTCAAATACGGTCATGTGGGGGAACAGGGCATAACTCTGGAAAACCGTATTAACGTGACGGTGCTCAGCCGGAATATCGGTAATATCCTGCCCTTCCAGTAAAATTTTGCCGCTATCGGCATCTTCCAGCCCGGCGATCAGACGAAGTACTGTGGTTTTGCCACAACCGGATGGCCCAAGAATGGTCAAGAACTCGCCATCATTGATTGTCAGATCGAGCTGTGAAATAACTTGTTTGCTGTCGAAGCCCTTACTCAAGGCTTTTAGTTCAACGAGCGGTATCAGAGAGGTATTCTCAGTCATTTATGCTATCATCTATCCCTTGGAATAATGCAGATAGAACCGCCACGGGAAAAGACTGTGTCAGCCAGCAGGAGGCATCATTTCTCTGCTGAAGCTCAAAGCCAGTGGCGCCGGTTGAAATTACGAAGCGCGCATAATAAACGCAGTACGCCGAAATTGAAAGCTGAAATAATGGCAATAAGCCATTTTTTATTAACATTTCATGAATGATGACATTTCATGCCATTCTGAACCCAAATTATCCAGTTGGAAATAATTTCTTATTGATTATTTTTTAAACTAAAAAACCTTTTTCTCTCAATAAGTTACTAAGACCGTCAAAACCTTACTTCACCTTAATCATTTCACCACCCAACGCAATAAAGCCACCAACCGGTGCCGATATCCTCCTTTCGTCACAACATTCTGAAACCTTTTTCATGTCAATGATCGTCATACAAAAACAAAACGCGTTCCTGATAACATAATACATGCATTTATTAGAATTATTTTTCATTATTTTAATAATAAATTTTACAATTAATTATTTTTACTAAAATTCAAATAATTAAGACCGCTATCACCTTTTAGGAAAAATAATCAAAAGCCTTACTTTACTCTTTAACGCCTTAGAGATACTTTCCAGATAATACAGATAATTAGCAATATCGGTCTGTATAGTTAAAAATCAAAAAATGAATAATTAGTAACTTTGAAAAATCATTACTAATTAAGGGCGAATTATACTCTTACTCTTCTAATATTAGCCAGTATTAGTATTAATACAGCCCAGATATGAAAGCTATGGCCCAATGGCAGCAATTATGGCGGCGGGAATGGTGCCACCATTAGCATGTGGCTGGCAACGCTAATTGCCAGAAATAAATTTGACCCAAGTGAACGTGAAGGCGGAAAAACAGCATTGGTATTGGGGCTGTGTTTTATTACCGAAGCAGCAATTCCCTTTGCGGCGAAAGATCCGGTAAGGGTATTGCCGAGTTGCATTTTAGGCGGCGCAGTAACCGGAGCGCTCTCAATGTACTTCGGAACACAACTGATGGCGCCACATGGCGGGTTATTTGTGTTGTTAATTCCGGGAGCAATTACACCTGTGTTGCCGTATTTAGGGACGATTTTGGCTGGTACAGTGTTGACGGCCGGGGTTTATGGGGTGGTGAAGAGAAAAGATGTTGGAGGAGTTGGTTGAGGGTTTTGATGTGGGGGAGTTGCAGGTATCTGCAACTCCAGAAACTTACTTAATTTATTGTTAATTTTCTGAATAATTTAAAAATCACTCATTTAGAATGACTTAACAGAATCATACTACACGCTAGTTTTCAATCAAATATAGGTCTATACTTAGAGCCATATCTACTATTCTATATATTTTCTTCTGGCGAGGTTTTCTATGTTACAGAAAGTCCTGTGTGGCTACACTACAGCTATCAGTAAGTTTAAATCTAACCCCAGTGCCGCATTAGCAGAAGCCAAAGGAGATGCTATTGCCGTTTCATCCAACAACCAAATCCAATTCTACGCAGTTCCTGCCGCACTTTTTGAGGAAATGAGTGCATTTTGCGAATATGCGCAACGAGGAAATACTGAACTGAAAAGTATTCCTGCCAACTTTACTGGAGAAGGCCTAAATATGAATAAAATCACCTCTAAGATGGCTGAAAGAATCAAAAAAGGAAGTACGCCCGAAGATTACGAAGAATGGTCTTGAGAAAATACCCAATAAGATTAGGCAATTATCTAATAATAAAAGGAAACTAAACGGTGGTAAGAATATTCACGCACCGTGGTTTGAAAGAGGCTTTAGGCGAACAAAAAACGAAAGCTTTGGTTAACGATTTTCGTGCTTATAAGGAAGGGAAAGGCTTACCCATCACCTTTGGCCGAGACGTTCCCTATCAATTCACACATAACCGTTCGTATCTTGAATTGCAACATTTGCATTTCAAAGAAAAAGGATTTCCTCTCAGACTGATCCAATTTAGACGAACCAGCGGTTATTTTTTAGTTTATTGCCCTGGTTTTTTCGACAGCAATACTTATCTATTAATCGCGATTATCAAACATTGGGATCACAACAACCCAAATCATGTAGCAGAGACGGATAGAGATATCAACTTAATGAATGATCTGGAAAAAATCGCAGAAGGATTTCGGGAAAGATATTGAATAATATAATGGTTTGGTCTTATTATTTTCATAACGAAAATCTATAACCCGAATCATCATATCTGATGCGAAGGCTATGGAATAAGTTATTTATTATATCTGTAACGGCATACTCGCTATACAATCTAAACCAGTAACATAAGCCCATATATATGTTTAATTTCCTATGTATTAAAGTATTCGTTAAATTGAATTTGTATTTCTAAAGGGATTTATTAGTTTCTATAATTTATATTTTACAACCTGAAAAATAACAACTTCTATATGTTCAAGTAAAGATAATATTTATAAAATAAGGAGGATTAGACTAATAAGTAACAAATTATGAAAATCAGGACACTACACCATCTATATTAATACGCTATAATTTCTATGTTATATACTGAATACATTCAGGTAGAAAATAATTTTTGACAATGTTTTTACATAAAAACATATGATTAAAAATAATTTCAAAATAAAATTTATTCCTATAAAAAATAAAAACACACATTTATTTATACTATGTGACCAAACTAATAGATATCAAACAACGATTCTTCTTATCATTAATAGTATTTTTTGATATTAAAGGTATTATTAATGTCTCTAGATATTGCTTATTCAACTGAAATTGATGACTTTATAGATCCGGACAGAGCCTACGAATATTTTTGGGCGGGTAAATTGACCAATAAAAGATCCTTTATATGCCCTGGTGAAAATTGTTACGCTCAAGTCACATGTGCCAACTTAGATAAAGAATCACAAAATATGCATGTTGTTCCACACTATAAAGTTTATGGAAAGCATCATCCAGATTGTGAGATTAAACGTGAAGTTCCACTTAAAATAAAAGAAATAATTACTGAAATGCAACAATCAAAAAAAGTCACTCTAAATAAGCTTTCAAAATAGTAGATCACTTGAAGGGAACTCAGCCCGGTTTTTGCGATCTGATTAATCGCCAAATCAAAAAAATCCCAAAATGGACTGAGTAATGCCAATCATAGCACCCATACCCCGAAGTGAACGACGTCAGATGAAAAAATTTATTCATAAAACCCGGGATAAAGATTATGCACGCCGACTCATGGCACTCTTAATGTTACATGAAGGCAAGACCGTTTCTGCCATCTCCAGAACCCTTCATTGTTCACGTTCTTCGGTTAATCGTTGGATAAATTGGTTTACATTATATGGGCTGGAAGGATTAAAAAGTTTACCGTCAGGAAGACCTGCTATCTGGAATTTAGCACCACTTTTTAGTTTGCTGTCGTTCTTATTACAGCACTCCCCACAGGATTTTGGCTGTCTGCGTTCACGTTGGAGCATTGAGCTGATTACTCGAATAATCAATGAATTATTCTGTTTGTCGCTTTCGCAAAGTACGTTCTATCGTTATTTCTGTCAGGTCGGTATTGTCTGGCGAAGGGCAGCACCTACCGTAAAAAAGCCTGATCCTGAGTATGACGAAAAAATGGCAAAAATCACTGAAGCTTTATCCAACGTGTCAGAACCACATCCTGTTTTTTACGAAGATGAAGTCGATATTGACCTTAACCCAAAAATCGGGGCGGACTGGTGTCTGAAAGGGCAACAAAAACGGGTCATGACGCCGGGAAAAAATCAAAAACACTACCTCGCGGGCTGCCTTGACGCCCAAACAGGCCAAGTGACTTATGTCAGCGGTATAAAGAAAAATTCTGATTTATTTATCAACATGTTAAAGGAACTGAATGGCCAATATCGCCATGCAAAAAACATCACGTTGATTTTAGATAACTATGGCATTCATAAAAGCCGGAAAGTCAGGGCATGGCTAAAACAAAATCCTAAATTTAATTTGTTGTTTTTACCGGTCTATTCGCCATGGATAAATAAGATTGAACGCCTATGGCAATCATTGCATGAAACCGTCACACGGAATCATTGTTGTCAGTATATGTGGCAACTCTTGAAATGCGTTGAAGCGTTTATTAACGCATTTTCATCAGGGCAACAACCGGGAATGAGAAAAATGGGTGTATCACTATTATGAAAACTTATTTAGGCCTTTCAATTGTTGACTTATTTTTGTTATCCAGACCTCCTTCCTATTACGAATCTCAACGTTCAGATAAAAACAAAGCATTAACAAGTATTGAAAAGAATAAAAATATTATTAAAAATATTTCTTATTACCTTAAAAAAATAGGAGAAACCAGTAAAGTTTATTCTGTAAGAAGTATTGTTAGCAGATATCTAAGATATCATCGCGATGGAACATTGAATAATCGTAAAATAAACGTATCTGGTAAAGATATCTCTTATCGTTCTTTTTTTATAAAAATTAGAGAACAAGCCATCACCAATCTACCAGAAGATCCAGCAATTTATTATGGATGGGCTTATATAGATAAATATGACAAAGGTTACCGGGTAAAATTCAAAAAAACATTTACATATAAAAACGAGAAAATCAAGATTTCTTTTTTTATAAGAGATAATCTAATAGAAAAATATGAAATAAAAAGATTAATAACAAAAAGAATAAAGAAAATATCCTCATTATCAAAACCAACAGCCTTTGTCTTCATTTATGGAAAACCAAAGATAAAAACCATAAAAGAAAAAAACAAAAAATTTATAAACTTCGAAATGAATAATCTTGATTATATGGATATTGACGCTAATCATCCTTTATTAAGAAAGTGAAGTCATGGTTATTTTATTATTCATAAGCAAGGTAGTAAAAATGATAAATACTGCACCAACAGCTATCTAACTTAGATAGCTGTTAGCCACATAATCCTTTACGGAAACCTCTAAGCTGCTTGTCTACTCTAGATAATAAAGTCCAGTACAAAGAACTAAAATTACATGATGTATTTTGGCATATTAGAAATTCTATCTATATGACAACATACTCAATTAGTGAGTATTTTAGATGACATAATTGTTCATAATTAATACAACCTGAATAAACCCCATAATCAAATCCCTTACGATTATGTTGTTGAGTTATTTCTTCAATTATCAGGACATTCACAACATCCTTGTAGTTTTTCGCTGCTTTCATTAGTTTCTTATTTGCTTTTGGCGAATTTTCTAATGCTGCAAATAGCGCATCTGCACCAGCCATTGAGAATTAACTGTTTCAGCACGCTCAACAACCTTTTTGGCTCTATCCATTGCCGCTTCAATAAGGAATTGAGAAAGCGTTGCGCCAGAATAATCGGCTGTTCTTTGTAAAATCTCTTGTATTTCTAAAGATGTTCGCGCAACTAAACAGGTTTCTTTGCGTTCTGAGTAGATGGACATAATCTTACCTTCTTTTGGATATAGATAAATCACAGATGGAGCCCACTAACTCAACCGCCTCCCGTGTCAATTCACCAATCTTTTTCCACTCTTTATCTCGGATCAACTGTGAGCTCACCATCCAGGATCCACCACATGCGACAATTTGTGGGATAGCAAAATAATCGCGAATATTCTTAATACTGATCCCACCTGTTGGCATGACTTGTAACTGTGGGTACGGTGCAAGTAGCGCTTTAATCATCGCAATCCCACCCGAAGGTTCAGCAGGAAAGAATTTGACAAAATCAATGCCTAACTCCAGCGCTTGTTCAATCGTGCTGGCGTTATTCACGCCGGGAATGATAGGGATACCGATTTGCTGGCATGCCTGTACGGTGTTTGGGTTAAGCCCTGGTGAAACGACAAATTTTGCCCCCGCTATTTTTGCCTGACGGACATGTTCACAATGCAGCACGGTTCCTGCACCTATCAGAATATCTGGTCGTTCAGCCCTCAGCAGGCTAATCGCTTCGGCGGCACCCTCGGTACGAAACGTGATTTCAGCTACAGGCAGGCCATTATCTGCTAGTGCGTGACCAAGAGGAATGATATCTCTGGCCTCTTCAATGGCTATTACAAGCACGATTTTAATCTGACGCAATCGTATTATCATCTCTTGCATTTTTATTCTCTCCGATTTCGTCCGAATTAAAAAAACGTGCGGTAACCCTTTGTGTCGCTGCCTGCGGAATAATCGCGCCTTTGTGCCGGATCACAACCCCTGCGAGCTGGTGTCCCATTAATGCTGAATCATGAATGGATTTCCCATTTAACAGCCCGGCGATAAAACCTGCATTGAAAGCATCGCCTGCCGAAGTGGTATCAACGACAGATGTAACAGGTTGAGTCTTAATATGTTGTGTGGCATTGCAACCACTTAAGTCACGATAAAAGCAGCCCTGTTCACCCGCTTTGATAATGGCTTGTTTAACCCCCATTCTTTTCAGGCGATTAAAACTTTCCTCCGTTGATGTATCGCCCCATAGACTCGCTTCATCATCATCAGTGACTAACGCAATATCGGTGATGGCATACATTTGCTGATAACACTCACGAGCTTGTGTTTCATTTCCCCATAAGGCCGGACGATAATTACTGTCAAAGAAAATCACTTTTCTTTCAGAAGATAACTGTTTCAAATCAATTAGCAGCAATTGACGATCATGTTCGGGCAAAATAGCCAGACTGATCCCACTGAGATAGAGTACATCCATGTTCTGCAATTGCTGGCGCAATCCGGGGTAATCAGAATGCTGCAAGAGATAACGCGCCGCTGAGTTATTGCGCCAGTAAAGAAACGTGCGCTCACCTTTTTCATCAAGTTGAATCAGGTATAAACCGGGCTGATGCACACTATCTCGCAACACTAACGAAGTATTAATGCCTTCTTGCTGCCAGCGTGAGATCATCCCTTCGCTCAAAGGATCTGTTCCCATCACCGTGACGAAATGGACATCAAGCATATCGCCTCCAGCGCGAGCCAGATAAACCGCACTATTCAGTACATCACCACCATAGCTCTGTGTCATATCACCAAATAGAATGCCGTTTAGCTCAATCATACATTCGCCAATCAGGGCAATTTTCCGCATCTGCATCCTTTAATCCCTCACAGCCTGAAAATAACGTTCAGCATTATTGAAGCAGATATCTTGAACCATCTGCCCTAGCATTTTTTCATCATGTGGGATTTCGCCATTTTCGACCCAGTTCCCCAGCATATTGCAGAGAATGCGACGAAAATATTCATGGCGGGTATAGGATAAGAAACTGCGTGAATCTGTCAGCATACCGACAAACTGGCTTAATAACCCTAATTGGGAGAGTTGCTCTAATTGACGCTGCATACCGTCTTTTTGATCGTTAAACCACCAGCCCGATCCAAACTGAATTTTGCCGGCTATCCCCCCTCCCTGGAAATTACCAGTCATCGTACCAATCACTTCGTTATCGCGAGGATTTAAGCAATAAAGGATCGTTTTGGGTAATTCGTTTGTTTTATCCATCTCATCCAGCAAGCGTGATAATGGGTAAGCGATATGATTATCCCCAATAGAATCAAAGCCGCTGTCTGGCCCTAACCGATTAAACATACGTATGTTGTTATTGCGCAAGGCACCAATATGCAGTTGCATTACCCAGCCGCGTTTTGCGTACTGCTTACCTAACCAAACCAGCACCGCTGTCGTGAATTGCGCTATTTCTAATTCACTGAGTGACTGCCCTCGCCTGCGCTTTTGCAAAATGATATCTAACACTTTTTCGTCAGGTATCGGCGCATAACGCAAATGTTCAATACCATGATCCGATGCTACACAACCGTGATCCTGAAAGTGTTCGAGGCGACGCTCTAATGCCTGCAATAAATCAGCAAAACGCCAGATAGCGACATCTGCGGCTTCTCCTAACCGTTCGAGATAGTCACAAAAACCCAACAACTCAATTTTGAAGACTTTATCCGGGCGCCAGCTTGGTAATATTTTGATGGTAATATCTTTATTTTCAGCGATTTGTTGATGATATTCGAGAGAATCAATGGGATCATCCGTTGTTCCTGCCATTCGCACCTGCATTTGCTGCATAATGCCACAGGCAGAAAATTCAGGTTGCGAGAGTTTCTCGTTCGCCTCATGCCAGATAATTTCTGCGGTATCAGGCCCGAATAATTTTCCGTTGATGCCAAATGGGCGTCGCAACTCCAGATGTGTCCAGTGATACAGGGGATTGCCGATCGTCAGAGGAACGGTGTTCGCCCATGCGAGGTATTTTTCGTAATCACTGCTTTCCGTCCCGGTAATAAGCGCTTCTTCAATTCCTGCCGCACGCATCGCCCGCCATTTGTAATGATCGCCCTCCAGCCAGATTTGACCAAGATTGTGGAAGCTGCGGTTTTGCGCGATCTCTTTTGGATTGAGATGGCAGTGATAGTCATAAATAGGCATCAACGCCGCGTAATCATGATAAAGGCTACAGGCAACGTCATTATTTAACAGGAAATCTTCACACATAAAGGTTTTCATTATGCTTTCCTCTATGGTCAAAGTGGTCGAAGGGCAGCAACCGCCTGGCGTGCACCGACATCCAATAAGTTCTGGTAGGCTTTGGTTACGTTATCGATAAACTTACGATTTTTTATTAATTTTTTACCGAAGATCGATTCAATTGCCAGTAGCTCTTTCACCATATCTTCCACCACAGCAACAGAATAATCGTATTTGGCAAAAATCGCCGCAAAGGTCTCTTTTAATGGATCACGCACATCAATGGGTTGACCTTGCTCATCCACGCCGCTGATATAACGCATCCAACCTGCTACACCGAGAGTTAAATGGCGATAATCGCTTCCTTGCACGAGATGCCATTCAATGGAATCAATCATGCGCTGTGGCAATTTCTGGCTGCCATCCATCGCAATTTGCCATGTCTGGTGTTTTAACGCAGGGTTGGTGAACCGTTCGATCAATTTATCCGCGTAAGCCATTAAGTCGCTATCTTCTGGCATCGACAATGTTGGCGCTTGTTCATTCAGCATCAGTGCATACACTGCCCGACAATAATCAGCATTTTTCATGGTATCGGAGATATACGCATAACCGCCCAAATAACCCAAATAGGCCAGAAATGAGTGAGCGCCATTTAACATGCGCAGTTTCATCATCTCAAATGGTGTAACGTCTTCCACAAATTTCGCACCAACAAGATCCCAGTCTGGACGCCCATTCACGAAGTTATCTTCAATCACCCATTGACGGAAAGGTTCACAGGCAATAGCACAAGAGTCTTTCCACCCCAATAATTGGGCAATTTCGGTTAACGTTTCTGATGTCACTGCCGGCACAATGCGATCCACCATCGTGCAGGGAAATGTCACTTGCTTTTCTATCCATTGTGCCAATTTTTCGTCCTGCAAACGCGCCAGACCTAACACGGCCTCACGAGCAACATGCCCATTTTCCCGAACGTTATCGCACGATAAAATCGTCACGGCAGGCAGGCTTCGTTCAAAACGCAGTTTTAATGCCGCAGTGATATATCCTATGGCTGATCTTGGCACAGCAGGATTGGCAATATCTTTAATAATCAACTCATTATTTGGGTCTAAACGCCCTGTTGTGGCATCGGTACAATATCCTTTTTCAGTTATTGTCAAAGAGATAATTGCAACATCAGGGTTCGCCATTTTTTCGATAATGGCCTGAGTACCATCAATTAATGGGTGCATGGCCTCTTTTATCGAACCTATGATTTTTAATGTGGTTATATCCCGACTTTTCTCTGCGACGGTATAGCTCATTGATTGCTTTTTAAGATTTTCAATCAGCGAGGCACTTTGTTGCGACATCAGGTTAACTTCACAGTATCCCCAATCACTGTCGGTTTGTTCTAATAGATGATGTGTGTAAAGAGCCTGATGTGCGCGGTGAAATGCGCCACAACCTAAATGAACGATGCGTGCAGTAAGCCGCTCAGTTGCCCAGTCAGGAAGCAGAACGGATGTCGCCGAATTAACAAGATGTTTTTCCATCATGTGCTGCCTTATTGATTATTTCGGATAAAACGCACGGTGAATGCCCAGTTCAAGACCGCGGATCTCAGCCAGCCCTTTCAGGCGGCCGATTGCCGAATAACCGGGGTTAATTTTCTTTTTCAAGTCATCCAGTATTTGATGACCATGATCAGGCCGCATCGGAATAAGGTGATTTCCACCAGTCGCCAGCCGACGATGCTCCTCTTCCGCCACCGCTTTGATCACTTCATACATATCCACATCACCAGCAAGATGTGCCGCTTCGTGGAACGTAGATGGGTTTTCTTCACGTACTATTGAGCGCAAGTGGAGGAAATAGATACGGGAACCAAATAATTTGATCATCTTCACTAAATCATTATCCGCACGCACGCCATAAGATCCGGTGCACATCGTATAGCCATTGGCATTGCTGTCTATTGTTTCGGCTATCCAACGCATATCCTCTATTGTAGAAACAATGCGTGGCAGGCCTAAGATCTCACGCGGTGGATCATCAGGATGAACGGCCATTTTGATGCCGATTTCTTCCGCTACCGGAATAATCTTTTGCAGGAAATAAGCAAAGTGCTCACGCAATTTGGCCTTATCAATTCCTTTATAACGTCTTAGGTGTTGGCGAAATTGTTCTAAGGTATAACCTTCCTCTGTACCGGGCAAACCAGCGATGATCGTGTTTGTCAGTTTTTGTTTTTCTTCTTCTGTCATTGAAATGAAGCGTGATTGTGCTTGTGCAATTTCATCATCGGGATACTCTTTTTCTGCGCCATGACGTTGCAAAATATGGATATCAAAAACAGCGAATTCGATTTGATCAAAGCGCAACGCTTTTGAACCATCAGGTAATTCATATTCGAGATCAGTGCGGGTCCAATCCAGAACAGGCATAAAGTTGTAACATGCTGTTTTAATCCCGCAAGCAGCGAGGTTACGCAAGGTTTGTTGATAGTTTTCGATCCATCGATCGTACTCCCCGGTATGCGTCTTGATATCTTCATGAATGGGAACACTTTCTACAACTGTCCACTCAAGTTGACTGGCTTCAATGAGTGCTTTACGCTGTTTTATCTCCTCGATAGGCCAGACTTCGCCATTAGGAATATGGTGTAATGCTGTCACAATCCCTGTTGCTCCCGCCTGCCGGATATCCGCTAATGAAACAGGATCTTCAGACCCATACCAACGCCAAGTTTGTTTCATAATTCCCCCTATAACTAATTCAAGACCAATTCAGGTAACCATAAACTCAATTGCGGCAGATATGTCACCAAAGCTAGCGCCGAGATCAGCGCAATATACATCGGGAGCAATGGCTTCAGTACCTTATCAATACTCACATCCCCCACAGAGCAACCCACAAATAAGGCACTGCCTACGGGAGGGGTACAAATCCCAATTGCCAAATTAAATGTCATGATGATGCCAAAATGAACAGGATCGATACCCATACTCATCGCAACGGGTAAAAAAATCGGCGTGAAGATCAAAATGGCAGGTGTCATATCCATAAAGATCCCCACAATCAGCAGGATGATATTAATGACTAACAGAATGGTCAGCGGATTATCAGAAACCGTCATCAACGCATCCGCAATCAGATATGGCAGATCAGCATTGGCCATCGCCCAGGACATACCCATTGATACGCCAATCAGCAGTAAAACAATAGATGTGGTGACGGCAGAATCAAGAATAATTTTGGGCAGTTGTTTGAGACTCACTTCACGATAAATAACTACTGCGAGAATAAAACTGTAGAGAACGGCAATAGCTGATGCTTCTGTCGCCGTGAAGATCCCCGCAATAATCCCGCCCATAATCACCACAATTAGCATTAATGACGGTATTGCTTTCCATGCTGTAGCAAAAAATTCGCTCCAGGTTGGCCGAGGTGCAACAGGATAGCGCTTCCTCTTGGCAATAATGGCAGATACAACCATGAGTGAAATCCCCATAATAAGGCCGGGGATATAACCCGCTAAGAACAAGGCAGCAATAGATGTACCCCCTGAAACCAACGAGTACACAATCAAGGTGTTGCTGGGCGGGATCAGCAAACCAGAAGGACAAGAAGCGATGTTTACAGCAGCAGACAGCTCAGGATCGTATCCTTCTTTTCTCTGCATCGGCGCCATTGTTCCCCCGACCGCAGCAGCGGATGCCACTGCCGAACCTGAAATTGCCCCGAACAACATGTTCGCCATAATATTGACGTGCATTAATGATCCCGGCAAACGGCCGCCAATCACTTTGGCCAGATTTATCAAACGTTCAGCTATCCCGCCTTGATTCATAATATTCCCGGCAAGGATAAAGAACGGGATCGCCAATAAAGAGAAGTTATCTACTCCCGCAGCCATACGCTGTGCAACAACCGTTATCGCAGATTCCAACGGCAATGTCATCGTAATGGCGACTAACGAAGATAGGCCGATTGCAAAAGAAACGGGGACACTCAATACCAGTAATATTGCAAATGTGCCAAAAAGTGCGGCAATGACATACCAATCCATACTCTAGCCTCTTATCTACCCTTCATCTTGCAAGTTAATGATTCTCAGATATAGCTGGTGGTTGACCAGAAAAATGCTGAACAATTGAGATCACATCAACGAGCGCATAGAAAATCATCAATATTCCGCTAATAGGTAAACATAAATAGACGTACCCCATCTTCCAGCCTAATACAGGTGTGATTTGACCATTTTCCAATGTCGATGAAACAAGCAGGCTGCCACCATAAAGCAGCACAATGGAAGAAAATGAAATAATTACTGTCTGAATAATCAGGCTAATAATACTTTTCTTTACTCCTGTTAATTTCATCATCAGCAAATCGATAGCAAGATGACGATGCTGTCCTGTTGTATATGCAGCGCCAATCATTGCGACCCACATAAACAGATAACGTGCTAATTCATCTGTCTCGGTGCTCGGTGCATCTAATACATAACGTGAAACTACCTGCCATGACACGCATAAAACCAGAAAGACCAGCAGGCAGATGGTAAAAAACGCCAAACTTTTATTGGTCATCGCTACAAAGTTTTTCATTTATCCGGTTCCTGTTATTTTGGTTTACCAATTAAAGTCCACACAGGAATCAGAATCTATACTGATAGCACTAAGTACATTGAAATAAATACTTAAAAGAGAGTGAGATAGATCACAAACCAAAAAGGTCAACCAATAATGCCATTTTTTGCGATTCAGATCGACCAATTGGATTTTACCCTTTGCCCAATAAGTGAGTTCTGATTATTGTTTGCCCACAGAAAATAACAAAAACCTACGCTCACCTCTGGAGAACCAAACATGCAGAACAACAAACGACAGGTTTTAGGTATAGCAGGCATAGTAACTGGCATAATGTTCATGCTAGGGACATCCCAGGCTTTCGCCGTGGCAACGCTGAAACTTAGCCATAACCAAAATCGAGACCATGCTGTCCATAAGGCCATGACCGAGTTCGCTAACGAAGTGAAAGAAAAAACCAATGGGGAAGTCCGTATTCGCATCTATTCTGATTCTCAATTGGGCAACCAACGTGAATCCATCGAATTAATGCAAAACGGCGCTTTGGATATTGCTAAATCCAATGCGGCAGAATTAGAAGCCTTTTCTCCGGCTTATTCCATTTTTAACCTGCCCTATTTATTCCGCGATAAAGCGCACTATCAACAAGTCATTGATAGCGATATCGGTAAAGAAATCCTCGATTCAAGTCAAAACATGGGGTTTATTGGTCTCACTTACTATGAAGCGGGCGCACGCAGCTTTTATGCGAAAAAACCGATTAGAACGCCTGAAGATTTAAAAGGTTTGAAAATTCGCGTACAACCCAGTCCAACGGCAATTGCGATGGTGAAAGGGTTGGCAGGAAATCCAACGCCATTAGCCTATGGTGAACTCTATACCGCATTGCAACAAGGGGTTGTGGATGCGGCTGAGAACAACATTACTTCTTTTACGCTAAGCCGTCATAGTGAAGTGACAAAATTCTTTTCCCTGGATGAGCATACGATGATCCCTGATGTCCTGTTAATATCAAACAAATCAATGAATAAATTAACTACTGCACAGCAAGAGATTGTGAAAAAAGCGGCACTGAACTCCTCAAAATATATGATTCAACTTTGGGAAAAATCAGAACAGGAAGAGCGTGCAAAGGCAGAAAAACAAGGTGTTGAGTTTATTATCGTGGATAAAACCCTCTTTCAAGACGCGATTAAACCCATGTATGACAATATTGCCAGAACCCAACCGGAATTATTCGAAATGATAAATCGCGTGCGTAAAGTAGAATAATTTTCTCTCAAAACCACTTATTATAACAAGAATAGGTGGTTATATTTCTGGCACTGAAGCCTCAGAAGAACATCATTTTTAGTCGTTCCATTTGAGTATATTACTTTACGGCGGCATTAATGATGAACTTTACAGACTCCAAACGTCCCTATCATGAAGTAGCCCAATCATTATGTCAGATAATAATAGTTATGAATTATTCTCCCGGTGATCGTCTATCTACAGAACGTGAAATTCAGCGTTTTTCGTACTCTTATTCGTGAAGCGTTAATTGTATTGAAATTGGGAAAATCTCATTGAAATACGCAAAAGCTCAGATAATCATCTCATCCAACTGCCATGCTCTTATTCAAGCGATACGACTATCAATGCCGCTGGGCCTTTTGAATTATTACAAGTGAGCCAATTATTGGAAAGTAATATCGCTGAGCTTACAGCGCTTCAGGTTACCCAGAACGATATTACCAATATTCATAACACATTGTAAACTAGGCGTGACGTGAGAATAATCCTATGTGAATGAAACTACATAGCTAAATTACCAATACTGACTATCGTAAAGAGTGGTTGAATAATTATCAGGTGATTTTAGCCGCTATGATAAAAAAAGATCCTATAGCCGCCAAACAAGCCATGTGGCAACATTTAGAAAACGTGAAACAACGATTGCTGGAGTTATCTGATATAGATGATCCTGACTTTGATGGGTATTTGTTTGAGTCTTATCCGGTTAGGATTGTGGAGTGAGTTTTTGAGGGTTATTTGGGGTAATTAAAAATGGCAAGGTTTTACGATAAAACAACTATCGATTATTGAGAGAATTATTTTTATTTTATTATTTTTCCTCATCAGGAATTTCTTAATAAGAAAATTATTATCTAAGATGTATTTATTCATGCGATTTCAGTCACGGTAATAGCAACAGATTATTTTTATCTTACTACTATACTATTGGACTCATATTATTCCATGCTGGTAGGCAATTAATAATCTTTTTATCCTTATTATTAAAGGAAACTACTGATGATATTCAGGTCAAAATCTTTCAGTATTAGCAGACCAGCTCAATTCAACCCATTGAATTGTTCTCAATCCAGCCTTAATTTAATTTCAATGTCTTTTGACGCCAGAGCATCTTTAGTTTCAGAAAAAGTTTCTTTGCCAAAAGCATGTGAAATCGCAAGGCATATAATATTTCAAATAGAAAATGAAAAATGCAAATTTGAACTGAATAAAAAAGAAAGAAGAGATGTCGAATTGAGAAAATGGGATGATAGATGCGTATACTCCAGTGGTGTTTTTCAATCTATACAAGAAAGAAAAAATGAATTATTAAATAATGATATTAGCCAGCAAGAAAAATTCCATTGTTTTGCAACAAACTTTAGAGGATACCCTGTAGGCGTTTTGATCATATCTATTACAAATGAAGAATTACTTAATGCACCTAAACTTTCTCCTGATGTACCTCTAATTTCAGACTTTTCCATACACCCAGGCATTCGTGGAGCCGGAATCACGCTTATCGAATGTACAGTAAATTTACCTTATCAACTTGGGAAAAATGGTGTTGTCCAACTTACTCCAATTGATTAAGGCTAAGGAGCTTATAATTACACAGGATTTACTAAAATAAAAATAGTTAGACCTGTTTTTATGATATTAAAGCCAGCTGAAAGCCCTAAATGTCGCTTAATAAATGGTCGTTATCGTTTCTTGTGGAATATATAGCGAAATTAAGCAGAATATAAAAGAAAACAGATTATAATTGTCGAAGTTAGCACCTCAAATAAGTTAAACAGCCTATTTTTCCCATTCTGGATTAAACGACATGGCAGTCAGACTGCTGCCAGTTTCTTGTTTTGCGTGACCAGAGTCTGTATGTGCTGTCTGGAGCGACTGATAGACCACATTTCACTGCTCTAATATTTCCCCAGTGTTTCCTAGATATTGTCGTCAGCTTCACACTCACCCTACCTTACTAAGTTGTTTCTAAAAATAACCCAATTCTTCCGCCTTATTATCTCTATCCATAAGAGATATTCATAAATTAGTTTTAAAGATTCAAATCTGTTATTACGTTAAAAAAATGATATAATAAATCACCATTACGTAAAAATATAACGTAACATCTATCATGAAATAATTATCAGGAAGAAGGGATTATGGCTAATATTGACAATATTGCATACTGTTACTCGTTCCCCGCAGTGCGTGGGATTCAAGCTGGTCGCCCTTTCTATATCGCCACTTGTCCAATGAGGCTTATCCCTAAAATTTTCAGTTTTGATGAAACTGAAGTTCCTCCTGAACTCCGAGCACAACGTGTATTAAATAAAGCACGTATTCCAGAAATGGCACGTTACTTGGTTGAAAACCCAAAAGATTATGTTTTTTCAGCATTAACAGCATCTATTGCTATTGATGTTGAATTTGCCGAATTTTCAGGTTCCAACAATCTCGGTATCCTAAAAGTACCGATGGAAGCACAAATTTTGATTAATGATGGTCAACATCGTCGTAAAGCCATTGAAACTGCTCTGAAAGAAAATCCAGATTTAGGGCAAGATAATATTCCTGTACTATTTTTTGTTGATGAAGGTTTGCAACGCAGCCAACAAATGTTCGCCGATCTAAATAAATACGCGATTAGGCCGAGTCCATCATTATCAACACTTTATGACCACCGAGATATCTGCTCAGAATTAGCTCGCTATCTGGCGATGTCTGTCAGGCCATTTGTCGGGTTAACTGAATTAGAGAAATCCAGCATAAGCAAGCTTTCAAACAAATTATTTACATTAAGTAGTATCAAACAGTCTACCCGAGCTTTGCTTGGAACAGATCCGAAAGAAGGCGATATAAAAGAAAACAAACGACTAGCTTCCCAATATTGGCAAGCGGTTTATAATGCTATGCCTGATTGGAAAATGGCGTCTAATAAAGAAGTATCTCCCGCCCAATTACGCCAAGAATATGTCCACGCTCACGGTATTGGCCTTCATGCACTGGGGCTTCTTGGTCGCAATTTGTTGGCAGAATATCCTGATCAATGGCAAGAAAAACTTGCCAAACTGAAAACATTCGATTGGCGTAAGAGCAATCCCGAACTGATAAAAAGAGCAATGTCACACGGAAAATTGAGTAAAACCACTATTGCTATTCAGCTCACCTGTAATGCTCTTAAAATTGCATTAGATATTCCCCTTACTGCTGAAGAGCAGCAACTTGAAGCTCAAACGGTTATCTCATGAGTAAATTAATTCAGACCCACGATTTGGGCGATTATGAAGATTTTATTAATCAGGAAATGTTCGCTGGTCGACCACTAGCAGAATATATTTCTGAAATACAACGTATTTATTATAGTGATAAACGCCCTTGGGTAATTGGTTACAGTGGAGGAAAAGACTCTTCCGCTGTAATTACATTGGCTTATCTCGCGCTACTTGGACTATCCCCAGAAATGCGCCATAAACCTGTTTTCGTTGTCTCATCTGACACACTGGTTGAAACTCCTGTCGTCGTAGATTTAATCCAAAAAACAATGTTGCAGATTGAATCTGGATCTAAGCGAGACGGGCTTCCAATCACTCAGCACCCTGTTATACCTAAAACACACGAAACATTCTGGGTCAACCTGTTAGGCAAAGGCTATCCCGCTCCTACGCGTAGCTTCCGTTGGTGCACAGAACGCATGAAAATCAATCCCGTGAGTGATTTTATTCGCGATAAAGTCAGCCAATTTGACGAGGTTATAGTTGTTCTGGGTTCACGCAGTAGCGAAAGTTCATCACGTGCTCAAGTTATTGCAAAACATAGAATTGATGGGTCGCGTCTTGCCCGGCACACTACCCTTGCCAATGCATTTATTTATACCCCTATTGACACATGGGATGTTGAGGATGTTTGGAAGTTATTGCGTGGTGCATATCAATATTCTCCAGACGATATAGAAGAATGGGAAAGCCCGTGGGGTGGCAATAATCGTCCTCTTTGGACTCTTTACATGGACTCATCAAATCAAGGTGAATGCCCTCTCGTTATTGATGACAGTACTCCTTCTTGCGGTAATTCTCGTTTTGGTTGCTGGACTTGCACTGTCGTTACAAAAGATAAAGCAATGGAAAGTCTTGTCCAAAATGGGGAAGACTGGATGTTACCCTTACTAAAATTTCGCGATTTACTCGCTCTAACTACTGATCCCGTACAAAAAGACACTTATCGCAATTACAAACGCCGTACGGGTAAGGTTAGTTATCAATATGCGAAGGAAGGGGAAGACATTGCGGCAGAACGTAAACACGTTCCTGGCCCATACTGGTTAAAATATCGTCAATCATGGCTCAGACAATTATTAGAGATAGAACGAGAGTTAAATCGACAAGGACGCCAGATAACTTTAATCACAGAGCCAGAGCTTCATGCTATACGTCAAGAATGGCTTAAAGATCCTAATGAACCTGACTGGAACGATACATTACCAGATATCTATCGTTCCGTTTATGGACGTGATTTGAACTGGATTACTGATGATCAATCTAGATTTGACTCTAGTGATGCCGAATTGCTTGCCCAAATTACTCAAGGATTCGATGTACAACCAGAAATGGTCATGAAGCTAATCGAACTGGAGATATCAATGGAAGGGTTAAGCCGCAGACAAGGGATCTTTGATAAGATTGGCACAATTTTAAAACAGGACTGGGGTAGTTTAGAACAAATTAAGCAGACGCAATCTACACTACAAAAGCGTAATGAGCGTGATATTCACCTTGAAGAAGTCATGAAGATAGAAGCTGAAATTAAAGAAATACAACGCAGAATAACTCATGTCGAGGAACCATCAGTAGTTTCCAGTGAGGAAAAAGAAAATGTTAATTAAGCAACTGGTTCTGCGTAATTTTCGGGTATTTAGTGGAACACATACTATCGATCTAGCTCCGAGAAAACGACAGCATGAGATCCATGATCGCCCAATCGTTCTATTTGGTGGGTTAAATGGTGCGGGCAAAACATCTATTTTATCCGCTATTCGCTTATCCTTATATGGTCGTTTAGCTTTTAACCATACCATTCAACAACAAGAATATATTGAACAGTTAAGTGCATTAATCCATAACGGCAATAACCAATCTAAACGTCCAGAAGAAGCCTCAATTGAGCTAACTTTTATCTATAATAAAGAAGGCAAAGAATCTGAGTTCACTGTTACACGTAGTTGGAAAAGAGGAAAAAAAGATCTCCTATCGCTACAACAAAATGGGCAGACTCTTAGTGAGCTAAATTATGAACAATGCCAAGGTTTTCTGAATGAACTCATTCCCAATGGAGTAGCAGATTTATTTTTCTTTGATGGTGAAAAAATCGCTGAATTAGCTGAAGATGAATCAGGAAATATTCTGCGTACGGCAATGCGCCGCTTACTTGGATTAGATTTAATCTCTAAGCTACGTAATGACCTAATAATCTATATTAAGCGCCAGCAATCTACTCAACTTGAAGGAAACCTACAACAGCATCTTTCTGAATTAGAAGTAAAATCTAAGGAACTTATGTGCAAAACAGAAGCATATTTGGAAGAGGCTGATTTTCTAAAATCACGAATTGATTTATTAACAAGAAATATCACTCAAAATGAGGGGTTATTAAGTGCTCAAGGTGGCTCTTTTGCTCAAACCAAAGAACAGGAACAAAAGAAAGTTGACGAGCTTATAAAAGAAAAAGAGCGAATTGAAAAAGCTTTACGCCATGAATTCGATGGAACTTTTCCATATGCTTTAGCACCTAAGACGTTATCTCTTCTGCTTGAGAAAATTTCTCAGGAATCCGAGATCAAACAAGCCAAAAGCTTTGAAAAAGAACTTAGTAATTTCCTTAATATACTAAAAAGTGATCTTGCTCTTCGCTCTAGTACAACGAGCAAAATAGCTACTGAGGCTATTACGGATAATCTAAATAAATATATGGCTAATAAGCCAAAAGGGGAATTACTGTTTGATATTTCAGATCGTGAAGTCGGTATGCTACAACAGTCGATTAAACAGGATAGTCAAAAATCCTGGGAGAGATTTGATGAGTATCGGATTCAACTGACTGATATTGAAAAACAGTTAGAACAATCTGCTGCTAATATCGCTCGTGCTCCTGACAATGAACAACTGATAGATATTTTCCAAAAAATACGAGAGCTAGATAAAGAGCGTAATGACACTCGTAAAAAATATATTTCCGCACTAGAAGAAGCTAAGAAGTGTAAACAACAACAGTTGGATTGTGCTCGCCAAATGCAAAAATTACATGATTCTGCGCGAAATAAATATGGTCTTATAAGCGCTCTTAAGAATGCAAAAGAAACAATTAACCTACTAGAGAAATATAGTGAAATTTTAACTCAAGCACGTGTTAAAAAACTCACAAAAAACTTCGAAGAAGCTTATCGAAAACTAGCTCGTAAAGAAGATTTACAACTTCATGCACACATTAATCCTGAAACTTTTGATGTTGAATTAATTGATGAAAATCAATCTGTAATTAATAGAAAATATCTTTCTGCTGGAGAAAAGCAAATTTATGCAATTGCTATCTTAGAAGCATTAGCTAAAACTTCAGGACAAGAATTACCTGTTATTATTGATACACCATTAGGTCGTCTGGATTCCAAACATAGAGATAATCTAATTAATTACTATTTCCCTTACGCCAGCCATCAGGTAGTACTATTATCCACCGATACAGAGGTTGATGAACGTTATTTCGTTGATCAATTACGGGATGATATTTCTCATACCTATCAAATTGTATTTAATGCAAAGACTAAATCCTCATATCTGAAGCCTGGCTATTTCTGGGAATTAACTAAGGAGACTGTTTAATGCTCCCTAATAGAATGCAGCTAAATCGCCAAACAGAAGAACAGCTTAAAAGGCTGAAAATTTATACTGGATTGACGCCAAATATTTCTGCCAGATTAGCCTTTTTCAGATCTGTCGAAAGTGATTTCAGATACTCAGCAGACCGTGATCACAAAAAACTCGATGGTTCACTTATATTGGATAAAATGACCTGGCTCGGGGAAACCATGCAAACTACAGAGTTGGTGCTTAAAATGCTTTATCCGAAAAATTGAACAAAAAGAGCTAATTAGAGCATGGGCTGCTCATGTGGAAGATGGGATTGCGGCGTTAAGGAATTATCGCAATCTTAAGGATTTCTCTCAATCTTTGTAGAAGATAGTAAATTATAATTCATATAATAGGAGCCATTTAATAAATGACTCCTATTACTTATAATTCAAAGAAATTTTTATCTATTTCATATAGTTCATATGAATCTACTTTGGCAACTCCCATGCCATATTCAACTAAATATTCACACAATTTCTCTCCATCAACTAAAATAATATTCATACCTTGTGCTTTTTTCCGCATTTATTTTAGCTTGTTCAGTAAAACTTGAAGATGAAAAAAATACACCTTTTCGTGCTCCCTTTTGAGTCATTGCACCAATAAATTCTCGAACCTCACTAGATGGCACTTTTTTATTATTATATCTTTTAGCTTGAAGATAAATTTTCTCTAACCCTAATTTATCTTCATTTATTATACCATCTATTCCTTCATCTCCCGCTCCCCCAACCACTTTTTCCTGCAAGAATCTCACCCTGTCCATATCCTATTTTCAATAAGAGCTTGACTACCAATCGTTCAAAAAATGCAGGTTCAGAAGAATGGATTGCATCCAACAATTCATTCCTAATATTATTTATATGTTCTTTATATTTACTATGTATAATTTCTTCCGGTAACTGCTCTTTATTTATCTTCTCATCTTTTAAAGACTCAGTTTTTGGTACTTTTCCATTCCATATATCATATAATGGCTTAGTTTTCTGCCCTAACGTTTTAACTTCAATAAATATTTTCTTTGGAGATGCACTCGGGAAATCAACTCCATAGCAATGTCTTCTAATTTTCCCTCTTACAACGGATACGGGATCTTTAGCACCAAAAGAATAATAAGAATAATCTACAATTTTTTCATAAATATCTTTGTAGGATAGTGGCTTACCACTATCCTTTAACACCTTAAAAATAGCTTCGGTAATAGTCATTTATAACTCCCAAAAAGCTTTATCTCTCATTTTTTGGATTTTTTTATTTCCATCAACATATATACTAAAATGCGCTTCAAGGCATCGTATTTTTTCCATCAGTAATTCTTGTTCTCTTTTGTCATCAATGTTAAATATAGCCTTGATTTCATTATTTTTTATTTCAGAAACACGATGAATCACCCAAGTTAGAATATAAGAAGAGTAGTTATTTTCGTTAGTTTTAAAGTGTGTAAGCTCTTGTGTTGATAAAATAATGCCTACTTCCATATTCGCGGCCTTCTTTTAGTATCTTTCGTAAACTAAGAAAATCTTGCCTCATAAAGTTGTCAGCTTCATCTACCAAAATAATTTTAGTTAACTGACGATAGTTACCTTGTCTAGCAGGTTTACCACACATTTGCATTTGTGCATAAAAAAGATCCAAAGTTAATGCCACTACTAAATTTTGTATTTCTTCAGAATATCGAGATAACTGTATAATCGTTACCCCATTTATCAAGTCATACAAATTCATCATTTTCTCTGTATTAGTTTCAAATATCCGAAACGCAGCTAAATTATAGAGTGCTGCATATAAAGAATCTTCCTCTACTTTTTCCTGAGATAAATAGTGTTGCCAAAATATCCTCAATAGTTTGGTGCAGTACGGTTCCATGTAGTACAATCTTCCGAAATAATACCGACTGCCTCATAACATTCCATAATCAAGGTTACGAGTTTCATCCGTTGCTTTACGCCTAAATTGTACGCCCGCCCCATAGTTTCCGAAAATGCAATTGCTATATGTCTTGGTAACATAGGCATATCACCAAAAAGAGACAAAGGATTATAAGGTAATAGAGATAACTGATATTTTTTTGCACCTGTTTCCGCTAAAAAACTTCATCCTTAACATAATCGTCTTTGTAATCAAAAATCAATAAACCTATAGATTCGCTATTGACATTATTCCTCTGATTACGTATCAGTTGTGTAACTAATGACTTAGTGAATTGTGTTTTACCTGTTCCAGAATTGCCTATGATACCTGTATGAGCATTCATAAATTTTTCAGTATTAGTTGGTTCCCAATATAGTGGTCTTTTTCGCAAAGATTCATGACCAAACAATACTTGTAGTGGTGTTTGATTTGCTGCAATAGAAGTAGGTATTAAAATATCACTATTAGTTGTATCTATATTAGCAAAATTATTGTATTCAGTAGACTCAAAAATAACTTTAGATTGAATACCCTGTTCTTTATCCACAGAATTAATAAGCAAGTAGCGCTCAGGAACATTATAGTTAGTTATCAATTCATCCAACTTAGACGCACAGTCAGCTTCAATAAGAGAAGAAAGAAACCCATACGGCAATTCAATTTGTAAAATTTGTTTTTTTGTTACCTTGTATGAAGGCTCAAAACAACTATCACTATCAACATGGGCAAGTACAATACCATCAATATAATTTTGCAATTGCCCTAACTTGTAATTTCCTGTTAACCACCATTCCCTACGCGATAACAATGGTTCTAATATCTTGCTATCTAGAACTTGATAGAGTTGAAGTTTCTCTACCTGCATAAGGATTTGGCGGACAAATAGAGCACGATAAAGGCGAGAGGCCATAGTATCTTTACCCAGCAAATCTTCTTGTAAATAACGCTTAAGTTCACTCGCTTGATGTCCCGCATAACTGTAATCTGGTCGAGCCCCCGTTTTCACTTCTAAAGGGAGTAGATAAAGTTTGTCACCTTTGAAACCAACAAATAATACATCATCAGAAATAGCACCCTTACGGTATCCCTGTAAATTACGGGAAAAATCACTTTCACTCATCTTAAGACCGATATTGCCGGATACTCGTATCATTTCAGCTACAGAAAATGGGATCCAACAAATATCTGAATGCCGTAACATCGCCTGGACAAATTTATAAGCACCAATAATTCCGTGTTTTTCTTTACGTTTCTTTATCGGTAGAACGCAACATTTTGAGCAGCCATTCACCGTTAAACGCATTGAACTCAGAAAGCAGTCGATCACTACCTACCCTATATTCTTTCCCATCACCACTTTCCATACGGATTAAGTCCTTGAAAATTTCTACTTGTGTAGTCACAGTAACAGCATCATATCCAGTGCAACTGGTATATTGATCTGAGTAATGGATCAATACCACGTCTTTTTGGTTAGTGAAAAAATCAAGAGTAACTTTAGGATCAATAACTATTGTCCACAAGGAACTATTATAAGAACGTTTAAGTAAATTTTTGAAATTGGCACTAACAGCTAACCCAATCCCTAACCCCGAATGTTGAGTATTACTTTGGCGAGCAGGTTGCCATAACATGCCTAATAAACGGGCTATACGCAAAGACCGATATGGTTTCACATCGACGTGACGCAAACCAAATGCAGTAAAATAAGCATCTCCCAGAGTTTCAGCACCTTCACCAGAAATTAAACCATTACAAAGCACGCCACTTAATGCTTCATCCATACTGATATAACGGCAATCAACAGGAACGCTATTATTAAAAAATGCTAAATGAGCATAAGCTAGAACACTATTATCTGCCGGTATTGTAAATTTACTAAAAGTAAGGCGGCTACGAATTAAATCAATCAACAGATCTGCATCTTCCCGCTTTAATCCCAGCCAATTCTTAAGATCATCATAGGAGCTCATTTCCGAAAAACGATCAAAATCATTTTGCATTAACTGCTCATCGTAGAAATTAACATGTATAGCTATTACATTTTCTTTATTCTGCTTAAAGTAATCAACAAGCCCCAAAAATAACTCTTTTGCAACACCTTGATTAATGGCATTGATTATCAAAGCACTATTACCTATGCCACTAAATAATCTGGCGTATGCATCGGTAAATTCATTGAGTTTATCGCGCACCAAACGTTTAACATAACCGTGACTAACTCGGCGCTGAGGGACAACATCTATCCAAAAACTATTATCTTTAATTGGTTGTAATTGAGCGAATTCATACTCGCTATGATAAACAAAAGGCATTAATCCAGAAGCAACTAAACGCTCAAGAGTAACGTCAGGTAATTCCAAAAAAGAAGTATCACATTCTTCAACTAATTGTAGATGGTAAGCTAATACTAACGGATGCAATGGAGAGAGACGCTCATCGCCTTCGTTACAATGAATCCCTAAACGTAATAAGAATTTTTCATCATCATTAAGTACTTTGTTTAGATTAATATCACTTAATGCTGTTTCAAATGCATCCAGAATGGCAGTTACTAAACAACAGTATTCATCAGACCATGCCACTAAACTCGGTAGAGTTTTGCGTTGCTGATAGTAAGTAAACAAAGCATTATACGAATTATATAAATTCACATTAATTATGCGTAATTTATCCACATCGTATACTCCGCCAGAAGCAGGAACATAAAGCAGCCTGTTATCCACCATCTCTGCTTCCATTCCTAATAACTGTAAACGTACACCAACTATTGTATGTTCAGTATTATCAAAGATAACTCGCCGTTTGGAGCGATTATATTCAGCGTTCCCTTCTTCTTTGAGTAATTTATCAAAACGACTTTGATCAAAAAGTAATGGCAACGTTATTTTTTCTTCTGCACCTGGGCCTTCAACATTAATTGTTAGATAATTTTCGCCAGAAACGAGTTTAAATTTAATTATCTCACTTTGGTTTGCCAACGCTTCAAAATCGACTAGTGCACATTTATGAATATCAATCTCATCGTCATCACTCTCCAAAACTACAAATACTGTTACCATTTTGTGCAATGCGTAATTGGTTTTCTTCTAGTTGAAGAGTAATCTGTTCCTTACCGGGTTCAATACGATAGTAAGTTTTAATTTCATCAAGATAAAAACTATTTTTCTCGATTACTAGCATTCTAAACTTGTATTCTTCTGCTCTATTATCCCGATTAATCAATTCCAAGCTAAGAAAGATTGGATGTCCATCAAAAGGAATCATGACCTTCACGCGGGAATTCTTACCCCCAGCACGACTGACTGACCAAACTTGCTGTTTTTTTAATCTCCGGTTATGGGTGATTTTTATTTGGTTGTCTTGTAGGTCATTACCTAAGAAAGAAAAATCTAGCTCCACAACTTGCTGAAATACTGGAGCTTGAACCAATAGGCTAATATCTTTTTTCCCAGCTTTAGTTTCGCTTTTCTTCCGTTGCCAAATAATAGTATCATCAGATGCTGTAACATTCTCAAACCATAAATTTTGTTCCTGACAATCTTTCTTTTCTTGACGATAAATCGAGAAATCAAGAAACTGCCAATCATTCTTTTCTTCAAAATGTTCCCTAATGAATTTTTTACTAAATTCAGTTAGTACACTTTCAAGTTGGTCACCATAATGTTCAACACTATCCTTTATTAAACTATACAACTTACGGTTTTCATCAAGCCTACTTCGGATCTGCCCCTTTGTAGTATTCATATTTAAGATGGTTGAATCATTAAATAACCCCAACTCGGAAAACTCTAAAAGGCCACTCTCCAAGGAACGATAAAGTGGAGCAAAACCAAAATACTGTAGCGCCTTCCTCAAGGATCATTGCTAATTGATCATCCAACAAACAACGAGATAACTCATATCCTTTATTACCTGATGTTATTAGGGTTCCTATCTTTTTACTAAATGTTTCTGGATGCCAAATAGCTTCTGGAGCAGCCAAATCTTTAGTGCTGTTTAGCAATGTATCAAGCATGCTATTGTGAATGATTAACAGCACAGATTTAGCAAAGGTATCCTCACGACCAGATACTCTGTCACGTAGATGAGATATATAGTTTTCAGTAAATGCCAGATTCCCTTCACCCTGTAAAACAGGAATTAACTGGATGCCATCACGACAGTAAATACAAGGCGCTAATTGTTTGGTTTGTTGCTCATCTGAAGGTAGCTCAAAGGTATGCCCACCAGATAACGCTACAAAAGCCTGATAAAGTTTTTAACGCATTGTCAGCATCCGGTGATTTAAACTGATAACGCTCGCCTGGCTGGATGAAATTGTCCACCCACTCAAGAAAAGATTGAGCCAAAAAAAGTTTCATACTGTCTTACGGACATAAACGGCATCTCCACTATCACTCATGCGTTCCACATTTCCCATACGCTCATAGAAAGCAACCAAAGCTAAAGAAGATTGGTTATCAAGGTAAAAACCACGTTGCTCAAAACAATGTAATAGCTCATGAAGACGCAACTTTTCATTTTTCCCAATAGCAAAGATTGGTCAGTAGCAAAAGTCGATCCTGATTGAGTACTAAAACTTTTCCAGCCCTTCCACGGGCTTGAATAAAACCAGTACAAATTTCTTTTTCTAATGCATTTACATAATCACGATTAATTCCTGGACGTGTCGTGCTCTTATCGAAAAATTGTTCTCTAGCTACTAATAAAAGCTGTTTAAATGCACTTTCAATATCTGAAGCAACCTCTATTTCTTCGGGAATTAGTTTTTTATTCTTATTCCTGTTTAGAATAAAATTTCGAATATAGTTATTCATACAAGACAAAATATTATTTTTATCAGGATAATCTAAAATATCTTGATAAATTTGCCACAAAGGGCGCTTTTTCTTCTTTTTCTTATCATTATCATCCTCATTATCACTCTCATTCCATTGCAAAACTTCAAGTGCAGAAAGGATAGGAAACAGCTTTTCTCGTTCTTTCTCAAAGAGCTTATAACCAAAACGTTTTACTTTCTCCCTTTCTGAACTAGCCTTTTCTGTATCCAAAATAAAATATAAAGATTTGCTTTTTGGCTCACCATGACACCAACTTTCTAAATTTAGCGCCAACTGGGCACAATAGGTAAAAGCATATAGCCGAAGCATATTGCCAAACTCTTGTAGTAGATATTGAGGGTGCTCAGTTAAAAACTCGAGATCTTGCTGAAAACATCTAACCAAATAAGGTAAATAGGGTTGTTCTTCAACAAATAGATTTTTATCTAATACTCGCAAGTTCTTTTCCAATACATCAATCATATGTTGTTCAAGGAAGTTGAGTCGATCATATAATCGATTTTTGAGACTGAAATCGCCCATCAAATTGGCAAAGAGAGAACCTAAGCGCCAATTTGCCACCCCCAGAACACTTTTACCTGAACCAGTTCCACCAAACTGAGCATAGAACAGTAAAAAAAGAGGAGATATTTTAAAGATATCCTTATTAACAAAGTACATACGTTCCAAGACAGACCAAAATTCAGGTTCATCAAGTTGCATCAGTAGATATTTTTGGCAATCCTCTTTAAACATCTCAAAATCATACTCTTTGACCTGACGTTTGAGGGTATAACTCAAGACTAATCCAGTAACTATATTCCAATCAAACTCATTATTTTTGCTACGGATAGGGAGGTAACTATCTAGCCTATTGTGTTCCTCGACTTTTAGCTTTTTTGCAATAGGATAAGAGTTCATTAGACTACTCCATTCATGCCACTAATGTTAATCATATCGTCATCTTCCTTAGCAATATAAGTTCGTCTACCATCATAAAATTTAAGAATCGAACTTGATTTAGCCTGCTCAGTGATTTGCTCTACAATTTCATCTAATAGAATAATAGCATTTTTATCATATTTATTAGGACGATATCCGTTATTCAATTTGCTTAATAACTCAAATAAATTCAAATTAATACTTATCGGTTTCAGTGGATAATCATCAATTTTCAGATAAGCATCAAAACAAGCAGGTTTCGTGACATTTTTCTTTAAAATTGCATCATAATCCCCTTTGAGGGCCACAGGCGCAGTAACCTTTATTGAACCAAATGCTCCCAAAAATAACTCATCTTTATTGGTAGTAAGTTCTGGTGCCTTTACGATTGGCATAGCTCTGGATTGCTGCAATTAATTTCGAAGCATAGAAACGACGTAATTCCATTTTTTGGTCACGATCACCAGTATAATTTGCATGTAAATACCAAATATGGGCATAGTCTTCCAACAAGCTTTCCTGGAAAAACGGTGCAAATTTCCTATGATAGCCATTTCCAAATTCATCTGCTCGTAACAAACTAAATAAACGAATCAGTGATGCTGCATCCCCCTGCCTGACTTGGTTTCTATCAAAAGAAATATGTTTTTTAGCCAACTCCTTTAAAAAATCATCTAAATTAGGATCAGGTAGCCCTAGCTCATAGCGCAGAACAAACTGATCTAACTCATATGTGTGTAAACTGGCTGGATCAAAATCAGCCATTCTTTGTACTAACTCGTTTTCTTCACCAACAAAAAGATTGTCAAACAAATAACCGGGTCCAAGTAGTAAATGATGAAGTAAATCAAGTAGCGCGCGAGTCGTAACAAATTGATCCTTCATTAAACGGGCTTTAAATAACTGTGTAATGATGACATCTTGTACACTTGAAATACTCAACAATTTAAAATTGGCAATAATCTTTAATTCACGGTCTGCTTGTTCATCATTTGTAGCGATGACATAAAATAAGTTTTCATCATTGGTAGCGATGACATAAAATAAGTTTTCATCATTAGCCTCAGTTAATTTGGTCATCAATTTTTTAGCAAAAGAAGAATAATTCTTATGCTCGCTAAACTGAAATTTTGGGTAATGTTCAAAGTCAAAAAAATGGCATCCATCTATATAGCAGGGAGCTTGGGTGTTAGAGCTACAATTGAAAAAACAGTCAATAGCAGATTTAATATCGTTATGGCGCTCTGAACCTTCCATTGAAAAATTGACGAGCATTCCAGTATTAATTCCTAATACCAACGGGCGATGGCCTTCCTTGTATGCATCAAAAAGTTTGTCCAGAGTTTCTATTGCTGACTGATGAGGAGAAAAACTGTGTGTCGCATCAAGATGGAAATCACACTTATGTTGATAGTGTTCATAGCAACGGGTAAGAATTTCTGATTTACCATCACCACTACTGCCACAAAGAAAAACAATTTCCCTGCTGTTCAAAGAATCCAAACATTTTTTAATATCTGATTCAATTTTCTGTTCAACAAAAAGTCGTTGCTTTAGGTCATCAAGTACATCTCTGCGTCGATTTGTAAGTGTTGCCACCGAAAACGATGATGATTTCGCTAACACACTTAGAGCCTTTCTCAATGTGAGTGAACTCATAGCTTAATGTTCTCTTATGTAATTTTTAGAATATTTTATACAATCCTCCTTACAAGCTCTATATGTAGAGATCAATTAAATTGAACCTTTAAAGTTAATACACCACTTTTATCATTCCTGTGAACCTTGTCAGATATGAGCTCATGATATACCTTGATTAATTTGATATATCAGGGGCATATCCTTTATGTCATATGTCAAAGAATAACCTTTAAGTCTTAACCCCATAAAAAACATAATTTTTTTAAACATCTCTCATGTTTTTCTGTCAGGTTTTGCTGTAAGGGTTCTACTCATGAATACCACATCAATATATTTAATGACATCTTCTACTATCACAATTCCTCACTACATCTTTGTAGTTTTCTGCTACTTTAAGAATCTTCTTACTTACTTTTAGCTAATTTTTCAGCATAAAAAATTAGTGCATCTGCACCTATTATTGAGAGCTATAATATTTCTGTACATCCAATAATATCGCGATACATATTCATTATTATCTCGATAATTAAATTTATAATCTTGATTTTTATTAATCCATTCATTAAAAAATTTTATTTAGTAAAAATCACTATATCCCCTATAACTAAGGTAATAAATATATTTAACAATATTTGCACTCAATTTCATTATATTTACATAAAGAAACGGATTTTCTAACCAACTCCTCCGTAGCATCAATATACTTCCCATTATTATCATCACCTCTAAGAATAATCGGTATCTCACTACATCCCAGAATAAAATTTTCAACACCAACATTTTTAAGCTGAGAAATAATCGATTTCAATAACTGATACCCCCTCTCCTCATCTCCACTTTTATATGCCAAAATACTTTCCATAATAATTCTCTGTTGAATATCACCAGGAATAACAAAATTTATATTCTCTTTTTTCAATCTATCTTGATAAAGCTCTGCTTTTATCGTTCCTGTCGTAGCCAGAACAGCAATGTTATTCATCCCCTCATTAACAATTTTATGACAAGTAATATCAATCATATTAAGGAAATGAACTTTGGTTGCCGATTTTAACTCCTCATACCAATAATGAGCGGTATTACAGGGCATGATATACACTGAGCTCCTGCATTTTCTAATATTCTTAATGCAGTCACCATTTGTTTTAATGGTGATTCTCCTCCAGAAAGAATATTTTCTGTCCTGTCAGGTATGTCAGGAAAAGAAATGGTGATAACAGGAATATGTTCCTGATCGCAAGTTGCTGGTGTATTTTTAATTATCTTTTCCATTGCATCTACCGTTGCAGCAGGTCCCATTCCACCGAGTATTCCAATAATTTTTTTCATATGTCACCTCAGCAAATAATCATTATGATGACACAGCTATTATGGTTAATAATTGCAATATTTCTATTCGCTATGTTGAATTTGCATAAGGTTTTTTCATTTATTTAAATCAACAAAAGTGACTTTATAGGGAGGATTTTATGTTTAACAATATTGAGCTGAAATGGTTATATGATGCTGTAATGTTGGAAGAGTTGAGAAGTTTTACTCTTGCCGCAGAAAAAAAGGAATATATCCCAATCGTCATTTAGCAGGAGAATTCAGGCGCTTGAACATGCTATCGGTTTTGAAATATTTATTCGCAGTTCAAATCCACTACAACTTTCGTTACAAGGCAAGAGCTTTATTGTTTATGTCAGAAATCTTCTTGGGGATATAGAACATCAAATAGGAAAAATAAAAGGGGAGGAAATATCTAAACACCGAATTAATATCGCCGCAGCACATTCACTCGCTATTTCTTTACTCCCTGTATTTATTTCTGGTTTTACAGAAAAGATGGATAAAATTTTTAATGTTGAATCAATCAATGTTGATGAGGCGGTAAATAATCTTAAAGATGGGAAAAGTGATTTTATTCTGTCGTTTTTTAATGAAGAACTGATGGCTGCACCATTCTTGCACTATAAGGTATTGGATGCTCGGTTATATCTCGTCTCTGGCTGTAAGTCTGATGGAGAACCGTCGTATCGTTTGGACTATACCCCCTTACCATTAATGAAATATACCGATGGTAGTTATATGGGGAGACAAGTAAATCAGTTACTGGAGAAAAAGTTCAGTAACAAATTTACCTATTTTTTTCAGTCATCAATGAGCGAACTACTGAAACGTATGGTGCTGAATGGTCATGGTGTGGGTTGGTTGCCGGATTATTCAATCTATGAAGAACTCAAAAATCGGCAATTATCCATTTTGGATCCAGGCAATACTTCAATAAAGATGGGCGTTTACATCTACCGAACCCATTTTCGGCTTAATCCTTCCTCAGAGCGCTTTTGGCAGTATATAAGGCAAGGTGAAAACAGCGAACGAAAGTGACTTGACTAATAAAAGCTGACTGTTTGCACCGTCAAATAAGCTTGCTGTAATCAGTTGGTAGAATACAGCAAGTCTTGATTCAAACTTCTTGTCTGGCAGCGTCTTTTTCTTGCGCTTCCGGCTCGGAATTCCCCTGCTTTTCCTCCATCTTGGCAATCACCGCAGTAGCAATGCTGTTACCGATTACATTGGTTGCCGTACGCCCCATATCAAGGAGTTGGTCGATGGCAAGGATCAGCAAAATACCTGCTTCAGGCAACTTGAACATAGGAAGTGTCGCAGCAACAACTACGACAGAAGCCCGCGCTACACCAGCCATACCTTTGCTGGTGACCATAAGCGTCAACATAATCAGGATTTGTTCTGTGATACTCAGGTCAATATTGTAAGCCTGTGCAATAAATAGAATGGCAAAGGATTGATACATCATTGAGCCATCAAGGTTAAAGGAATAACCCAAAGGCAGTACAAAACTGGAGATTTTTTTCGGTACACCAAAGCTATTCAGTGCATTCATCGTTTTTGGGTAAGCGGATTCGCTGCTCGCGGTGGCAAAAGCCAGTGCCACAGGTTCCCTGATAAGCCGCAGTAATGAAAATATATTCTTGCCGAGGAAAAGAAATCCAACAGCAAATAAAACTACCCAGAGTGAGAATAATCCAAGATAAAAAAAGACCAATAAGTTTGCCATAATCATAAAGCAGACCTAATCCCTGTACTGTAATAGCCGAAGCAATAGCAGCGAAGACCGCAATCGGTGCCAATGACATTACATAATCTGTGATGCGGAACATGATACGTCCCAGATCTTCAATCATAGTCACAATAGGGCTTGTCTTCTGGCTATCCCGGCAAATGTATGACAATGCCGAACCAAAGAAGAGAGAAAAAATCAGGATCTGTAATATCTCATTATTCGCCATAGCCGCGGCAAAACTACTGGGGAATATATGACTAATAAAGTTTTTCAGGGAAAATCCGCTGGTATTGAGGCCCGTATCGATATTTACCTGTTGAGGAATAGCGATATTCAACCCAATCCCCGGCTGGAACAAGTTAACTATCAGCATACCAATGCCAATTGAAACCAATCCAGCAATAATAAACCATATCATTGCTTTGATGGTAATCCGCCCTACGGATGATGATCCCCCGATTGACATTAACCCGGCAACTATCGTAGCAAATATAAGCGGGGCAATAATCATTTTTATCAGACGAAGGAATACATCGGTAATGATGTTGATATAGGAAGCAACTTCTTTTGTCTGGCTGGCATCAAGGTATTGATGAAACCCCCAACCTGTTATCACTCCAAGCAGAATAGCGATAATAATCTGCCGCATAAGTTTTTGCCTGTTCATGCTGATTCCTTATTCTCTGTAAATACTAAAGCCAATTATTCTGTTTCTCTGCTTCCTGATTTTACCCTAACAAATATTTATATTTTTTTAACTTTTAATGAAATGCAAATGGGGGATGAGACATGCAAGATATGCATATTGTTTTTCATAGTGAAGGTTAAATTAACCTTTCCGATTAATTGGCTTCTTATTAATTCTGCTTATTTAAAAGGTTTTGTTTCAGAAAAAATAAAAGTCATTATCAATATTGATGCCTTGATTTAAATGATTATTATATGTTTTCTTTAAACATATAATAAACAAAATTCAAATAAAGTATTTCATTCTTGAATTTCTTCTTTTTTAAGTGGGACTTAAAAAATTTTGACGTTCAATTTCCCCTAAAGTTGTAGTGGTTATTTTTAATTATATTTCCTATTTATTTCTTCTTATTCCTGGTTATTACTTTTGTAGTAAAATAATCTATTATAAAAATTTCTATATAATATGTCGCCATATGTAATAAGTTTAACAACAAGATGGCAACTTCCGAACGGTTTTTTCGGCGCGTAAATAAAGGGTTATCGATTAAATTACTGTATATGATAATGTTATAATTTGAATAAATGACTTCAATACCAATCCATTACTTCAACTGATAAATAACCCTGCTAAATTCAAATAGTAAATTTATACGAATATATTATATTTTTTCTTATTAAGATAAAAAATAGTGAATCTATTTAGTAATAGTTCTATTTCTCTTCAATGAAAAACTAACACAAAGCAATTGCCATTTTAACCAACTCCTCCGTAGCATCTATATATTCTCCATTATTATCATCCCCTCTAAGAATAATCGGTATCTCACTACATCCCAGAATAAAATTTTTCAACACCAATATCTTTCAACTGAGAAATAATTGATTTTAATAACTGATACGCCCTCTCCTCATCTCCACTTTTATATGCCAAAATACTTTCCATAATAATTCCCTGTTGAATATCACCAGGAATAACAAAATTTATATTCTCTTTTTTCAATCTATTTTGATAAAGCTCTGCTTTTATCGTTCCTGTCGTAGCCAGAACAGCAATGTTATTCATTCCTTCACTGACGACTTTATTACAAGTAATATCAATCATATTAAGAAAAGTAACTTTGGTTTCTGCTTTTAATTCATCATACCAATAATGAGCAGTATTACAGGGCATGATAATATATTGAGCACCTGCATCCTCTAATATCCTTAATGCGGCTAATATTTGTTTTAACGGTGACTTTCCCCCAGAGAGAATGTTCTCTGTCCTGTCAGGTATATCAGGAAAAGAAATAGCAATAACAGGAATATGTTCCTGATCACAATTTGCTGATGTATTTTTAATTATCTTTTCCATTGCATCTACCGTTGCGGCAGGCCCCATTCCACCGAGTATTCCAATAATTTTTTTCATACGTCACCTCAGCAAATAATCATTATGATGACACAACCATTACGGTTAGTAATTGCAATATTTCTATTCGCTATGTTGAATTTGCATACCCCACTTTGCGAAATCAGAAGCAGTTGGACATTCGAATGAACTGGTTATTGGTTCCATTGGTGGAAAAAATGTTGTCGCAATGAAAGGCTGTTTTCATTATTACGAAGGCTTTACACTGGATCAAGTCACATTTCCTGTCCGCTTAATGAAAGCATTAGGGGTGGAAAAACTTATTATCACGAATGCATGTGGTGCTGTGAATAGGGATTTTAGCCCTGGTGATTTAATGCTCATTACTGACCACATTAATTTAACCGCAAGTAATCCACTGATTGGACCAAATAACCCAGAGCTTGGTGTACGTTTTCTTGATGTCAGTGAAGTAGCCACTTAGTCATGAAGAAGTGATTGAAACAGCGGAAAAAGTAAAAGAACAATTTCTTAATTTAGTAACAGAGGTGATTATTCGATTCTGGTTTTTCACTTATGTATTAATTAGTTGTTATTCACATTTAATAAAAATCCATGAAAATGGATCAGGAGATCTGTCGAAAAACATTGTGGTAATTATTTTTACATAATCACAATATAAAATAGTTTACTTAAGTTACATCATCATGAATTTTAAGATTATTAATGGTGAGAGGGATTAGCAAATTACTCGGATTATATTTTATTTATATAGAATATCACGAATGTTATTTTTACGTTCATATGTAAATATGATTGATAATAATTTATAAATTTAATTATCGGGTAAGTTCCCATTTATCAAATTGTTCCTTAATCTCTTTAATGGAATTCAGTCTTATCTTGGGTATGGTCAGTTGTTCAAACATTGCCGCATAGCGTTCTCTGCTTTTTGGTGTAATAACCGTGATATGATGGAGCATTTTCCATTTGATACTGTCTTTACCGCCTTCCAGAGCACCATAACGATTGTTTTGAAACAGGGTTCTATTTACGTAACGTAACAGACTTGATGGCAGTGAGATAAATTCTTCCACGGTGCGTTCCTGCCAGTTTGTATTTGGTAAATGAAAAAGCTGATCCAAGTGAATTGTTTTCAAATTACATTTTGTGGAGATTGCATTAGCAAGTGTAGACTTACCGCTATTCGAAGGCCCCATAATGCAGATTCTATTTCCTAAATCTGAAAGTTGCATAACATCCTCCAATAATCATAAAGCGGCATATATTATATGTATGGGGGAATTGTTCAAGTAAAGCACTTCAAATTTAACTCAATTTGAACTAAAGATTTTGAGAAACCATATTTTTAAACTGTGATAACGTAACGATTCCAACAAGAGAATCACAGGCTTCCCATCTTTATAAACTAATGTCGAATGGAAAAACTCTATTGATCTCAGCTAACTTAGCTGGATTATCTATGATTTCATTGACAGCAAATGCAGGCAGGGAAAACCCAATTGCGATGGATACGCTACAAGCAACACTACAGCAAACGCAACTGGATTATCTTTTGGTGCAGGACTGAAAGTAAATACAATGTCAAATCTCACGATTGATGTTTCATGCGAATATTCCCAATGGGATGAGGTTAATTTCCCTAATCGTCTAAATTCCTTCAAAATATCGGTCATGCCAAATCACTTACAGGCTATATTCGTGTCAACCTGTAATGCCTGACTTCTCATGTCATGTACTGCAAACTGAAAAAATAAACCGAAATTAGATAAGGTTTATTTATCATAAGGTATAATATGAAAAAGCTGATAATTATCACATAACTTCACAAAAAAACCTGATTACAGCGATAATAAATTGTTAAATAAAGAGATTAAAATCAGAACCTTTTAGCTTCCTTTAATCTGTTCAATAAAAAGATCTCTAAGTAAACGAGTTTTAAATATGCTTTTATGTGAAAATCAGTATCTTATTGTTTTTATACTAAAAAATAAAAAAATCCATAAAATGGCAGGCAAAAAACAGGCTACTCTTCACTATTTAAAAGTGCGAGTGAGTTGTTATTTTCTTGAAAGCCAAAGATTATTTAGCAGAAAAAGTTTCTATAAGTAATATTTTCTAATGGAAATTAGAGAATATTGCAATAATAATGCAATGAAAGATTAAAATCTATTTACTTAACCAAAATTAATGAAATTTAACTCAAAAACGAAACATTTTATACCAAACTGTTTAGTTTGGATTTATAATCTATATTTGCGATTTTAAATAGAATTAAACTCTGAGATTGCAAGGACTGACTGATATTAATTCTGGATGATTTGGCTGCTGTTGATTTCGAGTAAGTAACAATTTTTGATCAGTAATACTATTTAAAAGAAATTAACTGTGTGAATAACAAAAAAAATTCATATATTATAATAAATTAAGTGTAATGAGATTTGATATGTAATGAAATTTGACTTAAGTAATGTTATATAGGATTATGTTTACAGTTTGGTATATTTTGTTTAGTTTCTAACCTCATGGAAGATCTTAATAAAATAGATAAATACAAGATAATGGCGATTTTTTTGCAAATAAACAATGTATTGATAATTTTATTGATTAAATTAAAAAAATACTTTGTTATTCAATTTTTTAAATAAAAATAAATAACATACTTAACGTTTAAAAACCTATTCATTATTCCTCATATGAAGAGAACAGCCTGCTGTTTTACTCAATTGCGGGGGAAAGTAGTTGCAAGATGCAAGGTAACAACAAAATAGAGAAAGTGGTTTGCGTCATGGAAGAGTACACCTTGCCTCAGTAAAGGTTCTGTTTTTTACAACACGTTAATAAGAAAAGTTATTCATTAAAAAAACAAGGCGCATGTCAGAAAACAAAACGGCGGATCAGGTGTAACAATAGGGCATACCGTGAACGGTATTAAACCCGTCAAGGTATGCCCTATGTTACGTGCAGTGGTGAAGTAAAGCTGAGCCATTTTGAAGCCCTAGGGCAATTATCCTTGATAACGCCATAACTTACTGATTTAAAAATAAAAGGATAAGATATGGAAGATGCAAACCTGTTAATCGGACAACGTATTCAAACTAAAAGGAAAGAGTTGGGTATCACAGCAACGGCATTAGCGAAACAAATTGGCATTAGCCAGCAACAGCTTTCACGTTATGAAAGAGGAACTAATCGAATTAATGTCAATCATCTGGTTGCCATTTGTAAGATATTGGAAACTGATGTTTCCTGGTTCTTTGACGAGTGCTTTAAAGAAGAAAACAAGGAAGGTTCTGTTAATAAACTCGATACTCAATACATTCCCATGGCTGAAACAATTATAGGGAAAAATGGTTGTTAAATGGGTCAAAATAATCCCCTGTCAGAAGCCTGCCATCAAGCTTGAGCCAAATGGGGGCTTTCTGACTCCTCCCAAGTATTTATCCATTCTTTCAATGGCTATCTGCTTTCTTATCTATGCCAGCCATATTCCAAACCGTCGCAATGTTACGTGCCAATACCTGTAGATTATCAACACTATTAGTCAGAGCATCAGCAAGAGTGCAAGCTTCGGGAATAATAGAAAATACAGCATCCAGACCGTGTTGATGTACTATATGGTAGTCTTTGCTCATTCCTCCCACTAAGGCGATAACAGGAATACCGAATTTCCTGGCGATACGTGCAACACCAATAGGAGTTTTGCCATATATAGTCTGGCTATCCATACGACCTTCACCAGTAATAACCAGATCTGCCCCCTGAATCATCTTTTCCAACTTCAAAGTCTCAATCACAATCTCAACACCTGATTGTAATTTTGCGCCCAGACAACCCAGTAGAGAAGCGCCTATACCGCCCGCCGCGCCTGCTCCCGCAGCATCGATCACATTTCTGCCTGTTACCGCTTCAATTTTCATTCCGTAATGGAATAAGGCTGAATCCAATATCTTAACCATTTCTGGTGTCGCTCCTTTTTGTGGGCCAAACACCGCAGATGCTCCGGATTTACCGCATAATGGATTATTTACATCACAAGCTACGGTAATTTTCAGTTGCCTGAGCCGGGTATCAAGACCCGAAAGATCGATACTTTCCAATCGTGTTAATGCTGCTCCACCAAATGGCAAAATGCGGTTATCACCATCCCATAAATTTGCCCCAAGTGCCTGCATCATTCCTGCACCACCATCATTGGTTGCACTGCCACCGATACCTAAAATTAGATTTTGTGCGCCGTGCTCCAACGCAGCCAGGATAAGCTCTCCAGTACCATATGTTGTCGTTATCAAAGGATTGCGCTGTTCCAACGGCACTAAGTGCAATCCTGAAGCTGCTGCCATTTCTATAACTGCGGTTTTTCCATCGCCCAGCAGTCCCCAAAAAGCCTCAGTCGTTCTCCCCAAAGGATCGGTAACTGCACATGTGATACGTTTCCCTCCTGTCGCAGCCACCAGCGATTCCACTGTACCTTCTCCGCCATCGGCCATCGGTAGCTTGATATAATCAGCCTGCGGAAGAATTTCCCGAAATCCCTGCTCTATCGCTTCTGCTACCTGTAAGGCACTTAAGCTTTCTTTAAATGAATCCGGGGCAATCACAATTTTCATAACAATTTCCTCTCTCTTCTACCTATCCGGCCGACAAAAATTTAGCCAGTAAGACCAAATACACCAAAGAGTAAGGTTGAGACAAAAGCAATGGTGAGACCTACCAGCGTTTCATAAGGCAGTATTTCAACCGCTCGTGTACCTGCATATAGACACTGCCACCTGTCGCATGAAAAAAACTGCCGTGCGGAAGCTGGTCCAGCACAATGGCACCCGCATGTAACATCGCAGCTCCTGCTAACGCACTGATGCCTAAGTCAGTAATGTTGGGGCGAATACCGCGGAAGCGACAGCTGTTCCCGCAGTTATGGACGCAGTGGTCATTGACATCAACGCACCAGAAACAGGTGCCAGTAAATATGATGTCAGCCCTGATGTCGCGATCCCTTGAATTAGTACGTCTTTCAATGCAGAGTTAGCAATGATACCGGCCAATGTTCCTGTTCCCAGTAACATGATAGCAACGGGCGACATACGGCTCAGCCCAGAGAGAATAAAACGATTTGATTGACGCCAGTGTCCCATAATGATGGCACCAGCCAGACCTCCCACGGGAAGAGCAATTAAAGGATCAACGGTGATATCAGCAACAGGCCGCAGCGCCAGTAATAAGATCGCAATAACAGGAGCAGAAATTGCGGCCATAAACGAAGGAAGAGACTCATGAGCGGTTACTGTCAGCTCTTCACTTCTGACCTGATATCCACGTGTTATCAGTTTGCTTGAAAGGTAGTAAGCCATTACTAACCCAAATAAGCCTGGAATAATGCCCGCTGCCATCAAAGATGTTAAGGGAACATGAAACCCTTCTGATGCAACAATTGTATTTGGATTAGGCGACATGACATTCCCGGCTTTACCACCACCAATCATAGCAAGCAAAATCGCCATCTTTGATAAATCTGCCCGATGAGCAATTGCCAGAGCGATCGGCGCTACCGTAATAACCGCCACATCAATGAACACACCAACTGCTGTCAACAACATGCCATAAGCAGGTGGAACTTTGCGTAATATCAGCACAATAGCAATAACCAATGCAGTAATGGCACCAAGCGCAGAAACTGTCGTCATTTTGTTCTTACCCCCATTGGCTTTATCTTTAATCTGAAGTTAACGAAAGCCATACTACGCACATAAATAGCGCACATAAAAAAAGCGATAAATAAATTATCGCCTTTTAATCCATTAGAGTATGTATTCAAGCATGAAAAAATCTTCATGCTCAGCCATTCGTAAATTACATTAGGCTTCAATCGCCATTCGTAATTTTTTCATGGCATTCTTTTCTAATTGACGTACCCGTTCAGCGGATACACCGTATTTATCAGCCAGTTCTTGCAAAGTAGATTTATTGTCATCATCCAACCAACGGGAACGGATAATGTCCTGACTACGCTCATCCAGCTTTTCCATTGCTACAGAAAGTTTATCCGCAGCATGGTTTTCCCAATTATCTTCTTCAATACCATCCGCAAAATCAGAAGCCTTATCCTGTAAAAAAAGCACTGGAGCGGGTTGGCTGTCATTGCTGTCATCATCCGATGACATATCAAATGCCATATCCTGCGCTGACATGCGAGATTCCATCTCCAGAACGTCCTTACTGGTCACTCCTAACTCTTTGGCAACTAACTCAACTTCATCCTGATTGAACCAGCCCAAACGTTGTTTAGCCTTACGTAAATTAAAGAACAACTTACGCTGCGCTTTTGTTGTTGCGACTTTCACAATACGCCAATTACGCAATACATATTCATGGATTTCTGCTTTAATCCAGTGAACAGCAAAAGACACCAGACGCACGCCCACTTCTGGATTAAATCGACGAACCGCTTTCATCAGGCCGATATTACCTTCCTGAATTAAATCCGCTTGCGGTAAACCATAACCAGCATAACTGCGAGCGACATGAACAACGAAGCGCAGATGAGACAGAATCAGCTGTTTTGCTGCATCCAGATCTCCCTGGTAATGCAGCCTTTCCGCCAGTTCCTTCTCTTCCTCTGCGGAGAGCATGGGATAAGCGTTGGAAGCACGGATGTACCCTTCCAAACTACCTTGTGGAACTAATGCTAAAGTTTGCATTTCTTTTGTCATTCAAATTCTCTCAAACTAAGAACCAAATTGATGGTTTTTTGAACTTACCTGAAACAATCAATAAAATTTGTTCAAGCCAAAAATGCGCTTATTTTACCACCGTGGAAATCATATTCAAATTGTCTGCATTGTATGAAAACGCACACAAATCAGTAACAGTTTCTTCGACCATAATTAAGCCAAAAAGTTCATCTAATGTCCAACAAAACAGCCCTATTCTGGCCTGAAACGACGTAAATGCTGGATAGTCGCAAACCATGCAGCAATCCAACCAATCATACCTGAAAGCAGTATCAGTAATAGTGATTCATCCCAATCCAATCCATGCAGCCTGAAGGTTGTACCAAAAACGCTGGCCACTTCTGTAACAATGCTGGAAAGTTTCCAAACCAGCAAGTACGAAAGAAGTAATGAAAAAATTGCCCCCAAAATTCCCAACAATGCCCCACCATTGAGAAACGGACGCAAAATAAATCCATCTGTTGCCCCAATCAGTTTCATCACATTGATGGTTTCACGACGGCTAAAGATGCTTAAACGAACGCTGTTGCCAATGACCAATAGCAAGGCAACTACCATCAGAATGCCTATTACCGCAGCAATCCGGCCAACAAGGTTAGCCAGAGCCGTAAGGCGGTCAAACCAACTATCATCCATTCTGACTTCTTCAATGCCTTTCAACTGTGCCACACGGTCACGCAGTGTTGTTAATGCTTGTGAATTTTGAAAGTCCAGTTTAGGGGAGACAACCGCTACCGCGGGCAGCGGATTTTCTTCCAGCATATCTAATGCGCCAGCAAATCCAGACCAGGCACGAAATTCATTCACAGCTTCTTCACGGGATAAATAATTTACCGATTTCACACCGTCCATTGCCTTCAGCTCGTCAATCAACTGATTGGAATTGACATCATTCAGCGACTTATCAAGATAAACCGTAAGCTGTGGCACGGGATACCATTGTTCCACAGCCTGATTAACATTTTTCCAGACAATGTAAAACACACTCGGCAGTGTCAAGGAGATAGCAATAACCATGATGGTCAGCAACGTTGCCAGTGGCTGGCGCAACATATCCGACAGGGTACTTTTCCACGCATAACGTGATTGTACACGCCAGCCCCCTTTTAATGACTTGGAACGGGGTTTGGAAGTCGTTGTTCTTTTCGCAGAATGACGGACATGCTTAACCATAATGTCCTCCTTGCATACGTCCCTGATTCAGCGTCAGGATACGGTAATTTCTTCGCTCAATAAGAGCTGTATCATGCGTTGCCATAAGAACCGTCACACCGACCCGGTTAAATTCTTCAAACAGGCGCATAATACCCTCAGATAGTTCACCATCCAGATTCCCCGTCGGTTCATCCGCCAGCAAGACAGTAGGTTTATTTACAACAGCGCGGGCAATGCCAACGCGCTGTTGTTCTCCTCCAGAGAGTTGAATGGGAAAGTTTTTCGCTTTGTCCAACAAGCCAACCTTATCCAGCGCCGCCGATACCCGCCGACGAATATCTTCAGCACTGGCTCCAGAGATAATCAGTGGCATTGCAATATTTTCGTATACGGTACGATCCAATAACAGATGGTGATCCTGAAAAATCATACCGATCTGACGACGCAGAAATGGGATCTCACGGGATTTTAGTCGGCTGATATCATGCCCCCCAAACCAGATATAACCTGCACTCGGACGCTCGATACCACAGATAAGCTTCAAAAGCGTACTCTTACCTGCTCCTGAATGACCGGTTAAAAATGCCATTTCTCCTGGAAGCAGGTGAAAATTCACTCCTTGCAGCGCCTGCCGTCCTCCCAGATAGGCTTTACTGACCTGTTCAAAGCGAATCATTGGTAGTTAATCCTCCCGGCTAAAAAGAGCCTCTATAAAATCGTCAGCCTTAAATGGACGGAGATCTTCAATGCTTTCCCCGACACCGATATAACGGATCGGAATTTCAAATTGGTCAGCAATAGCGAAAATAACACCGCCTTTCGCTGTACCATCCAGTTTAGTTAGTGAAATACCGGTCAATCCAACCGCCTCATGGAATAGTTTAGCTTGGCTGACTGCATTTTGGCCTGTGCTGGCATCCAAAGTCAGCATAATTTCATGTGGCGCTTCTTCGTCCAGCTTTTTCATTACCCGCACGATTTTTTTCAGTTCTTCCATCAGGTGAGATTTGTTCTGCAGGCGTCCTGCGGTATCTGCTATCAGAACATCAACGCCTTTAGCCTTAGCTGATTGAATGGCATCAAAAATGACAGAAGCTGGATCCGCGCCAGTATGCTGCGCAACCACCGGGATCTTGTTACGTTCCCCCCAAACCTGCAATTGTTCTACCGCGGCAGCACGGAAAGTATCCCCCGCAGCCAGCATGACGGATTTCCCCTGAGATTGATATTGGCGCGCCAATTTACCAATCGTGGTGGTTTTACCAACGCCATTCACACCGACCATCAGGATGACATAAGGCGATTTGCTTTCAATTTCCAATGGCTTATCAACTTTTGCCAGAATACCGGACATTTCTTCTTTCAGTTTTGTATATAACGCTTCCGCATCTTTCAATTCCTTACGGCTGGCATGAGCAGTCAAGCTGTTGATAATTTTACGAGTTGTTTCAACACCAACATCCGCAATCAATAACTGTTCTTCCAGCGCTTCAAACAGATCATCATCAATTTTTTTGCCACGGAATAATCCGAAAAATCCGGCCCCCAAATTCTGACGGGTTTTTACCAGACTCCGTTTCAGACGGGCAAAGAAGCCTTCTTTGGTCGGACGTTCCTGCTCTTTAGGTAAAGAGGCCGGCTCTTCAACTTGACGGGCCGCTTCCTCTGCCAGACGCTGTTGCTCCGCCTCTTCCGCTGCTTGACGGGCCGCTTCTTCTGCCAGACGTTGTTGCTCCACCTTTTCCGCTGCTCGACGGGCCGCTTCCTCTGCCAGACGCTGTTGCTCCGCCTTTTCCGCTGCTTGACGGGCCGCTTCCTCTGCCAGACGCTGCTGCTCTGCTTCTTCCGCTACTGACTTTTCTTTTTCAATTTGTTCTTCTTGCTGCTTCTTTTCCTGACGACCAAGTCCGAACCAAGAGAAGAAACCTTTTTTTTTCTCTTTTGCCATCGGCCACTACACTCCTCGCGGTTAATTATGGCGTTGTAACAACCTATCCCATTAAGCTGATTGCTTTACCTTTTGTCAGATCATTAACTCATATAGGGATAAGCCAAGAACCTAGCCCAATAGACGCTTTATTTTTTAACAATTACGCCTACTGAGATAGGTTCTAATGGTGATAAAATCCAGTCTAACATTTTCATCAGACCACAACACATATTCTATTGAGGATTTCGTGGTAAATTAATCAATGGGTTTCTTGATTTTCGCTTTTTGTATCTGCCAACTATACCCAATAGACGGGGAGTTACATCACGGCGATGATAAATATTTAAGTTATGTAAACTATGACTAAAAAATCACAGCGCACACCTTTGGGACAAATCCGCATTATTGGCGGGAAATGGCGCGGAAGAAAATTACCGGTTCCAGATAGTGAGGGATTACGTCCGACAACAGATCGTGTCCGCGAGACATTGTTTAACTGGTTAATGCCGGTCATTCAAGGAGCTCGCTGTATGGACTGTTTTTCCGGCAGTGGAGCCCTTGGATTTGAAGCTTTATCGCGCTATGCAAATAACGCTACTTTGATTGAGTACGATCGCAACGTGGCAAAACAACTGTCAAACAATTTAGCTTTATTACAAGCAGAAAACGGTAATGTTGTGCAAGGCAATACGCTGCAATATCTCAATCAGTCTGGCACGCCTTTTGATGTAGTATTCCTTGATCCTCCCTTCCGCAAAGGAATGCTGACAGAAACCATCAATTTACTGGAAACTAACGGATGGCTGGCTGAGGTGAGTTGGGTTTATGTCGAAGCAGAATCTGAATCTGCCACGACAGAAGTTCCTACAAACTGGCACTTACACCGGGAAAAAATTGCCGGGCAGGTTGCATACCGATTGTATATTCGCCGCCAGTAAGTTGCGGCTTGATCTACTTAAATACGATTCTGGAGTCAATAATGTTTATTCAATTAGGAAGAGCAATTATGGTTTGTGTTTGGGGTATCATGATCCTCAATCTGATTCACCCTTTCCCTAAGCCATTGAAATACTTTATGGATATCGCTATGGTTTTTACGGTGGTCATGCATGCTTTCCAACTGCTATTGTTAAAACATTCCCTGCCTAAAGACCAAAAACTTTCCGGCCTGTTACAGACTAAAATCTTCTTTTTTGGCGTATTTGAATTATTGGCCTGGCAGAAAAAAATGCGTCTGAAGAAAAAATAACAAATTATATTTTGTGCCCTGTAGATTTCAGGTTGTATCGTTAATATCGAATTAAAATTGGTACTCTCTCTTCACCCCATCATAAACAGCAATTCCTGATAAAACGGGCATTGAACATTTAAGGAAAGGAAAAATATGAGTTGGCCATTTCTTGCGGTGTTTTTCTCTGGATGGTTATACATTGATGCGGCCTATCGGGGCGTCAGATGGCAACAATGGGTGTTTTATCCTGTTACGATGTTACTTCTGCTATTATGGGCATTTCAGGCACCAAATCTCGAAGCAACAGGCTATCTCATTATTGCCGGTCTTATCGTTTCCTTGCTTTCTGACTCACTCCGAATGCTCCCCAGTAAGTATTTACTATTCTCATTTGTCGCGCTGTTCCTGAGTTATTTGCTTTATACAATCAGCTTTGCCTTACATATGGAGTTCAGTTTCTTCTTCCCATTGCCATTGATCTTGCTGGTTGTCGGCATCATGGTCATGCTTCTTGTCTGGAGACGTCTCGATACCTTACGTTGGCGGGTGTTGGATACCTGGATAATGGTGCTCATCATGGTTTGGGTTGCAGGAGAACAATATTTTGCACTCAGCAATGCAAGCCGTTTCTCCGCCGTGGCTGGAGCCATTTTACTCCTCTTTGCACACAGTATTAGTGTTATTGACCAATATCGTTTCCCTTTTAAATTATCAAAAGCAATCGTGGCAACCTGTCGCTTTATTGGGCATTTTTTGATTATTCGTTCACTAATTGTTTAATTCTGTACTGAGATATTGTTTATTTCGCTCACCTTTGGTGAGCGAAATATTAGCTCCAACCATTTACAGAAAAGGAGAAAATGGATAATTTTTTCCGGCTGTTCCAACCATTCCTCTCAATGTCAGATAGCACAATTCATCAAAAAAATTTCTCTTTTTTGGTTTGACTCTGGAGTCAACTCCAAAGTGTAGAGTTAATGGTAATCAACCTGAATTAACATCATTGAGAGGCCATTATGTTCTCTATTTTTAAAAAACATAAACAATTACAAAGTGGCTCTGTCTCCATCCCAAAGAGAGTCCTTCAAAGCTCTGCCAGCATTAAGAATGTAAGTAAACATTCACATTCTAATGATAAAAAGCATAAACAACCTGATGAGCATGGAAAAAATCATTCTCACGACAAAAACCATTCACACCATAGTGGTTCTTGTTCACTCAATCATGCTCATGTCACGCAAGATACAACACCTCCTGAGCTCACCGCCAGCCAGCGTTTCGACTGGGTTATTCACGGCATGGATTGCCCAAGCTGCGCAGGAAAAATTGAAAATGCCGTGAAAAAAATTCCTGAAGCCAAACAGGTCAAGGTACTGTTCACAACAGAAAAACTGGTCGTAGATGCTGATTCCGATATTCGCACTGCCGTTGTCCAGGCGGTCAAACAAGCCGGTTTCGAAATCAAAGAAACTGACTCAACTTCTAAACTCCCACCAGCGACGAGCTTCTGGAAAACTTTCTCCCCGATCCTCACTCTTGCTGCATTAATGATTATCAGCGCCGGAATTGCGAAAATCAGCGCACCCGCCGGGCAGATTGCTTTCATTATAACGGTGTTGATTGGGTTATATCCCATTGCAACCAAAGCCATCAAATTGTTTCGATCCGGAACTCCCTTTGCTATTGAATCATTAATGAGTGTGGCGGCTATTGGTGCGCTGTTCATCAATGCGACTTCAGAAGCTGCGATGGTAATCTTGCTGTTCAAGCTAGGAGAAATTCTGGAATCCTATGCCGCAGGTCGTGCCCGCCGTGGTGTCAGTGCTTTGATGGAATTAGTGCCTGAGCAGGCATTACTCGTAACAAATAGTGGAAAAAAAAACCGTTCCTGCTACCGAGTTACGTCTAGGCGATATCATCGAAATTGCTCCTGGTGCCCGTTTACCCACTGACGCTGAACTCATTAACTCGTTCGCCAGTTTCGATGAGAGTGCTCTGACAGGTGAGTCTATTCCTGTTGAACGCAAGCAAGGAGAAAAAGTCGCGGCAGGGTGTCTTTCTGTTGATAGAGCGGTGCAAATGAAAGTCATATCTGAACCCGGACACAATGCTATTGACCGTATTCTGCAACTGATTGAGGAAGCTGAAGAACGCCGGGCACCGATTGAACGTTTCATTGATAAATTCAGCCGTATTTATATGCCGTTGATTATTTTACTCGCTGCACTGGTCATAATAATACCTCCTATGTTTTTTGCTGAGCCATGGGATACCTGGATCTATCGTGGTCTGACTCTGTTGTTGATTGGTTGTCCCTGTGCACTGGTTATCTCAACTCCCGCAGCCATTACTTCTGCACTCGCGGCCGCAACCCGACGTGGAGCACTCATCAAAGGCGGTGCTGCGTTAGAACAACTCGGTACAGTCACCACTATTGCACTGGACAAGACAGGCACGCTGACCGAAGGGAAACCTCAGGTTACTGATATTGAACCTGTAGAAAATATGAGTGTGGAAACCTTGCTGGCCATGGCAGGTGCGGTAGAAAGTGGCTCCCACCATCCATTGGCCAAAGCCATTCTTAATGAGGCAGAAAGTAAAGGTGTCACTGTTATTGAAGCGGAAAATCGTAAAGCATTGGCAGGTATTGGGGTTGAAGGACAATTATCAGGGCAAAAAATACGGGTCGCAGCACCAGAACGACTCCCTGAAAATACTTTATCCTCAAAATGGAAGCAGCGAGTTATTGAACTGGAAGATAACGGAAAAACAGCGGTTGCCGTGGTACAAGATGAGCAATTTATTGGCCTGATTGCTATGCAGGATACTTTACGTCAGGATGCTATTGAAGCTATTCAGTCTCTGAAGCAACAAGGTGTCAATGCGGTGATGCTGACCGGTGATAACCCTCGTGCAGCAGCGGCGATTGCGGGTCAACTGGGTATTGATTATCGTGCAGGACTACTGCCGGAAGACAAAGTCAAAGCGGTAGTGCGACTCAATGAAAAGCACAACACAATGATGGTTGGTGATGGTATCAACGATGCTCCTGCTATGAAAGCATCCAGTATTGGGGTAGCGATGGGCAGTGGTACTGACGTTGCTCTGGAAACAGCCGATGCTGCACTGACACACAACCGATTAACGGGTTTGGCGGAAATTATCACTCTGTCGCGGGCAACACATTACAATATTCGCCAAAATATCACTATCGCATTAGGTTTGAAGGCAATATTCCTGGTCACCAGCCTATTAGGGATCACGGGGTTATGGATGGCCGTTTTAGCGGATTCAGGTGCTACAGCATTGGTGACAGCAAATGCTATCCGGTTGTTGCGGATTAAATCCCAGAAATAGAAGTGAGCCTTATTTAGAGAAAGAACCCTTGCCCAAGATGATACTCCACTGCCAGTCTGATGATGTCTGCCGCTACGGACAAATTCAGTCAAAGCATCAGCGGTTCTGCTGCAAAGCATGCCTTTGAAATAATACAGAACTTATCACTCCACCTTCGAACAGGTGGAGTGAAGTAGTGAAGTTAAGCTGAACACTTTTAGAAAAAACTGGTGTATAAATAAGCTATTGTCAATAAGCTGTCATGGCATTGCCTTGATTTACTTAAAAATGGATATTTGTGAGTACTAGCTGTAAGACGAACACGATAACGTGGTAAGGTCAGATTGAGAGCACAATAGGTTTCAGGTGTGATTATTTCAGTTGGTAATTGAGATCTCGGTGTATAAGGGCTGACATTTGCTGTTGTTTCAGCATCCTGATACAAGTTGTTAAGTATATAACTACCTTCAATGTAACTACCGCTACTCTCATCATACAGAAACGCCTGAGCACCATGAATTTGCGTGACAGAAATACCTCCAAGTGCCACATATTCTGCCTGGTCTTCATAAACCCTGATCAGACGCAGATAATTCCTATTACCTGTTTGAGCATAAAGGCGCTGTAATGATAAAACAACGCTATAAAAACGGAAGGTTGGCCGTATGTCATAAACGTAGAATGTCTCTCCATCCTGGAAACCGACGCCCCACGCAATAGCGACCTCTTGATTGACAGTCGTTGAGATAAATGCTGAAGCGGCAGCCCTATGTCCTGCATCACTGTACTCCTGAATATGCTCTGCAATATTATCATTCGTTCCGCGGGGAGAAAATCCTCCCCCTGCTGAGCGGAAGATTTCAGCTGGAGAACGAGAATCCATTCGGTAAACTCGATTGACTTGTTGCTGAGCATGGGATTGTGCTGTGCATAAAAATAAAACGCATAATAAAGAAAGGAGTTTTAAAATTTTCATTAAATGTTCCTCCTTTAAAATTTTATAAATTTTCAGAGAACCCAAAGAAATGATTCACGATTATGGGAACCAGGCTTGTACCGAATTGAATTGCGGGCCTTCATATAAGCCAGAACCCCATGTGTTACATCGAGCTGGCCACTGATCATCGAAAAGCGCCACCATTTGTCCACTGGCTTGAGCTGCCAGGATAGTTGCGTAAGCGTTTTTTCCACTATCATAGTCAGTTCTTAATTTACTGTAAGACCAGTAAATTTTGGCATCATTGTTATTCCAACTCCGTCCTGTTTTTGATAACCAAACTGCCCACTCATTCCAGCGATTAGCATTTGACCATACTCCAACCACATAACCTCTTCCACATTCTTTCATGCTGCTGATCCCAGCATACAGCGTCTGATAAGCAGTATGGTTAGTTTTTAGAGAATGTGTTTCCTTTGTTATTTCCGTATCATTTGAGCAAGCCGAAAAATTCAGCACCATAATTATCGATATGAGTAATTTATATTTTTTCATAATCTTTATTTCTCCAAAAGAAAGATAACCATTTGTAAAGCAAAACTTTACTGTCTGAATCAGGCATGAAAGTATTCCCTCCATTATTAATTAATGGCTATTTTTAATTCATAAAAACCTTCACCGAAGGGTACAGCTTTAACTAATTGGAAGCATTACCCGATTATTATTCTTTCAAGTATTTCTTGAGATACGAGAGGTTAATTTCACTGATATTTTTATGATCTTTTTTTAATTTATTTTATATTATTCCTATTATTTATCGATAATAAATAGTTACTATTACTTTATTGTTTCCCACTAACCCATCCGGTGACCGTGGCCAATTCACCTCATAATTAACTATTAAATAAAGTTTTCCATCTTACTGGTAAAATTTCTAATGCAGACATGCAAAATTTTATTTTTAAAAAAATTCCAGAGCACAAATTATTTAATTAATACCGTAAGTTACTTCAACTTCAAAGCTTTGGTATCCTTTTTAAAAGATATCCTTTATTTAAAATATTATCATAATAATAATATCATTTTAATGTTGTGATTTATGAATTATTTAACAACACATAAAAATGGAGAAAACAAACTGAAAAGGTGCAAAGGAAGCACCTTTTCAAAATAACACTACAGTTACTCAAGATTGCTATTAAGACAAAAGGAAATATGGCACTCAGTGAGGTGATAAACATTCCCAAGTCCCATATTAATAAGCTTAGCACGGGTTTATTTTTCTACCAGTTCATCATGCAATATTTTCATTTTTTTGGATTAAATATCTATATGGCGTTTCCGCCGTTTCCTGAGCAATCAGTGTATGTTCCATAAAACGGCAGAAACCGGGAATATCGCGAGTCGTCGCCGGATCATCAGCAATGATTAATAATGTCTGCCCTGCATCCATATGACGGACAGTTTTACGTATCATCATTACCGGCTCCGGGCAACGCAATCCCTGCGTATCAAGCGTTTTATCAGGGTTGGCAAAAAAATCGGACATAACAATCTCTATGGGTTCAAACAATCTATAGCGACGGATTATATTACATAATATTGCCAATCGCTGCTTTTTGCTTTTGTTGTTCAGCCAGCGTATGATCCATCTCCCATGATTATTCAGGGAAAATTGGTTTCTGGGTTCCCTCACCCCATTCAGTAAAAAGGTACAATATGCTCCAATTAACTACGCAGCAGATAACCACGCAGCAGAAAGCATCTGTGTTAATCTGGCTTTCTCTTTTTCATATTCTGATCATTACTTCCAGTAATTATCTGGTACAGTTACCCGTCTCTATTTTCGGTTTTCATACCACTTGGGGAGCATTTACATTTCCCTTTATCTTTCTGGCAACAGATTTAACCGTGCGTATTTATGGTGCTCGATTGGCACGCCGAATTATTATGACAGTCATGCTTCCGGCTTTGCTGATCTCCTACCTTATTTCCGCACTGTTTTTTCAGGGGACATGGCAGGGATTTTCAGCTTTAGGAACATTTAACCTGTTTGTTGCCCGCATCGCAGCAGCAAGTTTTATGGCTTATGTTCTTGGTCAGATATTGGATGTTGGGGTTTTCAACCGACTGCGTCAAAAACAACGGTGGTGGATAGCACCGGCTGCTGCTATGTTTTTCGGTAATATGCTTGATACACTGGCATTTTTCTTTATTGCGTTCTATCGCAGCACCGATGCGTTTATGGCAACACATTGGGTAGAGATTGCATTAGTAGATTACGCATTTAAGCTGTTTATTTGCATGCTCTTTTTCCTGCCCGCTTATGGTATCTTGCTGAATCTTATTCTTAAGTTCTTTTTCTCATATTCAACAGATAAGACACTGGCTAAAACCAGTTAAAACAGCATTGCGTCCTAAGTTAATCAGGGCGCAAATTTCCTTTCAGTTTTTCCTCATAGATCCCTCATTTCCTGTTTTTGCACATAACCTACCAGTATATTTTGTCGTATAGTGGTGGCGGACAGGCAAACATATACTTTTATCCGAACCCACTGATAACCTGCCACACACCAACGTCGTGACAGTCCATATCAGATTTCCAGTGAAGAAGGAATCTTTCTTATGCTGAAAGTGATCCAGTCTCCATCCAAATATATCCAAGGACCAGATGCGATATCCCACATCGGTCAATATACTAAAATACTTGCTGACCATGTTTTCGTGATTGCTGATAATTTTGTGATGAATCTCATTGGGGATACCGTCAGCAAAAGCCTGAAAGAACACCAGGTAACCAGCCACTTTGAAGTTTTCAACGGTGAATGCAGCCGTAGTGAAATACAACGCTTGTCAGCCATTTTATCAAATAACCAGTGTCAGGCGGTGATTGGGATTGGTGGTGGAAAAACGCTTGATACCGCCAAAGCAGTAGCACACGACGCAAAGTTGCCAACTATTCTTTCTCCGACGCTTGCCTCAACAGATGCCCCCACCAGTGCGCTTTCCGTCTTATACACAGAATTGGGAAAATTTGATGGTTATTTGCTCTATCCCAAAAACCCCGATATTGTGTTGGTAGACACCAATATTATTGCCAAATCCCCTGTCCGCCTATTTGTATCAGGTATGGGAGATGCTCTCTCGACTTATTTTGAAGCACGTGCCAGCAGTACAGCCCATAACCTGACCATGGCTGGAGGCGGAACTTCTCTGACTGGGCTGACTTTGGCAAAACTGTGCTACGACACTTTGCTGGCAGAGGGTTATAAAGCGAAGCTGGCAGTAGAGGCCGGAGTTGTGACACCCGCAGTTGAAAATATTATTGAAGCCAACACCTACCACAGTGGAATTGGTTTTGAAAGTGCGGGGCTTGCCGCTGCCCATGCTATTCATAATGGTTTTACCACGCTGGAAGAGTGCCACCATCTGTATCACGGTGAAAAAGTGGCATTCGGCACGTTGACACAACTGATATTGGAAAATAGCCCAAGTGAAGAGTTAGAAACAGTACTCGACTTCTGTGTACAAATCGGCCTCCCGGTTACACTGGAGCAACTTGGTCTACGGGAAAATGAGAATCTGCACAAAAAAATAATGCAGGTTGCTATAACAAGTTGTGCCGAAGGGGAAACCATCCACAATATGCCATTTACCGTAACCCCGGAACAAGTCTACGCTGCAATTCTGGCAGCGGACCGAATGGGTAAAGATTGGTTGTATTGATGATGCAGTACTATGCCATTAGTTTCAGAGCGGGGAAACCCGCTCTGATTTTATGTTGGTTGGAATAACCAAAATATATTCAAAATCTGCGAGAATTGTTTGATAAGGAACAAAAACGAACTTAAAACACATATTAAGAGAGGGCAAAAAATCAATATCGAGAGAGCTGTCACTACTTCTTGAGCATTTTTTAATAGCCGAAAGGAAGTAAAAAGAGAAGAAAAAATGACGGGAAAATAAATGGGCATGGCCTTTCAAGACCATGCCCTCCATAAAATAATATTATCTATTCACGTTCATTTATCATTCTTAATGGACATCAATGACTTGTTTTGTTGGTTCTGGCCATATACTCGCAATATGGTTAAGACACTCTTCTTTAGTACCTTTCTTACCCGTTGCCATCCAACCAATTGGGATCAGAGATTCATCAGGCCAAATCGAGTACTGCTTTTTAATGTTAATAACAACCATCCAAACCTCAGTTTCATTTCCTGTTAGTTGCTGCATGATAAAGCCTCCTGTTTGTAGCTTTCTGACAGTACCTGTGGCAAGAATCCAGTACCTATCAAATAACGCAATACCTGGTGGACATATTCAGATGTAATTACCGGACACTGAATATTTGTTCCTTCCAATGCTGCCATTGTCTGTTTCAACTCCAACTCTGGCTGGATTTCATGAACATAAGCAGGATCCAACGCACGATAAGGTTTCTCTGCCATATCCCGAATCAACGGAATCAGTGGATACAGCGGATGGGAGTCATCCAAAGCAAGAATTTTCTCTTTCCCTTCATTGAATGGCACTGGATTGAGGATATAACCAAATTCCTGCACCCAATCGAAGAACTGCCGGATAGAGACTTGTACAGGGTTAAACAAGTTGAAGAATTTCCCGGCAGATTCAGGCTGTTTAGAGATATGCACCAATGACTCAGCAACATAATCAACCGGTATAATATCAAGTAACAACGCATGGTCAGGGTAGAATCCCATTGCCAGATAGCCTTTCAGGGATGCGACAAGATAATCATTCCCCTGTGCAGCACCAGTACGAGTATGCCCAAGGATCAAACCGGGACGATAAATACTCACTGGCACACCCCGGTTACGGGCAATGTTGATGATCCCTTCTGATACCCACTTGCTGCCGGAATAACCGGAAGGATCACGTACGGTTTCACTCATCGCACGATCATCTTCCATAAATGGACGAGGTGATTCAGTCGCAAACAAGGCATTCACGGAAGAAACATAGTGGAAGTGTTTCAGGCGTGAAGTACAGGCAAATTCCAGTGCGGTTCTGGTGCCATCAACGTTAATATTTTTCAGTGCACTATAAGGATAAATGAAGTTAACCAACGCACCATTGTGATAAATTACGTCAACATCTTGCGCAAGTTTCTCCCAGGTTTCCGGCAACAGACCGAAACGAGGTTGCCCTAAATCTCCTATCACAAAATCTACGCGATCAAGCTCATTACCCACATCAATCTGGTAATTCACAAAACCAGCCTTGATCCTGTCACGCGCATGTTTTTCATCAGCAGCACGGCACAGACAGATAACTTGAGCCGAAGTCTGTTTCAGCAACTGTTCCAGTAAATGCAGGCCAAGATATCCGGTAGCTCCCGTCAGCAATACGGTATCAGGTTTATACCAGTTTGCATGAGGTAAACCATCCGGGCGCACGCTCTCTTTCAGGTAAACGTCTTTTCTCAGTGTTTCTGCATGTTGCTGGATAAGCGCTTCACTGTGATAATTTCCTGCAAGCTGAGCCGGATTACTTTTCTGTACCTCGATCATTTCATCCAGAATGGCCGAAATTCTGGCGATAGTGGGTTCAACATAGATACCAGAAATGGGGACCCTGAGTGAGAATGCTTTTTCAATATGCTCCACCATGCGGGCAACCAAGATGGAATGCCCGCCAATCTGGAAGAAATCATCCGTAATACCAAAGGTGTCGACTGCCAACAGATCACGCCAGATAGCATAAACCCGTTTTTCAGTTTCTGTCCGAGGCTGCACAATGTCGTAGCTGGCATTCAGACGTTCTGCTACTTCTTCCAGACGCTTTCTATCCCGCTTGCCACTGCTCGTCAAAGGGATATAAGGGATACGGTAATATTCAGTAGGTATCCAGGCTTCATGCAGGCGTTCCCTTAATGTTACCTGAGTCTCCCGAACCCACTCATCCGGTACAACCATATTAGGATCAAACAAGACGAATGCCTGTATCCTGGCAAGATCACCGCTTCCTGCCACACGGATGATGGCATCCTGGACACCGCTTTGTTTTCTCAATGCGATTTCTATTTCACCCAATTCGATGCGGTAACCACGTACTTTTACCTGATCATCCTGTCTTCCCATATAAATGAGAGAACCATCTTCAAGCATACGTGCCATATCACCGGTCAGATACGCCCTTCTACCTTTTTGTTTTACATCAGGAACATATCGTTTAGCGGTTTCAGTGGGATTGTTGCGGTATCCTGCTGTCACACCCAACCCACCAATCAGGATTTCTCCTACGGTTCCTTTAGGTACAGGACTTAAATACTTATCCACAATTGTGATACTGGTGCCGGGGATTGGCCCACCTAATTGCACCTTATCCCCTTTTCTCATACAGAATGCTGTTGACCAGATTGTAGTTTCCGTCGGGCCATAAACATTCCATAAAGTTCCACCAGATGCAGTCAGTTGATCCGCCAGATCTTGTGACAGAGCCTCTCCGCCACAGAGCATACTCATATCTGAGCGAGGCTCCCAGCCCGCATTTAAAGCCATTGACCAGGTGACTGGTGTTGCTTGAGCCAGTGTAAATTGAGGATCAGACAGTGTCTGAGACAACGCCATCGCATCACGTTGGGTATCGATTGATGTAATGTAGATACTGCCGCCATGAACAACAGTCAACAGCAACTCCAGCAATGAAATGTCGAAAGAGAAAGTTGTCAGTGCAAGCATGCGATCGTTCTGATTGACTGACAGTAATTTCCCAAATGCACACAAACAAGCCGCCAGATTGTCATGCTGTACCTGTACAGCTTTTGGTAGCCCGGTAGAACCGGAGGTGAACATCACATAGGCTGGATGATCACCGAGCTCGGGAATATTAATACGTTCTGTTACTTTCCCGACAGTATTTGAAAGGAGTTCCAAAGGAATATGCGTTGATGCTTTCAGTCCTATTGATACTGTATCATCAGATACCAAAATACTTTCCGGCAAACTGGCAAGAATATCGTTCAAACGCTTTTCCGGCATCATGGTATTGAGAGGAATGTACACTGCTCCAAGTTGCCAGGCCGCCAGCATAGTGATAAACCATGGAATACCTCTCTCGGCTGCAATAGCAACATTACTTCCCATTGTGACACCATGGCAACGCAAAACATTTGCTGCATTCATGACCCGTTTCTGTAATTCACCAAATGTCAACGTTCCATGTTGATCCGAGACAGCAGTGTCATTCGGCATGGTTTTTGCCAGCTTTGCTAATCGAGATGGTACATTATCAAACCATGGTTGGAGTTTATTTTCCATGTAACTGATATTATTACCATTAATATCAGGATTATTGGAGAATGGAGATTTTTGCCCAGTAAATGCTGTGTGTAATATTGCCTTGTGTGTGTAAGTATTCATAATGATGTTCTCATTCTGTTCTCCATTTTATTTCATCATTTTTTATGACGAATGGAGATATTTTTGCTGTTAGTCAATAAATTTCAGCTATTGTCCACATCGGGCTACTACAAATACCTTATGTTGACTTTAACTGAATTAAAAAAATAAACTTCAAAAAGTATCATAAAAACTTAATAACTAATTAATTAATATTTTTTTGCAATTTTTTATTAATTAAACAATCAACCCATAAATGGATAGGATTCTTATTAACGAATAGAGTGTATTACGCCTTATACACCACTTCATCGTTTTGATATTATTGTGTTTTTTTATAAATAACTATTCATGCCTTCATGAAAACCCATCTCATGAATATGAATAACTATTTGTGGTAATATCTATTATTTTCAAATAGAAATTCAAACATTTTATTTGTAACTGTGTTATAAAAAACGTTAAGCATGTAAATAAAAATAGCTCCCATAGCTAAATAAAAAAACACGATACAAAAATAGTTAACGGCTAAAAATAATACAATCGAAAATATCATTATCAATTTATTTCTATATGTTTAAGAATTTTTATACTTGTGTAAATGACACTCATATGATTAAAGCACCATCCGAATTCCCTCAATAATAATAGTCTTTTATGTGCGAAAGCACATAAACGAACTAAAAACGCTCAAAAATAACAAACAAACATCTTTAATTGTGACGTAAGTCACGATAATAAAAATAAAATATATTTCAAAAAATCCATAAATCGCTCAAAATTGCGAACCCTACGAAATTATATCTATATGTTATCGATACTTTACAGATGTATGAATCTGTTTTAGCTATTATTTTCTTCGATATAGAAAAAAATCAATTCGAATTTTCGTTTACTGCTTATCACTAGTAAGCTGTGGTGATTCGCTCATACTAGTCCATACTATCCATACTAATAGTCATGTGGAGACAAACATGTTAAGTATTTTCAAGCCGGCGCCCCACAAAACCCGGTTGCCTGTGCAAGAAATAGATCCACTTTATCGTCGCTTGCGCTGGCAAATTTTTATAGGGATTTTCTTTGGGTATGCAGCCTATTATTTGGTGAGGAAAAATTTTGCTCTGGCAATGCCGTATTTGGTAGAACAAGGCTTTTCCAGAGGTGACCTAGGTTTCGCTCTATCAGGTATTTCAATCGCATACGGATTCTCAAAGTTCATTATGGGTTCCGTGTCCGACCGTTCTAACCCACGTGTCTTTCTGCCAGCAGGTTTGATACTTGCGGCAGCCGTAATGTTATTTATGGGCTTTGTACCGTGGGCAACCTCAAGCATTGCTATCATGTTTGCTCTGCTGTTCCTGTGCGGCTGGTTCCAGGGCATGGGATGGCCTCCTTGTGGCCGTACTATGGTTCACTGGTGGTCACAAAAAGAGCGTGGCGGAATTGTTTCCATCTGGAACTGTGCTCATAACGTTGGCGGTGGTTTACCACCATTGCTATTCCTCTTAGGTATGGCATGGTTTAACGACTGGAAAGCGGCTCTCTATATGCCTGCATTTGCGGCTATCCTGGTTGCCATTATCGTCTTCGCTCTGATGCGTGATACCCCTCAATCCTGTGGTTTAACACCAATCGAAGAGTACAAAAACGACTACCCACCTGATTACACAGAAAAAGATGAAAGTGAACTGACTGCAAAAGAAATTTTCATGCAGTACGTTCTGCCTAACAAACTGCTGTGGATGATTGCGGTTGCCAACGTATTCGTTTACTTGTTGCGTTACGGTATTCTCGACTGGTCACCAACTTACCTGAGAGAAGTTAAGCACTTCGCACTGGACAAATCTTCCTGGGCTTACTTCCTGTATGAGTACGCAGGTATCCCTGGTACGTTGCTGTGCGGCTGGATGTCTGACAAGGTGTTCAAAGGCAACCGTGGTGCTACTGGTGTCTTCTTTATGACACTTGTTACAATCGCCACTATTGTCTTCTGGATGAACCCGGCGGGTAACCCGACTGTTGATATGATCTGTATGCTAGTGATTGGCTTCCTTATTTACGGTCCTGTTATGCTAATAGGCCTGCATGCCCTTGAATTAGCACCGAAAAAAGCAGCAGGTACTGCGGCTGGCTTTACCGGCCTGTTTGGCTATTTGGGTGGCTCGGTAGCAGCCAGCGCCATTGTCGGTTACACCGTTGACTTCGCCGGCTGGGATGGCGGCTTTATGATCATGGTCGGTGGTAGCGTCCTGTCCGTTATTCTATTACTGTTTGTTATGATAAGTGAAAACAAACACAAGCAAGAAATGGCTCGCCAAGGTTAATAACATAACTGAAAGACGTTGATTAATAACCATATCATTCGCAGTACAATAAAACTGTACTGCGATTTCATTAGCTATACTGAGTCTTTCATTTTCTGAGATAAACACCCTAAAAACTTTCAATCTAAACAATGTCTGTTTACATCATTTAAAATTATTATTTGAATACAAAACACAATTCCATCTTATGTTTCTGTTCCTTTAATAACAGATAAAACAGGGTTAGGTATAAACAGAACCTGGAGAAAAAATTTTTGTGTCATAAAATTGTGACATACCACTGATAAAATCAATATTTAGGAATGTGTTATTTCTTTATTTTATATAAAGAATTGGCATGAATTCCCCTTATTTTTCTGGCCTTTGACGAAAAATCAGTACAGTGGTAAGTAACATCATTTTTTATTCAAGATTTTCTATTAGAATAAATGGAGAACTCCAATGCAAACCCCTATTAAGGCAATTATGGCAGGTATTTTATTAGCATCATCAATGTCAGGTATTGCATATGCTGCAACAGATAAAATTGTTATCGCCCACCGTGGTGCCAGCGGTTATTTGCCTGAACACACATTACCCGCCAAAGCAATGGCCTATGCGCAAGGAGCGGATTACCTTGAGCAAGATTTGGTTATGACTAAAGATGATCAACTTATTGTACTGCACGACCATTATCTTGATCGCGTAACGGATGTCGCAGAACGTTTCCCAAACCGCGCTCGTACTGACGGACGCTATTATGCCATCGACTTTACTTTGCCAGAAATTAAGTCACTGAAATTTACTGAAGGTTTTGATATTAAGGATGGCAAAAAAGTACAAAGCTATCCTGGCCGTTTTCCAATGGGAAAATCGGATTTTCGTATTCACACTTTTCAGGAAGAACTGGAATTTATTCAAGGTCTGAACAAATCTACCGGAAAGGATATCGGTATTTATCCTGAGATCAAAGCTCCATGGTTCCATCGTCAGGCAGGAAAAGACATCACAACTAAGGTATTGGAAGTCCTAAAACAATATGGCTATACCAAAAAGAGCGATAAAGTCTATTTGCAATGTTTTGATGCCAATGAGCTGAAACGCATCAAAAATGAGCTGGAACCAAAATTGGGGATGGATCTGAAACTTGTTCAGCTGATTGCTTACACTGACTGGAATGAAACCTACGAGCAAAAAACAGATGGCACGTGGCAGAACTACAGTTATGACTGGATGTTTAAACCGGGCGCAATGAAAGAAGTGGCAAAATATGCTGACGGTATTGGCCCTGATTACCATATGCTGATCGCCAGTGATTCTACACCAGACAACATTAAATTGACTGGTATGGTGAAAGAAGCTCACGCCAGCCATCTGGTGGTACATCCATACACTATCCGTATTGACCAACTGCCAAAATATGCCACCAGCGGAAATCAATTGTTTGATATCGTTTTTGACAAAGCGAATGTTGATGGTGCATTCACCGACTTCCCTGATTTAGCCGTGAAATTCCTGGAAAAACATCACGAACATCAGTAATCAATATCACCATGAAAAAAGGGGGCAACTTTAATGTCCCCTTTATACTCAATGAAGTTCAGGTTAAGAGATTCCCACTGGAAATGCGATCACTTCGCTGATCCTCTCTGCACCTAGTGCCAACATAATCAGGCGATCAACTCCCAATGCAACTCCGGCACATTCCGGCATACCATGAGCCAACGCTTCAAGCAGGTACTCATCAATCGGCTGTACAGGTAACCCCATTACTTCACGTTTCCGGTTATCCTGCTCGAAACGCAGGCGCTGCTCTTTGCTGTCTGTCAGTTCACGGAAACCGTTCGCTAATTCCATGCCCTTGAAATAAACTTCAAAGCGCTGGGCAACACGGTGATCTTCTTTACTGATTTCTGCCAGTGCCGCCTGGGATGCAGGGAAATGGTAGATAAACGTCGGCTTCTCAATCCCAATGTGCGTTTCAACTCCCATGGTAAAAAGCAATTGCAACAAGGTATCCCGATCTTCTTCACGATCAGCGATATTGCTGAGATCAAGTTTTGCCGCGATTTCACGCAGTTTTTCCTTGCTTGCAGTCAGAGGATCAACACCCAAATAACGGATAAATGCCTGCTGATAAGAAAGAGATTCAGCACTTTCACAATCCAGAATTTGCTGCAATAGATCATCCACTTCATTCATCAAACGATACATATCGTAATGCGGACGATACCACTCCAGCATGGTGAATTCAGGATTATGGTGACGCCCCGCTTCTTCATTACGGAAACTTTTTCCCATCTGATAAATAGAACCGCTGCCTGCTGCCAACAGACGTTTCATGTGATATTCAGGGCTGGTCATCAGGTACAGGGGCAAACCATCCGCCGCACCAGGCCCAACAAATCGTGTCTGGAAAGGAACAAGGTGGACGTCAGTGACGGTCGCTTGACTCATGGCAGGTGTTTCAACCTCCAACACCCCGCGATCTGCGAAAAAGCACCGTATTTCTGCCAGAATCTCTGACCTTTTCAACAGGTTGGCAATAGGGGCAGTTGGCTGCCAATCCGCAACTTTGTTCATGTTCCAATGACTCCAAGATAAAACAAAACGCGCAGTTTACCCGCATCCCGCTCGCCAGACAAATTTTCAACATGAAATTGGTGAGTAATTATTCTCGGCAATACAAATGGCCAGAATTTCTCTAACCTCTGCATGGAAGATAATAAAATATAAATTTTAAACTTTCATTGTAATTTCATTGAATAATATGAACATCCATGTCCAAATGCCAGAAGATTCTATTGGAGTCAAAGAAAGTAGAAAGTAGAAAAACGTTTTTCATCTTAATTCCAAGGAGCATGAGGATCAGGTATTACACCCGGAATTTCAACCTTAACACCAGATATGTAACGAAATTCTGCTGGATAAGTCGCTTTGGTGAGTTTTAATGATACAAGAAATGAATTGTTTAAAGCTAACAGTAATGTAATATATATTCCTTCTCCACTTATACGGTGTTCAGGATATGATAAATAAAATTTATCAAAATGAAACCCTTGTGAATCAACAAACTTTATTTCAATATTACTAAATAAAACATCAGCCTCTACTCCAACAATTTTTACATTGTGAATAGTTGTATCATCATCTTCTCGTATCTTATTTGATACTGATTTATCATTGCTGCTCATGTTATTACTCCTTTAACTAATTTTCAATTATTAATAAATTTCTTAAAAGTGAATTAGTCAAGATTGTTTTTTACACTGTACCAAATGTAACACCTGAAATTAAACCAACTTCTGGTTCACCATGATATCCGGTAGCTTTTATTCTTACTACAGCTCTTTTGAGTAAAGCCTCCAATAACCCCATATATATTGCAATTCCGCCTATCTCCTGATTAGGAGCTGCAAGTGCATAAAAAAGAACACCATACTGCTCATGATGGACTGTGATCCTAACACCACTGCTTCTGTCTTCCAGACCGAAAATCTGCAACCTAAGAATTTTTACGTCGTAAAATACCTCACCATCTGTTAATGTATTGACTGATGCTGATTTATCTTTGATATTCATATGATTATTCCTTTAGATAATTATTTACATAAAAAATACAAAAAAATTCAGTAGAGATCTAACTCTGAATTGAAAATCACAATATCATCAGAATATAATCATCAATTAAGTGAAAAAAAATCCCTATTTTAAATTGATGCTAAATCCCTATATAGAATAGAGATAAAAATATTAACTTATGATTATACAAAAATTTTTTCACTCCTATTCAATAGAGTATATTACATTCCCTTTTTACCAATCTAAACTTCGGATAAGCATAAAATTGATAACTTATTAAATGTGCCCCAAAGAAGACAAATCCTAATCAAAAGTTATATATAAAAGTTAGATGATGATTCTTGATATGTCAAAGAAAATATTTGACATCACTGATTAATGAAAAAATCACGCAATTCACATTATCAAAATAAAACAATATTTATATTTAATTCCATATTTCCATTTAAAAAACTCATATATAAAACTTACCCTAAAAATATAATTCGGACATACATTATTATTAAATGTCTTATTTGATAAGTATTTTTTTCTCAGTTAATATTCTGCCTGATAATTTTTTTAAAAATAAAATCGTCATTAATTACAGCAATGTGTTGTTTATATCTTACTTTTATCAAAAAATTTGATAAATTATTTTTCATCATCGCATACATCATGTCAATAAGTAAAAAACCTGTCTCAGCTCACGTTTTGCAAGGAAAATCACACAAAATACGCATTCATATCAAATTTCCCCCCGACACTATTCGCTATAATTAAACCATACAAAAAATAACAGATAGTGAACTTCTCTCGTTAAAGTATAGAAAATCATTCATAACATCATTACGAATAATACATTGATAAATAAAGATAAATATTACTTCAGCATAGCAAAAATAGAGAAAAAGATGAGTAATAACATAACGGTTCCTTTAACTGATTTTTGATTTATTTAGTTTGAACCCTCACTTAAACAAAATGGAGAAGCGCTGTGCAAACCTTCAATGCTGATCTAGTCATTATCGGAGCCGGTGGCGCAGGTCTACGAGCAGCTATCGCTGCGGCTGAAACTAATCCCCAACTTAAAATTGCCCTGATTTCCAAAGTGTATCCTATGCGCAGCCACACCGTCGCCGCGGAAGGTGGATCAGCCGCTGTCACTCAATCTCATGACTCCTATGATTTTCATTTCAATGACACAGTGTCTGGTGGCGATTGGCTATGTGAACAGGATGTGGTTGAGTATTTTGTCAAACATTGTCCAACGGAAATGATCCAGTTGGAGCAATGGGGCTGCCCATGGAGCCGTAAAGAAGATGGTTCTATCAATGTTCGTCGTTTTGGCGGTATGAAAATTGAACGCACATGGTTTGCTGCCGATAAAACCGGCTTTCACATGCTGCATACACTATTTCAAACCTCGCTCAAATATCCTCAAATCCAGCGTTTTGATGAGCATTTTGTCCTCGATATTTTGGTTGATGAAGGTCAAGCGCGTGGTTTAGTCGCCTTGAATATGATGGAAGGAAGCAAAGTTCAAATTCGCGCAAATGCGGTCATTATGGCTACTGGTGGTGCCGGACGAGTATATCGCTACAACACCAATGGTGGCATTGTGACAGGCGATGGCATGGGTATGGCGTTCCGCCACGGTATTCCATTGCGTGATATGGAATTTGTACAGTATCACCCAACCGGTTTACCGGGATCAGGGATCCTAATGACCGAAGGCTGCCGGGGTGAGGGAGGGATCCTGGTTAACAAAGATGGCTACCGCTATCTACAGGATTACGGTTTGGGGCCAGAAACTCCACTCGGCCATCCCGAAAATAAATATATGGAACTGGGGCCACGCGACAAAGTTTCTCAGGCATTCTGGCATGAATGGCGAGCAGGCCGAACCATTGCAACACCACGTGGTGATGTTGTGCATCTGGATCTGCGTCATCTGGGAGAGAAAAAATTACTCGAACGTTTGCCATTTATCTGTGAATTAGCCAAAGCGTATGTAGGTGTTGATCCAGTCAAAGAACCGATCCCCGTTCGCCCGACAGCGCATTACACGATGGGCGGAATCGAAACCAATCAACAATGTGAAACCCGTGTCAAAGGGCTGTTTGCCATTGGGGAGTGTTCTTCTGTCGGGTTGCATGGTGCCAACCGCCTCGGATCTAACTCACTGGCAGAACTGGTGGTCTTCGGTCGTCTGGCGGGTGAAGAGGCTGTTAAACGTGCTCAGGAAGCTACATGCGCCAATGAAAATGCACTGGATGCGCAAACCCGCGATATCGAAGCTAAACTCAATAAACTGCTGAATCAGCAAGGTAATGAAAACTGCGCGAAGATCCGCGATGAGTTAGGAACCTCAATGGAAGAAGGTTGCGGTATCTATCGTACTCCTGAGTTAATGCAGAAGACGATTGATAAGATTGCTGAACTGAAAGAGCGTGTTAAACACATCCAAATCAGTGACCGCTCCAGTGTATTCAATACTGATCTGCTCTATACCATTGAACTGGGATTTGGTCTGGATGTCGCTGAATGTATGGCTCACTCGGCCATGAACCGTAAAGAGTCCCGCGGCGCTCACCAGCGCCTTGATACAGGCTGCACAGAACGTGATGATGAGAACTTCCTGAAACATACACTGGCTTTCTATAACCCGGAAGGTGCCCCACATTTGGAATACAGTGATGTGAAGATCACTAAATCCCAACCAGCAAAACGGGTCTATGGCGGTGAAGCTGCCGCACAAGAGAAAAAACAGGAGGAGCAAGCGAATGACTGAGATGAAAAAACTGAAAATGGAAGTCATGCGCTATAACCCAGAAATCGATAATGAACCATATTTCGCAACTTACGAAGTGCCCTACGATGAGCAGACTTCTCTGTTGGATGCCTTAGGCTATATTAAGGATAATCTGGCCCCTGATCTGTCTTACCGCTGGTCTTGCCGTATGGCAATCTGTGGTTCCTGCGGCATGATGGTGAACCGCGTACCAAAATTGGCCTGTAAGACTTTCCTGCGTGATTATCCGCAAGGTCTGAAGGTTGAAGCATTAGGGAATTTCCCGATTGAACGGGATTTAGTTGTGGATATGACGTACTTTATTGAGAGTCTGGAAGCTATCAAACCTTATATTATCGGTAATGAGCGCAAACCCTCTGATGGCCCGAATGTGCAAACTCCGGCACAGATGGCAAAGTATCATCAATTCTCCGGCTGTATCAACTGTGGCCTGTGCTACGCAGCTTGCCCGCAGTTTGGCCTGAATCCTGAATTTATCGGCCCTGCCGCAGTCACACTGGCGCACCGCTATAATCTTGATAATCGGGATCACGGCCAAAAAGAGCGTATGCCACAGATCAACAGCGATAATGGCGTCTGGTCTTGTACGTTCGTCGGTTATTGCTCTGAAGTTTGCCCGAAGCATGTTGATCCAGCGGGTGCAATTCAACAAAGCAAAGCAGAAAGTGCCAAAGATTTCATTATCTCTATGCTGAAACCATAATAAGGGAGGAAAGAATAATGGCAACAAAACGTAAACCTTATGTACGTGGCATGGAGCCTAATTGGTGGCATAAACTGGGATTCTATCGATTCTATATGCTGCGTGAAGGGACAGCTATTCCTGCCGTTTGGTTCAGTATCTTAGTGCTTTATGGCCTGTTCGCTTTGAAAGGCGGCCCCGAAAATTGGGCAGGGTTTGTCTCTTTCCTGCAAAATCCGCTGGTATTGCTGATTAATGTTATCACCCTGCTGGCTGCACTATTGCACACCAAAACGTGGTTTGAGCTGGCTCCCAAAGCGCTCAATATCATTGTCAAAAATGAAAAAATGCCACCGGGACCGATTGTCAAACTACTGTGGGCAACCACTATCATTGCCAGTGCCGTGATTCTCGGTGTAGCACTATTCTAACCCCAAGCCTAACCCCCCAAGGAGGATTTGATGAATCAAGTACCAAAACGTTCCAATGAACCGATTTTCTGGGGCCTGTTTGGTGCAGGTGGTATGTGGAGTGCCATTGTTGGGCCTGCAATTATCCTGCTACTGGGTATTTTGCTGCCACTGGAACTGGCACCGGAAGCACTTTCTTATGAACGTATTCTGACATTTTGCCAGAGTTTTATTGGCCGCATTTTCTTACTGCTGATGATCAGCCTGCCACTGTGGTGTGGTTTGCACCGTATTCATCACGGTATACACGATCTGAAAATTCACATTCCCGTCAGTCAATGGGTGTTTTATGGTGCCGCCGCGATTCTGACTGTGGTTGCCTTGATTGGGGTTTTTACGCTGTAGTTGGAAAGTTATCGTCGTTGGAATTATATTGCAGTTAAAAGATATATAGCTGGAAGGTGCTTAAGGAGAAAAGTCTGCGGTTAATCCGCAGACTTCTTTACTATAAATTAAGGCTCATTCCTTAGAACGTATAAGGATTAGAACTTGTAAGAAATTGTCGCTTTATATGTGCGGCCTTTCTCTTCTTGTCCTTTATAAGTATTCAGATAGTAAGACTGTTCGTTATAACGTTTATCGAAGACGTTATCGATACCGAGCTGGATCTCTGTATTTTTAAATGAGCCAGTTTTCGGTGCCCAGGAAATATACACATCACTGACGCCATAGCCTGATTTATGTACATTTACAATCTTACCACTATCTGTTCCTTTCGCGTCTGCTGAACGGACAAATCGGGAATTCCATCCGAGTTCAATATCAGTTTTATCAAACAAGTAGCTCCCTCCAATGGTGAAAGAATCACCAATGGTTGGAGTAAACTCCACTCTCCTGTCAAACAACTCATTACCTTGCATAATTTTATTATTCGCTTTGGCGTAAGTCGCTCTTAAGGACCAGTTATCCAGTTTATATTTGGTCGCTAATTCGAACCCTTCCAATCTGGATTTCGGGATGTTGTGCAGTGTTCTCTTAGCTAAAGTCGTAGACAGGTCTTTAAAATTGGTCTGGAATACTTTACCGATTACAGTGAATGAATCATTTTCAGCAAAAACACCAGGATACGTTCCCGCTACGCCAGTTTCTAAGTTGTACCCTGTTGTCGCTTTCAAGTTAGCATTGTGATTACTTGGCCCCAAACCGATTTCTTTGCCCAACGGCCCTCTGAAGAGCTCGGTGTAATTAGCAAATAATGTGGTTGACGTGCCAAGTTCGTATTTCAAACCAAGTGCTTTTGAAAAACGAGCATAAGTTCTCTCAAAAGGCTCATGGTTTTTATTAATGGTGTTGTATTTATAATGATCCCATCTGATACCCGGTATGAAATGGAAATCAGCAATTTGAATATCATCTTCCAAATAAACAGATGATGACTTTCCTGTTTCTACAGCTTTTTTGTGTACATTTTCTGAGACATCAGTATATGCCATTCTGGTATCAAAATATTCATACCCATAAGTTAAAACATGGGATAGCTTCCAGGTATCAAAATTAGAGACATTACGAGCCCTAATACCCTGGGTTTCAACAATACTGTCAAATCCTTTTCCAGGTCCACCTACTTCCCTCATATGATTGAAGTTTTGTTCTGTGTGATAGGCAGAAATTTTTAAGTCAATGAAATCATTATCGACGGGTACATATCTGTAAGTGAGATTATAAGCATCACGCTCTAAAGCGTATTTTCCTTTTTTCCCTTTATTGATATCCGAACCAAAATTCAATCTGAAATTAGTATCTGCATCATTCTGATAATGTTCTTTTGATACATTAATGTACTGCTCATCAGTCAGATTGAATTTTGCTTTTAATAAATAATTAACCAGTTTCCCATCGGTAGGAATTGAGTCTCTTCCGCGGCTATCTCTGCCCGATTCAGCATCATTCATATTACGATGGTTAAAATAGCCTAATAAATCAACTGATCCTACTCTGCCATAAGTTGCTAAAGATTGCTGGAACTCAGAACCATTACTGACATAGCTTAATTTGCCTTTTGTGCCAAATAATTGGCCCGGCTCCAATAAATCACCCGCATCAACAGTTTCAAATTTTAATGCACCGCCAAGGGCTCCGGTATCATAGGTAATACTGTTAGTACCAACACTGATATCAACTTGCTTCAGCATTTCAGGGTCTATACCGTAGTTCCCTGCATGATGGAAGTGATATCCCTCTTGTCGTGCACCATCAACCGTTACGTTTATGAATTGATCATCCATGCCACGGATTTTAAAACGCTGCCCTAAAGCGCTAGGATGACCCGCTTGAACGCCCGGTACATTCTTTAAGATCTCACCGACACTTTGTGCCTGTCTGACTTTAATTTCGTTACGGTTGACTTTCCCACTCTCTTGTTCTGCATTGTTACCTGCAATAACAACGAGTGTATCGCCAGTTGACATCGATTTTTTGGTTGACCCTTCGGTGTTGGCTAGTGCGTTAGTAGAAATAGCGACTGTCAACATTGATGCTGACATCAAAGGAACACACAGGCCACTTTTAGCCAGGCTTGCGTAAATTTTGGTAATTTTAGACATACATTTTCAGTTAAAACATGATTGAGAATCATTATTATTTATATTTCTATAGGAAATGTAAATAACCTTAAGTTATTATCATTTATTTTAACTATTTAAATTCGGAATAAGATCCCAACAAATCCCACTATTCTTAGCTCTTAGCGAAGATTTGTTGACGATCTGAGTCCACAAAGGCAGGTTTATTTATTGAATAGAATGAAGAAGTTGATGACGATAAAGAGCCTGACTAAGGCGCTATCAGGAGCCATAATGCTTTACTAATGACATCCTGTTTCGCCAGTTTAATAAAGCTTAAAGGGAACAATTTGTCCCCTCCCCTTTGATTTTTACTATTCTATGTTAGCCAAAATGCTTTCTGCATCCTGATAATTCCCTGCCTGAGCACAGAATGTGATTTTCCCTGAACAATGTGCACTGATCTGTACCTCCATTTTCATGGCTTCCATCACGGCAATCACATCACCTTCATTTACTTGTTCCCCTTCCTGAACCAACCAGGAATGCAGGATGCCGGAAATAGATGCCTTTACCTGACGGGGATCTTTTGGTTCGGCTTCCTCCGTTATCGGATGAAGCAATTGCTGCCCATTAGCAGGTAATGAGTGGGCTAATCCCGCTAACAGAGCCGATGGCAAACCCAGTTCACACCTGCGACCATCAATTTCAATATAAGTGCGGGTGATATTTTTATCCTCAGCAGGGATCTGACGGAGCGAAGCTTCCAGTTTATTGGCAAAATCCGTTTCAATCCAACGGGTATGAACGTTGAAATTATCCCCTGAGACAAAATCAGAATGTTCGATTACAGCCCGGTGGAAAGGTAAAACTGATGCTACTCCGCTGATTTTAAATTCTTGTAATGCCCGACGTGCACGGGCAAGAGCCTGCTCACGTGTTGTTCCTGTGACGATCAGTTTTGCCATCAATGAATCAAAAGTAGCGGGGACTGTAGAACCACTCATTACACCGGAGTCCAGACGAATACCAGGACCAGAAGGCGGGAGAAACTCTGTGATAGTACCAGATGTGGGCAAAAAACCTTTTCCTGCATCTTCCGCATTGATGCGAAATTCAAACGAATGCCCTCTTGGTGCAGGCGTTTCTTGGATGCTTAACGGATAACCTTCTGCAATCCTCAACTGTTCAATAACCAAATCAATCCCTGTTGTTTCTTCCGTAACGGGATGCTCAACTTGTAAGCGAGTATTCACTTCTAAAAAAGAGAGCGTACCATTAGCACTAAGTAAAAACTCGACCGTCCCCGCTCCGACATAATGGGTTGCCGCACAAATCTCTTTTGCCGCTTGATGAATGCGTTCTCGTTGCTGCTGAGTTAAAAAGGGAGCCGGAGCTTCTTCTACCAGTTTCTGATTCCGACGCTGCAAGGAACAATCACGGGTGCCAACCACAACGATATTGCCGTATTTATCTGCAATCACCTGCGCTTCAATATGACGCGGTTTATTCAGGAACTGTTCAATAAAACATTCCCCCCGCCCAAAAGCTGCTGTTGCCTCACGTACTGCGGAATAGTAAAGTTCTTCAACTTCATCTCGTCGCCAAGCCACTTTCAAACCACGACCTCCACCACCAAATGCAGCTTTAATAGCAATAGGCAAGCCATGTTCCTCGGCAAAAGCAACCACTTCCTGCACATCTTTGACAGGCTCTGTGGTTCCTGTCACCAAAGGAGCACCAACTTGCCGGGCAATTTTACGTGCCTTAACTTTATTTCCCAACTCGTCAATTGTGTCAGGATCAGGGCCAATCCAAATCAATCCTGCATCGATAACAGCACGGGCAAATTCCGCTCGCTCAGACAAAAAACCGTATCCGGGATGGATCATCGTTGCCTGAGCTTGCTTTGCGATCTCCAGTAAGCGTGGAATATTAAGATAGGTTTCTGTAGGTCTGTTTCCTGCTAAAGCGTACGTTTCATCTGCTAATTGTACGTGTTGTGCATCAAAATCAGAATCTGCATAAACAGCTACCGTTTGTATGCCATAGTCACGACAAGCACGAATGATGCGAACAGCAATTTCACCACGATTGGCAATCAATACCTTATTTGTAGTCTTTTTTACATTGTTTACAGTCGCGTTCATTGCCGCTATTTACTCCCCTGGATTTCGTGGAATTGATTGATGGGATTAAATTGAATTTTACCATTGATCGGAATCTGACCAGCAAGATCAAGGTGATAATGTGCCACAGAAGCAATAACAGGATATCCACCTGTCACAGGATGATCTGCCAGAAACAATACTGGCTGCCCACTGGCCGGAATTTGTATCGCACCACGGCAAGTTCCTTCACTTGGTAACTCTTCGTGCTTAATACGTGATAGTGCGTACTCACCATTTAGCCTCAAACCAATCCTGTTGGATTGTGGAGTTACCTGCCAGATTTGGTTTCGTAACAAATCAATTGATGTCTGCTCAAACCAGTCAGTACGAGGGCCGAGGAATATATCCAATATCACAACGTCATCTTTATTTGGCATTACGAATGCAGGTGTTTCAGAAACAGATACTGCTGCACAATGAGATGTTTCTCCTACGACCAATCTATCGTCAGATTTTATTGGTACAGGGCCAATATTAGACAGCGTGTCAAATGAACGACTGCCCAGTACTTCAGGAATAATAAAACCCCCTCTGACAGCCAGATAAGAGCGCATTCCCGCATTGGGTATTCCTAATGTGATTTCATCTCCATCATTTAAATCAATAGGTTGGTAAGGGTTTACATGCAAAATTTCCCCTTGCGGGGTTTTGATTCGAATTGGACAGAAAGCTCCAGTAACCCCAATAATTATTTTCCCTCGGACGACAGCTTTAAATCCCCCTTGTACTATTTCCAAACATGCTTGATCAGAAGAGTTACCAACGATACGATTTGCACTACGCAAAGCACTTTTATCCATGGCACCAGATGCCGATATCCCCAACCCTGATTTTCCCAAACGCCCTAAATCCTGGAATAATGTTTGTAGTCCGACAGATAATATTTCCAGAGAACAAAAATTTCCCTTTGGAGATATTTCAGCAAAAGTGTCATCAGTAATAGACGATTTTTCAGGCAAACTTACCGTTACAATACCTCGTTCAACATTTCGGAAACTGACACGATTACCCGGTTGTAATAAAGCAGGTTCAGGGCGCGAAAGATCCCACATGCGTTCATTGGTAATACCAAGCAGTTGCCAACCTCCGGGACTTGCCTGAGGATAAATGCCACTGAACTCCCCCGCCAAAGCAACTGTGCCCGCGGGAATACGTGTTCTTGGTGTTTTACGACGTGGAATATTCCATTGTGCAATATCCGAAACCATGTAAGCAAAACCAGGCGCAAATCCAGTAAAAGCCACCATATATTCATTTTCGGTGTGTTGGCGTATAACGTCCTGTACTGAGGTTCCTAGCATTTCAGCAACAGCAGCTAAGTCTTCACCGTTATAGCACACTGGGATCTCAATCTGTTTTCCACTCACATAGCGGCATGTTTGCAGACTTCGATTCTGAATCTCATCTACCAATTGATAAACTGAAATTGTCATCGGGTGAAAACGGATCATTAAAGTTCTTGCCGCCGGAATAGTCTCTTCAATCCCAGGGATCGGTGTCATATTCAGCGAATCAAACAACATCAGTGTTTCTGTCAATCCACTGAGTTCAACCATAATGGAATTAAAATTAACAGGTAAAAAACGCAAAGCTATCTCCTGAAATATTTAATCTATGTGGTTATGAATGGAGAAATGATCGAATGGTGATCCCTGCCTGTTGCAGGACAATTTTTATCTGTCGGGCCATATCCAGCGCACCTAAGCTATCACCATGTACACAAATAGAATCTGCTTCAATAGGGGTGAATTTTCCATCAATAGATCCCACTCCTCCCTCTGTTACTAACTGCAACATACGCTGTGCAACATAGTTAGCATCATGCAATACAGCACCTTCTTCACGACGGGAAACCAATTCTCCTTTCGATGTGTAGGCACGATCTGCAAAAGCCTCAGAGATAGTTTTCAGACCTTTTTCTTGCGCCAGCCGGAGGATATTTGAGCCAGCCAATCCCATCAATGCAAGATTTGGGTTAATTGCCAATATGCCCTCAATAACCGCCAGAGCCTGCTGTTTATCATTAGCTATCGTGTTATAAAGCGCACCGTGTGGTTTTACATAACTGACTGTTGTTCCTATTGATGTAGCCAGCCCTTGCAAAGCACCAATCTGATAAATCACATCTGCGGTAAGTTCATCACTGGCAAGATCCATATTACGACGGCCAAAACCAACTAAATCAGGATAAGAAACATGAGCCCCAATAACGATCTGATTTTCCTTCGCTAATTTCAGTGTCTGCAAAATTCCTGCTGGATCACCTGCGTGAAAGCCACAGGCAACATTTGCACTGCTGACAATCCCCAGCATTTCCTCATCATTTCCCATCCTCCACTGTCCAAAACTCTCTCCGAGATCACTGTTTAAATCGATTACATTTATCATATTGTTAAATCATCATTGTCATGTTGTTGAACAATAGATAATTTCTGACGAGAAAATAATCAAATAAAATTAGTCTATATAGTGTAAAAATCCAACAGAGATCACTTTATTCATATTCCCGACCAAATTCTCAAGCACGTAATATTGAGGTAGACAATATTGAAATACACAATCTTAGAATTAGGATGAAAAGAATCATGTCATCTTATATTAAGCAAATAATCGTAACTTGCTGGTTATCCAAGAATATGTGAAGATTAACTTTTGAACACCAAAGGCACTTTTCTCAGCTACACCTAATGGATAACTATGAAAAGAGAGAGTTCTCCTCAAATCTTGAGTAAGAAAATTGCAGAAATCATAAGAAATAAACTGGTTATCGGGGAATTATTACCCGGACAACGTTTATCAGAAGCAATCCTAAGTGAACAACTTGAAATTTCCCGCAATACTTTACGGGAAGTATTCCGTACTCTTACTCAAGAAGGTTTATTAAAACACCAACCCAATCGAGGTGTGTTTGTAGCAATACCTGATATTGCGTCAATTATTGATATCTATCGAGTCAGAAAACTGATTGAATGCCAAGCACTTGCACAGGCATACCCTATGCATCCTGCTGTTACCAAAATGCGGGAAGCAGTAGCAAATGCCCGGCAATGTCAAAATCAGCAAGATTGGGTCGGAGTTGGTACAGCCAATATGCGTTTCCATGCCGCTATCGTAGAACTAACCGACAGTGAAAGATTAATGACATTCTACCGCAATATTTCGGCAGAACTTCGTTTAGCTTTTGGCCTTTTGAATGAACCAGAACTGCTATATGCTCCTTATGTCGATAAGAATGCATATATTCTAGAGCTTCTGGATTCAGGTCAGACAGAATTAGCGACGCAGAAAATGGAAGATTATCTGGATTTATCAGAAAGAACCGTATTAGCTGCTTATTCTCGCAAAAATAACGGATAAAAATTGAAAAAATAAACTATTATCCCCAAACGCAAAAAAGCCATCCGGTGACGGATGGCTTCTCTGACTAAATGAATGTCTGGCAGTGCCCTACTCTCACATGGGGAGACCCCACACTACCATCGGCGCGCCGGCGTTTCACTGCTGAGTTCGGCATGGGGTCAGGTGGGACCACCGCGCTATTGCCGCCAGACAAATCCTGTATTCAATCCCGAACAAGCTGATGACGCTATGTGTCTTTCTCTGAAACTTTTTTCGTCTCTCTGCCCCAAAACACCTTCGGTGTTGTCAGGTTAAGCCTCTCGGAGCATTAGTACCGGTTAGCTCAACGTATCGCTACGCTTACACACCCGGCCTATCCACGTCCTCGTCTCGAACGTTCCTTATGTGTCCTCTCTGGGACAAGGGAAGACTCATCTTAAGGCAAGTTTCCCGCTTAGATGCTTTCAGCGGTTATCTCTGCCGCACGTAGCTACCGGGCAATGCCATTGGCATGACAACCCGAACACCAGTGGTGCGTCCACTCCGGTCCTCTCGTACTAGGAGCAGCCCCTTTCAATCTTCCAGCGCCCACGGCAGATAGGGACCGAACTGTCTCACGACGTTCTAAACCCAGCTCGCGTACCACTTTAAACGGCGAACAGCCGTACCCTTGGGACCTACTTCAGCCCCAGGATGTGATGAGCCGACATCGAGGTGCCAAACACCGCCGTCGATATGAACTCTTGGGCGGTATCAGCCTGTTATCCCCGGAGTACCTTTTATCCGTTGAGCGATGGCCCTTCCATACAGAACCACCGGATCACTAAGACCTACTTTCGTACCTGCTCGCGCCGTCACGCTCGCAGTCAAGCTGGCTTATGCCTTTGCACTAACCTCACGATGTCCGACCGTGATTAGCCAACCTTCGTGCTCCTCCGTTACGCTTTGGGAGGAGACCGCCCCAGTCAAACTACCCACCAGACACTGTCCGCAACCCGGATAACGGGCCCACGTTAGAACATCAAACATTCAAGGGTGGTATTTCAAGGATGGCTCCATGCAGACTGGCGTCCACACTTCAAAGCCTCCCACCTATCCTACACATCAAGGCTCCATGTTCAGTGTCAAGCTATAGTAAAGGTTCACGGGGTCTTTCCGTCTTGCCGCGGGTACACTGCATCTTCACAGCGAGTTCAATTTCACTGAGTCTCGGGTGGAGACAGCCTGGCCATCATTACGCCATTCGTGCAGGTCGGAACTTACCCGACAAGGAATTTCGCTACCTTAGGACCGTTATAGTTACGGCCGCCGTTTACTGGGGCTTCGATCAGGAGCGTCGCGTTGCCGCTAACCCCATCAATTAACCTTCCAGCACCGGGCAGGCGTCACACCGTATACGTCCACTTTCGTGTTGGCACAGTGCTGTGTTTTTATTAAACAGTTGCAGCCAGCTGGTCTCTGCGACTGGCTTCAGCTCCGGGCGCACGGCCCTTCACTTAATGCCAGCGTGCCTTCTCCCGAAGTTACGGCACCATTTTGCCTAGTTCCTTCACCCGAGTTCTCTCAAGCGCCTGAGTATTCTCTACCTGACCACCTGTGTCGGTTTGGGGTACGATTCAATGTTACCTGATGCTTAGAGGCTTTTCCTGGAAGCAGGGCATCAACCACTTCACCACCGTAGTGGCTCGTTATCACGCCTCAGTGTTATGGATGACCGGATTTGCCAGGTCACCCCACCTACACGCTTCAACCGGGACAAACCGTCGCCCGGCCGGCCTAGCCTTCTCCGTCCCCCCTTCGCAGTAACACCGAGTACAGGACTATTAACCTGTTTCCCATCGACTACGCCTTTCGGCCTCGCCTTAGGGGTCGACTCACCCTGCCCCGATTAACGTTGGACAGGAACCCTTGGTCTTCCGGCGAGCGGGTTTTTCACCCGCTTTATCGTTACTTATGTCAGCATTCGCACTTCTGATACCTCCAGCAGGCCTCACGACCCGCCTTCACCGGCTTACAGAACGCTCCCCTACCCAACAATATATTCATATCGCTGCCGCAGCTTCGGTGCATGGTTTAGCCCCGTTACATCTTCCGCGCAGGCCGACTCGACCAGTGAGCTATTACGCTTTCTTTAAATGATGGCTGCTTCTAAGCCAACATCCTGGCTGTCTGAGCCTTCCCACTTCGTTTCCCACTTAACCATGACTTGGGGACCTTAGCTGGCGGTCTGGGTTGTTTCCCTCTCCACGACGGACGTTAGCACCCGCCGTGTGTCTCCCGTGATAACATTCTCCGGTATTCGCAGTTTGCATCGGGTTGGTAAGTCGGGATGACCCCCTAGCCGAAACAGTGCTCTACCCCCGGAGATGAATTCACGAGGCGCTACCTAAATAGCTTTCGGGGAGAACCAGCTATCTCCCGGTTTGATTGGCCTTTCACCCCCAGCCACAAGTCATCCGCTAATTTTTCAACATTAGTCGGTTCGGTCCTCCAGTTAGTGTTACCCAACCTTCAACCTGCCCATGGCTAGATCACCGGGTTTCGGGTCTATACCCTGCAACTTAACGCCCAGTTAAGACTCGGTTTCCCTGCGGCTCCCCTAAACGGTTAACCTTGCTACAGAATATAAGTCGCTGACCCATTATACAAAAGGTACGCAGTCACCCCACCACTAAGCCCCCTTTGCCTGATTTTGTCGGTTGGGCGGCGCGTCGCTTCGCCAACCGGCATCAGACAAAAGATGCGTTGCGGAGTTCACCACTGGCTTAGTGGTGGGGCTCCCACTGCTTGTACGTACACGGTTTCAGGTTCTCTTTCACTCCCCTCGCCGGGGTTCTTTTCGCCTTTCCCTCACGGTACTGGTTCACTATCGGTCAGTCAGGAGTATTTAGCCTTGGAGGATGGTCCCCCCATGTTCAGACAGGATACCACGTGTCCCGCCCTACTCTTCGAGCTCGCAATACCGGCGCCTTCGGATACGGGGCTGTCACCCTTTACTGCCGGCCTTTCCAGACCGTTCTCCTGGCGCTGATATTGTTGATGGCTCTGGGCTGCTCCCCGTTCGCTCGCCGCTACTGGGGGAATCTCGGTTGATTTCTTTTCCTCGGGGTACTGAGATGTTTCAGTTCCCCCGGTTCGCCTCATTCACCTATGGATTCAGTGAATGATAGTGCAACGGATTGCACTGGGTTTCCCCATTCGGACATCGCCGGCTAATAGGGCTTCATATCAGCTCACCGGCGCTTTTCGCAGATTAGCACGTCCTTCATCGCCTCTGACTGCCTAGGCATCCACCGTGTACGCTTAGTCGCTTAACCTCACAACCCGAAGGTGTCTTCGAATTGGAGTATGTTGAGAGACGCATCAATATCGTCAATGACCCTATTGATGGTTTCAAATTTTCAGCTTGTTCCAGATTGTTAAAGAGCAAATATTTCACAATACACTGATGATTCTCAATATATTCTGAAATCAGGTTAAGAGCAGATAAAATGGTGGAGCTAAGCGGGATCGAACCGCTGACCTCCTGCGTGCAAGGCAGGCGCTCTCCCAGCTGAGCTATAGCCCCAGATATCATGTATCAGCATCCTGCTCAATTCGCTTAGCCACCGAAGATTTCAACGCGAGTCACGCAGCGCCTGAAGATCCAAGGACAAGCAGAATTGGTAGGCCTGAGTGGACTTGAACCACCGACCTCACCCTTATCAGGGGTGCGCTCTAACCACCTGAGCTACAAGCCTGTGCCGATACTGTCTCTTTCTTTCATCAGACAATCTGTGTGAACACTCACAAGTTACCATCATTCGGTTAAGGAGGTGATCCAACCGCAGGTTCCCCTACGGTTACCTTGTTACGACTTCACCCCAGTCATGAGTCACAAAGTGGTCAGCGCCCCCCCGCAGGTTAAGCTACCGACTTCTTTTGCCACCCACTCCCATGGTGTGACGGGCGGTGTGTACAAGGCCCGGGAACGTATTCACCGTAGCATGCTGATCTACGATTACTAGCGATTCCGACTTCATGGAGTCGAGTTGCAGACTCCAATCCGGACTACGACAGACTTTATGAGTTCCGCTTGCTCTCGCGAGGTCGCTTCTCTTTGTATCCGCCATTGTAGCACGTGTGTAGCCCTACTCGTCTGGGCCATGATGACTTGACGTCATCCCCACCTTCCTCCGGTTTATCACCGGCAGTCTCCCTTGAGTTCCCACCATCACGTGCTGGCAACAAAGGATAAGGGTTGCGCTCGTTGCGGGACTTAACCCAACATTTCACAACACGAGCTGACGACAGCCATGCAGCACCTGTCTCACGGTTCCCGAAGGCACTTCAGCATCTCTGCCAAATTCCGTGGATGTCAAGAGTAGGTAAGGTTCTTCGCGTTGCATCGAATTAAACCACATGCTCCACCGCTTGTGCGGGCCCCCGTCAATTCATTTGAGTTTTAATCTTGCGACCGTACTCCCCAGGCGGTCGATTTAACGCGTTAGCTCCGGAAGCCACACCTCAAGGGCACAACCTCCAAATCGACATCGTTTACGGCGTGGACTACCAGGGTATCTAATCCTGTTTGCTCCCCACGCTTTCGCACCTGAGCGTCAGTCTTCGTCCAGGGGGCCGCCTTCGCCACCGGTATTCCTCCACATCTCTACGCATTTCACCGCTACACGTGGAATTCTACCCCCCTCTACGAGACTCCAGCCAACCAGTCTTAGATGCCGTTCCCGGGTTAAGCCCGGGGATTTCACATCTAACTTAATTGGCCGCCTGCGTGCGCTTTACGCCCAGTAATTCCGATTAACGCTTGCACCCTCCGTATTACCGCGGCTGCTGGCACGGAGTTAGCCGGTGCTTCTTCTGCGGGTAACGTCAATCGTGAGCCCTGTTCAGACTCACGCCTTCCTCCCCGCTGAAAGTACTTTACAACCCGAAGGCCTTCTTCATACACGCGGCATGGCTGCATCAGGCTTGCGCCCATTGTGCAATATTCCCCACTGCTGCCTCCCGTAGGAGTCTGGGCCGTGTCTCAGTCCCAGTGTGGCTGGTCATCCTCTCAGACCAGCTAGGGATCGTCGCCTAGGTGAGCCCTTACCCCACCTACTAGCTAATCCCATCTGGGTTCATCCGATAGCGTGAGGCCCGAAGGTCCCCCACTTTGCTCCAAAGAGGTTATGCGGTATTAGCCACCGTTTCCAGTGGTTATCCCCCTCTACCGGGCAGATCCCCAGACATTACTCACCCGTCCGCCGCTCGTCAGCAAAAGTGCAAAAGCCCTTTCCTGTTACCGCCCGACTTGCATGTGTTAGGCCTGCCGCCAGCGTTCAATCTGAGCCATGATCAAACTCTTCAATTAAAAGTGTTTGATGCTCAAAGAATTTCACTGTTCAGTATCGCAATGAATTAACTGTTTCAGTCACTCTTCAAGACTTGAATCTTTTTCGCCTTGCGGCGTTGATCGTGTCCTGCGAGTGCCCACACAGATTGTCTGATTAATTTGTTAAAGAGCATGGGCAACCGAACTTTCGTTCCGGGTTGCGAGGTGGCGTATCTTACGCTTTCCTCTCAGCGTGTCAAGCCTTTATTTTCGCGGCTTTCAACTCTTGTCATCCCGACTGGTTTGTGTGTTTGTCGTGACAACGGATGCGCATTATAGGGCGTTTTCCGGCGCTGACAATAGTTTTTTTGAAAAAAAAATATCGTTTGCTGAATTACACAGCAAAACACTTACTTATACCAAGTTACACACAAGGTTATTAACAGATAGATATTTTGATAAAATTTATCGAGCATCACGCAAACGTTTGCGTTACAATCATAGCTGAAAAATTACCACATAATTTTTTCAATAACACATTCTTGTTTGATGAAATCCAAGGGATCACACCAATGCAACAGCTTCGTCCAATCCATCGTGCCCTGCTGAGTGTTTCTGACAAAGCGGGTATTGTTGAATTTGCTAAGGCCTTATCCAATCGCGGTGTCGAACTGCTTTCAACAGGGGGAACTGCACATCTGCTGGCTGAAGCAGGTCTGAATGTTACCGAAGTTTCCGACTATACTGGTTTTCCTGAAATGATGGATGGACGAGTGAAAACACTTCATCCTAAAGTACATGGCGGCATTCTTGGTCGACGTGGGCAAGATGATGCAGTGATGGAGCAACACCAGATTGCACCGATTAATATGGTAGTCGTCAATCTTTACCCTTTCGCGCAAACCGTCGCGAAGCCGGATTGCTCTCTGGAAGATGCGGTGGAGAATATCGATATTGGCGGCCCGACCATGGTTCGTTCCGCAGCCAAGAACCATAAAGATGTCGCTATTGTTGTTAATAGCCAGGATTACAACAAGATCATAGAGGAAATGGATAACCATCAGAATTCTCTGACCCAATCAACCCGCTTCGATCTGGCTATTAAAGCATTTGAACACACAGCCGCTTATGACAGCATGATCGCCAACTATTTTGGCAAACTGGTTCCTGCTTATCACGATGAATCCGACCAACCGTCAGGTAAATTCCCTCGTACGCTAAATCTGAACTTCATCAAGAAGCAAGATATGCGTTATGGTGAGAATAGCCATCAGGATGCTGCTTTCTATATAGAAGAGAATATAGAAGAAGCTTCTATTGCCACAGCCACACAACTACAAGGCAAAGCACTTTCTTACAATAATATCGCAGATACTGATGCCGCTCTGGAGTGTGTGAAAACCTTTTCCGAACCTGCTTGCGTGATTGTCAAACATGCCAATCCTTGTGGCGTTGCGATTGGAACTGATATCCGTACAGCTTATGATCGTGCATTCACAACTGATCCTACCTCAGCATTCGGTGGAATTATTGCCTTTAACCGTGAATTGGATGCGGATACTGCCAAAGCCATCATTGAACGTCAGTTCGTTGAAGTCATCATTGCACCTACTATTAATGAAGCAGCCTTACCAATTCTGGCAAACAAACAAAATGTCCGTGTTCTGGCCTGTGGCGAATGGTATTCACCCGCTGCCGGGGTAGATTTCAAACGTGTTAATGGCGGTTTATTAGTACAGGATCGTGATTTAGGCATGGTAACAGAAGATCAGTTACGGGTAGTTTCTAAACGTCAACCAACAGAACAAGAAATGCAGGATGCGCTATTCTGCTGGAAAGTCGCTAAGTTTGTTAAATCCAATGCCATTGTTTATGCCAAAGATAATATGACAATCGGTATTGGCGCAGGCCAGATGAGCCGTGTTTATTCAGCTAAAATCGCAGGGATTAAGGCAGCCGATGAAGGGCTGGAAGTTCAGGGATGTGCTATGGCTTCTGATGCTTTTTTCCCGTTCCGAGATGGTATTGATGCTGCCGCAGCCGTGGGAGTGAGTTGTGTGATCCAGCCAGGCGGCTCAATACGTGATGATGAAGTGATTGCCGCTGCGGATGAGCATGGCATCGCCATGATTTTTACCGGCATGCGTCATTTCCGCCATTAACCTGTCTCAGCTTTATAATAGGAGAACCTGATGAATATACTGATTATTGGTAGTGGCGGAAGGGAACATGCACTGGCATGGAAAGCAGCTCAATCTCCGCTGGCAAGTCAAGTTTACGTCGCACCGGGTAACGCTGGAACAGCATTGGAAGTGAATCTAAAAAATGTAGATATTGCCGCAACAGATATTGATGGTTTATTGGCCTTTGCTCAAAGCCATAATATTGCTCTCACTATTGTAGGGCCAGAAGCCCCTCTGGTTATCGGTGTGGTTGATGCTTTTCAACAGGCAGGGCTGACAATCTTTGGCCCGACTCAGGCAGCCGCCCAACTGGAAGGTTCTAAGGCTTTCACCAAAGATTTTCTCGCACGTCATCATATACCAACAGCGGCTTACCAAAATTTCACAGAAGTTGAACCCGCTCTCGCTTATCTGGAAACAATGGGAGCACCTATTGTCATTAAGGCCGATGGTCTGGCAGCAGGTAAAGGTGTAGTTGTCGCCATGACAATGGAAGAGGCTCAAAACGCTGTTAAAGATATGCTGGCAGGCAATGCATTTGGTGACGCAGGACATCGGATTGTCATTGAAGAATTTCTGGACGGAGAAGAAGCCAGTTTTATTGTCATGGTAGATGGTAAAAATGTGGTTCCCATGGCAACCAGCCAGGATCACAAACGGGTCGGAGATGGAGACACAGGGCCAAATACTGGCGGAATGGGCGCATATTCTCCGGCACCAGTTATAAATGATGAGATCCACCAGCGTGTGATGGAGAAAATCATTTATCCGACAGTTGAAGGCATGGCTGCGGAAGGACATACCTATGTCGGCTTTCTCTATGCAGGTTTGATGATTGACAAACAAGGCGAGCCGAAAGTTATCGAATTTAATTGCCGCTTTGGTGATCCTGAAACCCAACCAATTATGATGCGCTTGCACTCTGATTTGGTCGAACTGTGTCTCGCTGGAGCAAAAGGCCAGTTAGATGGAAAAACATCCGAATGGGATGCCCGCTCTGCGCTGGGTGTAGTGTTAGCGGCAAATGGCTATCCGGCTGATTATACCAAAGGTGATGTGATCTCTGGCCTGAATCAAGAAGCACCATTCAACGAAACTCAATCTGATGAAAAAGTTTTCCATGCGGGAACCGCTCTCAAGGATACAGAGGTAGTAACCGCAGGTGGCCGTGTTTTATGTGTTACGGCATTGGGTAAAAATATTGCAGAAGCACAAAAAAAGGCTTACTTGAAAGCTGAAAAGATTAGCTGGGAAGGTTGTTTTTATCGGAAAGACATTGGTTATCGAGCCATTGCGCGTCTGAAATAAAATAATCAGAAATAAAGAACTGACGAAAGTACAGGCTTACAGCTTATCTTTCGTCGGCTCCCAGCGACAAAAATCATCATTGGCGACCAGTAATAACTGCCTCCCTGCTGGTGCTTCCAACCATGCAATTGTGAGTGTACCATAGCTATTTTTGTGCCTTTCTTCGAGCCATACCCGATCCTGAGGCTCAAACTCAATAAATAATTTTTTCCCCGCACAAGTAGTCACTTTACCATTCTGCCAATGTCCCTGAACCAGTTTAACTTCTCCTACAATTAAAGCATCGCTGATTTCTTCTGTCCGCTTAGCATCAAACTGCAAGCTAATAATGTCATCATTGGAGAGTTGTTCACGTCGGCCATCAAACTGGCGCTGCATAAAAATAACGTTGTCTTCTCTATCCAACCGCAAGATCTCTTCTGTCGGATGATTATTGAGTACATTACGACGCACTTGCCACAAATTTCCTCGGCGGTATTCATAGAAAGAGACAGTAGTATTTTTATGATGATAGGGGCTGTAAACACTCATAATGACTTGAGGTTTACTGTTTTGATCATTCAAGCGCCATAAGCGGATAACACCACCATCGGTAATGAAACCACTGGCGCTGAAAATTGGAGTTTTTGGTTGAACTGAACAGGCGCTGAGCAGTGAGACAACCCCCAATGCTAGCAGCCCCTGTAGCGTCAACAAAAGGGGCGTTGAACTCCCCTCTCTCTTCTTTTTTCGCAATACGATTACTTAACTGCGTCTTTTAGTGCTTTACCAGCAGAGAAAGCAGGTACGTTTGCTGCTGCAATTTTGATTTCTTTACCAGTCTGTGGGTTACGACCAGTACGCTCTGCACGATGATTAACTTTGAAAGTACCAAAGCCAACCAGTTGCACTGCATCACCGTTTTTCAGAGATTCAGTGATTGCATTCAAAGTTGATTCCAGGGCAGCTTTAGCTTGAGTTTTGGTCAGATCAGCACCTGCTGCGATTGCATCAACTAATTCAGTCTTATTCATAGATTATCCTTACAGTGTGTTTATCGTTTGCAAAGCATCGAGTGCGACGGATATGCCGATTTGACAGCACCCCTGCATACACGCACCGATAGCCACTTCTTTTCGCCCTCAATGTAGAACAGAGTGAGGGCAAATGTGAAGTCTTTAAATCCGGCAATTCAAGCAATAAGTCACGTTTTATGACTTATCACTCCAAATTTATGCCGATATTGCTGACCCCGCACTCACGGAGATCAACCTTTAATCCTTTAATTAATTCTATGTCCCGTTCTTCGCAGTTCGCCAATAAACGGTAAATCTCCCATTGAATATCCCATTCTTCTTCAATGGCAGGCAATGCCTTTAATTCATCCTCTGTCATCTCTTTACCAGCCTGGGTCATTTCCAGCATGGCGACAGTACGGATGGATATTTCACTGACGGCTATTGCATGCTCTAACGTTGAACCACTCAAACGCGAATGAATGACTTCACCTAATGCAATACACGCATCAATCGCTGGATACACACCATAAATATCATAGCTATCTGCTGATGGGATGATGGTTTCCAGTTTTTCCAGCTGGTTATCAAAATTTACTTTTGCATCTTTGACAACTAATGTCTCCCAAACCAGATCGAAAATACGACGATATTGCGCAGGATCTGCAAACTCAGTCTGGCGACAAAACGCTTGATAGTTTGGATACATCCGCTCACATAGACTAGCCATAAAAGTCAAATGTTGCCAACTTTCAAGTTTCTCCAACCTCAGATGGATCGGGTTTCTTAACATTAGCTGTTACTCATGATGCTTAATTTGCGTCGAAGTTTACCTGAAAATCAAGAATATCCACATATTTCCGCCTCAATTATAGATTTTTCTGCATTGTTTGCTTAAAAAACGGTCTATTTGAGGCAATTCCATCAGCCCAACGGGTCGGTTCAGGCAATTTATATCCTTTCATACAATGCTCAACCCAATAGATGGCACTCTCAATACTGATCTTATGACCGATGGAAATATAGAGTGGATTACATCTTTTTTTACTCCGCCATACGAGACCAATCTGTTCATCATGATCGATCAACGGCTGACTACTACCCAATGCCTCGCCCACAGGCTCATGCTCACCACATAAGCGACTTTTAGCTATCCCGATTGTCGGAACATCCACCAGCAAGCCAAAATGGCTGGCAACCCCCAGACGTCTCGGATGGGCAATACCCTGACCATCAACCATCACCAGATTAGGTCGTAGATCTAGCTTATTCCACGCTGCAAGCAATGCCGGATATTCACGAAATGAGAGTAAGCCGGGGATATAGGGGAGTGCAGTTTCCACCCTTGCGATTTGATATTCTACCAGTTTAAGGGTGGGATAATGCAAGATAGCAATGGCGGCACGGGTTATCGTACCGTTTTCTTCAAACCCAACGTCCGCACCCGCAATGAACTCCGGTACAAAAGACGCAGAAAAAGCATCATGACGGATAACCTGTCGTGCTTTTTCTAACTGTTCCTGACGTAATGCCTTCGTATCAATCATAGGCTATTGATGATATTTTACTGAAAGTCTGTGCACTGTTTCGACAAAAGCCCCTGCATGTTCTGGCGGAACATCCTGATGGATCCCATGCCCCAGATTGAAAACGTGCCCGCTGCCTGAACCAAAGTCCTGTAGGATCGTCGAAACTTCTTGTTCAATTCGCGCTGGCGAGGCATATAGCATGGATGGATCCATATTACCTTGTAAAGCAACTTTATCCCCGACACGGCGGCGGGCGTCAGCAATATTCGTTGTCCAATCCAGCCCAAGGGCATCACAACCTGTTGCTGCTATCGCCTCAAGCCACTGTCCGCCTCCTTTTGTAAACAAAGTCACAGGTACACGGCGGCCTTCATGTTCACGGATCAATCCATCAACAATTTTATGCATATATTGCAACGAAAATTCCTGATAATCACGCTGAGATAACACACCACCCCAGGTATCGAAAATCATGACAGATTGAGCGCCAGCTTTAATTTGCGCGTTCAAATATAGAATAACGCTGTTTGCCAATTTATCCAGCAGTAGATGCAATGTCGCGGGCTCAGCATACATCATGGCTTTGATCTTAGTAAACGCTTTACTGCTTCCCCCTTCGACCATATAAGTCGCCAGTGTCCACGGGCTGCCAGAAAAACCGATCAGAGGAACTTGTCCTGCTAGCGCTTTGCGAATCGCTCGAACAGCATCCATCACATAACCCAGCTCCATCTCTGGATCGGGGACAGGTAACTTTTCCACACCGGCATGATTAAGGATCGGAAATTGAAAACGCGGCCCTTCACCTGCTTCAAAATAAAGCCCCAATCCCATTGCATCAGGGATCGTCAAAATATCAGAAAACAGGATCGCCGCATCCAATGGAAAACGTCGCAGGGGCTGGAGCGTGACTTCGCAAGCCAATTCAGTATTTTTGCATAACGAGATGAAATCCCCCGCTTCCTGACGCGTGGCTTTATATTCAGGTAAATAGCGTCCTGCCTGACGCATCATCCATACTGGTGTAATATCGACAGGCTGACGTAATAAGGCGCGCAGATAGCGGTCGTTTTTCAACTCATTCATGGCAAGCTCCCTTGATTATCGACAAAAAGCGCGCGCATGATAACACGTCGGAAGCCGAACTTCTGTCTTGACCACCAATAAATAAATGTTCAAGCGCCAATCTCCCATAACGTGCGACCCCAGATGAAAAAATTTATGTGCAGAGTCACAAAACCCGGAACAAGGACTAGGCACGCCGACTTATCGCTCTCATGATGTTAAATTCATGTAACCCGCGTGTTACGTGGAGGCAATGCCGTTTCTCACATTGCCATAACTCTTCATTGTTTTACGCTCTTCAGTTAATCGTTGGATGAATTGGTTTACATTAGTTAATTGACTGTGACAAAGCGCTTATGAAGTCATTTTCATTGATAAATAACCATTTACATGAAGGAGTTTCGACTAATGCGTTTATCCACTTTAGTACTGGCTATTGGCTTGGCACTAGGCACCCAAGCGCAGGCCGAAGAAAATAAACTGGGATCTGACCACACGAACGTATCAAGTAATCAAATAAAGCAGGTGAATGTGACCGGTGAGGCTAATCAACAACAATACAAGAAGAACAAAAATCCTTTCTTCTCCCCAAGTGTACTACCGTTCCAGGCTCCTCCGTTCAATAAGATAAAAGAAACAGACTATGCACCCGCGATTGCTGCCGGTATTAAACAGAAACTGAAGGAGGTAGAGAAGATCGCCAATAATCCCGCCCCCCCTGATTTTAAAAATACATTTGTCGCGCTGGAGAAATCGGGCGCAATGTTGACACGGGTGATGAACGTATTTGGGGCGATGACATCGGCTAATACCACTAACGGGCTGCAAAAACTGAATGAGGAAACTTCACCAAAGCTGGCGGCGATGAATGATGAAATTATGCTGAACAGTAGACTGTTCAACCGTATCAAAGCCATTTACCAGCAGCGCGGGACGTTGAATCTGGATCCAGAATCGCGTCGATTGGTGGAAGTGACTTATCAAAATTTCGAGTTAGCGGGAGCCAACTTGTCTGATGCGGATAAAGCAAAGTTAAAGGCTTTGAATCAGGAAGCAGCAACACTCAGTACCCAGTTTACCAACAAACTGCTGGCGGCAACCAAAAATGGTGCGCTGGCGATTCAAGATAAAGCCAGGCTGGACGGGCTGTCCGATGGCGAAATTGCCGCGGCTGCGCAGGCCGCCAGTGAGCGTAAGCTAGACAAACAATGGCTGTTGGTATTGCAAAACACCACCCAACAGCCGAGTCTGCAAAACCTGAAAGATCGCGATACGCGTAAAGCGTTATTTGAGGCATCGTGGACCCGAGCTGAAAAAGGTGACGATAATGATACGCGTCAAACTCTGGCCCGGTTAGCGAAGATCCGTGCTGAGCAAGCTAAGCTGCTGGGCTTCCCGGATTATGCATCGTGGAAACTGCAAAATCAGATGGCCAAAACGCCTAAAACCGCATTGAAATTTTTGCGTGATATTGTACCTGCGGCCACCGCACGCGCTGAGCGCGAAGCCAAAGACATTCAGGCGGTGATTGACCAACAAAAAGGGGGCTTCAAGCTGGAAGCCTGGGACTGGCCGTTTTATGCCGAACAGGTACGCAAAGCAAAATATGATTTGGATGAATCACAGATTAAGCCGTATTTCGAACTGAATAACGTTCTGAATAATGGCGTGTTCTATGCCGCCAATCTGCTGTATGGCATTACCTTTAAGGAGCGCAAAGACATCCCGGTTTATCAGCCCGACGTCCGCGTGTATGAAGTTTTCGATAAAGACAGAAAGCCGTTGGCGTTGTTTTATACCGATTACTTTAAGCGCGACAACAAAAATGGTGGAGCCTGGATGAATAATTTTGTCGATCAGTCAAAGCTCATCGGAACCAAGCCGGTGATTTACAACGTCGCCAACTTTACTAAACCTGCGCCGGGCCAACCAGCACTGTTGTCGTATGATGACGTGATCACAATATTCCATGAGTTTGGGCACACCTTGCATGGTATGTTTGCCGATGAGAAATATCCGAGCTTGTCCGGTACAAATACCGCCCGTGATTTTGTGGAATTTCCATCACAATTTAACGAGTATTGGGCGCGCGATCCAAAGGTGTTTGCCCATTATGCCAAGCATTACCAGACCGGAGAAGCAATGCCACAAGCATTGGTAGATAAGATCAATAAGGCTGACAAATTCAACAAAGGTTATAGCATGACCGAGCTGCTGTCAGCCGCATTGTTGGATATGCACTGGCATATGCTGACCGCTGCTCAGCCACAACAGGACGTGGATAAGTTTGAAGCCGAGTCTCTGCAACAAGACAACATCTATCTCAGCTACGTACCGCCGCGCTATCGTTCCAGCTACTTCAAGCATATTTGGGGCGGCGGTTATGCTGCCGGTTATTATGCTTATCTGTGGACAGAAATGCTGGCAGACGATGCTTTTGCCTGGTTTACCGAACACGGAGGTCTGACGGCAGAGAATGGCCAACTTTTCCGCGATAAGGTGTTGTCACGTGGTAATAGTGAAGACTTGGAAAAACTGTATATCAACTGGCGCGGTAAGCCACCGAGTATTAAGCATATGCTGAAAAACCGAGGCCTGGAGGAACAAAAACAATAAGGTGTATTATTAGCTAACACGCCGTCAATCTTCGCCCAATGTGAGGGTGTCGCAAAAGTCTCGTGTTATCCGTTAAGATCTGCGTACTTCCTTTAAACGCAGATCTTTTATAACTTTATTTACTCGAAAACTGGAACCTTCTATCTCACACCAAACGGCAGTTTGTCAAAGCTCAGCGCTTACCTGCATTGGTACGGTTTTGACTCATCACTGTTGACGACATAATGCAACCGTCTCCTCAATCAAACGGCGGGCAATCGTGTCAGACTTAGGGATCAAAGGAAGGTTATCATAACGATACCAATCTGCACTGATAAGCTCGACAGGGTCATGTTCAATTTCACCGCTATCATAATCCGCCAGAAATCCCACCATCAATGAATTTGGGAGAGGCCATGGCTGAGAAGCAACATAACGCAAGTTACGGATTTTTATCCCGCTCTCTTCCATTACTTCACGATGCACAGCTTCTTCCAGTGTTTCCCCCACTTCAACAAATCCGGCAAGTACCGTATGGATACCGTTACGATGACGCCGATGCTGTGCCAGCAGAATGTGATCATCGCGACGAATGCCGACAATAATGCAAGGCGCAATTTGCGGATAATAATGTTCATCACAGTGCTGGCACAGGCAAGCCCATTCATGCTGACTCTGTTGCATTTCTTGGCCACAGTAACCACAATAATGATGTGAACGATAGAACTCAGCCAATTGGATTCCGCGTCCTGCCAGTTGAAATAACCTGAGATCTTGCTCTGCAATCCGACGAGGAGAAGACATATCTGCTTCCATCTTATGGCGTATCAACCAAACAGTTTCTCCCGACCATTCACCGATAACGTAAGCCACATAACCTTGCAATGACCACTGACTGGCTGTTCCTGATGGCAATTCCCCTTGTGGTAGCCAAACTCTGTTTTCAAGGCTGACAATCCACCAGCCTCGTTCTGTGCCTGTTAATTTCTTTTGCATCATCGGTTCCATCATTTGTTGCATCGGATGTTGTGTCATAGCCACATTGAAATGTTAATTAAATGTTATTAAATCTTGGTATAAGTACAGCATACTCCTCATCGTATTCTGTCTGCAATCTGTTATATTAATTACGTTTCTGAATACCCATTTAATGCAAATAAAGTGTTTGATTTTCTTTCAATCAATAATATGCAGGTATCAATAAGTATCCTAAATTAAGGAATAACAACTATGTCACAACAGGTTGCCGTATTTGATCTGGATGATACCCTGATTTGCGGGGATTCCAGCCAGCTCTGGACTCGTTATTTATGGGAAAAAGGCATCATTACTGATCCGCGCTTTATAGAGGCAGACCAGAAAATGATATCGGATTACTGTGCAGGAAAGCTGAATATGCAAGAGTATCTGGCGACCAACTTACAGGCAATCAGCCAAATTCCTCATGAGCAAATAGATATCTGGCTGACCGATTTTGTGGAAACCAAAATCAAACCTGTCTTCTATCCTGCCGCCAGAAAACAATTAGATATCTACCACCATCAAAACATTCCTGTCATCATCATTTCTGCTACCGTTTCTTTTGTAGTTAAGAAAATCGCTGCTGCATTTGGAGTACAAACAGCAATGGGGATTGATATGGTAATGGAAGATGGTTGTTATACCGGAGACATTCAGGGTATCCCTACCTTCCGGGAAGGAAAAGTTGTCCGTTTACAACAATGGCTGGCAGAGCAGAATTTATCGCCACAACATATCTATTTTTATACAGACTCTGCGAATGACTTACCGATGTGCCGATTTGCCAGCGAAGTCTTTACTGTCAATCCAGATATACAATTACGGGCGGCAGCAAAAGCTCATGGCTGGAAACAATTGAATTGGGCTTTATAGTCAAGTAATTAACCCCAGGAAGCCAGTCTCACACGAAATGTTCTGGTTTAGTTCTGGTTTCAGCTTAACGCTTTCTGGTTGCAGTTTTCAGAATCCCCTTTATACTCTGGGTGTTTTCTTGTCGGAGTGCCTAGCGTTCACCCTATATCACCACGGTGGACACAGGCTGAGACCGTTTATTCGGGATCCGCAGAACCTGATCGGGCTAATACCCGCGAAGGGAACAAGAGTAATCACCCCGCTGATATGTTCTTCTTCTTGTGGTACAGATAAGTTGTTGTGCAAACAAATCTGTTCAGATGACGTAATTCAGCAATCAACCATTACTCCCTGCGAGCTCCAGACAAGCAATTTTCTCAACTTAAGCCCTATCTGAGCGTCATGTTTATTTGCGCAATGAGACAGGCGATAACACAGTCAGGAATTTGCTATGTCTAATGCGATTACCAACAACAGCGTTACCTCTACCGCTGATATTATCCCTGCAACCAATATCTCACCTAAAGCCCATCCAGCACGGCCACGTAAAGCCCAACGAGATGCAGCACAGGAATTTATCAGTTCGATTCAAGGTGTGACATTTCCCAATTCAAACCGTATTTATCTGGCAGGATCACGCGAAGATATTCAGGTTCCTATGCGGGAAATCCAGTTATCCCCCACACTGATTGGCGGAACGAAAGAGGAGCCTCAATTTGAGGAAAACGAACCCATACCTGTTTATGACACTTCCGGCCCTTATGGTGATCCTGAAGCCATACTGAATGTACAAACTGGTTTGCAGAAGATCCGCCAACCGTGGATTGAAGAGCGCAATGATACTGAACCTGTCGCAATCCTCAGTTCTGATTTTACTCAACAGCGTCTTGCAGATGCCGGACTGGATCACCTGCGCTTCAAACATCGTTCCCATCCATTAAAAGCCAAACAAGGCAGGCGCGTGACTCAATTGCACTATGCACGCCAAGATATCATTACACCGGAAATGGAATTTATCGCACTGCGTGAAAATATGGGGCGTGAACGTATCCGTGGTGAAATTCTGCTCCAACAACATGCAGGGCAAAGTTTCGGAGCAAATTTACCGGATAACATCACGCCTGAATTTGTCCGTCAGGAAGTGGCATCCGGCCGTGCGATTATTCCTGCTAACATTAATCATCCAGAATCTGAGCCAATGATTATCGGACGTAATTTTCTGGTGAAAGTTAATGCCAATATCGGTAATTCCTCCGTCACTTCCTCTATCGAAGAAGAAGTTGAAAAATTGATTTGGTCTACCCGCTGGGGTGCTGACACTGTGATGGATCTCTCCACCGGACGCTACATCCACGAAACCCGTGAATGGATACTACGTAACAGCCCAGTCCCCATCGGCACAGTTCCTATTTATCAGGCACTGGAAAAAGTCAATGGCATCGCGGAAAACCTGACATGGGAAATGTTCCGCGATACGTTACTGGAGCAGGCCGAACAAGGTGTGGATTATTTCACCATCCATGCGGGAGTGTTGCTGCGTTACGTTCCTATGACCGCCAAGCGCCTGACAGGCATTGTTTCCCGTGGTGGTTCAATTATGGCGAAATGGTGCCTTTCCCATCATCAGGAAAACTTTCTCTATACTCATTTTCGTGAAATTTGTGAAATCTGTGCGGCCTACGACGTTTCCCTCTCTTTGGGGGACGGGTTGCGCCCCGGCTCCATTCAGGATGCTAATGATGAAGCACAATTTGCCGAACTGCATACCCTCGGTGAGCTGACCAAAATTGCCTGGGAATATGATGTTCAGGTGATGATAGAAGGGCCGGGGCATATTCCGATGCAGTTAATTCGCCGCAATATGACAGAAGAACTGGAGCATTGCCACGAAGCGCCATTCTATACCCTGGGGCCACTGACAACTGATATCGCGCCGGGTTATGACCATTTCACCTCCGGTATTGGCGCTGCAATGATCGGTTGGCTCGGCTGTGCCATGCTGTGTTATGTCACTCCCAAAGAGCATCTCGGCCTGCCAAACAAAGAGGATGTGAAGCAGGGGCTGATCACCTACAAAATCGCCGCTCATGCGGCAGATCTTGCTAAAGGTCATCCCGGTGCACAAATCCGCGATAACGCCATGTCAAAAGCCCGTTTTGAATTCCGCTGGGAAGATCAATTTAATCTGGCGCTTGATCCTGAAACTGCCCGCGCTTATCACGATGAAACCTTACCACAAGAATCCGGTAAAGTTGCTCACTTCTGCTCAATGTGTGGGCCAAAATTCTGTTCAATGAAGATCACGCAGGATGTGCGAGATTATGCCGCAAAACTGGAGCAAGAAGCTGGCATGGAACAGATGTCCGAAGAATTCCGTGTTCATGGCAGTGAACTGTATCACCGTACCGAGGATATCAACGATGTCAAATCAGCTTAAAACGATATCCTTTGCTCCAACTGAACACCGGTTAGGGCTATATCCCGTTGTGGATTCCCTGATGTGGATTGGGCGATTACTGGAAGCGGGTGTCAGAACCCTGCAATTGCGCATCAAAGATATGTCCGAAGAGCAAGTGGAGGACGATATCCGGCAGGCCATTACACTGGGGAATCAATACAGCGCTCGTCTGTTCATCAACGATTACTGGCGTCTGGCAATCAAACACCGTGCCTATGGTGTACATCTGGGACAGGAAGATTTGGATATCACCGATCTTCAGGCCATCCAACAGGCCGGACTTCGTCTGGGTATTTCCACCCATAACGAACAGGAATTAGCACGGGCAAAAGCTCTGCGCCCATCTTATATCGCACTGGGACATATTTTCCCGACCACGACCAAAGAGATGCCATCATCGCCACAGGGGCTTATCGCACTGAAACATCAGGTGGAGATCACGCCAGAATTTCCTACCGTTGCCATCGGCGGTATCTCACTGGAGCGTGTACCGGATGTGGTCGCAACAGGTGTCGGGGGTGTGGCGCTGGTCAGTGCCATCACTAAAGCCAAAGACTGGCGACAGGCAACATCCAGATTGCTTCATTTAGTTGAAGGAATCATGGTTGAAGGGATCGTTGAGAGAAATGATCGGAGGCTCCTATGTTAAACGATCAGGAATTTATGCGGTACAGCCGCCAATTGTTACTGGAAGACATCGGCCCTGACGGACAGGAAAAATTAAAAGCAAACAAAATATTAATTGTTGGAGTCGGAGGATTAGGCTCCCCCGCAGCACTTTATCTCGCCGCAGCAGGCGTGGGACACCTCTATCTTGCAGATGATGACAAATTACATATCTCTAACCTGCAACGCCAAATCCTCTATCGCACGGCAGATATTTCCGCCGGAAAAGCGGCTCTGGCGGCAGAGCAATTGGCCGATTTAAATCCCCTTGTCAATCTTACCGTTATTAGTAAACGCCAAAATAAAACGTCACTGACAAACCTTGTCCGGCAAATCGACCTGATATTGGATTGCAGCGATAACATGGCAACCCGGCATGCAATTAATGCTGCCTGTGTTGAGACCAATACCGCTCTTATCAGTGGCAGTGCTGTGGGGTTCAGCGGGCAACTTATGGTGTTTGAACCCCCTTACCAACATGGCTGTTATGCCTGCCTCTATCCCGATCAGGAAGAGCCGCAACGTAATTGTCGGACTGCTGGTGTTCTGGGGCCAGTCGTCGGTGTTATCGGCACACTGCAAGCGCTGGAAGCAATCAAAATGCTGGCCGGTCTCTCTTCTCATCTGAGTGGAAAACTACGGCTGTTTGATGGCAGGCAACAAAGCTGGAGCACATTACAGCTGACTGCATCACCGCAATGCCCAATCTGCGGAACATTATCTTTTATAGATAAAACAGTTTCAGGAAAAAAAATCGCATGAACATCATCGTCAACGATCAAACAGTCACACTGCCGAATCCTGTGAATAAGCCTATGACGGTACAACAGTTACTGGAACATATACAGCGTACTCAATCGGGCACTGCGTTAGCCATTAATCAGACCATTATCCCGCGCTCAGCATGGGATACTCACCTGATTAATGACGGGGACAATATCCTGCTGTTTCAGGCCATTGCTGGTGGCTAATGCCGGAGGTTAATCATGTTAAAAATCGCTGATACCCCCTTTCACTCCCGGCTGTTTACAGGAACAGGTAAATTCGCCAATGCGGGACTGATGATGGAAGCTATCCGAGCTTCCGGCAGCCAGTTAGTCACAATGGCCATGAAACGTATCGATCTGCATGGCAACAATGATGGCATTCTCGCACCATTACAAAAGTTAGGAGTCAAACTCCTGCCCAATACTTCCGGGGCAAAAACCGCAGAGGAAGCCGTGTTTGCCGCCCGCCTTGCACGAGAAGCTCTGGGCACCAACTGGATCAAACTGGAAATTCACCCTGACGTAAAATACCTGTTGCCCGATCCGGTAGAAACTCTGAAAGGTGCAGAGCAGTTAGTCAAAGACGGTTTTGTTGTTCTGCCGTACTGTGGCGCAGATCCGGTTCTGTGCCGCCGTCTGGAAGAAGTGGGCTGTGCTGCTGTGATGCCATTAGGCGCTCCTATTGGTTCAAACAAGGGCTTGCTCACCCGTGATTTTCTGCAAATCATCATCGAACAATCCCATGTTCCTGTCGTCGTAGACGCTGGCATTGGCGCACCAAGCCATGCACTGGCAGCCATTGAAATGGGAGCCGATGCCGTATTGGTCAATACCGCCATCGCCGTTGCTCATAATCCGGTCAAAATGGCGCAAGCATTTAAAGCAGCCATTGAAGCAGGTGAATTTGCTCATCAGGCTGGTATGGCAAGCCAGAAATCCCACGCAGAAGCCTCCAGCCCACTAACCGATTTTCTGGGGGTGCTATGACAGGCAATGAAGCTACCTTCCGTCAACGCTGGCAACAGTTAGATTGGGATGACATCACTCTGCGTATCAACAGTAAAACCAGACAAGATGTCGAACATGCCCTGAACAGCAAATATCTGACATTGGATGATTTTATGGCACTGCTCTCCCCCGCAGCGCGGTCTTACCTTGAACCTTTGGCTCAGCGGGCACAACAATTAACCCGTCAGCGATTTGGTAATACCGTGGGATTTTACATCCCACTTTACCTTTCCAACCTGTGCGCCAACGACTGCACTTACTGTGGTTTTTCCATGAGTAACCACATCAAACGTAAAACGCTCAATGAACAGGAAATTGAAGCTGAATGTCAGGCCATCAAAAAACTAGGGTATGAGCATATCCTGCTGGTAACCGGGGAACATCAGAAAAAGGTCGGCATAGACTATTTTCGCCGCTATCTTCCCTTAATACACCGTTATTTCAGCTCTGTCACAATGGAAGTACAACCATTGACACAAGAGGAATATGCAGAACTAAAAACTCTGGGATTGGATGGCGTACTGGTTTATCAAGAAACTTATCATGAGCCGAGTTATCAATTACATCATCTCAAAGGGAAAAAACAGGATTTCCATTGGCGACTGGAAACCCCTGAACGACTCGGACGGGCAGGTATCGACAAAATCGGTTTGGGCGCGTTAATCGGTTTATCCCATAACTGGCGCACAGACTGTTACATGGTGGCAGAGCATCTGTTCTACCTGCAAAAAAAATTCTGGAAAAGCGGCTATTCCATCTCTTTTCCACGCCTGCGTCCCTGTGCTGGTGGCATTGAACCCGCTTCTCTGATGAATGAAGCCGAACTGGTACAACTGATCTGTGCATTCCGCCTGCTGGCACCAGATGTAGAGCTTTCCCTCTCCACTCGTGAATCCCCGTATTTCCGCGATCACGTCGTACCACTGGCAATAAATAGTGTCAGTGCCGGTTCCAAAACCCAACCGGGTGGTTATGTCGATAATGACCATCACGAGCTGGAGCAGTTCTCTCCAAACGATCATCGTTCCGTTGAACAGGTTGCAGATGCTTTGGTGAAAGCTGGATTACAACCAGTTTGGAAGGATTGGGACAGTTATTTGGGCAGGCATGGATAAAAAATAAAATGATATCCCTCATCCACATTGGATGAGGGATAATCATCTAACTCTTTATTTAAAGAAGACGTTTCATCTGATCGGTTTGCCATCATTCAAACCATCATCTCAATAAAATCTGTGCACAAAACACACAGACCAATAGAATAGGCTCTAACTCAAATCATGCAGAGCTTTGTTCAATGATGACGTCAGTTTGAATTCAGAGAATTTCACCTGTAATCCTTCACGTTCTGGTGAGCAACACATAGCCCCAACAAATACCTGCTGATCAATGTGATTACTGATATTAAAAGGAGATAACCGCAACAATGGCCATCGCTTACCATCAGTGGAATATTGCAACCGGATGGCACCCTCCTGATAGGTCAGACGCAGCCAGAATCTATCAGGGTCACCCGGAAAAACCCCCATTGCCCAATCAGAGCAAGGAGCGGTCAGTACACTGCCAATTGTTGACTGCCCATCAGAATGCTCAATACCCGCTTTCAACCAGTGGTGCTCATCCACCAGCAACATAATACCGGCCTGATCGTATAACTGCTCAAAACGCCCTTCAATGCAGAGCTGAAAAGTGAACCCTTCTTCGATAAAAGCAGCCTCTATATAACCACCAAAAACATGTCCACTATGGCGTTGGAAGCCGTACCATGTATCACGCCAAAAATCTGTTTGATTATCAGTCACCACATGCAATTCATCATCTTGATGCTTCCACGAAACGGGTTCATTAAGCCAATGGCAGTGCAACAAATTCATCAATATTTCCTCTGTTATTTTCGGTCGGGTGCAATTAACCAATATCCCGCCAATAATGAAAGAGATAACAAAGCGATACAACCAAACGCGCTGTGCAATGTTATCTGATGGGCTAAACCACCAATAATCGCAGGCCCAAGCAGAATACCTGAATATCCCATCGTAGAAACAGCAGAAACAGCCAGAGAGTCAGGCATCACTTTTTGCCGTCCCGATGCGGTGAAAAACATCGGAGCCAGATTGGACAAACCAGCGCCGATCATCAGGAATGCCACTGCCAATGCAATTACACCGGATGCCAGATAAATCAGGACAAACCCTGATGTCGCCAAAATAGCGCTTGCCAAAAAAACCTGCCGATACCCATAGGCGGCAATCATCCTGTCTCCGAAAAATCGACCACATGTCATGGTAATGGCAAACAGGGTATAACCCAGTCCCGCCTGATGGCTATCCATGCTATGAACACTGCTTAATAAGATCCCACTCCAATCCAGCATAGAACCTTCCATCAGATAAACAACAAAGCAGAGAAAACCTATCAGGATCACAATACCACGCGGCAAAGCAAAAAACGGAGTATCTCCGGCTTCTGCATCATCCAGCAATCCATTCCATACCGGAAACAACAACAGGATAATCAATAATGTCACGGCGACCATTACTAAAAATGGGGATATTCCCATAAACAACAACAAACTCACCGAACCAGCCCCGGATATTCCCCCTAAACTGAACAGGGCATGAAAACCTGACATCACAGGACTCTGTACTCTTTTTTCAATATTAACTGCGTGGATATTGGCCGAAACATCCATCGCCCCAATCCCTGCACCAAATAGAAATAGTGCACAAGCCAGAACTGCGGGAGTAGGCAGGATACTCAATCCCGGCAACATCAAAATTGCCAGTAACGTGAAGAAGGCAAAAACTTTCCGGCAACCAAATCGTGCGGACAACATTCCTGCGACTGGCATCATAATGAAAGAACCAATGCCAAATGCCAGCATCAGCAACCCCATTGCACCATCATCCAAGAATAGTCGCTCTTTGACTAATGGGATCAGAGGAGCCCAACTCGCCATACTGAAACCTGCAATAAAAAAAGAGATTTTTGTCGCCATAATAGGCTGTTTAACCAAAGAAATTCCATATTCCCCAGACATCCGCTTCCCCCATCAATTTCCGCTTATGCAACGTTGTCTTACATACACAAGTCTGATAAAAAAATCACCTTATTCAAACAATACCCTTCTCGATTTTTTGAAAAGGGCATTCGCATGGGATATAAAACCCAAATTATACTGACTGAAAATCTTTTTGGATTATATTGAGATTAACCCTGCAAATTGAGGAATATCTGCCAGCCTCTTAATAACACACGTTGCCTGTTTGTACTGTTCCATTACTGACAAGGCATGAGGCCAGGCATATATCTGTGGGATACCCGCTTGCTTTGCTGCCATAATTCCCAAATCAGTATCCTCAATGACCAAAGTCTGCCTGACCTCCATTCTTTTCAATTTAAGCATAGCCAGATAGGGGTCGGGAAAAGGCTTGGTTTGTTCAACATCATCACCAGAAATCAACGCTGGTTCTTCCGCCAGCCCCAACAACCCAAGATTGGCCAAACACACTTTGCGTGGAGCGGTCGAAACAAAACCAAAAGCAATTCCATTTTGCTGTAAGGCTGTTATCAAGCCAGCAATGCCCGGTCGCAGGTAATGTGGAGATAATTTATCTTGATAAACCGAGATAATTCTGTTGGTAATGCTTTGCTGTACTTGTGATGGAACACCAATCGCATTCAATGTTTCTGCCAGACTCAGGCCGATCAGTTGTTGCGGCTGAATATCGCGTGTCTGTTCAGGTGCCAGTTCACACAGCACATCAAAATGTAGCTGTTCACTATCAACAATGACCCCATCGATATCAAAAATGACATTGAATTTATCCATCATCACTATTCCAATACTTATCAATTACTTCAAATCAGCCACACGAATTAACACTTTACAGTTTGGCGTGCTAAGCGGTATTTGAGCCTTGCCTGCAATATCACAACCAACAGTAAGAAATGCCTGCTGATAATCTTCAAAATCAAAAACATGACTAATCAGGCGATCAGCTGGGATCACGCCATCACGGATCATGGTGTAAGCCCGTTCAAAACTGTTGTTCAGGGAATCAATAGAACCAATCACAGAAAGGCTTTTATCTGCAATTTTTAAGATATCAAGGTTGGCATGTTTGTCTTTTAAAGCGACATTCAACAACTTACCTCCTGGTGCCAAATGACCGAAAATATACTCTGTCAGTTGCCCGGTAGTATCTACACACAGGTCTATCAATGCGGATTTATCACCGTATTCCTGTGTCAGCGCTTCATCAAAATCAGTATATAATCGGCATTCCGCAGGTAAATTCTGGCGGGCAAACTGTATACGATTCGGGTTTTTCTCAATCATGAACGCCTTAACGCCTCGCTCATGCAATGCCCAAAGGTACAGCATCCCCATCGGCCCTGCGCCTGCTACTACTGCACGAATATTGGTATGAGTAATCCCCAATTTATCCACACCAGTCAACGTACAGCTTAATGGCTCTGTCAATGAAGCTGCTTCCATACTGACATGAGGCTCCAATTTAATCAGTGAACCCTCTTTTGCCAAATACTGCTCAGCAAATGCGCCATCATAGGAAACACCCGCTTCTGTACCCATTTTCTTCTCACAATGATTTGGGTTGCCTGTCTGACACATTCTGCAACACCCGCAAGAGTATGTCGGGTTAATGACTACACGATCACCAACTTGAAAATGCGTCACTCCACTACCCACTTGTGCCACAACACCTGTCGTTTCATGGCCCAATGTTGTTCCCGGTACTGCAACAGGGTAAGAACCAGTGATAATACCTACATCAGTTCCGCATATCCCACATACAGCGATATTCACCACCACATCATCCGGTTCAATACAGTGCAACGGCTCAACGTCCTGGACTTGAATATCCCATACTTGATTAAATTTAAGCGCTTTCATTATGCAACCTCCCTGTGTCCCTGAGCAGAAACCGTCAGCTCAGCAAAAGTCAGATCCAATTTATGGAGGATTTCGTTCAGGTGCACTTGTGTACAAATCAAAGGAGGACGTACCTTGAGTGCCCGCCCCTTACCATACCGGGAACCACGCAGAATAAGTTTATGGTGGTTGGCAACCGCAATCACCCTTGCTGCAAACTCTGGACTTGGCGTATCAAAACCAAACATATAACCAATGCCCCTGACTCCGGTGATTTCAGGATACTTATGTTGTAAATCCAGCAACCCGTTACGCAGGAAGGTTTCGTTCTGACGCACATTTTCTAAGATATGTTCATCTTCAATAATATCAATGACTTCGTTAAGCGCGACCAAAGACAACGGATTAGCACCAGAAGTGCTTGAATGCTCGAATGATTCCAATATATCCAATGAACTACGCATAAGCACACCGCCGGTTGGGATACCAATGCCGCCTGCACCTTTGGCAAAAACGATAATATCTGGCTCCAGTTCTTTGGCATAACCTGTAGAAGCGAAGAAAGTACCAGTACGCCCAAATCCTGTCTGAACTTCATCTGCGATAATAATAATGCCATGCTGGTGGCAAATTTCCCGGATCTTGCGATAGAACTCCACGGGGAAAACAATATTCCCGCCATTCCCCTGAATCGGTTCAATAATCAGACATGCGATATTGTCGCTTGAGCCCAACTGAATGAACTGCTCCAGATCGATATACTGTGTTGCTTCATCTAGGGGTTCAGCCATGACACTACCCGGAGCTGGAATTTTTATGGAACCTTCGATATTGATATGAAAATTTTTAAGCCGGAACGCATTGCCAGAAACCTGCGCGGTAGCAAGGGACTGACCATGATGAGCAAGAAAGAAAGAAACAATACCAGAACGTCCTGTCGCTTTTTGAGCAATACGAATGGCACACTCCACCGCACCAGAGCCAGAAACATCCCGTAACCATATACTGTCTATACCTTTGGGGGTATGTTTAACCAACTTACTCAAAATATACTGCGACATTTCTCGTGTATAAGCAGAACTCAAATGCGTGCATCTATCAATCTGCTGCTTTAATTTTTCGGCAATCCTGTGATTGGTGTAACCAAGCGGCAAATTAAACGTTCCCGATGCTGCATCAATATATTTTTCACCATCAATGACCAAATACGGGCCATGACCGACATAACGAGAAAGCATTTCTTCAAGATGATTCTCTTTAAGGTGACTCTCTTTAAGGTGATAGTTATTTTCCATAATCACTCTCCATCATTAGTTCTATTTAACAAAAAACATATCAACTATGGAGAATAAGATTAGACCTCTTTCAAATGTAATGTCGATCACAAAAAGCCCATAAAAAATATTAAATAGTTTTAAAAATTATTTTATATTTTTAAGTTATAATTTTATTTCTTCATATTTATGTTCTTATCTGTAAAGTCACATCTGGAAAAAATTATCAGACTCCTAATCCCATCATTTGCATTAAATACTGCGCTTGCTGAATAGCTTCCTGACGATGGGTAATACCCATTTTCTGATACAGATTGCGGATATGAGTTTTAATTGTCGTCGCTGCCACTTCCAGTTCAACAGCAATCTGCTCGTTACTGTAACCAGAATAAATTAACCCCAATACCTGCCATTCACGTTGAGTTAATGGACTATTACGAATAAGTTCAGGGACATCAGGATGAGTAAGAAGCTGCTCAACAAAAGTTTCATCAAAGTGAGCAAATTTATGCCGATTCTGGCGATTGATTTCCCGCAGGATACGCTGCGCCCGATGTTGTTCAAATTCAGGCAAGATATTGAGTTGAATGAGCTGGCGCAATTGCTGAGCCATTAACTCACCTTCAAGCACAAAATGACTGATAAACCCCGTGCGATTAGCCAAATGCAAGGCTTCCATCAGCACTTGTTGTGCTTCAGCCTTACGCTCAAGCTGCCAGTAAAGTAAATTACATAACAACAAATTGCGATTCAGATCGCTTACCAGTTCCAGCTTTAAAGCACATTCATTCAGCGTTTCCAAAATGGTTTCTGCTTCTTCATACTGACCAAGCAAGATCTGAGCACGGGCAATATTACGCCACTGATTCTGGTTGAAATGGTTACTGAAACTTTCAGGTTTTTCTGCCTGAACCAGCCATTGTGCCGCTGAAACATTATCCTCCAGATGTTGCCAGATAATGACCCGCAATTTATCAGTGTTCGTTCGCCAGTCACGATGATAATGCCCATTATTGAGCAGATTCTCACACCGGGATAAATGACGGCGGGCATTATCAATATCTCCACGAATCAAAGAGCATTTCGCCAGTTGAGTCAGGCACTGTAATTGCTGCTGAGGCTGAAAGTTAGACAACACATCTAAACCACGACGTGCCGATTCCTCCGATTCATCAATACGCGCCCAACACCACAAAAGCTGTGAACGAATACGCAGCAGAAACTCGTGCATGGGTAACTGTTCCAAATGCTGTTCACGGATCAAGTCAAAAGCGTGATTTTGAGTTTCATAGGCGGCCTGCAAATATCCCTGGGCCAGTAAAATTTCACTTTGCTGCAATAATGCCCATAAAGCATAGTGGTAAACATGGCAGCGGCGGGCAAGCTGCTCTGTCTGCTTCATCAACGTTAATGCACGGGACAACTCCCCTTTACAGTGTAGTACCTCTCCTTTCACTGACATCGCGACAATACGGCCATATTCATTATCAGGCAGCAGACTTGCCAACGCTTTTTCAGCCAGTAAATCGGCATCATCCGGTCTGCCGTCATTAATCGCAACCTGAGCACGCAATGCGTCAAACTCTCCCAGTAATTCAGCCTCAACCTTTATCTCTTTTTGCTCCAAAGATTGCTCTGCCTGATTCAATAACGCATTGACCTCATAATGCCGATACTGACTCTGCGCCAGCCACGCCTGTAACAGCACCAAACGCGGATTTTCCAATAGCTGCTCATGTGGCAAAGCATTCATGCACTCTTCCAGCAGTGATAACTGGCTGTGGTTAAACAACTCCCATGCATGTTGCAGCAAAATATCACATAACAACTTCGTATCTGCTGTCGCCAAAGCATGATGAATCGCTTCTCCCGGATACCCCTGCATCAACCAGCCTTCTGCCGCCGCACGATGCAATTTCGGTAAATCCGCCGCCATTTCCCACTGGCAACGTTGGCGAAGGAACGAAGCAAACAAAGGATGAAAACAAAACCATTCTCCAGAATCATCCATGCGCTGGATAAACAGCCCCTGACGTTCAATATCTTCAAGGCGTTGCTGACCATTTTCCATCCTTGTCAGACAGACAATCAATCCATCATTCATCGAACGCAGAATAGAACTACGCAACAAAAACTCTCGTGTTTCCTGATCAACGCGGTTTAAAACTTCGTCCACAAGATAATCTGACAAATGGCAAGAATTAATTCCTGAGAGACGTTTTGCCGACATTTCTGTTGTATTACCTGCCTGACGCGCGGAGAGAGCAATTAGCTGCAATGCCGTCGCCCATCCTCCCACGTCATGACATAGCTGTCTGCAATGATCAGCCTCTAATGGTCTGGCCAGCCGTTTATCAAAAAATTGCTGAGCTTCCTGATAGTTAAAAGCTAACTGTTGACTGTCGAATTCCAACAATTGCTCGCGCACACGTAAGTTGGCAACGCCCAATGACGGCAAGTGGCGGGAAAGGATAATCAACGTCAGGTTTTCCGGCTGATGGCGTAGAAAAAAACGCATGGCTTCATGGATAAGCTTATTCACTATCAGATGATAATCATCGATCACCAGAAACAATGGATGTTTCCATTTATTCAGTTCAATAAACAATTGTGCAAACAGCGCAGATAAATTGGCATATTGATGTTTTTGCGCTAGTACTTCACTTTTAACACAATGCCCCTGAGTCGCCTGTTGGACAGCAGCAATCAGATAGCTGGCAAAACGCTCCGGCTGATTATCGCTATCATCCAGAGAATACCACCCCAAATTTTCCTGTCCGGCAGCCCATTGTGACATTAACGTGGTTTTACCATACCCTGCCGGACTGGTTATCAGCACCAATCGATAATTCTGTGCTTCATTAAGCTGTTTTAACAGGCGCTCACGCATAACCATATTATTGAGGCGAAGGGGGCGACTGAGTTTCGACGGGATAAGCATTATTTCCTCCCCTCACAAATAATGAGTAAAACTGATTCCTGAAACCTTGTTTCGATGTTATTAAGCAATCAAAATCAGTAATATTTGCTAATGAACAACCAAATTTAGAGAAACGCCCGACTTTTGCAATTAGGTTGATTGATTTCATTGTGTTAAGTTGCACCTTGTCACATTCTTTATCTGAAACGTTTCTGATTCCCGATAGAATTGCGAAAGCATCCGAAAAAATAGCTACGCCCCGATACTCATCCCCGCGAATATCCTTACAGGATGATGTGTCTTGCCTACTGAGCCTTCAGCATATCAGGCTAAATAATCTCTACATTTTCCGCAGGATGAAGACTCCATGAAACAGCCCAAACTCGATAAAGCCGTATTCCAGGCTGCACTTACCCGTCAGTGGCAGCGCTTTGGCCTCGATTCAGCACAGGAAATGACAGCACATCAGTGGTGGCAAGCTATCAGTGCCACTCTTTTGGAATTACTGCCTACTTATCGCCAAAACAGTAATCATCAAATTGATAATCCAAATCCCGCCTATAGCTCAAAAGGCATTCAACGGCACGTAAACTACATTTCGATGGAATTTCTGATCGGCCGTCTGACTGCTAACAATTTGCTTAACCTTGGCTGGTATGATGATGTTCAGACTTATTTAGCCGAATATGGTGTGGTATTAAGTGATGTGCTGGAAGAAGAAGTTGACCCTGCCTTGGGTAATGGTGGATTAGGGCGTCTGGCAGCCTGTTTTCTTGATTCGATGGCAACCCTTAAGCAACCGGCAATCGGCTACGGACTCAATTACCAATATGGTCTGTTCCGGCAATCTTTCGAACAGGGGCTACAAACTGAAGCTCCTGATGATTGGGAACGCAATACCTATCCGTGGTTTTACCACAATATACAGTTGAAAGTTAATGTCGGTTTCGGCGGTGAAATTGTCACAACAGCAAACGGTCGTGAAACCTGGCTACCTGATTTTACGCTGACAGGAGAAGCATGGGATCTACCTGTGATTGGTTATGATAATGGTGTTATACAACCCCTGCGTCTATGGCTGGCAACTCACGATAACCCCTTTGATTTATCACTGTTTAATGATGGGCAATACCTGCATGCTGAGCAACAAGGCATTGAAGCCACCAGCCTGACCAAAGTCCTCTATCCGAATGATAATCATCAGGCCGGAAAACGTCTTCGCCTGATGCAGCAATATTTCCAGTGCGCCTGTGCTGTAGCTGATATTCTACGCCGTCATCAACAAGCTGGCCGCAAAATACAAGAGTTACCGCAATACGAAGTTATCCAGCTCAATGATACTCACCCAACCATTGCCATTCCTGAGATGATGCGCCTTCTGATTGATAAGCACCAATTGGATTGGGATACAGCATGGGCCATTACCGGGCAGACCTTCGCTTATACCAACCACACCCTATTACCAGAAGGTTTAGAACGCTGGGATGAACACCTGATCAGCGAATTACTGCCACGCCACCACTGTATTATCCAGGAAATAAACCGTCGCTTCCGTAAAACAGTGGAACAAAACTGGCCAGGCAATCAACAAGTATGGGAAAAACTGGCTGTTATCCATGACCATCAGGTGAGAATGGCTAATCTCTGTGTTGTAGCCTGTTTTGCAGTCAATGGAGTTGCAGCCCTGCATTCATCTTTGATTGTGACAGACCTATTCCCTGAATATCATCATTTGTGGCCGGAAAAATTCCATAACGTAACCAACGGTGTTACACCACGCCGTTGGCTAAAACAGTGCAATCCGGCACTCTCCTCATTGATTGATCAGACGTTAGGCCATGAATGGATCAATGATATTACTGCATTAAAAAAACTCGAACCCTATGCCAATGATGCGGCTTTCCGTGAAGCTTATCGGGGCGTAAAACAGGACAATAAAATCCGCCTGTCCAACTACGTTAATAAAGTGATGGGGCTTAAACTCGATCCTCATGCCATTTTTGATGTACAAATCAAACGACTGCACGAATACAAACGTCAGCATTTGAATCTGTTACATATCCTCTCACTTTATCGGCAAATTCAGGAAAACCCGGCGCTGGATATTCATCCGCGCGTTTTCCTGTTCGGTGCTAAAGCCGCCCCCGGTTACTATCTGGCAAAAAATATTATCTCAGCCATCAACCACGCAGCCGAAAAGATCAACCGTGATCCGATCGTACGTGATCGCATAAAGATTGTCTTTATTCCCGATTACAATGTTTCTAAAGCTGAATTAATGATCCCTGCCGCCGATGTATCAGAACAGATCTCTACAGCAGGAAAAGAGGCCTCCGGCACAGGTAATATGAAACTCGCCTTAAATGGAGCGCTAACTATCGGCACACTGGATGGTGCGAATGTCGAAATAGCCGAACAAGTTGGCAACGATAATATTTTTATCTTCGGGCATACAGTGGAAGAAGCAAAAGCATTACTAAAAAATGGCTACCATCCACAAAGTATTCTCCAACAAAACAGACACCTACAAGGCATACTCGATTCTCTTGCCAACGGTGAATTCAGTCATGGAAATACACAAGCATTTGCTTTAATGCTGCATAGCCTGACTGATGGTGGAGATCCTTATTTGGTACTGGCAGATTTTGCTGATTACTGCACTGCCCAGCAGCAGATCGATAACCTATACCGTAATACTCAATGTTGGACACAAAGCACAATCCTCAATACTGCCCGTATGGGAAAATTCAGCTCTGACCGAACTATTCAAGATTATCAACAGCGTATCTGGCAGACGAGATAAGGATCCGTCATGGAAAATAAATGCCTTGATGATTTGGCAACTGAGGCTGGTATTGCCACTGAATATATTAATGCTTACGGGAAACCACAGGCTATTCCTGCTCAAATAAGGCATCGAATTTTACAAGCTATGGGGACAAATATACCGGTCGAAAGACCGGTTTCTGACTTAGCTGCTTTACCTTTACCCACAGTTGAGGTTTTGATGCAGGGCAAGGCATTTACTTTAACTTTGGATAGCTCAATACAATATCAATGGCAGATACAGACAGAACAAGGAGAAGATTTGCATGGAAATTGCCAGTATCAACTCATATTGCCGGCCTCTTTGCCTCTGGGTTACCACACTCTTATTTTGACCCCTATATCAGGGCAAAAAGACGATACACAACATCACAGGATGCAGATCATCATCACACCAGAACGCTGTTATGAACCAAAGCCCTTGAAGAAAGGCCATAAACTTTGGGGAGCCTGTGTTCAACTCTATACCCTGCGTTCAGAAAATAACTGGGGAATCGGCGATTTTGGCGATTTAAAACAGATGCTGCGAGAACTGGCACAACGTGGAGGGGCTTTTATCGGCCTGAATCCGCTACATGCAATGTATCCAGCTATGCCTGAAAATGCCAGCCCTTATAGTCCCTCATCCCGCCATTGGCTTAATGTTATTTATATTGATGTAAACCAGGTGGAAGACTTTAAATCCAGTACCGAAGCTCAAACATGGTGGCAGTCACCGGAAACTCAGCACAAACTTCAGCATGCCCGCCAAACAGAATGGGTCGATTATTCCACCGTAGTGGCATTAAAAATGACAGCATTACGTTTGGCTTATCAGCAATTCAATACCCGAACTGAGGCAGATCCCCTTTACATCGCTTTCCGGCAATTTATTACTCAAGGTGGTAAGAGCCTGTATTCACAGGCTGTCTATGATGCCCTGCTCTGTAAACTGTACAGTGAAAGCCATGCTTATTGGGGTTGGCCCGTCTGGCCAGAAAAGTATCGTGAACCTGATAGTGATACCGTTCAGGAATTTTGTCATACTCACTCACAGGAAGTAGCATTTTTTCTTTGGCTACAATGGATAGCTGACCGTCAGTTAGCTGACTGTTTCAGTGAAAGCCAAAACAATTCTATGCCAATTGGTATCTACCGTGATCTGGCCGTTGGTGTGGCACAAGGCGGTTCAGAAACCTGGGAGAACCGGGAGCTCTATTGCACCGAAGCATCCATTGGTGCTCCACCGGATATTTTGGGACCACTAGGGCAAAACTGGGGACTTCCACCGATGAATCCTCATGTGTTACAAGCCCAACACTACCAGCCTTTTATTGAATTACTACGTAGCAATATGCGTCACTGCGGTGCATTACGAATTGATCATGTGATGGCGCTGCTCAGGCTTTGGTGGATCCCACAAGGCGAAAGCGCAGCCCAAGGGGTTTATGTTCACTATCCCGTTGATGATCTGTTGGCAATACTGGCACTGGAAAGTCAGCGCCACTGTTGCATGGTGATAGGTGAAGATTTAGGGATTGTACCAGAAGAGATTGTCGGGAAATTACGCAACTATGGGGTCTATTCTTACAAGGTATTTTATTTCGAGCGCGACGGACAAGGGGAATTTAAGTCACCTGATGAATATACCACACAAGCTATGGCAACTATCACCACCCATGATTTACCAACATTACGCGGGTTTTGGCAAAGCGGCGATCTGAAATTGGGGGAATCAATCGGCCTATATCCAGATAACGCGCTACTTGCTGAGTTATATGATGAACGCGAACATTGTAAGCAAAAGCTACTGGCAGGTTTACACCGTTCTGGCTATCTCTCTGAATCATTGTTCATAACAAATACGCCAATTCAATTGCAGCAAGAGGCATCATCATCACAGATATCAGTCTCCATTAATCATGACATACACTATTATCTCGCCAGCAGTGCCAGTGCCTTATTAGGTTTACAACCCGAAGATTGGTTGGACATGGAACACCCTGTCAATGTTCCCGGTACAACTAGGGAATACCCGAACTGGCGACGTAAATTAACTGTTACATTGGAAGCTATTTTCAAAGATGAGCGTGTAAATCACTTGCTGGAAACAGTGGATAAGCACAGAAGGACGATTTCGTAATCAACAGGCAGATATTGAAAAAGCCATATCCTTTTGGAAAGACCATCAGAACTTCGTACCGCAATTATTCCGGTACGAAGTTCCACCTTAAATTCTCCTTACTTTGGTTGACTTCTAATTAGATAGTCACCCCTTCACGCCACCCGCTGTTAATCCTCCCACTAACCAGCGCTGAGCAAGTAAGAAAACCACTGTGATAGGCACAGCAGAAAGTACGGCAGCCGCTGCAAAATCACCCCAGAGGTAATTTTGTGGATGAAGATATTGCTGCATACCCACAGCTAATGTGTAATTGCCCACATCATTTAACAATAGCGACGCCACTGGCACTTCAGTAATCACTCCAATAAAAGACAGAATAAATACAACCGCCAGTATTGGTACAGAAAGAGGCAAAAGTATCAAACGAAAAACTTGCCACGACGTCGCTCCATCCAACATAGCCGCTTCTTCTAAAGAACGATCTAACGTTTCAAAATAACCTTTTATCGTCCACACATGCAGAGCAATTCCCCCCATATAAGCAAAGATCACACTGCCATGGGTATTCAGACCAATAAAAGGAATATATTCTCCCAATCGATCAAACAGAGCATACAGTGCTACCAATGACAAAACAGCAGGGAACATTTGAAAAATCAGCATTCCTTTCAACAAGGTACTTTTGCCACGAAAACGCATACGAGCAAAGGCATAAGCACATGTTGTTGATAGTGCAACAATACCCGTGGCAGTAATAAATGCGACTTTTACAGAGTTCCATAGCCATAACATCACCGGAAATGGTGGAGGTGTGACACGCCCATCAGCAGATTCTACACTAATGCCAAGTGCCAATTTCCAGTGCTCCCAGGAAATCGTATCTGGAATAAGACTACCTGTAGCAAAATTTCCCGGTCGTAAGGAAATAGCAATAACCATCAGTAATGGAAATAAAATCAAAGCGATAAAAGTCAGCATGAGTATATGTGTTGCCCATACTCGCCACCGTTGTGATTTAGGTTGCACCATCGCCATGTTGCCATCTCCTTAGTCAAATTTAATACGCGTGGTTTTCAGATTAATGATTGCTAAGGCTCCCACCAGCAGGAAAATTAACGTTGCTATCGCCGCTGCTAACCCAAAATCCTGTCCCCCACCACCTTCAAACGCAATACGATAGGTATAGCTGACTAAGAGGTCGGTATAACCCGCAGGTGTTGTTGTGCCAATACGATCTGGTCCGCCTTTGGTGAGTAATTGGATCAGAACAAAGTTGTTGAAGTTAAAAGCAAAGCTGGCAATCATCAATGGTATCAGGGGCTTAATTAACAGAGGGAACGTGATATAGAAGAAATTCTGTAACGGTCCTGCACCATCCATTGCAGATGCTTCATACAAATCATCAGGAATCGCTTTCAGCAACCCCATACACAGGATCATCATATAGGGATAGCCCAACCATGTATTGACAATAATCAGCATAGTTCTGGCCAGAGTCGGATCCGTAAACCAATCCGGTTTCAGACCAAATACCCCATTAAGCAGCAGGTTAATTTCGCCGAAGCTCTGATTAAATAACCCCTTGAAGATCAGGATGGAAATAAAGGAAGGTACAGCATACGGTAAGATAAGTAATACTCGGTAGATTGCCCTGCCTTTAAGAGCTTCCCACTGCACAATACAAGCCAGGATCATACCCAGTGCCACAGTCAATGTTACTGTCAACAGGGAAAAGATCACCGTCCAGACAAAAATGGAGAGAAAAGGTTTTTGGATACCTTCATCCTGTATCACCCGCAGGAAGTTTTTCCACCCAATAGAAACAGTAAATCCGGGACTTAACGTCTCTTGTCCCCACCCTCCTTTGGCATTAATGGATTGATAGAATCCCGTCTCCATATTTGGTCGGTATTGCACACCAGTTTGATTATTAGTTAGGGTGTTACCATCTTCACTCAGAGTATAAAGTGAATGTATGCCGGAAAATTGCCGCAGGGAACTCATACGTAACTTACTGCCATCGGGCAAAATCACCACAATTTTCCCTAATATCTGTCGGTTCTGAGTGATAATACGCAATGCAGCAGCGCTATGTTCAAAACCAACTGTTCGTTCATGCAATGGCAGAATTATCTCTTCCTTTTCTGATTCAGATAAAGAAAAAGGCTCTGATACTAATATATTAGAACTGGATATCTTGGAACTATCCGTGATACTCAATGCCAAAACCCACCGCTCAGCTTCAGGATAAAGCTTGAAATCAAATGATTCTCCTGTCTGATATTGACGACTCATTAATACTGTCTTAGCCCGCTCAAGGGTGAGTTGATTGGTACTGCTATAATTTGTAAAAGCAATCGCAATGGTGCAAATAAGTGGAAACAATACAAACAAAGCCATTCCAGCAATACCCGGATAGGTATAACGCCAGGCATAAGCTCTGCTATTAACAAAGATATAAATACCACTACCCAGTAATACTAATGTCAGCATAGCGAACAGATATTCACCTTGTGCATACATCAACACAGTCAAATAGCCGGTAAAAAATAGGCCCATCCCCGCCATCAGCCCCACGAAAAGCCATTTCAGGACAGAACGTGACCACCATACTTTTTTGTTCAATCTCGTTGACATCATGCACTTCCTGTTACTATCCCAGTTAATAACTATTCCCGTTACAAAAAGACCTTTATTCAGAATCTGTTACTGAAATCCAGTGACCAAACCTGTCCCTCAACAGATAAAAAAAGCTCCTTCGAAATCAGGAGCCTAATATTCGTTTATTTTACTATTCGAGCCTCTGCATCATTGAGAGCCGCATCTACAGATTGTCGATTACTTATTGAATTGAGTACGGCGCTACGCATGCCATACCAGAAACTGCTCATTTGTGAAATATTTGGCATAATTTCCCCTTTCTGAGCATTTTCCATCGTGGCAGCAATTCGAGGATCTTTGGTAAGGATATCCTGATAGGACTTCAACGCTACAGCGCCTAATGGCTTATCCTTATCCATCATGGCCAAACCTTCATTAGTCAGCAGGTAATTTTCCAAAAACTCTTTCGCCAATTCCTTATTAGGACTGGCTGCATTAATTCCCGCAGTTAAAATACCAACAAAAGGTTTAGAGGGTTGACCATTAAAAGTGGGTAACAGAGTGACACCGTAATTGATCTTACTTTTATCGATATTCGCCCATGACCAGGGGCCATTGATAGTCATTGCTGTTTTGCCTTTATTGAAAGCAGCTTCAGCAATGGAGTAATCGATATCCGCACTGAGATGTTTGTTTTTTACCAAGCTGACTAAAAATGCCAAACCTGCTTTAGAGCCAGCATGATTTACACCACTATCTTTAATATTGTAGGTATCGCCCTGCCTTTTAAAAGCATATCCGCCATCAGCAGCAATCAGGGGCCAGGAGAAATAAGGCTCCTGTAAGTTAAACATGATTGCACTCTTTCCCTGCTTTTTTAGTTCGTTATCCAATGCCGGAATTTCTTCCCATGTTGCGGGTGGCGACTTAAGCAGATCCTTATTGTAAATAAGGGAAAGTGCTTCAACCGCAACAGGATAACCGACTATCTTGCCATCATGGCGAACAGCATCCCAGGTAAAGGGAAACAGTTTATCCATAAAATTTTTATCAGGTGTGACCTCAGCCAACAGCCCAGACTGTGCATAGCCTCCAAAACGGTCATGTGCCCAGAAAATGATATCAGGACCATCTCCCGTTGTAGCAATCTGGGAATACTTTTCTTCTAGTTTATCTGGGTGTTCAACACTGACTGAAATGCCTGTTTCCTGCGCAAATTTATCACCAACCTGAGACAGGCCGTTATATCCCTTATCCCCATTGATCCAAATTACCAGTTTACCTTCTTCCAATTTTGCAAAAGCCGGGGCAGAGAGTACGCATGTAGATAAAACGGAAAGCATCAGAGCACGAACATTCACTTTCAAAGTTGTTTTTGTCATCATTCCGTCCTTTTCATCGTCTACTAATTTAAACTAAATTTCTCATTACACTTTCAGAAAATAGTCCTCAGTGTGCAATTAATGGAAAACAGGCTCATCCTCCTCTATCCTACGCCTCCCATCAAATGAGTGTGAACATGATTACAAAAGCACTGTAAACCATACTGTTAGTCTTAAAAAGGCATCAATTTTTGGGATTAAAATCACATCTTATTCCATGACTTATCAAAGAATTTTTCAATTTCATTAATCTCATCCTCCTACTTCCTCCCCCATAAAAAACTATGAAATGGAGGATTTTTGTTCCTGTTATTTTGCACACAATCCTGCCATCTGCTTTTCACTACAAACCAGGATGGCAACTCCGAGGGAAACAAATGTCCAGCGTCACACTTCGTAATGTATCTAAGGCTTATGGTGAAAATGTTATTTTCAAAAATCTCGATCTTGAGATTAAAGAAGGGGAATTCGTGGTTTTTGTCGGCCCATCAGGATGTGGAAAATCGACTTTATTAAGGATGATTGCCGGTCTGGAAGATATTACTTCCGGTGAGCTACTGAGCGCAGGACAAAGGATAAATGATGTACCTCCTGCCAAACGCAGTATCGGAATGGTTTTTCAATCTTATGCGCTCTACCCCCATCTGTCTGTGGCAGATAATATGTCTTTCGGCTTAAAACTGGCAGGTATTAAAAAGCATGAAATTCAGAAGCGAGTAGAGCGAGTTGCAGAAACTCTCCAGCTTGCCCACCTATTAGAGCGCCGTCCAAAAGCGCTATCAGGAGGGCAACGTCAGCGAGTTGCTATTGGCCGAACTCTGGTGGCCGAACCCAATATCTTTTTGCTGGATGAGCCCCTTTCCAATCTGGATGCAGCCCTGCGTGTCCAAATGCGTATTGAAATTTCACGCCTGCACAAACGCCTGAAACGCACCATGATCTATGTTACTCATGATCAAACTGAAGCGATGACATTGGCAGATAAAATCGTCGTATTAAACGCAGGCAATATTGCTCAGGTCGGAAAACCCCTGGAGATTTATCATTATCCTGCCAACCGGTTTGTCGCCAGTTTTATCGGCTCTCCGAAAATGAATTTCTTGCCCGTCAAGGTTTCTGCTATCGCCGTCGATCAAGTGCAAATCAGCCTGCCCAATGGGCAACATGTTTGGCTACCTGTCGAAAGTAAAGGCCTCACCGTTGGCAGTAACGTATCCCTGGGTATTCGCCCGGAACATCTACTGCCCAGTGATATTGCTGACGTAACACTAGAAGGAACAATACAGCTAGTAGAGCAGTTAGGAAATGAAACGCAAATCCATATCCACATATCAGCTATCCATCAAAACCTCGTTTATCTCCGGCCTGATATTGTTCTCGTGGAAGAAGGGGAAACCTTCACGATCGGGTTAGCTCCTCATCGTTGCCATCTGTTCCGGGAAGATGGAACGGCATGTCAGCGTTTGCATAAAGAACCAGGAGTTTAAAATCTACTCTATAAAAAATAACAGGAGAATTATTAATGCGTATCTTACCTCTCTCATTGACTATACTGGCTGGATTATTTTCCATACAGGCCGCTGCGGTAGATTTTCACGGTTATGCCCGTTCAGGTATTGGTTGGACAGGCAGTGGAGGTGAACAAAAATGTGCTCAAAGTACAGGAGCACAAAGTAAATACCGCCTCGGCAATGAGTGTGAAACCTATGCCGAATTAAAATTAGGGCAAGAATTGTGGCAGGAAGGTGACAAGCGCTTTTATTTTGACACTAATCTGGCCTATGCCATCGCACAAAAGAGCGATTGGGAATCAACTAGTCCAGCTCTTCGCGAAATGAATGTGAAGGCAAGTAATATCATTGATTGGCTGCCCGGATCGACCTTATGGGCAGGTAAGCGTTTTTACCAACGCCATGATGTGCATATGATCGATTTTTATTATTGGGATATCTCTGGCCCTGGTGCAGGCTTGGAGAATATTGATCTTGGTTTGGGCAAACTTTCTCTTGCTGTGACTCGCAATACCGAAAATGGTGGCTCACTTGGCTGGATTGCAGGTGAAAAGGGCTATGTCTCCACCTCTAATGATGTTTTCGATATTCGGCTTGCTAATTTAGCTATCAATGATGGTGGAACGCTGGAATTAGGGATTGACTATGGGCGTGCTAATACACGTAAAGGCTACCATCTGAATAAAAATGCATCCAAAGATGGCGTTATGCTAACGGCTGAACACACACAAAGTGTGTTGGGGGGATTCAACAAGTTTGTCGTTCAGTATGCAACTGATTCCATGACCTCCAGCAATAATGGTCGTCCAGAAGGAGCCAACATCAACAATAATGGTCATATGCTGCGTATTTTAAATCATGGTGCAATCAATCTGGCAAAAAAATGGGATCTGATGTACGTGGCTATGTATCAGGATATTGATCGCGATAATCGTAACGGCACCACATGGTATACGGTTGGGGTCCGACCAATGTATAAGTGGACCCCCATTATGAGTACGTTGATGGAAGCTGGCTATGACAATGTGAAATCTCAACGCACCAAAGCAACAAATAATCAATACAAAATTACATTGGCACAGCAATGGCAGGCTGGGGATAGTATCTGGTCCCGCCCTGCTATCCGTTTATTTGTTACTTATGCCAAATGGAATGAAAAGTGGGGTTATGCCAATAAAAATGCCGGTTATCTCGATGGCGTTGCTTATTCTGACACACCAACACACCGTTTCAGCCGTGGTAAGAGTGATGAATTCACGTTTGGTGCTCAATTTGAGGCTTGGTGGTAATGTCAGGCAAAGGTAATAAAATGAGAATCAAGCTACTTCCTATTTGTTTCGGTATCTTGTTCTGTATGAACATACCCACAATGACTTATGCTGTCACTGAGACTGTTTCTGATAAGACCCTAACTGATTTGAGAAAGCGCAACTCTGTTGCGCCTTCTTTACCCATCTCCGTTTTACAGAAATTAGCATGGCAACCGGTGAATACTAACGCCAAGCAAACAGTGATTCTTAGTCACGCCTCACTTCAGCTTAATCAAGGAAATATCCAGGGTGCAGTTGCTGCTCTTGCTTTACCTGCCAATCATGGAGCATTGAAAATAACCCTGAGTAGCCTGATAAAAGATAGGCAGGTTTATTCACCTAATGTGTTAGTGCTTGATGAACAATTCCGTCCTGCTGCGTTTTACCCAAGTCATTATTTTACCTATCAGCAGCCAAGTATTATGTCAGCAGACAGGCTTGAGGGAACATTAAAACTGACACCTGCATTAGGGCAACAGCAAATTTATATGCTGATTTATACTACCCATGCAGATCTACAAACATCCACAGAAATGGTTGATCCAGCCAAAGCCTATGCGCAGGGAGTCGGTAATGCTGTGCCTAATATTCCTAATCCGATAGCTCGCCACACCGATACTGGTACTTTAACGCTGAAAGTGAAATCGGAACGAGATACCGGAAATATTTTAATTGGTCATTCTTTTACTGTATCCGAGCCTAAAACAGTGACTGTTGGTTCTACCCAACTAAATACTGTTCCTTCTCAGCCATCATCTATTACACCGGAAACCAAACCAGTCTTAGGTGATACTGAACAGTATTTCAATGAAGCTATTAAAAAAGCGATTAGAAGTGGTGATATTGATAAGGCACTGAAGTTATTAGATGAAGCAGAACGTCTTGGCTCACCAAGCGCACGAGAAACATTTATCAAAATGGTAAAAAACAAAGAATAGGCTTGTTTCAACGAAAGTTATCGTGAGATTCAATAATTAAACTCAGGGCCTAAGGGAATAGGCTCTTCTATATCCTATAAATTCTGAGTCAGATCCATATCGTAACAGTAAGGAAAAAATTACCAGGTGCATGATAACTTTCTATTCACAGTTATATGGTAATAAACATATTTATAATTACGATGAATATCTAAAAATATGGTAATGTATTAATATTTTACAGCCTGTTATCTGTACTCTGTAAAGGTACAGTATCTGCCTGATTAGAAATCATTTTTGCCATTTTTTCAATAGAGTCTGTCCGTAATATATATAATCGTTTCAAAGAGAAGGGATTATCCCCCAATTTTACTTTTCCCTGAACTGTAGTAACCACCAAATGAAATCCTGCATTTTTGGCAGCTTTCATCGCTATCTGGTTATATCCACCAAAAGGATAAGAAAGATAAAGTACATGGGGGTTAAATTGTGATAATGCCCGGCGTGAACGCTCGAAATCATACAACATATTGCGGTATGAACGACTGAATAATATTGGTTGTTTATTTTTACCTAAACGATGTAAGAAATGAGTATGGGATTGAAAATCAAAAACGTTCTGCATGGAGTATAATTCAGAAAGACTTAAAAATTGCAGGCCATTAGAGTTCCATTTCTGTGGATGGCGTTTAATTCGGGATGAAATAATAAAAAGCGTTGCCTTTTGTCCATTCTCTTTCAATATTGGATAAGCATACTGATATACAGATTTCAATCCATCATCAAACGTCAAAGCAACGGCTTTAGCTGGCAAGTTAATATCTCCATTTAGGTATCCTTCCAGTTCATACAATGAAATCGTGGTATAGCCCGCCTGTTTCAGATAAGCCATCTGATCACGAAAGGCAGTCAAAGATGTGGTTGTTGAAGTATGGAGAAAACGTTTATTTTCCTTATCATTAAGAATATGGTGATAAGTCAATACAGGAATACCATTATCCAACTCAGCATCTTGGTCACTAATATAACCCAAGCGATCGCCTAAATTAATTTCATACCAAATATGATGTGAGGCGTCCTGTAATTTATCCAAAATTGGATAACGGAGATCCGCTGCCAAAATTGCGACGGGTTTATTATCTACTTTCGGTGTGCTATAGACTCGAATGTCTTTAAAAATAACCAAGCCTTGAGATGCTTTTTTATTGAGAGTCTGAAAAGGGTCAATGGGAAATGCAGATTTTTTTATTTCTCTTAAGTTACCTTTAGCAATATAACCTTTCCCATTACCAAAGCTGAATTCGTAATAATCACTGTCTTCTCCTTCTTCCTGAGTCACTTTCAGGTTTTGCCCTTTTTTGAATAGTCCAACCTGAATGACATGTTCACCAATCCAGGCATAGATTTCACTGTCTCTGGTTACTTCCATATAGAGATAGCCTGATCGGTCATGCTGATGTGCTGCGGCCGGATTAAGAAAAAATATCAAGGGCAGTAAGAAAACCATTACAGAAACATGAACGATTCTTCTCATTTGTATTTTCCACCCAATAAAAAATGCCCTCTACCAAGAGAGGGCATTTTACAATTAGCTATACTGATTAAGTATACTATTATTCACCATCACGAGCTTACTCGTTATTGCTGCTACCGAAACCAGCATTCAACAATTCAGCAAGGTTTGCAGTGGCTTCGTCAACACTAACTTGTGGTGCTTCAACCACTTCATTTTCGTGACGACGACGCATACGATCCTGATGGTAAGCATAACCTGTACCCGCAGGGATCAGACGGCCCACAATAACGTTCTCTTTCAGGCCACGCAGTTCATCACGTTTACCTGCAACAGCAGCTTCAGTCAATACGCGGGTTGTTTCCTGGAACGACGCCGCAGAAATGAAGGATTCTGTTGCCAGTGACGCTTTGGTGATACCCAGCAGATCACGGTGGAAAGTCGCAGATACTTTGCCGTCCTGCTCCAGCTTACGGTTAGCAACTTTAACGCGTGCGTATTCAACCTGCTCGCCTTCAAGGAATTCAGAACTTCCCGCACTTGCAATGGTAACTTTACGCAGCATCTGACGAACGATAACTTCAATGTGTTTATCGTTAATCTTAACTCCTTGCAGACGGTAAACTTCCTGTACTTCGTTAGTGATGTAACGGGCAACAGCATGAACACCACGCAAACGCAGAATGTCATGTGGAGATTCTGGACCATCGGAGATCACGTCACCACGTTCAACAACCTCACCTTCGAACACGTTGAGCTGACGCCATTTAGGGATCATCTCTTCGTAAGCATCACCACCATCCAGAGGACTGATCACCAGACGGCGTTTACCTTTGGTTTCTTTACCGAAGGAAACGATACCGCTGATCTCTGCCAGGATAGCAGGCTCTTTCGGACGACGAGCTTCGAACAGGTCTGCAACGCGTGGCAGACCACCGGTGATATCTTTCGTACCGCCAGATTCCTGAGGAATACGCGCCAGCGTATCACCCGCAGAGATAGCCATGCCGTCTTCCAGCTGAACAATCGCTTTACCCGGCAAGAAGTACTGAGCAGACATATCTGTACCTGGGATCAGAACATCGTTACCCTGAGCATCAACGATTTTCAGTGCCGGACGCAAGTCTTTACCGCTACCAGTACGCTCTGCACTATCCAGAACTACCAGTGATGACAGACCCGTCAGTTCGTCCGTCTGACGAGTGATGGTTTGACCATCAACCATGTCGTAGAACTGGATGATACCGGACACTTCACTCACGACTGGCATGGTGTGTGGATCCCAGTTCGCAACAGTTTCACCGCCGGTTACTGCTTCACCATCACCTTTAGCCAATACCGCGCCGTAAGGTACTTTATAGCTTTCTTTCGTACGACCGAAGTCGTCAATCAGACGCAATTCGGTATTACGGGAAGTAATAACCAGTTTGCCCACAGAGTTAGTAACAAATTTTGCGTTAGTCAGTTTCAGCTGACCTTTGTTACGTACCTGAATGCTGGATTCTGCTGCCGCACGAGATGCCGCACCACCGATGTGGAACGTACGCATCGTCAGCTGTGTACCTGGTTCACCGATTGACTGTGCCGCGATAACACCAACTGCTTCACCTTTGTTGATGATATGACCACGAGCAAGGTCACGTCCGTAACATTTCGCACAAACACCGAAGTCAGTTTCACAACTAACTACGGAACGTACTTTCACGCTGTCAACGGAGTTTTCTTCTAACAGGTCACACCATTTTTCGTTCAACAGTGTATTACGTGGAACCAGAATATCCGCTGAGCCCGGTTTCAGAACGTCTTCAGCTGTCACACGACCCAGTACACGTTCGCGCAGAGGTTCTTTAACGTCACCACCCTCAATAACCGGGGTCATCAGAATACCGTCGTGAGTACCACAGTCATCTTCAGTGACAACCAGATCCTGAGCGACGTCAACCAGACGACGTGTCAGGTAACCGGAGTTCGCGGTCTTCAATGCGGTATCCGCAAGACCTTTACGAGCACCGTGGGTTGAGATGAAGTACTGGAGTACGTTCAGACCTTCACGGAAGTTCGCAGTGATTGGCGTTTCGATGATAGAGCCATCAGGAGTTGCCATCAGACCACGCATACCCGCCAACTGACGGATCTGAGCCGCAGAACCACGAGCACCGGAGTCGGCCATCATAAAGATATTATTGAAGGAAACCTGCTGTTCTTCTTCACCATTACGGTTAATAACAGTTTCAGAAGAAAGGTTTTCCATCATCGCTTTAGCAACACGTTCGTTCGCCGCAGCCCAGATATCGATAACCTTGTTATAACGTTCGCCCGCAGTTACCAGACCTGACTGGAACTGTTCCTGAATTTCGGCAACTTCAGCTTCTGCTTCAGCGATGATGCCTTCTTTCTTCTCAGGAATAACCATGTCATCAATACCTACGGATACCCCTGAACGGGCAGCGTAAGCAAAACCGGTATACATGGTCTGGTCAGCCAAAATAACGGTTGGTTTCAAGCCCAGTACGCGGTAACAGGTATTCAGCATCTTAGAGATAGCTTTTTTACCCAGTGGCTGGTTAATCAATGAGTATGGCAGGCCTTTTGGTACAATCATCCACAGGATGGCACGGCCGATAGTCGTATCAACCAATCCTGTATTGACAGTGACATTACCTTCACCATCTTTCACTTCTTCAGTGATACGAACTTTGACACGGGCGTGCAGAGAAGCCAGACCTGCGCGGTATACGCGTTCTGCTTCTTTAGGGCCGGTCAGAACCATGCCTTCGCCTTTCGCGTTAACACAGTCACGGGTCATGTAGTACAGACCCAATACAACGTCCTGAGATGGAACGATGATTGGTTCACCGCTCGCTGGAGACAGGATGTTGTTGGTAGACATCATCAGCGCACGCGCTTCCAACTGAGCTTCCAGTGTCAACGGTACGTGAACAGCCATCTGGTCACCGTCGAAGTCGGCGTTATAAGCCGCACACACCAGCGGGTGCAACTGGATTGCTTTACCTTCGATCAGAACCGGTTCGAATGCCTGAATACCCAGACGGTGAAGGGTTGGCGCACGGTTCAACAGAACCGGGTGCTCACGGATAACCTCATCAAGGATATCCCATACAACCGCTTCTTCGCGTTCAACCATCTTCTTGGCTGCTTTGATGGTAGTCGCCAAACCACGCAGTTCCAGCTTACCGTAGATGAATGGCTTGAACAGCTCCAGCGCCATCTTCTTAGGCAAACCACACTGATGCAGACGCAGGTATGGACCTACGGTAATTACAGAACGGCCTGAGTAGTCAACACGTTTACCCAGCAGGTTCTGACGGAAACGACCTTGTTTACCCTTGATCATGTCTGCCAGGGATTTCAGAGGACGTTTATTAGAACCCGTAATCGCACGACCACGACGACCGTTGTCCAACAGCGCATCAACCGCTTCCTGTAACATACGTTTTTCGTTACGTACGATGATGTCTGGCGCAGCCAGATCCAGCAGGCGTTTCAGACGGTTGTTACGGTTAATAACGCGACGATACAGATCGTTCAGGTCAGAAGTTGCGAAACGGCCGCCATCCAGTGGAACCAATGGACGCAGATCCGGTGGCAGAACTGGCAGAACGGTCAGAACCATCCACTCTGGTTTGTTGCCAGACTGAATGAAGGCTTCCAGCAGCTTAATGCGCTTGGTCAGCTTTTTACGCTTAGTTTCAGAGTTGGTTTCGTTCAGCTCTTCACGCAGGGTTTCACATTCGTTTTCCAGATCCATGTTTTTCAACAAAGATTGGATCGCTTCCGCGCCCATTTTGGCGTCGAATTCATCACCGAATTCTTCCAGTGCATCCAGATACTGTTCTTCAGTCAGGATCTGGCTGCGCTCCAGGCTGGTCATGCCACCTTCAACAACTACATAGGATTCGAAGTACAATACGCGTTCAATGTCGCGCAGCGGCATATCCAGCAGCAAACCGATACGGGATGGCAGTGATTTCAGAAACCAGATGTGAGCGGTCGGAGATGCCAGTTCAATGTGACCCATACGTTCACGACGAACTTTAGTCTGAGTAACCTCAACACCACACTTCTCACAAATCACACCACGGTGTTTCAAGCGCTTGTATTTACCACACAAGCATTCGTAATCTTTTACCGGCCCGAAAATACGAGCACAAAAAAGGCCGTCACGTTCAGGTTTGAACGTACGGTAGTTAATGGTTTCCGGCTTTTTTACTTCTCCGAATGACCACGAACGGATCATATCTGGAGAGGCCAGAGCAATTTTGATCGCATCAAACTCTTCGGTCTTGGTTTGCGCTTTCAGAAACTTCAATAAGTCTTTCACGAAATGGCTCCTGTCGGAGTTAGACCTGTTAGGTGAGTGGCCCATGCCACTCCCCTCTATAACCAGTATAACCACTGGGACCAGTGTAACCACTGGCTGGCAAACTGCCCGACATTCCTATATGTTTTAACACCTGGTTGCAACATAAGGCTGGACAGCGCCAGCGGAAAACAATTTATTCGTCTTCCAGCTCGATGTTGATACCCAAGGAACGGATCTCTTTCAGCAATACGTTGAAAGACTCCGGCATACCTGGTTCCATCTGGTGGTTACCATCCACGATGTTTTTATACATCTTGGTACGACCGTTAACATCATCGGATTTAACGGTAAGCATTTCTTGCAGAGTATATGCTGCACCGTATGCTTCCAGTGCCCACACTTCCATCTCACCGAAACGCTGACCACCGAACTGTGCCTTACCACCCAGCGGCTGCTGAGTAACCAGGCTGTAAGAACCGGTAGAACGAGCATGCATCTTGTCATCAACCAAGTGGTTCAATTTCAGCATGTACATGTAACCAACAGTTACCTGACGCTCAAATTGCTCACCAGTACGGCCATCAAACAGTGTGATCTGACCAGAGGTCGGCAAACCACCCAATTTCAACAGCTCTTTGATTTCAGTCTCTTTCGCACCATCAAAGACTGGAGTTGCGATTGGCATACCTTTTTTCAGGTTTTCAGCCAAACGCATAACTTCGTCGTCAGTAAAAGTATTCAAATCAACTTCCTGACAGGTATCATCACCCAGATCATAAGCTTTCTGGATAAATTCACGTAGCTTGGCAACTTCTTGCTGCTGCTTCAGCATCGCATTGATTTTGTCACCAATGCCTTTCGCCGCCATACCTAAGTGAGTTTCCAAAATCTGACCGATGTTCATACGTGATGGTACGCCCAGCGGGTTCAGTACGATATCAACCGGAGTACCGTTTTCATCGTAAGGCATGTCTTCGATTGGGTTAATCTTAGAGATTACACCCTTGTTACCGTGACGACCTGCCATCTTGTCACCAGGCTGGATCTGACGTTTCACTGCCAGATAAACTTTGACAATTTTCAGAACGCCCGGTGCCAAATCATCACCCTGAGTGATCTTACGGCGTTTAGCATCCAGCTTCTTCTCGAACTCAGCTTTCAGTTCGTCATACTGTTCTGCCAACTGCTCAAGCTGATTTTGTTTATCTTCATCAGCCAGACCCAGTTCTAACCAGCGCTCACGTGGCAGTTTGTCTAATTTTTCTGCTTCAATGCCACCGGAAATCAGTACATTGCGAATACGGGCAAACAGACCGGCTTCGAAAATTCGCAGTTCTTCAGTCAGATCTTTTTTCGCCTGACGCAACTGCATCTCTTCGATTTCCAACGCACGCTTGTCTTTTTCTACACCATCACGGGTAAAGACTTGTACGTCAATAACAGTACCGGAAACACCGTTCGGTACGCGCAGTGATGAGTCTTTAACATCAGACGCTTTTTCACCAAAGATCGCACGCAACAGTTTTTCTTCTGGCGTTAACTGCGTTTCACCTTTCGGTGTCACTTTACCCACCAGAATGTCGCCACCTTTCACTTCCGCACCGATATAAACGATACCGGATTCGTCCAGTTTAGACAGCGCTGCTTCACCTACGTTAGGGATATCAGCGGTGATCTCTTCAGGCCCCAGTTTGGTATCACGAGATACACAAGCCAGTTCTTGAATATGAATAGTGGTGAAACGGTCTTCCTGCACTACACGTTCAGATACGAGGATGGAGTCCTCGAAGTTATAACCATTCCATGGCATGAACGCCACGCGCATGTTCTGACCCAGTGCCAGTTCACCCAAGTCAGTGGATGGACCATCAGCCAGAACGTCACCACGTTCTACGTGTTCGCCCAGAGATACACATGGCATTTGGTTGATACAAGTGTTCTGGTTAGAACGGGTGTATTTAGTCAGGTTATAGATATCAATGCCCGCTTCACCTGCGTACATTTCATCTTCGTTAACCTTAATCACGATACGGGATGCGTCAACATACTGAACCACACCACCACGTTTAGCAACGGAGGTTACACCGGAGTCAACCGCTACTGCACGCTCCATACCTGTTCCGACCAGCGGCTTATCTGCACGCAGAGTTGGAACTGCCTGACGTTGCATGTTCGCACCCATCAATGCACGGTTGGCGTCATCGTGTTCAAGGAATGGGATCAAGGAAGCACCAACGGACACAATCTGTTGTGTCGAAACGTCCATGTACTGAACCTGATCACGGTTAAACAAGCTGGATTCGTCATAGTGACGGCAAGTTACCAGTTCTTCAATGAAGTGGCCTTCTTCGTCCAATGCGGAGTTAGCCTGCGCAATGACGTAGTTACCTTCTTCAATAGCTGACAGGTAGTGAATCTCATCTGTTACTACACCGTCGCGTACTAAACGGTAAGGGGTTTCAAGGAAACCATATTCGTTAGTACGTGCATAAACAGACAGTGAGTTAATCAGACCGATGTTTGGACCTTCAGGTGTTTCGATTGGACATACACGACCATAGTGAGTCGGATGTACGTCTCGAACTTCAAAGCCTGCTCGTTCACGAGTCAGACCACCCGGGCCCAAAGCAGAAATACGACGTTTATGGGTAATTTCAGACAGTGGGTTGTTCTGGTCCATAAATTGAGACAACTGGCTGGAGCCAAAAAACTCTTTCACTGCCGCAGAAATTGGCTTGGCGTTGATCATGTCCTGTGGCATCAGGGTATCCAGATCACCCAGAGACAAACGCTCTTTCACCGCACGTTCTACACGTACCAGACCAACACGGAATTGGTTTTCAGCCATTTCGCCAACGGAACGAATACGACGGTTGCCCAAGTGGTCAATATCATCCACTTCGCCTTTACCGTTACGGATATCGATAAGCTTCTTCATGACATCGATGATGTCGTCTTTGCTCAGGATACCGGAACCTTCAACCTCTTCACGATCCAGAGAACGGTTGAACTTCATACGGCCAACTGCAGACAGATCATAACGATCTTCAGAGAAGAACAGGTTCTCAAATAAGTTTTCGGCAGCTTCGCGGGTCGGTGGTTCACCCGGACGCATCATGCGGTAAATTTCAACCAATGCGCTCAAACGATCGTTGGTCGGGTCAATCCGCAGAGTTTCGGAAATGTATGCACCGTGATCCAAATCGTTGGTGAACAGGGTCTCAATGGTTTTATGGCCAGATTGGCTCAAACGCGCCAACAGATCCAAAGAGAGTTCCATGTTAGCAGTACAGATGATTTCACCTGTGTTCTGATCGATGTAATCTCTCGCAACAACTTTACCCGCGATATATTCAACAGGCACCTCAATACGGTCTACCTGATCTTTTTCTAACTGACGGATATGACGAGCGGTAATACGACGGCCTTTTTCAACATAAACTTTGCCGTTTGCTTCAATATCAAATGAAGCAGTCTCACCCCGCAGACGTTCTGGTACCAGAGTCATCTGCAACTTGTTGTCGCGGATTTCGAAAATAGTTTTGTCGAAGAACAGGTTTAGAATGTCTTCAGCGGTGTAATCCATCGCGCGCAGAATAATCGAAGCCGGCAATTTACGACGGCGGTCAATACGCACAAACAGGTTATCTTTAGGATCGAATTCGAAATCCAGCCATGAACCACGGTAAGGAATGATACGTGCATTATACAGTACCTTACCGGATGAATGGGTTTTACCCTTATCACTGTCAAAGAAAACGCCTGGGCTACGATGCAACTGAGATACGATTACGCGCTCAGTACCGTTGATAACGAAAGTCCCGTTATCAGTCATGAGTGGAATTTCACCCATGTAGACTTCTTGTTCTTTGATGTCTTTAACTGTGCCTTCTGGTGCTTCACGCTCATAGATCACCAGACGCAGTTTAACACGCAGTGGGGCGGAATAAGTCACGCCACGGATCTGACATTCTTGAACATCAAAAACAGGTTCGCCAAGACGGTAACTTACATATTGCAGCTCAGAACTGCCGCTGTAACTCTGAATTGGGAACACAGAACGGAAGGCCGCTTCCAGTCCATTCTGGCCTTCAGGATCTTGCTCGATAAACTTCTGGAACGAGTCAAGTTGGATAGAAAGAAGGTATGGAACATCCAAAACTTGTGGACGTTTACCAAAATCCTTACGAATACGTTTTTTCTCGGTATAGGAGTAAACCATAGGGTTCCTCAGCTCGCTGATAAGTGACCCACTCTGTCCGCCCTTAAGGACAGCACTCTGCAACACTATTTTTTCGAACAGAAAATAGAATATTTTCCGTAATACTCATTACTATTACTCTTAAATCATTTCATTGCGTTACCTTACTACCGAGCTACTCGAGTGGATCGTAGCTGAGAACGCAGTATATTAAGTCGTCAATAGGAAGGAGTATTCTGGGTTCATTAGCAGCCAAACAGTGTGAAATGCTACTAACTCCCTGCGTTGTGCTCTATAGAGCATATGCTTTATAAAACTCCAAAATGACTTTATAAAACAACATGATTTTAAAACAACAAGGTGCTCTACAGCGCAAAAAGGCTGGCGATTAAAAAATCGCCAGCCGCCAGCCTAGGAAATCAGGCTGCGAACTTCAAACTGATCTTACTTGATCTCAACAGAAGCACCTGCTTCTTCCAGAGATTTTTTCAGAGCTTCAGCATCTTCTTTGCTGATGCCTTCTTTCAGCGCTGCTGGTGCGCTTTCAACCAGGTCTTTAGCTTCTTTCAGACCCAGACCAGTTGCGCCACGTACTGCTTTGATTACAGCAACTTTGTTAGCACCAGCGCCAGTCAGGATTACGTCGAATTCAGTTTTCTCTTCAACTACTTCAGCAGCAGCACCAACTACAGCTACAGCAGCAGCAGCAGAAACGCCGAATTTTTCTTCCATCATGCTGATAATTTCAACAACGTCCATTACAGACATTTCTGCAACTGCGTCCAGAATTTGTTCTTTAGTGATAGACATAACAAGTGTTCCTAAAATTCAGAAAAAATTTATACGTTAAAAAGCAACGAAGGAAATAAGCAATTAAGCTGCTTCTTTCTTATCGCGTAGTGCAGCCAGGGTGCGAACCAGTTTGCCTGCAACGGCTTCTTTCATGGTTGACATCAGGCGTGCGATTGCTTCTTCGTAAGTTGGGAGTGTTGCCAGACGATCGATGTTGCTCGCTGGAATAAACTCACCTTCAAAGGCTGCTGCTTTAATCTCGAATGCTGGGTTCGCTTTCGCGAAATCTTTGAACAGACGAGCAGCGGCGCCCGGATGTTCGTTAGAAAAAGCAATCAAGGTTGGACCAACAAACGCTTCTTTCAGGCACTCATACTCAGTACCTTCAACAGCACGGCGCATCAGAGTGTTACGAACAACACGCATGTAAACGCCAGCTTCGCGACCTGCTTTACGCAGTTCAGTCATTTTATCTACGGTAACGCCGCGAGAATCCGCAACAACCGCAGACAGCGCGCCTTTGGCTACTTCGCTGACTTCAGCAACAATCGCTTGTTTGTCTTGAAGATTTAGTGCCATTAGCTTCTTGCTCCTGGATTAACCGGGCAGACCCGGGACTCACTTCACTCAAAGCACGAAATGTGCCTGAGCGCTGAAACACGGTGAGCAGAATCCAGAAAATAAATTTCCTTTGGCTCTGTCACCGTCTACGCAGGATATTAAGTAATTACTTACGCCTGCGGTCTTGGACGGGGCTTGGATTAGGCCAAGCTCCAACCGAAAACTGTGATTTGCCCTGATACGTTTTATGTATCAATTATTATCAATTGTTATACATCTGTTCAGGCAAATTCGAAGCGTCAGATTTTAGACAAATCTGACGCCGAGGTAAAGCGTTATTCGCTTTCAGCTTAAATTATTAAGCTGCGGTGTTCAGACCAGACTGGTCTATTGCAACACCTGCACCCATAGTAGTGGACAGGCTAACTTTCTTGATGTAAACGCCTTTAGCAGAAGATGGTTTAGCTTTTTTCAGCGCAACCAACAGAGCTTCCAGGTTTTCTTTCAGTTTGTCAGCATCAAAGTCAACTTTACCGATGGTGGTATGGATGATACCATTCTTGTCGTTACGGTAACGAACCTGACCCGCTTTAGCATTTTGTACAGCTTCAGCAACGTTAGGAGTTACAGTACCAACTTTCGGGTTTGGCATCAGGCCACGTGGCCCCAGGATTTGACCCAATTGGCCAACAACGCGCATTGCATCTGGAGATGCGATAACTACGTCGAAATCCATCTCGCCTTTCTTAACCAGTTCAGCCAGATCTTCCATACCTACCAGTTCTGCGCCAGCAGCTTTAGCTGCTTCAGCGTTTGCGCCCTGAGTAAATACAGCAACACGTACTGAACGACCTGTACCGTGTGGCAGTACAGTTGCACCACGAACGTTCTGGTCAGATTTACGAGCATCAATGCCAAGATTAACAGCTACGTCAACGCTTTCTACGAATTTAGCAGTAGCCAATTCTTTCAGCAGAACAACGGCTTCGTTGATGTCATATTGTTTAGTTGCATCAACTTTTTCACGAATAGTGCGCATGCGCTTGGTCAGTTTAGCCATTGATTAACCCTCCACTACCAGGCCCATGGAACGAGCAGTACCTTCGATTGAACGCATCATTGCGTCAACGTCAGCACCAGTCATATCCGCAGCTTTAGTTTCAGCAATTTCACGAATCTGAGCGCTGGTTACTTTACCAACTTTCTCTTTGTTCGGCTTGCCAGAACCAGATTTGATGCCTGCTGCTTTCTTCAGCAGGACAGCCGCTGGTGGGGTTTTAGTAACGAAAGTGAAAGAACGGTCTGCGTAAACAGTGATAACAACTGGAATTGGCAGGCCTTTTTCAATGCTTTCAGTTTTTGCATTGAACGCTTTACAGAATTCCATGATGTTAACACCTTGCTGACCCAAAGCTGGACCAACTGGTGGGCTTGGGTTAGCCATACCTGCTGCAACTTGCAGCTTAACGTAGGCTTGTACTTTCTTAGCCATCTATATTTCCTCTATATGGGTGTTATCGCCTCCAGAAAGAGGCTCCCCTAACGATTCAGGCCCCGTCTAATAAAGACCAGACCACAAAAAAAGTTATGTTTGTTACCAGACTCAGTTGCTTATCTAGATAAAAACAAAAGGCGCGAAATTGTATGTTAATTTCACACCCTTTGCAAGCCAATTCGCTTAATTAAGCATCAGATCAAACTTTCTCGACCTGACTGAAATCCAGCTCAACTGGCGTGGCACGACCAAAAATAGAAACCGAAACTTTCAAACGGCTCTTCTCGTAATCGACTTCTTCCACTACGCCATTGAAGTCCGCAAACGGACCATCGCTGACACGAACCATTTCGCCTGGTTCGAACAAAGTTTTTGGCCGTGGTTTATCACCAACCTGCTGAAGGCGATTCATAATCGCATCGACTTCTTTATCACTAATTGGTGCCGGGCGGTCAGATGTACCACCGATAAAGCCCATTACGCGTGGTACACTGCGAACCAGATGCCAGGTTGCATCGTTCATTACCATTTGTACTAAGACATAGCCAGGGAAGAACTTACGCTCGCTTTTACGACGCTGGCCACTGCGGATCTCAACAACCTCTTCTGTCGGCACCATCACTTCGCCGAAAGAATCTTCCATATCATGCAATTTGATATGCTCACGCAGAGATTGAGCCACACGGCCTTCAAACCCAGAAAATGCCTGTATGACATACCAACGCTTTTTTGGGGATTCAGACATTCTTAAAACCTCAGGCCTGTAATAAATGAAACTAAACGCACCAGAATACCATCCAGCCCCCACAAAATAAGAGACATGACAGCCGTAACTGCCGCAACAATCAGTGTCGTATGCAGAGCTTCCTGGCGTGTTGGCCAAATGACTTTACGCATTTCAACGCGGGATTCACGGGCAAATGCTAATGCAGCTTTACCTTTCGCAGTCCACAATGCAACTGCTCCTGCAAGGGCCACAATAGCAACAACGGCTATCGCGCGCAGAGGCAGGTTATACTCCCGGTAATAGTAATTACCCACAATAGCAACCACCAGCAGCACTGCCACCAATAGCCATTTTGCTATATCAAGACCACGCCCGCTTTCTTGAGCATTGCTATTCGCACTCATAAACCAACCTGTAACTATATGTAAGTAACTATGATGTAAATAGATAGCCAGCTTGCCTCGCAAGAGCAAAACAAATCAGACCGAACCCAAAGATAATTGTAATTGTATCTGACTCGGTGCCATAATTCAGCAGGACTTTTTGTATCTGTTTTCTTGAAAACTATTTTTTGGAAAGAATTCTTGAAAACTGGGCGATACCAAAGTCTATCCGTTGTATCAGAGCCTATCTCACCAATAATTCACAGCTATTCAGTCAGCGTACCATCAGACAACTATTGATGAGATAGGTTCTTCCTAAGACAACGTATAAAAAGGGCATCTGTCGATGCCCCTTCCAAAATGAACACATTAAAAAGATTATGCGATCACTTTAGCAACAACACCAGCACCTACAGTACGGCCACCTTCACGGATTGCGAAACGCAGACCTTCGTCCATTGCGATTGGGGCAATCAGGGTCACTTTCATGTTGATGTTGTCACCTGGCATGACCATCTCTACGCCTTCTGGCAGTTCGATAGTACCGGTTACGTCAGTTGTACGGAAGTAGAACTGTGGACGGTAACCTTTGAAGAATGGAGTATGACGGCCACCTTCATCTTTGCTCAGGATGTACACTTCCGATTCAAACTGAGTGTGTGGGTGGATAGAACCTGGCTTCGCCAGAACCTGACCACGCTCAACGTCATCACGCTTAGTTCCACGCAGCAGAACACCTACGTTCTCACCCGCACGGCCCTCGTCCAGCAGTTTGCGGAACATTTCAACGCCAGTACAAGTTGTTTTGGTGGTTTCTTTGATACCAACGATTTCAACTTCGTCACCCACTTTAACGATACCACGCTCAACACGACCAGTAACGACAGTACCACGGCCGGAGATAGAGAATACGTCTTCGATTGGCAGCAGGAATGGCTTGTCAATGTCACGCTCGGGTTCTGGGATGTAAGAATCCAGTGCTTCAGCCAGTTCGATGATTTTCGCTTCCCACTCTGCGTCGCCTTCCAGCGCTTTCAGAGCAGAACCACGGATGATTGGCGTGTCATCGCCTGGGAAATCGTACTGAGACAGCAGCTCACGGACTTCCATTTCTACCAGTTCCAGCAGCTCTTCGTCATCAACCATGTCACACTTGTTCAGGAACACAATGATGTATGGTACACCTACCTGACGGCCCAGCAGGATGTGCTCACGAGTCTGTGGCATTGGGCCATCAGTGGCAGCAACAACCAGGATCGCGCCATCCATCTGAGCCGCACCGGTGATCATGTTTTTCACGTAGTCGGCGTGGCCTGGGCAGTCAACGTGTGCATAGTGACGAGATGGAGTATCGTATTCTACGTGCGAAGTAGAGATGGTGATACCACGTGCTTTTTCTTCTGGTGCGTTATCGATCTGGTCGAATGCACGAGCGTTACCGCCGTAAGTTTTCGCCAAAACGGTAGTGATGGCAGCAGTCAGGGTAGTTTTACCGTGGTCAACGTGGCCGATAGTACCAACGTTAACGTGCGGTTTTGAACGTTCAAACTTTTCTTTAGACACGACTCTATTCCTTAATACCGCTCCCTCGTCATAAATGATGAGGGAGCTAAAAAGATAGTAAACTCGAAAAATTATCTAGATTTACGAGCTTCGATAATAGCCTGAGCGACGTTGCTCGGCGCTTCGTTGTACTTCAAGAACTCCATAGAGTAAGAAGCACGACCTTGGGTCTGAGAACGCAGGTCAGTAGCATAACCAAACATTTCAGACAATGGTACTTGAGCACGAACAATTTTGCCCGTAGCTACATCATCCATACCATCGATCATACCACGGCGACGGTTTAAATCGCCGATGACGTCACCCATATAGTCTTCTGGTGTTTCCACTTCAACTTTCATGATAGGTTCCAGCAGAACTGGTTTCGCTTTCATGAAGCCTTCTTTAAATGCCATGGATGCAGCAATTTTAAAGGCGATTTCTGAGGAGTCAACGTCATGGTAAGAACCATCAAACAGAGCAACTTTAACGTCAACGATTGGGTAACCAGCCAGAACACCGCTCTTCAGCTGTTCCTGAACGCCTTTATCGACGCCTGGGATGTATTCTTTAGGAACAACACCACCAACGATTTCGTTCGCGAATTCGTAACCAGCTCCACCAGCTTCCAGAGGTTCAATACGCAGCCATACATGACCGTACTGACCACGACCACCGGACTGTTTAGCGTGTTTACCTTCCTGCTCAACAGAAGCACGGATAGTTTCACGGTAAGCAACCTGAGGTTTACCTACGTTCGCTTCAACGTTGAATTCACGACGCATACGGTCAACCAATACGTCAAGGTGAAGTTCACCCATACCGGCAATGATAGTCTGACCAGACTCTTCATCACTGCTCACGCGGAATGATGGGTCTTCCTGAGCCAGACGACCTAAAGCGATACCCATTTTTTCTTGGTCAGCTTTAGTTTTTGGCTCGATAGCAACAGAGATAACTGGCTCTGGGAATTCCATGCGCTCCAGGATAATTGGCGCGCTCAGGTCACAGAGAGTATCACCAGTGGTGACATCTTTCAGACCGATAGCAGCTGCGATGTCGCCTGCACGGACTTCTTTGATTTCTTCACGTTTGTTAGCGTGCATCTGAACGATACGGCCAAAACGTTCTTTTTTGTCTTTAACCGGGTTCAGTACGGTGTCACCAGAGTTAACAACACCAGAGTAAACACGGAAGAACGTCAGGTTACCCACGAATGGGTCGGTAGCGATTTTGAACGCCAGAGCAGAGAATGGCTCGTCATCGCTGGAGTGACGTTCTGCTGGAGTATCTTTGCCGTCTGGCAGAACACCTTTGATTGACTCAACGTCAGTTGGTGCTGGCAGGTATTCGATAACTGCATCCAGCATTGCCTGAACACCTTTGTTCTTAAATGCAGAACCACAGGTAACCAGGATAATTTCGCCAGCCAGAACACGTTTACGCAAAGCTGCCTTGATTTCTTCTTCAGTCAGCTCTTCACCGCCCAGATATTTGTCCATCAGTTCTTCTGATGCTTCTGCTGCGGATTCGATCAGGTTCTGATGCCATTCCTGAGCCAGCTCAAGCATGTCAGCCGGGATATCTTCATAAGTGAAGGTTGTACCCTGATCAGCTTCGTTCCAGTTGATTGCCTTCATTTTCAGCAGGTCAACAACACCGGTGAAGGAATCTTCTGCACCGATTGCCAACTGTAGAGGAACTGGGTTAGCAGCCAGACGAGTTTTGATCTGTTCAACAACGCGCAGGAAGTTCGCACCCATACGGTCCATTTTGTTAACGAACGCGATACGTGGAACATTATATTTGTTAGCCTGACGCCATACAGTTTCAGACTGAGGCTGAACACCACCAACTGCGCAGTAAACCATGACTGCACCATCAAGAACACGCATAGAACGTTCTACTTCAATGGTGAAGTCAACGTGTCCTGGGGTGTCGATGATGTTGATGCGGTGTGGTTCATACTGCTTAGCCATACCAGACCAGAATGCAGTAGTCGCAGCAGACGTGATGGTGATACCACGCTCCTGCTCCTGCTCCATCCAGTCCATAGTTGCTGAACCTTCGTGAGTTTCACCGATTTTATGATTTACACCTGTGTAAAACAGAATACGTTCAGTTGTTGTGGTTTTACCGGCGTCGATGTGGGCACTGATACCGATATTGCGGTAACGTGCTATAGGTGTTTTACGAGCCATTTTTTCCTCTCTCGTGGGCGTTCAATTTAGAGAACGGGTAGCCAAGCAGCTACCCAGAACAAATTCACTGCCGATGGTATATCAAAAAATGGATTACCAACGGTAGTGTGCGAACGCCTTGTTAGCTTCTGCCATACGGTGAACGTCTTCACGTTTCTTAACAGCAGCGCCTTTGTTTTCAGCCGCATCAGATAATTCATTCGCCAGGCGCAGAGCCATCGACTTATCACCGCGTTTACGAGCAGCATCAACGATCCAACGCATTGCTAATGCATTACGACGAACCGGACGAACTTCAACTGGAACCTGATAGGTAGAACCACCTACACGACGGGATTTAACTTCCACAGTCGGGCGCACATTATCCAGTGCCAGCTCGAATGCTTCCAGATGATCTTTACCAGAACGCTGAGCCAGGGTCTCAAGCGCACCATATACAATTGCTTCTGCGACAGACTTCTTACCGTCTACCATCAGGATATTTACAAATTTTGCCAGCAGTTCAGATCCGAACTTTGGATCTGGCAGAATTTTACGTTGACCAATTACACGACGACGTGGCATGGAAATACTCCGTTTCGAATTTCAGGGTTGTCCAAAACTCTACGAGTTTATTCTGACATTAAAGTAAAAAATGTTTGGCCTTACTTAACGGAGAACCATTAAGCCTTCGGCTTCTTCACACCGTACTTAGAACGACCTTGTTTACGGTCTTTAACACCGGAACAGTCCAGTGCACCGCGAACAGTGTGGTAACGCACACCTGGCAAGTCTTTAACACGACCGCCACGGATCAGGATTACGGAGTGTTCCTGCAGGTTGTGGCCTTCACCACCGATATAGGAAGTCACTTCGAAACCGTTAGTCAAACGAACACGGCATACTTTACGCAGTGCTGAGTTTGGTTTTTTTGGAGTAGTGGTATATACACGAGTACATACACCACGTTTTTGCGGGCAAGCTTCCAGAGCAGGAACGTTGCTTTTCACAACTTTCGAGCTACGAGATTTGCGAACCAGCTGGTTAATAGTTGCCATTATTAAAAAAGCTCCTGGTTTTTTGCTTCGTAAACACGGATTTTACCCTCTGTCAGTCATGATGACAAAACGAGAGGACGCGGAATTTTATTGCTGACTTGACGAGGTGTCAAGAAATATACAGCCTTTCTACGGTCAGCGTCGTCAAAGAGTTAGCAAGTCATTTATTGCTGGCTGAATACTACAGGCAGTATCTTCGGACAAAATACAGAAATATCTACCAACTGAAACTTTGCTGATGTTTCACCGTTAAGCTGACAAAACCGTTGTAATTTACCACCTGTACACGATCTGAAACTTGATTAGTAAGTCCTCGTGCATCCAGATCATCCTGCAAAGCATAGATACCGGCTCCTGTGCGGATCAACTCAGCTAAATAGCGATTACCATTCATACTGAGCAATACCCCATTCTGAATCAGCAGGACATCATCCGCATCAGTGATCAGGCCAAGTATTGCATTGAAGTCATCCTGGTAAGGTGAGCATCTAACAGTATATAACATGTTATCTCTCCAAAATAGATTAAAATTTCAACACAACATCATAGCCCGCTAACAATTGGCGAATGGCCGCAGCTGAGAGAAACTCGGCTGCCAGAATAAAATCATTTTCTGGACTGAATCCTCTAACCATCAGATCTTCCAGGCAAATATAACACTTATCAATGTCATACAGAGATAAAATCTTAAATGTTGAAATGTAGTCACGTGACAGAATTTTATCCGGTTGCTGGTCAGACAGTAGCTGGAATACCCCATCAGAAATAAAGAATACACCAATCTGCTCCGTCAATGCTGATGTTGCGAGTAGAGCATCCAGCCCCTCTCTGCCGGCAGAAGACCCGTGGGGAGCTTCAGTAAAAACGAAGGCGATTTTTTTCATTATTACCCTCAATATCCTTTTGCCTATGCCCCTAAAATTGTACCACGCGATCACAGAGCATCATCGCCTCAGCCAGAGAACCAAGGCCGCTGAGTTCAAACCCATTGGCCAGATTCGCAGCATCCAGATTCAGTTCATTTGCCTGTTGTTCATCTACAACACCACGTCGCAGCGCTGCCGCAACACAAATGAATAAATTAAACTGGTGCTGAGTAGCCAATGACTGCCACGCTCTGACGAGATCAAATTCATCATTAGCAGGCGCTACCAACCGATTGCCATTCTGAACGCCGTCACGATAAAAAAACACGCTATGCAATTTATGGCCGGAAGTAATAAGCGCCTGTGCAAATTGATAGGCACTACTGGCTTGCTGAGTCCCATATGCTGGCCCGGTCACCAGAAGACAATAAGACAGTGGCGACATTACTTCTCCGGACTTGCACATTCACCACTTTTAAACTGGCGAATATAAAGGTATACCGTATGCTTGGAGATATTCAGGCGATCAGCAACCTGATTAATAGCATCTTTGATATCAAAAATACCTTTCTCATACAGATTCAGGACAACCTGCCTGTTTTTCGCATTATTGGAAACATTGCGATCAGCATTTACCTCTTCAATAGTATATTCCAGAGTCTGTGCAACCAGATCATCCACAGAAGAAGCAAAATTGACGTTTGAAGAGACTTCGTGAGTTTTTTCCGGAATAAAGGTCTGAATAATTTCAGAGAAAGGCACATCCAGATTCATATTAATACACAAAAGCCCGATAACTCGACGTTGGCGGTTACGAATCGCAATCGTAACAGATTTCATCAATGCGCCACTTTTCGCCCGTGTGAAATAGGCTCTGGAAACACTGGCGTCTTCATCCGTCATATCGTGCAGCATCCGTAATGCCAGATCAGTGATGGGAGAGCCAATTTTACGGCCCGTATGTTCACCATTAGCTATTCTGACAGCTGAACATTTAAGGTCTTCCAGTGAATGAAGAACAATTTCACAATGCCCACCAATCAGCATAGCCAGGCCATCAACAGCAGCTTCATAAGACTTTAAAATTTCATGATCCGTTTCACTGAACGGTTGGTTTTCCAGTAAATCAATATCGCTGTTATCACCAGATATTTTATCACCGGATAATAGTGGGGTAGACATGTAATACACCATCCTTCAAGCTTAGACTTCGCCTCACCAAAAGCATCAGAGTGAGATTTATTATAACCGCAACTTAACAGAAAACATTTCAAAAACGCTGTATTCTATCCAGAATAATGACGTTAAAACTACATTAAATTGTCGTCAAGACCTTGCTGAATAGACTGCCAGAGGTTATCACAGCGTTTATGTTCAAATGTACCTGATATATGAGAAAATTATTCTATTTAATACTGTGTAAAATAATAATTGGCAAAATTCATTCTCTATATTTACGTTTATTACTTACTAAATCGAAGTAAATATTGGTATAACAAAACAGGGACCTGATAGCCCCTGTTATAAAATCATGTACTAATATGATGAAAATTATTTTGCTTTTGCGTTAGGTTTAATATCCAACAATTCAATTTCAAAGACTAAAGTTGAGTTAGCCGGAATTTCTTGCACTCCATTTTTGCCATAAGCCAATTCAGGTGGGATGACTAATTTCATTTTTCCACCTTTTTTCAGATACTGAAAACCTTCTTTCCAGCCCTGAATCACTTTATCCAGAGGAATCGACAGAGGCTCTTTACGTTCATAGGAGCTATCAAACACTTTCCCGTCAATCAAACTTCCTTTGTAATTTACAACTACGGTATCGCTTGCCGCAGGAGTCTTGCCACTTCCTTCCTGCTCAATTTTATACAGAAGACCGGATTTCGTTTTTACAACTCCCGCTTCCTTAGCAAACTGCTCCCGAAATTTATCCCCTTTCTCACTATTTTCACTGGCCTCTTTCTCCAGCTTGGCCTGTAAAGAAGCTCTGATTTTTGCATCAAACTCACTGAGAACTTGCTGAATCTCTGTGTCATTCAGTTTACTTTTGTTATTGACTGCATCTCCAAAACCAACCAAAAGCTGAGACTTATCAATATTAATACCTAGCGCTTTTTGTTCGTCCAAAGATTTTTCCATATAACGACCTATGGAAGCTCCCAATGCATAAGAATCCTGCTGTTCTACTGTCTTAAAAGCCTTATTCAGTTTCACTTCATCGCTGGTTTTTGTTTCAGCAGCCATTGTATACGGTGCACTGAATGCCATTGCCAGTGTAGTTGCCAGCAAGGTTGTTTTTAACAATAATTTCATCTTATTCTCCAATAAATTTGACTGAGTTTGCCGTCAGCAAAAATCATGCGACCACATGTACTATAACTGCCTGCGAAAACCAATAACAATATTTGCTATACGCCGCCCTGAAAAATATTGAAACAACCGTGAAGTAACTCATTGAGCGAAAAGCTTTCCTGCTCTCCACTTTCTTTCCACCTTCACCAAAAGATCTAGCCATCAAGGTTTGGCTATTAGGCTTTGGGCTTCAAGTATTATAGTATCGATTTGAATACAATAAATTCCGTCGCGTAATTACATGATCAAAGACAGGGGAAAAGTAATGGTATTATCCAGCCTTGAGCAGAGATTTGAGCAACTGGAAACTAAACTGGCCTATCAGGAAGTTACCATTGAAGCATTGAATCAAGAAGTCAGAAAACAGCAAGTAGAAATAGATAAGCTAAAAGAACAGCTAAAATTGATGGCCGAACGGCTTAAAACTCATCAGTCATCAATTGTTGCCCCACTTTCAGAAGAAACGCCCCCACCTCACTACTGAAAACGGCTCCACTGAGACCAATTCCGGCTATCCAATCGGGAAAACGTCTGCCAGGGAAGGCAAAAAGAGAAGCCAGCCAGCTTCCCTTTTTTCAGCTAACCAGCTAATTAATGGCAACCGCCGCCACAGCAGCTATGACCTTCATGATCATGATGGTGATCACCGCAACCACCCTGGCCATGTACGTGACCATGAGCCAGTTCTTCTTCTGTCGCCTCACGAACCGCTACAATTTCAACGTTGAATTTCAGGTTCTGACCAGCCAGCATATGGTTACCATCAACAACCACTTCATCACCTTCTAAAGCGGTAATTTCAACAGGTACAGGCCCCATATCAGTATCCGCCAGGAAACGCATACCAACCTGCAACTCTTCTACACCAACAAAAACATCTTTTGCTACGCGCTGAACTAAGTTCTCATCATACTGACCATACGCATCATTTGCTTCAACGCTAACATCAAAACGTTCACCAGCCTCACGGCCCTCCAGCGCTTTTTCCAAACCGCTAATCAGGGAACCGCGGCCATGCAGATAGTCTAACGGTGCGCTAACCGGAGACTCATCAACTAAAACACCATCTTCTGTTCTTACTTGATAAGCCAAGCTGACCACCAAATCTTTTGCTACTTTCATGACATCTCCTACGATACCCAGGAAAAAACGTGGGAAAATTGTTACGACTAAAAAAATGCCGCTGATTGTACCGGAATTCTACTTCACTGTACCTAGTGATGGAAAAATTTATCCATTACCCATTGTAATTACATTGAGTTACTGAGGTGTAAAAATGCCGATAACTTGTTCCTGATCTCTGACATGAGACGTTACAGTCTCATCGGTTTGTCGCTGAAGATGTCCACAGTGAACACACTCGACAATATCAACTCTGTTTTCCTGCCACATTGCCAAAGTGTCCTGTGACTGACATTTCGGGCACACAGCACCTGCTATAAAACGTTTACGACTCACTGACATGCTTACCTCCACCGCTGTTCGTGCTTGATGCGGATGACCCCCTAACCTGATTAATGTGTTACGCAATAGTTCCACTTCGCTCACATCACCATGTTAAATGACAATAACATCAGTCTCCTTGCAGGACGTGTCAGACCGCCTATTTTCCGCTACCATGCACGCCAAGCTATCAAAAAGAATACATATAATGTCATTATTAACTTAACATATCCCATACAGACAACATCATGATTGTTTTTTCTTCTCTGCAAATCCGTCGTGGCATTCGCGTCCTACTGGACAATGCCAGCGCAACCATCAATCCCGGACAAAAAGTGGGATTAGTTGGTAAAAATGGTTGTGGTAAATCAACCCTGCTCTCATTACTGAAAGGTGAACTGCAAGCTGAAAGTGGATCAGCGACATTTCCCAACAATTGGGCTTTAGCATGGGTGAACCAAGAAACACCAGCTCTGGAGGTTTCAGCTCTGGAATATGTGATCGATGGTGATCGTGAATTCCGCCAACTGGAACAGAAACTGAAAATTGCCAACGAACAGAATGATGGTCATGCCATTGCACACCTTCACGGCTTACTCGACACCATTCAGGCCTGGACAATCCGTGCCCGCACATCCAGTTTACTGCATGGACTAGGATTTTCTCAGGCTCAACTGGAACAACCTGTCCGTTCATTTTCCGGTGGCTGGCGTATGCGACTTAATCTGGCTCAGGCGCTGATTTGTCGTTCTGAGCTATTGTTACTTGATGAACCCACCAACCACCTTGACCTGGATGCTGTAATCTGGCTCGAAAAATGGCTGAAAAACTATACAGGTACTTTAATCCTGATATCGCACGACAGAGATTTCCTCGATCCAATCATTGATAAAGTCCTGCACATTGAACAGCAGAACTTATTTGAATACACAGGCAATTACTCTTCCTTTGAACGGCAACGGGCAGCCAAACTCGCTCAGCAACAAGCCTTGTACCAAAGCCAGCAAGAGAAAGTAGCGCATTTGCAAAGCTACATTGATCGTTTTCGTGCTAAAGCTTCTAAGGCAAAACAAGCTCAAAGCCGAATCAAAATGCTGGAGCGAATGGAGCTGATTGCACCTGCTCATGTTGATAACCCATTCCGTTTCAGTTTCCGCCAGCCAGACAGCCTGCCAAATCCACTATTAATTATGGAAAAAGTCAGTGCCGGATACGGAGATAAAACGGTTCTGAACTCAATCAAATTAAATCTGGTTCCGGGTTCACGAATTGGCTTGTTGGGTCGTAACGGTGCGGGTAAATCAACCCTGATAAAATTACTGGCAGGGGAACTCGTTCCACAACAAGGAGAGATTTCCTTAGCGAAGGGCATCAAGCCAGGATATTTTGCACAACATCAGTTGGAGTACCTTCGCGCAGATGAATCTCCTTTACAACATTTAGCCAGACTTGCTCCTCAGGAAACAGAACAACAGTTAAGAGATTATCTTGGTGGTTTTGGGTTCAAAGGTGACCAAGTGACCGATCCCACTGTCCGTTTCTCAGGAGGAGAAAAAGCCCGATTAGTGCTGGCGCTTATTGTCTGGCAATGCCCGAATCTTCTGTTGCTGGATGAACCGACCAACCACCTCGATCTCGACATGAGACAAGCATTGACTGAAGCCCTGATCGATTTCGATGGCGCTCTTGTCGTGGTATCGCACGACAGACACTTATTACGTTCTACGACAGATGAACTCTATCTGGTACATGATGGCAAAGCAGAACCTTTCAAAGGTGATTTGGAAGACTACCAGCAATGGCTGACAGAGTTACAACGTCAACAGTTGCGTGAAAGTCAGGAAAAGGAAAAAACAGCTCCCGGCACAGATGATTCTGTCAATAACGTTCAAAATTACAGTGCGCAAGAACGCAAAGATCAAAAACGGCGTGAAGCGGAATTCCGTAGCCAGACACAACCATTGCGTAAGCAACTCACAGTTCTTGAAAAAGAGATGGAAAATTTAAGTACAAAATTGGCAAGTTTGGAAGAAAAACTTTCAGATAACACAATATATGAAAGTGAACGTAAAACTGAATTAACGGAATGCCTGCACCAACAAATAAAGACCAAATCCAGACTGGAAGACATCGAAATGGAATGGCTGGATATTCAAGAGCAACTTGAAAAAATGACAGAAACATTTAACACCAATCAGTAAGTTTATTACCATTCAATTATTGTTAGGCAATGATTATCGGGTATTGAATTACAATACCCGATAATCATGCTTTATTTTATATAGCAAGATGCCTAAACGTACTATGTATACAGATAAAAATAGGAGTTTATCTAAAACTCATTATCTTACTGACCGTAAAAATGATAAATCATTTAATTAAAAAAGTGTTTTTATAATTGCAAAACATCAGTAATTCTAATAAAAATTTTATACTTCCAGCGTAAACTGCCTTATCAGTTATAATTTAAATCTGATTGCAGAACAGAGCACATTAAAAATAACAATGAAATAATTCACTGATTACTTATCACATTATTTTACAAATTAGCCACTAATGCAGAAAAACTTTCAGCATCATCAATCAAATCATCATCTATTGACTTACCCCAAACCACACCTAAATCTATTTTCTGATCGGTTTCAACAATCTCTAACAAATTCATATAATAATCAGGAATGGCAGCAACCATTCGTTTAGGCACACATGTATAATTACCGTTTTTTGTAATCATCTCCATAATTAACATAATATCATTTGTTTTTAATAATAAATTCATATTATCACCAGTATAAACAGGAAAAACATTCAGACAATCATTCAGGTCAATCACCTCGTTTTTTCCCGATGAACTGATCAGAAAATTCTTATATTCAGATTTGCTGTTTTCCGTTCTAAATTTAGTTATTAATTGACTCCTTTTTCTAAAGATATAAACCAATTTTTCAGTAAAAATTTTTCTCGGCTCTAACTGTGTCACAGCCACCAACGGCATTACAGCTATATGGAGCATTCCCATATTCAACAAATTAATTTGCTGTTCAACTGACAATCCTGTCATCAAAGCCAGCACAACATTCCGTTTTTTCCCTGCAAGCTGTCTCTCTATTTGCAAATAATTATGGGTAGGAAAACAAGAGCCAATATACAGATGCCTGAAAATTTCCCTTTTTGAATCAGACTGTACCTGACTTTTAAACTGTTCATAATGTGTTAAAAACTTCCTGGCATTTTCCAACGTTTTCCGCCCAAAATCTGTTAATCTTGTTCCACTTGGTCCCCTTCTGAATAATGAAGCACCCAGAATACCTTCCAGACCATGTATTTTTTTCGTCAAAGCAGGCTGAGAAAGGTAAAGTTTCTCTGAAGCCTTATGATAATTAAGAGTCTCAGCCAAAACGATGAAAGCTTCAAGATTGCGTATATCCATGTTCTTTCGCCCAATGGTTGTGAATAACGGCAAAACATTACAGATTTATGGTGATAGCATTTTAACTTAGCGTTTCGCCAAAGGTCTTATCGGGACTACTGGTCAAAATGTTAACGAGTGAAATGTTAGTTAATAAGGGTACAATTAGCAAAAGATTTACTATTGTGTTTTAATCACATAAATTAATAATTACACTTGTGATAAAGATAAAGTACACAGCTATCAATACAGAAAAAGATAATTTTTTATCCTCCAGAATAGTCAATAAATCATACAAATAAGTATACCTCACATTATATTATACTTTTTATGATTTTAGGAACTATAAAGATAATAGATCTAACATCAAATAACCTCAGATGATTAAAATCAAGTTCAATAAAAATAAAATATCATACTATTAGACCACATGTGAATAGATTAATAATAAAAGATAAGAAAAGGCATATCAGACTAGTTTACTCGTATAATGTCATAACCATCGATTATTCATGTGTCTTTTATAATAAAATCCATCCATATCTTTAACTTTATCACCAATTCATAATTAACACTTATTACGTGTTAATCTTAAAACACATCCAATTCCATAATACAATTTGGAAACTATTAGAAAAAAATAAATCACAAAGGGTTTAATTATCATAATTCGAGTAAAATACAACACTCATGAAAACTTATTTTATGTGTGACATTACCTATATAATATATCTATCCTTTTCCAAATTTTTAACTTTTTGGATATAGGAACATTCTGTATTTATATATTATTGCACAGGGAAGGCATGCTGGATTTGTGTATATTCCCTCCGTCTTTCAAGTTGCCTCTTTGTTGGCTGCGCTCATTTATCCCGGCCATAAAATTATTTATGCTCCCGGAGATTAATGAGAGGCTCTTGCCTCTCACCGGAGGCCAGCCTTTGGCTGGGCAATTCGTTCCCGACGAATTTGTCGCTCCCTTATCGCCGCAACGCATCTTGAAATTCATTGAGTATAAATAAAATGCATCAATTGAGAAAAAAGATAATCACTCAATGAAATATTATCGAAGTGATTTTAAGATCATTCTGATGTAATTGGCACCCATGTTATAGGTGCCAATTAGGACTAATGATATTAACAAGGTGTCTTATTACATGTGATTAAATTGCACTAAATAACAGTAGATTTAATTTATTATCAACATGATAATTTAAATTATACTTTTAAAAAAACAAACGTAAAATTATATATATTCAGACACCTCCTTAAAATCCACAACCAGGACAAACAATATGACCATGGATACCTTCAATATTAGGACATTCAGGATCACCCTCCTTAAAAGGAGGACTTGTGTATCCCGGCCCGCAAGTAAATATCCTTCCCTGCCAGAGTGATGATGTGCGCCCATCACTCGTAGAATACATAAATTTAAGCTGACCATATCCAAACGAATAACCATTGCTAGTCTTGCAATATCCATTACGATATATTTTTTCAAGACCATAATACGGGACAGGAAAAACAAGTTGCCCAGTATTAGGATCATCTGGATATGGTTCCATAATTTGGGGATCAAATGTATTTTCAGGCCCGCCACAAGAGTCTATGCGCATACTCAGCGAAACTTCACTCCCAATCCGCACTCCTCCCGCAGTATCATTACTTCCCTGGATTACAACATATAACCCCGTCTGCCCATCTGGGGTATTTTTATAATTAGAAATAGTAGAGCAAGTAACTGTGTTATTGGCATTTACATCACCACAATCATAAACAGCTTCATTACCATAATCACTATAATCACCACTATAATTACGATAATTTATTATATTTTCAGAAGAAATTCCAAAACTAGAATATACAAGACAGCGATCATAAAGAGCGTTTTGATATGGTCCAGTCTCACCAGTGTATATTACTCGTAGTGATTCTGAAGGCGTTAATACACTCCCACTTTTAACGGTATAACTTAATTTACATTGTTGACCAATGTAAGATTCGAAAAGAGTAAAACTTAATTTTATTGTACAATGAGAACCCAAACGAGATAACCGCTCAAGAGGAAAACAAACTCCAGTTGCAATACCATTTATATAAAAACATATAATATCAGACTGATGAGCATTTTCATAGTATGGAACAATTGCACAAAAATAACTACTCCCTCCATTATATAAATAATGCCCATCAAATCCATCAATTTTTGGTGCAGGAAGTACATTACTATAATACATAACACCGCCTCATAATTTTAAAAATTAACTTTATTAATGAAATGAAAGCTCCATCAACACCTACAGCTTAATAACATCCTAATCCGCTAAATACTATACAAATCTATATAATACACACTTTCTATTCTGGTAATACATTAATATGTGCAAACCAAGTTTTTCCATAGGAAACATCAGGATCAAGATCTGTTCCAACTTGATAGTCAAAATATATTTCACCATCACGGTCATAATATGCTGGTTTATTTTCTAAAAGTTCACGAGGTATAGGAAATATCAAAGTTGCCGTATTCCTATTAGACATAGATAACATTGTTTTAGTACAACTCCAGTTAAAATGCCCTGTCCTGGCGTTAATATATAAATTTAATGTCACTTCAGAACCAAATACAACTTTTGAAGTATCATTAGGATCGTTTGTTCCCATAATTGTAACAAATAAACCTGCATCATCTTCGTTAGGATAAGAAATGGTGTCATTATAAACATCGGTATAATGTTCTATAATGTTCTCAGAAGAAATTCCCGCACTACTGTAAACTACACAAGAGTCGTATATTCTATCAACTTCAGACCAAGGCTCATTTGGCTCTCTCATGTAAGTTAAAGTCAATGGTCTTGATTTATATGGATATATATCTCCGGTTTCTCTAATAACAACATAAGAAAAATCTGATGATTTTTTATTTCCAAAAATAGCATAAGGTAAATGAAAACCTCCTGCTTCTGAAAATGGAATAGACATTCTAGTATATTCACCATTAACAAAAAATAATATATAAGCTCCATTAATAATATCATAAATATCGTTAATCATAGCTTTGAATTTACTATTTCCATCTGATTTTAAATATCCTCCTGAAAAACCAATTATCTCTGGTTCAAGAAGTTCATCAGGTAGTTCTTGGTATGTATGATCAACAATATAAATTTCATGATCGGCAGCAACTATATTTTCATCCCCCGGTATTTGTGCATATAATTGCAATATTAACCCTCTTGATTCTTTTGGTTGTATGAAAAATGAGAGTGTTCCATCATCCTGTGTTTCAATAAAAAACCCCTCATAACCATCATGTAATTCAATTACGATTTTATCTTCATGATTAGAAGCGAATACTATCACTTCTTTTAATTTACCATTTGAGTGGTTTGTAACAAATATTTTTACCTCTGGTAAAGGATTTCCATGTGTATCTCTGACCGTTGCTGTCACTTTAGTAAATATTTCTCCTGAATTAGGATTATATGATGCAGGAACAGCTAAAAAAGGAGTATCAACATTCAATTTTAATGATTGTTGATTTATCTGTTCAGAAAGAGAAGCAATCATTTTTCACCTCAAATTATTTAATATCATAGGATTCATAAAATAACATGTAGAAAATATTTTTATAATGAAAAATAGTTAACATCTGATAAGAATAAAAATAAAATTTCAATAATAAATATTGTTTCATAATAATTAAAATTCATAAAAAAAGCATGATATTAGAGAATTACATTGTCATTATCAAATATCAGTTTCAATATCTGCTTTCCAGATTTTTCCGTACTGTTTATTAGAATCATAAAATGTATAATCAAAATAAATATTAGCGTACTCACCATTTTGATATAGCTTAACATCAGCAACATCCTCAAATGGGACATGAATAATGGCCGCCACTTTATTGTCAGTATCTGAAGATTGCACCTTTACTTCACCAGAGTAACTTTTTATATAACTTTTATTTACTGAGTTAATATACAAATTTAAAGTGACAAGGATATCCAATGGTACTTTGTCTGTTTCATTATCAGGATCTGTAGTCCCTAATATTTCAACAAATAATCCACCCTCTGGATTTTCTGGATATTTTCGTATTGTAGAATAACTGATCATGTGATCATATATTACATTATCGCCTGTATCATATACAACACAGGCGGCATAATTTCGTCCCGATTCTGGATTTTGTTCCGGTTTATATTTAACTCCTCCTTTATATATCAAGGGTAATGGAATAGATTTATAATCCAGTATAACTCCCGAATTTCTGATAATTACATAGAATAAATTTGAATCAATATCTTTTGTGAAAATATCATATGGTAAATGATAAAAAGTGTCAGAGTCACCACTTTGCACTCTTCGAAAAAAATGCTTTGTATATTTCCCGTTCACAAAAAATAAAATATAATCTTCCGGCTCTGCTCCAAAGTACCCTGGTATTTCAACCTCAAATTTACCACTTCCATCTGATGTTAAATAGTCACCAAAAAAATTGATTATTTGCGGCATACCAAATTTAACATTCATATTATCTGGGGATTTATTAATAATAAAAATAATATGATTAGCAGACACCCACCTTGTTGAACCGACTAGGTTAGAATACAAATCGAGAACAACAGGATGAGCCTGCAATGGATGAATAAAAAATAGTACCTTCCCATTTCCATCTGTTTTTATAAAAAATCCTTCTCTGTTATTGTGATGTGTGATAGGGATCTCCTGATTGGGATCTGAACCATAGATTTTTTACTTTTTTAAGGTTTCCGATAACAGAATCAGATACAAATATAGAGATATTAGGTACAGGATTACCATATATATCTATAATACTTGCAGTGACTGTGATTTTTTTTCCATCCACACCATGATCGGGTAGATTAGGAATAGCAAAAAATGGAGAATCCATATCTAATTTTAATGAATCAAAATTTATTTTATTAAAATCCATATAATTTACCTTTTTTATAATTTGAAAATGAAATTTATTCATATAGTTAGATATAATTAATATAAAATTTATCAAAATAAAAATAATTTTATTTCTATATTTTGTGAATACTTCGCTATTCACCAATAGCATAATATCAAACTATTATTCTGGACTAACATCAATTGAACCCTACCAGATTTTTCCATAGCATTTTTTCTCCCAATATTGAATTCGTAATCAAAATAAATACCACCATCAAAATTCATAAGTAGTTTACAGGAAATATTAAAAGACCACACTGCTATATTTTATTACTATTAACTGTTGATTACATGAATTGTGTCCAGGATTTTTTTATACTAGTATCTGATGCATTAATATACATATTAAATTATACATTGCCAATTAATTACAGAAGCATAAAATAATTGGATATCACAGCCATTAAACTTATAAAATAAAATACGAATAAAAATATAAACTCTAATAGTGATAATATGCTGTTGTGGTTTACTCTTGTGCTGGAATTAAATCAAATAAAAATTTTTAGAGTTGGTTGAAAATAATAAATTCACAACAGCATCTTTTATAATAAATATATGTTATTATTTATTATCTTATTCTGGAAATCCTGAACGAGTGTCTATTTCACCTTCCCAAATTTTACCATAACTTTTATTGTTTTCCACACCAAATTCATAATCAAACCAAATAGTACCAGCTCCTCCGTTATCATATGGTAGTATATTAACAAGATCCTTGAATTTAATATGGAAAAATAATGAATATCGCTTGGTTTCCGGGTCAAGTTTACTCTTCATAATTTTAGTGTCATAAACTATTTTTGTATTACGATTTAATGCTTCAATATACATATTTAATGTTACCTTTGCACCTAAAGGTACCTTTGTTTTTGAATTCTTATCTCCCACCACTTCAATAAATAAACCTGTACTTCCATCTGGATTATCGAGATATTTTTTTATACTATCATAACCAATAGCTGAACCAGCATATATTTCACCGCCTTTAAAACCAAGGCTAGTATATACCCTACAAGGGTCATACTTCCTATCTATACTTGGAGAAGGTGAATACTTGGCTCCTCCCATATAAGTCACATCAGTTGGCAGAGAAGTAATAGAAGTATCATATTTCCCCAAAATAGCTATACAGTTAAAATCATAAGGAACACCAATTTTAAAAATATCATAAGGGACTTTATAAGTATATTTTTCCAAACCCAGTTCTTTATCTGGATCAACTACTGGGACATAATGACCACTATATTTACGTTCGTTCTCACCCTTTTCTTTGGTAAAAAACAGTATATAATCACCAGAAGTTGCATTCGGATAATGAAATACTCCGACACTGAAATCTGGGGAACCAGTGTTAGACGTTAAAGGTCCAGGAAACCCCCCTAGAATATTTGGTTCTGGTATTGAATTTAGAAAATCAGGGATTTCGGTATTCGCAAGAAAAAGAGGGGACGTGGCTTTTACTGGATTTACAGCATCCATAATAAAAGACTCCAAGTCAAGTACCATTGAATGGGCTTGTTGTGGATAAATATAAAACTCTATATTTCCTTGAGCATCTGAGTTTATATTTATTAAATTATATACCCCTATCTGTATTACTGAAATTGGAGTTCCTTGTCTATCTTTATAGCTACAATAAAGTAAATTTCCTGGTATTCTTGTTCTTACCAAAATAGGAATATTACTTAGCGCCTCCCCATCCATATCCAACAAAGTGGTAGTTGCTATCACTTTTACATCGTTATTCACGCTACTATCTGTTACATTTTTTATATCTAAAAATTTTTTATCAAACATAAGAGACAATGTACTTTTATCTATTGTTCTTGCAGTACCAGTAAAAACAAATGGTTCAGCATCAGAAGAGCTCGCTTTAATGGTAAATTTTATTGGCGCTTTATCCTGTGCATTATTGATAACTTTTAACGTTACGACACATGTAGCTTTATGACCATCATTCTCTGCTTTCTTCAATAGAATATTTCCAGTTGGTACTATAATATTAGCACTTGCATCTGTAAATGTAATTTGAGTAGTAACTAGATTAATCATCTTTTCAGATTCTAAAGTTACAGTTACCGGAAGACTTTGACCTATTATAAGATCAGCTTTTAGTGAAATAGTTGTTGTTAATGTATCTTTTTTTGTTTGTGATGATAATTTATCTTTTGTTGTAGCCATAACTTTTAACCTCATAATATTTGAAAATCACAATTAATTCATTTATTAATGGATTGCGTAAATCAAGTAGTTAACATTAATTATTATTAACCTGCTGACAGATCACATCTGCTCCAAATAAGGGTAACTATTTGATAAAGAAATAAATAATCCTCATCCATTAGATTTAAATATTGGTTAGGTTAATAATTATTTTTAAATTATAGATATCTAACTTAAAAGTATAATGATAAATTATTATCACCTGATAACAATCAGTTATCACCATCATAATATAATATTTATAAATAGAAATTAGAATAATGAAAATGATTTTACTCATAAATAGGCTAATCATATAATTTTCTTCTAAAAAATATATGAGAACATATTTATTGATCATATGACTATAGTAATACTATTTGGAATCACGATTAAATGTTGTTTGAATAGTACAGAGTAGTAACCCTTCAGCATCAGGTTCATTACTACTTTTCTCTGTATGAGGGTCAAATATTACATATGATTTCCTAGATGAATCTAGCAGTTTGTATCTAAGATCATCATTTATATCATCAGGAGATTGATGAAATAGTCCCCAGTCATAAAGATTATCAAATTCAGAGTTTATTGCATGCTCTCCAGACGACTTTATAAAATCTAGTACAGAAAGAGAGATGAATGTATCAAGTCCTTCCATTCCAGGTTTATTAAGATATATGCAATCGGCTGATTTATCATCATTTCTATAATAATGTGGGAAATTTTTATCATAATGAATATATCTAATTATATTTACGGGATATTTATACGAGTAATTTCTTCCATATGTTTCTACTATTTTTGCATATATCGTTGCAGTACCTACCGGACCACTAAAATTTATAACATTTTTATCGCCATCCACACTTACTATACCACCAAATAGATTATTTTCTCCAAGCACTACATTATATTTAACTTTATTATCATCAAAAGCGCCTGATGAATCTTTTCCAAGCCTGCCAATCAGGGAGTCAAAGACCGTAAATGGATGCCCTTTTTCAGTAAAGTGTTTTTGTTTTTGTTGATTAAATTTATTATAAACAAACAAAATAGCATCTTGATCATAAGACTCAAAACTTACAGGTCCAGCTTCCTTGATTTGTGAAGCATGGCCTGAGAGCTCACTTGGTATGGTTAATGTTATCCTTATACCATCCACCCCGACATTATGGCTTTTTAATGTTGCATATAAATAACCATCTTTATCCGTTTTATTTTTCTTTTCCGGATCTTTTTCTGGTTTCCCCAGTTCATCTGTAATATTTGGATGATTTCGGCTCCATTTGGCACCAGAAAATGCATGATTCGGAATGGGTGTCTTTCCATTTTTATTCACAATCTTCGCCCTATATAAATATGCACTCTTATTATCAGCGATTAATGGTTTGGAGGGAATACCTTGATGGAATATGCCTTTTTCATCAGTAGTACCATAAACCTCAACACTGGCAATCTCAAAATCCACTGGTGCCTCAAATTTTACAGGATGCTCTATTTTTCCTATATCTTTAACAGTGACTATTATTTTAAATTCCTTAGCCACCTTACTGGTAAATTTTGTAGTCGCTTCCCCCTTGTCATTAGTCGTAGTGTTTGTATCGGAAAATATGATACCTTGCGGTTCAGAAGCCCAGGTGACTTCTTTTTTAATCTCTGGTTTATCATCATCATTCTTAGCGGCTACAGTCAGTTCATAAGATTTATTAATAGTCATAGAACTTTGGGGAAGGGATTTAAAAAAAACGTTCGTCTTTTCAAAAGATACTTTATCTGCGTGTACTGCTGGTTGCCCTTCAATAGAAAGTGATACAACAATATCCTTTTCTTCTTTACCACCAGTCATAATTAATTCAGCCGTTAATTTCCCTTCGCTATTTGTCATCTGTCCTTCTCCTTTCTTTGGTATTCCTCTTAAATTAAGTCCATCTACATCCTTATTCTTACTCCATATCACATTAGAAATTTCTCTATTTTTTACAATATTTCCATTGCGATCTACAATGATTGCCGTATAGATATATTTACTTGTTCCATCAGCAGTCAAAACTTTACCTTTTGGAGTGACATCCAGAAGACTATCTTTAATCTTATAACCATTGGGGTTTACACCTGGTACAAAAAACTCAGCAATCGGGATCTTCCTATGATCAAGCACAATATTGTTATTCCTTTCCACCAAATCATAGCGACTCCCCGCCAGTGCGCGCATAGCAGCCACATTATCCGGTGATAATTGAGTACTTAAAGGAACACCCAGTCTATAATTTATATTCGCCAAAAATTGCGTTTCAGTACGACCGCCTTCTCCCTGTTTATAGTCCACGCCCATTGTTATCAACGGAATTGGGGTATAAGTCACCCCTAATTTAACCTGGCGGGGATTTTTTTGTTTGGTATCCCGATTGAATAATGTCACGTTTTCACCGAAATATTGCTCATAAACCAGTTTGCCCCCCAGATTAGGGTAGACTGGCAGGAAAAATTCTCCGTTAATATCATAACCGTTGGCCGGACGTTCATGGTGTTCTTCGAAATACCGTGAAATTTGCCAGTCACTTAAACGACGATAAGCGTTGGCTGAAAGTTTAATATAGTCTCCCCAAATTTCTCCTCCAAATCCTACGCGTCTGTTTTTACCCGTCAGGTCATAATCATAAAATGTATTCAGGCCATACATCCAGTTTTGATAAAAATAACGACCACCTAAACCGAGGTTAACGGTATTCCTGCTATCTTTATTGCGATAACCTAATTGGGAAAAGAGGAGCCAGTCAGCTTTATTATCGTAAAGGGGTAATAACAGATCTAACGAGTTATTTTCCAGTTTTCCTTTTCTATCCAGGCCAAAGTTAATTTTCGCTGTACCAAATTGGGACAACCATTTTTGGGCTTCGGAGGCGACGGTACTGTTAAATTTACCCAGGGCGTAAGATTTGGCTTGCTCTGCTAATTTCGAAGAAGATGATGACAGTATATTACCTACTGTCTGAATATTTCTTGTAATAAAATCAGGTAGTTCATGTTCTGAAATTTTATCTGCGTTTTGTATATCATCCTTTTTATTGGTATTGGAGGTCAAAAACTTTTTACTTAATTCTTTAACTGAAATGCCTACATTATCTATGCTGGATACATTAGTTTGTTCACGTGTTACATTACCTTCAGCAGAGGCGTTCATGATTGTAGAAGGAATAAGTAACGTATAGAGAATAGTGAAGAGACCAATGAATTTACCAATATATGATGACATATATAAGCACCCCGATAGATTTTATTATCAGTAATCTTATTTTGATACCGATGCCACTGGAGTAAAATTGCTTCCCCAACTTAATATATTAGAAAGATTTCTTAATTATGCAAGCAGGAATAGCTATTATCTGATAACCGATAGCTATCGCGTGGTTCTTACAGGTTGGCCTGATACCATTAATCAATGGATTAGATATTTAAAAAATAAGAAACACAGGCTAAAAAACCGAACCTGTGTTTCTGTCATCAATATTTATTTCTTTAATCCACTAATTTACACAACAATCTGCCAAAATGATTAGGATTGGTATCTGTTTTATCTTCGCCTTTTTCAGTGTTTTTATCGTAATAATATAAGATGAATTCTGATGATTTTTCATCAACAGCCACTTTTATCTTTTCATCATCAGGTAATACGCCGAAGCCTGGGAATCCAAGATATTCATTTTTCAATGAAGCACTATCTGTAGATGTCGATCCCACTATATCCTTCTCAGTCAATGATATAGCTTTACGTGACCATGAATAGTTAGACCCAAGAGTTTCACACTTACCGTTTCCAAAGTTGTTTCTTAATTCTACATAGCCAACTTCGGGGCTAAAAACATATCTTTGTGGATTGAATGTGTATTCATAAGCATATTTAGCCCCTGTATCGGAATCAGTTACTGTTGCAATAACGGTTGCTTCTTTAGATGCACTAAAATGTTCAGCAGGGAAAGTTATATTCCCAGCATGATCTATCTTTACAAGGTTGGTCGAAGATTCATAAGTGACACGCTCTTTATCTCCAGCAATATGTTCAGGGAGATCTTCTGGTTTAGATGCTTCTTTTGTTAAATTAATCATTAAATTATTAAAAACATTGTAAGGCTTTTTCCGCCCCCTTTCATCAGTGGTCTCATTTGTATAAACATAGATGGCATGACTATCAGGGGAAATTAACTTTAGCCCCGCAGCTTGTGAAACAGCTTTAAAATTAACTGGCGTTTTTTGCAACTATAGAATATGATTTATTAGCATCAATAGTAACGTTCACTTTGGCTATGATGTCATCCACCCCCACATTACTCACCAATGAAGCAGTTAAATATCCTTCATTATCTGTGGTCGTCCGAATATCTTTAAAATGTAAATCTTTTCTCGGCAGCCTATCATTTTCAAAGCCCCATATTACCTTCTCTAAGCGATGGTTAGGCAGTGGCGTCCCACTGTTCGGATCGATAACTAAAATCCTATAGGTATACGTATCCTTCCCATTCCCGTAGAGAGTCTCTTTTGGAAAGACGTCTATATCAGGCGATTGAACCCTGTGATCCAATACGATGTTGTTATTCCTTTCCACCAAATCATAGCGGCTGCCCGCCAGTGTACGCATTGGTGCAACGTTATCTGGTGATAACTGAACGCTAAACGGCACACCGAATCTATAGTTTAAACTGGCCTGAAACCGTGCTTCACTGTGCCCGCCACTGCTATGTCTGTAATCCACGCCCATCGTTATCAATGGAACTGGCGTGTAACTCAGGCCCACTTTAGCAAGAGCGGGATTTTTCTGTTTGGTGTCACGATTAAACAGGGTAACGTTATCACCAAAGTACTGTTCATAACTCAGCTTACCCCCAAGATTCGGATATGCTGGCAGGAAGAATTCACCATTGAGATCAAAACCATTGGCGGGACGCTCTTCCCAGTTTTCCTCTTTCAGTGACTTTCGCCATTTGCTCAGGCGCAGGTAAGCATTGGCTGAGAATTTTAGGTAATCAGTCCACGCTTCACCACCCAACCCCAAACGTTTATTGCGTCCTGTGACGTCATGGTCGAAGAAGGTATTTAAACCATACATCCAGCCAGATGTGAAATAACGTCCACCAAGCCCCAAATTAACGGTATGGCGGCTATCTTTATTGCGATAACCCAGTTGGGAGAAAAACAACCAGTCTGCTTTATTATCGTAGAGAGGCAATAACAGATCTATTGAGCTGTTATCCAGCTTGCCTTTTCTGTCGAGAGATAAATTCACTTTGGCTGTTCCAAATTGGGACAACCATTTTTGTGCCTCACTGTTTATTGTTCCATTTAATCTACCTAAGGCGTAGGATGTGGCTTGCTCAGTCAGTTGGGATGAAGAGGATGACAGTAACCCACCTATCATATGAATATTTTGAACAATAAAACCTGATTTATCTTTTTCAGTTTCGTCAAATTTATTTTCATTATTTATATCCTGTAAAAATGTTTTTAAGTTTTTATCTTCATGATTACTTTCACTCACTGAAAATGTATTCATAGAGATAAACAGTAAGCAAAAAGAACATATTAATATTAAAAACCGTATGAATTCATTAATAAAAGAAAGCTTCATAGATCAGTTCCTCAATAAAATACAGGGAGTTACCAGAGACTGGCATCAGATATTCAACACTTTTTTCACAGCTAACATAAATTAGAAAATTCTTTTATTGCGACGGAATGAAAGGTCTTTATCAAGCAATATATAAAAGGAATCATTTTTATTTATCAGGCGAGCAATTAATTCTATATTTATCAATATGGTGTTTACGATTACTCTGAATGAACAAAGCAAATAAAAAAACAGTCTGAAATATGAAAGCTATATTATGTGATCAATGCGATAATTCAGTATTTATGAATTACCTAAAATCATTCCATCACATGCAGCAGGAAAAAATGATGAAATTCGATCTGAATAATCTGGTGACTGAAAGCCGTAACCCCGCCAGTACTCATATTGATGAGTTATCAACACTCAATATGCTCCGCGTTATCAATGATGAAGACAAAAAAGTCGCCGTTGCGGTTGAACAAACACTATCTCAGGTTGCTCTCGTAGTTGATAAAGTTGCAGAAGCTTTCCATCAGGGTGGACGCTTAATCTATAGCGGGGCAGGAACATCAGGTCGATTAGGGATTTTGGATGCCAGCGAATGTCCACCAACCTACGGCACCAAACCGGAGCAAGTGGTCGGTTTAATTGCCGGCGGGCATCAGGCAATTTTGAAAGCGGTAGAAAACGCGGAAGATAACCGGCAACTAGGCGCAGATGATCTTAAAGTACTACACTTTAATGAAAAAGATGTGCTGGTAGGAATTGCTGCCAGTGGGCAGACACCCTACGTGTTAGGAGCGATGGAGTATGCCAAGTCCGTGGGCGCAACTGTCGCTTGTATCAGTTGCAATTCTGGCAGTCCGATGACCCAGTTAGCTGATATCGCTATCACCCCCATTGTAGGGCCAGAAATTGTAACAGGTTCTTCCCGTATGAAAGCAGGTACAGCGCAAAAATTGGTGCTGAATATGATCACGACAGGAGCCATGATCCGTACTGGTAAGGTATACGGCAATCTGATGGTAGATGTGGAAGCCACTAACGCTAAGTTAGTTGAACGACAAAAAAACATTGTCATGGCTGCTACTGAGTGCAACAGGGAGACGGCAGAACAAGCCCTGAACGCCTGTAACGGTCACTGCAAAACAGCAATTGTGATGATTCTATCGGGGATCAGTGCTGAAGAAGCCAGAATGTTATTAACAGAACATCAAGGGTTCATCCGGCCAGCTATCTCAACCGCTCGATAATCATTACCTTTTCTTTGTGAAAGTTAAATCGCAGGGGTGGTACGTGGCTAAAATTAATTCAGATATGCTGGTTGAAATTATTCACGCCATTGGTGGAGCAAGTAATGTCATACATAGTGGCAACTGTATGACCCGTCTGAGACTGACGTTACGTGATGATTCGCTGGTCGATAAGGCTAAACTGAAGCTAATCCCCGGCGTTCTGGGTGTCATCACAAGTCATGAACAACTCCAGATTGTCCTTGGTCCCGGTAAGGCCCAAACAGCAGCAGATATGATGAATGAACTATTAAGTTCTGCTGATCATCCGGTCTCTGAATATCATTCAACAGAACATCACTCGGCAAATTTGAAAGAGATTGCCTCTTCCAATAAAAAACACCTCAAAGAGAAACAAACCCGTTCAATCCATAAATTCCTTACCAAATTTGCCACTATTTTTACTCCCCTGATCCCCGGTTTTATCGCTGTTGGTCTACTACTGGGCCTCGCGACTCTGCTGGAGCAAATTTTCATTCAGGATGTTGCACACCCCGATACTGTATTGGTTGAAATGATCGGCTATATGAAAATTTTCAGCAAAGGGATGTTCACTTTCTTCAGTATCTTGATTGGTTACAACGCGCAGAAAGCTTTTGGCGGTTCAGGCGCTAATGGGGCCATCATCGCTTCCCTGTTTATTTTGGGTTATAACCCCGACGCCACCAGCGGCTTTTATTCTGGTATCAACAATTTCTTTAGCTTCCCCATTGACCCACGGGGAAATATTATTGGGGTATTGATTGCCTGCATTCTGGGGGCCTGGGTTGAGAAACAGATCCGTAAGATCATGCCCGCTGATCTGGATATGATCCTAACCTCTGCTATCACGCTGCTTATCATGGGTGCGGTGACTTTTATTGTGATTATGCCGATAGGAAGTTATCTGTTTACAGCAATGTCATGGCTTTTCACCAACCTGAATGGTAATCCATTCGGTACAGCCATTTTAGCGGGATTGTTTTTGATAGCCGTGATGTTCGGTGTGCATCAGGGTTTTGTGCCTGTCTATTTTGCTCTGGTAGAAACACAAGGGTTTAATTCCCTGTTTCCGATTCTGGCAATGGCAGGAGCAGGGCAAGTAGGCTCTGCACTGGCGCTATATTTAAGAGCCAAAAAAGATTCGTTGCTACGCACTCAAATCAAAGGAGCTATTATTCCGGGCTTTTTGGGGATCGGTGAGCCCTTGATTTATGGTGTAACACTACCTCGCATCAAACCTTTCGTTACTGCCTGTTTTGGTGGTGCTGTTGGTGGTTTTTTTGTCGGCCTGATTGCCTGGTTTGGATTGCCCGTCGGCCTGAATACCGTTTTCGGCCCCTCCGGTGTGGTTGCCCTGCCCTTAATGACATCCCAAACAGGCATCTTCATGGGCATGGCAGTGTACAGTGTGGGACTGATTATTTCGTATATCAGTGGCTTTGTGCTGACGTTTTTCTTTGGCAGCAACAATATTGATTTGAGCTGATTCAGCTCATCCAGATCAATGGTACACAAGCCGCTGTCAAAAGCCCCATCACAATATTGAACGTAAACCATGCCGTGCGGCTTTTTAACAGACGGCCAATCATCGTTCCCAAAATAAGCCATATCATTCCGGTGACGGTATTACACAATAGCATCACCACGCTGATGACCAGAATGGAATGGAGATATAAATCTCCTGCTAAACTGTAGCTACTGATAGCTCCTAACCCCATCACCCATGCTTTCGGGTTCAAAAACTGCAATAGCCAGCCTTGATAGCCTTTAATGGGTGTTCCAAGGGATTGTGTAGCCTCCAGCCGTTTGTATTGTGCAGTCACCGTTTTCCAGGCCAGCCACAGTAAATACAGGCTACCGAGCACTTTCAGACCTGTGTGTATGGCCGGATATACCAGCAGTAACGCAGCAATACCAAAAGCAGACAACAACAGGACGGTTTGCATCCCAAAAACAATTCCCAACAACAGTATCAACGAGTGGCGGAACCCAAAATTTGCACCAGATGATGTCAGTAACATATTGTTCGGGCCGGGCGTGATCGCGGAGATAAACATAAATGTGCTAAGTGAGAATATCAGGCTGGCGGTCATGGCGTGCTTTATCCCTCAATTATTGACATTTCCTTTCCAAGAAAATAGCAGTATGTTATTCAGTACACAAGGCCAGTTAACAATGAAAGTTACACTCAAAAACATCCCCAAAACTAAGCAATACCAGCAGCTAATATAATGTGATATGGAGCGACCACAATGATTATCCCGTGGCAACAAGTAGAACCCGATACTCTACTCAACTTGATCGAAAGTTTTGTCTTGCGGGAAGGCACCGATTACGGTGAACTTGAAAAAACACTGGAACAAAAAGTACAGGATGTAAAACGCCAGCTTGAGCGAGGTGAAGTCCTGCTGGTTTGGTCTGAATTGCATGAGACTGTCAATATCATGCCTAAGGAGATGTTCCGTCCATAGTTTCATATCATTTCCGGCTCAATAGCATTTCATTCAACATCTGTTTGTTTTATTAGCCTAATACTGCTGATGACGAGAAAGCTCATCCCAACTTTTTATGATAAGGAGTCTGTTCTTATGTCTGCCAAACACCCTGTCATCGCCATAACCGGCTCCAGCGGAGCCGGAACAACCACCACCAGTGTGGCATTTCGCAAGATTTTCCAACAACTCGGCATCACTGCCGCACTTATCGAAGGGGATAGTTTCCACCGTTATACCCGCCCTGAAATGGACGCAGAAATACGTAAAGCAAAAGAACAAGGCAGGCACATCAGTTACTTCGGGCCAGAAGCCAATGATTTCCATATGCTGGAAAAGACATTCTTTGAATATGGGGAAACAGGTACAGGACGCTGGCGGAAATATCTGCATACTTATGATGAAGCCGTTCCCTACAACCAAATACCGGGTACATTCACGCCCTGGGAATCGCTGCCATCAAACACCGATATGCTGTTTTATGAAGGGTTACACGGTGGTGTTGTCACTCCGCAATACAATGTCGCCGAATTAGTTGATCTGCTGATTGGCGTTGTTCCCATCGTCAATCTTGAATGGATACAAAAGCTCATTCGCGATACCAGTGAACGCGGGCATTCAAGGGAAGCGGTTATGGATTCCGTGGTTCGTTCAATGGATGATTATATTCGCTATATTACGCCACAGTTTTCCCGCACTCACATCAACTTTCAACGCGTTCCTACTGTTGATACCTCCAACCCCTTCTCCGCCAAAGCCATTCCTTCTCTAGACGAAAGTTTTATCGTCATCCGCTTCCGTGGTCTGAGCCAAATCGATTTTCCTTATTTACTGGCCATGCTCCAGGGTTCGTTTATTTCCAGTATAAATACTATCGTCGTTCCGGGTGGAAAAATGGGACTGGCAATGGAGTTAATTATGGCTCCGTTAGTTCAAAAATTATTGGAAGGTAAAAAAATTTCCTGAATTAAGCACAAGTTAATTATCAATAACACAGGTAACAAAAAATAATGTTACCTGTGACAAAACACCAACTATTCACCTATTTATAAATGAAAATGTAGTAAATGATGTTGTGCAAACAGATTTCTGGTAATTTGTTAACTGGTTTTATATGCTGAAGCGATACAGAAGAAGACAGAAATGTTTTCCTGTGTTACAAACAGAGTTACAAGCGAAGCTGGCAGGTTTTATGGGTCTGGATGACTACACCGATATGTTAGCATCCTTATAAACCTATATAAAATTCTTACTTGTCAGTTTTTCAGCAAGTTAATATGTTAATCTATTGACTTTATAAAGCCAGCCTGATGAGAAACTGTCAGTTTCTCAGAATATAAAGGCGGAAATAACAACAGAGGATAAAGCGAATGGTTCTCGGCAAGCCACAAACAGACCCTACTCTTGAATGGTTTTTGTCACACTGCCATATTCACAAATATCCATCCAAGAGCACGCTTATTCATCAAGGCGAGAAAGCAGAAACGCTTTACTACATTGTTAAAGGTTCAGTTGCTGTTCTAATAAAAGATGAAGAAGGTAAAGAAATGATCCTCTCTTATTTAAATCAGGGGGATTTCATTGGTGAACTTGGATTGTTTGAAGAAGGGCAAGAGCGTACTGCATGGGTGCGAGCTAAGAGCGCCTGTGAAGTAGCTGAAATTTCCTATAAGAAATTTCGCCAGTTAATTCAGGTTAATCCTGACATTCTGATGCGTTTATCCGCTCAGATGGCAAGCCGCTTACAAACAACATCGGAAAAAGTTGGAAACCTGGCATTTCTGGATGTGACAGGTCGTATTGCACAGACATTGCTCAATCTGGCCAAACAGCCTGATGCAATGACCCATCCTGATGGTATGCAAATCAAAATTACACGTCAGGAAATTGGGCAGATTGTCGGATGCTCCCGTGAAACAGTCGGCCGCATTCTGAAAATGCTGGAAGATCAAAACCTGATCTCTGCGCACGGCAAAACGATTGTCGTTTATGGAACCCGCTAGTTCCTGAAATTGCGCTTGAATTAGGCCAGTGCAGCCCATAGAGCACTGGCTTTTTGCTTTCCATCCTTCTGCTTCTCTCATCCCTTAAAAAAATGAAACCTACTGGTGCATAAATTAGTGATATAACCTGCTCACAGGCGCTTCATAAAAAATGGCCGTAAACAACAGCCAAAAAGAGGGATTAAATCGTTCTTCGTTAATATTTAAGAAAATTATTCAACAGTTCATGCCCTTGTTCACTCAGGATGCTTTCCGGATGGAACTGCACGCCTTCCAAGGGGAGAGTACGGTGGCGTATTCCCATTATTTCATCCACATTACCATCATGCTGGCTCCATGCCGTCACTTCAAAGGATGCAGGTAACGTTTCTGCGGCGATGACCAAAGAGTGATAACGGGTAACTGTCAGCGGACGATTCAATCCCTTAAATACACCTTGCTGGTTATGGTGAATTAAACTGGTTTTTCCGTGCATCACCTCACGGGCTTTAACAACACTTGCGCCAAAAGCCTGACCAATCGCCTGATGTCCGAGACACACCCCCAGAATTGGCAATTTCCCGGCAAAGTGCGAAATAGCTTCCAGCGAGATCCCAGATTCATCTGGTGTACAAGGCCCCGGAGAGATCACTAAATGAGTCGGTGCCAATTTCTCGATATCTTCAAGCTGTAATTCATCATTACGCTTCACTAAAACACTCGTCCCCAACTCACAAAAATATTGATATAAATTGAATGTAAAAGAGTCGTAGTTATCTATTATTAATAACATAGGAGTTCATCCTACTGATTTTTATAGTTTTATATATTGCGTTGTCCTATTGGACATTATGCGTTCTGTATCACGATAAAATTAGGTAAAGCAGCACCAATGGTAGCGGGACACTCATCATACCACATAGGCATTTTTAAAATAGGGGCAGGGATTACCGCCAGATAACGGCACATATTCATAGTGCGGTCTTTTTCATGCGGAAACGATAAAGGGATGAAAGAGGGAGACGGTGCTTTACCCCCCTGAAACTTCAAAAAGGTGCAATAATAGGCAAATACCGTCTCATTCTCTATCTTTCAGGCCAAAAAACGTAGTTTTCTCATCAAGTTTATTGGGAAACAACCTTTGCAGAAAGGATCACAATTGGTTTCACAGGAACATTTTGGTAAGGCCCAACATTTTCTGTTTTGACCTGAGAAATTTTGTCAACCACATCCATCCCTTTCACTACCTTACCAAAGACGGCATAGCCGAAATCACGCTGACCATGGTCAAGGAAAGCATTATCAGTCACATTAATGAAAAACTGACTGGTTGCACTATCCTTATCTGCGGTGCGCGCCATCGCAACTGTTCCACGCAGGTTACGCAATCCATTATCGGCTTCATTTTTAATTGGGGCTTTGGTGACTTTCTGTTTCATATCTTTTGTAAAGCCCCCTCCCTGGATCATGAAACCGGGAATGACGCGATGGAAAATTGTATTGTTATAAAAACCCTCATTCACATACTCAACGAAATTCTTTGTGGTAATCGGTGCTTTATTGCTATCCAGTTCAAGCTCGATTTCACCTGCTGATGTCACCAGCTTCACGTGAGTTTCGGCAGCCAATGCTGGAGCAGCGATCACACTGATGGCACATGCCGTCATAAGTGACACAAAAATACGTTTAAACATTGATGGTTCCTTTATTCTTGAGGTCAATAACAAAACCCATAAAACTTATTAAGTGTAATTCCCTATAGCGCTAAGTTGCAAAGATTTACCAACTTTTACGAGTAATTATGAGTTTTGCTGAAGAATATCTATCTAAATAGATATTATATTCTCATATTCTGGACAGAGTTTATTTTTGGAATAGCGTCTATCTTGGTGTGCTTTCATACATATTAGGCAAGAAGAAATTGCAGAAGATTATTTACTACGTTAGGCAAAAATAATTTTAGTCAAAAAGCAAAAAAATATCGTCATAGAAACATCAAGATAAAGTTACACCTGTCCACAAGCCGTTGCTCTCGGTATAATCACCGCGCTGTTTTTTCGTGTATTCCGCAGGGAGATAACCATTTTGACCATCAAAAACTACAACTATCATACGACCCACTTTGTCACGAGTGCACCTGACATTCGCCACCTGCCTCAAGATGTGGGCATTGAGGTCGCGTTTGCCGGTCGGTCAAATGCCGGTAAATCCAGTGCGCTGAATGCACTGACCCGGCAAAAAAGCCTCGCCCGTACCAGTAAAACTCCCGGACGAACTCAGTTGATTAACCTGTTTGAGGTGGAAGAAGGCATACGTCTCGTTGACTTACCGGGTTATGGCTATGCACAAGTACCGGAAGAAATGAAACTCAAGTGGCAGAGAGCATTGGGCGAATATCTCCAGAAACGTGAATGCTTGCAAGGGCTGGTGGTATTGATGGATATCCGTCATCCACTAAAAGATCTGGATATGCAAATGATTGAATGGGCGGTCGTGATGCAGGTGCCAGTCATGATACTACTGACCAAAGCCGATAAACTGGCATCAGGGGCACGCAAAAGCCAATTAAACAAAGTACGTCAGGAATTGGCTCGGCTGGAAGGTGATATTCAGATCGAATATTTCTCTGCTCTGAAAAAAATCGGCATAGATAAACTTGAACAGAAACTTAATAACTGGTTCAGCCAGCCCAATATTGAGGTGGAGTAATTTCCACCTTTTCCCCTCCCATCTTCTGCAACAATCGTAAGTCGCGCTATACCCAATAGGTTGCGAGTTAAGTGAAAGGAATAAAAAAATGCCCCAGTCAAAAGAGAATGACTGGGGCAGCTAATATTCAGCTAAATCCGATTACGTGAAGTAAAAGGTCTGAAAGATAGAACATCTTACCTCTGTACCCTACGCCGACAACTTTACCCTATTTTTTTTATCAACAAAAGATTTTTTTGTAATTAATTTTCACTTAATACCTCGATTCAGCCACAATTATGTGATCGATCTCCGGCATTACACCATTTTTCTTGTAGTTTAATTACATATTTGTGGGTTCTGGATCTAATCTCAAATCTAACCGAAATTCTTGTCTCACGCCTCTTCACGGCATAAAAAAGATAGCCACAGCGCATTTAATAGGCTGTGGCTTTCATAAAAATTATTCAATAAAGATTAGTGGGCCTGATCCCAATTCTCCCCTACCCCCACATCAACTTTCAGAGGGACATCAAGCTGCATACTTTTCTCCATCAACTCTCTGATTTTCTGTTCCGCGACAGCCACCTCTGATTCATGTACTTCAAACACCAATTCATCATGAACCTGCATAATCATACGCACATTCGGTTGTGCAGTGACGATCCAATCATCCACCGCTATCATAGCCAATTTGATAATATCTGCCGCCGTTCCCTGCATAGGGGCATTAATAGCCTCACGCTCAGAAGCCTTACGACGCATGGTATTGCGCGATTTGATATCTGGCAGATACAGACGACGACCTTCCAGCGTCTCAACAAATCCGTTCTCAGCAGCCTGTTGACGAGTGCGCTCCATATATTCCCGTACACCCGGATAACGCTCAAAATAGAGAGCCATATAACGCTGAGCTTCCCCACGCGGAATACCCAATTGGCGGGACAAACCAAACGAACTCATGCCATAAATCAGACCAAAGTTAATCGCCTTTGCGCTACGGCGCTGTTCGCTGGTAACTTGCTCCAGTGGCACCCCAAAGACTTCTGCGGCCGTAGCACGGTGAATATCTTTGCCTTGTGCGAAAGCATCCAATAATCCCTTATCCTTTGATAAATGCGCCATAATCCGCAATTCAATCTGCGAATAGTCCGCAGCCATGATGCGATAACCCTCTGGTGCAATAAATGCCTGGCGAATTCGTCGCCCTTCTTCGTTACGAACAGGAATATTTTGCAGGTTCGGATCACGGGAAGAGAGACGCCCGGTTGCTGTCACTGCCTGATGATAAGAAGTGTGAACACGTTGAGTCAGCGGACTGACCATCAGCGGCAATTTATCGGTATAAGTGGATTTCAGTTTTGCCAGCCCGCGGTGTTCCAAAATAACTCTGGGTAACTCGTGATCTTCCGCCAGTTCTTCCAGCACTTCTTCATTCGTGGATGGTGCACCATTCGGCGTTTTTTTCAAAACAGGCAGATTCATCTTTTCAAACAAGATGACCTGCAATTGTTTAGGTGAAGCAAGATTGAACTCTTCTCCAGCCAACTCATAAGCGGCTTTTTCCAGTTCGAGCAAACGTGCTGTAATCTCCTTCGAATGTTCCGCCAACGTGTTGGCATCGATCAAAACCCCTGTCCGTTCTATGCGAGAAAGTACAGGAACCAACGGCATTTCGATGTTCTGAAAAACTTTTTTCAGTGTCGATACACTCTCTATCTGTGGATACATAGCCTGATGCAACCGTAAGGTGATATCTGCATCTTCCGCAGCATATTTTGCCGCTTCTTCCAATGGGATCTGGTTGAAAGTTAGCTGTTTTTTACCTTTGCCCGCAATTTCTTCAAAAGTCGTGGTTTTATATCCCAAATGACGCTCAGCAAGACTGTCCATATCATGCCGCCCTGCAACACTGTTCAGGGCATACGATTCCAGCATCGTATCAAAAACGATACCATTCAATGCCACACCGTGGCGTTCCAGTACACCGCGATCAAATTTCAGGTTCTGACCAATCTTAGGCAGGTTGGCATCTTCCAACAGCGGTTTCAGTGCTGTAAGCACTTCATGCAGATCCAACTGTTGTGGCGCGTCCAGATAATCGTGTCCCAACGGCAGATAAGCGGCTTCAACATTGCATTCATCCTCTGAAGATTTGGTCACTGCAACAGCAAAAGACATTCCAATCAGATTAGCAGTTAAAGTATCAAGTCCGTCTGTTTCAGTATCGAATGAAAATGCTGGTGCCTGTTTCAGTTTCCCAATCCATTCATCAAAAGATTTCTGGTCAAGAATAGTCTGGTAGCTTTCGGGAGAAATATTGGCTACGGCAGGTGTACTGGCTGCTGTGGATTTATTCGTCGTGCTGGTCGTTGACTTTTGCCCGTTTTTCTCTGACGGACGGCTTTCTAACCAACTGCCATTTTGTACATCGCTCAACCAGCGTTTAAATTCATAGTGACCGAACAGTGCCAATAATTCATCGTTATCAGGTGCGGAAACCGTAAGATCCAGACAGGTTTTATCCAGCTCAACATCGGTTTTAATGGTCGCCAACTGATAAGAGAGATAAGCAACCTCTTTATGCTGCTCCATTTTTCCACCCAGCGTTTTTGCACCACGGAAACTGAGTGCCACAATTTCATCAAGTCTGGCGTAGATCTCATTCAACCCTCCAATACCCTGTAACAGTCCTAGCGCCGTTTTCTCGCCAACCCCCGGTACACCAGGAATGTTATCGGAAGAATCCCCCATCAATGCAAGAAAATCGATGATTAATTCCGGTGGAATACCATATTTTTCAATGACTTCATCCGGCCCCAAAATGGTGTTAGTCATGGTGTTGATCAGCGTGATATTAGGTGTCACCAACTGAGCCATGTCTTTATCGCCTGTGCTGATCAGAACTGAGCGCCCCTCTTTTTCTGCCTGCAACGCCAATGTACCAATGACGTCATCTGCTTCAACCCCCGGCACAACCAAAATTGGCAGCCCCATTGCCTTGACCATTTTATGCAACGGCTCAATCTGCTCACGTAAATCATCCGGCATCGGTGGACGATGAGATTTATATTCAGCAAATAATTCATCACGGAACGTCTTGCCTTTGGCGTCAAATACAACCGCCACATGACTAGGTTTATATTGCAGGATTAAACTGCGCAGCATATTCAGCACACCATACATGGCGCCTGTCGGTTCGCCTGCACTGTTTGTCAGAGGAGGGAAAGCATGGTATGCACGATAAAGGTATGAAGAACCATCAACCAAAATCAGGGGATTGTCTGCTATCTGTACCATAAAATTGTCTTCGTCGTTCTGTAGTATGAATAAAGAATAGAATGCCATACTGTGCTGTCATAGACGAATTTTGCGATAATTTTCTCGTCCTGTTACCAATATCCTCTGTATGTCCTGACAAATACTTTGAAAAATAAGCTGTGGATAACTTTGTGCACAAAAAATTGGCACATAAAACAGATTTATGTTTATCCATGTTAAAAAGGAATAACTGAGGGTAAAAATCAATGAATTACGTCAAATATTATGAAAGTATTGCAACTACTTACAAATCACTGACTTGTGGATATAACCAGAGTTTATGTTATGAAAGGCAGTTTTCAGTAAGTATTGTGCCTGTCTTATAGTAACAGGCACAATACTTGTATCATTTTATATAATAGTGACTGCTTATTTTTTTGTTACCAGATAATTCACAACATCAGAATATTTTTTGGCATAGTCCTGTGAAGATTTAACATCCATTCCGCCGTTATTAATCATATATTTGCCATTGACGAAAGTTGCCGGAACACCTTGTAGCTGCAAAGCTTGAGCCGCCTGGCGTTCTTTAGCTGCCACAGATTTCACAATGAAACTATTTAATGCTGCATCATATTCTTCACCCGGAACGCCCGCTTTGATAAAAGCATTACGAATATCAGCCTTAGTGCTGATAGTCTGAGTTTTCTGGATACCATCAAATAGAATCGGCGTTACTTTATCCTGTACTTTCATAACAATAGCAACAGCCCAGGCATCTGTCAGATCTTTACCCAAAGGCCCCAGAAAATCGACATGGTAACGTTCATGGGTGACACCAGCAGGCAGGTTTTTCTGAATCGTACCAGGCACATGATAAATATTTTCAAACTGGTAACAGTGTGGACAATAAAAAGAGAAAAACTCTAAAACCTGGGGTTGATCCGCTACAGGATCTTTTAATGCAACATATTGCTTGCCTTCAGAAAAGCCAGAAGCGCTGGCATTAAATGCCATAAACACTCCCACCAATGCGAGCCAAAATTTTTTCATCGTGTTCTCCAGAAAAATTAATACATCGGGGTTAACTGTAAGGGTGGTTCCTGTAACAACCGGATTTGTTCAGAAAAAAGATTTATCTGCTTATGCCAGAAGTCACTATCAGCCATCCACGGAAACGCTTTTGGAAAAGCCGGATCTTGCCAGCGACGAGCAACCCACGCCAGATAATAGACCATCCGCATTGCTCGCAGTGGCTCTATCAGTGCCAGTGTTTTCAGGTCAAACTCTGCAAATTGACCATATGACTCAAGCAGGATATCCAATTGGATCAATCTTTCCTGCCGTGAACCATTCAGTAACATCCATAAGTCCTGAATAGCCGGGCCATTGCGGGCATCATCAAGATCGACAAACCATGCCTCATCACGCCACAGGATATTACCAGCATGACAGTCGCCATGCAGCCGTAATACCCGCCAATCAACATTCCATTGCGCTTCTACAGCTTTGTTCAGTTTATCCAGCGAAGTAAGGAAAGCGGCTTTATGCCTACCGGGGATGAGCTCGCATTCCGCCAAATATTGATATGGCTGGTATAAATATTCATTGAGACTGATGGTTGGACGGGCAGAAAATGTTTTCTGGTAACCGACTTGATGCATTTTACCCAACAATCGCCCTACATCTTCCAACTGATCAAAGTTATCAGCTTCATACTGCCGTCCGCCTACGCTGGGAAAAATGGCAAAAAAGAACCCGCCATACTCCAATACCGTCTGCCCATCAATGACCATCGGCGCAGCAACCGGTAAATCTGCTTGCTGCAATGCCAGCGCAAATTCATGTTCTTCCCGAATCTGCTGCCGGCTCCAACGTTGCGGCCGATAAAATTTCACGACATAACGTTTACGGTTTTCATCCATAAACTGATAAACTCGGTTCTCATAGCTATTCAATTCAGTCAAGCCAGAATCAACATACAAGCCAGACTGTACCAAAGCATCCATTATTAAGTCCGGCGTAATATTTTGGAAATTAAAAGCCATTGTTTCCGTCACAACTCAGTTCTCTCTTTCATCAATCTTTAATAATCATACCTTGTGTGTACAGTCCTCAGCCAGCACCTATAAGAGTTCTTACAACAAGAATAATGATTGAGAGAAAAAATTGGTCTGTCAACAAAAGTAAGAGTTATACTCTGTTATTCCTGTAATGTATTGTTAGGCATTGATTTACAAAGGTTATATAACCAAATATAAAATATTTCATAACCAAGTATCAGGTGATTTGACATGACGTATCCAAAAATCAGTGGTGCAATTCTGGCTGGAGGGCTATCCACCCGCATGGGAGGAAATGATAAAGGACTATTACAATTTGGTAGCACACCACTATACCAACACATAGCAACAAAATTGCAGGCACAAGTTCATGAGCTGTTGATTAATGCCAACCGTAATCAGTCAGTTTATCAGCAGAGTGGTTATCCGATTATACCGGACATTATCACTGATTTTTCTGGGCCACTGGCAGGAATGCTGGCGGTATTGAAGAAAGCGATTAATGAATGGGTTATGTTTGTCCCTTGTGATGTGCCGGATTTCCCTGATGACATAGTGGCAAAACTCTGGCGCTATAAACAACATTCATGGGCAGCTTATGTACATGATTGCGAACGTGCTCATCCGACATTGGCTTTGATGCACCGTAGCCTGATACCCAGATTAGAAAGCTATCTTGCGTTGGGAGACAGAAAGCTGATGTTCTTTATGCAGATGATTAAAGCAAAAGCGGTCTATATCCCTAATCCCACAGCCTTCACCAATTTGAATACACCAGAAGAATGCCAAGACTGGCAATGCCAGCATTGGGAATGTCTTCGGGAGTCAGCATGAGTCAAAGTACCTTCCCACCTAACCTGCCATTACTGGGAATTACCGCCTACAGTGGAACCGGTAAAACAACCCTGCTTAAACAGGTCATTCCTCTGTTATGTCAGCAACAAATACGTGTGGGATTGATCAAACATACTCACCATAATATGGATGTTGATAAACCGGGTAAGGATAGTTACGAACTGCGTAAGGCCGGTGCAGCACAAACATTGGTTGCCAGCCAGCAGCGTTGGGCATTGATGACAGAAACGCCTGAATTACCTGAATTGGATCTGCACTATCTTGCCAGCCGATTTGAGGCAGATTCACTGAATTTAATTCTGGTTGAGGGTTTCAAGGACGAAGCCATTCCCAAAATCGCCCTGTATCGGCATGGGTTGAATCACTCCTTTGAGGAACTGCTTGATCCCCATGTGATCGCGATTGCCAGCGATATTCCGCTGGCTACCTCACTGCCACAACTTGATATTAATCGGCCAGAAGAAGTGGCGAAGTTTATTGCTCAGTGGCTTCTATTGGCCGTCTCAACAGAAACGAGGTTATAAAATTATCAGTAATTACAAGTCAGGCCAGGGCGTGTTGACGTTTTATATTCATTACTTACTCAACCCACATCGGTAACCATATCATGACAAACACCTGTACCAATGTGCTGGCGTAATTTCGTGCCACGATATCCCTGTTCTCATTCGAAAAAGGAGCCCTTAAAAGACCAGCCGATGTTCTTGTTTATGATAGACAAGCCGACTTTGTTGTATGAATACGGATAACTTATCCCACACAGGCTCTGATAACATTAGTCGTGGCATGAGAGTTCTGGTTAAAGGTTTTTTAGCGAAAACAAGGATACCAAATTATCATGCCGTTCAAATTCTCTTCATCAAACGTCAACACGCCCTAGCTAGTAGTAAAATAATCCACAACTGATTGATGTACTTTGATTAAATGACTTAGCAATAGAATGTAGTGAAAAACTCGCTTTTTTTAAACTGAAAATCTGGTATTTTCCTGTTTAGGTCAGTTGATTATAAATCACAGTACCTTTTTCTTTGACAAGAAAAATGCTGGCTATATCAGCTGTCCGTCCTTCTTAAAAATTACTTAGTTGAATTCGTTATGAAAAATTATATTCGTGAAGCTTCGTTATCTGCGGTTAAAGTCGCAACTGAAATCGCGTACGACTATGTAAGTGAAATTAGAAATCAACGAGTTTTTCCCAACGTTGAGGCTTTGTTAGCGCTGCAAAATCTTGATGGCCCCTTACCCCAATATAGTACTGACAGCCAACAGGTACTTGAGCGGCTCCATAAATATGGCTCACCAGCAACTGTAGCATCAACAGGCGGCAGATATTTTGGATTAGTTGTCGGCGGATCAACGCCTGCTTCTATGGGAGCCAACATTGTAACCAGTGCCTGGGACCAAATAGGTATAACAGAAATATCTTCACCTGTTACGGATAAATTAGAAAAAGTCGCTGGACGCTGGGTCTTAGAACTTTTGAAATTACCACCAGATGCTTTTATCGGTTTTGTAAATGGGACAACAATATCTCATGTCAGCGCCTTAGCCGCAGCACGGCAACATCTATACCAGAAACTAGGTTATGACATTGCAGAATGTGGTCTGCAAAATGTACCTAAATTGCAAATTGTTTTATCTGAAGAAATCCATATATCCGTTTTGAAGGCATTGAGATTACTTGGCTTTGGGCGTTCACAGATCACCGCCGTTCCATGTGACAATCAAGGACGGATCATTGAGAGTGCCGTTCCGACATTTTCATCCAAAACAATTCTAGTGTTACAAGCAGGAAATATTAACTCTGGCAATGCAGATAATTTCCGCATGCTTATTCCTCAAGTAAAACAGGCTGGTGGTTGGGTACATGTGGATGGTGCTTTTGGATTATGGGCACAGGCATCAAGGGAAAAAGCTGCATTAGTTGAGGGGATTGAAGAAGCCGACTCTTGGGCTGTTGATGCTCATAAGTGGCTCAATACCCCATACGACTGTGGGATCTGTATTGTCCGTCATAAGAAAGCATTAAGAAAGGTGATGATATCTTCTTCATCTTATCTTGCAACAGCAGATGTATGGCAAACGAAAGACATGTTGCCAGAAATTTCTCGCAGAGCTAGATCTGTTCAAGTATGGGCTGTAATTTCAGAATTGGGTGCACAGGGGATCGAAGCGCTGGTTGATCGCTGCTGTCTATACGCCAGAATGTTCGCGGAAGGTCTGAAATCACTCGGTTTTAAAATTCTCAATGAAGTTGTCCTTAACCAGGTAGTTGCTTGTTTGCCAGATATCGATTTACAGCGCGCCATGTTGCAACATGTTCAACAGTCGGGCGAGTGCTGGTTTGGAGGAACAACATGGCAAGGACGAGAGGCTATTCGTATTAGTGTAACCTCCTGGGCGACAACAGAAGAAGATATTCAGCGTAGTCTGAAAGCAATCGCTACTGCGATTGATTCAATACAAGATAAAGAAAACGAATTAGCTTTGTGAATAAATATCCAAAATTAAGAGATGACATTATATATCAAGGCGTTTTTTCGCTATCTCGTAGGCTATTGAATTTCCTCATTTGCCTATTGCGATGGCCCAAATACGCTTAGCTGGATTTTTGATAGTTCTCTAACGATATCTCAGATATCTTCGTCATCATCATTTTCAGCTACAATCAGTGACACTTCATAAAATGGTAGTTTTTCATCAACCCGGACCTGGATCATGCTCATAATCAATCCTCATACGGTGACAATTGTATTACAAGTATAGGATAGTACACATGCAGGTGTATCACGCTATTTTCCCTTAACCGAACAACGCCCCGATAATGAGCTTAAGGGCGTTGTTCCTGCGTGATCTTTTCTTACTTCACTTCCGGCATCAAACCAATAAATGTGGTCTTTTTCCGTGGCTCACTCATCAGTGCTTCCAGTTTTTCAACACAACGCAGGTAATGCGGAGTTTTCTTATGCGCTGCGACTGCGGCTTCATCGGTATAAGCTTCGTAGATATAAAAACGGGTCGGGATTTTTTCATCCTGTAATACATCAAACCGCAGATTACCCGGCTCTTTAACAGAACCAAGGTGATTATCACGAAATACCTCGATAAATTCGTCGATCTTGTCAGCCTTGACATTAATCTCCACTAATGTGACGTGCATATTATTCTCCCTTCGCTTTTTCACTCAGGAACAATTCATAAGCCTGAGCAGGCTTCTCATTGTGATGTACAACCGCCTGAACGGCTTTCAACATAGCTACCGGCGCTTCTGACTGGAAGATATTACGCCCCATATCAACACCGGATGCACCTTGATCAATCGCCTGATAGCACATCATTAACGCATCCAGCTCAGGTAGTTTCTTGCCTCCCGCAATAACAATCGGTACAGGACAACCCGCTGCAATCCGCTCAAAACCGCTATCGACATAATAGGTTTTGATGATATTCGCCCCCATCTCCGCCGCAATACGGGTTGCCAGAGAGAAGTAACGTTGGTCACGAACCATATCCTTGCCAACACCGGTCACTGCCATGGTTGGCATCCCATAGCGCGTTCCCTGATCCACCAGCTTGATAATGTTTTTGATAGACTGGTGCTCATATTCTGAACCAATATAGACCTGCGCCGCTACTGCACAGACATTCAGCCGCAGCGCATCTTCCATCGCTACTGCAACGGCTTCATTAGAAAGTTCAGTCAAAATGGAATTCGCACCGGATGCACGCAGTACTACCGGTTTATTTGTCGCTGGCGGAACCTGACTACGCAAAATACCGCGTGTACACATCAGCACATCAGTGTGTTCAAATAGTGGAGCGATATTAATGTCGATACGTTCCAGCCCTGTCGTCGGCCCTTGAAAATAACCGTGGTCAAATGCCAGCATCACCGTTTTATTGGTAGCAGGATTGAAAATCCGCGATAAACGGGATTGCATTCCCCAATCCAACGCACCGCAGCCTTTCAGTTCAAATAATGTGTTCTTTTGCGGTGTATCAATGCCAAAATCTTTACCATCTTTGATATCATCTAAATCTGCCATTTCTCCCTCCGGAAGGTTACAACGCGAAATCTATTGGATATGAATCAGAAGTCGTATTGGTTAATGTTTTCTTTGGTAAAAATCACACGCTCCGGCATGACAACAATGCCATTGCCTTTCGCTTCATAGCTGTATCCCTGAACGCTGTTCGGTGAAACTTCAAGCGTACCGATATCAGAAATAACCAATTTATCCCCCACATTCAAACTGCCTTTTTTCAACATTTCACTGGCAACATGAATCGCTATCTTGCCCTGTTTCACCACATCCCACAGGGCGAACTGTTTGACTGTGCCGTTTTCTACATAAGGGCGCATCACATTCGGCGTACTGAATCCGACAATCGCCACATCCTTACGTTTCAGGTTTTCCGCCGCCTGTGCCGCCGCAGGCAACGCATTGGCATCAGGCGCAATGATCACATCCAAATCTCCCCATGCTTTCAGAATGCCTTCCGCAGTCTGTAAAGACTTAGCGGCATCGTTATAACCAAATTGGGTAGTCACAACTTCCCAGTCAGGATATTCCGCTTCAATCTTGGCTTTCGCTTCCTTTACCCATTGGTTTTGATCTGTCACCGTGGGGCTGGAGTAGAAAAACGCGACTTTTGTTTTATCCTTTTTCGCTGCATGATCTTTTTTCACTTGATTGGCAGCCATTTCCACCAATATTCCGCCCAGTTGTTTTGGCGTTCCCTGATCGATATAGATGGAGCGGCACTCCGGCACAGTGTCTGAATCCCAGGTCAACACTTTCACACCACGTTGCATGGCACGTTTCAGAGCCGGGCATAAACCATCCGGTGATACTGCCGACACCACAATCGCGTTGTAACCCTGATTAACAAAGTTATTGATGAGCTGTACCTGCCCTGCCACACTTGGCTCAGTCGGGCCATCGTAAGTAACATCAATCCCCAGGTCTTTACCCGCAACCTGTGCTCCTTGTCCACCACTGGTAAAGAACCCGACACCAACCAGCTTCGGAATAAATGCAATCTTGTCAGCAGCCTGTGCCCAGGAAGCACATACCAGACTTAACACACTTGCCAAAACCAGTTTTTTTACTATTGGTGTTTTAACCATTGGTATTGTAACTATTGATGTTTTCATGCCTGTCTCCACTCTTTTCTATTTCAGGAATAGCTCATTGAAAAACCGTAGCCCGCCAACGTTGCCACCAATCACGAATTTGATGGCGATGCAGTGAGACAGAGCGCCCGACCACAGCTATGATCAGCAAAGCACCAGATAACGCACTGGATATCTGGTTTGGGATACCCGCCATCTGTAGCCCCTGCTGCAAATAGCCCACCAGCAGGACAGCCAATGCCGTGCCGATGATAGAACCGGAACCGCCGTAAATATTAGCTCCCCCCAACACCGCCGCAGTGATAGCTGGCATCAGGAACGAACCGCCCAAGTCAGAACGAGCTGAACCGAAATAAGACACCAGAATAATCGCAGCCAGCGCAGAAGCTAAACCCGTCAAGGCATACAACAGACACAGTGTTTTATTGACGGGAATGGCAGCATAACGGGCAACGCGGCTATTTTGCCCAATCAGAAAGACATTGCGTCCACGGTGAGTACGGTGCATAAACAGCCAAAACCCGATGACACAAACAATAAAGATAACTAACGGTACAGGCAGTTCCAGCAATGTCAGGTTAGCGAAATCAGTAAATGCAGCCGGAAAACCGCCAATGCCTTCATAACCTGTCGCACCCGATAACCCGGACAGTAATAATGCGCTACCACCATACAGGTACATTGTCCCAAGGGTAATAACCAGAGGATTAACGCCGGTGTAAAAAATCAGCCCTGCATTAATCAAACCACAGAGCACACCTGCAATCAGCGTCAAAGGGAGAACAACAACCATCGGTAGCCCGGCCTGGTGCATAATCCCCAATACAATGGCACATAAGCCGATAATCGCCCCAAACGAGATATCAATCCCGCCACTGACGATGACCATCGTTAACGGTAAAGCGACGATACCAATACAGATAAAATCGCTGGTGCTGAACAGCAATACATTAATATCCAGCATCCGCGGATTTGCCATGCCAAACAGCAGAATTTCCAGGATCAACAGAACAACAAGAGCAGCTTCCCAGCCATGACGTTGCTGTCCATGCTTTTTAATCACATTCATTATGACGGCCTCCTGTTTTCTTCTGCTGAATCTTTGACAGAATTATTGTCTGGCTTGAGGAAACGGGCATAACGTTGCTGACGTAAATTCTTTTCAACGGCACTACGCAATCGGCCATCAAATACCAACACTGCCAGCAGAACCAGACCAGCAATAAAATCGTTCCACCATGCCGGCAGTCTGAGTAATACCAGCACACTATCTATCTGCGTCAGAAAATAAGCACCGAAAATTGCTCCTGTCACCGTTCCCATACCACCGAGCAAGCTGATTCCCCCCAAAACACAGGCGGCTATCGCTTTCATTTCCAGCCCGTTCCCCGTCTGATTTGGGATAAAACCAATCTGGGCGACAAATACAATGCCCGCCAACGCCGCCATTACGCCATTAGCAGCAAAGGCTGTAATACGGATACGACTAATAGGCACACCAAGCTGACGGGCACCTTGCAGGTTGTCGCCTGTGGCATAGAATCCACGACCAAAATCAGTCAGCCTCAACATCCACGTCATTGCCAGAACCAGCAATATCAACAACCATCCAATGGGAGAAATCCCAAATGAGATTGGGTTAGCAAGCGCTTTCACATCCGCAGGTAACCCCTCAATCCATTTACCACCTGTCAGCAACAACATCAAACCACGATACAAACCTAGCGTACCTAACGTCGCGACAATGGCCGGAATTTTCAGCCATACCACCAGCACACCATTTACCAAACCTGCCGTCACACCAGTCAATAGTGTTATCAGGCAAGCTACCGGCAATGGAAAACCCGCATTGAGTGACATTCCTAATACGACAGCACTCAGCCCCATTGTTGAACCAGCAGAGACATCAATATTGCGGGTGAGCATCACCAGCGTTGCCCCCATTGCCAATAACATCAGGATTTGCGCATTGGAGAAAATCATCATGATGGTCTGGAAATTGAAAGTATGGTGCTCCAGACTTCTTAACAGGAAAAACAAACCTAAAATGGCAATCAGCGCGGTGACTTCACGATTATTCTGGATAAAGTTTTGGATAAACCTCAGCATGATGCCCTCTCACCATTTTGCTGCTCACCAAAAGAAAGATGCATAATCGCATCCACACTCATGCTGGATTTATCAAGGTGGCCACAAATTTCTCCGTGGTGCATAACCAATACCCTATCCGCCAACTGTACGACCTCATCAAGATCAGACGAAATAAGCAGAACTGCCACTTGCTGGCTGGCAATGTTACGGATCAGTTGGTAAATTTCATGACGTGCGCCGACATCAACACCACGTGTCGGCTCATCAATAATCAAAACGGCTGGCTTTGCTTCCAGGCATTTGGCGATCAAAATTTTTTGCTGATTCCCGCCTGACAGGGTACGCGCAGGTTGGCTGGCATGACTGTAACGAATATTGAGCATCCGGCGATAACGCTCAAGCACTGCGGTATCATAAGCGGGACGAACCCAAAACGTGCTTTGGTTGTGGATCAGTGAACAAACATTCCAGCTCAGGGAAGCATCAAGGAACAATCCCGATGCCTGTCGATCTTCCGGCAGATAAACCAAACCACATCGCAACCGTGCTGCTGTATCCAGTCGGTTGAGTATCTGTTGGCGCAAACAGATCCCGCCACTCACAATAGGCCGCAATCCGTATAGCGTTTCCGCCAGTTCTGTACGCCCTGCGCCAACAACGCCTGCCAAGCCAACAATTTCTCCGGCCTTCAAGGTCAGACTGATATTACGAAAACCTTCGCCACACAGAGAAACCACTTCGAGCACCGGAGACTGAATATTGCTATCGGATAAATGATTATCGGCGTCCAACCATAGTTTCTGCGTTTCTGTTAATACAGAAGCTTTTGCCTCCGGCGTAATTGCCTGAATGATTATTTCAGTCGAAAAATCCGCAGTCGGCCCACTGAGTGCAATTCCTCCATCCCGCATAACACTGACATAGTCAGCAAGCTGGCGAATTTCAGGTAATTTATGGGTAATAAAGATGATCCCCACTTGTTGCTGTTGCAACTCCCGTACCCGTTCAAACAATCGCTCTGTTTCCGCAGGAGTCAGAGAAGCCGTCGGTTCATCAAGGATCAAAATACGGGAATTGCGCATCAGACCACGCATGATTTCCACCATCTGCTGATCTGCCACAGCCAGACTCCCCGCAGGTGCATTCAGATCTAACCGGCAATTCAGTTGCATCAACAATTGTTGCATCCGGCTTTTACTGGCTTGGTGTTTAGGCAGATAGAACAGAATATTTTCCTGAACAGAAAGGTTGGGAAATAACAAAGGTTCCTGCGGTACTAGATAAATACCTAACTGATGGGCTTTGGCTGGTGTCAGATGGTTAATGGTATTCCCTGCCAATATCAGTGCCCCTGCATCCGGCTGTTCAAGGCCCGCAATGATTTTCATCAGCGTCGATTTACCTGCCCCGTTTCCTCCCAGCAAAGCATGAACCTGTCCTGACATCAGAGTGAAATCGACCTGTTTCAATACCACCAAACCGGAAAATTGCTTACTGATCCCCCGGACAGCCAGAAGTGGTGGTGTATTGGCAGCATGTTTGCGCGATGAATGTTTTTGCAATGAATTATTAGCGGAATTGCTTTGTGACATCACGCTACCTCAGGGTGTTTATATGATTTTCGCTGCTGTACCTTATTGCTGTATTGCTGTTTCCGTTTCTAATCCCGGATACTTAACCCCAATACCAATGTGAACATTTATTTTTTATAAAAACTTTTGTTCATGACTCTAATCCATAATCTGAATTTTTTGCAATATTTCGATCACATTTTGTGAAAAAGTTAGATCTTCATTAAAATATGTTCAATTTTTTGCGGCATACCTCTGGTACATCAGAGGCTTTCATGCTTAATTCTTTTCCAGGGGATTAAAGAAGTTGTTATGACGATCAAATCAAACAAGAAAAAATCAGTATCAGAGAAAGACGTGTCATCCGGGGAGTTTTATTATCCAGGAAACAGCATGAGTGAAGAAGAACTACTGGCACGTGTTGCCTGGTTTTACTATCACGATGGTCTGACACAAGGGGACATCGGTGAACTGCTTGGCCTGAGCCGCCTTAAGGTTTCCCGTTTGCTGGAAAAAGGGCGGAAATCCGGTGTGATCCATGTTCAGATCAACTCACGCTATGAAGGGTGTCTGGAGCTGGAGGATACCCTTAAAAAACGTTTTAACCTCAATAAAGTGCGCGTTATGCCAGACCTTGAAGGGATTAATCTGAATACCCGGCTAGGCACCGGAGCCGCTCATCTGTTGATGTCACTGATTGAACCTCACCAACTTTTGGCTATTGGTTTTGGTGAAGCCCCCATGTGTACTTTGCAGCATCTGAGCGGCTTTATTTCTTCCCAACAGATCCGGCTGGTGACGCTATCGGGTGGTGTTGGCCCTTATATGACAGGTATTGGCCAGCTTGATGCAGATTGCCCTGTCAGTATCATTCCTGCTCCACTGAGGGCATCAACCCAACAAGTCGCCACAACATTCCGCGAAGAACGCAGTGTGCGGGATGTGATACTGACCGCCTGTGCCGCCGATATCGCAGTAGTAGGCATTGGGGCAATCAACCAGAGACAACAGGCGACGATTATGCGTTCCGGTTATATCAGTGATGGGGAACAACTGATGTTTGGCCGCAAAGGGGCCGTAGGAGATATTCTCGGCCACTTTTTCAATACCGAAGGGGAACTGGTCGGTGATATCGACATTCATCAGGAACTGATTGGCCTTACCTTGTCAGAGCTGAAAACTATTCCGAACGTGATTGGTGTCGCTGGTGGTATTGAAAAAGCCGAAGCTATTGTTGCCACACTGAAAGGGGGCTATATCAGTTCGCTGGTCACGGAAGAAAAAACCGCAAGGGCTATGCTGATGTGATCGTCTACTCATTTATCCCCAACAGGATAGGGGATATCCCCTGTGCCATATCGTAGTCAGTAATCAACAACCAGTAGGCTAAGTAAGATAACGACAAACGAGGATAGCATCATGAACCAACGCACTCATGCTCACCCATCAGGGAAATATCTGATGGCGCTTGATGCAGGAACAGGCAGTATCCGTGCAGTAATATTTGATCTGGAAGGAAATCAAATCTCTGTTGGGCAAGCGGAATGGGTTCACCAACCAGTGCCGAATGTCGCAGGCTCAATGGAATTTGACCTGAAAAACAACTGGCAACTAACCTGCCAATGTATCCGGCAGGCACTGCAAAAAGCGGAACTACCCGCCAGTGCGATTCAGGGTGTTGCAGCCTGTTCAATGCGGGAAGGTATCGTCCTTTACAACCGCAACGGTGATCCCATCTGGGCATGTGCCAACGTAGATGCCCGTTCCAGTCATGAAGTCAGTGAACTGAAGGAGTTGTACAACAATACGTTTGAATATGATGTTTATCGTTATTCCGGCCAGACCTTAGCATTGGGCGCAATGCCTCGTCTGTTGTGGCTTGCCCATCACCGTTCGGATATTTATCGGCAAGCCAGTACCCTGACGATGATCAGCGATTGGCTGGCTTATATGTTGAGTGGTGAACTGGCCGTTGATCCTTCCAATGCAGGGACAACGGGCATGCTGGATTTGGTGAGCCGCGACTGGCGCCCAAACCTGCTCGAAATGGCGGGATTGCGTTCCGATATCCTCTCCCCAGTTAAAGAAACCGGTACTTTACTTGGATACGTAACAGACAAAGCGGCAACCGAGTGCGGTTTGAATAGCGGTACACCGGTTATTATGGGCGGTGGTGATGTCCAGCTCGGTTGCCTCGGTATTGGTGTCGTCAGACCTGCCCAGACTGCGGTACTTGGCGGCACATTCTGGCAGCAGGTGGTTAACCTGCCAGAGCCGATGACCGATCCCAACATGAACATCCGTATCAATCCTCACGTGATCCCCGGTATGGCGCAAGCAGAATCCATCAGTTTCTTCACCGGCCTCACCATGCGTTGGTTCCGTGATGCTTTCTGCGCGGAAGAAAAACTGATGGCAGAACGTCTGGGTATTGATGCCTACAACCTGCTGGAAGAAATGGCAGCGCGAGTTCCTGCCGGTGCATATGGTGTGATGCCCATTTTCTCCGATGTCATGCGCTTTAAATCGTGGTATCACGCTGCTCCCTCGTTCCTCAACCTGTCGATTGATCCGGAAAAATGCAACAAAGCAACACTATTCAGGGCATTAGAGGAAAATGCCGCTATCGTTTCAGCCTGTAACCTCGATATGGTTGCAGCATTCTCAGGCGTACAGCCAGATTCGCTGGTCTTTGCAGGCGGTGGTTCAAAGGGAAAACTCTGGAGCCAGATTCTCTCCGACGTAACCGGATTACCCGTAAGGGTTCCGGTTGTCAAGGAAGCGACAGCATTAGGTTGTGCTATTGCAGCCGGCGTCGGGGTTTCGTTGTACGATTCCATGCCAGAAACAGGGGAAAAACTGGTGCGTTGGGAACGGGAATATCAACCGAACTTCAGCCACCGAGAGGTTTACCAGAAAGCGAAGAAAGACTGGCAGACAGTATATGCGGATCAACTGCATTTGGTGGATGATGGGCTGACAACTTCGTTGTGGAAAGCACCGGGGTTGTGATTTCCAGTTGTAAATGAAATTTGTAAGCGAAAATTGGGCAAGTGTAGCGACTTGCTCAGTCATACTAAAGCCATTACTCTTACAAAAACAGCCAGGTAGGAGTGCGCCATGTTTACCACTTTAGAATTAACAAATTTTAGTGCCTTTAAGCAGGCAAAGTTTGAATTTGTTTCCGGAATAAACGTCTTTATCGGTGAAAATGGAACCGGTAAAACCCATTTAATGAAGCTGTTATATTGCGTGCAACAACAAGGGAACAATGAAGATAAGTTAAGACAGAAAATCGCGAATGTCTTTCGTCCAAGTGGTGGTAACGTTTCCAGACTAGTAGCACGCAAAAAAGGCTCGACCAGCGCATTGGTCAATATTACTTCACGTCGGTTTGAAAACACGCTTACCCTTAAGTTCGACAATACACGTCATAATAACTTTGAGGTAGAAGGTCAACTTAATTTATCTAATGAGCCTGTTTTTATTCCCGTAAAAGAAGTATTGTCCTTTGCGCCTGGGTTTATTTCACTATACGACAAATATGAACTGGCATTTGAAGAAATCTATTACGACATCGTAAAACAGGCTTACCTACCTGCCCGCAAAGGAATGCCACTTAAAGATGAGCAACCCTTGCTGGAATTAATTCGTAAAACAGTGGGGGGTCGTGTCAGTCTTCATGGAGAAGAGTTCCAGTTAACTTCGGGGAATTCTAAATTAGAAATTTCGTTGATCGCTGAAGGTCATCGTAAATTGGCGCTGATTTGGCAACTCATTCATAATGGTTCTCTCTTCAGTAATAACACCCTGTTCTGGGATGAACCAGAAGCTAATCTTAATCCCTCTTTAATGCGGAATGTCGCGAAAATACTCGTAATGCTCGCCGAACGTGGTGTACAAATCTTCGTTGCAACACATAACTATGCTTTTTTGAAAGAACTGGAATTTGCCAAGCAGCAAAACACCCCTATACGTTATTTTGCGCTAGAAAAAACCAAACAAGATGGTGTGATAAAACATATGTTTGAACAATATAAGGATGTGACACCCAATAAGATTGCTGATGAATATTTACGTCTGTATGACCTTGAAATTCAAAATTCATTAGGGGATGCAAGATGACAGCACAAATGCATTCTGAGTGGATTGAAGGTGATCTGTCTTTCGATTTTTCTAAAGCGCAATCAGTAAGAAAACTAGACAAAGAAGGTTCTGAGGGACATGGTCTCAGCCATTTACTGAAATCTGTCGATTTTGTAGTCGAATGGTCAGACTACCTTTGGTTAATAGAAATAAAAGATCCTGAAAATGGAATGATCCCTGACAATTGTAAAGAAAAAGAACAGAAAAAGTTCCGTCATAAGCTACAAAGCGACGAACTTATTAATAACGATTTATTTCCTAAACTACGTGATAGTTTAATCTATCTCAGTTTAGATCAAGGCGTAGTAGACAAAGCCATGCGATATATCACTCTTATTGGTTTATCATCATTACAACCTGCCGAACTTTTTGGTTTACAACACAAACTCTGGCATACCGATTGGGTAAAAGGCCCAAAACGAGGATGGAAAAAAGCTTTTGAAGTACATTTTATGACTGTACAACAATGGAACAGAGCACTCCCTCAATGTCCAATAATAAGAAAAAGCGAAAAAAATACCTAATCATCAATAAAAATAAAAAAATGCTGAAAGAGAGAGGGATCATCTGGCAATTAACAACAAAGCAATTACCTCATTTTTTATGATTCTCAATATGCTCCGCAGACCATCTTTTCTCGAACCGAGATAGATAATTGAGGTACAGAACGAAATATAAAATATCGTACAGTGAATCTCCAAAAAAGTAACCAAGATATGTTTCCTGGCAAGCAAAGATAGGCAATTACATAAATTTATTTACAGGGTCCAATACTTGGTTAAAAGGTTACAAGATCCATCACTGGTAGCCTATAGGAAGGTGCCAGCATCATAGTCCTACTTATAAGTATTCTGGGTTTTAGGAGAAAATTATCCATAAAAAAGCCAGAACGATTCTGGCCTTTTCAGAAATAAACAAGATTCTTTACATCATCTCGCTATCTCATCGTCACAAACTCTTCTGCCGCAGTAGGGTGGATTGCAACCGTATTATCAAAATCCTTTTTCGTTGCCCCCATTTTCAGGGCAACTGCGAAGCCTTGCAGGATCTCATCCATACCGAAACCAATACCGTGGATGCCTGCAATTTTCTCATCTTTACCCACACAAACCAGCTTCATACGACATGGCTGACGATATCTTGTCACAGCGGTATACATCGCGGTAAATGATGATGTATAAACTTTCACCTGGCCATCACCATATTGCTCTCTTGCCTGTGGTTCTGTTAAACCCACAGTGCCAATTGGCGGATGGCTGAATACGACTGTTGGCACATTGGTATAATCCAAATGTTCTTCCGGCTTATTGTTAAACAGGCGTTCCGATAAACGACGACCTGCTGCAACCGCAACCGGCGTCAGTTCCACCGCTCCCGTGTTATCACCCACGGCATAAATACCTTTCACATTCGTATTCTGGTATTTATCGACCTGAATGCACCCTCGCTCATTCAGCTCAACACCTGCTGCCGCCAGATTCAGATTATCCGTCACTGGCTCACGTCCAATCGCCCAAATCAGCGTATCAACTGTCTGTACCCGGCCATCCTGCAGTTGCAGCGTCAAACTGCCATCAGCGTTTTTAATCACCGCTTTCGGTATCGCTTCCGTATGCAATGTCGGCCCTTCATTTTTGATAACTTCCAACAACGTATCGACAATCAACGGATCGAAAGAACGTAATGGCGCATGTTTACGAACAAAAAGATGGGTTTCACTTCCCAATGCATTTAAAACACCCGCAATTTCCACAGCGATATAGCCTGCACCTACGACTGCAACACGTTTTGGCATTTCATCCAGTTCAAAGAAACCATTTGAATCAATACCATACTCCGCACCGGAAATAGCAGGGAACATTGGACGACCACCCGTCGCAATCAAGATATGATCAGCCGTAATTTTTTCGCCATTTACTTCAATTGTCTTTGCATCAACAAAACGTGCGAATCCCTGAATAACATCCACTTTATTGTTACCCAACACACGTTCATACGACATATGAATACGATCGATATAGGAAGAACGGCTGGCAATCAATTTCTTCCAGTCAAAATGATTTACTGTTGTATCAAAACCGTAATCAGAGCCATATTGATGAATAGATTCCGCAATCTGCGCGGCGTGCCACATCACTTTTTTCGGCACACACCCCACATTAACACATGTTCCACCTAATGCTTTTGCTTCAATCAGGGCGCATTTCTGCCCATACATGGCTGCACGGTTAACGGAGGCGATACCACCACTGCCACCACCAATTGCAATATAATCGTAATGTTTACTCATCTTAGGCACTTCCGTCTAATCAATTAACTTACCGACTACAATTTAAGCGCAAATCATATTATTACAAAAAGTTATCACTGTGCATGACGATTCTGGCTCTCATTGTCATAGGCCAGAGCTATCAAACCAATGACACCTTATTCCGGCACAATCCACTCTACTAAAGTATGCCCCGTACCTTCAGGAACCAGTACCTGATGCAGCCATGGCAGAACAGACCGCATCTGCTGTTCCAACTTCCATGGTGGGTTGATAACAATCATGCCGGATGCTGTCATACCACGCTGATCACTGTCTGGACGCACACCGAATTCAATCTTCAAGATATTACGGATCCCCGTCGCCTCTAGTTCTTTAACCAGACGCTTAATCCGCTGACGAAGCACAACCGGATACCACAACGCATAAGTTCCCGTCGCAAAGCGTTTGTACCCTTCCAAAATACCTTTAACGACACTCTGATAATCTGATTTCAATTCATAAGATGGATCGATCAGCACCAATCCACGACGAGTTTTAGGAGGTAATTTTGATTTCAATTGCTGATAACCATCTTCACGCACAACACGAGCACGCCTGTCACGGGAAAACTCGCTGCGTAATAAAGAAAAATCGCTTGAATGCAGTTCACTCAGATTAAGCTCATCGTTTTCCCGTAATAAATGACGGGCAATCAACGGAGAACCAGGGTAGTAACGCAGAACACCATTCTGATTCAGCGCCTTAACAACTCTCATATAAGCGCTTAACTCTTCAGGAATATCATCACGTTGCCAGATACGAGCAATACCTTCCAGATACTCACCCGTACGCTCGGCATGCTCTCCACTTAATTGATAACGACCCGCGCCTGAATGAGTATCCAAATAAAGAAAAGGCTTCTCTTTTGTCTTAAGCGATTCAATGATCAGGCTTTGTACAGTGTGTTTAAGCACATCAGCGTGATTGCCCGCATGGAAACTGTGACGATAACTTAGCATTCGATTTTCAAACCCCAGGAGAGAAATATTGGTAACTTGCCTGATGCCAATCAGGCAACAAAAAAGCATTATGCCTCATTCTCGAAAAAAAAGATAAAAGCCTTCATCCTCCCCTGTCGGTTGTAACGATGGTCGAATTTTCAGGATCAAATCCAGATCAGCATATAAAATTTTGGATAATTACTTAAAACCATATTAGGATAATTCATGAAGTCGAAGATTATGATCTTATCTGTATTGATCGTTTTCAGTATGAGTATTGCCTATGCAACCCCCAGTAAAGCTGGATGTGAGGAAAAAAAGAAAACATTAGAAAAACAACTTAAGTATGCAAAAAATGATAAGGATAAAAGATTAATTACCGGGTTAACCCGAACGCTGGAAAGCCTCAATGCAACTTGTGAATGGGAAAGACGTTTAAAAAACCCGCAAGAACAACCTCCAGTACATCAAAGTAATTCGGTTTCTGATATTCCATCAAATAAAGTTCACTCCTCAAAAAGTTCACGCTCCCGCTCTGAATACAAAACAAAGAATAAAACTAAAAAAGTGCAGACCAAAAAGAAATAATAGGACTGCACTGAAGCACCAACCAATAACTGAATATATTTACAAGTTTTTTTCCTTAACCTGCTGTGGATTGGAAGGAGATAACTTGTAATAAACTTTATCACTTGCAGGAGGCTTCTTTTCAATTTTCATTGAAAGAATCGCGTTATCCTTAGAGATGACGTAATAATTTAAATAATTTCCTTTCCCATCATAAGGATACTGAAAATCCGGTTTCAGAAATTTTTTCTCATAAGATTTTACATAGGGGTCATACTCATCTTCATAAACTACTCGTTGATTTCTGACAAAGATAATTTTATAAAAAAGGCTGGCCTTTCCTGTAAATGCAGCCCCAATGATATCCTCAATATCTTTATGATCCATTCCCTTATCCAGGATATACATTTTATCCCAGTCAAAGGATGCGATTTTATTCATATCAATCAGACAAGCAGTATTCTTCTGACAATGTTTATCTGCATAATCGATAATACTCAACTTACTGTTACTGGCAGATAAAAAGAAAATGACAATGCTCAATATTAATGCAAGTGCGACGATATTATTTTTGTTGACAGCATGGAAAAACATCATTCCCCCTTCATAATCAAATTTGATATGAGAAAACGGTTTTGGAATGTTACAAATTCACAAGATGTTACAAGAATATAACTTCACTTATGGAGATAGCTCCACATTATCCACAAAAAGCGACTACGCTACACTGCTACTTCATGTCTTAACTGAGGGCTTTATAAGGTAACAAATTAACCTCTATTGTTATTATTTTCAGCATAAAAAGCACTATGCAGGGGGTGCTATATGCAAAGGAAAAGTATATTAAGTCTACTAACAATTTTTCCGGTTTCAAATAGAAAAATATGGTAAACAAATAATAAATGAGACGAATTGTTGCTAATGTAGTTTAGTGGTGATTTTGAGCTAATTAAGCACATTAAATTTTCTATAGAAAAGTTGATTAATCCGCTGATAAAATTTTGGGAAATTAGTAATGAGCCATGGGGTGCGAAAGATCACACCTCGAAATTTATATATGCTAATAAAAAGTATCATGAATTACTTTCCCTTCCTAAAGGATATGATGTAGAGGGCCATTTTGATGGTGAACTCCCGGCATCTACTGCAAATTTTCAGGATGAATTTCAGAAACACGACAGAAAAGTTGAAACTTTATTAGATCGGGTCACCTCTATTGAAATTCATCCTTTTCAAAATCTCCCCTATCTTCAGCCATGGTATTTCGATAAATATCCATTAATTGATGAAAATGGGACATGCAGAGGAACTATTTTCCATGGAAGACCAGTAGATACTATAACACTAGAAAAACTAAGCAAAATAAATATGCAAACATCATTAGTTTTTACACCCCCATCAGCGTTTTTTAGCAAAAGAGAATGGGAAATAGTATTTTATATTCTGCAAGGTTTCTCCACTAAAGATATCGCTGAAAGACTATTTCTGTCCCACAGAACAATCGCCAATCACATCCAAAATGTTTATCAAAAAACAGGGGTAAAATGTAAGAAAGATTTGGTTGGATATTGTTATGAAAATAACATAGCTAACTATATCCCTGAAAGCTTTTTCAGGGAATCACAGTCTATCACTTTTGCAAAATAATTATTCACATATATCTGCAAAACATACCCTATCATGGGATAAATGGGACTCTGGACATAAAAAAATTAATTTTACATTTTCATAAGCGACAAGTTGATGTGCTGTATTTGGATAAATACAAAAAATACACCCCTGGGAAAATCGCTTTTTTTGGACATCATGAACCTCATTATCTAATACTTCACCTGTCCATATTTCTCCTTCACCAGAAAGTATTATATACCATTCATCTCCACTACTGTGATTATGGCAGCCAACTCTCTTTCCTGCATTGATAAACGTAGCATAAGCGTTTAGTCCTTCTTTTTTTATAATATGCCTGACAGAAATACCAACAGCATCATCTTTGATAGCATCCTCTGTAGAAAAATTAGCAAACTCTATCACAATTAACATCCTTATATTTCGAATGAGTATTTTTTACTCTTTGTTAAGCTAAGTATTCAAATTTAACATTTATGCATATGTAAAAAAACAAATTTTTAAAGATTACAATCACGCCGTCTCATTAATTTTAAAATATTACTATTTTTTACCTACACCAGGGAAACCCGATGTTACCCTGCTCAAAGTAGGATACAATCCCCGTGATGCTACGTTGTTCAACGCCATCCTGCAAAATGGTCAGTGTGGCTGTGCGATCCAGTACTGTTGGAAAATCGATAGCCGGATCAGCACTCGCCAGTCCTACATTCAGGTTGAATGGTTGGGAAAAACCTTCATTCAAAGTGAAGTCAGTAACAACAAAGGTCTGTATGTCTCCCTGGTTTATTCGCCACCGGCTTATTTGGCGGTACGGTCACGCTGTTCAGTCACATGACGCAGGCGGTCATAACGGCCGAGCAGCGCGTTAAAACGGTCATCGATTCCTTTCATCAGTACAGGCGGAACAGCTTCACCCTTTTCCACATGAGTGCTCAACTGGCGCAGCAGCTCTTCCAGTGGTACTTCGCTGCCGTGGCTGCGCTGGATGTCGTAAATGGCAGTCTTAAGATAAGAGAGGGTAAAACTGCCACGGGTGCGCTCCTGCAACAGAATTTTGTCTGCCAGTTGCTGGAGTTGATCACGAGTGGTGTACCAACTGCCTTTCAACGGTACGCTGTCAATACGGGCAGTCATTTGTTGTTGCCAGTTACGGGTGGCGTTAACCTGCTCTGCCGATTGGGGCCACTGTTTCTCAGCGATTGTTGTCACTGTCCGGGCTGCGTCCCATGTGGCGAGCGGAGATGTCTCTGCCAAACGATCAAGCTGAAATGAGTAGTCTGCTAAGGCCGGCTGGTACAGCCACGCCAACCGTGAACCTGCCGGTTGTTCTGTAATGGCATTCAGTTGTTGTTGCAGCGGCTTGTAGAGCAGCAACCAGCTCCCTATCAGTACCAATATCCCCAGCAATGCCCCAAGCCCAAATCCCTGCCATGCTGTCAGGCCACGCGGCGGTTGTTCAGGAAACTGTACTTTGACCCTCTGCTGGTTATCCGTCGGAATACTTTCAGGATACGGCGGTAGAGAAGATGATGATGTTTCCGGCTCTGATTCGGATTTGGACAGGTAGACCAGTGGTGGCATCTGTACCGGCTGTTGTACCGGTTTCGCGGCCTGCCGTGGTTTCTCCAGTTTTTTCGCCGCGTTCTGGAAGAACCACAGCAAGTTCTCCACTCTCGGCAGACGTTTCAGATCGGATTGCTGTAATCGGTCGATAATCAACTGGAGTGCCCGTTCGGCACGATAAATCATCCGCAGGTCACTGGCGGCAAAATCCAGTTGCCGCAGTATGCTACCGGTACGGTTGTGGAACCATTCCAACAAATCAGTACGTACCTGCGGTTGTGGCGGCCACAAGGCATCCCACTCACTGACGATAACACCCGCCAGCAATTCACAACCTTCAGTGAATCCCGCCAGCCCATTCAGCTGCATTCTGGCTAATGTGTAATAAATTGCCGTCTGCAAATCGACGCCATTGGTTTTGAACAAGGTCAGTGACAGCGATTCCACCAGCATCCAGTTCACTTCCGGTTGCGACGGGTGACTGGTTTTGTTGATTTCATCGCGGATAACCGCGAATTCCGGCAGGTTCAATGGACTGCCGCCCGCCCGGATAATGAGATTTTCAGGGTGCCCGCTCATGTCTGTTTTTTCTCCTTAAAAAAAACCCCTGCCCGAAGGCAGGGGGAGGTTTTGCTTTCAAGACTTACCCACACCTTCACCTCAATAGAGGGTGTCCGGCAGTTTGAACTGGCTGAACAACCCACCGGCAAACGGGTTGTCCGATTCATCCACGTAGATGCGGTAGGTCACTTCACCACCCTCTACGCTAAAGCGTACGTCGAAGGAACCCGGCTGAACGTTGGTCAGCTTACCGCTGTTAATCAACCGTAATTGCGCCCATGGACCCACATAACTGACAGAGCGCGGTGCCTGATTGCTTCTGTCCGGCATCAGAGTCAGCTTACTTTCTGTACCAGCACGCATGGTGTTCGGCCATATCAGACGCGCAACATTACTGCGACCGTGGGTATAATCCACCAACTGACCATCAAGGTTCAGCAGAGCACGGCGTTTGTTGCCGGTCAGATTCACTGGCTCAATGGCAAACTGAGTTCCCAGTCCGTTTTGTGGTGAGAAGAAGGTGGCGCGAATACGGTTCGCATTCTCCAACTGTTTCAGCACGTCAGGACGGATCAGTTCACGACCATCCGTACCCGTGGTGAGGTTGTTTGCCACAAACGGTTTCAGGCTCTGCTTGTAGAAAGCATCCAGTGTGCCGTCAGGACGGAAGAAACGCTCAAATTCGCTTAACGGTACTTCTTCTTTCGCATTCGGATTGAACGGATAACGGCCAGCCAGATAGGTGTTGTACTGTTTGACGACAGTATCTTGCCATTCCACTTCCAGTGAGCGTACCGCCTCCATCATCACCACACGCCACGCCTGATTAGCCAGTTCTCCAACCCAGCGATCCAGCGGCTCAGGCAGGTTTTTCGCCATCTGCTGTACTTCAAAAATCGCATCACTGTTGTTCTTATCCAGACGCATCTGAACTGCTTGCAGTGCTGCCTTACCGGGAGTGGGTGAATTCTGGATAGCCAGCAGATAACGATGCAATGCCATCAATTTCTGGTAGACGCTTTGCAATGTACTGCCCTTATCACCATGCTCAATCAATACGCCGGTTTCCTGTGCAAAACTACGGCTGATATCCGTCAATAAGCTGTAATCCTTCTTCTCCAATAACGCATTTCTCTCCGTATTGCTCAATGAGCTATCGAGCATCGGCGGATTGGTGTTATCGCTCAGGATTTGTAACGCCCGTTTGATAGGCTGTTCACCACTAATCACCTGTTCAATGGCACTGATAGCCTGTGGCAAATCCTCAAAATCACGTACTTCGAGGTTGTTCATCGCTGCCCGCCATGTTGCAGTGTAATCAGCCAGGTACAGTTCAGTGATTTCACTCTCGATCCTATCCCGATCTGCTTTACTGTAATTGTCCTTACGCTGTGACGGCTCCGGTTCTTTGTATTGATCTTTATTCTTCGATAAGTTCAGCACCCAACTATCCATCTCGGTCAGCTCCACCAACTTATCACTCTGCTGAACGAAGTAATCCATGAGACCATGACGGGTGAGGAACTGAGGAATTACCAGCCGTTTTTCGTTACTGGCGACAAACACGCTGTCAAAACTCGGACCAATCTGATCACGCAGGTTGATAGGTGCTGACAGTGTATCCTGAGCCTTGATACGCAGGTTCTGATAAACCCGTTGTTTGACGGAGAGCGTACTCAGCTCCTGCTGAGCCTGTCGGATTGGTTTCGCAAACGGAGCGAAGCTATCAATGGCCTCCCGATCGCCTGCATCGCGTTTCTCTTTCCACTTAGAAAGATCCAATGCGTAATTCAGGTGAGTCAGCAATGCATCCTGTACACCACGCTGGCCATAAAACGCCTTACTCCAGCGCTCACGCATATACTGTGCCACCAATCCTTTATTACGTTTACTCTCATCTTCCATCATGCGCATGACACGCAGAATTTCGAGTTTTTCCTCACTGCCTGCCGGTGCCTTATTCAGGTCATCCAACAAAACACGCATCAGGGATGGCAGGAAATGCTGCTCCAGCAGATTCAGATACGTGTTTTCTACTTTCTTCCCTACCCGGCTGCCCTGATACAACCCCATATCCGTCAGGAAAGATTTGTTCTCGTAGTAGTTGCCGTAAGCCAGTGTTGCGTCCCGGATCGGGTTCAGCAACGGCAACTGGAGACTACCGTAGTTGTCATCACCTTTCGGGGCGGGTACAGAGAGGAATTTTTTCGCCTCTGCCAGCACTTCTTCCCCGGCCCGGTAGTTTTTCTGGTAGAAGTAATGCCAGCCACCCCACATTGTCAGTATGACCAGCGCACTAACGGTGGAGAAGGTGTACAACTGGCGGCGATTGCGACTCAGCCAGATCCGGTTTTCTGCCGCCAGATTCGGTTCTGCCAGCAATACGTCTTCAAACAGGGATTGAGTGAAGTATGGCAAAGTGTCACCCGCCGGCCATGTCGGAAACGCCTGTGTACCGAGGTGATACTGCGCCGAGGCCGATTGGGTAAATATGTCGTCCATCTGTCCCACCTGATGGGCGGAAGTCAGATAAACTCCGCGCAGCATCGGACGATGGTTTTCGTCGTTGTACAGGATGTCTTCCAGCATCTGCACGATATAACTGTACAGACCCTGGATCTGACGGGTGAAACTGAACAATGCGCTGCGTTGGTTGGCATCGACGCTGTTCAGCATCATATCCGGCATTGCACCGTTCAGGTTGTTCATCCACTGCTGCCAGAATTGTTCCAGCTCACTGCGCCATACTTTTTCATCACGGCTGCTAAGGTGATTGTTGAGACTGAAAGTGACACCGAGAATCTGATCACGCTGTTTACGATCCAGTGACTGGTACATCGCTTCGAAACCATGCAACAAGTCAATCTTGGTCATTACCAGATAGAGCGGCAACTGACTGTGGAAGGTCAGACGGATTTCTTGCAAACGCTGGTGGATTTCCCGCACGTAACGATCCCGTTGTTCGCGGTTATCTGTCAGCAAACGCAAGGTATCTACGGTCAGAATAATGCCGTTAAGTGGCTGACGCTGGCGGTTTTCCGACAACCAATTCAGCAGGGCCTCCCACAAGCGGCTGTTGATCTGCGGTTTGTCACTGTTCAGCGGAACGGGCTGGTCAATCAGACGGCCTCTGGGGTCAATGATGACTGCTTTTTCCCCCAACCAGCAACGCAGCAACAGAGGAATTTCGCCGTCCTGACGCAGATATTCTGGTGCAGCGATTTCAGACAGTTTGTAACCTTCCTTAATCAGAGAGGTTTTACCGCTTTGCTGGCTACCGATCACCATGTACCACGGACGTTCGTACAGGTAGTTGTAGGAGTCCAGATGGCGCTGTAACTGAGATTTCCAGTGATCGAGGTAACGGTCTTGGTATTCAATATCTACGCGTACCGGATCAACCACTTTCAGTTCAACGTCAAGGTTCAGTTTTTCCAGCTGACGCAAGCGACGCCATGCTTTCATGCCGATCCAACCTAGCACGGCCATAATGATAATGGCCGTCGCTAACCAACGGGCAGCAAGGCTTTCCAACGGGTAATCTTCACGTATTTTCCATTCCGGTCCCCACCACCAGACCGCTATCAGAAGCAGACAGGGAATGAGCGCCAGAATAAGTGCCGTCGCTGCCTTAAGACGCGGCATGGATTTAAATTTCCCCAGCGCCGGCAAGACCGATTTCAATTGAGAGATTGATGACAAAGAGGGCCATTTCATGGGTTAACGCTCCTGTTGGAAGCAGTATCCTTATCAAGCGAAGGGATTTTTTCAGCCCGTGTTTTTTCAACTAATAAAGACAGCAGGCTAGGTTCCCATTGAGTCAATAACATGTGTTGTCCAGTGTGTAACAAATTCCGGTAATGCTGCTGTGCCAGTGCTGTCATGCCGGCTTCTTCAAGAAGTTGAGCGTTGAGCAACTGACCATAGAATTGATCACGGGGCTCCGTGAGTTGTTGCTGGTGCTCTTCCAGCATTTTCAGGGCGGCTTCCAGCCCTTGCTGCTGGAAACATTGCCAGATAGCTTCCTGATCAGCAGACACCGAACCGCCTCCGGTTGATGCAGCCGGTTCAGGTGCCAGCCAATTCAGGGTCTCTGTAGAAATAAACGGACTCATATCGGAAAAACTTAAGGTTTTTAATACAGGTAACCGTTCTAAAAACGCATTCAGTTCGTTACGAATGGCCTGTGCAACATTTTTATAGCCCAGTTGTAACGCGGCCTGAGCCGCAATGGCGTGTCCATCCAGCCAGTAAGGCGCCAGCGTCAAACTCTGCTCGATCTGCGCCAGCAGCTTGTTATCCGCTGTCGGCAGTCTTGCCAAATAATCAGCAGTCCGATCCGCAGAAGTCGGTGCCAACGGTGTTTTGCCCGTGGTATTCGCCATGGGTGCCGTCGTGATGGTATGCCAGACGGCATGACGGCGCAGGCAATAACCGATTGCTGATTCAGGATATCGTTCACAAAGCAGATCTGAAACCGTCATCAGAGTCTGTTTCCACGCTTTTTCGCTGGAGCTATTGACGTCCACTTCCGGCATTGGTGCAATTTCATTGACCGGATGTGAATCTGTCTGATGTGAATGTGTTCCAGTCTCTGCTTTGGGTGCTGTTGATATCGCAGGAGCAGGCTGTGATGGTGCCGGGCTTGCTCCTGGCTGACGGTTATAGCGGGTACGCAGTTGATCAATTTCTTTTGCCAGATCAGGCTCACTCGCGTGCCAGCACTGTGCAAGATGAGCTAACACCCCTTGTGCATCATCCCGTTGATTTTTGCTGGATTGCTCTGTAAAGCCTGTCTGGGCAGAATCAAAACGTTTGATCACCTGCTGTGCAAGACGGCGCTTCAATAATGGTTTATTCGGCCATGCTTTTTCCCAGTAGTTTTTCACGTACTCAGTCATCAGCTCCATCGCCAGGAGCAATTCAGCAGGATGCCCAGCGTGTTGCAGGGTTCGCAGCAAGTGCACCATCAACCGGAAATCTTTGCTGGTTTCGCTGAAAAGTTGCAGAGCCTGTCGCTGGATTTCTCCGATATCCAGTGAGCCATGTGACAGCGAGCCGAATTTCATCATTTCGCCATCGATAAATTCCCATGCCGGCTCATTGTCATCCAGAGCCTTGCCAATCTGTTCGTCGGACAGTGGGGCCAGCAGGGAGCCGAACCAGTCGAATTGTGTTCTGATATCCATGTCGATTACCAACGACAGGCTTCGCGCAATGGTTTCGCGGCCTGTTCCAACTGAGAAATGTTAAAGGTTATCTGGCTACCTTGATTTGGTGTTATGGTCATCTGGTCGCTGCCCATTAAGCGTTTGATTTCATCAATCCCCGGCAAGCCACGGCTGGATTCCCATAAGTAACCACGTTCCCGCAGGAACCATTCGGTTTTGAATTGGGTTTTGTTTGTCATGATAGTGACCTCCCCCGACTCCGCCGGTTTAGGCAGAGCTACCTGTAAACGGGTGATGCGATCAATACAGCTCAGCATCAAAACAGGACGCGGTGGCGGAACTCCGATTGCAGGGGTGGTCAGGATTATCCGGGTTGTACCGTTCTCTCCCTGTGTGACGATGAAGCCGGTGGAATAATCGGTACGTTGCATTTCCTGCTCCATCGCCTGCCGCCACAAAGGCCCCATGTCTTTCAACGTCACTGGCAAAGCGTTGACCTTAAGGTTATCCAACTCCCTGTCATAACATGCCAGTCGGATAAGAGGAGATGGCTCAAAGCGGCATTGTTGCAGTGCACCCAACTGTTTTTCCTGTTGTACGACCACTTTTTGCACAACCACATCCTGTGGCTTTGACTCTGCGATTTCTTTTGCCCCAGCCATCTCCGCAAGTTTGGGATCGCCTGCCAATGACGCAAGTAATGAACTGATAATTAACACAATATTCATAATCTACACCCGTATTTTGCCAGTTTGTAAACCAACGTACGCTGAGCAATGCCCAGACTTTGAGCAATCAGTCTGGTGTCATTGCCATACTGACGCTGACGTTGAACCAACACGGCACTTTCAAATTCTTCTATGGCCTTTGGCAGATTATCGATGTGACTGTAATCCACGGAGATACTGCCTGCCCTTGAGTTTTTCGATTCACTCAGGGAGGCAAGCAGTTCATCCAATTGTTTTTCTTTTTGGCGCTGGACCTGAAATACCTGACGGATCTGGCGTAACTGTCCACGCAGTTGTTCAAGTTCCTGCAACTTTTTCAGACGGTGCTGCATGACATGGCAATAGATACCGAACATGTTTTCATTGTTGGTAAAATGGCTGACATTTTCGGCAAAAATGGCAATGACACCGCAAGCCTGTCCGTTGTAGTCAAACAGAGGAATGCCATACAACCCGCAGTTATGCGGCAACTCTGCAATAAATGTGCGGAAATGAATATCGTCAATACGTACCCCGTGATTAAGGGAATCCCATAAGGTTGAGGTTCCCTTACGCAGCACTTGTATCAATGGGTTATTGACATCATCAATATCCACATGCAGCCTGCGTGAGCTGGTTTGCTGATGTTCTGGTAAGTTCAGATCTGGCAGGTTGATGTTTGGCAAATTACAACATTCCAGCCTGTTTTCATGGATGTTAAGCAGGAAAACCAAAAGGGCATCAAAACGCGAGCTTTGGCTCACCAGCAAAAAGTGGTCAACCAGTTGTTCAATGGTGTTATTTTCCAATAACGCTAACGCGCTTTTCAGCCTCTGTTTCATTATTCTGCCTCCTCAACCTCTGCGTGGAACTCATGTTCTGTCACGGTTAAACGAATGGCACGAATTGGGATGCCTGCTGCCATTTTCTGCAATAGCAATAGTGAAACCGGCGGCAACAGTGCACCATCAATGATGGATTCCAGCATACGGGCACCGTTTTCCGCACGAGTAGCACGTTGCAGGATCTCTTCTGCCACATCATCGCTGATGGTGACTTCTGCGTTAAAGCGTTGGGACAACAGCTTGTCCAGTCTGTCCAATTTGGCCCGAATAATAGTCTTCAGCGTTTCATGGCCTAGCGGCAGGTAAGGGATCACTTCCATACGGGCCAGCAGAGCAGGTTTGAAGAATGCCGCCAGTTCCGGGTAGAGCAGATCATTGAGTTGCTCCGGTTGCCCGGCGTAATCAACAATGGTTTGGTAGCCCAGATTGGAGGTCAGGAAGAACACGATGTTTTTACAGTCAATGATACGGCCTTCACCATCTGCCAGTTCACCTTTGTCGAATGCCTGATAGAACAGGTTCAACACATCCGGGTGAGCTTTTTCCACTTCATCCAGCAAGACAACGGAATAAGGTTTCTGGCGGATAGCTTCGGTCAGCACGCCGCCTTCTCCGTATCCCACATAACCCGGAGGAGAACCGATCAGACGTGAAACGGTGTGTTTCTCCTGAAACTCAGACATGTTGATAGTGGTGAGATACTGGCGGCCACCAAACATCAGTTCAGCAAGTTGTAATACGGTTTCGGTTTTGCCGACGCCACTTGGCCCTACCAACAGGAATGCTCCCAGAGGACGCCCCGGACGACGCAGGTCAGCACGCGCGGTCAACAGGTGCTTATGCAGGTATTGAATAGCAATTTCCTGCCCTTTGATGCTCTGGCTCAAATGGACAGGCAATTCAGTCACGATTGACAGTTCGCTCTGTGACAGACGGTTCAACGGAACACCCGTCCATTCAGCGATAACAGCAGCAATCTGGGTTTTGTCCACATGCGGAGAAACCAGTGTTTGTTTTTGCTGAAGCTCAGCCAATTGTGTGTTGAGTTGGGCCAGTTTTTCGATCAGAGATTGTTCATCGGCTGGTTCTGCGGCAGTGTCTTCTTGTTCGCTCGCGTTATTTTCTTCTGCATCAGACAACAGCAAGCTGCGTAGTTCGATGATCTGCTGCACCAGTTCCTGCTGTTGCTGCCAACTGTTTTCCAGTGTGGTCAGTTGTTCCTGGATCTCTTGTTGCTGGTTTTGCAGCCCTTCCAGTCTTTCTGCATGTTCGTTCAGCCCCATCCGCTGTTCTCTTTCCAGCACATCAATTTCCATCTGCATTTGATGGAGTTCGGTCGTCAGGGAAGAAATCTGACGCGGTGGCGATGTCAGGTTAATAGCTACGCGGGCACAAGCGGTATCCAAAACATCAATCGCTTTATCCGGCAACTGACGACCAGAGAGATAACGGTCACTCAATACGGCTGAGGATTTCAGTGCTTCATCGTCGATCAGGACACCATGTGCCTGTTCGTAGATGGCTCGCAGGCCACGCATAATGATGGTTGCTTCTGCTGCGCTAGGCTCAGAGACTTTCACTAACTGGAAACGACGAGACAATGCGGCGTCTTTCTCGAAGTATTTTTTGTACTCGCCCCATGTCGTTGCAGCAATGGTTTTCAGTTCACCACGCGCCAGTGCAGGTTTCAGCAGATTGGAGATATCCAGTCCACCGGCCTGATTACCTGCCCCAATCAGGGTATGGGCTTCATCAATAAACAGGATGATTGGCACAGATGACTGATTGATTTCGGTCATGATGCCTTTGAAACGCTTTTCAAATTCACCTTTGACTGCGGCTCCCGCCTGCAACGCACCGAGATCCAGAGTCAGCAATTCACTGTTGCGCAGTTTATCCGGTACACGGTCATTGATAATCCGCAGCGCCAGACCTTCAATCAGGGCACTTTTACCTACACCAGCTTCACCTACAACAATGGGGTTGTTTTTACGGCGGCGACAAAGAATGTCGATCATCAGGTCGATTTCATTGTCACGGCACAGTACCGGATCGAGTTTGCCCTGACGAGCCTGCTCAGTCATGTTCTGGGTAAAGCGCGCCAACAGGCTGTCACTGTTTGCCGGATGTCCATTTGCCGAATAAATACCTTGCCCCGCTTTATCACTGGCACTGAAAGGCTGTTCGGCAGAGCCATTTGTCCATTCAGCAAAATTCTGGCGTAGTAGTTCACGGTTAATGACTGCCAGCAGACGCGCAGACTGCGGAGCCAGATAGCGCAGTGGGCTGAACAACAGGGCAATCAACATTACGCCACTGCGCAGCTCGGTATGCTGCATCTCGGTGGAAGCCAGCAGCCAGCTATCCTGTAACCATTCCACCAGCATTGGGGAAAAATTCGGATAAGTTTGTACAATCGCCTGATGATGTGTGACCACCTGATCGAGTTGCTCTTTCAGCAGGTCTTTATCGACGTCTGCTTTATTAAGGATCAAACGCACATCACTGAGTGGTGTATCAATCATTTGCAGCAGCAGTTGAGCAACCGTGATCTCAGGTTGCTGATGACTAACACAAGATGCCGCCGCCGCTTCCAGTGCATGACGGGCCATCGGGTTTAAACGGTTTACAAGAGTGGGCAGATCAATCTGAATCATGGCGACTTCCTATCTTAATAAGTTATTTAGCTGCTTTAATATGTCTTGAGTCTGATCACCGAGGCGGATGGCATAAAAGCTATAAATCGCAATCAGCAGACCGACGCTTATCGCAAACAGATGTTTGATTTTCAAACGCCGGCTCAGGCGATAACGCGCATCTCGCTCGTTGATATTGACATACAGCGTGATCGGCGGTGCTTCTCCACGCAGTGAGTGAAGCTGTTGCTGCAAGCGGCGGAACAGGCGATCAAAGTCATCATTTTTCTGGGTACTGACTTTGTAACGCCCGCGATAGCCAAGACAGAGACAGAGGTAAATAAACTCCAGCAGATGCTGGTAGCGCTGAGCCTCTCCCATCAGGCGTTCAAGCAATACAAAAACTTTCTCACCGCCCCAGGTTTCATTGTGGAAGTGCACCAACAGTGATTGCTTCAACCACCCATTCTGGCTGTTCCAACCGTGCCCCAATGCGGTTTCATCAATGAAGGTACACAGTACGTAACGGAATGAAACAATCGCACCGGGTTCATAACCTTTGGTTTGCAGAAGCTGCTCAATAGCGCGAATGTCAGTAACAACCTGTTGGTAAAGCTTATCTGGCAGTGCCTGATCACTCATGTCCTGCAAACGCAGTACCATCCCCAGTAAAGGAGTGGCAGCATCGATCATCGGGTTAAGACTTTCACCACGTAACGGTAGCTGGTACTGGCGCTGAAACGTTTTCAGCGTTTCAGCCTGTTTTTCAAATTTTTCCAGCGACGGACTGTCAACATTGATATCGCTCATGATTATTCCTTACCGCCCCTGATAGCCCAGAGCTGCATATCTAAGTCAGGGAAATCCCCTGAGACGTGGAACGCGATGGAATTGCCCTGCTGGATCTCTTTCCATGCCGGACTCTTCTGATCCAGACGGAAGTAGGTATATCCAGAGTGATATGGCAACTGACGGGGTGCTGCGGACAGCGCAATCAGTGGCACACCCGGCAACTGGACGCTGACCAGATCCCGGATGCGTTCCATAGAAGTGACTTTGGTTTGCTGTACGAACTGACGACGCAACTGTTCCTGCGGCGTGCTGGCGCTGATAGCCAGAACAAATTCGGCTTTGCGCAGCAAGTCGTTGTCGTGGAGTGTTGCGACACGAATACCACCTTCGTTCTGTTTCAGGGCAATTGATGTTGCACGTGGTGTCAGAACAACGTTCAGCGCATCACGGATGGCATGCATGGCGTCCTGGAAAGTATCTGTCAGATTATTGTGGTCATAGGCCAGAATATTTCCCGGCAGACGGCTTGCATCCGTGAAAGTTCTCAGTTCGCCACAAGTCTGGAGCAATTGGGTGTACAAATGCAGCGGGTGCAGGACGGTTTGCTTAGCATAATGATTGAACAAAGGTTGAACGCGGTTCAATAGTTGGAGCATCATGAATTCTGCCACATCTGCAACGCCCTGCTGACCCGGAGAGCCGATGCGTTTCGCCAATGTTCTTGAACGTTCTGTCAGTAATCCATCAATTTCCACCATGAAGCGCTTTAGTTTGTCAGCAACAAAAATGGACAGACAGGTCGGGATAAATTCGTTATCCAGAACAATTGTGCCATCTTTCTGCTTTTCTTTGATGCGGCACAGCGGAATGGCAGTGTAGGCACTCATATCTTCAGAACCCTGCATCAGTACCGGAGTTAATTGAGCAAGATTAAGAATGGAGGAGTCACCACCTTTGGTATGCAGGTCACGAATATCGCTCGGCAATTCGCGATAACGTACTGCACTCTGAATTTCAGCATCCCGATCAGCCACTTCACGTATGGTATCGCTGGACATCGGTAATGCCAGATAGACGTCTTTGCTTTTCAGATCATTGATGTTTTCAATATCCAGCGGTTTTGGCAGCAGATCCTGACTTGGTGCTGAAAATACCGTACCGTCCGGCATGATGCCGCTGGCTTCGGTGATACCGATACGTCCCAGCTTGAGCAAATCATCATTGATGCTCAGGGAGCTGAAACCATGACCGTATGCTGTCAACACGGAGACAAGACTATGAGCCAGATAATCATTGTGTTTTTGTTGTTGTTGGAAATGTTGTGGCTTGATGAATAATCCTTCGTGCCAAATCACCCGATTTTTTCCTGGCATGATTACTCCTCCTCCTCTTTTCTAAGTTCGACGTCGTTATTTCTGACATGCACCAAGATGTTGTAATGGCGACCCATGTCTTTTACCCGGATGATCTTTTTCCATTCAGACTGATTGACGCCTGCATAATGAACGATGACACCGATGTAACGGTTCTTCTTTTCCAATGTGATCGTTTCCAGAGGCTTGTATTGCCCCGGCAACAGGGTGTAATCCTGGTGATCGATGTAGTTTTTCCCCAGCGCTTTTTCGAGCTTGTCACTCTCAAGCTGGTCATAGTCGGCAGCCAGAAAACGCGAATCTTCACTGAGATAAACCAGATTCATCTCAACAGGTGCTGGTTCACCACTTTCATTGGGGTTGATATCAGGTTCAGCCAGCAATGTAATGTTGGCAATTGAGGCTTGTTCACTCGGTTTTCCCACAGGAGTGGAAGGGTCCCAAATGACCTGCCCAACTTTTTTAGTGGCGTCCCATGCGCTGCTACAGCCGTTCAGTAACATCACTGACAGCAATAAGATCCCTGTGACCCATATGCGCTGACTACCGGAACGTTTCATCACTGGTGTCCTCTAAGCCCTGACGCAGTGCGCGGTCATAAGCCTGCTCGTACACCTCGCGGAATAACTTTTCAAACCCCTGCTGGCGGCTGGAAGCCAATTCGCGGTAATAGTTGGTGTACATTTCCCACGCCCAGGACGCATCTTTGTTCCTGACCTCATTACTACGGCGATAGTGTGAGAATCGGCGGAGTAATTGTTCAGGGGAAAAGGCTTCCAGCATGGTATCCAACGCCGCGGAGATCGCTGTCCGGTTGGCCTGATAATGCAGTTGCAGGTTATGCAGGCTTTCCGCTACGGCGGCGGGTGCTGACAGGTGTACCGGACTTTTCTGATCGGAAAACATCACCTGCATGGTGGTGTCATAATCCATATTCAGACGTAGTGGGTTATCCTCAATAGGACGAAGCTGTTTATCACGTAATCCGTGTTGTTCACGCTGGAGCGCCAATAGCCCTTCGATCGCCGCTTTCATGGTCTTACCCATCTCTTGCAGAAAATCGTTGGCCTGCTGGGTGTCATGCAGAGGTAACTGTGTATCCAGCCCGCGCATCAAGGGGGTAATGGCGACATGATCAACATCCATATCTTCGTAATGCCGGTCGGAAGCTATATCCGGTAAATCAAGAAACTCCTGATCCATAACACTGCCTCGGTTATCAGAAATAGGGTTAGCAAATGGGGGGGATTGATAATGATCCGGCGGCAAAAGCTGTTCCGTATCATCGGCTTCAACCTGTGGTTGCAACGTAGTCAGGCTCTCACTATCAAGTACTCTGAGAGGATCATCGCTGAAGCGGTGCATTACAGTTGGCGCAATGCTGTCATCTTTGGCAAACACGGATTTTTGGAGCGATACACCTTCCATCATGGCATCCAGCGGATTTCTGTAACTGGAAACCAGCGCCTCCGGTGATACTGTCGAAGGATCAACCCGATCCGCTTCAGAGAAGCTGATGTGGATCTTGATGGACAAGTTACCTGCCTTAATCTGATCTCCTTGCTGTAAACGAATCAGACCGGATTGCGGTGTTAGTGGGGCATTGTTTATCTGTACCGGATCAGCAAGCACTTGCAGGCAGAATGAACCATCACGCCATTGAATAGAGAATTGTGACGGCTGGATATTGCCCTGGCTGTCCTGAACAGACCACAAGTGACTTTCACTGCTACCGACCGTACCGCCCTGTGTCGAAAACTGGTAGCTGGCGGCTCGACCGCTCTCTAACTGCTCACTGTTGAGCACCCGCAATGAAAGCGTTGGTTGATATTTTTCCATAGTCGTTATTCCATAACTGAAATTGTGACAGAGGGTTTCTTTTCTGGCTCGCCGAGAAAGCTGGTCCACCCCAGATGGTTATTCTGCTTCGCCCCCAATACCATGCCACTGACCTGGTTTTCCGCCAGACCAAGACGCAATTCCCAGGCAAACTGGCTGCGCATGACGAAAGAGATAAACATCACTAACGGGAGATAGTTCTTTCCATCCGGCAGGAATGACAGGAACCGATCACGGGCCAGGTTGTTGATACTGAGCAGAAACTTTCCGCTGTAATCCCCGATCCATGAGCCGATGGTGAAGTTCTGCCCCAATACGGACAGTTCGGTATCACCAATTTTTTGCCCTTTATTCGTGCCACCCAGTCGATTCTGTTGATCAACGGGAATGATGACTTTTCTGAATTGCCAGCCGTGCAGAGTGACATCCTGCAAATCAAAACAGTGGGAAACCAGGCTGCATATCACTTCCGGTGAACGACCGGGGCTTGCCAGCAACCCGGCATATGCCAGCATTTTGCTGTGATTGATGTTCAGCATCCGACGGTTGACATCACTTCCCAATCCCACCAGCGAGAACATGCGCTGAGAAAAGCTATCTTCCCCACCTTGCTTAAAGCAGATGTAATAGCGGTATTTCCGCCAAATCTGGTGCAAGAGCGTGATTAAGCGGTGGTTAAACAGGTTGAGGAAATCCGTCAGTCGGTTTTCGCCTTGTGCGTCTTCCCACGCCAGTGAATCCAGGTAATAACCCGGCATCGGGGATTGGCTGCCATGTAGCCCCATAAAAGAGACTTCCAGCTCAAAATACCCTTGCCTGGACTGCTTCAGTGCAATCACATCACGAGTAGGAAACGCCAGACTGGCATTGGATTTGAAACGGACAGACTCACGATCAGGCCGATCCGTCTCCCCGGTTTTTTCCCACGCTACCGCCAGCTGATTGAGTAATTCGACCAGCTGGTAAAAGTTATATCGTGAGATGTCCAATGCCAGTGGTGTGGCAGGATCCTGCTCTGTGATTACATCAACGAGTGTTGACCTATCTGTACCGGCCATTCATAACATTCCTGATTATCTAAATTGATTACCTTCAACATATGAAAAGCGTTGACGCTGGCATACAGTGAGAAAAACCGTGACAGAATCGTACTGAACAGATACAGCTCACCTTCTGAACTGAATGCCTGTTGCCGGATATACAAAGTGGAACGCAAACCACGTACAGGATGCCCGCGGAACAGGCGATCTGTCGGCTCTGTCTCAATCTTTTCAATAGCATCAAGCCGTTTCTGTGATGATCGTTTGGACTGCCGATTGTGAATACTTGGAAAATCGTAGGTACGCAGCACCTGTTTCAGCGCATCCTTATCCAGCAATGACATGTAGTTCAGCGACATATTTGACAGCAACGACCAGTGCAATCCACCATCCAGCAACGGATAAAGCGGCACTGACGGACGCGTAATATTGCGGAATGTCGCAAATGACGGGCTGCCGATAGAGGGATAATTAATGTCGCCGACACGAAGCTGCAACGGCAATTCACGGTTGGTACATGTCAGGCTGATAGAAACATTCTCTTTTAGTTTGAGCCTGAGCAGGTCTGATTCATCCCCACGTACAAATGAAATGAAATGTTCCAGCCCTCTGCGGAAAGGTGACTCTTTCACTCGCAGACGGTAATAACGCATTGAGTGTTCATCTTCGTTATCAATCTGATGATTGAAACTTTCAAACGGGGTATAAACCCGTTCACCGATACGTGCCCGACTGCGTTCACCATTTTCTCCCGTCAGCCAACTTTCAACACCATCTACAGAAAAGATGTCGTAGTTATCAGGAAAGCTATAGCTGGCCTTCAGTGGGTATTCAGTCTGACTGCCATTCAGTTCAATGGCTTCACTGTCCATCGGAAACAGATTAATAGCCGGCGTACAATGCAGACGGAAAGTATCGTGGCGAATCTTGGCTTCTGGTGGTAACGCCTGAGAAAAATGTAAATTCAGTTTGAAATCTTTAGTTTTGAGATCTTCAGGAAATTCAGGCAATCCCTTAACGTCAAAAAACAGGAAACTTTCCGCAAAACAGAAATATTCCTGCAAAATGCGATACCCCATATAAGCATTTTTGGGATAAGGCAACAGAGCATCTTCCCGTTCGAATCCAACCGGTACGAAGTCAAAATCCGGCAGAGGAATAACCGTATCACCAACAACCAATTCTGCTTTTCTAAAGTAATAGCAGAGCCAGAAATAGAGCTGAGAAGTAGTATAGTCATCACCACTCAGATAGAACCGCAATTTACCCAACTCCAGTTCATGCAGGTTCAGTTCCGTTTTCGACGCAAAATTCAGGCCAATAATCCCTTGCTCATTACTGTTATTAACGGAAATGTCCTGAATGGAGAGCGGAAAAAGCCAGACATCACGGCACAAGGTGAAAGTACAGCGGCCATGATCGTCTCTTTTGCCATTCGACTGTCCGTTCGAATACTTGTCGTTCGAGTAAATATCATCATGAGTTGACAGCGGATTACTCATAATTTGTGTGCCGCGCTTAACCTGTGTTGCTTTCGTCACAACACTCTCATCAGGGGTATATTCGATGATGGTCATGCTGGGCGTCGGACGCAGGTAATTAGGCCAGAGCATATTGAGCAAGCCGTGAGTCAATTCCGGGAACTGATCATCAATCTTTGCCCGCAGATTGCCTGTCAGAAATGCAAAACCTTCAAGCAAACGTTCAACGTCGGGATCAGAGCCTTGTTCAGACAGAAATGCGGCAAGATGAGGACGCTCAACTGCGGCTTCTTTCCCCAGTTGTCGCAAATAGTTCAGCTCATCTCTGAAATATTTTTCAAATGACATTTATTGAGTTCGCTCCAGGCAATAGCGCCGGTTGTTATCCAACTGGATGCTGAATTCCACAACATCGTTAATATCATCCAGGGAAACCTCAGCACTGATATGAAAGCTCAATAACAACGGATCTGAATCATCATTGATGGCACTGACAGAAACCGCTGATATTCTGGGCTCATAATTTCTGATGCACTCTTCTATCGCCCATTCGATACTTTGCTTGAAATCCACTGACGTAGCGGTTGCATCATTAAGATCAATGACACCCAGTTCAATGGCACTCTGGCAGGCACCAGGGCGCGTATTCAGCACGTCGTTCAAATGCTTCTTTATAGAATCAAGCAGTGCACGCATCCTTGACTGACGGGAAGAGCCGGAGCTCTTCCCTTGAATGCGCTCGAACAGACTGGCAGAGCTGCCTCTGTTCCAACTGTACAGCGCAGCCATGATTATTCCTTATCCAAACGTCCGACCAGAGACAGTTCGAAACTTGCACCCATGTATTTGAAGTGTGGGCGAACCTGCATTGCCACCTGATACCAGCCTGGATCGCCTTCAACGTCCAATACCTTGATTTCAGCGGCGCGCAATGGGCGGCGGCTACGAACGTCAGTTGGTGGATTTTCCTGATCAGCGATGTACTGTTTCAGCCACATGTTCAGTTCGCGCTCCAGATCCTGACGCTCTTTCCAGGAACCGATCTGCTCACGTTGCAATACTTTGATGTAGTGCGCCAGGCGGTTGATGATGAACATGTATGGCAACTGAGTGCCCAATTTGTAGTTGGTTTCCGCCATTTTCCCTTCGCGGGTATTTGGGAAAGTTTTTGGTTTCTGAACCGAGTTTGCGGAGAAGAATGCAGCGTTATCACTACCTTTACGCATGGTCAGAGTAATGAAGCCTTCTTCCGCCAGTTCAAATTCACGACGGTCAGTAATCAGTACTTCAGTTGGGATCTTCGCCTGAACCTGGCCCATTGCTTCATACAGATGGACTGGCAGATCGTTTACTGCACCGCCGCTTTGTGGACCGATGATGTTCGGACACCAGCGGTATTTAGCGAAGCTGTCAGTCAGGCAGCTTGCCAGCAGATAAGCGGTGTTACCCCACAGATAATGCTCGTGGTCACGGCTGACATTTTCCTGATAGTTGAAGTTCTTGATTGGATTTTCAACGGTGGAATATGGCAGACGCAGCAGGAAACGTGGCGCAGTTAAGCCCAGATAGCGAGAGTCTTCAGACTCACGCAACGAACGCCATTTGGTGTGTGACGGGCCTTCAAATGCGGATTTCAGATCTTTGATAGCCGGCAGATCAGTAAAGCTGTTAACACCGAAGAATTCAGGTGAAACAGAAGAGAGGAATGGCGCGTGAGCCATTGCTCCTACCGAACTGACATATTGCATCAATTTGATGTCAGGAGTGGTGTTGCTGAAAGCATAGTTACCAACAACGGCAGCAACAGGTTCACCACCGAACTGGCCGTAACCCGTAGAATAAACATGTTTGTAGAAACCGGACTGAATGATCTCAGGAGAGAATTCAAAGTCTTCCAACAATTCATCTTTAGTCGCATGAATAACGTTGATTTTGATGTTTTCACGGAAATCAGTGCGATCTACCAGCATTTTCAGTGAACGCCAGGAAGATTCCAGCTCCTGGAACGGCTTAGCGTGCATGATTTCATCCATCTGCTCACTCAGCTTTTTATCAAGCTCAACGATCATTTTATCAACGAGAAGTTTGTTGATAGGTTCTTCGTTAGAGCCTGTATCCAGAATACTGCCGATAAAAGCTGCTACCCCCTGTTTTGCAATATAATAGCCATCATTTTCAGGAGTCATCCTCGCTTGAGACATAATTTCATCAAGCAGAGAAGTCGTTGCGCCAGAAGCAAGTGCTGTGCTGTTTTCTTCGTGCTGAGCCATTTAAAATTCCTTTAACGAGTTATTTTTTATTGATGATTTCAAGTTCTTTCAGGAGTTGCTCACGAACGGATTCATCATCCAGCAGTGACTGCAAGCGAGCGCGAAAAGCGGGGATATTTCCCAGAGGACCTTTTAATGCAACTAATGCTTCACGCAGTTCCAGCAGTTTATTCAGCTCTGGTACTTTCTTGGCGATATTATCCGGTGAGAAATCACTCAGTGATTTAATTTCCAGATTAACTGGTAGATCTTCTTCACTATTTTCTTCAAGGCGATTAGGGACGTTAAAAGTCAGGTTGATGTTCGCCTCATTCATTACCGCATTAAAATTATTTTTATTCACGGAAACGGTCTGTCGTTCTTCAATTGGCGTATCTTCTTTCTTTCCTTTCAAGTCACCAATAACCAGAAGATTCAGAGGTAATTCAACTTCTGCGGTCTGGTCGCCGGTATTAGGAACATATTTAATATTAATTCTTTCTTTCGGAGCTACGCTACCAGGACTATTCTTACTCATATTTCAACCCTTTGGCTAATACAACCATGAACTGTCTAACAACCCATTATTGGAAAGAGAATAATTACAATGTTTAACCGTATAACAAACGCAGCAGGCCTTCCTAAAGAAATAGGCAGCGGAAGGTAACTGTATTTGCAGGAACAAATAGATTTTTATATATCAGCATATAAATAAA